>DASVSZ010000046.1:0-29763 GCA_036387855.1 Allosphingosinicella sp. | reverse complement strand
ATCGACCCCTGCACGGTCGCCCCCCCTCTCCCTACCCTCTCCCACCAGGGGAGAGGGACAAGGCTGAGTGACGCAACGCGCCTTCCCTCAACTGTCCTCGATGCGGAACTTGACGGTCATCACCGTGCTGCTTTCCACCGGACGGCCGTCAACCGTCGCCGGGGAGAAGCGCCAGGCGCGAAGGGCGTGGCGTTCGGTCGCGCGCCAGAAGCCCTCGCTCGCCGCGCGAACTCTTTCGACCGACCTGACGCGGCCATCGGGGCCGATGATCAGGCGCACGGTGACGCTGCCCTCCGTTCCAGATCGTTGCTCGGATGCCGGATAGGGCGGCAGCAGTTCGACGCCGGCCCTGATCTTGGCCTGCGTCCGCACCGGCTCCGGAATCGGGATTGGCGGGGGAGGAGGCGGCAGTGCTTCGATCTTGGGCTTGGCGATCTCAGCAATCTTGCCCTCGTTCCAAACCGTCTTGATCGGCTCCTGATAATCATAGTCCCGGACGGGCTTGAGCGTCGTCACCACCTCCTGCTTGGGCGGCGTGATCACCGATACGTGCTGGGGCCTGGTCTCGACCCTTTGCTTGATGGGCTCGATCTCGACGGGCGGCGGATCGGGCGTCAGCGGGATGTGTTTGACGGTGAGCGGCTTGGGAAAAAACGCGTCCTGCACGTCGATCTTGGCCAGCGCCAATGCCGCGATCGCCGCCGCGTGAACCGCGACCACCACGACCAGGCTGGTCGGACTGCTTCTCTTCTGCTCGAAAAAACCTCCTTCAGGCATGGCAACTCTCCTGCTTTCGCGCCAGCTGTTGCCGGTCGCTAAGTAGATGATACAACATCTCTGAATGAGATGATATACCCTTTGTGGCTGGGATATATTTCGACGGTGTTGGCCCTGGATCCTCCCTGAAAGGGGGGGAACCGTTCGCCGAAGCCATTGGCGAAGGCGGATGGCGGAGGGGTCTCAGCCCCTCCGGATATGCTGACACCCTTCCGTCGCGCTCCGCGCGCCACCTCCCCTCTGAAAGGAGGAATTAATTGGTGCTCGACCCTGCCCTCAGCCGCGCCAGGCTCTCTTCCCGTCCGATCAGCGGCAGCAGGGCGGCCATCTCCGGCCCGCTGTCACGGCCGGTCAGCGCGCGACGCAGCGGCAGGAACAAAGCCTTGCCGCCACGGCCGGTGCGCGCCTTCAATGCGGCCACGAGCTGCGGCCAAGGCGCGGCCGACCAGTCGATCCGCTCCGCTTCCTCCGCCGCGGCCGCGAGCAGCGCGCGGTCCTCCGCGGCGATTTCAGCGTCGATCGGGCCCTGCACGATGTGCCACAAATCCACCGCTTGCGCGACGCTCGACAAATTGGGGCGGATCGCTTGCCATCCCGCTTCATCCATTCCCACCGGCAGGCGCCCCGCGACCGCCTCGAACGGCAGCTGGTGAATGATGCGCGCGTTGAGCGCGGCGAGCTCCTCGGTGTCGAAGCGCGCGGGGGCGCGCCCGAACGTCGCGAAATCGAAACTCTGGACCAGCGGCGTGATCGCGGTTACCGGCTCGACCGACAGGCTGGTCCCGATCCGGGCGAGCTTGGCGAGCAAGGCGATCGGCTCCACGCCCGCCTCGCGCATGCCATCGACGCCGAGCGAGCCGAGCCGTTTGGAAAACTTGCCTTCCGAGCCGACCAGCAACGCTTCATGCGCGAATGCAGGCGGCTCGGCGCCCAGCGCCTCGAACATCTGCACCTGCAGAGCGGTGTTGGCGACATGGTCCTCGCCGCGCACGACATGGGTAATGCCCATGTCGATGTCGTCGACCGCGCTCGGCAGCATGTAGAGCCAGCTGCCGTCCTCGCGCCGCACGATCGGATCGGACAGCAGGGACGGATCGAAATGCTGTGCGCCGCGGATCAGGTCGGTCCATTCGATGGCGGCCCCGTGATCGAGCCTGAACCGCCAATGCGGCCTGCGCCCCTCCGCCTCGAGCCGCTCCCGTTCGGGCTCGCCCAGCGCCAGCGCGGCGCGATCGTAGACCGGCGGCTTGCCCCGCCCGAGCTGAACCTTCCGCTTGAGATCCAGTTCCTGCGCGGTTTCGTAGGCCGGATAGACCCGCCCGATCGCCTTTAACCGCTCCAGCGCGGACTCATATCGATCGAACCGGTCCGACTGGCGATGCTCCTCGTCCGGCACCAGCCCGAGCCAGGAGAGGTCCTCGCGGATGCCGACCGCTGACGCCTCGCTTGATCGCTCCCGATCGGTATCGTCTAGCCGCAGGATGAAACGCCCGCCATTCTTCCGCGCCCACAGGAAATTGTGCAGCGCGGTGCGGATGTTGCCGACATGAAGCCGGCCCGTCGGCGCCGGCGCGAAACGGGTAATGATGGTCATAGTTCGAACAGCTCCGCGCCGGCCTGGATTGCGGCAGCTCCAAGCGCACGATCCAGCGTTGCCAATTTCGCGCTTCGGCGAAGGGCAAGCTCGAGATAGGCCGCGTCGTAGCTGGTTAGATTATGATCCGAAGCAAGCGCGAGCGTTCGCCCCCAAACATGTCGATGGCTTTCCTCATCTATCGTGACCCGGAACGTCGCGAGAAGCGTAATCGCTTCGTCCAGTTCTTCCCGCGTCAGTCTATCCCGGCGGACGGCTTTTCGACCGAGATTGGCCATTTCCAATCGCCAATGATGCGGAACCCGCACGCCATCGCCGGTCAGCAGATCCAGCAACTTGGGTGATTGATCCTTGGCTTCGTCAGCAATCATGAATGGAGCGACGGCCGATGCGTCGACCACAATTCCGCTCACCTTTGGCCTTCGTTTTTCCAGGCGATAATCTCCTCGATCGTCGCCGTTCGCCCCTCCGCCCGCATCTTGTCACGCATCTCCTTAAGCCGGGCGGCGGCAGCTCGGGCCCGAGCCCGCGCCGCTTCCTCATCCTCCACCGGGACGAGCCGGGCAGCAGCCTTGCCGTGACGAGTAATCACGATCTCGTCCCCCGCTTCCGCCGCGGCAACATATTCCGAAACTCTGTCCTTGAACTCCGCGACGGGTACGTGACGCATGATCGTCTCCAATCTGGCCAGACTTGTAGCCGGACGTGATGAAGGGCGTCCAGACGTAAGGAACCGCCTTTGATTGTCGGACCCCCTAACCTGCTCGCACTTGCCTTGATCAATGGTCGCCTTAAGACGGCGCCAATTCTTCCGGAGCGGCTAAGCCATGAAATTGATGTCGGGCAACTCCAACATGCCCTTGGTGAAATCGATCGCCTCCTATCTCGAGCTGCCGATCACCGAAGTCAGCGTGCGCCGCTTCGCCGACGAGGAGATTTTCGTCGAAATCCACGAGAATGTGCGCGGCGAGGACGTGTTCGTGGTCCAGTCCACCTCTTACCCCGCCAACGACAATCTGATGGAGCTGCTGATCTGCATCGATGCGCTGAAGCGCGCCTCGGCCAAGCGGATCACGGCGGTTCTCCCCTATTTCGGCTATGCCCGGCAGGACCGCAAACCCGGGCCGCGCACGCCCATCTCCGCAAAGCTCGTCGCCAATCTGATCACCGTCGCCGGTGCCGACCGGGTGCTGTCGGTCGATCTCCACGCCGGGCAGATCCAGGGCTTTTTCGATATTCCGACCGACAATCTCTACGGCGCACCGGTTATGTCGGCCGACATCCAGGCGCGATCCGACGGGCGTCCGATTACCGTCGTTTCACCCGATGTCGGCGGCGTGGTCCGCGCCCGCGCGCTGGCCAAGCGGCTGGACAATGCGCCGCTCGCGATCGTCGACAAACGCCGCGAGCGCCCGGGCGAATCGGAAGTCATGAACATTATCGGCGATGTCGAGGGCCGGTTCTGCATCCTGGTCGACGACATCGTCGATTCGGCCGGGACCCTGTGCAACGCCGCCGCCGCGCTCCATGTCGGCGGGGCAGCGCAAGTGGTGGCTTATTGCACCCACGGCGTGCTGTCCGGCGCAGCGGTCGCGCGGGTCGAGACCTCGGCCTTGTCCGAACTGGTGATCACCGATTCGATCGCCTGCTACGAATCGGCGGCGGCCAGCGACAAGATCCGGATTCTCACCATTGCGCCGCTACTCGCCGAGGCGATCCGCCGGATCGCGGATGAAAGCTCGGTGTCGAGCCTGTTCGACTGATCGGCGCTAGAGGTCGACGCCGGTCGCGATCGCTTCCAGCTTGCGCAGCCGTTCCTTCAAGTCGGCCATTTCGATCCGCACAGCGGGGACCGGATCGATCGCCGGCTGATCGCCGCTCCGCGCCGAGGCGATCTCGAACCGCTTGAAGTCGAGCCAGCCGCGCCATGCCCGCAACGCCGCGAGAGACAGGATTGCCGTCGCCATCAGCAGGGCAACCGGCCAGATGAAATCGATGATCATCAGATGCTCCCGTTCGTCCCGCGGCCGGCTCGGCCCGGAGGGACGGACGCCCAGCGGACGGCAAGGCCCTCGCCTTTGCCAAACCCGTTCGCATCATCCCTGCCGCACGATCTGCTCCACGGGCGTTGAAAACCCTCTCTCTTTTCTGCCAACGCCCGCCCCGGATCGACGAACGGCATGTTCGCCGCGCGATCAGCGCGGGCCAGGCTGCCCCGCCAGCGTCTGCGCGACGTCCCGCACCTGCGACCGAATGTCCGGCACCGCCACGACTTCCCAGAACGCGCTCTTGGTGATCGGACCGACGGCGAGCAGCGATGGGGAGGGCTCGCCAGCGGCTCCGATCGCCCGGCAATGCGCATCGACATCGATGCCGATGCGGCAGGCATCCGCCCGAACTCGCCCGGCAGCGATCAAGGCGTCCAGCACCGGCTCGCGCGCGCGGGCGATGTCCGCCTGGGGACCGGTGCAGTTGACGATGCGGCGCACGGTGAGTGCCTGCTCGCCCGCCTCGCCCCGTGCGCGCCAACGGAGCGCGGCCGCGTCGCCTTCGGCATGGACTGAGACGATCCGACCGGCAGCAAGTTGGAGGCGTCCTGCCGCGACCATCTCATCGAGACGGCGGGCGATGCTCGGCGCGATGCGGTGGCGGTGCACATCCCACCAGGGCCGCAGGTGACGCAGGAAACGGCGGCGCTCGGCGACGCTCGCGCGCGCCCATAGTGACTGCGTGACCGGCCGCAGCGAATCCACCGCCGCGCGCCAGCCAAGCTGCTCGGCTCGGACCCGCACGAGCCGCGCCAGAGCGGTGCAGCGCGGCTCAGGCTCCGCATCCAAGACCGGCACGGTGAACGGCGCATCCGCGTGCGCGCGGGGCAGCAGCCCGCGTCGGGAAAGCGCCAGGATTCGTCCGGAGAAGCCGGCGCTGTCGAGCAGCAAGGCGGCATCAATCGCGGTCAGCCCGGTCCCGATCAGCAGCACGCCGTCGTCCGGCCCTAGCCCGACAGCGACGCTCGGCGACCAGGGATCGTCCTCATATACGCCGTCCGGCAGACCGGCCGCGGCGATCACCCGCGGCATTTCCGATGGAAGATTGCCCAAGGCAAGCACGACCGCGTCCGCCTCGATCCGCGCGCCGCCCGCAAGCTGGACGATCTCGCCCGTCTCGCCCGGCGTGACATTCAGCACTTCAGCTCGAACGATCGCCATTCGCTCACCTGCCTGCACCCGCGCATCGTCGAGCAGGCTTCCGACATAAGCTCCATAGGTCCGGCGCCGGGCGAAGCTTTGGGCCTCCCCCTCGACCTCGCCCTGGAGCCAATTGGCGAAGTGATCCGGCCGGTCCGGAAACGCGCTCATCCCCGATGCTCGGACATTGAGCAGGTGATCGGGATGGGCAGTGCTGTATGCAACTCCGCGCGCCAACCGGTCGGCCCGTTCGATCAAGGTCACCCAGGCGCCCCGCTCCAGCAGGTGGATCGACAGCAGCACGCCTGAAAAGCCACCGCCGACCACGACGACGTGGCGACGCTTCAAAGCTGCGGTTCCAGCTCCGCCTCCGGCTCCGGGCTGAGCGGGAAGGTGTCGAGCGGCACCGGATCGGCAAGGCTGAGCCCGTCCAGGATGCGGGCCGTCTCGTCGCGCACCATCAGCATCACCCGGTGCAGCCGGCACTGATCCTCGCTTACGCAATTGTCGCACGGCTCGTAGGCCAGGCGGCTGGCGCAGGGCAGTAGACCCAGCGACCCGCGGGTACGCCGGACGATCTCGCCATAGCTGATCTGCTGCGGCGGCCGGGCGAGCCAATAGCCGCCTTCCCGCCCGCGCATGGTCTCGACCAGCCCGTCGCGCTTCATCTGCGAAAGCATCACGGTCAGGAATTTGGACGGAATATTCTGCGCTTCGGCGATTTGGGTCAGCTGCACCGGGCCTTCGCCATAGCGATCGGCCAGGTGCAGCAAGGCCCTGATCGTGTAGCGGGTCCGTTGGGAAAGCATGGGCGCTAAATGGCTTGACGAAGTCGGGGTGACAACCCCGTCACGCCTGTCCCCGTCAATCCGGACCGAGTTGCTCCAGCAGCGCCCGCAACCGATCCAGCCGCTCGCGCGGGTCTTCCAGCCGTTCCTTCAGGAGCAGCCGATCGCCCTTGCGCTCGAGCCCGTCGCCCACGCCTTCGAAGTCCTTGCGCGGCGTCAGCGCGATGGCGGCGGGGCCGGCGTCGATCCGAGCGATCCGGGCGGCGCGGGCGAGCTGTCGCACTTGCGCCAGCGCGATCAAGTCGCGCGCTTGCTCCGGCAACGTGCCGAACCGGTCTTCCAGCTCCTCGGCCAGTGCATCCATTTCACCGGGCGAGGCGAGGCGAGCGATGCGTGTGTAGAGGTTGATCCGGATCTCCTCCTCCGGGATCCAGCTTTCCGGCAGCCGCCCCGCGAGACCGAAGTGCAGCTCGGGAGTCCATTCGTCGACATGCTCACCGCGCGCGGTGCGCAGCGCCTGTTCCAGCAAGCGCTGGTAAAGGCCGAGCCCGATCAGCTTGACATGCCCCGCCTGACTTTCGCCCAGCAATTCGCCCGCGCCGCGCAGATCGAGGTCGCGCGCGCTGATCGCGAAGCCGGCGCCGAGATGGTCGAGCGCCTCCATGGTCCGCAGCCGCTTGGTCGTCGCGGGTGCGATCTTCGCGCCTTCCTCCGTGAGCAGCAGCAGATAGCCGCGCTGCCGCCCACGCCCGACCCGGCCGCGCAATTGGTGCAATTGAGCCAGCCCGAACCGGTCGGCGCGCCAGATGAGCATCGTGTTGGCCCGGGGAATGTCGAGCCCGGCTTCGATGATGTTGGTGGCGAGCAGGACGTCGCCGTCGCCGCTCGCGAACCGCACCATCTCCTCGTCGATCTCGGCGGCCGGCATTTTGCCATGCGCGTGGCGGATGACGAGGTCCGGGACGAGCTTGGCGAGCCGCTGCGCCATCGGTGCCATGTCCTCGATTCGCGGCACCACGACGAAGCTCTGCCCGCCGCGACGCTGCTCGCGGATCAGTGCAAGGCGGACGTGCTCGGGCGTGAAGCCGGCGACACTGGTCCGGGTGGGCAGGCGCCGGGCGGGCGGCGTGGTGATCAGCGACAGATCCTGCAGCCCCACCAGAGCGCCCTGCAAGGTGCGCGGGATCGGCGTCGCCGTCAGCGTCAGCACATGAGCGTCGCTGCCGAGCTCACGCAGCTTGCGCTTGTCGGCGGTGCCGAAGCGCTGCTCCTCGTCGATGATCACGAGGCCGAGATCGCGGAACCGCACGCCCTTGCCGGTGATCGCCTTGGTCCCGATCACGATCCTGACCGAGCCGTCGGCAAGGCCAGCCTTGGTCTCGCGTGCCTGCGCCGGCGTGGACAGGCGGGACAGGCCGGCGACCTTCATCCCGAACCGCTCGAACCGCTTGCGGAAGCTTTCCAGATGCTGGCGCACCAACACGGTGGTCGGCGCGATCAGGGCAACCTGCTTGCCGGACAGAGCGGCGGCGGCGGCGGCCCGAAGCGCCACCTCCGTCTTGCCATAACCGACATCGCCGACCACCAGCCGGTCCATCGGTTTGCCGGACGCAAGGTCCGCTCGCGCCGCTTCGATCGCACGCGCCTGGTCGGTCGTTTCCGTGAACGGAAAGGTCGCCGCGAACCGCTCGTAATCCGGCACCGGCGGGTCGAGCACCGGCGCGCAGCGGGCGGCCCGCTCTTGCGCCAGCGCGATCAGCTGCGCGGCGGTTTGCGCGATCGCCAGGTCGATCTCCGCCCGGCGCTTGTGCCAGCTGGTTCCGTCCAGCCTGTCGAGCGTGACCGCCTCGGCTTCCGCGCCGTAGCGCCACAGGAGGTCGGCTTCCTCGACCGGCACCAGCCGCTGGGCGCCGCCGGCATGTTCCAGCCGGATCGCGTCGCCCTCGGCCTCGCCGGTCACCAGTGCTTCCAATCCGCGCAGGATAGCGATGCCATGATCTTCATGGATGATCTTGTCGCCGATCTGGAGGTCTACGATATCCTGGCGAAGCGGATCGACGGTGCCGGACCGGCGCGTGTCGGCCGCGCGCGCGCCGAGCATATCGGCGGTGGCGATAACGGTCAGGCCGTCCTCGCCCCAGCCGCGCTCCAGCTCGGCGGTCGCGGTCAGCACGGTGCCCGGCGGAGCCTTCGCCACCTCCGCCCAGTCGCTGACCGGAGTTGGGGCCGTCCCGGTCCGCCGCTCGATTCGCCGGGCGACGAAGCGAATGTCGCGGGGCGCGCCGGTGATCAGGATGTGACGGCCTTGAGCCGCCGCCTCGTTAAACGCCTTCAGGAACGCGCGTTCCGGGTTGCGCGCTTCGACGAATCGCGATCCCGCGACCTCGCCACGTTCGGCCAGGTCGACCCGCTCGCGGCCTTTCAGGGGTCGGTCCCAGTTGCTCGCCAGGGCGGCGTGCGCGCCCTTGCCGGCCTCCCCCGCCAGGTCGAGGAAGCGGTCGCGGCGTTCGATCGCTTCGGGATCGAGCGCGACCGCGGCGCCGGGCAAGTGATCGAACAGGGTCACCGCATCAGTGCCGGCCGCCGGCTCGCCCGCCGGGCGAAGCGCGACTTCGGGCAAGGTTTCCCCGGTCGCGAGCTGCGACACGGCATCGTAGACCGCGATTTCTGTAATCCTCCCATCCTCGATGTGGATGCGGATCGGCCGCTCGGCATCGGCGGGGAAGATGTCGATCGTACCGGCTCGGATCGCCAGCTCGCCCGCTTCGTCGACGCGGTCGTCCGCGAAATAACCGATCGCTTCGAGATCGCGTTGCAGGGCTTCGCCGTCGATCGGCTCACCCACCGCCAGGCGGAGCGGCGGCGACGCGAAAGCCGCCGGGGCCGCGACCTTCTGCGCCGCGCCAGTCGCGTCCGTCACCAGCAGGACGCGGCGCTCGCCGCGATCGTGAAGTCCCCCCAATGCCGCGTTTCTCTGACCCGCCACGGCCGCAGATGCGGGCGCGCGATCGCCGGGCAAGGTGTCCGGCGGTGGACACCAGAGCACCAGCGCCGGGCTAAGTGCCGCGACGCCGCGCGCGATCGCTTCCGCCCGCTGCTCGTTGCTCGCCACCGCGATCACATCGCGATGCCCAAGCGCCTCGCATAACCGCGCCACCGTCGGCCCAAGCGCGGCATGCCGCACCTTCTGCCCCGAATCGTCCCGAGCCATTCCCGTCCTTTGCTGGAAAGCCGCTCAAACGAGGGCCGGGCGGCGGACGTTCCGGATTGAAACCGCGAGGGAGCCGATCCAATGCGGGCCCGACATGAACTCGCTTGCCCCCCGCCCCGGCCGCCACCCGCTCAACCCTGCCCTTCGCAAGACCTACGATCTTCGCGGCACCGTCGGGCGAACGCTCGGCGAGGGCGATGCCCGCGCGCTCGGGCTTCGGTTCGCGGGGCTTGCGCGGGCGCGCGGCCGTCGCGCGATCGCGACATCGCGCGACGGGCGGCTGAGCTCGCCGATGCTGGAGCAGGCATTAGTCGAGGGACTGCTGGCGGGTGGGATGCACGTCTATCGGCTGCCGCTTGGGCCGACCCCGATGGTTTCCTTCGCGGTCCACCGGCTTGGGCTGGAGGGCGGGGTGATGGTGACTGGTTCGCACAATCCGCCCGACCAGAACGGCTTCAAGTTGCTTCTCGGCGGCCATCCCGTCCACGGCGCCGCGCTGGCGGGCCTCTGGGAGGTCGAGCCGGACGAAGTGCCGGGCGGATCGTTGCGGGAAGTGGATGTAGGCGAAGAATATCTTTCCGCACTCGCCGCCGAGGTGGAGGGGATCGACCCTGGCCCGATCGCCTGGGACAGCGGCAGCGGGGCAACCGGATCAATGGTCGAACGGCTGACCGAGCGGCTCGGCGGCACCCACCATCTGCTGCACACGGTGGTCGATGGCCGCTTCCCCGGCCATCACCCCGATCCTTCCGTGCCGGACAATCTGCGGGACCTCCAGGCGACGGTGCGGAGCAAAAGCTGCGCGATCGGCTTCGCGCTCGATGGCGACGGCGACCGGGTCGGCGCCGTCGACGAGGCGGGGGAGATCGTCTGGGCGGACCAGTTGATGCTGCTGCTCGCCCGCGACGTGCTGCGCGATCGGCCCGGCAGCGCAATCGTCGCCGATGTCAAATCGAGCAACGCGCTGTTCGACGGCATCGCGGCGGCGGGTGGCCGGCCGGTGATGGGGCCGTCCGGCTATGTGCTGGTGCGCGAACGGATGCTGCTTGAGAATTCGCCCATGTCCGGCGAGATGAGCGGGCACATCTTCTTCGGCGATCGCTGGCACCACACAGACGATGGCCTTTACGTCGCGATGCGCACGTTGCGCGCAGTGGCGCGTTCCGGTGGGAGCCTGCGGGCGTTCCGCGAGAGTTTGCCGCCGAGTTACGCCACGCCCGAACTGCGCCTGGCCTGCCCGGACGCGGAGAAGGCGGCGGTGCTCGCTCGGGTCGGGGCGAGGCTGGAAGCGGAAGGCGCTATCGTGAACCGCACGGACGGCCTGCGCATCACCGCCGCCGACGGCTGGTGGCTGTTGCGCGCCTCCGGCACCGAACCCAAGCTGACCGCCCGGGTGGAGGCGGACGCACCGCAAGCGCGGGACCGATTACAGGCGGAAGTGTTCAATCGACTTAGGGATGCGGGGTTGGGCGTCTGATCACCCGCCGCACCGTGGTCGTCGCCACGGCGCCCCAGCGGTATTTGTAAACCTCCTCGCCGCGCAGGAAGTGGAACTCGCGCGCGCCGTCGGCGACCGCGCCGTCGATTAGAGCGGCAAAGGCGAGCGTGCCGAAGCTCTGGCCGGGCACGGCGTGATCGATGCCGATGATGTAGCTGAACCCCCGGCTGCGGTCGGCGAAACCGTGCAGCACCGCGACGATCCGGCCGGCGAGGCGGACCAAAATCGTGCGCAGCAGGCCG
Source organism: Allosphingosinicella sp. (assembly GCA_036387855.1). GTDB lineage: Bacteria > Pseudomonadota > Alphaproteobacteria > Sphingomonadales > Sphingomonadaceae > Allosphingosinicella. The sequence goes on along the minus strand of DASVSZ010000046.1, from coordinate 18,465 downwards.
GCTTGCGCAAGCGCCGGCGCGGCGGCGCGGTGAAAGGCCTGCACGCGCGAATCGGCCAGCACGCCCGGCTCGCCCGCCGCCTGCCAGCGCGAACCGTGCAGGGCGAACAGCGCATCCAGCGCTTCGTCCAGTTCGTCCGGACGGGCGAATGCGACGGTGACGCCGCCCAGCCGATCCGCGCGATGGCGATCATGGACGACCTTGCGGCGGTGCGACTTGGACAATGCCCGCATCAGATCGCCGTCATCCGGCAATGCTAGCACCGGGCAGATGTCGGACGCCTCGTCCAGCGCCATCCAGCCCGAGGGGAGAGCTCCGAGCAAAGACGAGTCGGCGCGAAGGTCGGGCAGGAAGATTTCGTCCCAACGATCCGTTTCTGCTTCCGCCGCACGCCACAGCCCGGCAACGGCGGCGGGGCGCTGATCGGGATCAATCAGCGCATCGAGATAATCGCTATGCCCGGCGCCAACCGGGACCAGCTTGCGGGTCCCCCCGTCTGCCCAGATGAACGCGGGCAAGGCGCCGATCAGCCGACCCTCTCCGTCCCGCGCCTCCAGATCGATCCGCTCGCCGCCGCCCAGATGCGTCCACCAGGCATCCAGCCAGGCGGGCGACTGAAACGGCGTCGCGCGCGGATCGCGGCACCACAGATCGGCATGCTCGTGCGGGGTCATCGGCGGACAAGATGGAAGCCGACGCCGTCCCAGATGCGGAACGGCCGCTCGCCCGCGCGGCGGATCTCGAATCCCGCATCACCGCCCAGGCGTTGCGCGTCCGCGACATCCGCCTCCACGTCGCCACGATAGGACCAGTTGAACACCAGCAGCTCGCCGCCCGGCCGAAGCAGCCGCGCGAACTCCTCGAGCTGATCTCTCATTACATCCTCGCCGGCGCGGACCAGGAAGGGAAAGCTGTCGATCGCCAGAATCAGGTCGAAGACGTCGTCCCCGAATGCCCGCAAATCAGCGCCATCCGTGACTTGGAACCGCAGGTTGGGAATGCCGTCGGTCCGCGCCCGCGCCTGTTCGATCATCCCGGCGGAGACGTCGACTCCGACGATTTCCCGCACCCGCGGCGCCAGCGCCGCCCCGACCCGGCCGATGCCGCAGCCGAAATCGAGCAAGGTCGAATCGCGAAGCTCCGTCCAGCCGGCGATCACGTCGACCAGTTCGGCGGTGGCGGCGTCGAGCAGGCCGGGGTCGCCAAGCGAATAGATCGCCACCGCCGCTTCCGGCGCTTCGATCGCAAGCCGGTCGAACAGGTCGCGGGTCGCCGCGATCCGGCCGGCGGCGCTGTCCGCGTTTTGGGGGTCGATACCGCTGGCGACCATCGCCCGGACCCGTTGCAACTGGTCCGGATGATCGGCGGCCAGGCGCGACAGGCGGCCCAGATCGACATCGCCCGGATCGGCCCCGGCGAGCGTGGCGAGTTCGGCCACCGCATCGACGCCGCTGTTCGAAAGCAGCAATTGGGCAAGCGCGATTTGGGGCGAAATCTCGCCTTGCGAGAAGCGGGCCAGCACCGGCGCCCAGCCCTGCGGGACCGCGCTCATGCCGCCAGTTCCGCGTACCGGGTGAGATAGGCGGCGGTCATCCGCTCCAGCGAGAACCGCTCGCGCGCTTCGCGGCGGCATTCCTCCGGCTCGATCGCGTCCACCTCCCGAATCGCGTCGGCCATGCTCTCGACGTCGTCGACGATGAAGCCGGTCCGGCCATGCGCGACGATGTCGGGCAGCGCGCCGCTGCGATAGGCGATCACCGGCGTGCCCGCCGCCATCGCTTCCATCGCCACCAGCGACGAGGTTTCCGGTGCCTTGCTCGGCACCAGCAGGCAGCGCGCGCCGCCCAGCAGCCGCTGCTTGGCTCGTCCGGAGACCGGGCCGACCCAGCGGCGGCGGCGATCGAGACGCGGTTGGATCGCCTCGCGCCAATGAAGCTGGTGCGCGGGGTAAGGAAAGACGCTGCCGGCGATTAGCAGCGTCGTGTCGGCGAGCGCGCAAGCGTCCAGCGCGTCGTCCAAACCTTTTTCCGGGCAGATCCGGCCGAGCGCGGCGGCATAGCCTCGCTTTGCCAAACGCGCGGCGGGGAGCACCACACCGTTTTCGATCGGCTCGGCAATGCGCGCGCCGGGCGGAGCAAGGCGGGCCTGGCTGGCCGAAACCGGGTGAAGCCAGGTGTCCGGGCGGTCCGGGCGGAGCGCCTCCACCGGATACCAGCCGAGTGGCAGGTGCAGCGACACGATCGTCGGCGGTCCGGGCGCGGGAAGATAATCGTCGAAGTCGATGCCGTGGAGGTGGACGATGTCGGGCCTTTCCCTCGCGATCGTGCCGGCCAGACGCGTCCGAGCAGCCTTGTGGACCTGCGAACGAGCCTCGTCCGTGATCGTGCCCGCCACGGCCGGAACGGTGAGCAGTTCGCCGCACACGCGCGATCCTTCCGGCGCGATCACGATCGAGCGGTGGCCGGCGGCCGTGAGCGCGCGGTCGAGCCCGGCCAGCACCTGCTCGGCGCCGCCAACCGGATCGGGGGTAACGGGCGCGAACGGGTAGGAGACGCTGACCACCGTCAATCGGCGCATGCCGGCTCCAGCACACGCGCCGCATGGGCGCGCCAGTCCGCCGCGCTCTCGCGAAAGCCCCAGCGTTCGTACAGCGCCGCCCCGGGCGGAGCGGGACGGGTGAAATCGTAAGTCGGCGCCGGGCGAACGCGTTCGGCCACCAGATCGAATTGAGCCAAGGTCTCGCGCTGCGTCGCGAAGCAGGCGATCGCCCGCGCCTTTGCCGCCTGCTCCTCTGGCCGAAGGCTCAGCACGGTCTCGGCGACTTCAGCGTCGGGCCAGAAGGCGCCGAAGCGCGAGCCCCGGTCGGTAGCGTGGTAAAAGGCGCATTCGAAGCGCGGGAGGGCCGGCGCGGCGAGGGCGACGGCGAGCGCGGCGCTGTCATGATCGGGATGACCATGTTCGTAAGGATGCGTGAACACGGCCGCCATGCCGCTCAAGTCGGCGCGCAGCCGCTCGATGATCTCGGGGAGGTGATGCGCCGTCTCCTGATCGGGAATGCGATAGCCGATCCGCTTGGGCGCGACGCCGAGCCGCTCGAGCGCCGCCCGCAATTCCTGCTCGCGCGCCTTCGAATAGGCTTTGCGGTCCGGAAAGCCCGCCCGATACGCGTCCCGCAGGTCGCGCGGCGAACCGTCGGTCAGGTGGATCAAGGTCAGATCGGCGAAACAGGCCAGGCGACTGCCGAGCCCCACCACCTCGTCATCCGGATGCGCGACGACGAGAGCGATCGGTTCGTGAACCCTGTCGCCAGTCGGGAGAGCGTCGAGAAGCGTCACAACCCGACCGTCATTGCGAGGAGCGCAGGGACGAAGCAATCCAGCGCCGCGCTTTATGGCTGGATTGCTTCGCTGCGCTCGCAATGACGGAGGTGCGGCGCATCGACTTCACTCAAGCAACCAGCGGTGCCACGTCCCGCGGCACCGGGCGGAGCATCTGCATGGCTGAACGGTAGCCATCGAGCGTGCCGACATCGACATAGGACTCGCCCGCCCGCACGCCGACTGCTTCGCCGCCCTGCGCCAGCCAGGCGTTCACCAGCGTCCCCACATATTCGTCCGGCTCCGGCCGGCCGCGCCAGAAATCGTGCAGTTCGTGGAAGACGTGTCCCGGCATCTTGAACGCGCCCCAGATCCAGCTCGAGCGCGCGTCCGGCGACTTGACCTGGATCTCCTCTACCCGCCCGGCACTGTCGGTAACGACCGCATCGAACAACTGCGGCTGTTCGACGGGGAAGAGCAGGAACGACAGCTTGTCGTCCGGCAACGCTGCAAGGGCATCTTCCGGAAACCAGATCGTGTCCGGCAGGCCGATCAGCACCGGCTCATCCTTCGGCACCACCGGCGCGGCGCGAAAAATGGCGTCGCACAGGCCGGTCGCGCGCGGCTGGACCACATAGGCGACGTCGGCGCTCGTCACCCGGCCTGTGCCGTAATATTCCATGATGTCCGATTTGCCGGGCGAGATCACGAAGCAGATCTTGTCCGCGCCGGCCCGCACCATGCGCTCGACCAGATATTCGCTGACCGCCTTGGGCCGCTCGGACAGCGCATCGGACCGCCCACCGACCGGTAGCAACTCTTTGGAAAAAGCGAGCGGCTGGATGCGCGTGCCGTTACCCGCCGCTGGGATCACCCCCCACATATCATTCTCCCGCCATCAGCATCGGCGCGCTCCGCTCGGCCGCGTGACCGCCGATCCCGCGTAGCAGTTCCACCAGTTCGCGCGCGCGATGTTCGGACGTATGCTCGGCCAGTACCCGCGCCCGCGCCGCCGCGCCGATCCGCGCCACTTCGCCCGGCGGCAGATCGAGCGCCGCAACCGTATCGTCGGTGCCGCGCGCGATCAGCACCTCCGTGCCGGGCTCGAAGAAAGCGTCCAGCCCGTCCCACCAATCGCTGAGCACGGCGACGCCACACGCCGCCGCTTCGAACAGCCGACCGGATGGGCACCAGCCCATCGCCGCCATGTCGGCGCGAGTCACGTTCAGCGTCAGGCGCGAGGAGCAGAAGAAGCTCGGATGATCGGGAGGCGGCAGATGCTTCACGAAGAAGATATTATCCTGCCATGGAAAGTCGGGCGGATAATTGGCGCCGCCGAGCACGAAGCGCTGCTCGGGGCGCAGCCGCGCGGGCTGGATGAACAACGCGTCCAGCGCCGCCTGCCGATCGGCCGCATAGGTGCCGAGGTATGACAGGTCGCCGCGAAACGCTTCGGCCGGCGCGGCCGGGCGATGCTGGTCGGGATCGACATGGCCGTAAAGCGGCGCCGTTCGCCGGGCGCCGAGCCGGTCGCGTAGCGCTGTCAGCGCAGCGCCGCCGGTGTAGCTCAACACCAGATCGAAATCGCCCAGCCCTTGCTCCGGCAAGTAGGCAACTCGCTCGCCGGCTCCGAGCCGGGCCAGCGTCACCGGCGTGTCGAGATCGTAGAAGATTGACAAGGCCGGCGCCCGGTCCGCGATCAGCGCGGCGGCGGCGATCGCATCGGGACAGTAGGATGTGACGGTCGCTACGTCCGCGCGAACCACCTCCGCGCGCGCGCGGTCGGCGACTTCGTTCCAGTCTGAGTAGAGGATCAACTCGGCCCGGCCCTCCAGCGAAACGAGATCCCGGGCCATCGCGTAATAAGGCACGTCGCGTTCGAAAAAGACGACCTCGTGACCGAGCCGATCCAGGGCACGGATCAGCCCGCGCCAAAGGGTCGCATGACCATTTCCCCAGGAAGAACTCACCGTCAGGCCGAAGATCGCAAACCTCAAACCCGACTCCCTCAACCATCGCCGCCGATCGAACCGCTCCCGAACCGGTTGGTTCCTAGGGGGCTCAAACCAGTCCGTATTTGCGGGGAGCGAAGCGACGAAGCAATCCACCAACGCACTGCTCTGGATTGCCGCGCTTCGCTCGCAATGACGGTCCGGTGCCTCAAATCGAGTTGGCGAGGAACTCGTTGACCCGGCGTTCGGCATCGGCGAGCGCCCGCGCGCTGGTTTTCTGGCCGTTGAACGCGGCCGCGACCTCCTCGCCGACGATGCCCTCGATCGCGTTCTGGCGCTGGACGCCGGACGGCAGCGGGCGACCGATGCTGGCCAGCGGCCCGATGTCGGCGCGGTGCGGCAGCGCGCGAAAGGCCGGGCTGTCGACCACCGCCTTGAACGCGGGCAAGTGGCCGGTGCGAGCCCATTCGCCGTTAGTACGCGCGACATGGGCGAAGAAGCGGGCGATCGCGTCGCGCTGCTGCGCCGTCCGCTCACGCCGTGGCACGACCCAGGCATGGCCGGACACGTAGGACGCGTCCTGACCCCAAAGGCGCGGATAGGGATAAACCGCATAGCCGTCGTGGAGTGGACGGCCAGGCGTCGCGGCCTCCTTTTCGAAACTGCCGATCATCCAGGTCCCGGTCGGATAAATGCCGCCCTCGCCCGAGACGAAGCTGGCGATCGCCGCCGGCGTGTCCTGGTTCAGCGTGCCGAGCCGTTCGACGCTGATCCGGCGGAAGAAATCGAGCACTTGCACCGCTTGCGCTGTGTTGAGCTGGATATGCCGCGGATCGGTGAAGATCGGCGCGCCCTGCGCCAGCAGGTAGGTGTACAGGTTGCGCGCGGCATAGGCCGGATCGCCGACCAGGCTCTGGATCAGATAGGGCTTACCGGTGCGCGCCTTGAACTGGCGTGCCTGCGCCAGGAATTCCTCGGGGCTGCGCGGCAGGATCGGCTTTCCGTCCCGCATCAGCCCGGCCTGCGCGAACAGGCGGGTGTTGACGTGGAACAGCCCGCCATGGGTGTCGAACGGCAGCCCGTAAAGCTTGCCGCCGATCGTCGCCGCACGCAGGCTCGCGTCGGTCAGCCCCGACGGGTCCAGCCCGGCCGCGCGCAGATACGGCTCGACCGGCTCCAGCAGGCCTTCGGCGGCATAATCGGAGATCACGCCGGTATGCATGGTGACGAGATCGGGCGGGTCGCGCGCGGCCATCTGCGCGGTCAATTGCGGGTAGCCCGGCCAGGCGACGACATTGCTGCTGACGCGGACGTCCGGATTGTCGGCGTTGAACTTGTTGATCGTGGCGGTGATGATGCCGCATTCGCCTTCCGCCTTGGCGATGTCGGTCGCGCCGCCATATTCCGCCCCGCATTCGCCGAAAAAGCGCTGCAGGTAGATTTCGGCGCGCTGGTCCTTGGCGCCGCCGCACGAGGCGACGAACAGCACCAGCGCCAGGAGCAGCGCGCGCCTCACTTCACCGCCGTCCCGGCCATCGCGCGGACGATCTGCTTCTGGAAAATCAGATAGACGATGAAGATCGGAATCGACGCGAACACCGCCTGCGCCATCAGGAAGCCGAGCCCGCTGGTCTGAGCATAATTCATCTGGGCCGAGGCGAGCCCGACGGTGAGCGTGTACATGTCGCTCCGGGTCGCGGAAATGAGCGGCCACCAATAGCTGTTCCAGGTGCCAAGAAAGGTGAACACGCCCAGCGTCGCCTGCGCCGGGAGCGTGAGCGGCAGCAGCACCTTCCAGAAGGTCCGGAATCGCGACGCCCCGTCCAGCATTGCCGCTTCGTCCAAATCGACCGGGATCGCCTTGAAATATTGAGTCATGAAGAACACGCCGAACGGACCGGCGAGCCCTGGCAGAATGAGGCCCGGATAGCTATTGTGTAGCCGAAGGTCCGCGAACAGCTGATGTTGGGGCAGGATCACCGCCTGTTCGGGGATTGCGAGGCCGAGCAGCACGAACACGAACAGGGATCGCCGGAACGGGAAGTCGAGCCGGGCGAAGCCGTAACCGGCCAGGCTGCACAAGGCGAGCACGCCGATCGTGGTGCCGATCGAGACGGCCAAGCTGTTGCCGAGCCAGCGGAACACCTGATTGCCGCGCAGGATCGAGGCGTAATTGTCGAGCGTATAAGGAGGGGCCAGCGCGGCGCCGCTGTTGCCGACCAACTCGCTATTGTCCTTGAGCGAAAGCAGCAGGGTCCAAACGAGCGGCGCCAGCATCAAGAAGGCGGCCAGCAGCACCGCGAGCAGCACCGCCGGCGACCAACCCGTGCCACGCGCCTTAGCGGCCACCTTCGTCCTTTCCGATCCGGGCCGTCGCCCAATATTGGAGCAAGGTGACCGCCAGGATGATCAGGAACAACATCTCGGCGGCGGCGGTCGCGTAGCCCAGCTCCCAGCGGCCGAACGCGACTTCGAAGATGAACAGCACCACGGTGCGGGATGCGCCGCTGGGGCCGCCGGCGGTGAGCAGTTGGGATTGGCCGAACAGCTGCAATTGCGCCGCCGTTTGCAGCATCACCACCAGCACCACCGTGCGCTTGAGCGACGGCAGGGTGATCCGCAGAAACGTCTTCCACACGCTCGCCCGATCGAGCGCGGCGGCTTCGTACATGTCGCCCGGAATCTGTTGCAGCCCGGCCAGAAACAGCATCATCGGCAGGCCGAGCGACCACCAGATGGTGGTGATCGCCAGCGCCCACAGCGACCAGGTCGGGTGGCTGAGGAACGGCACCGGCTCCGCGCCGAGCGCCTGCGCCGCCTCGCCCAGCAATCCGGCATCGGGCGCGAGCACGAAGCGCCAGATCAACGTCACGATCGTGACCGACAGCACGGAGGAGGAGAAGAAGATGCCGCGAAAGATCGCCGCGCCCCGGGTCGCCCGGTTGAGTGCCAGCGCCAGCGCCAGCGCGATCGCGGTCAGCACCGGCACGATCATCAGCGCCAGGATGAAGGTGTTGACCAGCGACTGAATAAAGGTCGCATCGGCGAACAGGCGCACGTAATTGTCGAACCCGACGAATGTCCCGCCGCCGAACAGATCGACGCGCTGGAAGCTCGAGCCGATGCCGCGCAGCAGCGGGTAGATCAGGATGACGAGGTAAACGAACAGAAAGGGCGCGACAAAGGCGAGGCCGTCCAGTCGGCGGCGCGCCGTTCCGTTCACGCGGCGCGCTCTTCCGCGTGGTGACCGGCGCCGTCCGGGCCGAACAGATGCGCGGACGAGCCGTCGATCCGCAGGCCCACCGTGTCACCGTTCCGGATTCGGCTATTTCCCTCGTCCTCCGCCGTGATCGCCAGCCCATCGGCGAGATGCGCATAGACGAGGGTGCGGTCGCCGAGCCGCTCGACCAGATCGACCTTGCCGACAGTGGTCGCATGCCCGACCGACGTGACGGTGACGTTCTCGGGACGCAGGCCGAGCTGGAGCGGGCCGGCGCCTGCCAGGCCATTCGGAACGATCCGCGTATCCACCTGCGCGCCGTCGCCCAGCCGGACACTGGCGAACCGCCCGCTGGCCGCCACCATTTCCACGGGCGCAAGCGTCATCGCCGGCGAGCCGACGAAGCGGGCCACGAAGGTATTGGCTGGCCGGCTGTATACCTCCATCGGCGGGCCGACCTGCTGGATCCGCCGATCGTTCATCACCACGATCCGATCGGCCAGGGTCATCGCCTCGGCTTGATCGTGGGTGACCATGATGAACGTGGCGTCCACCCGATTGCGCAATTGGGCGAGCTCGATGCGGGTGCGGGTGCGCAGCGCGGCGTCCAGGTTGGACAGCGGCTCGTCGAGCAGGAACAGCTTGGGATGCTTGACGATCGCCCGGCCGATCGCGACCCGCTGGCGCTGCCCGCCCGACATTTGGCCCGGCTTCTTGTCGAGATGCTCCTCGATCTCCAGCATCCGCGCGGCTTCGGCGACGCGGACTTCGATTTCCTCCTTGGGCACGCCGATGTTGCGCAGCCCAAACGCCATGTTCTCGCGCACGGTCATATGCGGGTAGAGCGCGTAATGCTGGAACACCATGGCGACGCCGCGATCGCCCGGCGGCAGCGGATCGATCCGCATTCCATCCAGCACCACCTCACCTGAATCGGCCGTCTCGAGCCCGGCGATGATTCGCAGCAGGGTCGATTTGCCGCTCCCCGACGGTCCAAGAAAAGCGATAAACTCGCGCGGCTCGAGCGCGAGCGAAACGCCGTCGAGAACCGGCGTGTCACCGAACGCCTTGTAAATGTCGTGAAGTTCCAGGCTGGCCAATGTCGTCCCTCTTGCAACATCAGTGTAACGCGGCATTCCGCGCTCGTCACGCGGCTGATCGTCACGGCCAGCCCCCCGGAACGCAAGCAAAAAGCGCTGAGAGCGTGTTTCGCCTACTTGATCGTCATCACCCCCGCTCCGCCCCGGACTCGATCCGGGGTTGTCGAAGCCCTGCCCTTCTTCCCAAGCCCGAAAGAAAAAGACAGCCCTTCGACAAGCTCAGGGCAAGCGGGGAGTTAAACATGGATAAGACGCTGGATATGCCCCTTATTGGCTTATGTGGCCGGCATCAGCGCATTGTCGCGCAATCCCGGCTCGCATTGTCCCGGCCGCGAGACGTCTCGGAAGCGGATACGAACAGTTCTGAACGAGCCGGCGGTCAGCGGCTTATAGTTGCCGTCGCTGATGCAATGTCCGGTGATCAGGAGGGTGCCGGCGTTGAGCCAGTCCAGCCTGAGCGGGGGGCTGGCCTCGTCGCGGAAGATGCGCAGCGCGACATCGGCTCGCGGCAACTCGCCTTCCGGAAGCTCGTCGGCACGCTTACGTTCGAGCAGAATGCGCCGCGAGGCAGGCGAGATGGTCAGCGTGCTCGCCGCGCCGACATCGCAGAAATCCTCGCACCACAGCCGCGCGACCTGCGCGCCGTCCGGTGAGCGCGCTTCTCCGACCAGCCAGTCGGGGCCCTTGAACGCGGAACAGGCGGTGAGCAGAGCGAGCGCCGCGCCAAACACCGCTGCCCGCGAGGTCACTGCCGTCCCCGCGCCCGCCGTTCGCCCTTGCGGTTCTTGCGGCGCGCCTTGGCCGCGGCGGTTACCGCCTTGCGCTTGCCTTCGGGCGTTTCGCTGAACTTGACCTCATCGAGCGGCAGGTCGCCCGCTTGAAGCTCGAAGCCGAGCGTCGCCAGCGTTGCCGCGAAATGCTCAGGAAGGTCGGCGACCACGTCCAGCTGCCCCTCGTCCGGGTGATCGATCCGCAGCCGCCGCGCGTGAAGGTGCAGCTTGCGGCTGATCGCGCCGGTCAGGAACGCGTCCTGCCCGCCATATTTGCCGTCGCCGAGGATAGGATGCCCGATCGCCGCCATGTGAACGCGCAATTGGTGGGTGCGCCCGGTATGTGGCTGAAGTTCGACCCAAGCGGCGCGGTTGCCGGCCCGCTCGACTACACGGTAGCGGGTCCGAGCCGGCAGCCCCTGCTCTTCATCGACGCACATCTTCTCGCCGCCGGTGCCGAACTGCTTGCCGATCGGCAGCTCGATCCAGCCGTCCCTCACCTCCGGCACGCCGATCACCAGCGCCCAATAGACCTTGCGCGCGGTCCGCCCGGAAAAGGACTTGGAGAAAAAGGCCGCGGCGCGAGGCGACCTGGCGATCAGCAGCGCGCCAGACGTGTCCTTGTCGAGCCGGTGGACCAGCTTGGGCCGATTGCTTTCCGCGCCGGGCAGTCCGTCGAGCAAGCGATCGAGATGATCGTTGGTCTTGGTGCCGCCCTGCGTCGCCAGGCCCGGCGGCTTGTTGACCACGAAGGCGGCTGGATCGGAGTGGATCACCATGGCCTGCACGTAGGCGATCTCGTCCGGGCTTAGCCGCGGCCGCTCCGGCTTGGCGCGCGGCCGCTCGTCGGCGCTGCTGTCCGCCGGCGGCACCCGGATGATCTGCCCCGCCTCGACCCGGTCGCCGGGCGTCGCGCGCTTGCCGTCGATCCGCAGCTGCCCGGTCCGCGCCCAGCGCGAAACTGCATTGAACCGCGCATCGGGCAAATTGCGCTTGAACCAGCGGTCGAGCCGGATGCCGTCATCGTCCGCACTCACTGTGAACTGACGCACCTCGCCTTCGGTGATCTTCTTCAGGGTTGCCGGTTCGTTCATTCGGGCGATGTAGCGGCGGCAGACCACGCTTGCCACCCCGGCCGCGTCACCCCCGCTGATCGAGCAGGTCGCGAATGCGGGCGGCGAGGTCGGCGTAGCTGAACGGCTTGGTGATCAACTCCACCCCGGGATCGAGCCGGCCCTGGTGGACGATCGCATTGCGGGCATAGCCGGTGGTGAATAGCACTTTCAGCCCCGGCCGTAGCGCCCGCGCCTGTTCGGCCAGCTGGTCGCCCATCATTCCGCTCGGCAGCACCACATCGGTGAACAGCAGGTCCACCTCACCGCCCTGCCGCTCGAGCAGGCGCAAGGCGGACGGGCCGTCATGCGCCTCCAGCACCCGGTAGCCGAGTTCGCGCAGCACCTCGACCGAATAGGTGCGGACATCGTCATCGTCCTCGCACACCAGGATCGTTTCTTCGCGCGAGCCTTCCGGGACCAGCGTTTCGGCCTTGAGCTCCTCTTCCGCCACCTCGCCCGACCGGCGGGGCAGATAGAGCTTCACCGTCGTGCCCTGCCCGGCTTCCGAATAGATTTTCACGTGGCCGCCCGATTGCTTGACGAAGCCGTAGACCATCGACAGGCCGAGCCCGGTTCCGCGGCCGACATCCTTGGTCGTGAAGAACGGTTCGAACACGCGATCCAGCGTCGCCGCTTCCATGCCGCTGCCGGTGTCGGACACGCAGATCACCACATATTGGCCGGGCGCGACGCCCGTATTCTGCGCCGCATAGCCGTGGTCGAGATACGTATTGGAGGTCTCGATCGTCAGCTTCCCGCCTTCCGGCATCGCATCGCGGGCGTTGACGGCCAGGTTGATGATCGCATTTTCGAGCTGGTTCGGGTCCGCATCGACGTGCCACAGGCTCGCCGCGAGCACCGTTTCGACTTCATAGGTTTCACCCAAGGTGCGGTGCAGCAGCTCGGACATGCCCGCTACCAGCTTGTTCAAGTTGATTGCTTTGGGCTCGAGCGGCTGGCGGCGCGCGAAGGCGAGCAGCCGCTGCGTCAGCACCGCCGCCCGTTCCGCGCCGCGCATCGCATTGTCGGCCGAGCGCCGCAGCCGCACCAGATCCTCGGGCAGGTTGCGCTGCAGGATTTCGAGATTGCCGGTGACGATCTGGAGCAGATTGTTAAAGTCGTGCGCGACGCCGCCGGTGAGCTGGCCGAGCGTCTCCATTTTCTGCATCTGGCGCAATGCTTCTTCCGCCTCGCCGCGTTGCGCGACCTCGGCCGCGACCCGCTGTTCGAGCGTCTCGTTCAGCTCGCGCAGCCGCTCCTCGGCCCGGACCCGTTCGGCGAGCTCGCCCTGCACCGCCTGGTAGAGACGGGCATTGTCGATGCTCACCGCCGCCTGGGCGGCGATGCCGACCACCAGCCGCTCGTGCCGTTCGGCGAAGCGGCCTGGCTCGGGATGCCCGAAGAACAGCCCGCCGATGACTTCGCCCGATCGGCTGGTGACCGGTACCGCAAGATAGCTGCGGACCGGCAGATGCCCTTCCGGCATGCCGCGGTGCGGCGCGTTCTTGCCGTATCGGGGATCCGTCAGGATGTCGTGGGAGCGGATCGGGCCTTCGCCGGCAAAGGTCGGGCTGAAGATCGCGGTCGCTCGCGGCATTCCGAACGCTTCGAAATCCGAGCGGGCGGCCCCGGACAATGTGTAGAGCATCATCAGCTCGCCGGCCTGGGCGACATTGTAGAAGAAGGCGCCGAACTTGGCGCCGGTCAGCGACACGCCCGCGTCGGTGACCATCTGGACCACCCGCTCCAGATCGAGTTCGGCGGCGAGCGCTTCGCCAGTCCGATTCAGCGTTTCCAGTGTGCGACTTTGCTCGCGCATCGCTTCCTCGGCCGTGCGGCGGGCCGTCACGTCGATATTGCCGCCGACGTAGCGCCAAGGCCGATCCTGCGCGTCGAACACGACATTGGCGCGGCCGGACAGCCAGCGCACCTCGCCATTATCGGCGCGAACGATGCGATATTCGTAATCGAACGCTTCGCGGTGCGCGATCGAGCGATCCAGCGCTTCAACCGCCTCGTGGCGATCCTCGAAATGTATTCGCTCGCTCCAGGTCTCGCGCGTGATCGGCGCCCCCTGAGGCAAGCCGAGCAGGTCGAAATATTCCGGCGAGCAGATCGCCCGATCCTGTTGCAAATCGTAATCGAAGCTGCCGATCCCGCCGGCCGCCTGAACGATTCGAAGGCGGGCTTCACTATCGCGCAGCGCCTGTTCCGCCGCGAAGCGCTCGGTATCGTCGCGGATGGTGAGGATCGCCCCGCCCTTTCCGCCGGACGGCAGCCGGATCGGCTGGGCGGAGCCGATCGCCAACACCTCCGATCCGTCGGGCCGCCGGATGCGCCAGCGTGCATCGACCACCGTCTCGCCATTCAACACCGCCCGCGCGAGCGGAAGCTGCGGTGTCGGGTAAGGCTGGCCCTCTTCGGTCAGCAGGTGATAGGTTTGGCTATAATCTTCGGGTGCCACGCCAAGCAGTTTGACGCCGTGCAGCCGCTCGGCCGCTTCGTTGACGAACACGATCCGGCCTTGGGCATCGGCGACGATGACGCCTTCGCCAAGCTGCCCCAGGATCGCCGTCTGCTCGGCCGCGAGCGCGTCGCTGTGCGCCCGGGCCGAGAGCACCTCCGCTTCCGCCCGTTTACGCTCGCTGATGTCGCGATAGAAAACCGCGAGCCCAGCCTCGACCGGGTAGGCACGAACCTCCAGCCAGACGTCGTGCACGTCCGACAGGTGGCGATATTCGATGGCTTGCGGCCGCTGTTCGGCCAGCGCGCGGCGGTAGGCAGGAACCGTCGGCAGATGCTCTGATTCAGGCCAGACTTCCAGCAACAGGCGCCCGACGATCTCGTCCTTCGGACGGCCGTCGATCCGCAACCCTTCCGCATTGATGTCGAGCAGCCGCAGTTCGGGCGACAGCAGCACATAGCCCTCGCCCATGCCTTCCAGCACTTCGCGCGATCGTGCCTCGCTTGTCCGAAGCCGTTTCTGCGCGGTCTTCAGGTCATGGATGTCGGTGCAGGTGCCATACCAGCGCAGGATCGCGCCCGCCTCGTCACGCACCGGCTGCGCGCGGCCGAGCACCCAGCGATACGCGCCCGACCGGTGACGCAGGCGATATTCGATCTGGTAAAGATCGCCGGTCTTGAGGCTGTGGTTCCAGGTATTCCACAGGCCTTCCCGGTCGTCGGGATGGAACAGGTCCGCCCAGCCCTCGCCATCGGTCGAGCCCTCCGGGACGCCGGTATAATCATACCAGCGCTGGTTGAAATAATCGTGAAATCCATCGGCCCGCGTCGACCAGATCATCTGATCGATCGAGTTGGCCATCGCCAGAAAACTGGCCCCGCCCTCATCCGGCCCGGCCGCACGGCGCGAATCGTCAAGCGCTTCCCGCAACCGCGCGTTCTCGGCCTCGAGCGTCGCCAGGCGATCTACCTCGCCGATATCCCGATCCGCCCCCACGTTACCACCGGCCCGCTAACCAACCCAGACCAGTAACGATTTGATATAGTCTATCAAGCACTTACTCCCACTCAATTGTCCCGGGTGGTTTGGAAGTATAATCATACACCACCCGGTTGATCCCGCGGACTTCGTTGATGATGCGGGTCGCCACGCGCGAGAGAAAGGCGGAGTCGAACGGGTAGATATCCGCCGTCATCCCGTCCGTGGACGTCACCGCCCGCAACGCGCAGACATATTCGTAGGTGCGGTGATCGCCCATCACGCCGACTGTACGAACCGGAAGCAGCACGGCAAAAGCCTGCCAGATCGCGTCGTAGAGGCCGGCGCGGCGGATTTCGTCGAGGTAGATGGCGTCCGCACGGCGCAGGATGTCGCAGCGTTCCTTGGTGACTTCGCCGGGGATTCGAATTGCGAGGCCCGGCCCTGGGAAGGGGTGGCGGCCGACGAACGCGTCGGGCAGGCCGAGTTCCTTGCCCAGCACCCGCACTTCATCCTTGAACAATTCGCGCAAGGGCTCGACCAGCTTCATGTTCATGGCGGCAGGCAACCCACCGACATTGTGGTGGCTCTTGATCGTCACCGATGGCCCGCCGGTGAAGCTCACGCTCTCGATCACGTCCGGGTAGAGCGTCCCCTGCGCCAGGAAGTCGGCGCCACCGATCTTGCGGGCTTCTTCCTCAAACAGCTCGATGAAAGTCCGGCCGATGAACTTGCGCTTGTCTTCCGGGTCGGTGAGTCCGGCCAGACCGTCCAGGAACAAGGTTTCGGCGTCCACATGGACGAGCGGGATGTTGTAGTGACCGCGAAACAGCGCGACTACCTGTGCCGCCTCCTCGGCGCGCAACAAGCCATGATCGACGAACACGCAGGTCAGCTGCTCGCCAATCGCCTCGTGGATCAGAACGGCCGCGACCGCGCTGTCGACGCCGCCCGATAAGCCGCAGATCACCCGCCCGTTGCCGACCTGAGCCCGGATTTCGGCGATCTTGGCATGGCGGAACTCGGCCATCGTCCAGTCGCCGGCAAGCCCGCAGACATGGTGGACGAAATTGGCGAGTAGCTTGCCGCCGTCCGGCGTGTGCACCACCTCCGGATGGAACATCAGGCTGAAGAAGCGCCGCTCGTCATGCACGGCGACGGCGTAAGGCGCGCCGGGCGACTGAGCGACGACCCGGAAGCCGTCGGGCAGCTGCTCGACCCGGTCGCCATGGCTCATCCACACCTGGTGGAGCTCGCCCGCTTTCCACAAGCCGTCGAACAGCGGCGTTTCACCGGTGATCTCGATAAAGGCGCGGCCGAACTCGCGGGAATCGGACGGCGCGACGAGCCCGCCGAGTTGTTGCGCCATGGTCTGCTGGCCGTAGCAGATGCCCAGGATCGGCACGCCGGCATCGAAGAAATGCTGCGGCGCGCGCGGGCTATCCTCCCACGTCACGGAAGACGGGCCGCCAGACAGGATAATGCCCTTGGGGTTCAGGCGCTGAAAAGCCTCGTCGGCCGCGTTGAACGGCGCGATCTCGCTATATACGCCCGCTTCACGGACGCGGCGCGCGATCAGCTGGGTGACCTGCGATCCGAAGTCGACGATCAGGATGGTGTCGGCCGGCTGGACGGTCATGCGGGGCCCACGAAATGAAAGATGCGCGCGAGCCGTAAGGCCCGCGCGCACCCTTTGTCCAGCAACTGGCCGCTTAGTAGCGGTAGCCGTAGGCGTCGTTCAGCCGGAAATCGCGAATCCGGCCGTTGCCGAACGCGACGCAAGTGAAACGCTCGCCAAAGTCGCGGTCGTAACCGTAACCGCGACCGTAATAACCGCCGCCACGCTCGACCACGCCGCGAACACGGAAGCGATCGCCGCCGGTCTGATCGACGTCGGTGATGCGCACCCGGCCATAGCGGTCCGCCTGGGCGGCGCAGCTGTTGACGGCGTAGCGGTAACCGTCGCGATAACGGTATCGGTGGTTGTAGCCGTAGGAATAGGAATCGCGATTGAGCGCGGACGCGATCGCGGCAATGCCGCCGATCACGGCCACGCCGGTGATCACGTCCCCGGCATCAATGCCGCGATCATAATGACGGCGGTAACGCTGCGCTTCGGCCGGAGCGGCCATCGACACGGTCAGGGTGGCGGCAGTGACGGCACCGGCCAGGAACTTCGAAAGCTTCTTCATGGCTATCCTCCAAAACCGCTCAGATGTCTGAGCTTGGGGAATGGATAGCGGGATGACGCTGGCTCATCGCTGAACCCCTCGTCGTCCCGCATTCAGCTAAAGGCGGCTTAGTAGCGGTAGCGCCACTGATAGCCGTCCCAGTAGAGCCGCGAATCCTGGTAGCCGCCGCCGTAACGGGGCTGGCGGTAACCGTAGCTATACCCTCCGTTATGATAGCCTTGATTGTACCCGTAATGGTTGCCGCGCCGATCCTGGCGATAGTCGCGTCGGGCATCACGCAGCTCGCGGCGGCATTCGCGCAGTTCCTGACGATATTCGCGACGGGTATCGGCACGGCGCAATTCGCGCCGGCATTCACGCTGTTCCTGACGGACGTCTCGCTGATAATCGCGATAGCCATCCCTGCCGTAATACTGGGCCGACGCCGCCGAAATCGGCAGCAAGGTCGCCGCAGCCGTGGCGGCGAGTGTTAGAATACGCATACTCACTCTCCTGGTCACATTTCACGTCCGGGAAAGCGGACGCTGTTCCCCGAAACGAACCGCGCGGCCAAGATGTTGCATGAACGGGAGACAACAAAGGGTGCGCACCCGCCTGCTGCTTAGCCGCTGGACTGAGGCGCGCTCCGGCGAGTGTTGCCGGTCTAGTGCAAGCGCTTCACGCAGCGTTGTCGATGCCGAGTTCGCCGAGCTTGCGGTACAGGGTCGAGCGACCGATGCCGAGGCGGCGGGCGACTTCGGTCATGCGGCCACGATAATGACCGATGGCGAGCCGGATCACGTCGGCTTCGATGTCTTCCAGCGGCCGAAGGTGGCCATCGCTGTCGTAGAGGTTGACCCCCGGCGCGTGGGACAAGGCCGCGCTCGCCGAATTGCCGGACAGCCGGTGGGCATGGTGATCGCTGGAGCGCTTCGACAGCGCCGATTCCTGGGCGATGTGCGGGAAATCGGCCGCGGTGAGGGCGTTGGCATCGCACAGCACCGCCGCGCGGAAGAGGGCGTTCTGGAGCTGGCGGACATTGCCCGGCCAGCCGTAACGCATCAGCACCGCCAGGCCATCGTCGGTGATCGACAAGTGGCGCATGCCGGGCTGCTCGGCGATGCGGGCGAGGAGATGGCGCGCAAGCGGCGGGATGTCGCTGGTGCGGTCCCGCAGCGGCGGAATGTCGCAATGGACCACGTTGAGCCGGTAATAGAGGTCTTCGCGGAACAGGCCCTTGGCGATGCGCTCGCGCAGGTTGTGGTTGGTGGCGCAGATCAGTTCGACGTTGACCGGGATCGACTTGCCGCTGCCCAGCGGCGTCACCATCCGTTCCTGCAGCACACGCAGCAGGTGCGCTTGCAGGCTCACCGGCATG
>DASVSZ010000045.1:0-9695 GCA_036387855.1 Allosphingosinicella sp. | reverse complement strand
CCGCCGGTCGCGGTCGGCCCGATCTGCAGCCAGGCGCGATCGGTGTTCGCGCCATATTGCCCCCAATAGAGCCGCGGATGCGCGTTGAAGATCATCAAGCCGCTCATCAGCATCACGGTAAGCACGACCGCGTTGATCCAGTGCCACAGGCGCGTCGATACGCGGTGACGATAAATGCGCCGCGGCGGGTCCGATCGTGTCTCGTCACTCATCGCCAACCTCCCGGCCCGTCCCCGCTCCGGCCATATAGGCGCAACTGGACCCGAGCGTGAGGGCGGGGCATCACGGTCCCGAACAGGACGGATGGCGATGCGGATTATGATACGGCGTAGTTTCCTTGTCGGCGCCGCTTATGCGGCCGCCGCCCCGCTCCTCGCTCGCCTGCCCGCCCCGGCATTCGGCGGCGCCGCGTTCCGGCGCGGAGTACTGGCATTGGAGGAGGCCTCGCGCGGGCGGCTCGGCGTGGCGATCTTCGACACCGGCACGGGCGCGCGCTTCGCGACGCGCGGCGACGAGCGTTTCGCGATGTGCAGCACCTTCAAGCTCATCCTCGCCGCCGCGATCCTCGCCAAGGTCGACCGCGGTCGCGAGCGGCTCGACCGACGCGTGCCGATCGGCGCGCGGGACCTAGTCCCCAACTCGCCCTTTTCGGAGACGCGGGCCGGCGGTCAGGCCACGGTCGCGGAGCTGTGTCTCGCGACGATGACCCGCAGCGACAACGCCGCCGCGAACCTGCTCCTTCCCGCGGTCGGCGGCCCCGCCGGGATCACGGCGTTCGTCCGTACGCTCGGCGACGACCGAACCCGGCTCGACCGTATCGAGCCCGAGCTCAACGATGTCCGCCCCGGCGATCCGCGCGACACGACCACGCCCGACGCGATGCTCGACCTGTTCGGGCGATTGACGCTCGGCGCCGTGCTCGCCCCCGGGTCGCGCGACCGGTTCACGCGCTGGCTCGTCGCCAACAAGACGGGCGACCGCCGATTGCGCGCGGGCCTGCAGAAGCGCTGGCGCGTCGGCGACAAGACCGGCGCCAGCGGGCGGGGTCACGACAACGACGTGGCGATCCTCTGGCCGCCCGCGCGAAAACCGCTGCTCGTCGCGAGCTACATCGCGGACACCCCGCTCGACCTGCGCGAATCCAACGTCATCCACGCCCGCCTGGGGAGGCTGATCGCCGCCGCCGTCGCCTGAACGCCCATGCCCGTTCCGAACCACGGCCGACCGCATTCTCGCGGCGTTCCAGATCCAGGACCAGCGGCCGATATGGCGTCGTCATGTCCGACTTTCCCCGACATCGGAACCGCGCGCCCGGATCGCTGGACCGTGCCGAAATAGGCCAGAACCTAATCACGACCCGCACGTTCTCGCCCCTTGAAGGAGCGCTGCGATGGCCGGACTACCAGAACCCACCCTGGAATCGGGTCGAACATCGGCGGACGCCGGCATCTCGACCCTGATCGCCGGTGCGGCCGAGCCGCTGCCGGACATCGACGATCCCGCGTTCGGCCGATTGTTCGACCGGTTCGCCGACGCCAGATTGGTCCTGCTCGGGGAGGCGAGCCACGGCACGTCCGAATTCTACCGGGCGCGAGCGGCCATCACCCGGCGGCTGATCGAGGAACATGGCTTCACCATGGTGGCGGTCGAGGCCGACTGGCCCGACGCGGCCGCGATCGATCGACACGTCCGCCACGAGGCGCCGCGCGTCGATGGCGAGCCTCCCTTCACCCGCTTCCCGACCTGGATGTGGCGCAATGTCGAGTTCGCCGGCTTCGTGCGCTGGCTCCGGCGGCACAACGAAGCGCTCGCGCCGGCGGCACGGGTGAGCTTCCACGGCCTCGACCTCTATAATCTCAACGCCTCGATCCGCGCGGTCATCGACTATCTCGACGGGGTCGATCCCGACGCCGCCGCGACCGCGCGCCAGCGATATGGCTGTCTCAAGCCGTGGCGGGAGGACCCCGCGGTCTATGGCCGCCTCGCGCTGCGCGAGGGCCATGCCCGGTGCGAGGCGGGGGTCGTGGCGACGCTGCGCGACCTGTTCGCGCGGCAACGCGACTATGCCGCCACCGGTAGCGACGCTTTCCTCGACGCTGCGCAGAATGCGCGGCTGGTCGCCAATGCGGAGGCCTATTACCGGGCCATGTACCATGGCTCGGCCGCGAGCTGGAACCTGCGCGACGAACATATGTTCGACACGCTCGATCTGCTGATGCGGTCGAAGGGCGAAAATGCGAAGGCGGTCGTCTGGGCGCATAACAGCCATATCGGCGATGCGCGTTTCACCGATATGGGCGAGTCCAGGGACGAGCTGAACCTCGGCCAGCTGGCACGGGAGAATTACGGCGAACAGGCCTGCCTGATCGGCTTCGGCACGCATGCCGGAACGGTGGCGGCGGCGGACGACTGGGACGCGCCGATGCAGGTCAAGCACGTCAATCCGTCACGCCCGGACAGCTACGAACGCCTCGCGCATGACAGCGGGGTGGCGCGCTTCCTGCTCGATCTGCGCGACGGCGTGCACGACCAATTGCGCGACGCGCTGATGGAACAGCGGCTGGAGCGCTTCATCGGCGTGATCTACCGCCCGGATACGGAACGGTGGAGCCATTATTCGTCGGCCAGTCTGCCTGCCCAGTTCGATGCCCTGGTGTGGTTCGACACGACAGGCGCCGTCACGCCCCTGCCCGTGCCCGTGTCCGACCAGCCGGACCAGGCGGCAGCGGACGACACCTGCCCCTTCGGGCTCTGACGACCGATCATCAGTGCCAATCGGCGTCGGGCGCGGGCGCCGACTCGCTCGCGACGCGCTTCACGTCGCCCAGGTCCACGACCGCGTCATACGGGTCCGCATCGAGGGCCGTCGCGCGGTTCAGCTTGCGCTGCCAGCGGCGTAGCGCCTCGACATAGGGTGCGAAGGGCACGCGTCGCAGCGTCCCGTCCGGCTGCCGCTCCACATCGGCGATGTCGTTGTGCAGCCACGCGCCATTATGCCAGTCGGGCATGTCGACGGCGGGAAACAGGCAGATACCCTGAAGGTCGACGCCGCGCGCCACCGCCGCCAGTCCTTCGCTCACCACATCGTTCAGCCAATCGGGCCGCCCGCCCTTCAGCCCGGACGTCTCGGCGATCACGCAGGGGCGCCCGTATCTGCGCCACGCCTCCTCGACCAGGTCGCATAGCGGCCGGATCCGATCGTCGCCGGGCGCCAGCGCCGCGTGCGGACCGCCCGCGCGATATTCCATCTGGCCGAAGCTGTAATTGTTGAAGCCCAGGATATCGATCACCTCCGGGCTTCCGCCGAGTTCGGGTCGCTTCAGCCGGGCGATGATGTCCCAGGCCAGATAGGCGTCGTCATAGCTTTCCCGCCGCGCCGCCTCGGCCAGGTCGGGCCGATCGCGGGGTGGGACGACCCAGATCAACGGGTCGACATGGACCATGCGCGCGTCGGGGAAATCCTCGCGGATCGCCTTCACCGCCGCGATGTCGGCGCGAGCGAGCGCGGCGGTGAACCGGCGCCGATAGTCCGCGTCACGGCCGAAGGGCGCCGCCCAGCCCCACTCCCCGCCCATATAGCCCCAGAAGGTCGGCTCGTTGATCGGGGTGAAGCATAAAGGCCCATGATGCGCACGCGCCGCGACGTGGCGGGCCGCGGCGCGCGCGAACGCGGCGAAGCGCGCCGGAAAAGCATCGGACAGGGGATCGAGCCCATCCGGAAAGCCGTAATGGCACAAATCCCAGATCGGCAGCACGCCGTGGCGGCGCTGCGCCTGGAGAAACGGCTCGACGGGCGCGAAGTCGTACTCGCTCCCGCCCCCGCCCGTGTCGATCAGCGACCAGGGCAGGCCTTCGCGCGCCACGCCGATGCCGAGTTCGGCGAGCATCGCATAATCCTCGTCGGCTTTCGCATAATGCCCGATCTCGGCCGACAGGTCGCGGCGGCCCCGGTCCTTCCACACGAAGGTCGAGCATTCGAAGCCGGACAGGAAAAAGGTCGGAAAGATGCCGGGGTGCTGCGCCATGCGTCGACTATGCACGACGCGATCGGCCGGTCCAGAAAAGTCGGAGGAATCGCTCGCGCCGACTAGGGACGCTCTCGAACGCCAGGTCGAAAGACCGACGTCCGGCCACATTTCAGGACGAAGTGGTGGAGCCGAGGGGGATCGAACATCCAGCTCGCAACCACCTGAAAACAAGCACTTTTTCCAAGCCGCTGTCACGGTTGGCACTGCCTAATGTAACAGTTTGCGGCGGGCTGACAAGCTCGACGCCTACGGCTAGTCTCTCCATATTGACGGTTTGGCTCACATAGTCGGTTTGGGGGATGCATGTCTGGCGAAATGCAGTTTGCAGCAGGTACGATCATCGCGATCTTGCTGGCGGTTCCTACCTTCTTCGCTGCAAAGTATGTCCGATCCAAGCGACAGGATCAGAAGGTCGGCAGAAGCGGGCGTGGATACCAAGCTGGTGGCGACATCAACATCAAAAACGAAAAGTGATGGCTCGGCAGGATCAAAGTGTCGAAGGTGGAACGGCCTACCAGGCCCGAGGCAACCTCACCGTTACGAACGGTATGGATGCCGCACAGATGGCAAGCGTCATGCTGGAGATGGGGAAGCAACTTCATGTCTACTTATGCGAGGCAGAAACCAAGGTTGAAGAAAGACTAGCAGAGTTTAGGCAGTCGGTCATGGAGGAATTCTCTAAGCCGGAGAACAGCGCAAAAACAGATGCTTTTCGCGACCCCGACTTTCAATTCGTTCTCAGCGATGCTCAGAAAGTGTACGTTAGAGATGGAGAACAGGAACTCAAGGATCACCTTGTCAAGTTGCTGGTCCAGCGTTCTCAGCTCGATAGCAAAGAACGCACGGCTAAAATACTGAACTTTGCAATCGAAGTGGCCGGTTCTTTGAGTAAGAATGAGTATGCCGCTCTTGCGATCAGTTTTCTGTTTACAAATGTTCGCTTGGAGACAAAAGACCGGTCAGCTCTTATTAATCAATATAGCTCTTTCATAGCTCCTTTCTACGCAGACTTGTCTGACAATCAAACTGTGTACGAGTATCTCGAAGCGCAGAGGTGCGGAGCTATCAATCACCTGATTACGAGAGAGCTAATCGGTCCGTTACATCAGAGATACAGTTCTATGATCAGCTATGGCTTCGATCCTAAATTGCTTGAGGATTTTAGCAATGACATCAGCACTCAAATACTGCAAAGCCTGAGTATTCCTGCCGCCGGATATAAAGGCTATGTCTGTTTCAAACAGTCCGATCCGACCGATTTCGCTAGCGAGCTGAGGGAGCTTGGTGCTTCAAACCCAACTATAGACAGAGTTACCAATTTACATACCAAAGTCACTCCTACAGAACATGAGTTCAGAGAAACCATGTGTGAGGAAATTGAGGGATTTGATCGCGTCCTACAAATTTGGGAGAGTACAGCTCTTTCCAAACTTAGCTTAACAGCAGTTGGTAAGACCATAGCTCATTCATCACTTACCAGTCGTAGCGATTTCAATGCTCCTCTAAGCATATGGGTACAGTAAATTGACCCGTATCAGCCCGCCCACGACCTGAAAACGGCGAAGTTACGCGAGGGGGCAAATACGACCGTATAGATGCTCGGTTTCCCCCGTATGGGTGCCCGGCCCTGCCCCGGCGACTATGACACGCGCGCCCGGCTAATAACGCGCGCGGTTCGTCATCCCGGCGCGTCACCCGTGTCATCGCCAAGCTGGATCATCCCAGGCCCCGCCGTGGCCAGCCCGCCGATGCTCCGCCCCGCCTTTCGGCCTGGAGCGCGGCCCCAAACAGCCCGCCCGACCCGTCCTCACAACTTCTAGGTTTTGAGTCATGCCCGAACAGGGCAGCCGCTATGCCTCACAAGGTACTTGACAGGATTGTTGGGATGCCTCACATGGCCAGCATAACTTGTGAAGCATTGGAGCTGACATGAGCCGGATTGCCTACTTCCGCGTATCGACCGAAGGCCAAAGCATCGAAGCGCAGCGCCAAGCCATCGGCGGCGGGTTCGATCGTGAGTTTGCCGACGAAGGCGTTAGCGGGGCAACCCTAGCAGCCGAGCGGCCCGCCTTTTCTAAGCTGCTGGAATACATCCGCGAAGGCGACACGCTGCATGTGTACGCCTTGGACCGGCTTGGCCGTGATGCCCTGGACGTACAGGGCACCGTGCGCCGCCTAATCGAGCGAGGGGTCACTCTGGACGTGCATGGCCTTGGCCCGATCGGTCGCGGCGTAGGCGAGCTTGTCGTGGCCGTCCTGGCCCAGATAGCCGACATGGAACGCCAGCGGATCAAAGAGCGGTGTGATAGTGGCCGAGCCGCCGCCCGCACTTCCCTGGCCGCTACGGGGCGGACACACCGGGATAAGGCGAGCTTGGGCCGACCATGGGCCGCCGATGCCAAACAGGTTGTCGAGTGGCGGAAGGCGAACAGCGCCAGCATAAGTCAGACGATGGCGCACTTTGGTATCTCGAAGGCCACCGTTTCCCGGTATTGCGCGGGGGCGTAACGGCGCACTCGCCTACCTGACAGGGCGCGGCCGACACGTGCCCCTGAGAACCGCCTGATAGGGGCCGCAAAGCGCCGCCACGGGCACGGGGGCACCGCTGCGGCGCGGATGGGCTAGCGACCGCTGGCGAGTCTCCTATTGACAAATGCGGGTTCGGTCCCGTACCAAACCAGCGCCTGATTGACGCCGCCGGAGCGGCTAGGGCCACCACGGCGGAACTCCGGACCCGCCGGTCGACTCCTCGCCGCGCAATCGCGCGGCTGACCCGGCCCTCTTGGGCCTTTCCTAACCTGACATAGCCTTAGCCCGGTGGGGCGTTGGTCGCGGCGAACGGGGTGCCTCCCGAACCCTTCGGGGTTTGGCGGATGCCTCACTGTGCCGGTCTTGAAGGGTGCCCGGTCCTGGAGCCGGGGAACGTGTCGCCGCTAGGTCGCAACGATCCTAGTGCGGTGGCAATACCGGGGCGGGAGACGCTGTCCGTCGAAGTCTAAGCGCCGCGCCCCACCACTCAACGAATTGGAACCGGGTAATCCCGCCCGGCTCCCGTGACGCGAGTGGCAAGGCGTCGGGCGACCACGTGGACGCTTTCCTTCTCGCGCCATCAACCCACGCGAGAGGGAGAAAACAATGTCACAGGTAATCTACAACACAGGCTTTGGCGGCGGACCGGACCACAGCGTCCCGGAAGGTAGCGGAGCGGTCGCGGCGTTCACTAGCAGCCGCGACATCATCAACCCCCAAGTCCTCATGTCCGCTGCACAGGACGAAAGCATCGACCGGGACACGCGATGCACACTCGCCGCACTGGCCAGCTTGATCGTCGGCGATCCGGTCTCCGACGTGGCGCGCGACCTAGACCTGTCTCGGAGTGTTGTCGGTAAGCTGGCCAAGTGGCTGAAACATCCGCATGTGCCCTACTATCAACATGGCCGGGCGACCGTCGCTATCGACGCCGCCTTACGATGGTGCGACCGTGAGCGTTCCGCATCGCGGCGCTCTATTGCGGCGAAGGGGTCGAGCTTCTTCGGCTCCAGCAATGATCGCAGGGCGTCAGCTTTCGGCGGGAGCAATTTCGGCTAGCGCCAGAGCCGCGCCCACCACGGGCGCTTGGAACGTTCGATCCGCCGCTTCGCCTCAGCGAGCTCGGCGCGGCGCATAGCCCGCACTTCCCAGCTGACGTCCGGGATGTTGGGGGTGTCGACCTTTTGCGGAATGGCCAGAGCAGCGCGCCGAAGCGGTATTGGGGTGCTCGCAACGGCTGTGGCCTGTAGCAGCATGGCGGTGATGAACATGGTTCCTCCCCTGTCAATGCCCGGCAGGCTACGCGGGTCAGGCCGATCTTGGAAGGGGTTGCTCCGCGCCCGTACCGTCCCATCAAGCGGCCTGTGCCCGCGCGCCGAAGGCGCAATCTCCCATGGCCGGGTCCACAGGACTGAATTGATACCGTCCTGCACACACACCGTCGCGGCGCACGACATAAACCAGCGCACGACGACTGGAGGAGGTCGCGCAAGCGGCTGGCGTCACCGGCAACCAGCAGACACTCAAGTCACTCAGGCTCATATCGCCTTGCTCGTTTCTGGCCCTTCCCCGCCATCTATTTGCCCTGGATTAACCCAGCGAAGCTGTAGAGACTGGGGGAGGAGCCGGACAACAGCACCAGCTCAGTCATCTAGGCTCATAATAGATGACCCTGAGACCAATCCCACTTAACAGCAGGGCAAGCTGAGATAGTATCGCCTTAGACTCCGTGCTATCATCAATGATCTAAGCTCGGCTTAGCCACTATTGTGATAAGATGCAGAGATTAAGAAAGCACAGTTTCATGAGAACTTGGCTCTGGTCACAAATAGTATCTTTCCCGGTTGACTCTCCCTCGTTTACGAAAGCGGCTCAACTTAGGGAGGGAACATGACTGATCTACGCTTCGCCACTCTACGGCCTGCCGACACTCGCCAGACGCGAACCCGGACTAATAGGATTGCCCGCGTAGTCGTCGGCTCCGGTCGGGACCGCTTCGTCTATCCACTATCGACGGACTTAGCCCGACGCATGACCGCCGGGAGCCGCCTAAACGAGTTCCTGTTTCCGTCACCCGGCAGCTATCACAAGGCCAAGCGCCGAGGTGCTCGCGCCCTTGCCTCGCGCCAGTCCGGGGAGAACAGGGCATGACCCGGCCTACCGTCGTCCCGGCGCATAGCCCCCGCGCTCATACCGTTGCCCAGGTGGCGGCCATGTGGGGCGTCTCGACCACCTTTGTTTACGAGCTAATCAACGCTGGCGGCTTGCCCGGCGCGTTCAAGCTTGGGAACAAGCTATGGCGCATCCCGCCCCTAGCCTTGGATGCTTACGAGCTTCGCGCCCAAGCTGGCCACGACGACACGGCGGAAGGCGAGCGGGAGATAGCACCCGCGCCCTTGCCGGACCCCGCCAACGTTGCTCGGCTGATCCGCCACCCTCACCGGCCTTAGCCCGGCCGCCCCCGTGCGCGTCCCCGCGCCATCTTTATGGAATCCGCGGGACTTGTCGTGCCCGGCCTTTTCCAACCCCATCCAACCCAGACAGGATCAATGGCTTCCCACACCGTACATGATGCAGCACCGCCCGGACGTAATTCCGGCCGCCATCCTGGACCTAGCGCCGGGCGACCCCCAGGCTGCCATGGACCGTTATTTCCTCGCCCTCCGTCGCGGGTGGCTCTGATAATGGCTATACCGCCAAGAGCAGGGTCGAGGAATGGTTCGCTGCTAAGTATGCCGATGCGGACGCGCTAAAGCGGCTCCCGCCGGACGAACTGGCCAAGGTGTTCTCCACTGGCCTGACCGAGCTTGCCACCGGCAACCCATTTGCGGACAACATGGTTCAGCAGGGCATGGTGGCGGGCATGGCTCCGCTTATGTCCACCGTCGCCAAAGAGCGCACGGCCTGGATTAAAGGCGAGGCCGTCAATGCCTGGACTTCCGCCGCCGCGCTTAGCGCGAAGAACCTCCAGTCCGCCGCCACGGCGCAAGCCGCCCTGTCTGACCCTAGCGATGCCGAAAGCGGGGCGTTTCAGGCCCAGGCATCCGCCTTCCTTGGCGGCATGGCCAAGCCGGAGGGGATGGACGATGACGCCTATAAGTCCGGCCTGTTCAACTTCATGCGCGGGGCCATGCAGGA
>DASVSZ010000044.1:0-12134 GCA_036387855.1 Allosphingosinicella sp. | reverse complement strand
GGCGCCGAGCGCCAGCGCGATGCCGACATCCTCGCCAAGTGCCTGCTTTCGGCGCGGACCAAGGGCAAGGCGGCCGACAGCCTGGGCAAGGTAACGGTTGATTCGCCGATCCCCTATCTGCTGAGCGA
Source organism: Allosphingosinicella sp. (assembly GCA_036387855.1). Classification (GTDB taxonomy): domain Bacteria; phylum Pseudomonadota; class Alphaproteobacteria; order Sphingomonadales; family Sphingomonadaceae; genus Allosphingosinicella. Next base: position 12,006 of record DASVSZ010000044.1, on the reverse strand, counting down.
CCTCAACACGATCCTGGTCAACGAAATGGGCAAGTTGGACCGCGCCGGCGATACGCTCCCCTATCAGCGCCTCAAGGGCAAGCTCGACGAACTCAAGGCCGATCCGCGCTACAGCTTCATGTTTTCGGGCATGCTCGTCGCCGACACGATGACGAGCTTCATCTCCAAGATCTTCCGCCTGCCCGCCAAGGGCAAGCCGATCTCGATCATCGACGTGTCGGGCGTGCCTTCCGACATCACCTCCGTCGTGGTCGCCGTGCTCTCCCGCCTGGTGTTCGATTATGCGATCTGGTCGCGCAACGAACTGCAACGGCCGGTGCTGCTGGTCTGCGAGGAAGCGCATCGTTACGTGCCGTCCGACAAGACGTCGTCCGGCCAGGCGGTTCGCAAGATCCTCGAGCGGATCGCCAAGGAAGGCCGTAAATACGGCGTCTCGCTCGGCCTGATCACGCAGCGTCCGTCCGATCTGGCCGAAGGCGTGCTTTCGCAATGCGGCACGATCATCGCGATGCGCCTCAACAACGAACGCGACCAGCATTTCGTGAAGGCGGCGATGCCGGAAGGCGCGCGCGGCTTCCTCGATGTGATCCCGGCGTTGCGCAACCGCGAATGCATCGTCTGCGGCGAAGGCGTCTCGATCCCGATCCGCGTCGCCTTTGACGATCTCGAGCATAGCCGCCGTCCCGCCTCGTCCGATCCGCTCTTCTCCGAATTGTGGAAACAAACCGGCCAGGAAGAGGAAATGGTCGCCCGCGTGGTCAAACGCTGGCGCGCGCAGGGACGCTGATCGTCAGATATTCGGCCTGATCAGCGGCGTTCAGCCTTCCGTGGCGGTGCCGAGGCAGGGGACATTCTCGGCCGTCCAGTCGATCTCGTAGGTCGCCGGGACATTCGCCTGCACGGGCGTGGCGAACTTGTCGCCGAACGGATTGTAATAGATCCACGCCATCGAATTATCGAAGGCCTCGATCCGGCCATTGTCCCGCAGCGCCGCCGCCGCCGCGATCTCGCGCTGTTCGATGCGCGAACCGCGAATCATGCGGATCGCGCCATCGCGAAGCTCGAACGCGCGGTGGTAGTTCCGCCCGAACAACTGCGTGTCGTAGCTCGTATTGTACGTCCAGTTGCGGGGCTGGGTGGTGGTAGGCAGCCGGACCGTGGTCACGTGACAGGTAAAATCCGGATCGTTGCCATAAGGCGCTTTTTGATCCTGCTCCGCCGCCCGCAGGCGCCGCGGGGGCGGGCTGAAGCCACCGCCGGGAAGGCTGATCGATCTTTTGCCGCCGCCATCGTCGTCCCATTCGATCGTCCGAACACCCTTGATCGTCAGCAGGCTCGCCTGCGCTTTGATATCGTAACGCCACGTCACGTCCTCGACGCTGTTCCAGCCTTCCCCGATCAGCTGCTGACGCATCCCGCTCAGCAGCTGAGCCGGAGTCAGTCCGGAAAACTGGACCTGCTGCGCGAGCCCCTTCAGGCCGCGACTGATTGTCGTGCTGACGACCTTCGCGGGCTGATCGAAGCCGGCCCTTGCGTCGATCTCATAAGCGGTAATTTCGTCGGGCGAACGCGCCGGCCGCCATTCTCGCCGCTCGATCGAGCTGCCCGCCGCCATCACCGGCAGCGTCCAGCGATACGGGACGACAGGTTCGATGCTCGGCCCCGCCACCGGCGGAAGCGTCCCGTCCAGCCAGTAATCGGCGCCGCCGATCCGGGCTCGGACCAGCACGTGATTGAACAGCCCGGGATTGGGCAGCCGTTCGTCCAAGCCGTCGTCGGTACCGGCATTGTTGACCAGGACCGGGTGAGCCTCGATCCCGAGCTCGGCCAGCAATCCGAGCAGCAACGCGGTCTTGCCCTTGCAATCGCCATAACGCCGCTGCCAGGTCTCGCCCGCCGTTGCCGGTGTCAGGTTTCCACCGTCCAGCCCGACATAAATATACCTGACTTCCTGCTGCACCAGCTTCAGCGCCGCCCGCGCGCGTTCAACCGGATCGGCATGGGCCTTGCCAATGCGGCTTGCCTCCTCCCGCAGCGGGGAGCCGGCCTCCAACGCCGAAGCCTTTGCGTATAGCGGCGCGAAATGTCGCGAGACCGCCGCCCAATCGGTGAAATCGCTATACTCGACCACCCGCTGCCAGCCGAAGCGTGCCGGCGCACCTTGCGGCGGAGCAAGCAAAGCGGGATTGTCGAAATCGAGCCGTACGCTGCGGGCCTCTTGCTTCGCGACGGCCTTCATCTCCGACGTCATTTTGATCTGGGGCTTGTGGCCCTCGTCCCAGTTGAGCGCCAGGCGGAAGCGGCCCGGCGCGGGCTCGGGCGCGAGAAACAGCAGCCCCGTATCGTTTCGGCCGAGCGTCGGATCGCTCATCGGCGTGCTCAGGCTGACTTCCAGCTCGTCGCCGACGCGAAGATCGGGGACGCGCAGCACCGCGGTCAGCACGCCGTTCAGGCTGGCCGCCTCCAGCTGATCCTCGCGCCGCAGGATGTCGAACGAGGCGGTCTTGAGCACATCGACCGAAGCATCGCCGCGATGAACTCGGATATCGTGAACCACCGGCGCGCCCGCGGCAGGGTTCCAGGCGAGCGAGATGTTGCCCAGTTGCAGTGCGTTCGGATGCAGGATTTTGATGCGATAGCCGAGATATTGCGTCTGCCCGTTCGCGCCGAGATGAACCAACGTGTCCCAGCGCCGCACGAACAGCAGCCCGCCCGGAGCTTCCGGGACGGACATGAGCTCGGAAGGGTTGGCCCAGCCCGGCGCCGGCGCGCGAACGATCTGATCGTTGCTCGCCTGAGCTGGTCCGGCGAGCAGAATGGCAAGCCATGTGAGAGCTTTGAACTGCACCGTGTTCCCCGCTTATTCACGGGCATAATGACCGGCCAAATCGGCGACGCAAGCGAAACGATGAGCCGTTCGGCTTATATCGGAGTGACTTGCGGCCAAGAGCTGGCAAACCGCCGAAAAGCCACTTGCCAACTTCATCCTGATCGGACCATCCTTGCTCCGAAACGGGGGCAAGGATGGACGGGGCGGGGTTTCTCTTCGCGATCGCCGGCTTCGTCATGCGCGAGACGATGCTGTTCGCGGCGTGCGGCTTTCTGCTGCTCGGCGCGAGCGACCTGCTCGTCGACGCGATCTGGATCGGGCGCGCGGCCAAGCGGCGGTTGAGCCGCATCTCCCGAGCCTCCGCCGATCGCCTGCCCCCGCCTGAGCGGCCGGGGCTTCTGGTTGTGTTCGTGCCCGCTTGGGACGAGGCGCAGGTGATCGGCGACATGCTCCGGGCCACGCTGGCACGGCTCGATCATGGAGATTATCGCGTTTACGTCGGCACCTATCCCAACGATCCGGCAACGATCGCCGCCGTTCGGGCCGTTCCCGACGCCCGCATCCGCCTCGTGACCGGGCCGAACCCCGGGCCGACCACCAAGGCGGATTGCCTGAACCGATTGTGGGACGCCCTGCTTGCGGACGAGGCCCGCGACGGGCGCCAGGCCAAGGCAGTGGCGCTGCACGATGCCGAGGATGTGGTCCACCCGGCCGAGCTCCGCATCTTTGACCGGCTGATCGAGTTGTTCGACTTGGTTCAACTCCCAGTCGTTCCGATCGTCGATGCCAGCAGCAGCATCGTCTCGGCGAGCTATGCGGACGAGTTCGCCGAGTCGCATGGCAAGGAACTGGTGGTTCGTGAGGCGATCGGTGCCAGCATCCCCTCGGCCGGCGTCGGCTGTGCCTTCTCGCGCGACGCCTTGGCCGAGGTCGCGGCACTCGGCGGCGGTCGCCCGTTCGCGGCCGACAGCCTGACCGAGGATTACGAACTCGGCCTCAAGCTGCATGCGTTCGGGCGCCGCGCGGCGTTCGTGCGCCTGCCCGCGACCAGCGGCGGGCGGGTGGTCGCGACCCGCGAATATTTCCCGGGAGCGATCGAAGCCGCGGTCAGCCAGAAGGCGCGCTGGATGGTCGGCATCGCCCTGTCCGGCTGGGACCGTATCGGGTGGAGCGGGAGCTTGGCCGAACGTTGGATGCGGCTGCGGGACCGGCAGTCGCTGCTGGCAGCCGTTCTGCTCTTCTGCGCTTACCTCACTTTGCTGCTGTGGGCGGTGCTGGAGGCGCGCGCGATCCTGACGGGCGTGGCGGCGCCGAGCATATCGCCTGAGCTCGCTCTCCTTATGCGCATCAACTTCGCGCTGCTGCTTTGGCGGCTGGCAATGCGCTTCGGCTTCGTCACCCAGGTTTATGGCTGGCGGCAGGGCCTGGCGTCGGTGCCCCGCGTCATCGTCGCCAACGCGATCGCGATGTTGGCCGCGCGCAAAGCGGTGTTCCGCTATCTCGCGATCCGGCGCACCGGCGCGACGCCGTGGGACAAGACGGCCCATGCCTTCCCGGCCGTGCTGCCGGCCGAATGAAAGGCGGCGCGTCGCCGCTGCGCTTCCTCGGGCTGGTGCTCGGCGGGTGGATGTGCGCGCGCCTGGCTTGGCTCGCGCCCGCGTGGCTGACCGGGACGGCGGAAGCGGAACCGGCGCGGCCGCTGGCGTCAGGCGCCGCGTTTGCGAAAGCCGAGACCCCGCCGCCGCCACTTGCCGCCGGCGCGAGTTCGGAGGTGAGGCACAGCATCGGCGCGTTCGTCCGAGCGAGCCTGCCCGTAACGACGGTGAAGCGGGCGACCTCTCCGCCGAGAGCCACGTCGTCGCCTTCACTCGCGTCGGATGAGGTGATGCGGAGCAGCCTGGTGCCTACGGTCGCGACGGTCGCGGCAAATGTGCTTGGCCGAATGAACGAGCTTCCGGTGCGCGGACTGCCCGTGTCGGCTCCTCGGGCAGAACTGTCCCGAAACCGCTGGTCCCTGTCCGCATGGGCCTTCCTGCGCCGCGGCGACGATCGGCAGCTCGCAACCGGGGGCACGCTCGGCGGGAGCCAGGTCGGCGCTCGCGCGACCTATGCGCTCGGCGATCGTCTGTTCGCCAGCGCCAGGCTCTACGCGCCGTTGAACCGGGCGAGCGGCGCGGAAGGAGCGCTCGGCATCGAAGCGCAGCCGGTTCGAACCGTTCCGCTTAGAATCCTGGCCGAGCGCCGCCAGGCAATCGGCGAGGATGGGCGCTCCGCCTTTGCGCTGCTGGTTCATGGCGGGATCGACGAACGGCCGCTGATCGGGCCGGTCCGCGTGGACGGCTATGCGCAGGCGGGAATTGTCGGATTGCGCTCGCGGGACGGCTTCGTCGACGGCCAAGTTCGCCTCGCGGTGCCTGTCGCCCAGGGTGTCAGCTTCGGCATCGGCGCTTGGGGCGCGGCCCAGCCCGGCGTGTCGCGCGTCGATGTCGGGCCGCACGCATCCTACCGCCTGCCCTTGCCTGGCGGCACCGCCCGGATCGGCGCGGAATGGCGCATGCGCGTCGCCGGCGATGCCCGCCCCGGCTCCGGCCCGACACTGACCCTCTCGACGGACTTTTAACGCGCCGCCGACGCTTGCGATTCCAAGCCGGGCGCTTAGCGGCTAGGCTGGCGGGGAGATGGACATCTACCTCCCCGTCGCGGGCCTGTCGGTCAACGCATTGATGATCATCGGCCTTGGCGCGGTGGTCGGCCTGCTGACGGGAATGGTCGGCGTCGGCGGCGGCTTCCTGACCACGCCGATCCTGATCTTCTACGGCATTCCGCCGGCTGTCGCGGTGGCGTCGGCGACCACTCAGATCACCGGCGCGAGCGTTTCGGGCGTGATGGCGCACCGGCGTCGCCGCGGCGTCGATTACCGGATGGGCGGAGTTCTTGTGGTCGGCGGAACGCTCGGCGCGCTGACCGGGGGAGTCCTGTTTCGGTTGCTGCAGGAAAGCGGCCAGATCGATACGGTGATCGCGCTGCTCTACGTGGTCCTGCTCGGCACGATCGGCACGCTGATGGCCAAGGAAGCGGCGACCGCGCTCGACATCGTTCGGCCCCGAGCGGGAAGCACCAAGCGCCGGCGCCACAACCCGATCATCGCCGCGCTGCCGATGCGCTGGCGCTTCTACGAATCCGGGCTTTACATCTCGCCGCTTGCCCCGCTCGCGCTTGGCTTCTTTTCCGGCATGCTGACCGTGCTGCTCGGCGTCGGCGGCGGGTTCATCGTCGTGCCGGCGATGATCTACCTGCTCGGCATTTCGACGTCGGTGGTGGTCGGCACGTCGCTGATGCAAATCCTGTTCGTCACCGCCGCGACCACCCTGATCCACGCGACTACGACCAAATCCGTCGATGTCGTCCTGGCCGTGCTGCTGCTGCTGGGCAGCGTGATCGGCGCCCAATATGGCGCGCGCTTCGCGCAGAAAGCCAAGCCGGAGCTGCTGCGCATGTTCCTGGCGATCATCGTGCTGGCCGTGGCGATCCGGATGGGCCTTGGGCTCGGCTGGCGCCCGCCCGAAATCTACACGGTCCAGGCCCTATGATCCGGATGCGAAGCCTTGCCCTGCTGCTTCTGGCGCCGATCCTGCTGGGCGCCGCCGAACCGAAGCTGGTTCCGGACGTGTCCCAGCGCGAGATCCAGATCCGCTACAGCTTCAGCGGCGCGGAACTGCTGCTGTTCGGAGCGATCCTCTACCCCGGCGGGCGCACGCCGTCCGATCCGGCCGACATCGTGGTGGTGTTGAAAGGGCCGCTCCAGCCGATCGTGGTGCGCGAGAAGCAGAAGGTCGCCGGCATCTGGATGAACGTCGAAAGCGAACGCTTCCGCTCGGCACCGTCTTTCTACGCCGTCGCTTCCTCGCGGCCCTTGCCCGAATTGGTCGAGGAGCGGATTGCCGGCATCTACGAACTGGGTGTCCGCAATCTGCAATTGTCCCCAGGTGCGGGCGCGTCACCGGAGGAGCAGCGCCGGTTCGAAGCCGGTCTGATCGAACTCATGCGCCGCCGCCAGCTCTATTTCGAGAATCCGCGTGGTGTCGAAATCACCGAAGGTGTGCTTTACCGCGCCCGCCTGTCGATCCCGGCGCGGGTGCCGATCGGCGAGTACACGGCAGAAACATTTCTGATCAAGGATGGCGACGTGCTCGCGGCCGCGACCCGCGACATTCGCATCGAGAAGCTGGGATTCGAACGCTTCGTTGCCGACGCGGCGGACCGCTGGTCCTTTACGTACGGCCTGTTCGCCGTCGCCATGTCCTTGTTTCTGGGCTGGAGTGCGGCAACGCTGTTCGCCCGTCGCGCTTAATGCGGTCGGCCGACCGGCCGCAGCGTTGCGAGCTTGCCTTGATCGGACCAGAGCTCGACCACGCCCTCGCCTTCCCGCTGCGCCGCCTGCTGGATGGCCTCCACGGCATCGGCCGCGTCGACCTCGCTCCAGCGCTCCAGCCGGTCCGATCGGAAAAGGAGAAGTCGGAATGTCGGCACGATACCCAACTTGTTGATTCCATGAGGTCGAGCAACGCACGAATGCGGCGAGGGGTCCCCAAATGGGGGGAGTGCCGGATCGCGTTCCGAACATCGCGAAAGTTCGAAAAGAATCTTCGGCCTGTATGGAACTCGATCCAGGGCAGCACGTTAAGCACCATACCCCCCCCAAAGTGGTCAGCACCCCCCCCCGCTGATCACATCAAAGCCCCGGCCCCCCAGCCGGGGCTTTTTACTTATCGGCCTGGTGAACGCGCCCGGTTTTGTGGCGGGCAGGGCTCGATTTTGGTGTGTCCCGCTCTGCTTCGACACTAGAGCCCGATAGTCATCGAGGAAGGGGGGAGCCATGCAGCATCGAAGTGGATCGCGATCCGCGCTCCGCCGTTTCCTGGACAGCGAGGCGGCCGGCGGCGTCCTCCTGATCGCTGCCGCCGCTGTCGCTATGGTTATCGCCAACGGTCCGCTCGCCGGCGCTTACCACCACCTGCTGCACGATCCGATCGGCCCCACCCTGACCCCGAAGCTCGGGCCGATGACGGCCCATCTGTGGATCAACGACGGGCTGATGGCGATCTTCTTCCTGTTGGTCGGACTGGAGATCAAGCGCGAATTCATGGACGGGCGGCTCGCGACCTGGGACCAGCGACGCCTGCCGTTCGTCGCGGCGGGGGCCGGCATGGCGCTCCCCGCTCTCATCTATTTGTTGCTAACCACCGGCAAGGACGGGCTGTCCGGCGGCTGGGCGATCCCGGCCGCCACCGACATCGCCTTCGCGATCGGCGTGCTCGCGCTTCTCGGCAGCCGCGCGCCGATCTCGCTCAAACTGTTCCTGACCACCGTCGCGATTGTCGACGACATGGGCGCGGTGGCGATCATCGCGCTCGCCTACACGGACACGATTGACACGCTGGCGCTGGGCACCGCGGCCGGCATCTTCTTCGTCATGTATGCAATGGGGAAGAGCGGTGTCAGGGCGCTGTCGCCCTTCCTGATTGGAGCCGTTGCTTTGTGGCTCGCGGTTCTGCTTTCGGGCGTGCACGCCACGGTGGCGGGCGTGCTCGCGGCGGCGACAGTGCCGATCGTGACCACGCCGGGCGCTCCCGACAGCGGCCAATCGCCGCTGCATCGACTTGAGCACGGCTTGGCGCCCATCGTCGCTTTCGCCATCGTGCCGCTGTTCGGCTTCGCCAACGCCGGCGTGTCGCTCGGCGCGATCGGCGCGGACGAGCTGTTCGCGCCGCTGCCGCTCGGCATCGCCGCCGGGCTGTTCTTCGGCAAGCAGATCGGCATTTTCGGCGCGGTGTGGCTCGCGGTCCGGTTCGGGCTGTCCCGCAAGCTGCGCGGGGCCACTTGGCTGCAGATCTACGGCGTTTCGCTGCTCTGCGGGATCGGTTTCACGATGAGCCTGTTCATCGGCGCGCTGGCTTTCCCGGGCAAGCCGCTGCTGATCGAGGAAGCCAAGATCGGCGTGCTGCTGGGATCGATTGCGTCCGCGCTGGCCGGCTATCTGGTGCTGCGCTTCGCGAAGCCCTCGCCCGAATGCGACGAAGAGGAGGCCGAGCAAGATGCCGAGATCGAGGCGGATGGCGATGTCGCGCGGATGGAAGACGAGGCGGTGCGCTGATGCGCTGCTTATTCGATCCCCGCCAGCTGCGGCACGCGCCTGCGCTCGAGCTGCACAATGGCGGCTTCGTGCCCTTTGCCGAGACGGCGGCACGGGCGGATTCGATCCTGGCAGCGATCGGCGACACCGAGCTGCCGGCCGATCATGGCGAAGCACCGTTGCTGCGCGTTCATTCGCAAGCCTATCTCGATTTCCTGAAGAGCGCCCACCGCGATTGGCTCGCTGCCGGCCGGGACGGCGATGCCTTCCCATACGCCTTTCCGGTCGTCCGCCGGCGTGACCTTGAACTGCACCGGATCGACGCCCGGCTCGGCCGGTTCGCGATGGACGCCTGTTCGCCGATCGCGGCCGGCACCTGGGAAGCCGCTTACTGGAATGCGCAGACCGCGATATCCGCGCTTGGCGCGGTGCTCGCCGGAGAGCGAGCCGCCTTCGCGCTGTGCCGCCCACCCGGCCACCATGCCGGGGCGGATTATGTCGGCGGCTATTGCTACCTGAACACCGCGGCCATCGCCGCCGAAGCCGCGATTGCCGCCGGACGCAAGCGGGTCGCCATCCTCGACGTGGATTATCACCACGGCAACGGCACCCAGGATATCTTCTGGAGCCGCGGAGACGTGCTGTTCGTCTCGATCCATGCCGACCCGACTACCGACTATCCCTTCTACTGGGGCCATGCCGACGAGATCGGGGAAGGAGACGGGGCGGGCGCCACCCTGAACCTGCCGCTGCCGCGCGGAACCGGGTTCCATGCCTTCGGCCAGGCGCTCGCCACCGCGATCGACGGCATCGCGGCGTTCGCGCCCGATCTGCTGGTCTGCTCCTACGGCGCCGACACATTTATCGACGACCCGATCAGCCACTTCGCGATCCGGACGGCGGACTATCAAGCGATCGGCCGCCGCATATCCGCGCTCGGCCTGCCGAGCCTGATCGTGATGGAAGGCGGTTATGCCGTGGACGCGCTGGGAGAGAATGTGGCAGCGTTCCTGAGCGGCTTCTAGAGCAGTTCCCGCCTAACATCACCCACATCCCACTTCCACTTACCCTGAGTTTGTCGGAGGGCTGCTTTTTCTTTTCGGGGTGTCGCAAGAAGGAGAGGGCTTAGACAACCCCGGATCACGTCCGGGGCTGAGCGGGAGATGATCCAACCTGGGCGAGAATCGCCCTAACCCGCCTGCCATGCCCGGACGGCATCGGACGGCGCCAGCAGCATCAGGACGTTGAGCGTCAGATTGTCGCGGATCGTGACCAAGGTCAGCAGCTCGAAGCCGACGAACAGAGCAATCGCCGCCCAGACCGGAATACGGCGGGCGAGCAGGAAACCGAGGGCCATCCAGGCGATATCGGCCATGCTGTTGACCAAGCTGTCCCCATTGTAGCCGAGTGCGGCGGTGGTCTCGCGGTAGCGGTCGATGATGAACTGCGTATTCTCGAGCAATTCCCAGCCAGCCTCGATCGCCACCGCCGCCAGGAAACGCTCGCCGATCGGGCGGTGCTTGAGCGTGAGCCACAGCAGGGCGTAGAAGATCACGCCGTGCAGGATGTGGCTGGGCGTGTACCAATCCGCCAGATGCTGGCTGTTCTCTGCGCTCTGCACTGCGCCCGTCCACAGCTTCACCGTTCCACAGGCGCAGATTGGCGGCCGACCCATCCAGAGCAGCAACGCCGCGGTCGCCAGAACCAGTGCGAGCGCGCCGAGCCAGTAGCGCCGGCCCAGGTTCATGCCCCCACCACCCGCGCAAGCGTCAACATCGTTCGCCAGTTGCGGGCGGTGACTGGGGATCCGGCGGCGCGGTCGATCAGAACAGGCGTGAGTTTGGACGTGCCGACGCCGGCGGGATAGTGGAACCAGAGCGCCCGCCCCGCCTGCTCGACACGCTCGCCGGCTCCTGCCCTGGCGGCAAGCACGGCGGCGGCGTCCTTATCAATCCCGCTCTTGGCCAAGCCGACGAGGACCCGGCTGGGCTCCCGTTCGCATTCGGGCACGAACGGATTGCAGGCGAGCAGGTTGCGCCACTCCGGGGCGTCGCGGACCATCACGTCGGACCGGAAGCCGAAGCGTTGCTCGATCGCCCGTTCAAGCTGGCCCTCCACTTGCTCGGCGGCACCGCCCGCGTCGAACAGCAGGTTCCCGCTCTGGATATAAGTCTCGACGTCGCTCCAGCCGAGCTCGGCGCAGAGCGCGCGCAGATCTGCCATCGGCAGCGTGCGGCCGCCGACATTGACGGCGCGAAGCAGGGCGATGCGGCGGACCATGACCCTCCCTGCTTGACGCAAGGGCGCCCCGCAAGCCAGGAGCGGGCATGGAGATTGCGAGCGCATTCCAGCGGCGGGGCCTGTTGTTCGTGCTGTCCAGCCCGAGCGGGGCGGGCAAATCCACGATCGCGCGGATGCTGCTGGCGAGCGACGACGGCATCGCCATGTCGGTATCGGCGACGACCCGGCCGATCCGGCCCGGCGAGGTGGACGGGCGCGACTATCATTTCGTGACCGACGAGCAGTTCGGCGAGATGGTTGCCCGGGGCGAGTTCCTGGAATGGGCGCGGGTGTTCGGCCATCGTTACGGGACTTTGCGCCGCGAGGTGGTGCGCACGATCGAGGACGGGCGCGACGTGCTGCTCGACATCGACTGGCAGGGCACGCAGCAGCTCAAGCAGGTCGATCCGGATATCGTCCGCGTGTTCATCCTGCCGCCGTCGATGGAAGAGCTCGGCCGGCGCTTGCGGACCCGCGGGACCGACAGCGACGAGGTGGTTCGCGGCCGGATGGAGCGGGCATCGGCGGAGATCAGCCACTGGGCCGAATATGATTATGTGCTGATCAACAACAATGCCGAGAAGTGCCGCGAGCTTGTGCACAATATTCTAAAGGCCGAGCGGCTGAAGGCGACCAGGCGGATATTCCTGCACGATTTCGTTCGGGGGCTGATCGGGTAGGTTCGGGACCCGCGGGTTCCGGGCACTACCTCCCCCGTTCGTCTCGAGCGAAGTCGAGAGACGGTGGCGGGGAGTCTGTGTCG
>DASVSZ010000043.1:0-83996 GCA_036387855.1 Allosphingosinicella sp. | reverse complement strand
CGCGGAAGCAACGGCTCAATCCGAGCCCATTCCGCATCGCTCAACCAGGTCAGCTGCCTCGCCATCAACGCCTCCGCTCCAAGCAGAAGACTTGAATCAGCAGATCTCACACATCGCAAGCCGATTGAGTACAGAGCCTAGAGTGTCTCAAAGCACTTCGAGCCTCGTGCAATGCCCTTGCCATACCCTCTGCGGAATATGGTTTGTGGAGCAGCGGGAAGCCGTGCTGGCCCTCCTCAACTAGGACGTGGCTGTAGCCGCTGGTGAGCACAATCGGAAGCTCCGGCGAGCGCTCTCGGAGCATCTGAGCAAACTCGATGCCGCTCATCCCTGGCATGACAACGTCGCTGAAGATCACGTCGAACGCCGGACGGGTGGAAAGCAGCTCCATCGCTGCCTGTGCGGAGTCGACGGCCTCAGGTTCATAACCAAGATCGTGGAGGAGATTAACCGCGAAGCTACGGACATCAGCGTTGTCTTCAACGATCAAAACTCGACCGCCTGTGGGGGGCGCCTCGACCCTTCGCTGATCTCCAGGCGCTTTCGGTCGATCGTCGCGCGCGGGCAGCAGGAGCCGGATTGTGGTTCCGGTGCCGACGGCGCTTTCGACCCTGACCTCACCGTCCGATTGCTTGATAAAGCCATAGACTTGGCTGAGCCCGAGCCCGGTGCCCTTGCCGACGCCTTTCGCCGTGAAGAATGGCTCAAATATCCTGTCGACCTTTTCCGGCTCGATTCCATGTCCCGTGTCCGCAACCTCGACGCACACGAACTCACCTTCGCGTTTCGCCTCTCTGCGAACTGCGATCTTCAGTTCACCCTCTCCGTCCATCGCGTCTCGAGCATTGACGGCCATGTTCACGAGAGCCGTCTCAAATTGTGCGGTATCGGCTTCCACAAAGCAGTCCGGGCAGTCCGCATCGATCTTCAAGCGGATCCGGGAGCCAAGCACGCTCCTCAGCATCTCGGCGGTGGATGTTATTCGGAGGCCGGCATCGAACACCTCTGGTTGCAAGGCTTGGCGTCGAGCGAACGCCAGGAGCTGCCCAGTCAGGCGAGCCGCCCGATCGGCAGTGTCGGCGATCGCGTCGACGTATCTGCGCCGCTTCTCCTCCGCCAGGCCATCACGCCGAAGGAGGTCCGCAGAGCCCTTGATCACAGTCAGGAGATTGTTGAAGTCGTGCGCGATGCCGCCGGTCAGTTGCCCGATGGCCTCCATCTTTTGACGTTGGCGAAGAGCATCATTCGCGATCTCCAGTTCCCGGGTTCGTTCAGCAACCCGTCTTTCGAGGCTCTGATTTGCGCGCTGAGCAGCCTCGAAGAGGCGAGCGTTGTCAATCGCCACAGCCGCTTGGCCCGCGAGTCCCAAGAGCAGCTGTTCGGCCTCTTCCCCGAAAACCCCGGGCTCGGGATGTGCGAAGAACAACCCGCCGATCACCTCACCCGACCGGGATGTTACCGGCACTGCCAGGTAGCTGCGGACGGGCAGATGCCCTTCTGGCATGCCCTTGTGCGGCGGGTTCTTGCCGTATCGTGGATCAGCGGTGATGTCGTGCGATCTAACTACGCCCTCTCCGTTGAACGTGGGGCCAAACACCGCAGTGGCCCGAGGATGACCAAATCCCTCGAAGTCTTCCCGCTCCGCGCCAGACAGCGAATAGAGAAGCAGGCTCTCTCCGGTTTCGTCCAACACGTTATAGAAGAAGGCTCCGAACTTGGCTCCGCTCAGCTGAACTCCGGCGTCCGTGACGATCTGGACGATGCGGTCGGGATCAAGCTGGGCGGCCAGAGACTGCCCGGTTTGATTCAGGACGTCGAATTGGGCCTCCTTCGCCTTGTCCGGCTGAATGGAGCAAAGCGGCCGCTCAAGCCCAAGCAGGTCTGGGCGATCCGCTTTTGGCTCGAACGCGAGCAGCGGCTTAGAGATCGCGCGCTTTTCGATCTGGCGATCGACAGCAAGCTGCGTGGCTGCGACCTCGTGAAAGTGCGGATCAGCGATCTGGTGAGCGGCGGCCGCGTCCGGGCTCGAGCCATGGTCATCCAGCAGAAGACCGGGACGCCCGTGCAGTTCGAACTTCTCGAGCCTGCCCGCACGACCATTCTCGATTGGCTTGAACGACGAGGTGGCGCATTGGATTAGTATGCGTTCCCGAGCCGCACGGATCACACGCGTCACATCAGCACGCGTCAGTATGCCAGGCTCGTTGACGAGTGGGTCACTGCGATCGGGTTACGCCGGGAGGTCTACGGCACTCACTCTCTACGCCGGACGAAAGTCGCGATCATCCACAAAGCAGACGGGCAATCTGCGCGCCGTGCAGATCCTGCTCGGCCATACAAAGATCGAGACAATGGTGCGCTACCTCGGTGTCGAGGTCGAGGATGCTCTGGCGCTGGCTGAAGGTACAGAGATCTAGGAATGCGCGTCGCGAGCCTTCCCCGCCGGGAGGGCTCGCTTCGCTTCAACGGGCGCTACTCCGCAGCTTCGAGACGAACCTCGTCCTCTCGCCTCTCGACAGCGAATTCGCCAGCGTGCCGCGCCGATCGGCACTCGCGAACAAACCGCTCCAGCATGGTCTCCAGTGGAGGGAGGTAAGATGCCGGGCCGGACCATGCGAAGAGCGGAGCGGGCGCAGGGCTGCCCGTTGTTCGAATGAGTTCGGGATCACACTCCGCGACTGCGGCCAGGGCGCGCGCAAACTGCACTTCGCTGATGCGCTCGGCCGGCCGGATACTCACTGGCCCGGTTATGCCGTCCAGCAGAAGGTCAAGTGTGACGTCTACCACATCGGGACCATAAACCCCGGCCCAGTTAGCGGACGCACTGACATTGACAGTCCTGCCCGCGTCGAGCGCATCGAGCATGGCGACAGCCCGGGCGGATCGATCCCATGGCATGAACAACGACCCCGTCCTGATCTCAAGATGTCCGGGTGAAGTCTTGTTCGCGTGCCACGCCTCTGCGCCAGAGAACGTCGCGATAGGGATGCCGTGCGCGCGGAGGTGCTCGGGCAAGGGCAAATCGGAAGCGCGTTGAAGGCGTGGGGCGGGTCGGCAGATTGCATCCGGGTCACGCGCGTCCAGGACAGCCCAAGGAACTGCACCGCCACGATCCAGAGCCGTGTCCGCGTGGGCCTCGGCATAGGGCAGGCACCGCAAATCGCAGGCGCGCTTAGCCAACCGGGTAAGGCCGTCTTCCCCTTCGGTGACCAGCAGCAGAGGACGCGCGTCGTCGGGCCTGTCCTGGGCCGGCGTCGCCTCATCATTGCGGTCCGGCTTCGGGGCGGCGTGTATCAGCCTGGACGGGCGGCGCCACCAGCCCGGGCCGGCGATGGCCGGCAAGGCCGGTTTGCTCCCGGCAGCCAAGTCCTTCAGCACGGAGGCGAGCAAAGTCGGTCGCGGCGTTCCGGTCCGCACGTCGAAGACGCCGGTCTCGTAATGGCCGATGAAGCGGGTCACCATGCGGTTCCAGTCATAGGAGCCGAGCAAAGCCCAGGCTGTGACGGCGCACAGATCGATGCCTCGCTGGCGCAGCCGCTCCGCGCCTTCCCACACTTCCAGGAACCAGCGGACCTGCTCGTCCCGGCTGGCGCCGTTATGGCATTCGGTGATCGCGATGGTGCGGCCGTAACGCTGCCACGCCTGTTCGACGAGCGCGGGCAGGCCGAGCACGCCCTCTTCGCGGTTCCGGATCGCATCGACGTCGACTTTCGGAATGCCCCCGCAGAGCGCGACTTTCCGGTCGGCCAAGGATCGATGCGGATAACGCTCTACCCGATGATCCATCAGCCTTTCGCTGCTGAGATAATGGTTGATGCCGATGATGTCCGGTGGGCATGGATCTGCCGCGATCGCTTCGAGCCTTTGCTCGAGTCCGAAGCCGGCGATGCGCTCCCACAAGGCATGGCCCGGCACAACGGTCCCGCACAGCAGATCCCACCCGATCCAGCGCCGCTCATTCTGGAAGTCGGCCTCATGCTGCAGCGGTTTCGTCGCGTGGCAGAACCCCAGGTCGTCGGTCTGGATGAGCCGCGCCTCAGGGTTGATCTTACGGATGGCGCGCATGGCCAGGCGCGTGGCGTCGATCTCGTTGAGCAGGGCCGTCCAGAAGAGGCGCTCATCCTTGGTGTGCGGATACCAGAAGCCATAGAGGGCGCTGAAACGGGCGGTGGTCACGGGTTCGTTCACCGGGGTCCAGTCCCGAACCCATGGATATCGCGCTGCCACCTCCTCGGCGTGACGAGCGAGGCCCGGTGCGAAGCTGTCCGCGATCAAGCTCGTATAGTGAGGCCCGCTGCCATGATGGCACAGCGTGAGGATGGGGTTGATGCCGAGCCGCTTTAATTCCTTGAGCCGCTCGTCGGTCCATCGGAAATCCTGACGGTCGGCACGTTCCGGGGAGATACGCTCCCATAACGCGGGATATCGAAGCGAGCGGATGCCAAGTTCCGCGAACAGTTGCAGGTCGCCTAGACGGTGCTCGTGACCGCTGCGGGGCGTCTGGTCAAACCACTCGTTGCCCACTCGATTCACGGTGCATTCGTGGCCACCCCACAACTCCAATGAGGTCATGGACTCTCGCTTTCCCGATGCTGTCTCGGCCGACCCGCAGCGGCGGTTGTGACCCTCGATGACTGCGAGAACAGCGCGAAGGAGAACCCGTTCCGTGGCCAGAACGGAAGTTGATCTAGGTGATGCCGTTTACCTGCTGCGGTAGTTGCCACTGTCGACCGCGTATCGGACCGTCGGGAGATCGGACGCCTTCAGTGCTCAACATAGGTGAACGAATTCGCGTGGAGCCGATGATTGCACCGATTGTTGGATGAGGCATGCAGCGCCTCCGTTTCAGTTATGCCAGTTCAGCGCTTCCTGAGGCCGATACCAGCAACACGCTCGCGGAACTGAGCGGAAGCCTCTCCAGGGACCAAGACCTCGCATTCGAGGCGGATCGGCTGCGAAGGGTCAGGCAGACTGGCGCGCGCTGGCCGGTCCCCCTGCTCCGAAACTAACCCGGCCAGCCACCCCGGTTCGGGGGCCGTGGCTCGACAGACGGAGGTTCAGATGGCGGTATCCGCAGACCAGAATGACGAGCCCAAGGCGGGCCCTATCGATGTCTCCACGGATCTCAGCTACACCGTCTGGAGGCACTATTTGAGGCCGGGCCCAGCTGCTCCGAATTCGGCGCTCCGCCAGGCATCGACGCGGCGTTCCTGACTTAAGTTTCCGTCTCGAAGCTGAGGGTGGAGCAACGAACCGGGTGCGTCGGTCGAAGTCTCGATAACCTGTATGATCGAGGTCGTCAGCGCGGCACTTACATCGTGAGTGGGGGGCGCGCCTCGACGCTCGACGTTGCCAACTCCCGGACGCGAGCCATGTGCATCGAAGCAAGTTTCAGATGCGCCCTGGCGGCGGCCATCGTGGTTGCGACCAGGCCCATGTCGAGTTCGCGGGTGGCGCGTTCGCGGTGGTAGTGGAGATCGTTGTTCTGCATGTCCTCTTCCCTTGCCCGGGGCTCTAGGACGCGAAAGGACCGGCGCGCATTTACACAGATGAATTCTCGTGATTCGAAGAGCTTAACCTGAGTATGTTCGCCCTGAAGTCAGGCAGCAGATGCGCGCGATGTCACCGCCTCCCACAGCGCCGGAGCTGAGGCGCGGTTGCGCTCGGGGAAGGGGATCAATGACCGGAACGCGTCCGTGAAGACGCCGTCCACGCGAATGCTCCACGCCAACTCGCCCGTTCCGTCCGCACCGTGATACTGGTTCACCGTGTCGAACCAGGCCGCGTGCGACCGAACGTCAAGGCGCTCATCGGAGGTCGGGTCTAGCATGTAGAACGGCTTGTCGAGGTTTGTCCTGAACCAGATGAACTCATGGCAGACCTCTGCTTCGTCATGGTCGCGATGGGCGGACACCGCTCGGCCCAGTTCGTCATAGATGATTAGCATCCGTCCCGTCGTCTTGAACGGCAGCGTGTCGATGAATTCCATCAGCTCGGAGAAGTCGTCGGCCTCTTCGGTTGCCGTCCAGAGCTCTGCGCGGTCGAGATCGTAATAGCTGTCCGGGCGCGAGGAGCGGGACAGATAGATCATGCGTGCGCCCGGGCGGGTGGGCGCCTCCTGCTTCAGCAGGAAAGGGCCGGTATAAAAACCAAGATCCCCCGCCTGCTCGCATTTCAAGCGGAGCCGGAGCCGCTCCCGAAGATAGGCGTCGAGCGACTTGAGCCGGGCGACGTCGAAGAATCGGTCGAGATCGACATAGCTCGGATAGGATGGCGTAACGCTCACGCTGGCTTCAACTCCTAACTTGGCCCGCTGGGGATCTCGCTCTGAAATCGGGCCGGAAACATTCGAACAGTCGAAATGTTCATTACGAGAAATAAAATAAAATATGCCCTGACCTAATCTCTGTTAGTGGCCTACCCGCATAGAACAAATAGACGCGCACCCAGCTTCTTGCAGGAAGCCGGTCTTCTTACGCTAACCTAGGCTAAGCAGCGTGCCTGCTACGGCTTACCTGTCCACGGAACCCATGAAGATATTCGTCAGCGGCCTCTATTGTGGAGGCAACCCCCAGCCCGGCGTCGGGATTGCCCGCTCGCTCCGCCTTGCTTACCCCGATGCAACTCTGGTCGGCGTCGAATATAGCAGTCGCGTTTCCGGCATTCACTTCGACGGGCTGGACGAGGTCTGGATCCAGCGGCCCTGGGACGAGCTCGACCTCGACCATTGGGGAGAGCACGTCCGTGCGGCGCTGGACGCAGGCGGGCTGTGGATATCCGGCAGCGACCTGGAGGCCATGTGGCTTGCCGACCTGTTTCCGGACGGGCATCCCAACCTGCTCGCGCCGCCGATGGCGGGCCTCAAGCGGATCACCAAACCTGCGGTGGAGGGGGCGTCCGGTCTGCCGCTCTCGATCCCGGACTATCTGTCGACCGAGCATAGCGACTGGGACCTGCACGCCTTCTGCCGCGCTCACAATTGGCGTGTCTGGCTGAAAGGGCCCTATTACGACGCGTCGCGCACGCCTAGTTGGGACGCCTTCACCGCAGTTCGGGCCGCGCTGAAGACGGTGTGGTCGACCGAGCGTCTGTTCCTGCAGCGACACGTGAGCGGCTACGAAGAGTCAGTGATGCTCTCCGCCTATCGCGGCGAGCTGCTCGGCGCGGTGCGCATGAAGAAGCGCGACATCACGCCTGAGGGGAAGACCTGGGCCGGCGAGATTTTCGACGTGCCCGACGATTTCCTCAAGCCGCTTCGGGAAATGGTGCGCGAGCTGAACTGGACCGGCGGCGGCGAGATCGAGATGGTACGCGACGCGGCAGACCAGCTCTGGTTGCTGGAGATGAATCCACGCTTCCCGGCCTGGGTGCACGGCGCGACGCTGGCCGGCCATAATCTGCCGGGCCTACTAGTGCAGGGCGCGACTGGACGGAAAGCTGCCTCGGCGCCGGGGCATGGGCCTGAATTCACTCGGCTTGTCGTCGAAGTGCCAGTTCGTGGCGAGTATCCGCTGCCGCCTCTGCCGGAGCCCTATGCGGGCGCCGTCGGCCACTCGATGAAGCACCCGTCCGGCCTCACCGCGCTCGCCAAGAAGCTTAATACGCGCAATCCCGACATGCTGGTCGCGATCGACTCCGATGCCGATGGCGACGGTGTGGACGGCATGCCAGTCATCCCCAAGACCGTGATAGACGACATCCGGGGCATCGACCTGGATGCGGTGCGCACGCCTGACTTTCTGTATATGGGCAGCACCGCCGAGCATTTGTTCCGCAACGCCTCGGAGCGCGCGCAACGGCTCAGCACCAATCAGGTCGAGGTGGTGAGCGGCTATTCAATCAAGACCAACCCGGACCCGCGCCTGATCAAACTCGCGCTTGACCACGGCTTCTACGCCGAGGCGATCAGTCTTCTCGAAGTGCAACGCGCGCTCGAGGTCGGCTTCCGGCCGGACCAGGTGATCCTCAATGGCCCGGCCAAGTTCTGGCCGGAGGAGTTGATGCCGCGCGAGCGCATGCACGCCTTTTTCTGCGACAGCATGGCCGACCTCGACCGGACCATCGCGGCCGTGGAGGCCGGCCGGCTCTCCGCCAAGCATATCGGCATTCGCATTCGCACACCCAACGTCACCTCGCGCTTCGGCATCCCGCTCGACAGCCCGGCGACGTTCGCAAAGCTGGTCGCCGGCGTGAAGCGGCTGCCGAGCGACAGCGCGTTCGGTATCCACTTCCACATGGCCAGCTCCAACATCGGCATTGCCAGCTGGAACCATCTGTTCGAGTCCATGCTCGGCTGGTGCGGTTCGATCGAGCAGTTGACCGGACGCACGATCGATATCCTGGACCTTGGCGGCGGATGGTGGCCGGACGATTGGCATGATGGCGACGACCGCTTCGGGCGCGCGGTCGCCCGCGTACGCGACGCGCTGCCTGGGGTGAGGCAGATTGTGTCTGAACCGGGCAAGGCCATGGCGCAGCCTTCGATGGCGCTGGCCATGCGCATCTTGGAGATCCAGGAGCATGAGGACGACTATGTCGAGGCCGTCGTCGACGCCTCGATCGCAGAGCTGCCCATGCACGTCTTTCAGCCGCACCGAATGCTGCGCCAGTGTCGCGAGACGGGCGCCCTGCAGCCGCTCGGACGCGGCAAGACGCATCTGATGGGTCGTCTGTGCATGGAGCACGACATCGTCGCGACGAACGTCAGCCTTCCGGAGGGCACGCGCGCCGGCGACTTGCTCATCTTCTGCGACGCCGGCGGTTACGACAGGAGCATGTCCTATGTATTTGGTCGCGGTTGAGGAGCGGGCGGACGACGCCCCGCAAGAGCAGTCGGGGAAGCAGGTTTCCAGTGATCGGTGGCGCGATTTTCCGATCAGCGAACTATCCCACCACGGCTCTGATTGCTGCGAGATCGCCCGTCACTGGGTCGTAGCGATGGACCTGGCGCAGCTGAACGGGGGCGACCGCCTGAGTGGTCCGCGCTGGCTGCGCGCCCGCTACGAATGGGGCCCGTCAGCTTGGCCGATGCACTGGTGCGAACTCGTTGAGCGCAAGATCATCGACTGCGGGGCGCATTCGGCCCTGGCCCATGTCGCTTTCCAGGCGCGGGGCGTCCCGGCATTTCGGGCCCAGTTCATCCAGCGCTACAGCCAGGATGCGCAGGCGCAATGGCGCGCACGATGGGGCGCCGACAAGGTCTCGGATCACTGGATCGCCGACGATGTGATTTATCACGAGGGCAATGCGATTCTTGTGGGCGAGGACGAAGTGAAGCTTTGGGACTCGAGCGCGGGCGCCTGGCTCAATCCGCGCCACCTGCGCGGCTACGGCAGCCTGGCGGCCGTTCGGCTCTTAGCAGAGGGGTCGTGGGGCGGCGGGGAGGGCCTGCGTTGGGGCGAGCACCGCATAAAGCCCAACGTCTGGCACCACTTCGCCGATCAAGCTGGCCTTCGCGGCTCGGCCCTGAGCTCATCGACTTCGTCGATGGCCTCCTGAACGGGCGCGGCGAGCGCGACGAGCAAATGCCCCATGCGCTCCAGAGCCGCAGCATAAGCCAGAGTGAATCGGTGCTCGTCCGCGTCGCTTGTGCACTCGGTGCATATCGCGTTGCCAATTGCGGCCCAGGCATCGCGCCGGCCGCGCGCAAATGCGTGTGGGTCAAAGCCCGGCGTTGCCACCCCGGATTGCAGGAGCTGGGTGACGAGGATCATCTCCATGGCCGCGAGCCGCGCCTCGAGTTCAACCAAATCCGCCATCGATGAAGCTCCTTTCGCTGGGACTGTCGACCGAAAGTGCGACTTAGGAACCGCACCGGTCGGGATCATCCCCTGCGGAACGCGAGAGTGGCTGATCCATGTAAGCGATTGATTCGCCGGTGTTCCCGGAACGGCAGAGGCGATGCGGCGGTTGTTTTCGCACCACACGGAGGGACCCGACGTGCTGTTTCGTCTTCTCGCCGCCGCGCTACTCGCCGGCTGCTCGCCAGCAACGTCACCAGCTAAGGAGCCGTCTCAGGGCTCGCAATCACCCATCAGGGCCTTGCCGCTCGCCGATACCGCCCCGCTGCTTGCCTCCATCGGCGACGCCCGCTTCGTTGCAATGGGTGAGGCGACCCACGGCACCCACGAATTCTATCGCGAGCGGGCCCGACTCTCGGAGCAACTCATCCGTGAGCGCGGCTTCGGCGCGGTCGTGATCGAGGGCGACTGGCCGGACGCCGAGCGCGTGAACCAATATGTGCGCGGCCTCGGATCGGATCGCAGCGCCCGGCAGGCGCTCGGCAACTTCTAGCGGTTTCCACGCTGGATGTGGCGCAATGCTGAATTCGCCAACTTCGTCGAGCGCCTGCGCGCGCACAATCTCACCCGTCCCGCCGCGCAGCGTGCTGGCGTGTACGGTATGGATGTCTACAATCTCGCCGGGCGATGGCCGGCACCATCCGCTATTTGGAACGCTCCGACCCGGCGATGGCCGGCCGGGTTCGCTCAAACTACCGCTGCTTCGCGCCGTATCGCGGAGACACCCAGCGTTACGGCGAAGCGGCGCGGCGACGCTCCTGCCAGGCACCGGCCGAGGCCGCTTTGGCCGAGTTCCGCCGCCTGCGGCGTCCAAGCGACCCGGTAGCGGCCGAAGCGCATTTCGCCGCACTCGGAAACGCTCGCGCGGTGGTCGGGACGGAGGAATATTTCCGCACGCTGCACGCCGGCAGCTACAGCTGGAATGCCCGCGACAAACGCATGGCTGCGACCGTAGATGAGGTCGCGGATCATGTTGGTCGCGTGCGCGGTCAGCCGGGGCGCGTGATCGTGTGGGCGCATAACAGCCATGTCGGCGACGCGCGTGCGACCGAGGCCGCCAATCGCGGCGAGCTCAACGTCGGCCAACTGCTGCGGGAGCGGCATGGCCAGGCGGCCTTCCTGCTTGGCTTTCTCACCCACAGCGGCACGGTTATCGCGGGCGAGGAATGGGACATGCCCGGCCGAGTCCGCACCCTCCGGCCGGCACTGCCGGAAAGCCATTCCGGGCTGCTCCGCGCGGCGGGACTGCAGGAAGGGGTTCTTTTACTTCGCGGCTCGCCGGGCGCGTCCGATGCACGGATTGCGGCACCCAGGCTGCAACGCGCCGTCGGCGTGATCTACCGGCCCGAGACGGAGCGTCTCAGCCACTATTTTCAAGCAACCCTCACCCGACAGTTCGACGCCGTGATCTACCTCGGCGAGACCCGCGCGCTGACGCCGCTCGCCCATCGAAGCGGCGACACGGAAGGGGGACGATCTCACTGAGACAGGTTAACCTGAGGGAACGGGCCTTTTTCGTTGCAGTTCAAGGATGGAGCCGGCGGCGATCCTCCTTGTGCCCGGCTACGCGACACAAGCACCGCACATCCGCGACAGCCCGGGAGAAAGCTCGATGCCGACCACGACCGCCGACCGACTGCAGGAGCTCTTCATCATGGGCCTTCGCAACGCCCACGCACTGGAAAAGCAAGCGCTATCCATCATGACGCCGCAGGCGACCCGGATCGAGCGCTATCCGGAGCTTGCGGACCGACTGCAGCGCCACATCGAGGAAACGCATGGGCAGATCAGCCGACTTGAGCAGGTGCTGGGCGACTTTGGGGAAAGCCATTCGACGCTCAAGGACACGGCGCTCGGGCTGGCCGGCGGGATGGCGACGATCGCCCACAGCTTTGCCGGGGATGAAATCCTGAAGAACAGCTTCGCCAACTATGCCTTCGAGCATTTCGAGATCGCCAGCTACAAATCGCTGATCGTCCTGGCGGAGGATGGCGGCTATGCGCAGGCGGTTCCGCCGCTCCGGCAGACGCTCGGCGAAGAGCAGGCGATGGCCGAGTGGATCGACCAGTTCCTCGCCGTCGTCACGCGCCGCTATGTCGAGCTTTCCGCCGACGCGGGCGCTTTCCAGGCTAAGACCTGATCAAACGCCGACAGGCTTGGGCATTGCCCTGCCGTCCCGATCGAGGAGAGGACATGAGATCTCTTGCCGACCAGAACCTCGCCGAGCTGGGCAGTCCGCTCAGCGTTCTCGCGGTCCAAAAACGCGATCACGTCAGACTGGATCAGCTGCTGCGGAAGCTCGAAGAAACTCCGCCCGGCCAGCAGCCTCCCGTGCTCCTCAGCATCTATAGGCTGGTGTTCCCGCACGCCTTTGCCGAAGAGTCGGTGCTATGGCCGACCATCCGCCGCGTGCTCCCGGATGGGCACGCGCTGACGTTGCAGGTGGAGGTCGAGCACCAGCAGATCAACGAACTGGTCACCCGCCTGGAGAAGCTCGAACCCGGCTCGCCGGAACATCGCGCGCTACTGCCCCGCTTAGTCACTTTGCTGCAGGAGGACGTACGCGACGAGGAGGATGAGCTGTTACCCCGCTTGCAGGCGCGCCTCACCGTATCACAACTTGTTTGGCTGGGTCTCGCCTGGGAGGCCGTGCGGCGGATCGCGCCAACCCGCGCCCATCCTGTCGTGTCGCGCCGCCCTCCGGGCAACATCCTTGCCGCGCTGCCGCTCTCGGTGGTTGATCGTTGTCGCGACCTCGTCGATTCTCGGCGACATCGCGGCGCGGGTAAATCCAGCGCCGCTCTTCAGTCTTCGGGCGCGCTGCTGGCCCGGGCGGCCCACCAAATCGAGCGGCTACCTGGCATGCGGAGCGGCGAAAGTCCCTCGACACATATCGCGCGCAAGGCTGGCCTACCATGGGGAGCTCTGACCGCCTCCACGCTCGTGGTCGTGTCGGCTGCGCTTTTGCTACAGCGTCTTGGGGCAGGGCGCGCGTGCGGAGCCAATCAGCCGATCCCCACCTCTAGCCGCTAGGTGGCCCGACTCTCGTCGGCTGAGGACCCAGTAATTGCCTGCTCGCTACCTGATTTGAACCTCGGCCACGAAGCGTCCTCGTGCTCGCGATGTACTACAGAGGCCCATACCGGGGCCGCGTCGCGACATACGATCCGCGACGTTAGCCGACAGGGATCTGCTCAACAGATCTGGCCCTGTGGAGCACTAGCCAACAGGCATTCCTAGTCTGACGATCGGCTCCGGAGATTGCTTTCGAACACGATCACACGAAAGTTTCAGATGATCGGCTTGCCGCCAGTTACGGCAATTGTCGCACCGGAGATGTAGCTCGCTTCGTCAGAGGCAAGGAGAACGTATACAGGCGCCAGTTCGCGCGGCTGGCCTGGACGCTTCATGGGAACCTGCTCGCCGAAGCTGGTCACTTTCTCCTCCGGCATGGTGGCCGGAATGAGCGGAGTCCAGATGGGCCCCGGAGCAACGCAGTTTGCGCGAATGCCCTTCTGAGCAAGCATCTGAGCAAGACCGCCGGTGAAGTTTTGGATTGCTCCCTTCGTGCTGGCGTAGGCGAGCAGTTCCTGGCTGGGATCGTCTGCCTGCACCGACGTCGTATTGATGATAGACGCGCCGGTCTTCATGTGCGGCACGGCTGCCTTGGTGAGATAAAACATCGCGTGAATGTTTACCGCGAACGTGTGCTGCCACTCCTGATCGCTCAGCTCCTCGATAGAGTTGAAGGTGTTCTGATAGGCGGCATTGTTCACGAGGATGTCTACTCTGCCGAACTCTTCGACCGCTTTGGCGATGATCGAGCGGCAATGATCGGCACTCGAAATGTCTCCGGGCACCAGCACGGCCTTTCGCCCCGCCACCTCTACCTCTCGGCGCACTTGCTCGGCGTCCTCTTGCTCTTCTGGAAGGTAACTTATGAGCACGTCCGCGCCCTCCCGTGCGAACGCTAATGCGACTGCTCGCCCGATGCCGCTGTCACCTCCAGTGACCACGGCCTTCTTCCCTTGTAAGCGGCCCGACCCGCGATAGTCCCGTTCCCCATGATCGGGCCGAGGCTCCATGAGGTCGGTCATCCCAGGCTGAGACTGCGGCTGGTCCGGAAATGGCGGGTGAGGGTCGGACGGTGCCATGATTCACTCCATCTAAGAAGAGCGCGAACTACGGTCTGGGCTGCCGGGTTCCAGACGCGAGGCAGCGCCGTGCTTTTCTAGAATTGGTCCTTACATGCCTTAGGGTAAGGCCAAATTCCGGGAACTGCCGCCGCAAGACAGGCCTTGTAGACCTGCATTCAGCGGTGGCCTGCGAACTGACGCGGCGCAAGTTTCGTGGCGGCTACAGGCTCACTGTTAGTTTGCATCGGTGATCAATCAGCGGAGTCAACATGTCTGAGAATCACCGGAGTTGGGCGCTGATAGTGCATGGCGGGGCCAAGGAGATCGAGCTCTTCGAGGAGCAGGCCAACCGTGAAGGGTTGGGGCAGGCGGCGGAAGCCGGCCGTCGAGTGCTTGCCTACGGCGGCTCTGCAGTGGACGCCGTCGAGTGCGCCATCCAGGTGCTGGAGAGCTTGCCGGTCTTCAACGCTGGGGTCGGTTCAGCGTTGAACGCTGCCGGCGGCATCGAGATGTGCGCCGGACTGATGGACGGGAGCGATCGAAGCGTCGGCGCGGTGACCGTGATCCGTGATGTTCGCCACCCGATCAGCGTCGCTCGGCGCCTGTTGCCGGAAAAGGAGATCCTGCTGGCCGGCGAGGGTGCCCTCATGTTCGCGCGCGAACAGCAACTCGAACTCGCCGACCAACACCAACTAAGGTCGGAGGCCGCTCCCGCGCAGCAGGAGCACGATACGGTTGGCGCGGTGGCGCTAGATCGGAGGGGTCACCTGGCCGCCGGCACTTCGACCGGCGGTCTGACCGGAAGCCGCGTGGGACGGATCGGAGATAGCCCGCAGCCTGGATGTGGCCTGTACGCCGACGACGGAATTGGTGGAGTGTCCCTCTCGGGAGATGGTGAAACCATCGCCCGCGTGCTTCTCGCCTCTAACATCATGAATCGGCTGAAGAACGGCGAGGAACCGCAAGGAGCAATCTCGACTGCCCTTGCGGAGCTGCCAGAGGTCGGCGGCGATGAAGCCGACGGTGGCGCCATCGCGATTACACGCGACGGGCGTTGGGCTTGGTCGCACAACAGTCCGCATTTCGCCGTAGCCTTCATCGATGAGAGCATGGAGGAGCCCGGCGTGTGGCTGGCCAAGTCAGAGGATACCGTCGCTCGATGAGCGAGAACCGGGAGGGAACGCTGATGCTCATCGGCGGGCATGAGGAGCGGGAGCCGTCTGCGGAACGGGCGATCCTCAAAGAGGTGGCTGCCCGCGTTGGCGGTGGTAAGCTGGTGTTGGCAACGGTGGCCAGCCATCACCCCGAGGGATATTTCGAGGAGTATCAGAGGGCCTTTCGCGACCTGGACGTCGGCGAACTGGTCGAGCTTTATGTGGCGGATCGCTCCGAAGCGAACGACCGGGACAAGCTCCGCGTCCTAGACGACGCGTCCGGCGTATTTTTCTCCGGCGGAGATCAGCTGCGAATCACCAGCCAGATTGGGGACAGTGCGATCGAGGAAAAGATCCGGCATCTGTTCGATCGCGGCGGCGTCATCGCTGGAACGTCCGCTGGCGCGTCCGTCATGAGTGAGACGATGCTGGTGAAGGGCACCAGCCAGGAAACCCACCGTATCGGCGATCTTCACATGGCGCCGGGCCTGGGCCTGATCCGCGACGTCATCATCGATCAGCACTTCGCGGAACGCGGCCGGTTCGGGCGCCTGATCGGAGCCGTGGCTCACAACCCGCGCGTCCTCGGCATCGGAGTGGACGAGAACACGGCGGCAGTGGTTGAGGACGGCTTGCTTAGAGTCCTAGGGTCGGGCGCCATCTGCATCGTCGACGGCTCCCGCGTGAGCTATTCGAATCTCGCAGAGGCTAGGTCGGACGTCACCCTCTCCATGCATGATATGACGGTTCACGTCCTGGCCGAAGGCGATTGCTTTGACCTTGCAGATCGCAAGCCCAAGCATCCACGCGGCGAGCCGCAATCACGCGTTTGAAGAGCTACGCCGTCGGCCTTCGGCTCGGCTCAGCTGCTTAAGGCGAAGCATCTCGCTTACACTGAGAGGGTCGGCTATTTCGCGCCCGTCCCGTCGCTGCCGCATCTGCCGACGATGCGCAAAGCCACGGCTAGGTGGCCCTCGGGCCCCACAGGATGATCGCCGCTCCGAGCGGCGCAGGGCTGTCCCACCGATGCCTCACCGGTCGGGCTGAACACCCTCCAGCAGCCGAAGCCAGACAAGTGCGGGAAGGATGTAAACGCCGCCGTAGGCCGCGTAGGTCCGGCCCGCATGTTCCGCGTCAACGAGCGTCACTAGATATGCAAAATGGCATAGAGACGCCACGCCGGGAACGAGCCACCACGGAGACTTCTCGAGCTGCAACCAAGCCCAGAACACGAAAGCAGCGGCTATCTCCGCCGAAGCTGCTCCGATGTAAGCGAGAGCGGTCATCGCTGACAGGCACCGGTGATCTCCGCAGTGGTGTCGGAGAAGCATTCACGGGATTAGCGCTGAAAATCCGCTATGGCGCGCATCAGCTCAAAAGCCGACGTTCCCTTCTCGGCCAGTACCAGACATCCGGAATGAGCGTCGGATACGCTCCAGAACCTCACGTTGTTGCTGAACATCGCTCCGTCAGATCAGCCCATTAGTTGCGGTCACCTAGCCGCATGCGAGCCGCTCGGATCACACCATCCCAGTCGATCGTCTCGTACTCGATCATGTCGACTGCGTCGCGGAGCACATGGAGATCGGCGCCCGCGCCGTACTTCCGTCCGATATGCGCCGGCGCGTCACCGGCGAGCAAATCGGCGATCTCCTCCTTCATGCTGGTGTTCCGGCAGGCGCGCTTCATCGCATGGCGGAAGGAATAGAAGACTTTCTCTTCCTCCTCGATGCCGAGGGCGCGAATTCGACGGATCAATCATCGAGACACATTCTTGCTTCGGCTTCCATATCTATCGGCGTCGAGGTCGTCGAACAGCCATTCGGCGCCGCGTTCGCGCTGCCGTTCGACCAAGGTGAGAAATCCGGCTTCCCTTAGCAGCCAGTGGACCGGGATGTGCCGATAGCTCGCCTCCCGCTTGACCCGCTTGCTCGCCTTGCCCTCGGCGGCTTCCTTGCGGCGAACGGCGCGCGGGTCGCGTTCGATCGCAATATAGCCGATGCCGCGCTCCTGCCGGATGTTGTTGGGCCGGAGCTTGCCCATCGCTTCGATTCGCGCGCCGGTCAGCGGCGCCAGGACTAGCAGCCAGAATTCACTGTCGCTCAGGCGCTGCCGGCCTAACTGAACAAGACCGCTTCCGAAATCATCCGCAGCTCGTCGGGCTCGAAGGCGAGCCGGGCGTCGCTGTCGCTGGTGGCATCGGTCACACTCACGCCAGACGCGGGATCGTCCTTGATAAGCCGCAGTGGATCGACCGCGTGGGCCAAGGTCACCCGGATACCGGAGACGAGCTTGCCGATCGTCGGTCCTTGCAGCGTCCTCAAATTCTTCTCGCGCGCGACCGCGATCTGCTTGCGAACATCGAGCGCTGCGATGTCCTTCTTCGGACGGCTGGGCATCCGCCTCATCGCATCGCGGAACGAGCGGACCATGTCTGAGCTCACCTGCGCGACATCGACATCGCCGAACAAATCTGTGAACCGGCGGATGGCTGTCCGCCATTCGTCGACGAGCTTGCGGGCGTCCGGCGGCTGTGTAGTCGCCCAGGCCTCGAAAACTTCGCTGATCCTGCGAGCACTGGCGGCCTCTCCGAAGATCAGTTCCCTCAGGGCGTCGTCATCCCGTGCAGCCGGCGCACTCTCCTGCCGAGCAGCCGAAGCGCCCGCGGACTCCTTCGACTTGTGTGCCTTATCTGGATTTCTTACGGCGTCTTGCGTGTGCGAATCGATCGGGGCCGGAAGAGGAGCGCTCCGGCAGGCGCCTCGAGGCCGGGCAGCTGATGTGTGCTCAGTCGCCGAAGATAGCGCTCGGCAGCGACTGCGAACGCGGGGTCGCCGGGGGACAGCTCGCGGCCCGCGTGGGCAAATGCCTGCTCAACAAAGTGCGTCGCAATATCCCAAACCTGCTGCGACAGCGCGCGCCGCGCGGCCTCGGCGCCGCTGATCAGGACTGCCGCACCATTCCGCAGTGCTCCCCGTCGCGACTTGATCAGGCCCTTCAGACGCGGATCACAATAGACAGGATAGACCGGCTCGATGAGCGGGTGGTCGGCACCGGGCGCCACTCCAACCTCGTTTGCTGTGAAGGCGTCCAACGCCAATTGTTCGGCCTCGGTGACGCATTCGAGTTAGTAGGCGACAACCTTATCGATATCGCCGTGCCGCCGGACCTCGGCCGCAAAGAATTCGTCGACGGTTTCAGCGCCTATCTGCTCGGCATCATGCTGCAGCTGCGTCTCATATGCTGCGAACCGGGCCAGCCAGGCGCTCTGATGCTGCGCGCGTAGCCGACGAGCCTCGCCTAGATCGGAGGTGCCGAGTGAAAAACTGGATTTCGCGCTTTGCCGACGACACCGCGCAGGTGTGGTGGCACGATCATGCGAAACCAAAAATAGGAGGAGTTTGGGCGTTTGCGCGGGGAGACCAGTCGATTGCTCATGTGGACCACCTAAATGGACCACCCGACCACTCGTAAGGGCTGCACCCTCAACGAAATCCCAAGATATCAGGGGGAAATCTGCTGATGGTGACCCCTACGGGAATCGAACCCGTGTTTTCGCCGTGAGAGGGCGACGTCCTAACCGCTAGACGAAGGGGCCAATCCTGGCGGGCTTTTCGGCCCTGGCGATGGACGCATATGGGGCTGGGCAGGGGCCTGTCAAGAAAGCGCCTGCTCCAGGCAGGGGAGCGGAAGCGGGGCCGCGAGACGGCGCTGCTCGGGTGGACAGGCGAAGAAGGCTTCGACCGCCTGCGCGATCTGGATGGAGGCATTGCCGTCGCCGAACGGGAAACGGGGCTGGGCCATCCGGGCGTAGCGGACCTCGTCGCCGAGCAGCGCGCAGACCGCGGCTACGATGCGATCGGCATCCGTGCCGACCAGTTCGGCATTGGCGCCGGCAAGTGCTTCCGGCCGTTCCGTCACGTGGCGCAGGACCAGCATCGGACGGCCAAGCGCGGGCGCTTCCTCCTGGATGCCACCGCTGTCGGTGATGATCAGCCAGCTCGCGGCCATGGCGGCGACCATGTCGCGGTGCTCCAATGGCTCGACGAGGTGCACGTGGGATTCGCCACGGAGCGCCTGTTCGAGGGGATCGCGAACGACCGCGCTGCGGTGGAGGGGAAGGGTGATCTCGACCGGCAGATCGCGCACCAGCCGTCGGCAGGCCTGCACTAGCTCACGCAGCGGTTCGCCTCGATTTTCCCGGCGGTGGCAGGTCAGCAAGATGCGCTTGCGCCCGGCATTCGGGGACGGAAGTGGATCGACGTCGTCGAGTGCCTGAAGCAGTGCGTCGATTCCGCTGTTCCCCGTCAGGTAGACGGCGCCTCTCACGCCCGGATCAGCCTCCAAATTGCGGACTGCGGCTTGCGTGGGTGCGAACAGCAGGTCGGAAAGAGCGTCGATGCCAATCCGGTAGCCTTCCTCGGGCCAGGGCTGTGCCAGGTCGAAGCTGCGCAGGCCCGCTTCGACATGACCAAGCGCGATGCCGCGGTCGCGCGCCGCCAGCGCTCCCGCATAGGCGCTGCTCGTATCACCCTGGACGAGCACCAGATCGGCTTCGGCGCGGTGCAGCCGACCACATAGCGCGTGGTGAATCGAATCGCGCAACTCGCCCGCGCTTTGCTCGGTCGGATCGAGGTCCAGTTGCTCAACGGCCTCACCCGGCAGGAAGTCGAAGGCCGGCGCCAAGCCCGCATGCTGGCCGGTCAGCATCACCCGCTGTTCGAACCCACCATGATTACGCAGCGCAGCGACCACGGGCCGCATCTTGATTGCTTCCGGGCGCGTTCCGACGATCGAGACGATCAGGGGATCGCGATTGGGCCGGCGTTCAGCCGCCACTCGGCACCCCGAGCTCCTGCGCGGCGCGCGTGAGGCGGCCTTGGGTCGCGGTATCTCCTTGAAAGGCCGCCTGCGCGGTGCGCAGCGCGGCGCCGGCGGCGGCGGCTTCGCCAAGCACCATGCGGGCGCGCATCAGCCGGATCCAGCCGTCCGCGTCTTTGGGGTTGGCCTTGAGCCGGTCGGCAAGGCGGGTAACCATGCCCTGCACCATCTCGTCCTGCTGGCTCGGCGGGATGGAGGAAGCCGCCGCGAGCTGCTCGGGCGTGGGGCCGGGAATGGCGGCGGTGGCGATCGATTGGCCGGCGGGCTGGGCGGCCGGCATCCGGCCATTGATGTCGATCTTCGACTTCCCGGCCACCTGCGTAATCGTGCGCCGCAGATCCGCCTCCCACGGCGCGCCGGCCGGCGTGTCCTTGAGCAAGGCGAGCCAATCCGAGATCGCCGCCTCATGCTGGCCGGACAGATCCTTTTGCACGCCCAGGAAGTAGCGAGCGCGAGGATCCTTGCGGTCGATCCGGATCGCGCGTTCGAATGCCGTCTTGGCTTCGGGGGAGATGTCGGTGCTGGCGCTTTGCAGCGCTTCGCCGAGCGAGGACCAATTCTCGGCATTGCCCGGCTCGATCTGCGCCGCCCGGCGGTAGGCCTGGGCCGAGCGCATCAGATCGCCGGTTTCGAAATAGGACCAGCCAAGCATGCGCCAGCCGCCGGCATCGTCCGGGTTTGCTTTCAGCTTGGCCTCGAGCGAGGCGATCATGCCGCCCACCTCACCGACCGGCTGGTCGGGCTTGGCCGAGCCGTGCGCCGGCGCCGGCGCATCGGCCTCGTCACCGCCTCGGCTAAGCGCGACGGCGGCCGACGCCGCGGCAAGGACTGCCGCGCCGCCAAGGATGATCGTGGTCACGGACGGCCTCTTGCGACCGCTTGAAGCAGCTTGGTTCATGGGCGGGATTGTCCATTCAAAATTTTGCACGTCAAGTCTGGCGTGTCCGAAACAAAGTGATAGAGTGCGCGCGGCTGTACACGTGCCGGGTTGGCGTGCGTCTTTGGGTGGGGACGCGTCGAATAGGCGTGACAGGGGGGTCGATCAGGGTGTCCGCTACTTACCGCATCGCCGTTGTCGGCTCGGGCCCAGCTGGTCTCAGTGCAGCGGGGCGCGCCGCGCAACTTGGGCTGAGCCACGTCCTACTCGAAAAGACCGACCACCTTTCGGATACGATCTATAAGTATCAGAAAGGCAAGCACGTTATGGCGACTCCGAACCAGCTCGTGCTGCGTTCGGACCTCGATTTCGAAGCCGGCAAACGTGAAAAGATTCTCGGCACCTGGGATCAACAGGCGGCGGATCGCCAGATCAACGTTAAGCTCAAGGCTGAGGTCAAGTCGATCGTCGGGACCAAGGGCGATTATACTTTGACGCTCACCAACGGTGAGACGATTACCGCCGAGAATGTGATTCTCGCGATCGGCACGCAGGGCAATCCCAACAAGATGCGCGCCCCCGGCGCGGACCTGCCGCACATTCAGTATCAGCTCGACGATCCCGGCGAATATGTCGACGAACATATCATGGTGGTCGGATCGGGCGATGCCGGCATCGAGAATGCGCTGGGGCTGGCGGCGGACCCCGAACAGAACAACACGGTCAGCATTCTCAACCGAAGCGCGGACTTCGCCCGCGCCAAGAGCGCGAATGTCAAGCTGCTGATGGAAGCGCGCGACGCTGGCCGCATGAACGTGCTGACCGAGTCGAGCCCCAAGATGATCGAGAAAGGCTGGTTGACTGTCGAGACCCGAGACGGCGAGCAGAAGATCCGCTGCGACCGGATCATCGCTCGCATGGGTTCGGCCGCGCCGCGCAGCTTTGTCGAGAGTTGCGGAATCCAGTTCACAAGCGAGGATCGCGAATCCTTTCCGATGCTGTCGCCGCAGTTCGAATCAACCGCGCCCGGCATCTTCGTGATCGGCGCGCTGGCCGGCTATCCGTTGATCAAGCATTGCATGAACCAGGGCTATGACGTCGTCGAGTTCATCAATGGCAATACCGAGCTGCAACCGGCCGACCAGCCAATCCTGGAAGCCAAGTTCAAGCATTTGCCCGGCCAACGCAGCGTTGACGAATGGCTCGCCTTCTTTCGTCGCCGTGTGACGATCCTGAACGAATTGTCGCTGCTCCAGATGCGCGAGTTCATGCTGGATTCGGACGCGGTGGCCTATGCTGCGGGCGACGTGATCTTTCGGCGCAACGATCCGGGATCCTCGCTGTTCGCGATCGCGGACGGCAGCCTCGCGGTCGAGGTCAGCCAGGCCGACCCGTCGATTACCGTGCCCATCGAACAAGGCTCGATCATCGGCGAAGTAGGCCTGATTTCTGGTCGTCGGCGCGGAGCCACGGTGCGCGCAGCGTCTGGCGCGATCGTGATCGAGATCCCGCGCAACGCCGCGCTCAAGCTGATGGCGACGGTGCCTGCGGCCAAGCGCGCGATCACCCGTATTTCGACCGAGCGCCAGCTGTTGCAGATGTTCGGATCGGGGCTGACCCCGGAGGATCTGGCCGAATTGCTCGAAACCGCCGAGATCAAGCAGCTCAGCGCCGGCCAGACGATCATCAACGAAGGCGAAGACGGTTATGACGTGTTCGTCATCCGCCAGGGCTCGATGGTCGTGGAAAAGGATATCGGCGGCAAGCCGGTATTCCTCTCCTACCTGCCGGCCGGTTCCTATGTCGGCGAGATGGCGCTGATCGACGGAGGTCGGCGAACCGCGACGGTGCGCGCCGCGATTAAGTCGGAAGTGATCAAGCTGGACGGGCAGGCGTTCCGGCGGCTGCTCGAGCGCAAGCCCGACCTGATGGCCCGCGCCAAGAAGGACATGTCGTCGCGCCAGCAGCTGACAAGCTTCATCGAAGCCAAGAAGGACAGTTTCGGCGGCGTCGTGGACATGTACTCCTCGATCGCCTCGTTCCTGCTGGAGAATGGCATTGGCGAAGCGACTGACGTCTTGCTGATCGACGAAAATCTGTGCGTCGGCTGCGACAATTGCGAAAAGGCCTGCGCGGACAGCCACGAGGGGCTGTCGCGCCTCAATCGCGAGGCCGGCAAGACCTTTGCTCACCTGCACGTGCCGACCAGCTGCCGCCATTGCGAACATC
Source organism: Allosphingosinicella sp. (assembly GCA_036387855.1). GTDB lineage: Bacteria > Pseudomonadota > Alphaproteobacteria > Sphingomonadales > Sphingomonadaceae > Allosphingosinicella. Next base: position 60,919 of record DASVSZ010000043.1, on the reverse strand, counting down.
CGCATTGCATGGCCGATTGCCCGCCAAACGCGATTCATCGCGGTCCGGACGGCGAGGTCTTCATCGATGACACCTGCATCGGCTGCGGCAATTGTCAGCGCAATTGCCCCTATGGCGTTATCCGGCTGGACAAAGTGCCCCCCAAGAAGCCCGGCCTGCTTGCCTGGCTGATCGCCGGGATCGGACCTGGTCCCGGCGAACCGCCCAAGAAGTGGACGGCGAAACGGGTCAGCCCGGAGACACCGAAAAAGGCGATCAAGTGCGACATGTGCTCCGGTATAAAAGGTGGGCCGGCCTGCGTGCGCGCATGCCCGACGGGAGCGGCGATCCGGGTCGCGCCCGAGCAGTTCCTGACGGTCGCCCGTCTTGGCCAGGAGGGCTGAGCGACGATGGCGACCCGAGGCATTGCCCGCACGGAGATCGGCGAGACGAACCATGAATCCTTTCTGCGCCACCGCAATTACCGATGGCTGAAGGTCGCGCTGCTGATCTCGCTGATCGCGCTTGCCGTTTATGTGAGCGTGGACGTCCAGCCGCGCCACAATGGCGGCAGCTGGTACGGCTATCTGCTCGGCACGGTCGGCGCTTTGCTGATCCTCTGGCTGACCATGCTCGGCGTTCGCAAGCGGGCGATGACGCGGGGGCGATGGTCGCTCAAGGCGTGGACGTCCGCCCATGTCTATCTCGGCCTGTCGCTGATCGTGATCGGTACGCTGCATGCCGGGTTCCAGTTCGGCTGGAACGTCCATACGCTGGCTTACGCCCTGATGATGATCGTGATCGTGTCCGGCATCTACGGCATCTCGGTCTACGCGACCCTGCCCAACGAACTCAGCGACAATCGCGCGGAGATGACCAAGGGTCAGATGGTCGATGCGGTCTACAAGATCGATCGGCAGCTCCAGCTTGCCGCGCAGCCTCTGCCAGGGGCGGACACCGAATTGGTGGTCGCCTCGACGGGCCAGAACCCGTTCAAGGCGGGCGTGCTTCGGCGCCTGTCGGGCCGTTATCCCAATTGCCCGAATCGCCGCGCGCTGAACGAGATGCGCCGCCGCCTGCCGACGGCGACAGGAGAGCAAGCCGACGCGCTGGAAACGGTGGTCAATTTGCTCGAGCGCAAGGCGGCGGCGCTGGGGCGGATTCGCAAGCACATGAAGATCAAGGCGCTGCTCGAAGTGTGGCTGTTCATCCATGTGCCGGTCACATTCGCGCTGATCGCCGCGCTGATCGCGCATATCGTCAGCGTCTTCTTCTACTGGTAAGCGGGGGTACCGAATGGCATTTCTGCTGCGCCAAATCAGCTACAGCGCCGAAGGACGCGAGATCGTCCGCTCGTCGCGCGTCAAGGACGATCTGCTCCGCATCGGGCGCGATCCCGACTGCGACATCCGGCTGAACGATCTGGCGGTCGCGCTGAAACATTGCGTGATCGAAGTGATCAACGAACGGCAGATCGGTGTCTCGGCCGAAAGCGGCCTGACCGTCGAACTGAATGGACGGTCCACCAATTTCGGCAAGATCGACCTGGCCGGCGGGGGCGACATCAAGATCGCCAGCCACTTGCTGCGGATCATGCCGACCGCGCCAGGATCGGCGGACATCGCGATCGACGTCCAGAAGATCACGGATGCCGATATCCGGCTCGACAAAAGTGCCGAGCGCGAATTCTCGCTGGTCTCGGTGCTGCCGAGCAAGCGTATTTCCGCTTACGCGCTCACGCTTGCCGTGTTTGCCATGTTCCTTGCGTGGCCGGTCTGGACCTATGTGGAGCGGGTTAATCGCCCGACCCAGCCTTCGGCGCCGCTGATGCTGGCGTCCGGACAGAATTTCCACCCGGACTCGACTTGGTCGAGCGGCAGATTGTCGCTGTCCCACCAGGGGCTCGAGAAGAATTGCCAGGCCTGCCACGTTAAGGCGTTCGAGGCGGTGCGCGACGAAAGCTGCGCGTCCTGTCACGCCACCAGCCACGACCATGCCGATCCGTTCCGGATCGCGCGCGCGCAGCCGGATCTCACGCAATGGGGCCGGGTCGAACTGGCGATCAAGGAGACGTTCAACATCCCCGCCGACCGCTGCGTCGATTGCCACAGCGAGCATGAAGGCCGCACGCAAATGGCATCGACCGCCCAGCGCTTCTGCAGCGATTGCCACGCGAAGCTCGACGAAAAGCTGCCCGACACCAAGCTGGCCAATGCCGGCGATTTCGAGACATCGCATCCGCAGTTCCAACCGGCGGTGCTGACCCGCTGGAACGGCAACCGCCCGGTGCTCCAGCGCGTGTCGTTCGACGCGAACCCGCGCGAGAACAGCAATCTCAAGTTCCCGCACGACATGCATCTGTCGACCAGCAACGGCGTCGCGCAGATGGCGCGGCGGCTGGGTGGCGAGTTCGGCTTCGGCCAGGCGCTCGCCTGCAAGGATTGCCATGTCGCCGATCCGACCGGCACGCGCTTTCAGCCGGTCGACATGGAAGGCGATTGCCAGATGTGCCACAGTCTCGGCATCGAGACGATCGGCGGCACAACCCGCCAGCTCAGCCACGGCAAGCCCGAACTGGTGGTTGCCGACATCCGCTCCTTCTACCAATCGCGCGGCGCTTATCGTCCCGCCGGCCTGCCGGTCGCGAGCTACGCCCGCCAGCGCCCGGGCGAGGTGAACTTCATCCGCCGCGCGCAGGATGTGGCGCGCGGGCAGGCGGCGGTGCCGATGCAGACCGATGCGATGGTGCGAACGACCTTCTCGGGCAACGGGGTGTGCGGGGAATGCCATGTTGCGAGCTTCGTGGGCGGCAAGCCCAAGATCGCGCCCGTCGCGTTCCCGGTGCGCTACATGCACAAGGGCTGGTTCGATCACCGGCCCCACCAGACCGTGGAGCTGCGCAGCGGCGCGGTCGTGACCGGTCAGCAGGCTTGCGTCGCCTGTCACGATGCCACCAGGTCCGGCACCTCGTCCGATCTCCTGCTGCCACCCTTGCAGACCAAGGCCAGCTCCACCGTGATGGGTTGCCGTGACTGCCATGGCGGCGAGACGACGTCCAAGGCGGTGCCGTCCGGCTGCGCCATGTGTCACGATTTCCACATGGATGGCGGCGCGCCCTCTCAGCTGATCCGTCAGCGGGTGCGCGGCAAGAAGCAGGACAATCAGGTGATCGCCCGCGCGCATTCCGCGGTGCGCCCGATCGCGCTGGCCCAGGTCAGGGCGGCGGAAGGGAAGCGCTAGGTCCGGATGATCATCGCCCAGATCACCGACATCCATCTGGGATTCGAGCCGGACAATCCGAACGAGTTCAATCGCAAGCGCCTGGACCAGACATTGAAGGTGCTGGCCTCGATGAAGCCGGCGCCGGACCTGCTGCTGGCGACGGGGGACCTCGCCGACACCGGCGATGACCGGGTCTCGTACGAGCGGCTCAAGGACGCGGTTGCGGCGCTGCCTTTTCCTGTTTTCTACGCGATGGGCAATCATGACGGACGCACCGCGTTCCGCTCTCTGTTCCCGGACACACGGCAGGCGGACGGCTTTATCCAATATGCGATCGAGGAATATCCGCTGCGCATCCTGGTGCTGGACACGTTGGCGGAGGGACGGCACGGCGGCGGCTATTGCGAGAACAGGGCCGCCTGGCTTGCTGCCCGGCTCGCCGAACAGCCGGATCGCCCGACCCTGATCGCGCTCCACCACCCGCCGCTCGCCACCGGCCTGAGCTGGATGACGGAGAATCCCGACGCGCCCTGGATCGCGCGCCTGCGTGGGGTGGTGTCCGCACACGGCAACATCGTCGCGATGATTTGCGGCCATCTCCATCGCCAGATCACGACCAGTTGGGCGGGAACCCGGCTTTCGGTCTGCCCGTCGACGGCGCCGCAGGTCGCGCTGGACTTGGACAGTATCGATCCCGACCGCCCGGATGGACGCCCGATGATCGTCGCCGATCCGCCCGGCTACGCGCTCCATTATTGGACCGGCGCCGAACTCATCTCGCACTACGATACCGCCGGCGAGCATCTCGTGCTCGCCCGTTACGAGCCGGCGCTACAGCCGCTCGTGCAGATGCTGGTGGCCGAGAAGACGCTCGACTGAGCGAGCGCGGAGCGACGCGCCCGCCGCTCTTTTCCAAGCTTGCGAAGCCGGGAAACATGCGGCATAGGCGCGCTCGCCTGCAGGCTGCTCCCTGGTAGCTCAGCGGTAGAGCATTCGACTGTTAATCGAATGGCCGTAGGTTCGAATCCTACCCAGGGAGCCAATTCTCAGCCTCGCGGATTACCGCGACAGGCGGCCGATCAGAACGCGAACTGCTCCATGGTGATGCGTTCGTCCAGCGCATGCTCTGGATCAAACAGCAGGGTCAGCGCCTGGCTCTTGTCGATACACACCTCCACCGTGGCGACATCGCGCACTTCCAGCTGATCGGCGACGGCGGAAACCGGGCGTTTGACTGGGTCGAGGACACGAAAACCAACCTTCAGATCATCGGGCACGAGCGCGCCGCGCCAGCGGCGGGGGCGGAAGGGGCTGATCGGAGTCAGCGCCATCAGCCGGGAGTTGAGCGGCAGGATCGGCCCTTGCGCCGAGAGGTTGTAGGCAGTCGAGCCGGCGGGGGTGGCGACCAGGACGCCATCGCAGACCAGTTCGGGCAACACGACCCTGCCGTTCAGCGTCACCTCGATCCCGGCGGTCTGGCGAGTCTCGCGCAGCAGCGAGACCTCGTTGATCGCGGGGTGGGAGAAGGTTTCGCCGCCGACCGTCACCGCGTCCATCCGCAACGGAGCGACGGTGAAGGCCTTGGCGCCGTTGACCCGCTCGCGCAGGCCTTCCAGCCGCCAGTCGTTCATTAGAAAGCCGACCGTGCCGCGGTTCATGCCGAAGATCGGGCATAGCCGCTTCTTCGCCAGCATCTCGTGCAGGGTTTGGAGCAGGAAGCCGTCGCCACCGAGCGCAACGACCTGTTCGGCCGCCCCCAGCGATACGAAGTTATACTGGGCGCGCAGCAATTGCTCGGCCGCCTGGGCGGCTTCGGTGGGCGAGGCCACCAATGCCGTCGGCTTGTTCGCGTCGCCCCCCATGCACCGGACCTTAAGGCCGATCGGGGGAAGGGAGCAAGGTAGGTGTGCCGATGCGGGCCAGCCCGCCCAAGCCGATTGGCGCGGGTTCGGCCGACGGCTAGGGTCCGGTATGCAAGAGCGAAGGAATTCATCGCATATCATGTCGGCCCTGATGCCTTCGCCCCTGTTCATCCTGTCGCCCCGCCATCGCGATGCGCTGACCCGCGCGGCCGAGGGCGCCGGGTGGCAGCCGGTCGCGGCGCGGCGCATGGCACATGCGGAACGCCGGTTCGTCGGATCGGGCGCGTCGGTGGCCGTGGTGGATGCGCGCGGGGCTTATGCGGAAGCACTGGACGGCGTGCGCGCGCTTGCGGCTCCGGTCCAGGTAAACAGCGCGGCGTTGCTCGTGCTGCTGTCCCGCGCGGATACTGCGGGCCTGGAGGAGATGTTCGGCGAGGGTGCGACGCACTTCCTGGTCGCACCCTTCACGCAGCAGCAACTGCTTCAGGCAGTGCGCTTCGCCTCGCGCTTCGCCGAGCGTGTCGGAGGTGCTCACAGATCGCTTCGCTTGACCGAAATCGCGACTGAGACGCCGCCGTCGCGCCCCCAATCCAGCCCGCAGGCGCTCGAGCTGAGCCCGGTCGGATCCCGTGAAGAGACGGGCCGGACGAGTTTGATGGAGCTGTTTCGCAGGTTCGATCCGGAAGGCCGGCGCGGCAAGCGAGCGGTAGAGCAAATGTTGCTTTCGCCAGAAAGCGCGCCGAGTGTCCGCGATGACCTGACGGTGCAGCATCTCGATTCGGTGCGCGATCCCCTCACCGGTTTACGGGACTTGCGCGCCGCTCGGGCGTGGATCGACTCCCGGCTCCAGGCCGGCAGCGATGAGCAGCCGACGCTTGTGCTGTTGCTGCTGGGCGTCAGTCGCTTCGACGCGATCAACGCGGCGTTCGGGCGCACGACCGGCGACAGCGTGCTTCAGGCGGCGGCGCGGCGGATCGAGCGGCTGGTCGATCCGGATGGCGACCGGCGCTTCGTCGCGCGGCTCGCCGGGCCTGAGTTCGCGATCGTCCAATCAGCGCCGAGCAGCCTGGGAGAGGGGCGCTTCCTCGCAGGCCAGTTGGTCGAGGCACTGGCCCGGCCATTCATGTCCGGCGACCATGTGATTACGTTGAGCAGCCGGATCGGCGTGGTCGCATCCGCGCCGGGCGACGATTCCGCCAGCCTGCTGCGACGGGCGAGCGTCGCCCTGGTGGATGCCAAGAGCGACGCCGGTCCGATCCGGGTGCTCGATGCGGGCGCACGCAGCGAATCCGCTTTGGGCGAGCAGCTCGAGATCGACCTACGGCGCGCGCTCGACCAGGACGAGATCGAAATCCTGTTCCAGCCGCAAGTTTCGGTCACGAGCGGACGGATCCTCGGCGCGGAAGCACTTGCCCGCTGGCGCCATCCCACCTTCGGCGAGCTTGGCGCGACCACCTTGTTCAGCGTCGCCGAGCGATCCGATTACCTGACCCAATTGTCCGATCACGTGCAGCGCAAGGCAATCGGGATGGCGGCTGCCTGGCCACCGATCCTGAGCCGCTTGCGCCTCTCGGTGAACATCACCGCCGCCGACATCGTCCGGCCTGGCTTCGCGTCTCAGTTCATCGAACTGGTCCGGCAAAGCGAGTTCGATCCGCGGCGGCTGACGGTCGAAGTGACGGAGGGCGGGCTGATCGAGGATTTGAACGCGGCCGCCTATCTGCTGGCGAGGCTCAGGGAAGGGGGCCTGCGCGTCGCGATCGACGATTTCGGGACGGGCTATTCGAGCCTTGCCTATCTCAAGGCGCTGCCGCTCGATTATCTCAAGATCGACAAGCGCCTGTGCGAGGACATTACCGGCTCACCGCGCGATCGGATCGTGGTACGCAGCGTGATCGACATGGCGCGCTCGCTCGGCCTGTCAGTGATCGCGGAAGGGGTGGAAACGCAGGAACAGCTCGATCTGCTCGCGCAGGAAGGATGCAACCTGTATCAGGGCTTCCTGTGTTCGCGCCCGATCGAGGCGTCGGCGCTGGCTACGCTGATGGACCCCGCGCTTGCCTGAACCGCCGCGCAACATCAGCGGGCTGTGGATGGGCAGCTTCTCCTACCCGTCCGAACTCGGCCCGACCACGCCCTTCCTCGCCCGCATCGTCGACGAGGACGGCAGGCTCAGCGGCGACATCGTTGAGCCGAACACGGTCGGCGCCACCTCCGAACAGCTGCAATCCTTTCTGTCGGGCACGCGCCAGGGCGCATCCATCGACTTCGTCAAAGCCTATGATGGATCGAGCGACGCCGCCCATGCGGTGGATTATGTCGGCCGCATGTCGGGGGATGGGATGAGTATCACTGGCGTGTGGAGCCTGGCCGATCTGGACGGACCGTTCGAGATGTTCCGGGAAGCGGTGTGGGAGGAGGTCACCGGTGTCGAGGCCGTCGTCGAGCCGCTGAGCGCCGGCAATTTTGCTGGAACACCCACGAATTTCGTTCGGCCTGAGCTTGTCGAAGGCAGCGCCTCTTCACTACCACCCGAGCGAGAAGATAAGAGGTGGCCTTCGACAGGCTCAGGCCGAACGGTTCTCAACTGATCTGTCTTTTCCGGCGGGTCTCAGAAGAACAACTTCCGAAAGCTGATCCGGACCGACCGGCCGACCGGATCCAGCAACGCCGCCTGATAGCCGAGCGGCGTGGTCCCGGCCGCGTCGCGCACGTCCAGTCGCTGGTTGAAGACGTTGTCGATCACCAGGCTGACGCGCGAGCCGCGCAGGAAGGGCACCCGCTGCACGAGCGAACGCTGCGCGCCGAGATCAGCGAACAGCCGCAGATTAACGCTGGTGAAATCCGAGAAGAACAGGTCGCTGCTGGAGGCGCCACCCGCGCCGGCGAGGCCGCGCACCGTCGTTCCGCTCTGCCAGTTGGCCGCCAGGCGCGCGCCCAGGCCGTTGCGGGCGACATTTGCCTGAAACTCGATCTCATGCTCGGGTTGGCCGCCGCGGCTGCCGACCGCCGAACCGTTCAGCAGGTCGAGCACCGGCACGCCTTCGCGGATTAGAATTTCATCCTTGAGCCGCCAATTGTGATACAGCCCGAATTGCAGCCGGCCACCCCGTCCGCCGCCGAAGCCCCCGGCGCCGAACCGGCCGAAGCCCCCGCCACCGCCCGGACCCCCGCCGCCTGCGCCACGCCCGCCCTCACCACGGCCGCCCGCACCCTGGCGCCCGCCGCCCTGGCCAGCCGCGCCGTCGGGCCGTCCACCCGCGCCGCGCCGGAGCCCGCCTTCGGGAGGCTGCGGTCCCAGTGGCTTCGAGAAGTTGATCCCCCAGCGCAGCTCTTCGCGGTCTGAGCGTGCGAAATTGACAGGGCGAGAGTCGATCCGGGTGAGGCGTCCGCCGGCATCGCGGGTGAAGCGATCCGGGAAAGCCGCTTCGATCTCCGCGGTGGCGGTCGGAAAGGCGGCGATCGGGTTCTCGATCCGGCTGTCGGTGTAATTGGCCGTGATCGAAAGGTCCGCTTTCTCGAGCGGCCGAACCGTCAGGCCCAGTTTGTACACGCGGCGGCTGTCCGCGATCAGATCCGGACTGCCGCCCTCGATCCGGGTGACATCGACGGTCTCGCCGCGCACGAAATCGAATACGCGCACATTGGGCGTGGTCAGCACCGGATCGCCGAGCTGGCCGATACTGGGCGCCCCTTCCTCGTCGGTGAACGAGGCGATCAGGTTCACTTGGGAAATCGGCTCCCAAACGAGGCCGGCGCCGTAAACCAGCAGGCTGCCGAAATCGGACAGCTTCTCGACCGCCACATTCGCATTGGCGGACAGGTCGCCGATCGCGCCGAGCACGTCGCGGCCGCGGTCTGCGATCGGCACGTCCAGGCTGGCCTGCGCACTTGCGCGGTCGCGCCCCAGATCGCCCTCGACAAGGCTGCCGCCCCGCGACGTCCGGCTGCTCAGGTCACGCGTGTCGAAGCCAGTCTTGAGGCTGGTCCGGACGTCTCCGGCGGGAAGCTCGAACACAGGCCCGCTCGCCACCGCCTCGATCGATCCCAAAGTGCTCACCGAGCGCGCGCGATCCCGGGAGCGCGGGTCTGCAAGGCTGTCGGTGTCGGTCAGCGTGGTGACCTGCGCGCGGTCGTAACTGCCGTTCAACGACCAGCGCCACCGATCGGCGGTGCCGTTCAGCACCGCGCCGATCCGGCCGGTGCGGTTGCTGGTGTCGCGGGTCAGCGGCCGTGTGCCGTCGGCGTCCGTCGCGCCGCTCGGCAGGCCGAACAGGCTTTCGCTTTCGTTCGCATCGAAGCGGCCGTTCAAAGTCGCCGAGATATCGCCGAGGATCGTTCGGCTGATCGTGCCGCCGATCGAAGCCTGCTCCGTTTGCGGCACCAATGTGCGAAAGCGGGTCAGGTCGAGATCGGTCGCGGTATCGCTGCGGATGATGTCCCGCTCGCTTTCGAGCAACGAGGCCTGCCGCTCATATTCCAGGTCCACGCTCCAGCGGCCATTGTCGTTGAGGCGCAGGATGTTGACATCCGCTTCGCCGGCGCCTCGGCCGCCGTCGGTGGAGACGCCGCCTTCCAGCTCGGCCGTGACCGCGCGGAAGCGGCGGCGCAGCACGAAGTTGACGACGCGCTGATCGGCGCGAAAGCCATATTGCAGCGCGGCTTCCTCCGGCAGCACGTCGACGCGCTGGATCGCCTCGGGGGGCAAATTGCGGATTTCGGAGAAGCCCGAGATGCGGCGTCCGTTGACCAAGACGACCGGCCCTTCGCCGCCGCGCCCGCGTCCGCTCCGGGTCTGCGGCGACAGGACTTCAAGCAGTTCAGCGACGTTGCTCGCGCCCAGCGCGCGAACTTCGCGGCCGCTCAGCTGATATTCCGGCTCGATCGGCCCCAGCACCGCGCCGCGCTCACGCTGGCCGGTAACGACGATCTCTTCGCCTTCCGCCGCGTCGTCGAGCGCGTCGAGTTCGTCCTGCGGCGCTTGCGCGGTAGGCGCGGGCGTGGCGGGCTGGTCCGCCTGCTGGGCGAGAGCCGGCCATGACACGCCGGCGAGCAGGGCGAAGAGAATACGCGAAGAGGTCACAAGCTTCTTTCGAATGGAAGTGGGTTGCGCCGATGCTGGGCAGCCGGTGAACACGCCCTGTATCGCGCCGTTCCGCCGCGCGGCACTTAACTCGATCAGGCGGCGACCCTGGCGAGGCCTGTCGACAGCTGGAGAGCGCCATTGATGCGCGACGCAGGGTCCGGCCAGGCGCGGGTAATCACCAGCTTGCTGTCGGGGCGGAGCTTGGCGGTGCCCTTCAGGCGATCGATATAGGTCATCAGCGCCTTGAGCTCGGGGAAGCGCTGCTCGTGGAAGTGAACCAGCGCGCCCTTGGGACCGACGTCCAGCTTGACGATTCCCGCCTTGCGGCAGTGCAGCTTGGTTTCGAGCACCTTGAGCAGATTGCTCGTCGCATCCGGCAGGGTACCGAAGCGATCGATCAGCTCGGCCGCGAACGCCTCGATTTCCTGCTTGGACTCAAGCTCGTTCATGCGCCGGTACAGGCCCATCCGCAGATCGAGATCCGGCACATATTCGTCCGGCAGCATGATCGGTGCATCGACGGTAATTTGCGGGGAAAAGGCGTCCGTCTTGCGCTCGGAAGCGAGGCCGCCCGCCTTGGCGTCCATGATCGCCTCCTCCAGCATCGACTGGTAGAGCTCGAACCCGACTTCCTTGATGTGGCCGGATTGTTCGTCGCCGAGCAGATTGCCCGCGCCGCGAATATCGAGATCGTGGCTGGCGAGCTGGAAGCCGGCGCCAAGCGATTCCAGATTGGCGAGGACGTTCAGCCGCTTATCCGCCGTCTCGGTGATGATTCGCGTGGCCGGCGTGGTGAAATAGGCATAAGCACGGGTTTTCGATCGCCCGACCCGGCCGCGCAGCTGGTAGAGCTGGGCCAAGCCGAACTTGTTGGCGCGATGGATGATCAGAGTGTTGGCGCTCGGAATGTCCAGCCCGCTCTCGACGATCGTGGTCGACAGCAGCACATCATATTTGCGGTCGTAGAAAGCGGACATCCGCTCCTCGACCTCGGTCGGGCTCATCTGGCCATGAGCCGTGACGGCGGTGACTTCCGGCACCTGTTCGGCCAGGAACTTCTCGATGTCAGGCAAGTCCGAGATACGCGGCGCGACGAAATAGCTTTGCCCGCCGCGATAATGTTCGCGCAGCAGCGCTTCGCGCAGCACCACCGGGTCCCAGGGCATGACATAGGTCCGCACCGCCAGGCGATCGACCGGCGGGGTCTGGATCACGCTGAGCTCGCGCAGGCCCGACATCGCCATCTGCAGCGTGCGCGGGATCGGCGTCGCGGTCAGCGTCAGCACATGGACATCGGCGCGCAGGTTCTTGAGGCGCTCCTTGTGGGTGACGCCGAACCGCTGCTCCTCGTCGACGATCACGAGGCCGAGATTTTTGAACTGCACACCCTTGGCGAGGATCGCGTGGGTGCCGATCACGACGTCGATCTTGCCCGCCGCGAGGCCCTCCTTGGTCGCCTTCGCTTCGGCGGCGCCGACCAAGCGTGAGAGGCGCCCGATCTCGATCGGAAAGCCGCCAAATCGCTCCTTGAAGGTGTTGAAATGCTGGCGGGCGAGCAGGGTGGTCGGGCAGACCAGGGCGACCTGCAGCCCGCTCATCGCCGCGATAAACGCAGCCCTGAGCGCCACCTCCGTCTTGCCGAAGCCGACATCGCCGCAGACCAGCCGGTCCATCGGCTTGCCCGCGCCCAGATCGTCGATCACATCGGCAATGGCCCGATCCTGATCCTCGGTTTCCTCATAAGGGAATTTGTCGACGAAGGCGGAATAGCCCGTGTCCGGTTCCACCACCACGCCAGGGCGGAGCGCGCGTTCGGCGGCGGTCTTGATGAGCTCGCCCGCAATCTCGCGGATACGCTCCTTCATCCGTGACTTGCGGCGCTGCCAGGCCTCCCCGCCGAGGCGATCGAGCGTCACCCCTTCGCTTTCGCTGCCGTAGCGGGAGAGAACGTCGATATTCTCAACCGGCACGTAAAGCCTATCGCCGCCCGCATATTCGACGGCGACGCAATCGTGCGGACTGCGACCGACCGGGATCTGGGTCAGCCCGTCATAGCGGCCTATGCCATGATCGACGTGGACGACCAGATCGCCTGGAGTGAGCGCCGCCAGTTCGTTGAGGAACGCCTCGGTGCTCTTCTTGCGCTTGCGGCGGCGGACCAGCCGGTCGCCCAGCATGTCCTGCTCGGTCAGCAAGGCGATGTCGCGCGTGGTGAAGCCGTGATCGAGCTGGATCACGGTGAGAGCTACCTGTTTGTGCTCCTGCGAAGGCAGGAGCCCAGCACTGCCGCCGGAACTGGGCTCCTGCCTTCGCAGGAGCACGGAAGATCCCAAAGCCGCCAGCCAGCCGTCGGCCAGCACGGCGCCGGTCAGGCCATGATCCTCGAGCAGGCCCTTGAGCCGCTCGCGCGAACCGACTGAGTAGCTGGCGAGCACAACCTTCTTACCGGCCCGCTGCAGCGCGCGAACGTGATCGGCGACCGCTTCATAGATGTTGGCGTTCTGTCCGCGCTCGGGCGCGAAGTCGCGGGCCGGGTCGACCTCGAAGTCGAGCACGCTCGCGCTCTCCGGCTCGTGGAACGGAGTCGCGACGTGCAGCGGCCGATTGACAATGACTTCGGCCCATTCGTCGGACGCCAGATACAGCGTCTTAGGCTCCAGGGGCCGGTAGCTGCCCGGCTCCATCGATTGCGCGCGGACGCGGTTGCCGTGATAATCGGTGATCGCTTCGAACCGCGCCCCGGCCGCGCCCGCGTCGCCGGCGTCGCGCACCACAACGTCGTCGGGCGAGAGGTGATCGAACAGGGTCGCCAGGCGCTCCTCGAACAAGGGAAGCCAATGATCGATCCCGGCCAGCCGGCGGCCTTCGGACACCGCCTGGTAAAGCGGATCGCCGGTCGCGCTCGCGCCGAACAGCTCACGGTAGCGCGAGCGGAACCGCTTGACGCTGTCATCATCGAGCAGCGTTTCGGACGCGGGCAGGAGGGTGAAGCCGTCAACGCTGCCGATCGTGCGCTGGGTGGCCGGGTCGAAGCGGCGGACACTCTCGATCTCGTCGCCGAAGAAATCGAGCCGAAGCGCTTCGCTTTCACCCGACGGGAACAGATCGACCAACCCGCCACGCACCGCATATTCGCCGGCGTCGGCCACCGTATCGGTGCGCTGATATCCATTCGCCGTCAGCAGCGCCGCGAGCCGGTCGCGGTCGATCCGCTCGCCGGGGGCGAGCCGCGCGACCAGTTGCCGGATGCGGAACGGCGTGAGCGTTCGCTGCGTGGCGGCGTTGACGGTCGTGACGAGCAGCTGCGGCTTGTCCGATCTGCGCTGCAGCGCATGCAAGGTCGCCAGCCGCTCGGAGGAGGCGCGCAACGATGGCGAAGCGCGATCATAGGGCAGGCAATCCCAGGCCGGAAAGCTCAACGTCTCCAGCTCGGGCGCGAAATAATGGGCGGCATCGGCGATCGCGCGCATCGCCGCCTCGTCCGGCGCGATGAACACGGCCCGCCCCCTTGCGGCGCGTGCCAGATCGGCCGCGAGCCACGGCACGAAGCCCGCTGGCGTCCCGGCCAGCGTGACCGGCCGGTCGGCGCGAAGAAGGCGCTGGAGATCGATCATCGCAAAGCCCTCTCTCCTTCAGAGGAGAGGGTCGCGAGGCGAAGCCGAGCGGGGAGAGGGGCAGGGCGGAGGCAAGGTTCAGCCCCCTCTCCGGGCTTCGCTGCGCTCAGGCACCCTCTCCCCTGAAGGAGAGAGGGTTTACGTGTCCAACTCATGCTCACTCCGGATGCCGGATATAATCGCACCGGCGCATCAGCCCCATCATCGGACCCTGGAATTGCGCGGGCACCGGCTGGGCGCCGATCGCCCAGGCCATGATGTCGACATCCTGTTCTTCCAGCAAAATCTCGTACCAATCCAACTCGGCCTCGCTCCAGCCCGCGCCGTAGCGATCGAAGAAGCCGCCGATCAGCATGTCCGCTTCCTTGGTGCCGCGATGCCAGGCACGGTATTTCAGGCGTTTCAGACGATGCTCGCGGGTCATGAGGCTCCAATGCGGTCGCGGCCGGGTCTGGCAGCGCCGGCCGGCTTCCAATAGGACGCGCATCTAGACATGCGTCCCGATATTCTCAATCCGCTGTTCGCCGAGGTGGAGGTGCTGAAGGGCATCGGACCGACGCTCGCCAAGCCGCTGCACCGGCTCGGGCTGGAGCGCGTGGTCGATCTCCTGTTCCATCTCCCGACCAGCTGGATTGAGCGCAAGCGGGTCGATCTGCTGGACGAAGCGGATGCCGGCGCGATCGTCGCCATTGAGGTCACGCCGGTCGATTACCGGCAGAGCGGCGGGCGCGGGCCGTTTCGGGTGCACGCGACCGACCGGGCCGGCAATTACGTCACGCTCACCTACTTCAGCAATCCCGGCTGGGCCAAGAAGCAGCTTCCGCTGGGCGAGCCTAAGCTCGTCTCCGGTCGGCTCGATCGCTACGGGCAGGATCTGCAGATCGTCCACCCGGACCATGTGTTGCCGACCGGCGAGGGCGCGAGCCTGCCGAGCCAGGAGCCCGTTTATCCGCTGTCGGAGGGCCTGACCAACAACCGCATGGGCCAGCTCGCCGCCCAGGCGCTGGCGCGGGCGACGGGGCTGCCGGAGTGGATCGAGCCGGGGCTGCTCGCCAAGCGCGGCTGGCCCGGCTGGCGGCCCGCGATCCACAAGGCGCATGGCGATCGCTTCGCCGACGCCGCCCGCGAACGGCTCGCTTATGACGAGGTGTTCGCCAACCAACTCGCGCTGAGCCTGGTGCGCGCGTCGAACCGGCGCCGGCGCGGCGTGCCGCTGCGCGGCGACGGCCGGCTGCGCGACGCGCTCAAGCTGCCTTACCAGCCGACCGGCGCGCAGGCGCGCACGATCCGCGAGATCGAAGGTGACCTCGCCCAGGAGGTACCGATGCTGCGGCTGCTCCAGGGCGATGTCGGATCGGGCAAGACCCTGGTCGCGATAATGGCCTTGCTGACCGCCGTCGAAGCGGGCGCGCAAGGCGCGCTGCTTGCTCCGACCGAAATCCTGGCTCGCCAGCACTTCCACACACTCTCGCGCCAGCTGACTGGCCTCGGCATTCACGTCGCGATCCTCACCGGGCGCGACAAGGGCCGCGCCCGTGAATCGACGATGATGGGCCTGGCCGATGGCTCGATCGACATCCTGGTCGGCACCCACGCCATCTTCCAGGAAGCGGTCCAATATCGCCGGCTCGGTCTCGCCGTGATCGACGAGCAGCACCGCTTCGGCGTCGCCCAGCGCATGATGCTCGCCGCCAAGGCGGAGCGGCCGCCGCACCTGCTGGTGATGACCGCGACTCCGATCCCGCGCACGCTGACCCTTGCTCAATATGGCGAGATGGACGTGAGCCGGCTCGACGAAATGCCGCCCGGTCGCCAGCCGATCGAGACGCGTGTCCTCAGCGCCGAGCGGCTGCCCGAAGTGATCGACGCGCTCGGCCGGCATCTGGACGGCGGCGGGCAGGCTTACTGGGTCTGCCCGTTGGTCGAGGAAAGCGAAGCTTCGGACCAGGCAGCGGCGGAGGAGCGGGCGCAATTGCTCCGGCTCCGCTTCGGGGACAAGGTCGGGCTCGTTCACGGGCGAATGAAGGGACCGGATAAAGATGCCGTCATGGCCTCGTTCCAGTGCGGCCAGGTCGCTGTGCTGGTCGCGACCACGGTGATCGAGGTCGGCGTCGACGTGCCGAACGCGACCTTGATGATCATCGAAGGCGCGGACCGGTTCGGCCTCGCCCAGCTGCATCAGCTTCGTGGCCGGGTCGGGCGAGGGGAAGGTAAATCGGTCTGCCTGCTGCTGCGCGGTGAGGCGCTCAGCGAAACCAGCCGCGCGCGCCTTGCACTGATGCGCGAAAGCAATGACGGCTTCCGCATCGCCGAGGAAGATTTGCGGTTGCGGGGCGGTGGCGAAATCTTGGGCACGAAGCAGTCCGGAGAGCGCCAGTTCCGCCTCGCCAGCCCTGAGCAGATTTCAGAGCTGATCCCGATCGCCACAGACGATGCCCGCCTTCTGATTGATCGTGACGGCGGCCTGTCCGGCCCGCGCGGCCAGGCGGCGCGCCTGCTCCTCTACCTGTTCGAGCGCGACGCGGCGGTGAACTTGCTGCGGAGCGGGTGAAGTCATCGCTCCCCTCCCGGACTTCCGGGGGGGGGGCGCGAGCGCCGCAGGCGCGAGCTCTTGTTTGTGCCGCGAGGAAGAAGCTCGCCTGCGGCTCGCCCCACCCCTCGATCCCCTCCCGGAACACCGGGAGGAGAGGAACCTCACGGCAATCTCACCCCATCCTTGTTACCACGCGGAGAGTAACGGCAGATGAGATAGTCCCAGCGCCTCGCGCTGTGCAGCGCGCAGCCGACCTTGGTGGTCGTCGGCCAGATCATCTGCGTGTAATGGGACACGTCCAGCCAATTACCTGTGCTGCTCACTGCTGGAAAAGCGCCGGAGCGATACATCGACCGCTCACTGGCCCAATTGCCGACCATCGACTCCAGGCTGTGGGCGCCGGCCTGCCCACGCCAGAGGTTCTCGGCCTGGCCCGGGCGTTCGGCGCGTGGGCTGTGCTCAAGTTCCGGATAGGCGGCCAGCCGCGGACCATAAGAGGCCGCCGACGCCGCCAGGATCGGGTCCCATTGCAGCGGAGCAGCGCCGACCGATGCACGCACGCCATTGTGCGCGGCCAAGATCCGCAAGCTGAATCCGCGCTGGTCCTGCGTCACCTTGGGCGCGATCCGCAGAATCGGCCGCTGTTGCGCCACCGCTGCCGATCCGGCCAGCAGCAGCAATGCAAGAGCAGGGCGAAGCATGGCCGGCCTCCATCAGTTCGAGTCGAACTAATCAAGATCAGGTTACCTTATTCTTATGGCGTGAGAAGCCCGTGCTTCTTCTTGCCGGCCGAAATGCGCACCGGCGCGGTGACCGTGACCGTCGCGGCATCACTATCAACCTTCGCCTCGCCGATCCGCGCGCCGCCCTGCTCGATCAGCCGGCGCGCTTCCTTCTTGGACGAAGCAAGCCGGAGCCCGACCAGCGCATCCACGATGCCGATGCTGCCATCTACTTTCAGCGTCGGCAGTGCCTCGCCGCCCGCGCCGTCCTCGAACGTGCGGCGTGCCGTCTCCGCCGCGGCCCGCGCAATATCCTCGCCGTGCAAGAGGCCTGTCGCCGTGTCGGCCAGCACCTTCTTGGCGTCGTTGATCTCGGCCCCGTCCAACGCTTCAAGCCGCGCGATTTCGTCCAGCGGCAGATCCGTAAACAGACGCAGGAAGCGGCCGACATCGCCGTCCTGCGCGTTGCGCCAGAACTGCCAATAATCGTACGGGCTGAGCTGGTCGGCGTTGAGCCACACCGCGCCGCGCTCGGTTTTGCCCATCTTGCCGCCATCGGCCGTCGTCAGCAGCGGTGCGGTCAGGCCGAAAACCTGCATCCCGTCTACCCGCCGGGCCAGTTCAACCCCGTTGACGATATTGCCCCATTGGTCCGACCCGCCGAGCTGCAACCGGCACCCGGCCCGGCGCGAAAGCTCCAGAAAATCGTAGCCCTGGAGGATCATGTAGTTGAACTCCAGGAACGACAGCGACTGTTCGCGATCCATCCGCAGCTTAACGCTGTCGAAGCTCAGCATCCGGTTGACCGAGAAATGCTGTCCGATCTCGCGCAGGAACGGAATATATTCGAGCTTGTCGAGCCAATCGGCATTGTCGACCAGGATTGCATCCGTCGGGCCGTCGCCGAATGTCAGGAACCGCTCGAACACTCGGCGGATCGAGGCAATGTTGGCGTTGATCGTTTCCGGCGTCAGCAGCTTGCGCGCTTCGTCCTTGAAGCTGGGATCGCCGATCTTGGACGTGCCCCCACCCATCAGCACGATCGGCTTGTGCCCGGCCTGCTGCAGCCGCCGCAACATCATGATCTGGAGCAGGCTGCCGACATGCAGCGACGGCGCGGTCGCGTCGAAGCCGATATAGGCGGGCACGATCTCCCGCGCGGCAAGCGCGTCGAGCCCGGCCGCGTCCGTCAGCTGATGGATGTAGCCGCGCTCGTCGAGCGTTCGCAGGAGGGTGGATTTGTACTCGGTCATGCCGAAGTGCGGGTAGGCATTGAGGCTAACGCACACAACCCGTTCGACCTGAGCTTGTCGGGCGCCGCTCCTTCTTCCATGCTCCGCCTATGCCGTTCTGGACCTACATGCTCCAATGCCGCGATCGCACCCTCTACGTCGGCCATACCGACGATCTCGAGATGCGCTTGGCCCAGCATCAGCAGGGCAAGTTCGCCAGCTATACGCTACCTAAACACCCGGTGACGCTGGTCTGGTGCGAGGAGTTTCCGACGCGCTACGAAGCCCTCGCCGCCGAGCGCCAGATAAAAGGCTGGCGCAAGGAGAAGAAGCTCGCGCTGATCCGCGGTGATTGGGACCTGATCAGCAGGCTCTCCCGCGAAAAGAAGGAGCGGCCTTCGACAAGCTCAGGCCGAACGGGTGAGGATGATCCACCTGCAATTTCCAATTCCGTTCGGCCTGAGCCTGTCGAAGGCCGCCACTTACTTATCCCGCATGCATGCAAGGCCGCAGATGGGTTTGCCGTGACCGCTGAGGCCGAGCGCGAGGGGACGGAACTCCTGCTGCAGTTCAGTGTCAGCGGCCCGGTCGATCTCATCGTTCTCCCGCCGACAGCGGGAACGCCTGAACGCCGCGACGAATTGTGGCGTCACACCTGCTTCGAAGCGTTCGTGCGTCCTGCGCTCTCGTCAGCCTACTTCGAGCTTAACCTCGCTCCCACCGCCGATTGGGCGCTCTACCATTTCGACGCGCCCCGAACCGGCATGGCCAGCCCGACAGCTTCCGCTCCGGCCGTCAGCGTTGAGGCGACCCCCGACCTGCTCACGTTGCGGGCGAGCATCGACTTCGCCGGTTTGCTTAGCCCGGCGATACCGTGGGAGTTGAACCTCACGGCGGTTTTGGAAGACCATTCCGGCCAGAAATCCTACTGGGCGCTCGCACACCCGCCCGGCCCGCCGGACTTCCACCACCCCGATTGCTTTGTGCTGCATCTGCCGCCACCAACACCCTCATGAAAACCGGTCTCGATCGCCTTCTCGCCGAACCCGATCTGCGCAAGCCCCTGCAGGGCAAGCGCATCGCCTATCTTGCCCATCCGGCTTCCGTCACGCCGGACCTCACCCACGGCCTCGACGCGCTAGCGGCACTCGGCGAACTCAAGCTCAGCGCCGCCTTCGGGCCACAGCATGGCCTGCGCGGCGACAAGCAGGACAATATGGTGGAATCGGAGGATTTCACCGATCCCGTCCATAATATCCCGGTGTTTAGCCTCTATGGCGAGGTGCGCCGCCCGACTGGCCGCTCGATGGGAACGTTCGACGTGATCCTGATCGACCTGCAGGATCTCGGCTGCCGCATCTACACCTTCATCACCACGCTTCTGTACGTGCTCGAAGCGGCCGCCCAGCATGGCAAGACCGTGTGGGTGCTCGATCGCCCCAATCCGGCCGGTCGCCCGATCGAAGGAACGACCTTACTTCCAGGTTGGGAAAGCTTCGTCGGGGCCGGCCCGATCCCGATGCGCCACGGCCTGACGCTCGGCGAACTGGGCCTGTGGTTCGTCGATCGCTTCAAGCTCGACGTCGATTGCCGCGTGATCGAGATGGAGGGGTACGAGCCTGACGCCGCACCCGGCTTCGGCTGGCCTGCCGATCGGCTGTGGATCAACCCCAGCCCGAACGCCGCTAATCTCAACATGGCCCGAGCCTATGCCGGCACCGTCATGCTGGAGGGCGCGACTTTGAGCGAGGGCAGGGGCACCACTCGCCCGCTGGAGCTATTCGGCGCTCCCGACATCGATGCGCGGACGGTCATAGCCGAGATGCACAGCTTCGCCCCGCAATGGCTGCGCGGCTGCCACTTACGCGAAATCTGGTTCGAGCCGACCTTCCACAAGCATCGGGGCAAGCTCTGCAACGGCGTGCACATCCACGCCGAAGGCGCGGCTTACGACCATGCCGCGTTCCAGCCCTGGCGGCTCCAGGCGCTCGCCTTCAAGGCGATCCGCCGTCTCTATCCTGATTACGATCTGTGGCGCGATTTCCCTTACGAATATGAATTCGGCAAGCTCGCCATCGACGTGATCAACGGCGGCCCGGGGTTGCGGGAGTGGGTCGATGACGCGGGTTCCACGCCGGGCGATCTCGATGCTCTGACCGTTCCCGACGAGCAGGCCTGGGCGGAAGTGCGTCGGCCTTTCCTGCGCTACGACTGAACCGGAACCGTTACACGCCCGGCCCGTTCGCATCCCGTCCCAACCCGGAGAAGATGATGCCGACCGATGCCGAAATCGAAGCCAAGTTCTGGAAAGCGCTCAGGTCCGACATGACGGTGATGCTCGGCCTGGTCGATGCCGAGGAAGGCCATGCCCGCCCGATGACCGGTCAGATGGGCGATCGCGACGGGCGCGGCCCGGTCTGGTTCTTCACCACCACGGATTCCGATCTGGTTCAGGCGATGGGCACGAACAGCCCGGCCGCGATGCAGTTCGCGTCGAAGGGCCATGAGCTCTTCGCCTCGGTCGAGGGCACGCTCACCCCCGACAACGACCAGGCGACGATCGATCACCTGTGGAATCCCCATGTCGCGGCCTGGTACGAAGGCGGCAAGGACGATCCCAAGCTCCAGCTGATCCGCTTTGACGCAACGGCCGCACAGATTTGGCTCAACGAAAGCAGTGTCTTCGCGGGCATCAAGACGATGCTCGGCATCGATCCCAAGCAGGATCACAAGGACAAGGTAGCCAACGTCGATCTGGCCTGAACCCGGCGGCTCCGATCCAAGCCGCTGCCTATAGAAGCTGCGCGGTGTCCACGGCTAATCCTGGCAGAGTCGCGCTCTCCAGCCAGACGCCCATCGCTACGGTGTTCCGCTCGGCATAGCCTTGCGGTCCCGGCTTCCACATCCGCGTGGCGGTTTGAGCAGTTACGTCAATCAACCAATATTCCGGCACGCCCTGCTCGGCGTAAAGCAACGCCTTGGGGCCGGAGTCGGTGTCTTGAGTACTGCTCGACACCTCGACAATGAGCGCCACGGCCTCGGCGGGAACAGCCCCAGGCCCACGAGAGACGCGCGACAGGTAGACATCCGGCAGCGGCATGCTGCGCGGCCGCATATCGACCGAAGCTTCTGACAACACGGCCAATCAAGCCCCAGTCGTCGCACCGCGTCGTGCAATGCGAAGATGAGCTGCATCTTTACGTGAGCGTGTGGCAAATATTGCGGGCTCACGGGAAGAATGGCCCCATCGATCAGCTCCGTCCGCCCATAGGCCGAAAGCGCGCCCTCCCGATTGAGGAGAAGATAATCTTCGACCGTGAGCCGAACCTGGTGATCGGCCAGCACTGTCCGGGGCGCGTTCTTCGCACTTCTATAGCAGGCGCTGCCGCCATCACCAAGGATCGGCCTGGAATTGCAGGCGTGACGCCAAGAGGGGAAATCAGCTTTTCCTGCTCAGCGTCCGCATCGCGTCGTCCAGCCCCTCCAGGGTCAGCGAGTACATCCGGTCGTGCATGAGCTGGCGGATGATTTGGGTAGAGTGGTTGTAGGCCCAGTATTGCTCGGGGGTCGGGTTGAGCCACACCGCCGCCGAATAAGTGGTCGTCAGCCGCTGCAGCCAGACCGCGCCCGCTTCCTCGTTCATATGCTCGACCGAGCCGCCCGGATGAGTAATCTCGTACGGGCTCATCGCCGCATCCCCCACCAGTACCAGCTTGTAATCGTGGCCGTATTTGTGGAGCACGTCCCACGTCGGCGTCCGCTCGGTGAAGCGGCGGCGATTGTCCTTCCACAAACCCTCGTATGGGCAATTGTGGAAGTAGAAGAATTCCAGGTTCTTGAACTCGGAGGTCGCGGCCGAGAACAGCTCCTCGCAAAGCCGGATGTGCGGGTCCATCGATCCGCCGACATCGAGCAACAGCAGCAGCTTGACCGCATTGTGCCGCTCGGGGCGCATCCTGACGTCCAGCCAGCCTTTGCGCGCGGTGCCGTCGATCGTGCCGTCCAGGTCGAGTTCCTCCGCCGCGCCTTCGCGGGCGAAGCGGCGCAGGCGGCGTAGCGCGACCTTGATGTTGCGGGTGCCGAGCTCCTTGGCGCTGTCGAGATTGCGGAACTCGCGCTTGTCCCAAACCTTGATCGCGCGGCCGTGGCGGCCCTCGCCGCCGATCCGCACGCCTTCCGGATTATAGCCGCCATGACCGAATGGCGAGGTGCCGCCGGTGCCGATCCACTTGCTGCCCCCCTGGTGCCGGCCCTGCTGCTCGGCGAGGCGCTGCTTCAACGTCTCCATGATCTCGTCCCAGGAGCCCAGCGCCTTGATCTCCGCCATCTGCTCGGGCGTCAGATACAGTTCCGCGACCTTGCGCAGCCATTCTTCCGGTATTGCCGCGGCATCGGTGCCGTAGCTGGTCTCCAGCCCCTTGAAGATCTTGCCGAACACCTGGTCGAACCGGTCGAGCAGGCTTTCGTCCTTCACGAACGTCGCCCGCGCCAGATAGTAGAAATCCTCCGGCCGGGCCGGGATCACGTCGCGGCCCAGCGCTTCGAGCAGGGTGAGATGCTCTTTGAGCGAGGCCTGGATGCCCGCCGCGCGAAGCTCGTCGACGAAGGAGAAGAACATGTCGACGCAATAGGGGCAGCCGCCCCCCGGCGCCAGAGCCGCCGACTGAAACCGGCGCCCTGCTTGGCATGGGCCTCCCGACGCACTAGGTGACCCGCGCCGGTCGAGGCCGGTCCACGCGATCGCGAGACGATAAGGAACTGCCGGTGAACAGCGCCGCTTTCGCCATGCTGGCATTGGCCGCGAACGTCGCCGCCCCAGGCGTGGCCGTTCGCTGGAATCCCAAGGCGCCCGAGAACACGCAATTGCTGCCCGCCTTCAGCTACGCGACCGTGGAGCCGGTGCTGACGGCGGTCGGCGCCCGCTTTCAACGCGCCGGCAACAATCCCGCCCGGCCACAGCTGATGGTGACGTTCGCCAACAATCGCCGCGCGATGCTGGCGATGAGCGCCTGCGATCCGCAAGGCACGGCGTGCAAGGCGCTGAGCATCCAATCCTATTGGACGCGCATCGCCAACTCCCCTCCCGTCAAGACGGCGCAAGCAATCGACGATTTCAACCGTCGTTATTCCTTTGCGAAGGCGTTCGTGGCGGTGGACGGGCGCCCAGCCTTGCAGCGCTACATCACCGCCGATTACGGCTTCGTCCGCGGCAATCTTGCGGTCAACCTGCTAGTGTTCGCCAGCCAGTCCGATCAGTTCGCGACGCAAGTGCTGCGCCCGCTCGAGGCCGGCCGGTAAGACTTACTTGGCTGGGACTTCCAGCCGCGGCTCCGTCGGCGGGTGCGGCTCGGACAGGGCCTGGCTCGCCGCGAGATCGCAGGCGGTGATCGCGGTCTCCATCACCGAGTTCATCCGCCCGTCGCGCTTGCGGGCAAGCGCCCGGCCACCGAAGAAGGCGCCGGCCGCCGCTGCGGCGCCGCCACCGATGATCGCGGCTGTGGCGACCGGGTGCATCTGCGCCTTGAGCGCCAGGCTGGTCTGACGCGTGGCATGATCCTGGTTGCCGTGAATGCGTCCGTCCGCGCGCGCATCGTAGAGGTTGTCCTCTGAGCCGGGTTCGGGCGGGGTCGGCGAGGACTGCGCGCCTTCGCCGCCGAAAGCCTCCATCAGCTTGTCGGTAACGCGTCCGAGCATATTGCCCGCCGCGATCGCCGCGCCGCCGCCGCCGACGATCAGCGCGCGCTTGGGGTGCTGCGCCGCGAACAGGATCGCTTCCGCCACCAGCGACGGATCATAGACGATGGGCGGCACGGAAGCCGGCTGGTCCATCTTGTTGCGGGCATGCTCGGGATAAGGCGTGTCGATCGATCCCGGCTTGATCAGCGTGACGGAGATCGGCGCTCCGTCCATCTCCAGCTCCATCCGCAGCGCGTCGGTGAAGCCCAGCACGGCATGCTTGGCCGCGCAATAAATGCCCTGCACCGGGATCGCCCGATCGGACAGGATCGACCCGATGTTGATGATCGCCCCGCCTCGGCCGCGCAAAGCCTCGGCCGCGTAAAGCGAGCCTCGAACCAGGCCGAAATAGTCCACCTCGAAGATGCGGCGATGATCCTCCAGGCTCGTATCGCGCAGCCGGGCATATTCGGTAACGGCGGCGTCGTTGACCCAGGTATCGAAGCCCCCGAACGCGCGCTCGGCTTGCGCGCCGATGCGCTCTGGTGCCCCGTCATCGGCGATGTCGACCGCGACATAGGCCGCGCGTCCGCCGTCGGCCTCAATTTCCGCGACGGCCTGCGCAAGTGCCTCCTCGTTGCGGGCAACAAGGATCACCGCGGCACCAACGGCCGCCGCGGCCTTGGCGGTCGCAAGCCCGATGCCGCTGGACGCGCCGGTGATCACGATCCGCTGTTCTGCAAGCGGCTTCAACTTGGGCGCGGTCACACGCATACTCCTGACGAAGAGGGGTCAACGTCCCTCAATGCAGGAAGGTGCGCCCGGGTTGCAGGATGCCGGGCCGATAATCGCAGCTATAGCCGCTCCAGCATATGTTCGGCGCTCGACACGCTGAACGCGCCCGGCTCTTCCACGAACACTTGCTCCACCACGCCGTCGTTGACGATCATGGAGAAACGTTGGCCGCGCCGGCCCATGCCGAATTTGGAGCCGTCCATCTCGAGCCCGAGCGCGGCCGCGAATTCGCCATTGCCGTCCGCCAGCATCGTCACCTTGTCCGCCGCCTCGCCGAGCTTCGACCAGGCGGCGAGCACGAACGCGTCGTTGACGGCGGTGCAGGCGATCTCGTCGATGCCCTTGGCCCTGAACTCGTCCGCCTTTTCGACGAAGCCGGGCAGGTGCCTGGCCGAGCAGGTCGGCGTGAACGCGCCCGGTACGGAAAAGAGCGCGACCCGGCGCCCGGCGAAAAACTCCTGCGTGCCGATCGGCTGTGGGCCATCGGGAGTCGCCTTGGCAACGGTAACGTTTGGAATGCGATCGCCCGGCTGAATGGCCATATCTGCTCCGTGATGAAGGGGAAGGGGGTGAAGCGGCGCTCTAGCAAGCCCGCCCGCCGCGCGGAAGGGCCCGCGCCATTGCCCTGCCTACTGCGCCGGGCCTATGCGGCGCGGGATGGAAGAGCCCCGTTTTTTAAGCGGTCAGCTGTTGCTGGCGATGCCCGGCATCGGCGATCCGCGCTTCGAGCGCGCGGTAATCGCGATGTGCGTCCATGACGAGAATGGAGCGCGCGGCATCGGGCTCGGCCGCATCATCCCGCGCATCGGCTTTCACGAATTGCTGAAGCAGCTCGACATCGATCCTGGCGTTTCGCCCGACGTTCCCATCCACCTCGGCGGCCCGGTCGAACCGCAGCGCGGCTTCCTGCTCCACTCGCTCGATTGGGGCGGGCAGGACAGCGTCCAGGTGGCCGACCGCTGGGCGCTCACCGCGACGCTCGACATCCTGCGCGCGATCGCGGAAGGGCGCGGCCCGACCCGCTGGATCGCCGCGCTCGGCTATGCCGGCTGGGGCGCCGGCCAGTTGGAGGACGAGCTGTGCCGCAACGGCTGGTTCACCGCGCCGGGCAATGACGAACTGCTTTACGAATGCGACGTGAACTCGCGCTGGCAGGCGGCGTTCGGCAGCGCGGGCGTTGACACTCGATTGCTGACGGCCGAGTTTGGGACGGCTTGATTGGTGTATTGGTAAACTGGCCCCTTGTTTCTGTCGCGGAGAGACTTCGGTTCGACGCGCAAAACGCTAGAGCCCTCGATGGCGACTTGCGTTCGGTACGCGCTGTGGACGAAACTCCAGACGGCGAATTAAGTGTTTCGCCCCCCGGAGGCAATGAGGTGCGGACGTCCTGTGAGGCGTATCAGTTGCCTGACGTCTCTGTCCTACAAAGGTAACGCCTGCCACTGTCGCTTGGCATGAGTCGCCGGACAACCAGACACGACAGAAGCCCCGGCGCGAACACTCCCGCGCGACGTGCGCAAATGCGTGGACGACGTGAACTTCGTGAACTTCACTCGTCGGGGCCACGCCAGAACCGCACTTTTCCGCTCATATAAAGATATCTTTATATTTGAAATTCGGGCCAGCCGCCGTTACACGCTCAGCATCGCCCCTGCGGCGCCATCCCCTTTTCATCACCTTCGGAAGGAATGCCCTGTGGCCACCCAGCCCCAACCCACGTTCAACGACTATGTCGTCGCCGATCTCGATCTGGCCGCATTCGGCCGCAAGGAGATCGAGATCGCCGAGACGGAAATGCCGGGCCTGATGGCGCTCCGCTCCGAGTTCGGGGCGTCGCAGCCGCTGAAGGGTGCGCGGATCACCGGCTCGCTGCACATGACGATCCAGACCGCGGTGCTGATCGAGACGCTGACGGCGCTGGGTGCGCAGGTCCGCTGGGCGTCGTGCAACATCTACTCGACCCAGGATCATGCCGCCGCCGCGATCGCCGCGACCGGCGTGCCGGTGTTCGCCATCAAAGGCGAGACGCTGGAGGAATATTGGGATTACGCGGCGCGCATTTTCGACTGGGGTCAGGACCAGACCTGCAACCTGATCCTCGACGATGGCGGCGATGCGACCATGTTCGCGCTGTGGGGCGCGCGGGTCGAGGCCGGAGAAGAACTGCTCACGCCCGAGAATGAGGAAGAAGAGATCTTCGTCGCGACGCTGAAGCGCTTCATCGCCGAGCGTCCGGGCTATCTCACCAAGACCGTGCAAACGATCAAGGGCGTGTCGGAGGAGACCACCACCGGCGTCCACCGCCTGTATGAACTCGCCAAGAAGGGCAAGCTCCCGTTCCCGGCGATCAACGTCAACGACAGTGTGACCAAGTCGAAGTTCGACAATCTCTACGGCTGCAAGGAAAGCCTGGTCGACGCGATCCGCCGCGGCACGGACGTGATGCTGGCCGGCAAGGTCGCCTGCGTCGCCGGCTTCGGTGATGTCGGCAAGGGCTCGGCCGCGTCGCTGCGCAATGGCGGCGCGCGCGTGCTCGTCACCGAAGTGGATCCGATCTGCGCGCTGCAGGCGGCGATGGAAGGCTATGAGGTCGTGACGATGGACGAGGCCGCGAGCCGCGCCGACATCTTCGTCACCGCCACCGGCAATGCCGACGTGATCACCGTCGATCACATGCGCGCGATGAAGAACATGGCGATCGTGTGCAACATCGGCCACTTCGACAGCGAGATCCAGATCGGCGCGCTGCAGAACATGAAGTGGACCGAGATCAAGCCGCAGGTCGACGAGGTCGAGTTCGCGGACGGCAAGAAGATCATCGTCCTGTCCAAGGGCCGCCTGGTCAATCTCGGCAACGCGACCGGCCATCCCAGCTTCGTCATGTCGGCCAGCTTCACCAACCAGACGCTCGCGCAGATTGAGCTGTGGACAAAGGCCGAGACCTACGAGAACAACGTCTACGTGCTCCCCAAGCACCTCGACGAAAAGGTCGCGGCTTTGCACCTGGACAAGCTCGGCGTGAAGCTCAGCAAGCTCACCGACAAGCAGGCCGGCTATATCGGCGTGCCGGTCGAAGGCCCATTCAAGCCGGAGCATTACCGCTACTGACCTGTTCGACAGCAGCAAGGGCTTCGCTAATCAGCCCTTGCTGGTCCGGACAGATCGAGCGGGCGTGCTCTGATCCAGCGGCTGGCGATCAGTTTACGCCCTTGAGTAACTGGAAGCCCGGCGTGGATCGCATTCTCGTCGGGCTCTCCATTTGCAGTCATGTTGCGAAACAGGACGGCATCTCCAACGCGTCCCCTCACAGTAAGACCAGTTCTCAAAAAGCGCGTTTCACCACCTTTGTAACTTTCGTTCAGGTAAACGAGTACAGTCATCGTGCGCGGATTGTCTATCCCGGGCGGCAGCGCATCGAGGTGTGGCTTATACTCTTGGCCCCGATCGTAGCGCAGAACCTGCAGCGGCTCCCCCTGGCCGACGTTCGTAGCGGTTGTTGCCGCGATCCTGCGATTGAGCGCATGGATTGCCGGGTCTTCCAGGACAAACGGGAACACCGCTCCGTCCGATGTCCGTATCGGGTTCTGCACAAGTCGTCCGCTCATTGGATGTACAATCACAGAGGGCTGAAACAGCGGCTCCGCGGCTGATATTAGATAGTCGCATTCCATCGGCGTGAAGAGGTTGCGGACGATGGATACTTGCGGAGCCTCGCTCAAAGATTCCGAACGGGGTTGCTCGCGTGGGCCACCGTCCGGCAGCAAGTCCATCTCACGGATGACGTCCAGCTGCCGTCTGGCTTTGGGTTCCGACGAGGCTCTTGTTTCGAGCAACAGGAGCGCCTCCCGCCAGTCTGACGCGCCGCCGGTGCCATTGGCAACGAACGCGGTGTGAATCGCTGCCGCATCCGCTCGTCCCAAGAACGAGGCCCGTTTGAACAATGCGCGTGACAGGGCCAGGTCTCGCGTCACGATGTTCCCCGACAGTCGCCACGTGGCCAGCAGGAAACAGGCGTCCACGTCTCCTTCCGCGATGGATTTTTCGAGAAGCGCTTCCGCTTCCGCCGCTCGCCCGCTGGCGGCGAGGTGTTCCGCCTTTTGGGCAGCGCTCTGGCGGATGCTTGCCATTGTTGTGAGATGCCATCTCCGAAGGTTCCGGACCAGTGCAAACCGGACAAAAAAAGGCCGGGGCGGAGACCCCGGCCTTCTCTGGCGATCAGTCAAGTAAGGTTAGAACTTGGCAACCGCTCCCGCATAGAAGAAGCGTCCGCGAACATCGTAGATACCGCTGCCGCCGCCGATGCCGGTCAATCCCAGCGGGGGCTTGCGATTCGTGACGTTGTCGATGCCAAAGTAGAAGTTGAAGCTCTTGGTCGCATCCACGCCAAGCCGCAGATCGTGGTAGAAAACCGACGGGTAGAAACGCCGGTCGGCATAATCGGCGTTCTCCGGGTCGCGTCCCTGCTTGCTGAAGATGTCTTCGTAAGCGTTCAGGACCTGCTTCCCGATATACCTCATCTGATAGCCCAGGGTGAACGCACCGTTTGTGACATCGGTGCGGAAGCTGAACTCGTCTCGTGGGTCGCCCAGTTCGAGCAACGTCTGATCAGCGATCTCGGGGGAGACCGGATCGAGGAAATTGTCGTTCTGGAACACGTGGGTATAGGTCAGGCGCGAACTGATCCTGCCGATTGGTTCGATCGTCCCGCGATAAGCCAGTTCCGCGTCTATGCCACGAGTTTTGAGCTTAGCGAAATTGAGCGAAGATTGCAGCAGGCTGCCTTCCAAGATCTGGAACGCCACCTCTCCGCGTGGGCCGCCACCGGCACCGGCCCGCTGGAACAGGCCGCAGAACGGATTGTCCAACGTCGGCTGGTCGTAGCATTGATCCGCTATCGTCTGCGCGGCAACGGACGAAATGACGCCATTCACGCTGATGTCGTAATAATCGACAGACAGCGACAGCCCAGGAACGAAGCGGGGCCGGAAAACCCCGCCGATCGTGTAAGAATCCGAAGTTTCGGCATTCAGATCGGGATTGCCGCCGCTGACGATTTCCAACGACTGTGAATAAACGAAATCGTAGCCGGCCGGGATCCCCGCCGCGAGACAATTCGCCGCGCGAGTATCGGAACCAGTGCCGATGTTTCGGGCCGAGCAGGGATCGGCGAAACCCGGAGCGAAATTCTGTCCAGCCGGGCTGAACAGCTCAACCAGGTTCGGCGAGCGAACCGCGCGTGAGTAATTGCCACGGAACCTGATGTCCTCGATCGGAGCGTAATCGACGCCCACGTTGTAGGCATACACCGTGCCCACCGAACCCTTATAGTCGGCGATGCGGCCGGCGGCGCTGACCGACAGTTCGTCAAAGAACGGCACGTCCTTCAAGATCGGGACGCGAATCTCTCCGAAGGCTTCCTTGACCTCGAATGCCGGTGGCAGGAAGTCCGGGATCGCGTTGTAAAACGTGTATCCGGACGAGACCAACTCATCCTGCACGTATCGGTTCGTCTCACGGCGATATTCAGCGCCGATCGCGAAGCCGATCGGACCGCCAGGCAATTCGAACAACTGGCTGAGATCGCCAGACACAGACCCGCTGCCTACGAACTGCGTAATCTTGCCTACCGAGGTCGTGTCGGCGAGCAGGTAATCGCGCTGTGCCTGCGTGAATTGTCCACCGAACGGGTTGATCGGAGTACAGGCGGCAACATCGGCGGCCAAGATGTCACCCTCGTCAACGTAACCGATCCGGGCGGCGGGGTTGATCGTGGAGTTGCAGACGATCGCGCCGGTAGCGGGATTACGAACCGCATCGATCGCGAGCAGGAAGCGCTGCACGTTGAGATTGCCGAGTACCTTGGTCCGCTCGCGGAACTCACCGTAATTCGCGGAGAGTTCGTAATTCCAGTCTTCGTTAAAATTGCCTCGAAGGCCTACCACGCCGCGATAAGTCTCACGTGTCGCTTCTTCGGAGCGAACGCCGAGACCGAGCAGATTCTCGCGCAACGAGAAACGCGCGTTCGCAGCCGGGGCGGTTCCGTTGAGAGCCGTCAACTGGGCGGTGATTACGCCTCGCGCCTGATCGGACAGGAAAGGATTGTTGAGCCGCGGCTGTTCGCGAGAATCGCCCAGCGTTGTCCCGGTGATGAAGGCCGGCCCACTGCCACCCGAGCCGAACGATTCGGTGCGCGCATATTTCGCTTCGACGAAGGGGACCAAAGCTTCGGAGATGTCGAAGTGGCCGATCAGGTTAATGTTGTATCGGTCGAGTTTCGGCTGGACCTGTAGCTGATTGAGGCTGCGGAAATTCTCGCCATTTCCGCCGACGAAGGATCCATTCGGGCCGATACCGACGCGGGTGCCGGAAACAGGCGCAAGGTTGCCGTTCGGATCGAACGTGAACGGGCAATTGAAGAACCCGCCAATCGCATCCGTTCCGCAGTTGAGCGTGCTGTTTCCGCCAAACCGGACCAGACCAGTGTTGGTGAGCGTGGCCGACCGGATATCCCTGTAAAACAGGCGATCGGGCGTGCCGTCGGCTCCGTTAACGGCGGTTGCTGGGTCGGTGTCTACGACGATAAAGCCGTCCTGCCGACGCAGGTTCGGCCGACCACTGGCAAAGTATTGCTCCTGATGCGCGTATTCGGCGTTGATCGCGATGTTGCCGCGGCCATCGGCGAAATTCGTGCCGGCGCTGCCGCTGACGAAGTAAGAGCCGGCATCGCCATATTGGCTCACGCCTCCTTGTCCGCGCAGCTGAAAGCCCTCGAAGTCCTGCTTGAGGACGAAATTCACCACGCCCGCGATCGCGTCCGAACCGTAGATCGCCGAATTACCACCTGTGACGATGTCGACTCGCTCGATGAGATCGGTCGGGAAGGTGTTCGTATCGGGGGAAACCGCGTTGTTCAGGATGTCGCTTCCGACGTGGCGGCGGCCGTTGACCAGCACCAGCGTGCGCTGCGTACCAAGGCCGCGCAGATCGAGCAGGTTCAGGCCGGCAGTGCCTAGGAAGCGAGTCGAGTTGGCCTGGCTGAAGGTGCTCCGCAGCGCGGGCAATTCGTTGAGAACGTCACCGATGGACGTCTGGCCGGTCTGAAAAAACTCCTCACCGCCGACCGAAGTGATCGGGACCGTCGATTCAAGGTTGGGCCTGCGGATCCGTGATCCGGTGACGACCAGCGTTTCACCGACTTCCTGTTCAGCCGACGCATCGGCGCCCGACTCGATTTCAGCTTCGCTCTGCAGAGTCTCAGTAGCATCCTGCTCTTCCGCGGTTTGCTGCGAGTAAGCCGGGGTGACGACCGTCAGCGCCAATCCGAGAACCGCTGCCGAACGCAAGGCGCTGGTGCCGAGAAGTCCAAATTTCCTCATGATCATCCTTATCTGAACAGCGCGCCGAACGATCGACATCGCCAAGCCGGCTGCTTGGTCCAGCGGCATACAAGGCACAAGATTGCACAATGGATTCAGTCGCAAAAGGTTAATGAAAATGCCTGGCTGTTGCGCGGGTGCAACATAAAGCGGCGGGGGTCGGTTATGGGTCCATCGGTGCACGGAACTCCCGGCGCGAAAAGCAGGCTGTCTTGGCTTTTCCTTCCACTGATGCGAGAGGCCCCGTAAGAACGGGCTTATGCTCCTATTTATCACGCTTCCTTGACCGATCTCTTCGCCAGCCGCGCAGCCTTGCCCCTGATGGCCGTACTCGCAGCCGCATGGTTGTGCTTGGCCCTGTGGGCGACACTGCGCGGCGTTCATCTGCGGCGAACGGGGCTCGCCCAACACGCGAAGACTTTGCACGTTCAGGCTCTGATGTCTGCCGCACCGGCGGTTCCTCTCATCGCGTATCAAGATGGGGGCGTCGAAACTGACCCGCGTCTGTCGGGGTTGCTGGGACTTGGCGGTCGACCGAACTATCTTGGAAGCTTGTCGTCGCAAGACGCCGGGCTTGCTCCGCCGGATCTCGATCGTATCGCTTATGCCGTTCGCGACTGCGCGGTCACGGGAGGAAAGGTGGGCTTAACGGTACGGGCCCAATCATCCGCGCGCATGTTGCGCGTCGACGGCGGACCCGCCCCGGCACCGTACCCGAGCGGCTCCGTCCTACTCTGGTTCAGCGACGCGACCGATGTGGAAACCCACAGCGATGCGTTGGGCAGGCAAGTCGATCGACTTACTGCTGCGCTGGATTCTCTGTCGGCCCTGGTCGAAGCCGCGCCGTTCCCCATCTGGCATCGCGGGCCGGATCTGCGGCTGGCGATGGTCAACAGCGCTTATGTCGCCGCGGTCGAGGCGGACAATGCGATGGCGGTGATAAAGGCCGGCGTCGAACTGGTCGATGAGAGCGAAGGGCGCACGCCGTTGAGCCAGGCGGCACTGGTGCGCGAGCGGGGCGAGCCGGTCGCGCGCACCGTGCCCGCCACCATCGCCGGCGAGCGCCGCACGGTGACTGTCGTCGAAGTGCCGATCGGGGCAAAGGGAGTCGCCGGCTATGCGGTCGATGTCGAGGATCGCGAGCAGGCCCGCGCCGACCTGTCGCGGTTCGTCCGGGCGCAGCGCGACATGCTCGACCGGCTCTCCGCCGGCGTTGCCCAGTTCAGCCGTGAGCGACAGCTGATCTTCTCCAATCAGCCATTCACCCGGCTTTTCTCCCTCCGCGGCGATTTCCTGGCCGACGCGCCCGAGTTCAACCGTGTCCTCGATGCGATGCGGGAGAGCGGCAATCTGCCGGAGGTGCGCGATTATCCCGATTGGAAGAAGGAGCGGGGGCGCTGGTTCACCTCGGGCTTGGCGGCGGTCGAAGAGGATTGGCTGCTGCCGCAAGGCAATCACCTGCGGGTGGTCGCGCAGCCGCTGCCCGACGGCGGGCTGCTGCTGATCTTCGAGGATCGCACCGAGCAGATCCAACTCGCCTCCGCCCGCGACACTTTGCTGCGGGTGCGCACCGCGACCTTCGACAATCTGTTCGAAGCGGTCGGCGTGTTCGCGTCGGACGGGCGATTGCATCTGTGGAACAACCGCTTCCGACTGCTCTGGCAATTCGAGGAAGAGCATCTTGCCGCTCATCCGCGGGTCGACGCGCTGGTCCCGCACATCGCCGCCAAGCTCAAGAACCCCGCCCATGCGAGTCTGGTGCGGGAACTGGTGCGCAGCGCCACGGTGGAACGCAAGCAAAGGGGCGGGCGGGTCGGCCTGATCGATGGGCGCGAATTCGAGTTCGCTGCCGTTCCGCTGCCAGACGGCAATGCGCTGTTCACCATGCTGGACGTGACCAGCAGCCGAATGGTGGAAAGCGCGCTGCGCGAGAAGAACGATGCGCTGGAGGAAGCCGACCGCCTCAAGACCGCCTTCGTGTCCAACATGAGCTATGAATTGCGCACACCGCTGACCTCGATCGGCGGCTTCGCCGAGATGCTGGCCGGCGGCTATGCGGGCGAGCTTTCGCCGACTGCCTGGGATTATGTAACCGCGATCATGGAATCGGTCGCGCGGCTCAGCGCGCTGATCGACAACGTGCTGGACCTGACCCAGAGCGATAGCGGCAGCCTGTTGCTGGCCGAGGAACAGGTCGATGTGGCCGGGCTATGCGGCGACGTCGCATCGGAGCTGAAAGCGCTTGGCGATGAGCGCGGCATCGAATTCGTCCAAAGCTTGGACGGGTCCGCCGGCAGCGTGATCGGCGATCGCCGGCGTCTGGGGCAGGCAATCGGCAATCTGGTCCGAAATGCGCTCCAGCACACGCCTTCCGGTGGGCGCGTGTTGCTACACGCGATCGGCAATGCGCAGGCCGCCGCGATCACCGTGTCCGACAATGGTGTCGGCATCGGCACGGCCGATCAGGCGCGGGTGTTCGATCGCTTTCACCGCAGCATGGGCGCATCGTCCGGGCGCGGCGAGGCGATCGGGCTTGGGCTCCCGCTCGCCAAGCAGTTCGTCGAAGCGCATGGCGGGACGATCGAGTTGCACTCGGAGCTGGGGGAGGGGACCACGGTCACCATCCACCTGCCACGCACCCCGGCCTGACATGCTGCTCCGCGACGCGGCCGGGACCGAGGCGCTCGGCAAGCAAATCGCGCCCCTGCTTCGCCCCGGCGACGTGATCGCCCTGTTCGGGGACCTGGGAGCAGGCAAGACCACGCTGACGCGCGGTATTCTGCACGGGCTGGGCTTTAGGGGTGACGTGGCAAGCCCGACTTTCCCGATCGTCCAGACTTATGACGCGCTTGCCGTCCCGCTCTGGCATGTCGATCTGTACCGGATCGAGGATCCGGCGGAGTTCGACGAGCTTGGCCTGGACGAAGCACTGCTCGATTACGCCCTCGTCGTCGAATGGCCGGAGCGGATGGGCGGGGCGCTGTGGCCGCATGCCCTGCGCCTTTACCTGACCGTCGCGGACGGGGATGCTCGCCGCTTGACAGCCCAGATGCCGCCCGCTTGGGAAAGCCGATGGCCTCCCCAATGACCCCGCCGCCGACCGCGCCCCAGTTCCTTGCCGCCAATGGCTGGGGAGACGCGGAAATCCGGCCGCTGGCGGGCGATGCTTCCTTTCGCCGGTACTTCCGAGTGTCTCGCGGGAGTGAACGGGCGGTGTTGATGGACGCACCGCCGCCGCACGAGGATCCGCGTCCGTTCGTCGCGGTTGCCGACTGGCTGGGGCAAGTCGGCCTATCAGCACCGCGCATCCTTGCCCGCGACCTGGACCGAGGGCTGCTGCTGCTCGACGATCTCGGCGATGCTCGCCTGCGCGAGACGCTGGACGCGGCGCCGGACCGGGAGGCCGAGCTGTACGGGCTCGCAGTCGATCTGCTCGTGCATCTCCACGCCAGACCGGTCATGCCCGGGCTCAAGCCGCACGGCCTCGATCAATGGCTGAGCGAGCTCGACCTTTTCCCCGATTGGTATTGCCCCGCCGTCGAGCTGGAGATCGACGTCGATGGATACCGCGCGGCCTGGCGGGCGGTGCTCGAGCCGGTGGCGGCGGACGGGCTCGGGCCAGTCACCGTGCTTCGGGATTTCCATGCCGAGAATATCATGCTGATCGACGGCCGCGCCGGCGTCGAGCATCTCGGCATCCTGGACTTTCAGGACGCGGTTGCCGGGCATCCGGCTTACGACCTTGCCTCGGTGCTGGAGGACGCCCGCCGCGACGTGACGCCCGCGGTCGAGGCGGAGATGCTCCGGCGTTATTACGGCGCCACGAGCTGTGCGGAGGCCTTCCGGTCGGCCTATTGGGCGCTCGCCGCGCAGCGCAACACCCGCATCCTCGGCGTCTTCACGCGGCTGTGGATGCGCGACGGCAAGCCGCATTATCGCAGCTTCCAGCCGCGCATGTGGGGCTTGCTCGAACGCGATCTCGCCCATCCGGGCCTGGAGCCCGTGCGAGACTGGTTCGATGCCAATGTGCCGGTCCACAAGCGCTCTCAAGCCTGGATGGAATACGCGTGAACCCCTCCTCCACACAGCGCGCGATCCGGCCCGAGCCGAAGGCCGAGGTGCCGCAAGTCGCGATGGTCATGGCCGCGGGCCTGGGCAAGCGCATGCGCCCGCTCACCGCCGCCCGTCCCAAGCCGTTGGTGGAGGTCGCGGGCAAGGCGTTGCTCGATCACACGCTCGATCGCCTGCGCGCGGCGGGCGTGCGCAAGGCGGTGGTCAACGTCCATTACCTCGCCGACGCGATCGAGGCCCATCTTCGCAATCGCGTGACCGGTATCGAGACGGTCGTGTCTGACGAGCGCGACCTGTTGCTCGAAACGGGCGGTGGCCTCGTCCACGCGCTGCCGCTGATCGATGCCGATCCGTTCCTGGTCGTCAATTCGGACAACCTGTGGGTTGATGGCCCGGTCGACTCGCTGCGCCTGCTCGGCTCCAGCTGGGACGATGCGCGGATGGACGCTCTGCTCCTCCTGGTCCCGCTCGCCCGCGCAAACTGCCACACCGGCACGGGCGACTTTCACTTGAGCCCGACCGGCACCTTGCGGCGCAAGCGGCCGGGAGCGGTCGCGCCCTATGTCTATACGGGCATCCAGATCATCTCGAAGCGGCTGTTTCGGGGTGAGTTGCCGACCGGCGCCTTTTCAACCAACCTGCTATGGGATCACGCAATCGCCGAAGGGCGCTGCTTCGGCGCGGTGCATCAGGGATTGTGGTTCGATGTGGGCGCGCCGCCCAACATCAAGAAAACGGAAGAGGTCTTGAGCGCGGTTTAGGATGACGAGCCCCCGCGTCTTCACCATCCCGCCGCACCGCGCCTTTGCCGATGCGCTCGCGGCCGGGCTGATCGCCCGTTACGGCGCTGGGAAGACGGGGCTCGCCCAAGGGCTGATCCTAGTTCCCAACAACCGCGCCGGACGGGCGATCACCGACGCGTTCGTGCGACGCTCGGAAGGCGGGCTGCTGCTGCCCCGGCTGGTTCCGGTGGGCGATCCCGAGCTGGACGAACGGATCGGCGGTGCGCTGGAGCCGCTGGACGCCGCCGACGCGGTCCCGCCGGCGATCGACCCGACCGAACGGCTGATGCTGCTCGCCGCCCTGGTGCAGCGGCACAGCCCAGGCGACATCGACGCGGCCGAGGCGCTCCGCCTCGCCGCCGATCTTGCCCGCACGCTCGATCAATTGCTGGTCGAGCAGGTCGATCCGCAGCGGCTGCGCGAGTTCGCGGCCGACTTACCTGATCTTTCGCTGCACTGGCAGGCCTCGCTCGATCGGCTAACGGTCATCCTCGAAGCCTGGCCGGCGGTTCTCCGCGAACGCGGCAGGATCGATCTCACTGAACGGCGCAACCGCCTGCTCAAGGCCGTCGCGAAACGCTGGCGGTCCAGTCCACCGAGGGGCTTCGTCGTCGCCGCCGGGATCACCACCGCCGCGCCTGCGGTCGCGGGTCTGCTCAAGGTGATCTCGCGCCTGGACAACGGCACGGTCCTCCTGCCGGCGCTGAATATCGAGATGCCCGCCCATGAGTGGGACGCGCTTGGGCCGCACGAGCCGGATCCCGTCACGGGCCGGCGACGTCCCCCGATCGAGACTCATCCGCAATTCCACCTCAAGCTGCTGCTCGACCGGATGGACGTCGGCCGCGGCGAGGTCGGGCGCTGGCGCTGGGGCGGCGGTTGCGATGCGCCTGCGGTGCGCAGCCGGGCGGTGGCGAACGCGATGGCGCCCGCCTTTTACACGGCGAAGTGGCAGGACCTGCCTCCAGCCGAGCGCCGCCTGACCGGCGTGCGCGCGATCGAGGTCGCGGACTCGGCCGAGGAAGCGCAAACCGTGGCGATCGCCTTGCGCCAGGCGCTGGAAACGCCGGCCCGTACGGCCGCTTTGGTCACGCCCGACCGCAACCTCGCCCGGCGTGTTTCCGCTCACCTCAAGCGCTGGGACATCGAAGCCGACGACAGCGCCGGACGCCCACTGTCCCAGACCCCGCCCGGCACCCTGCTGATCGCGCTCGCGACCGCGGCGGCGGAGCGGTTCGCGCCGGTGCCGTTGCTGGCCTTGCTCAAGCATCCGCTGGTGATGAAAGGGGAGGGCCGGCTGCCGTGGCTCGACGGCGTTCGCGCGCTCGATCTGGCCCTGCGCGGACCGCGTCCGCCGGCCGGGCTGGCGGGACTGTCGGAGTTCCTGGCGGATTGGCAAGGCCGCCCGGGCCAAATCCGGCAACGCGCATCGATCTGGTGGCGCGAGGCCCGCACGCTCCTGCGGCCCCTGGAGCGAGCCTTCTCCGCCGAGCGGGCCAGCCTGGCCGCGCTGACCGCGGCGCTGCGGGAAGCGGCTTCGGCGCTGACCGATGATCAGGTCTGGGCCGGCCCTGCCGGGCGTGCCGCCGCCGACCTGTTCGCCGCAGTGGAGCCCGCCGCCCCGCACGGACCGGGACGGCTCAAGCCCGCCAATCTCGCCCCCCTGCTCGAACAGCTGATGAGCGCCGTCGCGGTGCGGCCGCCTTATGGCCAGCATCCGCGCATCTTCATCTGGGGCCTGCTCGAAGCGCGGCTCCAGCATGCGGACCTGATGATCCTGTCCGGCCTGAACGAAGGCAGCTGGCCGGCGCTGCCGACGCCTGATCCCTGGCTAGCCCCCCGGCTGCGGCATGAGTTCGGTCTGCCGTCGCTGGACCGGCGGATCGGGCTCGCCGCGCACGATTTCGCCAGCGCGCTGGGCGGGCGCGAAGTGCTGGTCACGCGCGCCCGCCGCGAGGCGCGGTCCCCGGCCGTCGCCTCGCGCTTCTGGCTGCGGCTGGAGGCGATGACCGGGGGCCTGACCCGCTCCCCGCTCCACAAGAACTGGGCGGCGGCGATCGATCGGCCCCGCGTTTTCCGCCCTGCCGAGCGGCCGATGCCGAGCCCGCCAACGGCCCAGCGTCCGCGCGACATCGCGGTCACCGACGTCGATCGGCTGAAGGCCGACCCGTTCGCTTTCTACGCGCGAAAAATGCTCGGCCTCGCCGCGCTGGATGCGATCGATGCGGACCCGAGCCCCGCCTGGCGCGGAACGGCGGTGCACGATGTGCTGGAAGCCTGGATGAAGCAGGACCGCTGCGATCCCGCCAAGCTGCGCCCGCGTGCCGAAGCCCTGCTGGCTGGTGCCGACGCCCATCCGCTGATGCGCGCCTTGTGGCAACCGAGATTGCTGGAAGCGATCGACTGGATCGCCGAGCAGGTCGCCCGCAATCGCGCGGAGGGTCGCCTCCCGCTGGAGGCGGAAATCTGGGGCGACGTTACCCTCGAAGGCGTCAAGCTGCGCGGCAAGGTCGATCGTATCGACCGGCTCCAGGGTGGGAGCCTCGCCATCATCGACTACAAGACCGGCAAGGCGCCCAGCGCCAAATCCGTCCGCGAAGGCTATTCGATGCAGCTCGGGCTGCTCGGCCTGATCGCGCAAAGCCGGGGCTTTCCCGGCGTCGCGGGCGATCCGTCCTGCTT
The DNA here is from genome assembly GCA_036387855.1 of Allosphingosinicella sp. GTDB lineage: Bacteria > Pseudomonadota > Alphaproteobacteria > Sphingomonadales > Sphingomonadaceae > Allosphingosinicella. Next base: position 21,287 of record DASVSZ010000043.1, on the reverse strand, counting down.
CGAATATTGGTCGCTGGCCAAGGATCGCGGCAAGCTCGGCCATCTGTCCAGCCCGGTCGGGGGCAGGACGGGCCTCGACGCCGCCGATTTCACCGCGCTCGCCGAGCGCAACTTCATCGCCGCCGCGCGCCACTGGCTGACGGGTGATGCCCCGTTCACCGCCAAGCTGCACCCGGAACACGCACCGTTCGGCGACTACGACCAATTGATGCGCCTCGACGAATGGTACGGCCGCGAGGACCGCGTAGACGGGGCATAAGCACCTCTCGTCCAGACTGTCTGATCTACCATGTCCGTTCACCCTGAGCTTGTCGAAGGGCTGTCCTTTCTGAAGAGCAAGGAGAAGGGCAGGGCTTCGACAAGCTCAGCCTGGGCGGACTGGAGCCTTATTGTTGCGCAAGGCTCAGGCGATGCGGGCGAGCGGCTTGTTCGGCTTGACGGCGCCTGGCCGAGGAGCGGCCGAAACCACCTGGTTCCGGCCCGCTTTCTTGGCCTGGTAAAGCGCTTCGTCGGCGATCGCCACCAGGCCGGCGGCGCCCGTCGCGTTGTCGGGAACCGAGGCGACGCCGAGTGAGGCGGTGACGCGGGTGCCGTGCCGTTCCGAGATGCTTTCAATACGCTGGCGCAGGATTTCCGCCTTGGTCGCCGCGTCGGCGAGCCCGATGTCCGGCAGCAGCACGACGAGTTCCTCGCCGCCGTAGCGGCAGGCGACGTCGCTCTGCCGCAACGCGCCCAGGATCGTCGCACCCGCATCGCGCAGCACGGCATCGCCCACCGCATGGCCATGCTCGTCGTTGAGCCGTTTGAAATGGTCGAGATCGATCATGATCACCGACATCGGCCGGGCGTTGCGTTCGGATAAGTGGGCGAAGCGCTCCAGCATGTCTTCCATGTAGCGCCGGTTGTAGAGGCCGGTGAGCGGATCGCGCAGCGCCTGGTTGCGCAGCTTCTCGCGCAGTGCCATGCTGGAAAGGGCCAGCGACATCGAATCCGCCAGCGCGGTCGCGAGCGGAGCGACTTCCTTTATCCGCGCCTCCGCATCGGGCCCCTGCGCGGCGAAGCAGAGCAGACCGTAGAGCTCGCCACGCGCGGTCATCGGGATTTCCAGCACCACGCCCTCGAAGCGCTGATGGTCGCAGCGCAGCAGGCCTTTCGTGCCGCCGTTCAGATGCGATTTGCCGCGCTTGAGCGCCCAGCAGCTGGACGGGGAGATGTGATCCGGCGGCAGATGTGTGTCCGGCAGGTTCCAGCTCGTCGACAGGTCCAGCCGGTCGCGCGAATTGTTGAAGATGAACAAGGCTCCGGCAAGGTCCGGCATCAACCCTTGTACGGTCGCATGCAGGACCGCGTTGGCATCCTCATATCCGGCCGCGCTTTGCAGCATGTCGGTCATGCGGAAGAGTTTCTCGATCTGCTCGCGCGCGATCACGGCGTCCCGGGCGGCTTCGCGCCGGCGCCGCGCTTCTGCCGCGCTGAGCCTGAAAGACAGCAACAGGACGAAGATGATCAAAGCGCCGCCGAACAACTGCAGCGCGGTGACGATCCTGCTGCTGAGCTCCCGGCGCGCCTCGAACGCGTCGCCGGTCGCGTTGCGTATCGCCAGGTATCGCGTCACGTCGCCGCGTACGGCGATCAGCTGACGGCTGACCCCGCTCTGGATCTGCGCGCCTGCCTCATCCCGTCGGCCGGTTTTGACCAGCCCGACCGCACGGTCCCAGGCAGATTCGATCCCCTCGATCGTCCGCGCTGCCGGGCGCTGGCCGTTCCGCACCTGATCCGGGGAGGCGATCTCGTCGAGGATTCGCAACGAACTCGCTCGATGCTGCTCCAGCAACTCGCGGGCGTTGAAATAGCGGTCGAGATGAACGGCGTTGGGGGCGAGGATGTAATTGGCGACCGCATCTTCCGCGTCGACCAAGGCCTGCTGGGCGATCCGCATGTCCCGCGTCTCGTTGCGGATCGTCACGAACCCCTCATGCTGCCGCATTGTGAACATGAAACCCGCGAACTGCGTCGCGATCATCATCAGCACCAGCAGAACGGCGACAATCTGGATCGTCTGGGTTCTCGCTCGGCCGGCCTGTCGAACCAGCGCTTTGATCGGTCGTCGAAGCACCGCACGTCCTTGCTCGGGTGAACGAGCAACAGTGACGCAAACAGGTGCTTATCTGGTAAACGGCGCCTTGCGATTGTCCGCGCCGGATCGCGGCGGAGTCGTGAACAGCTTGCGCAGGAACAATGTCTCGACCTCTCGGCGCAGGTCATTGTTAGGCTTCTTGAGGAAGCCATGCCCCTCGTCGGCGAACAGCACGTACCAGGCCTCCACGCCGTTGCGGCGAATGCCGGTCACGACCTGATCCGATTCCGATTGCGGCACGCGCGGATCGTTGGCGCCCTGCATGACCAGCATCGGTTTCCTGATCTTGGCAACATTGGCCAGCGGATTGATGCGGGCGAACACGGCCTTCATCTCCGGGGTTCGCTCATCGCCATATTCGGCGCGGCGGCTGCCCCGGCGATAGGCCTCGGTATTGTTGAGGAACGTCGTGAAGTCGCTGATCCCATAGCGTTCGACCCCGCCGACCAGCCGGTCGGAATAATGCGTCATCGACGCCAGCGACATATAGCCGCCATAGCTCTGGCCATAGACGACCACCCGCTTCGGATCGAGATCGGGCTGGGTTGCGATCCAGTCGAGCAGCGCTCCGATATCGCGGACGCTGTCTTCCCGCTTGGGGCCGTTATCCGCGTTGAGGTAGGTCTTGCCATAGCCTTCGCTGCCGCGAACGTTGGGCAGGATCACGGTCGCGCCGAGCGTCCCGGCGAAATATTGCGCCCCGGGGTTCCAAGACGCCCGGGTCTGCGATTCCGGGCCGCCATGGATGTCGATGATCACCGGCGTGCGTACGCCCGGCGTGGCGCTCTTGGGCCGGTACACAAAGGCAGGGACCGACTGGCCGTCGAACGAGCGATAGCGGATCAGGCGCGGCTCGGCGAGCGTGGCCGGATCGATCCCGCCAAGCTCCGAATTCGTCCAGCGCGTGAGCGCGCGGCCTCCGACGTCCCAGCTCCACACATCGCCGGCCGAGAGCGCGCCCGACAGGCTGACCCCCAGGCGCTTGCCGTCGCTCGAGAAACCGAGTCCGGTGACGACGCCGCGCGGCAGATCGGGCGCGGCGGTGGAACTTCCGGCCCGGTCGATCACCGAAAGCTTCGAAAAGCCGTCCTCGTTGACGACGTAGGCGAGCGTGCGCCCATCCTCGCTCTGCTCATATTGCTCGACGTCCCACTCGATCGCCGGGCTCAGCACCGTGCCGGCACCGCTCGCCAGCTCGATCTCGGCAAGCCGGAGATACTCGCTGTCCGCATCTGTCATCACGATCACGCCGCGTCCATTGGGGGTGAAGCGCGCGTCCAGGAAGCGCGCCGGCTTGGCGGTAAAGGCCAGCTCCCGCGCTTCTCCAGTCGCGAGGTCCAGGACCAACAGGCGCTGCTCGCGATTGGAGATGCCGCGCTGCACCAGCACGCGCTTGCCGTCGGCCGAGACGTCCATCGGCGCGACCGAGCCCCGGCCTTGGTAGACGACCCGCCGCGTCTCCGGCCAAGCGGGATCGGCGGTCAGGATCGCATAGTCGCTCGAGCCCTTGGTGGCGCGGGACCAGGCGACCAGCCGGCCGTCCTTGCTGAACGCCGGCGACTGGTTGCGCGTGCCCGGCTCCGTCAACTGCACAGGTTGCTCGCCGGCCCGCATCGCGAACAGCTGAAACCATTCGTCGCCACCATTGTCCCGCGTCAGCAGGAAGCTGTCGCTGCCGGGAATGGCCCAGGCACCGCCGACCGGCTCCGAGAAGAAAGTCAGCTGGGTGCGATCCGCACCGGGCCCGGCGACGCGGTGAAGCTGGTTGGTCGCTCCGAACCGGGTGGTGATCAGCATCGATCCGTCCGGCAACCAATCCTCGAAGCTGGCCGCGCGGTAGTTCTGGTAGCGTTGCACGTCCGCGGAGATGTCGGCCGGGATTGGCGGCACATTCTCCAGGGTGGCGGTTCCGACCTGCCGCTTCGTCACCGCCACCGGGGTCTGGGCGGGGGCGGGCAGGGCGGTGGAGGCGAGCAGCAGGCCCGCGAGCAGAAGGTGGTGCATCCTCGCCCTAGTAAACCGGCTCGAGCAGTCCCTCAATGACATGGTGCTGCACCACTGTCTCAAGCTGGTCCACCAGCCGATAGGTCAGATGATCCAGCACGCGGGCGGGCAGGGTGGCCGCGTAGGCACGGGTGACTTGCAGATCGTGGTGCCCCGCATTGCTGGCATCAGGCGCGTCGACTCCGACCACCAGCACCGGCCGGGCCAGTTCGGAGCGGTTCGCGGTGCCGCGGTGGATGGTCAGTGCCGAGCGCGCGGACATGTCGCCGCGCTGCGGCATCTTGCGAACCATCCGAGCCTGGTAGCGGGGGTAGAGATCCGGCGGCGGGAACATGCCTTCGGGCGGGCCCGGAAACTGGTCCCATTGCGTGCCGGGCGCGATTTCCAGCGGGCCCATGTCCGGCCGGGTATCCACGGCGGTCAGGTTGAACGCGAGGCTGTTCAGCCGCCGCCCCTTGCTGGTCGCCTCCGGCACCGCGAAATCCCGATGCCAGGGTTGGTCGGCGGCGCCGGGGAATGGGATGTCGAAGCCGATCTCGACGATCCGATAATCGGGACCGAGCACTGTCTCGCACACCGCGACGAACCAGGGGTGGGTCGCAATGTCGACGAAGCCGCGGATTCGCTCGGGCTGGACCTCGACGTAGAAGCGCTGCGGGCCACGCGGGAGGGCTCCACCCGGCACGGCCTGGGCTTCGGCGTAGAGCGCGTCGATGTCTTCGCGCATGCGGTCCGCCCAGTCAGGGCTGAACGCGCCGGGAAGAGCGATGATGCCGTCGCCATAGAGACCGGCCATAATGTCGGCGGGTTCGTAAGCGGGTGCTGCCGTGATCATGGCGGGCAGAATAATGCACTTGGGCGGAGGTTGCGAGTGCGTTCGCATGCGCTTCTACACGCTGAACAATCAGCGCTTTCTTAACTTCCCGGCCACTAGGGTCTTTGACGGGGGATGAGCCGAGGCGATGCGTCGCGTCAACGAAGGAAGGTTTATGCCCTCGCTTGCATTCAGCCCTCCGCACCATCTGGTGTCGCGATGAACGCCCTGTGCGCAACCGAGCAGCAGGATGTCTGCGAAGACGCGTCCGATCGCGCGAACTTCGCATCGACGGAGACGGAGCTGGCCTTCTTCAAGCGGCGGGCCTTTGAAGAGGCCCGGTCCGCCCAGCGCGCGACCTGCCCACGCGCCGCGGCTGCACACCGCTACCTTGCCGAAGCCTATGCCGAGCAAGTCCGCCGTGAAATCGAGGCGGAGGAGCGCTTCGATGCCCTTCTCGCCGCGCTCGCCTGAGCCGACGGGGAAACGCTCCGGTCGATCCTGCGCTTAAGGACCGTAACGATGGGAGCGTGGGGCGGCGGCGGCATCATCGCTGCGATCGCGCTGCTGATCGCGGTTGTTGCGGTGCTCGCCAATTTCGGCATGCTGCCCATCTGATCGGGCGGGCAGGGCCGACGGTTCTTGTCGGCATGGCCGATCCACTTGTGTCGGTTCGGGCCGTTGCGTGCCAGGAACTAGGCCCCGCTTCCGCACGTTTACGCGGCGTTAACAGTTCATTGGCGGTTCACGCAGCTCAGCGGAAACTGCTCTGGTATCAGTCACTTGATCGGGAGAGTCGCAAATGTTCATGCCCCGTTTCCGCAACCTCGTTCTGGCCGTCTCGGCCGCCGCCGGCCTCAGCGCCTGTTCCGCTTATGACAGCGGCTACGGCTATGGCGGCCTCTCCGTCGGTTATGGCTCTGGCTATGGCGGCTATTACGACGATTACGATCCTTATTATGACGGCTACGGCTATGGTGGCGGCTACGGCGGCTATTCGGGCCTGTGGTACAACAACTTCTACTATCCCGGTTACGGCATCTACGTGTTCGATCGGGGCGGCCGTCGCTATCGCGCCAACGACAATCAGCGTCGTTACTTCGAAGGTCGCGGCTACCGTGTCACCGACCGGGAGGACCGCCGCGACTTCCGGCAGTTCCGCCAGGAAGGCCGCCAGGATTATCGGGCCTACAATCAGGAGCGCCGCGACAACGTCCAGCGTTTCCGCCGCGGCGAACTGACGCAGGAGCAGTTCCGGCAGGAGCAGCGCACCGATCGCCGTGAGTATCGCCAGGACCGCCGCCAGGATCGCCGCGAGTTCCGTCAGGACTTGCGCGATCGCCCGGGCACTGGCGCCGCCAATCCGCAACGTCAGCAGCAGCGGATCGAACGCCAGCAACAACGCCAGGAACGCCGCGCAGCGCGCCGCGGCGGCTGAGCCGGCCTACACCCTATCCTTTCCCTTTTGGGAAAGGATAGGGAGGCTTGGCGAAGCTGGAGAGGGTGAGCGCGCGCACGCTGCTTAGCCGCGCTTAATGCGAACTTTAGTTCGGCCGGCGCCGGATCAGCACGATCGAGGTGAAGCGCAACACCGGCTCGTCATGCTGGTTGAAGGTGGTCACCGTCGACCGGTACGAACCGATCTCCGGCTTGCTCCGCGACGGGGCGACGTCGACGATCTCCGACTCGCAGCGTAGCGTGTCTCCCGGAAACACCGGTTTGAGCCAGCGCAATTCGTCCACGCCGGGCGATCCCAGCCCGGCCTGGGCGTTGGCGGTGATGTTCTCGACGATCATCGCCATCGTCATCGCGCAGCTATGCCAGCCGCTCGCCGCCAGTCGTCCGAAATGGGTTCGAGCAGCGGCGTCATCGTCGAGGTGAAAGGGCTGGGGATCGTAGCGCGTCGCGAATTCGATTACCTCCTCACGGGTGACTTCATAGCGCCCGAAACTCTGCCGAGCGCCGACAACCAGATCCTCGAAATATTGCATGTTCGTTCTCCGCCACTGATCGAGAGCGTTTTCGATAGTCACTAATTGGAAAACCTTTGTCGTCAGCTAGGCTGGCGAAGGAGTCTCGATTGTTCAACTCATTCCAGTCCCGCCGTTTCGCTTCCGCAATCCTCGCCGTTGCCGCGACGTTGGCCATTCAAAGCGCATGGCTGGCCGGCCTGGACCGTGACGCCGCCTCCGTCATCTCGGCCGGGAGGGCCTGACGATGGGACACGCCGCGAAGCTACTGATCGGCGGCGCCGCGGCTGCCGCCGCGCTTGGCGGAATTTTGCTGTCGTCCGCCACCGGACAGTCCGCAAGTCTGTCTCAGCAAAGCGAGACCTCCACAGACCTTTCGGCAATCATGTCCGCCGTGCTGGCCGCCAACAAGTCGGGTAATGCCCAGCGTATCCTCACCACTTTCGCTCCTGCCGAGCGGCCCGGATTGACCAAGCTCGTGTCCGATCCCGCGATTCTGGCTGCCAACACTGCCATTCATGCAAAGATCGTGTCGGCAACGGTGCAAGGCGTGCGCCCCTACCGCGGTTACAAGATCGTAACTGTCGCCGAGCAGCTTCACGATGGAAAAACCCGGCTCAAGAATTATCCGCTCAAGCAAACCGCCGAAGGCCGGCTGCTGACCAACGATCTCGCATCGGACGACGGGTTCAAGCCCTACGAGTGATCTAGGGCTGCTTCACACGTTGAACCGGAACAGCATCACATCGCCGTCCTTGGTGACGTACTCCTTGCCTTCCGAGCGCAGCTTGCCCGCATCGCGTGCGCCCGCCTCGCCGCCGCACGCGACATAATCGTCGAATGCGATCGTCTCCGCGCGGATGAAGCCGCGCTCGAAGTCGGAGTGGATCGCGCCGGCGGCCTGAGGCGCCTTTGACCCTTTCTCGACCGTCCAGGCGCGCGCCTCCTTGGGGCCCGCGGTGAAGAAGGTGATCAGGTCGAGCAACTCGTAGCCGGCGCGGATAATCCGGCTCAGCCCCGTCTCCTCCAGCCCCAGATCGCGCAGAAACTCGGCGCGGTCGTCGCCCGGCATGGTGGCGATCTCCGCCTCGATCGCGGCCGAGATGATCACCGCCTTGGCGCCCTCGCGCGCCGCCTTGTCGAACACGCGCGCGCTGTGCGCGTTGCCGGTCGCGGCCTCGCCCTCGTCGACATTGCACACATACAGGATCGGCTTGGCGGTGAGCAGTTGTGCCCGCTCCAATGCGAGTCGTTCCTCCTCGTCCTTGGGCTCGGCCAACCGGGCAGGCTTGCTGTCGCGCAGCAGCTCTAGCGCCTGGCCCAGCACGCTCGCCTGCACCTTGGCTTCCTTGTCTCCCTGCGCGGCCTTTTTCGCGAGCGCCGGCACCCGCTTTTCCAGACTGTCGAGATCGGCGAGCATCAGCTCCGTTTCCACCGTTTCCGCGTCCGCGACCGGATCGACTCGCCCTTCGACATGGGTCACGTCACCGCCTTCGAAGCAGCGCAGCACGTGCACGATCGCATCGACCTCGCGGATGTTGGCGAGGAACTGGTTGCCAAGCCCTTCGCCTTTGGAGGCCCCGCGCACCAGCCCGGCGATATCGACGAACTCGAGCTGCGTTTCGATGATGCTGGCCGATCTGGCGATCCGCGCAATGTCGGCCAGTCGCGGATCGGGTACGGCGACGCGGCCGACATTTGGCTCGATCGTGCAGAACGGATAATTGGCCGCCTGCGCCGCCGCCGTCTGCGTCAGCGCATTGAACAAGGTGGATTTGCCCACGTTCGGCAGCCCCACGATCCCACATTTGAAACCCACCTAATCACCCTCGATTCCACCAACTGGAGCTGTTCCATGGCATCAGGGAGAGCAGACGCAAGCCCTCAAGCGGCCTCGATCTAGTGGAGGTAACGAAAGTTCAGGCCGTCGCGCTTTGCTCGGCCGCGCCGACACGGCCTCCGCAGTCGGCTAAACTGGCTCGTTGCGGTCCGGGTGAGCACATCCATCCGCAAGCAGATCGCGGCACGCATGAAATCCGAGTCGTCGTTTGCGGCAACCATCCGCGATAGGCAACTTCGCACTTGATCTCCCGGGCGCCCCTGTCGCAGCTAACGCGAGCGAACCACCTCGACGGTGTAGGTCGGTTCGAAGCCGACGAAGCCTCCCTCCATGTAAGTGATCTTCACGACCTCGGCGCGGATGAGCTCGTCAGCGCTGAACGGCGTCTTGAGCTTTTTGGCCGCTGCTTTGAGGGCGTCCGAAACGGATATGTGTGAAGAGGCGACGGCGCGACCGGCGCCGGTCGGTTCCGACCCGAGATCGGGCGGTGTGATGCCGGGGGATGCTGGAAATCTCGAACCTTTGAAACTCGCCTCGGCAAGCCCGTCGAGCTGCCTGAGCGGCGACGGGCTGTCGGGATCGAAGGCAAGCAGCGACATGCCAGGAGAACCTCCTACAGCCTGCTCCGGCCAGCGCCGAACGCCGTTGGCACCATGGACGACGATACTCTGGAGACGCGCGCCGGCTTTCTCGAGCTGGTCCGGCCCCCAGGTTGCGGCAACGGTTTGAACCATCGTGGTCGCTGGTCCAGTCGGTGGGATCGCCTCAAGCACGAACCTGTAGACGCCGTCCGAAGGTTCCTCCTCTGCGATCGGCCGCAGCCTCGCGCCGGTCCAGCCCCCGGTAGGAACTGTGCCGACCGCGACCAGCACGTAGCGAGGCGGCAAGCTCCAGAACGAAGTAACGGTGACGCTCTCCACGGTGCCGACCAATTGATATCCATCCGCCGCTTCGACCCCCTGCTCCTGGATCGGCTCGATCCGATCGACCGCGATGGTGCGGCCGCTCATGCAGAAGCTGATTTCGGCGATCTCGCCTACGACCTGCACGCGCTCGCCATCGGCGTGGCCACCCGTGTCGCCAGCGAGACTGAACGTTTCGCCGCTGTCGCTGCGCAGTCGGCGGCATTCGACGCCCGCACCGATGACACCCCGTACGACAACCAGAGCTCTGGACATACGATCCTCCCTTGCACGTCGAGGAAGAACTAATCAGTCAAGAGATGAAGTCGACTCCAAGTTGCTCCCTTTTGGACCAATCAGTCCGTAAGCACGCGACAAGTTGAGATGATCATACCCGGTAGTTGAAGCTGATGCTGATCCGCTCGGCTTTGGCGGTTCCCGGAACAACCTCGTGGCGTAGCCAGCTCTCCCATAGGAAGACGTCGCCGGGCGCGGGCTCGGCGTAAACGTAGGTCCGAAGCTCGTCGGGCGCATCGGCGCGGCGGGGTGGGGCGGCCATCATCATGGGCAGGCGCGGATCCTCCAGCTTGAGCGCGCCGGAGCCGGGCGGGACGGTGATGTAGATCGTGCCGGACACGGCGCTGTGCGGGTGGATGTGGCCGGAATGCGCGCCGCCTGGCTTCAGGACGTTCACCCACAGGCTGTCGAGCTTGAGCCGGCGTCCGCCCAACTCCATCGCGCAATCATCGGCGAACGCGGCGACATGACGGGCGAGCAGCCGCCTGAGATCGTCGAAGCGAGGGTCTCGGCTCGGCAGGTCGTTCAACGACGCATAAGAGGTATAGCCGCGATAGCCGTTCTCCTTGCACCAGCGCCGGCCCGCCTGATCCTGCGCGGCGAGCGCGCGGCAAGCGTCGTCCAGTTCCGCAACCAGAGCGGGATCGCCAAGCTGGCCCTGGTAGAAGCGAGTCGCGAACAGGGAACGGCTTGGCACGTTCGTATTCAACCGGCGCGGCGGGACGTCATTGCCCGTCCTTGCTGCCCGGCCGCGCGACGGCATTGAAGAAGCTGTCGTCACTGGTCGGGGCCGGTGGACGGGAAGGTGCTTCCGCTTTGGCCTGAGCGGGGGGCGTTTCGCGCGCTGGCTCGGGAGCCGGGGCGGGAAGCGCGGCCGGCACGTCCGTCGGCACGTCGGGAATGTCGGGCGGCGGCGCGCCCAGGCCAAGCGTCTCGCCGCCGACCATGTTCGGCTGCAGCCGCGCCAGCTCCTCCGGCGACGCGCACCAGCGAATGTAGAAATCCGGAAACGGATCCTCGGGATCGTCCACCTTGACCTGCGCGGTGGTGCTCACCACCGCCACGCCCTCCGGAGTCACCACGAACGGCCGCACCGCCTTTTGCCCGTCCGCCTGTTTGGCATCGACATCGCCGCATACCGAGCCGGAGGCGCCGGCGCGCAGATTGGCGAAGCGCATCGAGCCCGGATCGGCGATGATCGCGCGCAGCGAGGTCTTGGCCCGTTCCCCCAGCTGGCTCGCGCTGGCCGATCCGTCCGCCGGCAGTGGCGGACCTGCCTGCGCGGCCGGTGCCTGGGCGCCCGGCGCCGCACCCGGATCTTGGTCGGCCTGTGAATCGCACCCGGCCAACAGCAGTAAAGGGAGGAAACGGCGCATTCTCATCCTCGGCGACAGCAACTCGGGCTTCGTGCCGCGACCGATCTAAGCGTCGCGCGCGCCGTGCGCCACCCTCGCGCGATTGCCCGGCGAACCTTTGCCGCCGCCGCGTGTTGGGCATGGTGAAGGGGATCATCATGCTTCCAACCAAGGGTTACGCGGTTCACTCGGCCACCAGCCGGTTCGAGCCGTTCAGTTTCGAGCGGCGCGATCCGGGCCCGAACGACGTCGCGATCGCGATCCGCTATTGCGGAGTCTGCCATTCGGACCTGCACACCGCGCGCGGCGAATGGGGCGGCGCGCGCTTTCCGTGCGTCCCGGGCCACGAGATCGTCGGCGAGGTCAGCGCGGTCGGCGATGCCGTTACCCGCTTCAAGGCGGGAGACCTGGTCGGAGTCGGCTGCATGGTCGATTCCTGCCTGAGTTGCGAGCCGTGCCGCGAAGGCCTCGAACAATATTGCGAGCCGGGCTTCACCGGCACTTATAACGGGCCGACCCAGGATAATGGCGACAACACTTATGGCGGCTATTCCGACCGGATCGTTGTTCGCGAGGAATTCGTGCTCAAGGTCGGCCACGCCGAGCAACAGCTCGCCGCTGTCGCGCCCCTGCTGTGCGCCGGCATCACCACCTGGTCGCCGCTGCGGCATCACAAGGTCGGGCCGGGCCAGAAAGTCGGCGTCGTCGGAATCGGCGGATTGGGTCACATGGGTATCAAGCTGGCCAAGGCGCTCGGCGCGCACGTCGTCGCGTTCACCACTTCGCCCGGCAAGGTCGACGATGCGCGCAAGCTCGGCGCCGATGAGGTGGTCGTGTCGCGCGACAAGGACGCCATGAAGGCACATCGCGAGAGCTTCCACTTCATTCTCAACACCGTCGCCGCCCCGCACGATCTCAATCCGTTCCTCAATCTGCTCAGGCGCGACGGCGCGATGACCCTGGTCGGCGTGCCTCCCGAGCCGCATCCCTCGCCGGCCGTCGGCGCACTGGTGATGAAGCGCCGCAGTCTGTCCGGCTCACTGATCGGCGGCATCGCCGAGACTCAGCAGATGCTGGATTTCTGCGCCGAGCACGGCATCGTCTCGGACATCGAGCAGATCGCGATCCAGGAGATCGATGACGCCTACGAGCGCATGGCGCGAAGCGACGTGAAGTATCGCTTCGTGATCGATCTGGCGTCGCTGGCGCGGGGCTAACCCGGCCCGACCTGACCTCACCTAAAGGCGGGCGATCATGACGAAGAGGAGGTCACGCCTAGAACATTGATGACCCTAGGTCGCTCCAGTCGTCATGCGAAAGTAGCCGTTCCCCGGCGAATGCCGGGCCCAGCGCGATCAACTTGCGCGCGGTAGCGCGCCTGCGCTGCCGTGCAGATTCTCTAATGAGCTGGGCTCCCGCCTTCGCCGGGGAATTACTTGCTCAGCGGAACCATCGCAGAACGAGTCCGGGTTGACGATTTAGTCTGATGTCGTTCAGCTCTACTCGCGGAACTCGCGAACAAAGTTGTCGACCTGCCGATCGGAGATGAGGTGAACGACCTCGCAGTTCTTCGTACTCGCGGCCGCAAGCCTCGCGATCTGCGCACGTGAACTGCGTCGCGTCTTCCAGATGTAAGCAATGAACTCGGGGAGCAGGCGGAGGCGTTCGGGGCAGTCCTCGGTCAAGTCGGGCCGTGTCTTGCCGCGCCCGGTCAGAGATCGGCGCACCACCCGCCACAACCTCAATCCGACAGGCCGGTCGAGCCAGATGAGCATGTCCGCTCGCGCTACCCGGTCTGCCCAAGTCGCCGAATGTCCTCCCTCGAATATCCAGCGATCGGCCGCTGCCGCTTCGTTGCACAAGCGCGTCTTTTCCTCCGGGCTTCGCTCGATCCAATTGGGAAGCCAATGGATCTTGTCGATGTGGATAACGGGGAGCCCGGTGCGCTGGCCCAGTCGTCGCGCGAGCGTGCTCTTCCCCGACCCCGGTTGGCCGACGATCATGATGCGATCGATCCGCGGCCGCTTGCCTGATTGCGTGTCCATCCTGCGCGCGCTGATACATCGCCCGCCCTGAATATCGTGATGACCATGTTGCGAAAGCCTCTCGCCATGGACTCCGCATCACATCGCTACGGCTGGCAGAGGTGCGTGCCACTGCTATACGGCTGATCCAGCCACTTCCCGAGCCATCCTTGCCCAAGCGCCTCAAAGCCCTGACCCGCCTCGAAGCCGAGCAGAAGTTCGCCTCGAGCCCGAAGACGCACGCGGCCCTGTCCGCCTCGGCGGGGACGGGCAAGACGCATGTGCTGACCGCGCGGGTGTTGCGGCTGCTGCTGTCCGGGGTGGATCCGTCCTCGATCCTGTGCCTGACCTTCACCAAGGCCGGCGCAGCGGAAATGGCGGACCGGATCCATGCCCGGCTGGCCTATTGGGTGCGGCTCAAGGATGCCGAGCTTCGCAAGGAGCTGTTCGCGCTGGACGAGGAGACCGGACCGGAGGAGCTCGCCAAGGCGCGCCGCCTGTTCGCACGCGTCCTCGACGCGTCCGGCGGGGGCCTGCGCATCATGACCATTCACGCCTTTTCGCAAGGGCTGCTCGCCGCCTTTCCGGCCGAGGCAGGGCTGGTCCCCGGCTTTCGCGCGCTGGAGGGGCGTGAAGAGCAGTTGCTTGCCCGTTCGACGCTCGCCGAGCTGCTCGTCCGCGCGGAGGCGGCCAACGATGCGGCACTCGTCGCCGACATGCAGGCGCTGAGCCATCGACTGGGGGAGGGCGGGGCCGAGTCCTTCCTGATGTGCTGCGCGCGCCGGCCCCGCGCGATGGCCGCCCTGCCGCCACGCGAGGCGATCGAGGCGCTGCTGCGCCGCACTTTCTCACTGCCGGAAGGCGACATCGCGGCGGCCATCGAGGCGGGCTGCTGCGACGAGGCGTTCGACATCGAAACGCTCGGCCGGATCGCGTCCGCCAATCGGAGCTGGAACACCGCGACCGGGCTCGACTGCTGCGACCTGATCGCCGGGTGGCAGGCGCGCGACCCGCGGGAGCGCGCCGAAACGCTGGACGAACTGGCCGGCCTGGTGCTGACGGCCAAGGGCGAGCCGCGCAAGGTCACCGCCGGGCAGCTCAAGGCGGACCCTGATTACGCGCTTTATGCCGAGCGGCTGACCGAATGCTGCCGGGCCTTGCTTCACCTGCGCAATGTCGGCGCGGCCGTCGCCCAGTTCGGCGCGGCACTTCGCGCGGGGCAGGCTTTCGCCGCCGCTTACGCCGAAGCCAAGCGCGCGCATGGCCTCGTCGATTTCGACGATCTGATCGCGGGCGCGGAGCAGCTGCTGACCACGCCCGGCATGGGCGATTGGGTTCGCTTCAAGCTCGATCAATCCACCGATCACATCCTGGTCGATGAAGCGCAGGACACGAACGAACGTCAGTGGAGCATCGTCGCCGCGCTGACTGAGGAGTTCTTTGCCGGCGAAGGCGCGGTCGGGCGTCACCGCACCTTGTTCACGGTCGGCGATTTCAAGCAGGCGATCTTCAGCTTCCAGGGCACCAACCCGCGCGAGTTCGATCGGGCGCGAGACTATTTCTCGAAGAGTGCTCGGCGGCTGCGGGAGGATGCGCTGGCGATCGGCGTCGCCGACGCGGAACTGCCGTCCGACTTCCTCGACCTGTCGATGGACCGGAGCTTCCGCTCGTCGCCGCCGATCCTGCAACTGGTCGATCGCGTCGTCGCCGATCTCGGCCACGAGGCGCTCGGCCTGCCGCGCCGGCCCAACCCGCACCTCAGCCATCACGAGCACCGGCCCGGCTCCGTCGTCCTGTGGGAGCCCTGGACGGAAGATGCGGGCGGCGAGGAGGACGCGGGCGAGGAAGGCTGGATCAGCGATGCCACCCGGCGCTACGCCACCTGCCTTGCCCGGCAGATCAAGCGCTGGATCGATCAGCCCTTCACGCTGGGCGAGGGGGGCAAGCACCGCCCGGTTCGGCCTGAAGACATTCTCATTCTGGTCCGTCGTCGCGGCGCGCTCGCCGCCTTGCTGGTCGCGCGGCTCCATGCCGAGCAGGTGCCGGTTGCCGGCATCGACCGGCTGATGCTTTCGGCGCCGCTGGCAGTGCAGGATCTGCTCGCCGCCGCCCGTTTCGCGATCCAGCCGCTGGATGATCTCAACCTTGCCAGCCTGCTCGTCTCGCCCTTGTTCGGCTGGAGCCAAGACCGATTGTTTGATGCCGCCCACGGCCGTGATGGCGCGCCGCTCTGGCCGCGCCTGCGCGACGGTGCCGCCGATCCGGCGACGCTGGCGGGCCTGCGCGCCCTCCTCGACATGGCGGACTTTACCACGCCGCATCAATTCCTGGAGGCGATCCTGTCCGGTCCGCTGGACGGACGCCGCAAGCTGCTCGAACGGCTCGGGCCCGAAGCGCGCGACCCGATTGAGGAACTGCTCGCCAGCGCGCTCGAGTTCGAAAGCAACGCGACGCCATCGCTCCAGCCCTTCCTCGACTGGTTCTCGCGCGGCGATGTCGAGATCGTGCGCGATCCGTCCGCGCCGCTCGACGCCGTGCGGGTGATGACGGTGCACGGCTCCAAGGGCCTGCAATCGCCGGTCGTGATCCTCGCCGATGCCTGCGTCGATCCGTCGCGCGCGCCGGGGCGCACCGCCGATCTGCAACTGGACGACGGCAATTGCGTGCCGCTGTTCCGCCCGCGCAAGGATGAGCTTGCCGAACCGCTCAAAGCCCAGATCGAGCAGCAGGACCGGCTCGACCGCGAGGAGCATTGGCGCCTGTTCTATGTCGCCATGACACGGGCCGAGGAGCGGCTCTACATAGGGGGCGCGCTCGGTCCGGCCGACAAGAACGGCCCGCCGCGCGAGAGCTGGTTCGCCGCCGCCCAGACCTCGATGGCAGAGCTCGGCTGCGCCTGGCAGGACGATCCGCATTGGCACCAGGCGCTCCGCTTCGGCGAGCCCGAAGTGGTAGCACGCGTCGCGCCCGCGAAAGTGAGCGCCCGCGCCGCAATGGCAGCGCCCGACTGGCTGAAGGAGCCAGCGCCGGTGGAGGCCCGGCCGCCGCGTCCGCTCGCGCCGTCCTCGTCGGGTGAGGACGATGTCGCGAATCCGCCGCCCGGTCCCGAAATGCGCGCCGCCGCGGAACGCGGCCGGCTGCTCCATCAGCTGTTCGAACGCTTGCCCGGCGTCGAGCCGGCCAGGCGCGCACAGCTGGCGGACGATTGGCTCCTGCGCTCGGCGGGCGTGGCGGACGCCGAACTCCGCCGCGCGCTGGTCGCGGATGCCTGCGCGATCATCTCGGACCCGCTCTACGCCGATCTGTTCAGCCCCGAAGCGCTGGCCGAAGCGCCGATCGCCGCGGTCACGCCCGACGGCACCGTGATCGCCGGCACCGTCGATCGCCTGCTGGTCACGCCCGATCGAGTCCGTGTTGTCGACTTTAAGACGGGCAGGGCGGCTCCGGTCACCGCCGATGCTATCCCCGCCGCGCATCTGCGGCAGATGGCGCATTATGTCGCCGCCCTGGAAGTGATCTTCCCCGATCGGCCGGTCGACGCCGCCTTGCTCTACACAGCCGCCCCGGTGCTGCATCCGCTCCCGCCGGCCATGCTCGATCCCTATCGCGCCGCCGGTTGAGCGGGACCGTCCGGCTTCCTAAATCAGCGGTCGATCAATCGGAGTTCATCATGGCGACCAAAACCGTAACCGACGACAGCTTCCACGCCGACGTGATCAGCGCCGAGGGGCCGGTGCTGGTCGATTTCTGGGCGGAATGGTGTGGACCCTGCCGAATGATCGCCCCGGCGCTGGAAGAAATCAGCCGTGAGATGGGCGAACAGGTCACCGTCGCCAAGCTGAACATCGACGACAACCCCGATGCTCCCGCCAAATATGGTGTGCGCGGCATCCCGACCATGATCCTGTTCAAGAACGGCGCCCCCGCCGCCACCAAGGTCGGCGCCGCGCCCAAGAGCGCGCTCCAGAGCTGGCTGCAAGGACAGCTGTGACGCGCCCGGGCTCGCGCCCGTTTTTCCTATTGTGCTGGTGAGATAGCTGGTTATCTTCAGATCAGGCGGGGATCACATCCGCCTGTAACTGGGGGTATCCATGAACAAGATTGGTTTCGCCGTGGCCGCGTTGGCGGCAACGGCTCTCGGCGGCTGCGCAACGGTCACGCGTGGCACGCAGCAACGTTATTATGTGCAGAGCGAGCCCTCGGGCGCCGAAGTCAAGATGACGACCGGCATGAGCTGCACCACGCCATGCAATCTCAAGCTGCGCCGCAAGGATGAATTCACCGCGACGATCAGCAAGGAGGGTTACAAGTCAATCTCCGTGCCGATCGAAAGCAAGATGCATGGCGGCGGCGGCGCCGCATTGGCCGGTAACGTCGTCGCCGGCGGCATCATCGGTGGTGTGATCGACGGCACCAACGGGTCGCTGCGGGACCTTAAGCCGAATCCTCTCGCGGTGCGCCTGGCGCCGGTTGGCTCCAGTGAGGAAAGCGTGGTAATCCCGGGCGAGAAGCCGGATACGAAGTCCAAGTCGAAAAGCAGGAAGTAAATGGGAACAGGCCGGCGAGCGCGGCTTGCCGGCCTGCTTCTCCAAATGCCGTTGGATTTCGGGCGCTCGCGCCTATCTACTCCGATCGGGGCCGTTTCGATTGGACCTGCGGGCGGCGCGTTCTTATAGATCGCGTCGGCGCGGCGGACTGCTCTGATTGTGGTGATGCGTTTGAACCTGCTGCTTCTCCTTTCCGCTTTGCTGACCGGGCTTACCGGCGCGGGCGCGTTCGAGCGGCAGGCGGAGCGATCACAAGCACAGCACCGCGCCGCCACGGTGGCGTCGGCGGGCGTCTGCGACGCCGCCTGTGCCGCCGTTCAAAGCCGGCGCAGCGCCGTCCTTGTTGAGCCTACCGATCCGGCCGCTTCGCCCATGCCCTGGCCTGTCACGCCGGAGCCGCGCTCGCCGATCACTCCGCTTGGAGAGCGCAGGGAGGAATAGCCGCGCCGTCGGCCCGAGTGGCCGTTCAGACCACCCGCATTCATTCCGCAGGCGCGCATTCGCGCCGCGACCATCTCGACAGAACAGGATCACAGCATGCTTGGCACACTCGCCAAATCGATTTTCGGATCGGCCAACGATCGCTACGTGCGCTCGCTCGGCAAGATCGTCGACAAGGTCAACGGCTTCGAGCCGACAATGACCGCGATGAGCGACGACGAGCTCAGGAACCAGACCGCCGTCTTCCGGGCCCGCCTGGCGGACGGCGCCGAGCTCGACGATCTCCTCCCCGAAGCCTTCGCCACCGTCCGCGAGGCGGCAAAGCGCACGCTCGGCCAGCGCCATTACGATGTGCAAATGATCGGCGGCATGGTCCTCCATCGCGGCGCGATCGCCGAGATGCGGACCGGCGAAGGCAAAACGCTCGTCGCGACCCTGGCGACCTACCTCAACGCGCTCGAAGGCAAGGGCGTTCACGTCGTCACCGTCAACGACTACCTCGCCAGTCGCGACGCGGAATGGATGGGCCAGGTTTATCGTTTCCTCGGTCTTACCGTCGGCGTGATCATTCCCAACCTTGCCGATCAGCAGCGCCGCGACGCCTACGCGTCCGATATCACTTACGGCACCAACAACGAATTCGGCTTCGATTACCTGCGCGACAACATGAAATATGATCGCGCGCAGATGGTGCAGCGGCCGTTCAACTTCGCGATCGTCGACGAGGTGGACTCGATCCTGATCGACGAGGCGCGAACGCCGCTGATCATCTCCGGCCCGACGGACGACAAATCTGAACTCTACATGTCCGTAGACGTGCTGGTGAAGCAGCTCGTTCCCGAAGATTACGAGGTCGACGAGAAGCAGAAGTCGGTCGTGCTGACGGAAGACGGCACCGAAAAGGTCGAGCGGATGCTGGAGGGGGCCGGGCTGCTGTTCGGCGCCAATCTTTACGATTTCGAGAACACCCAGGTCGTGCATCACCTCAACCAGGCAATGAAGGCCAACGTGATCTTCAAGCGCGACCGCGACTATATCGTCAAGGACGACAAGGTCATCATCATCGATGAATTTACCGGTCGCATGATGGACGGCCGCCGCTGGTCGGACGGGCTTCATCAGGCGGTGGAGGCAAAAGAGGGCGCCAAGATCGAGCCGGAGAACCAGACGCTCGCCTCCATCACCTTCCAGAACTATTTCCGCCTCTATCCCAAGCTGTCCGGCATGACCGGCACGGCGCTGACCGAAGCCCCGGAATTCTACGACATCTACAAGATGAACGTCGTCACCATCCCGACCAACGTCGCGGTCAAGCGGATCGACGAGGATGACGAATTTTACAAGAACGAGGCCGACAAGTTCGCAGCCATAACGAAGGCGATCCGCGAGAAGCAGGAAACCGGACAGCCGGTCCTGGTCGGCACCGTCTCGATCGAGAAGTCGGAGCTGTTGTCCGAATATCTGACGCAGGAAGGCGTCCGCCACGAAGTGCTGAATGCCCGCTACCATGAGCAGGAAGCGCACATCGTCGCGCAGGCCGGCCGGATCGGCGCGGTGACGATCGCCACCAACATGGCCGGCCGCGGCACCGACATTCAGCTGGGCGGCAATCTCGACTTTCTGGTCGAGGACGAGCTTGGCGACATGCCGGACGGGCCGGAACGCGGGGCCGCGATCGATCGCATCAAGGCACAGATCGCGGAAGAAAAGCAGCGCGTGCTGGATGCGGGCGGCTTGTTCGTGCTCGGCACCGAGCGGCACGAAAGCCGCCGGATCGATAATCAGCTGCGCGGCCGTTCGGGCCGTCAGGGCGATCCCGGCCTCAGCCGCTTCTACCTGTCGCTCGACGACGATCTGCTGCGCATCTTCGGGCCGCAGACGATGTTCTCGCGCCTGGTCAACAAGAACCTGGAGGATGGCGAGGCGATCGTCAGCCCCTGGATCTCCAAGGCGATCGAGACCGCGCAGAAGAAGGTCGAAGCGCGCAATTACGACATTCGCAAGCAGGTCGTCGAATATGACGACGTGATGAACGATCAGCGCAAGGTGATCTACGAACAGCGCGCCGACATCATGGATGCCGATACGGTCGGCGACGTCGTTGAGGATATGCGCGCCGAGACGGTCAACGCGATCGTCGGTGAGGCCTGCCCGCCCAATTCCTACCCCGAGCAATGGGACATCCCGCTGCTCAAGAGCCGGATCGAGGAATCCTTCGGGCTGCAACCGCCGATCGACGAGTGGCTCGAAGAGGAAGCGATCGACCCCGAAATGCTGGTCGAGCGTATCCGCGCCGCGGCCGACGCTCAAATCGCCGAGAAGACGCAGGAGCTTTCACCCGAAAGCGTGATCCAGATGGAAAAGAGCATGTTGCTCCAGTCGCTGGATCATCACTGGAAGGAGCATCTGTCGATGCTCGACGCGCTGCGCCAAGTCGTTCACCTGCGCGCGTACGCTCAGAAGAAGCCGATCGACGAGTATAAGCACGAGGCGTTCGCCATGTTTGAACGCATGCTGACCGCGATCCGCGAGGACGTGACGAGCGCGCTCGCCTTCGCGCAGTTCAACATGGCGCCTGCGGACTTGCCGCCGATGCCCGACTTCATCACGCACCATATTGACCCATTCACGGGCGAGGACGACAGCGCCGACATCGACGCCGACACCGGCAACATCATCTCGCGCCTGCCGCCGCTGTCGATCGCGCGCCCGCAAATGCAGCCGTCCGACGACGGTGGCGACACCTTGGTGATCGACGCCCCGGTGAGCCGCAACGCGCCGTGTCCATGCGGATCGGGCCGCAAGTACAAACATTGTCACGGCCAGATCTGACGACGCCTGACGCGCCCCGTCTTCGGCCTTAGTTCTTAAGTCGGATGGGGAGGTGGGTCCCGCATCAACCCCGTGGCGACGCACGCGGACGTGCGCCGCCACCGGCCGAAGGCATTAAGCGAAC
>DASVSZ010000042.1:0-222983 GCA_036387855.1 Allosphingosinicella sp. | reverse complement strand
CGCGCAGCGATGGGGAGGGGGACCACTCGAAGAGTGGTGGAGGGGTAAACGACGCCGGATACTCCTCCACGGTCCTTCGAACGGTCCCCCTCCCCATCGCTGCGCGACAGGGAGGACGATGCTATTCCCAATTGCCGATGTCCGCATCTTCGCCTTCACCCCCTTCACGGCCGTCCGCGCCGGTCGAGAAGATGCTGAACGGCGCCCCGTTCCGCCCCGGCGCGGCGTAGCGATAGGGATTCCCCCAAGGATCGTTAGGCAGGCGCTTGACGAAGCCCTCCGCCACCAGCGCCTGCAACCCGTCGCCGCTCGGATAGGTTAGCTTGGACAGCCGATACATCTCGACCCCCTGCTCCAGCGTCGACACGTCCGCCTTGACCTTGGTCACCGCCGCCTTGTCCGTCGCGGGCGCGACATTGATCAGCACCACGGTGGCAAGCAGGCCGATGATGACGATCACCACCATCAGCTCGACGAGGGTGAAGCCCTTCTCGTTTGGCCGTCTTCCCACGTCATCCCCGCGCAGGCGGGGATCCAAGCGGCTTTTCAGCCTAGTGAGGAGTCTCTTTGGATTCCCGCCTTCGCGGGGATGACGGATGCGTGTGGTCATGACTATCCTAACCCGCCCGCGAGCGTATCCAGTTGAAGAATCGGCAGCAGGATCGACAGCACGATCAGCGCCACGATCCCGCCCATCACGACGATGATCGCCGGCTCCAGCAGCGACAAGGCCGTGGCCGTGAAAGTGTCGAATTCCCGCTCCAGATAATCGGCCGCGCGCTCCAGCATCACGTCGAGCTTGCCCGATGCCTCGCCGCTCGCCGCCAGATAGACGAGCAAGGGCGGGAACACCCCCGCCCGGCGCAGCGCCACCGACAGGCTGCCGCCGGTGCGAATCGCTTCGGTGATGTCGCCGGACGCGGCCCGCAGCGCGCGATTGTGCACGGTCTGGGTGGTCAGGCGCAGCCCTTCCAGCAACGGCAGCCGGCTCGCCACCATGGTCGACAAGGTCCGCGCCATTCGCGCGGCGTGCAGATCGCGCAGCAGACGCCCCAGCAACGGCAGCCGCAACAAGCTCCGGTCGAAGCGTAGCCGCACTCCCTCGTCCCGCAACGCGCGACCGACCAGGAGAGCAAGGCCGAACAGGCCAATCGCCAGCGCCCACCACCAGTTTGCCAGGAATTCGGAGAGGCGGATCACAATCCGCGTCAGCAACGGCAATTGCTGCCCGACATCCTCGAACTGCTCGACGACGCGCGGCACGACGAAGATCATCAGTGCCATGACGACGAAGCTCGCCACGATCGCCAGCACGATCGGATAGGCCAGCGCCGACGTCACCTTGCCACGCACCTGCGCCTGCCGTTCGAGCAGGTCGGCGAGCCGCTCCAGGATGTGCGACAACGTGCCGGAGCTCTCGCCCGCCGCCACCATGGCTCGATAAAGCGGCGGAAAGCTCGGCGCCTCGCGCGTCATTGCTTCCGACAGACGCCGCCCTTCGACCACGCCGGAATGGACGTTGCCCAGGATGCGCTGCACTTCCGCGCGCTCCGCCTGGCGGGCGATGGTGCGCAGCGATTCCTCCAGGGGACTGACCTGGATCAGGGTGGCGAGCTGGCGGGTGAACAAGGTCAGCTGCTTGGTGCCGAGCTTCTTGGCGAACAGCGATCCGCGCGACAACAAGGGCGCCGCGTTCCCGCCCGCTGCCCGCTCCACGCGCACGACGTACAGCCGCCGCGCGCTCAGCGCCGCCCGCGCGTCCTCCGCGCTCGGCGCCCGTACGGAGCCGCGCCGCTCGCGCCCCGCCGTGTCCAGCGCAAGATAGTCAAAGTCACTCATATGACGTGAAGTTCACAATGCCCCTGCGAAAGCAGGAGCCCAGCGGAAACCGGGGCTGGGCTCCTGCGTTCGCAGGAGCACATCAGAGGCATGGCCCTACACACTTTCCATCTCACGCCGCGAAATGCGCACGGCCTCTTCAGCCGTCGTCACCCCCTCACGAACCAGCGCCCGTGCCGCCTCGCCCAGCGTCGCCGTTCCGCGGAAGGCGTGGCGGGCGACCTCGGCCTCGTCCGCACCGGCGTTGATCTGGCGGCGGATCGTGTCGTCGATCCGGACCGCTTCGAACACGCCGATGCGGCCTTTGTAGCCGCTATTCTTGCATTCGGCGCAGCCCCGCGCCTGCCAGATACGAGTGCCGTCCGCGAAGCCGAGCAATGCGCTGACCGAGCCCGTCGCCTGCACCGGCTCCCGGCACACCGGACACAGCCGCCGCACCAACCGCTGCGCGATCACCGCGCGCAAGGTGGAGGCGAGCAGGAACGGTTCGATCTTCATGTCGCGCAGCCGCGTGATCGCGCCGATCGCGTCGTTGGTATGGACGGTGGACAGCACCAGATGGCCGGTCAGCGAGGCCTGGACGGCGATATCCGCCGTCTCGCGGTCGCGGATCTCGCCGACCATGACGACATCCGGATCCTGCCGCAGGATCGCGCGGAGCCCGGTCGAGAAGCTCAGGCCCACTTTGTCGTTGACCTGGGTCTGGCCAACCCCGTCCACCGCATATTCGACCGGGTCCTCGACCGTCAGGATGTTGCGGGACCCGTCGTTGAGCAGCCGAAGCCCCGCATACAGGCTGGTCGTCTTGCCTGAACCGGTCGGCCCGGTGACGAGCACGATCCCGTTGGGTTCCGCCAGCGCCTCGCGGAACACCGCCTCGATTGCCGGCGGCATGCCGAGATGATCGAGGTCGAGCCCGGCATTCTCCTTGTCGAGGATGCGCAGCACCACGCGCTCGCCGGCCCGGCTCGGCAGCGTGGACACGCGCACGTCGAGCAGCTTGCCGCCGAGCGTCAGGCCGATCCGCCCATCCTGCGGCACACGCCGCTCGGCGATGTCGAGCCGCGCCATGACCTTGATCCGGCTGACGACCACCGGCGCGACGTGCGGCGGCATGCGCAACGTCTCGCGCAGCACGCCGTCCACGCGCATGCGCACGATTAGGCCGGTCTCGTAGGGCTCGATATGAATGTCCGACACACCCTGTCGCGCCGCGTCGGCGATAATGCCGTTGATCAGGCGGATGGCAGGCGCGTCGTCGGCGCTGTCAAGCAGGTCGTCGGCGGTCGGCAGGTCGCTGGCGAGCGCGCCCAGTTCATCGCCGACGCCGAACGATCCCGCCGCTTCCTGATGATCGAAGGCGTAGCGTTCGGACAGGATGCGGTCGAACCGCTCGGCCGGCGAATATTGCACGGCAAAGGAGCGCGCCAGAAAGCGCCTGACCTCGATCAACGCGCGCGGATCGCCGCCTTCGCGCACCGCGACCAGCAAGCGCCCTTCCTCCTCGCCGAGCAAGGCAACGCCGAACCGCTTGGCGAAGCCGTAGGGGATGTTGACGAGCAGCGACGGCTCGGCGCCCCCGACGTCCCGCAGGTCGGTCACTTCCTGGTCCCGGGAACCGGCGAGGGCACCGGCGCGACCACCTGGTCGCCGGGAAAGCCGACCGCCGGCAGCGGGGCCGGCGGCACCGCGCCCATATATTCGCGCACCAGCTCGTCCAGGCTCGGCTCCTCGTTCGGGTTCTGGAGATATTGCCGATCGCGGATGTAGCCGTAACGGCGATTATTTACTTCCCGCGCCTCCGCAGCCGTCCGCATGATGGTCGGCCGGATGAAGATCATCAGGTTGGTCTTCTCCCGCCGTCGCGCCTTCGATCGGAACAGGTTGCCGATTGCCGGGAGGTCGCCCAAAAACGGGATCTTCTCGATCGTCCGCCGCTCATCGTCGTTGAGCAGGCCGCCGATCGCGGCGATCTCGCCATTGTCGACGACGATCGACGTCTCGACCTCACGCTTGTTGAAGATGAGGTCCGCCGACGCCCGACCGCCGACCGTGCCGGCTACTGAGCTCACCTCCTGGCGAATTTGCAGCTTCACCGTGTCGCCGGCATTGATCTGCGGGACGACCTCCAGGCTGATGCCGACATTCTGGCGCTGGACGGTGCGGAACGTATTCTCGAAATTATCGCCCAGTGCCTCGCCAGAAGTGACCGGCACCTCCTGCCCCGCGAGGAAACGCGCCGGCTGATTGTCGATTACGGTCACGGAAGGCGTCGCGAGCAGGTTCGACTTGTTGTCGGATTGCACCGCGTTGACGATCGCGCCGAAGATCGCGTTGCCGGCCCGAAAGCCCAAGCCGAGCAGGCCGGTCTGCGAGCCGAGCAACTGCTGGGCCGCCGCTTCCTGCAGCGTATCGGCAATGGGTGAGCTGTTGGTGGTGGTCACCACCTGGCCGTTGACGGTGGTGGTGTCGGTGCGCAGCCGCTCGGCTGCGATCGCGGCCGCGATCGTGCCGATATTGGGCGAGACGTTGGAATAATTTGTCGCGGCGAAAGGGATCGCACTGCCGCCGGTCCCGGCAAGCAGCAGCTGAACGCCGAGTTGCTTGGCGGCGGTGTCGCTGATCTCGACGATGATCGCTTCCACCAGCACTTGCGGACGCCGTGTGTCGAGCTGGCGGATCACTTCGCCCAATTGCCGCTGCACGTCCGCCGGCGCTGCAATCACGATCGCGTTGGCGCCCTCGAAGCGGGTAACGATCGCGATCTTGCTGCCGAAGATGCTCTGCCCGGTCGTTCCACCGCCGCCGCCGGGCGCGATGGCTGGAGGTGAAGCCTGCGTGGCCGCTCCCGAATTCGTGCTGCCGCCCAGGCCGCCCCGCCCACCCGTCGGGTTATTCGCGCTCCGGGTTAGCTGACGCGTCTGATTGACCACCGGCGTCGGCTGCTGCCCAAGCAATTGCTGGAGCACCGGCAGCAATTGCTCGGCATCGGCATGTTCCAGGAAGATGACGCGCAACTCGGTCCCGTCCGCAGCGCGACGATCGAGATCGCGCGCGACTTCGGCCAGCCGAGCCACCGCCGCCGCATCGCCGCGCAGTGCGATCGAATTGGCGCTGTCGACCGGCACTACCGACACGCCGCCCCGGCCGCCTTCGCCGGCGCCGAGAGCGCTTAGCGCTTCGGCGATCTCGCGCGGCCCGGCATTCTGGAGTTCGATCACCCGCGTCGCCGCATTGTCGCGGTCGATGCTAGCGATGATCTGCCGCACCCGCGCGACGTTATCGGCAAAGTCCGCGACCACGATCGAGTTGCGCGATCCGGTGACCGACCCTTCGCGGCTGACCAGCGGCCGCACCGCTTCGATCGCCTGCGGCGCTTCGATGCTGCGCAGCCGGATGATCTCGGTCACGAAGCTGCTGGGGCTCGCCGCGCGCCGATTGACCCGGCCACCGGACGTCGCCGCCGTCGCGATCGGCTGGATGCGCAGCGCCCCACCGGGCGCCGGCACCGCCACCAGGCCATTCGCCCGCAAGGTCGACAGGAACACTTCGAAATATTCCGACCTGGACAGCGGCCGTTGCGTCACCACCGAAACCTTGCCCTGCACCGATTGCTCGATGATGAAGGTCCGCCCGGTCACCCGCGCCGCATCTTCGATGAACGCGCGAATATCCGCCTCGCGCAGGTTCAGCACATGCTGCGTCCAGGCCGCGCTCAGCGGCGCACCGGCAAGCGCCAGTGCGAGAGCAATTCGCAAACGCTTCATTGGCCTGCCCTCACGCGCAGCGACACGGGGCGTCCGTTGCGTTCCACCTGCACCTCGGCGTCTCCGCCGCGCAACTGTCCGGCGATGCTTCTGGCCTGCTCGGCTGAGCTGATCGGCTGGCCATTGACCGCCACCACGACATCGCCCGATTGCAGGCCGGCTGCGCGGAAGGCGACGCCGCTGCCCTGCGGCTGGACCGTGACGCCTGTCACCTGCCCACCGTTAAGTCGCGGCTGAAACTGGACTTCGTTCGACAGCGATGAATTCGCATTGGCCGGCGGCGCCGGCGGCGGTGCGACCACGACCGGCAGAGGCGGAGGCGGCGTGCTCGTCGTCATCGGCGTGGACATGGCGGGAATCGCGCCCGGGCCGACCGCCGTCGCCGGCGGCGATTGGTCCAGGAACAGCTGCTCGGCCGTGCCGCTGCGCGAGACGGTGACATTGTCGAACCCGACCGCGGTTAGCGTAACGCCCGGCATGATCTCCTCGCCCACCGCGTAGCTGCGCTGCTGCCCGTCCGCGGTGCCGATGATCGCCGATCCGCGCCCGGTCGCTCGATTCTCGCGGACTCCGAACAAGGTCAGGTTGAGCGAGGTTACCACCGCCGGAGCCGCCGCACTGCTCGCCCGGAAGAACGGATCGAAGCTGCCGAGCAGGGACGTGGCGACCGGCTGCGCGGGCCGCAGCGCCGCCGCCGCCTTCCACTCACCCACCGGCCCCAGCGGAGTGACCATGGTCCAGACCAGCCGCGCACATTGCATCGCCAGCAGCGAAAGCAGGATCAGCTCCAGCACGGAATAAACATTGGTTCGCGGCAAACGCCGCAACAAACGCCGGGCCCGCGGGTCCAAGGCTAAACGCATCCGTGACTCCCACCCGATCGGATCATCCCGCGATGCCGCCAGAAGAATGGCGAACTGTTACAGCGCGATGACGGATCATTGTCCCCTGCCCGCAAACCTAGTCGCTTTCGCGCACGGAGTCATCCAGCCTGTGTTGTGGGTACGGTATCCTGTTGTAAGCTGGCCTATGCAAACCGCGGACCTCCTCGCCGCCCAGCCCGGTGTTCAGCGCGTGCCGAACCCCAAGCTCGACCTGTTCATCCGCCGCCATTTCCTGACTTCCGAGGAGTGCGCGCCGATCATCGCCACCATCGAGCGCCAGCGCCGTCCGTCGACAATCGCCGACGACTTGGGCGATCCCCTGTTCCGCACCAGCGAGACGTGCGATCTGAGCGCCGATCAGCCGGAGATCGCCGCGCTCGATGCAAGAGTCGCGGCGCTAACCGGGCTCGATCCCATTCATGGCGAGCCGATGCAGGGGCAGCGCTACGCGGTCGGGCAAGAGTTCAAGGCGCATACCGATTATTTCGAGACCGGCGGCCTCGACTATCAGGCGATGACCCGCGTCGCCGGGCAGCGCACCTGGACGGTGATGATCTACCTGAACACGCCCGAAGCCGGCGGCGCGACACGGTTCAAGACGATCGACAAGACCATCCAGCCCGAGACCGGCAAGCTGCTCGCCTGGAACAACATACGACCCGACGGACGCCCCAACGTCAACACCCTTCATCATGGGATGAAGGTCCGCGCGGGCGTCAAATATGTCGTGACCAAATGGTTTCGCGAGAGGCCGTGGGGCTGGTGAGCCACCACGGCTTGCCGCGACGTCTCAGCCTTCGGCGTTTTCCGTCTCGGGCGTCGCGGTCGCGGCGACCGGCTTGACGTCCCCGCGCGTGTCGCGGCGCTCGGCGATGCGGGCGGCCTTGCCGGTGCGTCCACGCAGATAATAGAGCTTGGCGCGGCGCACGGCGCCGCGGCGCACCACGTCGATCGAGTCGATATTGGGCGAATAAAGCGGGAATACGCGCTCCACGCCTTCGCCGAAGCTGATCTTGCGGACGGTGAAGTTGCTGCCCAGGCCGCGATTGGAGCGGGCGATGCACACGCCCTCGTAATTCTGCACGCGGGTGCGATCGCCTTCGACCACGCGAACACCGACGCGCAGCGTGTCGCCGGGGCGGAATTCGGGAATGGTCTTGGTGGCGGCGAACTGCGCGATGGCCTCGGCCTCGAGCGTCTGGATCAGGTTCATCGGTCTTCAACCCTCAATCGTCATGCTGCGCGCCAGAGGGCGATGGCCTTCGCGCGTCCCCATGACGCTCGATCAGGTCCGGCCGCCTTGACCGTGTATCTTCGATCGCCTTTGCGCGTCGCCACGCGGCGATCTTCGCATGATCCCCCGATCGCAGCACTTCGGGGATCGTGCGCCCTTCCCATGTCTGAGGTCGGGTATAATGAGGATATTCGAGGAAGCCCGCTTCGAAGCTTTCCTCCCAACCACTCGAAGCCGCGCCCATTACGCCGGGCAGCAGCCGAACGCAAGCATCGAGCAGCACGATCGCCGCCGTCTCGCCGCCCGACAACACATAGTCGCCGATCGATATCGGCCGAATCGGGCGCGCTTCGAACAATCGTTCATCGATGCCTTCGAAGCGCCCGCACAGGATCGACGCGCCCGGCCCCGACGCGAGCTCGCGCACCAGCCCTTGCGTCAGCGGCTCCCCACGCGGCGTCATCGCCAGAACCGGCGCGTCCGGGCGTCGCTCGACAATGTGATCCACCGCGGCGCCGAGCACGTCCGCCCGCATCACCATCCCCGCCCCGCCGCCGGCCGGCGTATCGTCCACCGACCGGTGCCTGTCGGTCGCGAAATCCCGGATCTGCACGGCATCGAGCGACCAAATGCCTTCGCCCAAGGCACGACCGGCCAGGCTAAGGCCGAGCGGGCCGGGAAACATCTCCGGATACAGTGTGAGGATTGTTGCGGGCCAGCTCACCGCAAGCGGATCAGTTATCCCGCCAATTCTCGACCTTGAGGCCGGGAATTGGCGAAAAGTCGGACAGGTTGCTAGTCACAAGCGTGCAGGTCAACGCGAGTGCATGCGCGGCTATCAATCGATCGAAGCTCCGCCGTTTGACGCCAATAAGGCGCGCCACTTGGCCGTATGCCTCTGCTGCAGCTTCGTCGAACGGCCGCACCGTGAGGAGCCGAACAAGTAGGTTGAGCCGCTTCATATCTTCGGGATCGGCCTCGATGTTTCGAGCGCCGACCCTGAGCTCGGCCAAGCTGATGCTGGAGATCGCAACGCCTCTGCCATAGGCCGACGCCATACGATCTCGGACTGCCTCGCTCCGTGCAAGCGCGAAGTCCAGACAGACGTTCGTATCGAGCAGGTACAAGGGTCAGGCAGCCTGATCGCGTGTCGGCGCGCGGCTCCAGTCATAATCCTCTTGTTCAATGTCGCCTCGTCCGCCGGCCATGAAACCAGGCGAGAACGCGCCGTACAGACTCATCAGGACATCGAGGCTTTGGCTCTCTTTCCACACCGAAAGGCTGCCGTCCGCGTGCGGGACGATGACCAATTCCTCGCCTTCGACGATGCCAAGGCTTTTGGGCAAACGCACGGCGACCGAGTTACCGGATTTGAACGTCTTGGTTTTCCATTCACGAGCCATCGGAACTCCGTATCTATCGAGGGTATATACAGGGCGAGCGGCGGCCGCAAGGAACCAAGACGCGGGACCGAGCGTCCGGCGCGGATGACCGACTTCGACCATGATTGTATCGTCATCGGCGGCGGGCCGGCTGGGCTCACCGCCGCGATCTACCTCGTCCGCTACCATCTCTCGATCAAGGTCATCGACGCCGGCAAGAGCCGCGCCGCGACCATTCCCTGCTCGCACAATCATGCCGGCTATCCCGGCGGCATCAACGGCAAGGAGCTGATCGAGCGGATGCGCGAACAGGCGCAAATGTACGGCGCCTCGATCGAAACCGCCCGCGCCACCCGGCTCGACATCGTCGACGGAGGCTTCCAGGTCGAATGGGGTTCGGGGCGCGCAACGGCCCGCAAGGTGCTGCTGGCCACCGGCGTCACGAACCGCAAGCCGCCGATGGACGAAAAGCTGCACGACGAGGCTTTGGCGCGGGGGCTGATCCGTTATTGTCCGGTTTGCGACGGTTACGAAGTCACCGACAAAAGGGTCGGCGTGATCGGCAGTGGCACGCACGGCGTGGCGGAAGCCGTTTTCATTCGCGGCTTCACCGAGGATATTACCCTGATCGCGCCCGATCGCGCGCACGATCTGAGCGCGGAGGATCGCGCCCGCCTGGACGAGTTCGGAATCAAGTCGGTCGACGGCCCCTGCCAGGCCGTCGCGGCCGTCGACAAATGCATAACCGTGGCAACTCCTGGCGGCGATCACGTGTTCGACAGTGTCTATCCCGCGCTTGGCTCCGACACGCATGTCGAGCTCGCCTGCCAGGTCGGCGCGGAACTCACGCCGGACGGGACCATGGCGGTCGACGATCACCAGCGCACCAACGTGCCCGGCCTTTATGCCGCCGGCGATGTCGTGAAAGGCCTCGACCAGATCAGCCATGCGATGGGCGAAGGCGGAGTCGCGGCGACCACGATCCGCAACGATCTCGCCAAGGAACGCCCGATCATCCGCGAGGCCCTGCGCGGCAATTCGATGCGTTGAGGCAGTGCGCGCCGCGCTGCTCTTGCTGCTGCTTGCCTCCGGCTGCGGTGCGGACAAAGATCGAGCATCGGACGGACGCTATGACGGCATGTGGACCGCGACGACGATTGACGGTCAGGCCGTTGCCCCTCGAGCGTTCCTGGTCCGGGTACGCGGCGGCCGCGTGGTGGGCGGCAAGGACGGATGCAACCACTGGGTGTTCGATCTGACCCGGCCGCCCGAGCCGGATGGAACCCGCACGATCGCGACCGACCTGATGGCCTGTCCCGGCGTGCCGCCACGCCCGACCTATTGGCGCGCGCTCGGCAACGGCAATGCGGTGCCGGACATGACGCCGACCGGCGAACTGAGATTGCGCGCGGGCGGGAGCGTGCTGCTCGCCCGGCGCCTGCCTGCTCCGATCAGGCCAGGAAAAGCGGATCGACCCTGATCCGGCCATCGAGGAGGTCGGCAATGCCCGGCCGGAACGGGACCATGGTCCGCTTGCCGTCCGCTTTCTCGATCTCGACAATGTCGCCGGCGCCAAAGTTTTCGACCGCGACGACTGTGCCGAGCGGTTCGCCATCCGGGCTCTCGCACGGCAAGCCGATCAGGTCGGCGTGATAATATTCGCCTTCGTCAAGCGGCGGAAGCGCGGCGCGGTCCACGGTCATCAATGCGCCTCTCAGCGCCTCCGCCCCGTTTCGATCACTGATCTCGGCGAAGCGCGCGATCGCGCCGATCCCGCCCGGCTTGACCGAGACCAGCGTGAACCGACGGTCGCCGACCTGAATGGCCTTGTACCGAGCGATGCTCGCGACGCTGTCCGCGAACAACTTCAGCCGAACCTCGCCCCCGACGCCATGCGCGCCGGCGACGGCGGCGAGGGTCACGCGCTTGTCGTCCATCATCTTGTGCCCTCTCCCGTCACCCCAGCGAAAGCTGGAGTCCATACTGACTCAGCATGGATGCCAGCGTTCGCTGGCACGACGGCGAAGGATCATTCCGCCTTTTCGGCGCCATCCGCCGGGGCCGCATCGGGAGCACCTTCGGCCGGCTGATCGGTCGAAACGCCCTGATTGCCAGCCTCGTCGGCCGGAGTCGCATCGCCCTCGCCACCTTCGGCCGCTTCCGGCTCGGCGGGAGACGCAGCGGCTTCAGCGGCGGCGGCCGCCAGCTCGGCGTCACGCGTGGCGCGCTCCTCGGCCCGCTCCTTGGCCTTCTCGCCCGGAACACCCTTGGCCGGATTGTTGCGCGCCGCCCGCTCCTGGACGCCGGCCTGGTCGAGGAACCGCGCGACGCGGTCCGACGGCTGCGCGCCGACGCTGATCCAATGACGCGCGCGCTCGGCATCGAGCTTGATCCGCTCGGGATTGTCCTTGGCGAGCAGCGGGTTGTAGCTGCCGATCCGTTCGATGAACTTGCCGTCGCGGCTGTTGCGCGCGTCAGTCACGACGATCTTGTAGAACGGACGCTTTTTCGCACCACCGCGCGAAAGCCTGATCGAAACTGCCATTGTTTTGTTCCTCTTTTGCGCTTCTGCGAAGGCAGGAGCCTAGTCTGGGCTCCTGCCTTCGCAGGAGCACGGGTTCAGTGCTTCACTTCTTCATGAACTTGTCGAAACCGGGCGGCATGTTGAACGGCGCGCCTCCGCCCGGCCCGCCCGGCAGGCCGGGCAATCCGCCGCCAGCGGCACCGCCACCGCCGCCACCCGGAAGGCCGAGGCCGCCGAGCATGCCGCCCAGTCCGCCTGCGCCCCCGGCTCCGCCGCCGCCACCGCCGCCGAACAGCGCGCCGAGTTTGCCCAAGCCGCCCATCTTGCGGATCTTCTTCATGGCGTTGGCCATCTCCTGGTGCATCTTGAGCAGCCGGTTGACGTCCTGGACGGTCGTCCCGGAGCCCTTGGCGACACGGATCTTGCGCTTGGCGTTAAGCAGTTCGGGTTTGCTCCGCTCCCTGGGCGTCATCGATCCGATGATCGCGTCCAGATGCACCAGCGTCTTGTCGTCCTGCGCCTTTTGCGCGGCCCCGGCGACCTTCTTCATGCCGGGCAGCATGTTGGCGAGCGCGCCGAGCCCGCCCATGCGCTGCATCTGAATCAGCTGGCCGCGCAGATCGTTCAAGTCGAACTGGCCCTTGGCCATCTTCTTGGCGAGCGCTTCGGCTTCGTCCATCTGGATGGTCTCGGCCGCGCGCTCGACAAGGCTGACCACGTCGCCCATGCCCAGGATACGCCCGGCGACCCGCTCCGGATGGAACGTCTCCAACTTGTCGATGCCTTCGCCAACGCCGGCGAACTTGATCGGCTTGCCCGTCACCGCGCGCATCGACAGCGCCGCGCCGCCGCGGGCATCGCCGTCCATCCGGGTCAGCACCACGCCGGTCAGCTCGACCTGTTCGGAGAAGTTGCGGGCGACGTTGACCGCATCCTGTCCGGTCAGCGCGTCGACGACGAGCAGCACTTCCGTCGGGTTCGAAACGGAGGCGACCGCCTTCATTTCGTCCATCAGCGCCTGATCGACATGCAGCCGGCCGGCCGTGTCGAGCAGCAGCACGTCGAAGCCTTGCAGCCTGGCGGATTGCAGCGCCCGCCGCGCGATCTCCACCGGCTGCTGCCCCGCCACGATCGGCAGGGTCGCCACGTCCGCCTGCTTGCCGAGCACCGCGAGCTGCTCCTGCGCCGCCGGCCGGGCGACGTCGAGCGAGGCCATCATCACCTTCTTGCGACCGCCGCTGCCGCCACGCCCGTCGGTCAGCCGCTTGGCGATCTTGGCGGTCGTCGTGGTCTTGCCCGAACCTTGAAGGCCGACCATCATCACCACCGCCGGCGGCGTGACGTCGATCTGGAGCTCGGAAGCTTCCGCGCCCAGCATGTCGACCAGCGCGTCATGAACGATCTTGACGACCTGCTGCCCGGGCGTGACCGATCGCAGCACTTCGTGGCCGACTGCGCGTTCGGTCGCGCGGTCGACGAACTCGCGCACGACCGGCAGCGCCACGTCCGCCTCCAGCAACGCGATCCGAACTTCGCGCATCGCCGCGCGGACATCGGCTTCGGTCAGCGCACCACGGCCGCGCAGGCGGTCGAACACGCCGCTCAGGCGATCGCTCAGACTGTCGAACATCGGCTCACTCCTCCACCCGGATGCGCGCCAACGCAAAAGCGCCGGCGGGCGAAACCTCGCCGGCCAGCGCGCATCCGCCTTGGACGCATCCGAATTCCTACCTGGTAGGAAGGGCGTGCCTGTAGCGCCGACACCCCCGCGAGGCAAGTCCGGACGGCGCGCGGCGGCTTAACAGGATTTTCACTCGCGCCGCCTTAGCACCGCCTTTCCGATCCGGGGGGACCACCGAGCGCCGATGCCCAGCATGTTTTCCAACGAGGCCAACCGGTCCGGTCGCGACGATTTCGTCATCATCGGCATCGCCGTCGCCGTGCTCCTGATCCTGGCCGCTCTTGGCAATGGCTATTTCGAGATCGCGCGCCGGCACCTCGCCGGGCTGGGCGGTTCGAACAATATCATCACCGGCCTGTGCCTGCTGAACGTCGCCCTGACGATCTATGGCTGGCGGGCGTATCGCGATGCACGGCGCGAAGTGGCGGAACGCACCGCCGCAGAGCAACGGGCGCAATCGCTCGCATCGACCGATCCGCTGACCGGATTTCTAAACCGCCGCTCGCTGGTCGAAGCGGTCGACGACCTGCTTGCCACGGCTGCGAGGCGCCGCCGCGCGGTCGCGATGCTGATCGTCGATCTCGACGGGTTCAAGACGATCAACGACGTCCATGGCCATCTCACCGGCGACAATCTGCTTCGCACCGCCGCCGATGTGATCCGCAAGGCGCTGCCTGGCGACGCCGTTTCGGCCCGATTGGGCGGCGATGAGTTCGCGGCCGCCTTTTTGTTCGATCCCGATGCGCCCGCCAGCGTCGACGGGATCGCGGACTATATCGTCAACCGCCTCGGCAAGCCGTTCGACCTGGCCGGCGTGCACACCCACATCAGCGCGTCGCTCGGTATCGCCCGTTCCGATGGCGATTGCGTGGGCGTCGATGCGCTGCTGCGCCGCGCCGACATTGCCATGTACGCCGCCAAGAAGCTCGGCCGTGGCCGGGCGGTCTGGTTCGACGCGAGCATGGAACGCGAGCTCCAGAACCGCAATGCGATCGAGGCCGGCCTGCGTCGCGGCATTCCCGAAGGGGAGTTCGTGCCGTTCTTCGAGCAGCAGATCGATCTCGCCACCGGGTCTCTGCACGGCTTCGAGATGCTGGCGCGCTGGCAGCACCCGACCCGCGGCATCGTCCCTCCCGACGAGTTCATCAGCGTCGCCGAGGAATGCGGCCTGATCAGCGATCTGTCGCTGTCGGTGATGCGCCAGGCGTTTGAGGAAGCGCGCGGCTGGGATCCCGATCTGACGATCAGCGTCAACATCTCGCCGTCGCAGCTCAAGGACCCGTGGCTCGCCCAGCGCATCCTCAAGCTGCTGGTCGAAACCGGCTTTCCGGCCGAGCGGCTGGAAGTGGAAATCACCGAAAGCTCGCTGTTCGAGAATCTCGGCCTCGCGCAATCGATCGTCGGTTCCCTGAAGAACCAGGGCATCCGCCTCGCGCTCGACGATTTCGGCACCGGCTATTCCTCGCTCGCCCACCTGCGCGCGTTGCCGTTCGATCGGATCAAGATCGATCGAAGCTTCGTGTCCTCGATCAACGACAATCCGGAATCCGCCGCGATCGTCAACGCGATCACGCGCCTCGCCGACAGCCTCAATCTCGCCGTCACCGCCGAAGGAATCGAGGACGAACTGGTCGAGGCGCGGCTGCGCTCGATCGGCAAGTACAAGGCGCAAGGCTGGCTGTTCGGCCGCCCCCTGCCGATCCCGGAAGTCCGCAAGCTCCTCGCCGACAAGGGCCTGCTGCCGGTCTCTCGGGAGCCACAATCCGTGCCGCAGCAGCGGATAAGGCGAGCCGGCTGAATTCCTCCCCTGCAAGGGGAGGGGGACCGTCCACCGAAGCCGCAGGCGAAGGGGGATGGTGGGAGGGCTATCAGCGTCTGAGACTATTCTCAGCTGCCGACACCCCTCCTTCAGCCCTTCGGACTTCCATCTCCCCTCGACGGGGAGGATTTCTGGACACACCTTCCCCGCCAACCTACATCCCGGCGCGATGCGCTTTCACAAGATGCACGGCCTCGGCAATGATTTCGTGGTGATCGATGCCCGGCGCGAGCCGGCCGCGATCGACTCAGCCCGTGCCCGCGCGTTGGCCGATCGGCGCACCGGGATCGGCTGCGACCAGCTGATCCTGCTGGAGCCGTCAACCGTCGCCGACTTGAAGATGCGCATCTTCAACGCCGATGGCGGCGAAGTCGAGGCCTGCGGCAATGCCGCGCGCTGCGTCACCCTGCTGGCCGGCGGCGCGCCCCGGATCGAGACGGCTGGGGGAATCATCGCCGGCGCGGCGAATGGCGCCTCGGCCACCGTCGATATGGGCACGCCCCGCTTCGGGTGGGACGAGATCCCCCTCGCCTACCCGATCGACACCGCTGCATTGCCGGTTAGCTGGGAGGCGCTGCAACAGCCGTTCGCGGTCAATGTCGGCAACCCGCATCTGGTCTTCTTCGTCGATGAGGCGGGCGCGGTTCCGCTCGATCGGCTCGGCCCGGAGATCGAGCAGGACCCGCTCTTCCCGCAGCGGATCAATGTGAACGTGGCGAGCATCGACGGCGAGGCGATCCGCCTTCGCGTCTGGGAACGCGGCGCGGGCCTGACCCAGGCCTGCGGCACCGGCGCCTGTGCGACCGCGGTGGCGGCGATCGTCACCGGTCGCACCCGCTCGCCGGTCGAAGTGCGCCTGCCGGGTGGCAGCTTGCGGATCGAGTGGCGGCGCGGCGAGACGATCCGCATGACTGGGCCCGCCGCTCACGTCTTCACCGGCGAGATCGACCTGGACGATCCCGCGTGACCGGTCCGCAGGTGATCACGCTCGGCTGCCGCCTCAATTTGGCCGAAAGCGACACGATCCGCGGCCTTGCCGGCGAGGCGAACGATTTGGTCGTGATCAACAGCTGCGCGGTCACCCAGGAGGCGGTCCGCAACACCCGCCAGGCAATCCGCCGCGCCCACCGCGACCGGCCAAACGCCCGCATCGTCGTCACCGGCTGCGCGGCGGAGATCGACCCGGCAAGCTTCGAAGCGATGCCGGAAGTGGACCGTGTGGTTGCAAATCCGTCCAAACTCGACGCTGGCCTATACCCCCACTCCGTTCGGCCTGAGCTTGTCGAAGGGCGCTTCTTCTTCCCTACCGAGGTCCAAAAGGGAAGTGGCGGCCTTCGACAAGCTCAGGCCGAACGGGACGACAGAGCCGAACCGTTCGTCTCTTCGTTCCGTCGCACCCGCGCGTTTGTCGCCGTCCAGAATGGCTGCGATCACCGCTGCACCTTCTGCATCATTCCCTATGGCCGCGGCCCGAGCCGATCGGTCCCCGCCGGCCTGATCGTCGACGGGATCAAGCGCCTGGTCGACCGGGGTTGCGCGGAAGTCGTCCTGACCGGCGTCGATGTCACGAGCTATGGGCCGGACCTGCCCGGCTCGCCGACTCTCGGCCTGCTGGTCGAGCGCATCCTGCGCCATGCGCCGCACCTCCAACGGCTGCGCCTGTCCTCGCTCGACTCGGTCGAGATCGACGATCGCCTGTACGACATCATCGCCGGCGAGCCCCGTTTCATGCCGCATCTTCACATGAGCTTCCAATCGGGCGACGATATGATCCTGAAGCGCATGAAGCGCCGCCACAGCCGCGCCCAGGCGATCGAGACCGTGCAGCGGATCAAGGCCGCGCGCCCGGACGTCGCGATCGGTGCCGATCTGATCGCCGGCTTTCCGACCGAAACGGAGGAAATGGCCGCCAACAGCCTGGCGCTGATCGACGAATGCGATATCGTCATGGGCCATATCTTCCCGTATTCGCCCCGACCAGGCACTCCCGCCGCGCGCATGCCGCAACTGCAGACACAGGCGATCAAGGCGCGCGCCCAAGCCTTGCGCGCCGCCACCGCCCGCCGCCGTTCCGCCTGGCTGCAGAGCCTGGTCGGCACGAGGCAGCGCGTCCTGTTCGAACGCGGCGGCCTCGGCCACGCCGAGAATTTCGCACCCGTCCGTCTCGCTCCCTCCGGTCACCCCAGCGAAGCCGGCGCCGGTGACTGGCACGACCGCAGCACGGATGCCAGCCTTCGCTGGCATGACGGGATCACGAGCGTCAGGATCACGGGAGTGGACGACAACGTGCTGACCGGAGCCCCCGCATGAGCGCATCCTGGCTCGACCGGCTCACCGCCGGCTTTCGCAAGACGTCCGATCGGCTGGCCGACAATCTAACCGGCCTGCTAACGCGCGCCGCGCTCGACGAAAACCTGCTCGACCAGATCGAGGAGGCGTTGATCGCGTCCGATCTCGGCCCCGCCACGGCGGCCAAGGTCCGCGCCCGCCTTGCCGCCGAAACCTTCGAAACCGGGCTCAGCGAAGCCCGGGTCCGCGCCATCGTCGCCGAGGAGTTGGAGAAGATCCTGGCGCCCGTCGCCACCCCGCTGGAGATCGACGCGTTCCCGCGGCCGCAGGTGATCCTGGTCGTCGGCGTCAACGGTTCGGGCAAGACCACCACCATCGCCAAGCTCGCCCGATCGTTCCTGGAGCAGGATTACAGCGTGCTGCTCGCCGCCGGCGACACCTTCCGCGCCGCCGCGATCGGCCAGCTCCGAGTCTGGGCGGAACGCATCGGCGTGCCGATCATCACCGGCCCGGAAGGCGGCGACCCGTCCGCGATCGTGTTCGACGGCGTCAAGAAGGCGACCGCCGAAGGAATCGACGTGCTGATCGTCGACACCGCCGGCCGCCTTCAGAACAAGAAGGGGTTGATGGACGAGCTCGCCAAAATCCGCCGCGTGCTCGGCCGCCTCAATCCGGCCGCGCCGCACGATGTCGTGCTGGTGCTGGACGCGACCACCGGCCAGAACGGGCTCGCCCAGATCGAAGTATTCAAGGAAGTGGCGGGGGTCACCGGCCTGGTCATGACCAAGCTGGACGGCACCGCGCGCGGCGGCGTGCTGGTTGCCGCGGCCGAGCAGTATCGCCTCCCGATCCACGCCATCGGCATCGGCGAAGGCATGGACGATTTGCGGCCGTTCGATGCCGGCCAGGCCGCCCGCGCGATCGCCGGCGCCACGACGGAGGCACGCAGATGATCAGGGAAGACGCGGCCCCGACCGCCGGCGCGCGGCTGCTGGTCGATCTCGGCCCGCTGCTGATCTTCTTCGCGGTGAACTTCATCCGCGGCGACGTGATCGAAGCGACGATCGCGTTCATGGTCGCGATCACCGCCGCACTGATCTTTTCCTGGGCCAAATACCGCCACATCTCGCCTCTGCTCTGGTTTTCCGCGTTCATGGTCTTGGTGCTTGGCGCGCTCACGGTTTGGCTCAACAGCAAAACCTTCATTCAGATAAAGCCGACAGTATATTACATTCTTGTCGGAGCTCTTCTGCTGTTTGGTCTCATGACCAAGCGGAACCTTCTCAAGATCGTCCTTGGGACTGCTTACCCGGGGCTGTCCGATGAGGGCTGGCGCGTCCTGACACTCAATTGGGCGCTGTTCTTTTTCGCAATGGCCCTGGTCAACGAACTCGTGCGGCTGACGATGAGTTGGAATTTCTGGATCGGCTTTAAGCTCTGGGGTGCCCTCCCCGCCACCTTCATATTCGCGCTCGCCAACGTGCCGATGCTGATGCGGCATGGCCTGGAGCTCGAAGCCAAGGAAGAACCGCCGGTTCCGCCCAGCCAATGACCGACGTTCACCTCACTGCTCCTGTAAAGGCAGGAGCCCAGTTCGGCGGCCGTGCTAGGCTCGTGCTTTCGCAGGAGCACGGGTAAGCACGTGACCGACCCTGTCCTCTCCATCCGCGGCCTGACCAAAACCTACGCGTCGGGCCTTACCGCGCTCAAACGCGTCGATCTTGACATCGGCCGCGGCGAAATCTTCGCCCTGCTCGGGCCCAACGGCGCGGGCAAGACGACCCTGATCAGCATCGTCTGCGGGCTGGTGACGCCGACCTCGGGCGAAGTCAGTGCGGACGGCCACGACATCCGCCGGGATTTCCGGGCGGCCCGCGCCAAGATTGGCCTGGTTCCTCAGGAGCTGCACACCGACGCCTTCGAAAGCGTGCTGGCCACCGTCAACTTCAGCCGCGGCCTGTTCGGGCGCGCGCCGAACACCGCTTATGTCGAAAAGCTACTGCGGGATCTGTCGCTGTGGGACAAGCGCAAGACGATGATCAAGGAGCTGTCGGGCGGCATGAAGCGCCGCGTGATGATCGCCAAGGCGCTCAGCCACGAGCCCGAAATCCTGTTCCTGGACGAGCCCACCGCCGGCGTCGATGTCGAGCTCCGCCGCGACATGTGGAACCTCGTGCGCCAGCTTCGGACAAGCGGCGTCACCATCATCCTGACCACCCATTATATCGAGGAAGCGGAGGAGATGGCCGATCGCGTCGGCGTGATCCGCAGGGGCGAGCTTATCCTGGTCGAGGAGAAGAGCGCGCTGATCAAGAAGCTCGGCAAGAAGCAGCTGACGCTCAACCTGTCCGAGCCGATGGACGCGGTGCCGCCGCAGCTGAGCGATTGGGGCGTATCGCTCCAGGCGGATGGGAGCGAACTGGTCTATTCCTTCGACGGCACCGCCGATCGCACCGGCATACCTTCCCTGCTGCGGCGCATCACCGACCTCGGCATCGGCTTCAAGGATCTCCACACCAGCGAAAGCTCGCTGGAGGACATCTTCGTCGGCCTGGTCCACGAGGAGCGGGCATGACCAGGTCCATGATCGTTTCCAGCCCCGTTCGGCCTGAGCTTGTCGACGGCCGCTCTTTCCTTTCTTCCCGCCTTGTCCAGAACGAGGAGCGGCCTTCGACAGGCTCAGGCCGAACGGCTGTTGAGGTCGAAAGTCTTTCGGGAAATCACTCATGAACTGGCGCGGCGTTTGGGCAATCTACCGGTTCGAGATGCACCGCTTCCGGCGCACGCTGTGGACCGGGCTTGCGGTGCCGGTGATCACGACCAGCCTGTATTTCATCGTGTTCGGCTCCGCGATCGGCAGCCGCATGACGGAGATCGGCGGCGTTCCTTACGGCAGCTTCATCGTGCCCGGGCTGATGATGCTGTCCCTGTTCACCGA
Source organism: Allosphingosinicella sp. (assembly GCA_036387855.1). Lineage (GTDB taxonomy): Bacteria > Pseudomonadota > Alphaproteobacteria > Sphingomonadales > Sphingomonadaceae > Allosphingosinicella. The sequence continues at coordinate 202,626 of DASVSZ010000042.1, read as the reverse complement.
ATCCATCTTCAACGCCTCCTTCGGCATTCACATGCCGCGCTTTACCGGCACCATCTACGAGATCCTGTCGGCGCCCTTGTCCGCCCTGGAAACGGTGCTGGCCTATGTCGGCGCGGCCGCGACCAAGTCGGTCACCGTCGCCCTGGTGATCCTGGCGACCGCCAATTTCTTCGTGGATGTGACGGTCGCGCATCCCGTGCTGATGCTGCTGTTTCTGCTGCTGGTCGCTGCGACCTTCTGCCTGTTCGGCTTCATCGTCGGCATCTGGGCCAAGGGCTTCGAGCAATTGCAGGTGATCCCGCTGCTGGTCGTCACTCCGCTCACTTTCCTCGGCGGCAGCTTCTACTCGATCGAGATGCTGCCCGAGCCATGGCGGACGATCACCCTGTTCAACCCGATCGTCTACCTGATCAACGGCTTTCGCTGGACCTTCTTCGGCACCGCCGACGTGCCGGTGCTGTGGAGCCTGCTGGCGACTCTCGGCTTCTTCGCGGTGTGCCTTGCCGGCGTGATGTGGATCTTCAAGACAGGCTACCGGCTGAAAAGCTGAGCCCCTTAACCCTCTCCCCTTCAGGGGAGAGGGCGGCGAAGCGCAGCGAAGCCGGGAGAGGGGGAAGTCGACAAAATGCGAGCCCCTCACACCCCCCCTCTCCCGCCGCCTTACGGCGGCACCCTTTCCCCTGAAGGGGAGAGGGTTGGTAACCCACCCTAGCTTTCATAGAGTCAGAAGGTTTGCGGGGTCACACCGGCGCCTTGGCGAGGCGCTCGTTCACCTTGTCCCAGTTCACCACGTCCCACCAGGCGTTGAGGTAATCCGGCCGGCGATTTTTGTATTTGAGATAATAAGCATGCTCCCACACGTCGTTGCCGAGAATGGGATAACCCTGAACATCGCCGACATCGTTCATCAGCGGATTGTCCTGATTGGGCGTGCTAACGATCGCCAGCCCGCGGATGCCGCCGGCCAGGAGCCACACCCAGCCTGAGCCGAACTGGCCGACCCCGGCTTCGGCGAACTTCTTCTTGAAATCGTCGAAGCTGCCGAACGTGTTGTTGATCTGCTCCAGGATCTGCCCGTTCGGGCCCGAGCCGCCCGGCGCCATTGTTTCCCAGAAGAAGCTGTGATTCCAATGCCCGCCGCCATTGTTGCGGACCTTCTTGGACCGGCCTTTGATGTTCGCGAGGATCTCCTCGAGGCTTTGCCTCTCCAGCCCTTCCTCGGCAACGCCCTCGTTGAGCTTGTCGACATAGGCTTGATGATGCTTGCCGTGATGCAGCGTCATCGTTTGCGCATCGATCGTCGGCTCGAGCGCGTCATAGTCATAGGGCAGCGGCGGCAGCGTAAAGGCCATGGCAGATTACCTCCTCCTCAGTGATACGCCGCAGCTACAAGCCTGCGTCGGCTTTTACAGCCTCTTTTTACGAGCGTCTCAGCGGCGGACCGCGAAGCGCGCGAGCTCGATCCTGGGTGCGTCCCAGTTCGGATCGGCCGAAAGCGCATTCGTGTAATCCGAATAGGCTGAGCGCAGATTGCCGAGCTCTTCGTTCGCCGCCGCCCGGCCATAATAAGCAAGCGCCGGACGCCGCGTCTTCTTTTGCAGCGCGACAGTGAACAGAGGCAGCGCCTCGCGCGCTTGATCGGCCTTTGTGGTCAGCACCAAGGCCTTGTTGAGGTAAGCTTCGGGCTCGTTCGGATTGAGCGCGGACGCTCGATCGAAATCTGCAAGCCCGCCCGCCACGTCACCTTTCCGGGAACGAAGGATACCACGGTTGACGTGCGTCGCGACCGAGTCTTCAAGCGAAAGAACCTCCTGGGTGAGCGCCTGATCGCAAGCTTCAATCTGCCCTTGTTGGGGAGGTATTTCCTTCTCGGCCGCCTGAAAACAAAGGCGGGCGGAACTGTTTCCGATCACCGTCACGGCAGCTTGTACACCGCTCGGGGCTATAACGGCCAATGAGATAAGCAAAGACATTCTGATCATGCGCGTCATGTCGTCTCTCCTTCGGGCCTATAGCCCACAGCCACATTAGCACATTTTTAGGCGACCCGCAGCATCACTGGGGCGGAGGCGCTTCTTGCTTGCTTTCGCCCTGTAGAATTTCGTGCCGCTTCAATGCATGGCGCAGCTGATCGTAGCTGAGTTGCAGCGCGGCGGCGGCGGATCGTTGATTCCAGCGGCATTTTTCGAGCGCCGCGGCCAAGATCGCTTTCTCATATTCCGCGACCGCGAGGCGGAAATCGGCGCAGCGCGACGGATCGTAGCCGCCGCCGACCGAAACGGCTTCCGCCAAGATCACTGCCTGCGGCGCCGCCTCTTCCTGCCGTTTCGGCGGGTCCGCCGGCCGCCACGGCGACTCGAAGGGATCGAACTGGATGTGATCGACGGGCCGTTCCGGGTCCTCCCAGCGATACACCGCCCGCTCGACCACGTTGCGCAGCTCGCGCACATTGCCGGGCCAGTCGTGGTTGAGCAGCCGGGTCGTGGAATTGCCGCTGAAGCCCGGCCAGCGCGGCCAATCCAGCTCCAGCGCCATCCGGCGGGCAAAGTGGTCGGCAAGCACGGGGATGTCGCTGGTGCGGTGCCGGAGCGGCGGCAGGGTCACCACCTCGAAGCACAGCCGGTCGAGCAGATCGGCGCGAAACCGGCCTTCATCGACCAGCTTGGGCAGATGCTCGTTGGTCGCCGCCACGATCCGCACGTCGACCCGCACCGGCTTGGACGCGCCGATCCGGGTGATCTCGCCATATTCGACCGCGCGCAGCAACCGGTCCTGCGCCGCCTTGGACAATGTCGCGAGCTCGTCCAGGAACAAGGTGCCGCCGTCCGCTTCCTCGAAGCGGCCGGCGCGGCCCTTGGTGGCACCGGTGAACGAGCCCGCTTCATGGCCGAACAATTCGGCCTCGATCAGGCTCTCAGGGAGCGCCGCGCAGTTCATGACCACCAATGGCCCGTCCCAGCGCGACGACAGGCGATGCAGGCGCTCGGCGACCAGCTCCTTGCCGGTCCCGCGTTCGCCGATCACCAGCACCGGCCGATCGAGCGGCGCCGCGCGGCTCGCGCGCTCGATCGCGTCGAGAAAGGACGAGGATTGGCCGACGAGGTTGGTGCTTCGCTCCATCCCCGATTGTTGGTGCGAAATCCCACACCTTCGCAAGCGTAAAGTGCAAACGCAGGGTGGCGCGAAGCAGGAAATGGCGGAACTGCGCGCTCTCGCCGGTTTGGCACGGCTCTTGAAAAGAAGTTGGCATCGCCGCCGATCACGGGCGGGGTCGCAACCAGGTTCAAAAGGAGACACGCCATGTTCAACGTCAACGCCAAGCAAACCGTCATCGCCGGAATCGGCGCCCTGCTTCTCACCGCCGTGTCGATCGGCGCCGCCGCCGGCCCGGCCCGGATCGTTGAAACCAGCCCGGTCTCGGTCGCGCAAGTGTCGGCACCGGTTGCGGTTCAGGCGAATGTCTGATGTGGTGACGGTCGGGCGGGGAGAGCTGAGACTCATGTCTCCCCGCCGCCCAGTTTCACCGCGGCCGCCGCAGGCTCCCCGCCCGCCCCGTCCGCCCCGGCCGGAAGTCTTGTTCAAGGAGTTTATCACGATGGGTATTTTCTCTCGGACCCGGGACATCGTCGCCGCCAACGTCGCCGACCTGCTCGACAAGGCGGAGGACCCGTCCAAGATGATCCGCATGATCATCATGGAAATGGAGGAAACGCTGGTGGAGGTGCGCGCGTCCGCCGCCCGCACGATCGCCGACCAGAAGGAAATGCGCCGGCAGATCACCAAGCTGGAACGGATCGGCGACAGCTGGACCGAGAAGGCCGAGCTCGCGCTATCCAAGGATCGCGAGGACCTCGCCAAGGCGGCCCTGATGGAAAAGCGCAAGGCGGCCGACATGGCCGATGGCCTGCGCGTCGAAATCCAGGTGCTCGACGATGCGCTGCGCGCGTCGGAGGCCGACATCGCCAAGCTGCAGGGCAAGTTGCGCGAAGCCCGGTCGCGTCAGTCGGCGGTGCAAAGCCGGCTCGAAGTCGCCCAGAACCGCGCCCGCGCCCGCGAAATGTATGCCGGTTCCAAGGTCGACGATGCGTTCAGCCGCTTCGACATCCTCGATCGCCGCGCCGATTATGCCGAAGGCCATGCCGACGCGCTCAGCCTGGGCGCTCCGCCCAAGACGCTGGAGGAGGAGATCGCCGATCTGCGCGCCTCCGAAGCCGTCGACGAGGAGCTTGAAGCGCTCAAGGCCAAGCGGATCACCAACTCCGGCCAGGAGGGCTGATCCGTGGAAGATGTGATGGAAATCCTGCTGGTGATGGGCATCCTCTTCATCGGGCTGCCGTGGATCATTTTCCACTATATCACCAAGTGGAAGACGCTTGGATCGCTCACCGCCGAGGATGAGAACCTGCTCGACGAGCTGCATGACCTCGCCCGCCGGCTCGACGAGCGTGTGGTGACGGTCGAGCGCATCATGACCGCCGAAAACCCGAACTGGCGCTCGATCGGGAGCGATACGTCCGGCATCGGCATCGAGGACCAGTCGATCAGGAGCATCCGCAGATGAACGCGCGCCGCACCAGATTTTATCGTGACAAGCTCAACGCCAAATGGTTCGGGGTTTGCGCCGGGATCGCCGATTATACCGGGCTGGATACGACGCTCGTTCGGGTCGGAATGATCATCCTGACCTTCCTAGGCGGACCGCTCACCTTGTTCGGCTATTTCGCGACTGCCTGGCTGGCGCCCCGCAAGCCGCTGGAACTCTATACGCGCCCGGAGGACGCGAAATTCTGGCAAGGCGTGCGGGCATCGCCCCGCCGCACGGTCAAGGACGTCCGCTCCAAGTTCCGCGAACTGGATCGCCGGCTGGCCAGCGTCGAGACCTATGTCACCACCACCAATTCGCGCTTGTTCCAGGAAATCGAGCAGCTGCGCTGAGCCGCGCCCGAGGAGAACGTCATGAGTCCCGCAGAAAAGCTTAGCTTCATGTCCCAGCTGTTCCCGTTCATCGCGATCATCGTCAGCATCGCGATCGGCGGCTGGGTGATCACCACCTGGATGCGGATCAAGAACGGCTATCCGCTCGACGGCACCTGGGGCCAGGCCCTGTATCCGGCCAAGAATGACGAAATGATCGAGCGCGTAAAGCTGATCAGCAGCGAGAACGCGCAGCTCCGCGCCGAGCTCGGCTCGGTCAAGGACCGCCTCGCCACCGTCGAGCGGATCGTCACCGACGACAGCCACCGCCTGACCCAGGAAATCGATGCGCTGCGCCTGCCGCGCAACTGAGCGGGCCGAAGATCAGGAAACAGGGAGGAACGACGGATGACAGGTGGTCAGATCATGGTGGTGCTGATCGTCACGATCGTGATGATCGCGAGCATCATCAAGTCCAAACACGGTCCCGGCCGCCATCGCTTGCATGGCGATGCCGGAGCCGGTGGGATCGCTGACGGACGCGAGAATGAGCAACTTCGCAATGAGGTCAAGCAGCTCAAGGAACGGCTCGCAGTGCTGGAGCGGATCACTGTCGAAAAGGAGAACAGCCTGTCCCGCGAGATCGAGCGGCTGCGGGACAGTTGACGGCAACGCCGTCCTTGCGAGGAGCGCAGCGACGAGGCAATCCGGTGCCGCCGCTTCGGCCTGGATTGCTTCGCTCCGCTGCGATGACAGACGGCACGTCGACTCCGAGGGCATGACGCGCGCCTTCCCGGCTGCTAATCGCGCCGCATGCAATCCCTCGACGACGTCCATGCCGATTACGAGCTGCTCGAGCCCGACGATCGCTATCGCCTGCTGATCGATCTCGGCCGCGCGCTGGAGCCGATGCCGGACGCGCTCAAGACGGATGCGACCCTGGTGCGCGGCTGCTCGGCCGCCGTATGGGTTTATCCCGCCCCGCGCGCCGACGGCAGGCTGCATTTCCTGGCCGACAGCAATGCCGCGATCACCAAGGGGATCATCGCGCTGGTGCTGCTCGCCGTTCAGGACCGCGCTCCGGCGGAGATCCTCGGCGCCGACATCGAAGGAGCGCTGGCCCCGTTCGACCTGAGCCGTCAGCTCAGCTCCAACCGGACCCAGGGCATTCCGAACATGATCGCCTTGATCCGCCAGACCGCCGAGCGCCTCGCCGCGTGAGCGAAGCCGATCTGAGCGGGATGACGGGCTTCGATCCGAAGCTGTTCACCAGGTTCGCGTCCCGCGTCGGTCATGGCGGCGCGCTCGGCATCCGCTATCGCGATCACGGCCCAGACTGGGTCGAATTGTCGCTCGACTATCGCGAGCAGCTGATCGGCGTGATCGAAACCGGCGTGGTCGCGTCCGGGCCGATCATCAGTCTGATGGACATGGCGCTGAGCATGGCGATCTGGGTCAGGCTCGATCGGTTCCGCCATCAGGCAACGCTCGACATGCGCGTCGATTACCTGCGCGCCGCGACGCCGGGCGAGCCGATCGTCAGCCGCGGCGAATGCTACAAGATCACGCGCAACGTCGCCTTCGTCCGCGGCGTCGCACATGGGGGCTACGCCGCCGATCCCGTCGCCAATGTTGTTGCCACCTTCATGTTCACCTGAGGGCGCCCATCAGTCGTCCAGATGCGGGCGCAGCGGATCGGGGCAGTAAGCCCCGGTGGCGAGGAAGCCGGGGTTGAAGAAGCCGGGCTTGCCGTAGCGTAGGTCCGCCCCGTCCAGATCGAGCACGCGCCCACCGGCCGCGCGCAGCACCGCGTCCCCCGCCGCCGTGTCCCATTCCATGGTCGGCGCCGGCCGGGGATAGACGTCGGCTCGCCCGGCGGCGATCAGCGCGAATTTGAGCGACGAGCCGACCGCGACCCGCTCGATCACGCCCGCTGCCGCCAGCCACGCCTCGGTCGCTTGGTTGCCGTTGGTGCGGGAAATCAGCCCGGCCGGACGGCTGTCGCAAGGCCGGACCCGGATCGCCGCCGAATCGCCCCGCAGGCTGAGCGGCTGCCGGCTGGCTCGCCACGCCGAAGTCGTCACATCTCCCCAATAAAGCTCGCCCCGCGCCGGCGCGTAGACCACGCCCATAGTGGGCCGCCCCCCTTCGATCAGCCCGATATTGACCGTGTAATCGCTCCCGCCGCGAATGAACTCGCGCGTCCCGTCCAGCGGATCGACCAGGAAGAAGGCATCTCCCACCGCCGGCACATCACCACCCGACACCGCCTCCTCCGCCACCACCGGCACGCCCGGAGCCACCCGCGCCAGCCCCGCCAGGATCAATGCCTCCGCCTCCCGATCCGCGGCCGTGACCGGTGAATCGTCCGGCTTGCACTCCACCGCCGCATCATGGCCGAAATAGCCCCAGGTCACATCCCCGGCCTGCTCGGCGAGCGCGAGCAGTTGGTCGAGCAGGATTGCGCGGCCCGGCGGGGCGAGGTTCGGTGTCGGTTGCGCCATCACATTGCGCATCATCGGCGCGTCCGGATCGGGTGCAAGCGGAAAACAGCTGGCGGCCGGCTTTTGTGGTCAGGAGATAAGGAGCAGGGTAACGAGCCCACGATGACGTTCGACGATCAACTCCGCCGCTATTTCGGAACCGCCGACATCGCGTCGGTGCCCGCCGAAGCGATGGCCGCGGGGATCGAGCATATGCGCGTCGACCTCGGCCTGGAAACGGATCGCGGCCGCAGGTTCGCCTTGTGGGCATTGCTCCACATGCTCGGCGCCGCCCCCGATCTCGACGTGACCTTTGCCGACGAACAGGATCGCGAAGCCGCGCGCAGTTTCATGGATCTGGGCGATCAGATCGGGGGATGAGCTCCGATCTGGAGCAGTTCCCGCCTAGCTGTATCGACAGTCCACTCTCCGCCTAGCCTGAGCTTGTCGAAGGCCTGCTTTTCCTTCTTCAATGTCGCAAGAAGGTCAGGGCCTCGACAACCCCGGATCAGGTCCGGGGCTAAGCCGGGGGCGACGCAGCCTACTGAAAAGCGCCTTGGACCACTATGAGATTAGCTTTGATCGTCCTTGCGAGGAGCGCAGCGACGAAGCAATCCAGTTTGGCTCCGACTCAGTCTGGATTGCTTCGCCTTCGGCTCGCAATGGCGGTTGCGTGAACAAAGTATCATCGCGCCTTAAGTCTCCGAAGTGAAACGCTTCACCTTGACCGGCAGCTTCTTGCCCTTGGTCCGGCGCGACGGGATCTGCACCGGGTGCTTCTTCTTCCATTCCGCCCAAGTCATCGGGCCGTCGGGCGTATCGACGATCGTGTCATCCAGCGACATGGGGGCACTCCGCACCTGAAATCCGAAAACCCGGCTTACAGCCAAGCCGTTCCCCGACCAAATCGAGCGGATCCCGACGCGACGCTCGCCCGCTGGCGCCGCCTGCCCGCCGCGCCTATCTCACGCGCATGGTCTTCGACAAAATCGACCGCTGGATCGGCACGACCTTGTTCGTCCCGCCGATCATCAAGCTGTGCCAACTCACCCGCCAGACTCAGTTCGCCGTCTCCAGGCTGTTCTGGTTCGTCGCGGCATTGGACGGCTTCTACCATGCGGAGACGCTGTTTTCCTCGATCCTGTGGGGCGGGATGAGCGTGTTGATGATGTTCACCGCCGCGCAGCGTGCGGACCATCCAACCCAGAGCTTCATGTTCCTGCGCCTGCTGGGGGTGGCGTTCCTGCTGTTCGACCTCGTCAAGGGCGCCCTTACCGGCGCCTGGGCGGGCGTCGAATTCTGGCTGTTCGTCCTGATCGCCGAATACGCCTCCACCATCCGCATCGTGCCGCCGGGACGCAGCGAACAGGCCTTGAAGGCGCCTGCTCGGAGCCAGCTGTAGAAGGCTGTTGCCTTAAGCACGACGAAAGAGACGCGTGATCTGAATCACTTTTATGGGTGAAAAGCATACATACCGTAATGAGTCACTTCCAGGGATACTCGGTGACGCCCGGCGTGATCTGGATGCGTTCGAGGAAATCGTTATTTCCGCCAGCGGATGAGATAATAAGCTTCCTTAAAAGTCGGCCGTCCTGACTTTTGTAGATTGCGTCGCACCATTCCTCTTGGCCAAGGCGATGGCAAACCAAGCCAGGACGCATCCAGAAATAGCCGCGCCGAGGAACCCCTCTGTGCCCAAAGTTCCAATAGTAGCCTGCTGGGTCATACCGCCAAGCGTTATCACCGGAGACGGTAACGGCGAGCGACAGCACGGTAGCACCAATGACAGTTGAGCGGAGTTCTGCCGAGCTCAGTCGCCGGTATTCCACCCCTACCTGCTGAATGCTGTCGGTGGGCGCCTCCGGATCAATCCCTATCGGGACGCAGCCGAGCAGCATCGGCAACAAGGCAGCTGTGACGGATTTGCGCATAGCGAGGGCTCTACAATGACGAAAGTTGCACCTTTTTTAATGTCCGCAATAGGGTCGACATTAGACACCGGCTTGCATGAATCAGCTTTGGGACGGCCACGCTGAAGCGCAGTCGCTACCGTCCACTCGCCCCAATCGCCTCGATCAGCTTCGCCATGTTGGCGATGTAGGCGCTGGTCGAGATGCCGGTCACCGGCTTGTCCGTCGGGTATGGCGAAGTATCCGTCGCGTCCCCCACATGGGTGGTCCGAAAATCGCCGGACGCCGCCATCGCCGCGCCATCCCCGCGAAAGGGATTGCTGGTGGCGACCAGCGGCGTCGGCCACCAGCCTTGCGCGTTCAAGGATCGGATCAGGTCGCGCGGGGTGGCGTCGCGGGCGCCGGCGTTCAGGTCCGATCCGGTCATCCCGCCGCTGACGAAATAGCGCGGCAGCGGCTTGGGGTCGGCGGCGAGCAGCGGCGAGTTCCGCGCCAGATCGGCGGGCGAAGTCTGGACCAGCGCCTGGTAATCCCGCCGCAGCTTGTCCAGGTTGATGTTGCGGAACGCGCTGTAATGACCGAGCGTCGCTTCCGGGCTGTAATCCCAATAATATTCGCCGTTGATGACGTTCGATCCGCGCCGGTGCACGTAGATCGGGCGGTTGGTGCCGATCTCGACGAAGGTCGGGAACGACCGACCCTGACGCGGCTGCGGCAGCCGCACCGATTCTAGCCAGTCGAGCGCTTCCGGGATGCGCGCCAGGAATCGCGTGTCGCCGGTCAGCCGGTAGAAGTTCATCAGCTGCTCGACGCTGGCCGCGGTGGTCGCCGTGTGCAGCGCGTTCGGCTCGTAGGTCCGCGCGGCGGCGGGCTTGAGATCCAGCGTATATTGCAGCGCCCAGCCCGGCTGCGGCCGGCCCTGCTGGGTCAGCAGGTAGATGTTCATGCCGCGATGGATGGCGTCCAGCGCGCGGGTGTCGCCGAGCGTTTGATAGACCATCGTCAGGAACTTGACGTTCTCCGCCGCGACATCGTCGTTGAAGGTTATGTAGCTTTGATAGCTGGGATAAGCGGGATCGTAAGGCCAGCGCTGCGGCCAGCCGCCGATCGGATATTGGCTGTCCAGCACGAAGCTCACCGCCCGCTCCAGCGCCGGCCGGTAAGCCGGATCGCGCTTCTCCAGGTAGAGCCGCAGCAGGAATTGCGCCGCTTCCGACGTGCCCATGTCGTCGAAGGTGGCATTGTCGGCGCCGTGCTGGAATTCCTCCATACGCCAGGCATTCTTGCCGATCGTCTCGTACCACTGCCTGGTCGAGGCCGGGCCGGCGAAGTCGATGAAGTAATTCCACCCGCCGCTGCGGTGCTGCCCCCAGATCAACGCCCCCGCGACCTTACGCGCCGCCTCGTAATAATATTCGTCGCCGGTCGCGTGATAGGCATCCAGGTAGAGATGCCCCATCGTCGCGGTGCCCGGCGGCTGGACCCAGATCATCGACGGCTTGGCCTCGATCTCGCCCCAGCGGCGTGAGCGATCGGGCAGGTAGGACCAGACATAGCCGCCGTTGGTGGCAAGCTCCTCGACCATGAAGCGGGTCGCGCGCTTCATGGTCCGCTCGATCTCGGCGCGGCTCTGGGCTGCGGCGGGCGCGGCGGCGGCGATCAGCAGCAGGAGCGCGGCAATCAGTCTCAACATGGCGCGAACAATCCTCGTTTGCGGGCCCAGGCCCAGAACAGCTCTTCCCAGCCCTCGACCGACTTGCCCCGGGCGAGGCGCAAGCCGAAGCCGTGCCCGCCATCGGGGAACAGATGCGTCTCCACCGGCAACTTGGCGGCGAGCAAGGCGGTCCGAAGCAACAATGAATTCTCGACCACCACCGACGCGTCATCCTCCGCATGGAGCAGGAAAACGGGCGGAGTCGCGGCGGTGACGCCCAGATGCGGCGAATGCGCGCGCTCGCGCTGCGGCGACGCATCCTGCCCGATCAGATTCCTGCGCGATCCGGCATGGGCAGTCGGCGCCGACATCGACACGACCGGGTAGATCGGCGCGGCGAGATCGGGACGGGCGGACAGCCGGTCCGCCGCATCGACGGGCTGGTAGACCGGTGTGTCGAAGCGCGTCATCAGGTCGGCGCACAAATGCCCGCCGGCCGAAAAGCCCATCGCGCAGACTCGGCCGGGGTCGACCCCGTAGTCATGCGCGCGGTGCCGGATCAACCGCATCGCCCGCTGCGCATCGGCCAGCGGCGTATCCGGGCCGGACGTCCAGCCTTCATGCGGCAGGCGGTAGAAGAGCACGAATGCGGTGACGCCCCGGGCGGCGAGCCAGCGGGCCATCTCATAGCCCTCCTTGTCGATCACCACCCAAGCATAGCCGCCACCCGGCGTGATCAGCACCGCCGCCCCGTTCGGCTTGCGCGGGCGGAACACCGCCATCCGCGGCCGGCTGATTCCGAACACGGTGCGATCGTTATAGGCCGGGTCCTTGCTCCGCTCGCGCACCGTCTCCGTCGGCGACGTCCGTCCGGCACCGGGCGCCACGCCCGGCCACAGGTCGATCGTCTCGGTCGGCTCCGGCGCGCTGAGATGCCGAGACTCTGGCGTCGCCGGAGGACGCGTCTGAGCGCCCGCCCTCTCCGCCATCCCCATCGCCAGCGTGCCGAGCAGGGCCGTGCGGCGGTCGATCCTCATACCGAAGGGCTCGCCGCCCTGCCCGGCAGCGCGGTCGCGGTCCGCCCCGGGCGGCTCAGAACTTGAAGCGGGTGCCGAAATAGAATTGCCGTCCGGTATGGTGGTTGACGCTCAGCCGGTTGGCCTGGCTGTCGATATATTGATCGACATATTCGTCGGTGATGTTGACTGCTTCGAAGGTCAGCGAAATCTGCGGCGTGATCGTCAGCGATGCTGCCAAATCCACGTTGATCGTCGAATTGGTGCCCTCGACATCGTTGAAGGTCGGCTGCGCCGCGTTCGGGCTCGGCGGGCTGACGCCGTTGCGGCCCGGAACATTGGTCAGATAGCCGCTGCGATACGACACCGAGCCACGGATGCTGAACCTTTTGTCCTCGTAATACAGCGTCGCATTGGCCGCGTGCTTGGACAAATTGACCAAAGGCTGGATCACGGTTGGAGCATTGGCCGCGCTGGTCAGCGGATATTCGATGTTGGATTTGACATAGGTGTAGTTGGCGAGCGCACCGAGATTGTCGAACGGTGCCGGCAGGAACCGGAATGGCAGCTGCACACCGATTTCCGCGCCCTTGAGCGTGCCGCCCTTGCTGTTGACCGGCTGGGTGACGGTGAACAGGTCTGTCGGCTGCACTGTCGTTCCGGTGAGCAACGTGTCCGGCAGGCCGAGCTCGTTGAACGGGATCTGCTGGGCCGTGGTCGCAACGAAGCTGCTGATGTCCTTGTAAAACAATCCGATCAGGATCGCGGATTCCGGCGCGAAATACCATTCGGCGGCGAGATCGTAGGTCGTCGCCTCGGTCGGATCGATCAACGGATTGCCGCGCGAGAAGGTTCGGTTGCCGCCTGAGATGGCGAACGCGCCGCCCGGATTGACCGTGCCGATGTCCGGACGCGCGATCACCTTGGCGACGCCGCCGCGCAGCACGATCTGATCGGTCACATCGGCGGCGATGTTGAAGGACGGCAGCCAGTCGGTATATCTGCGGTCGATCTCGACCAGGGTCAGCGTCGCGCCCGTCCCGGTATAGCCGGTCGATCGCTGCTTAGTTTCGACATAGCGCACCCCGGCATTGCCGCGCAGGCCGATGCCGCCGACGTCGAAATCGAAATCGACCTGGCCGTAGGCGCCCAGGTCGCGCTCCTTGACCGTTCGAAAGTTCGACCGCGCGGTCGCGTTTTCGATTCCCTGCAGGGCGAAGATGCCGCTGTTGGAATAGATGCCGAGCGTGTCGGCGAACGCGCCGAGATCGGGGACCACGAACAGGCGCGGCGTGCCGCCCAGCGGCGTATCATTGTCGATCGCATACAGGGTCGTCAGCGCGGCGAGCTGCGCCGAAGTCAGCGCCGGCACCTGCGTTTCGCTCGCGCGGCGCAGCTCACGCGAATCGAAGCCGTATTTCTTGTAATCGACACCGCCCTTGAGCGTCAGCTGCTGCGACACTTCGAACGCGAGCTCGCCTCGCGCGACCCGGAAGTCGTTATCGACGAACTGCGGACGCAGCCGGATCTCGCCCAATGTGTAGCGCAGCGGATTGGCCACATCGAGATTGCCGTAACTGAAGGTCGGCGCGCGGCTATCCTCGCGGAAGTCGTAGGAATAGCCCTGGATGTTCGCGACATCGAGCGCGACCGTGGTCTGGATCGGGTTGCGAAACTTGGAATTGGAATAGCCGCCAAGCAGGTTGAGCGTCACGCGATCGCCGAATTTGTGGCTGAGCGACCCGGTATATTGCTGAAATTTGGTCCTGAGCTCGTCGAACCGGGTCTCGACGCGCACATCGACATTGTTGAACGTGCCGAAGACCAGGCTGTTGTTCGCATCGACCATAGCGCCCGGCAGGATCACCGTCTGCGGCTTGCCGCCCGCGGCGGCATTGCGGCTGAACGAGATCGCTTCAAGATATTGCTCGGTCCGCTGCGACTTGAAGTCGGCATACAGCGCATCGAGCGTCAGCAACGTGTCGTCGGTGATCTGGAACTGGAGCGATCCGGTCAGGCCCAGCCGCTCGGTCCGGTAGCGGTAGCTGTCGTAGCGCGGGATGCGGGGGTGGAAGAAGTTGAACCCCTGCGTGGCGCCTTGCGGCAGCGTCGAGGCCGCGGCGAAGCCGCCATTGTCGCCGCCGCGCTCCCAGCGCACCGTGCTCGGCCCCTCCTCGAGGATGCCGCGCTCGCTATAAGCGCCGGACACGAGCAGGCCGATGCGCCCGTCCAGGAACTTGGCCGAGACCAGGCCGGCGAAGCGCGGATCGACCGAGTTGGACAGATCGTTGAGGCCGACCTGGGCCGAGCCGGCGACCGTGAAATCGTCGCGATAGTCGAATGGCCGCGCGCTGACGAGGTCGACGGTGGCGCCGAGCGATCCTTCTTCGACATCCGCCGACGCTGTCTTGCGGACCGTGATGCTGTTGAACAGCTCGGACGCGAAGACGTTGAAATCGAACTGGCGGCCGCGATTGGCGCCACCGCTGGCATCGGCGCCGCCGGTCGTGCTGAGCCCCTCGATCCCGTTGATGCGGACACGCGTGAACAGCGGACCCAGGCCCCGGACGGTGATCTGGCGGCCTTCCCCCTGGTCGCGGGTGATCGTGACGCCGGGGATGCGCTGGATCGACTCGGCAAGGTTGTTGTCGGGGAAGTCGGCAATGTCCTCGGCCTTGATGACGTCGATCACGCCGCTCGCGTTGCGCTTCTCGTTCAACGACGCGCGAAGTGACGAGCGGAAGCCGGTGACGACGATCTCCTCGCCGCCCTCGCTCGCCTCGTTGTCGGCGCTTTCGCCGGCCTCGAGCTGGTCGGTCGTCGGAACGCCGTCGCCGCCCGGTATCTGCGGACTGGCCGGCGGCAATTGTGTCGCGCCGTCCTGCTGGGCATGAGCCGGCGCCGACAAGCCGGCCAGGGCCAGCAGCGAGGCCGCTCCGAGGAGGCGCGCCACATACGTGCCGGAAGTTGCGCTGTTCAGGCTCGACCGCATCGAATCTTCCCCTCTTTTCTCGCCTCGGCCTCTTTCGGACCGTCGACTATGACACCGGTGTCTGCACTCTGGAGCGAGTCTCCGCCCAGCTTGCCTTGCCGACGCCGCCCATTTCCGGGCTAAGCATCCGCTTTCCAAGCCGATTTCGCTGGCGGCAACCTTCCCGCTTTGCCCATTGAGAAACCGGTGTCATACGCTGGCTTGCGACAGCATCGCTGTCAAGTGGACGGCGGAAGAGGACCTGACATGCGAGGCTTGGCGATAACGATCACGGGGTTGCTCACCTTCTCGTCGGCGGCAGCATCGGCGCAGGCTTTCCCTGGCGCGGTCGGCTGGGCGGCGCAGACCCGCGGCGGCACAGGGGGCGCGATCGTGCGCGTGACCAATCTCGATCCGAACGGCCCCGGCTCCTTCCGCGCGGCGCTGGAACGCAAAGGTCCGCGCATCGTGGTGTTCGAGGTTGGCGGCGTGATCGATCTCGGCCGCACCACGCTCACGGTCGCCGAGCCGTTCCTGACCATCGCCGGCCAGACCGCGCCTTCCCCCGGCATCACGATCGTCCGCGGCGGGATCGACATCAAGACTCATGACGTGATCATGCGCCACATCCGCGTCCATACCGGCGTCGACGGCCAGGCGCAGCGCAGCGGGTGGGAAGCAGACGCGGTCTCGACGGTCGGCGCCCGCAACGTGATCGTCGATCATTGCTCGATGATCTGGGGCATCGACGAGAACCTCTCAGCCTCCGGGCCGCGTTTCACCGGCACCAGTGTCGAGGAATGGCGTCGCGGCACCAGCCACAACATCACCTTCTCGTATAATCTTTTGGCCGAGGGATTGCGCTACGCCAGCCATCCCAAGGGCGAGCACAGCAAGGGCTCGCTGATCCACGACAACGCGACCGGCATCCTCATCTACCGCAATCTTTACGCCCATAATCAGGAGCGCAATCCGCTGCTCAAGGGCGGCGTTCACGCGGCGGTGGTAAACAACTTCATCTACAATCCCGGCGCGCGGGCGATCCATTACAATCTGATGGCCCTGGAATGGGGGACGCAGCCCTACCAGCTCGGCGAGCTCTCCGCCGTCGGCAACGTGTTGCGCGCCGGGCCGTCGACGCGCAAGGACGTCACTTTCCTGGCGATCGGCGGCGCCGGCGATCTGCGCTATCACGGGCGAGACAATGTCGCGACCGACCAGGACGGCCGCGCCCTGCCGATGCTTGGCCGCTACACGACCGGCCTCGCCCGCATCCTGGAATCGCGGACGCCGCAGGTCTGGCCGGAATCGCTCGATGTGCTCCCCGCCGCGCGGGTCGAAGAGCATGTGCTCGCCTGGGCCGGCGCCCGGCCCTGGGACCGGGACGCGGACGATATTCGGATCACCTTCGACGTCGCCGAGGGCCGCGGCGAGATCATCGACGACGAGAAGCAGGTCGGCGGCTTCCGGAAAGTGGCAATCACCCGCGCGCCCTTCCGGGAGGCCGAATGGAACCTCGTCACCATGGAACCGAAATCGGGCCGCTACCCCGGGCAGAAGGACGACCTTATCCAGCAACCCGGCACGCCCCGCGATGCCGAGATGCGGCAGCAGCGGCGCTAGAGCTGGATGACATCACGTTGCCTCGTCACCCTGAACTCGTTTCAGGGTCCATCTGTTCGCCCGCACCGCCGCATCAGAAGTGGATGCTGAAACGCGTTCAGCATGACGATGTGAGTAGCGCCGTGTCATGATACTCAGGTCCCAGGCTGCACGTAGGGCACGCGGGCGAACAGCTCGCGCTCCCAGCGGCGGGGATCGCCAACCGCCCGCGAGGAGCGGTCGAAGATCATCGTTTCTCGATCGGGCAGGCGATACGCCGGCCAGTGCGGCCGCCCCGCACCGTTGGGATCGCCGATTCGGGCAAAGGCGACGAACGCCGCCATCATCGCCCGCGACACCTGCCGCGCGGCGTCGCCAGTGCCGGTGATCGACCCCTCTGCGTCCAGCGTGCCGAACACCATTGGAATGTCGAACGTGTGCGGCGCCCCGCGCCACGGCTCGACCGGCGATGGAATGTCGAGCTGGTAGACCCAGGTCGGGCTCCCGGCCCGCGCCCGCGCGTCCGCTTCCTCCACCTGCCCGCGCCAGCTGCGCCCCGCCGTGGTCGCCCTAAAGAACAGCTGCTCGGGCGTCAGCTCCGGAAAGCGATCGCGATATTGAGCGACGACCCATTCGGGGTGGATGTCGATCCGCAATTCGGGCGCCAGCCGCTCCGCCAGATTGGCCCAGTTCAGCCCCTGGACCTTCGGGTGATCCGGCCCGAAGAAGCCCCGCGTCTCGTCCCGCGTGTTGCCCAGCATCATCGGAATGGCGTGCGATTGCGGCGGCGCGTCGGGCCAGAACGGGTGCCGTTGCAGCCACCTCATGTCGAGCACCGGCCCGAAGTAGATCCCGCCGCCCAGGATCGGATCGGTCGCGCCCAGGCCATCGACCAGCGCCTGCGTCGGCAGCGACAGCAAAGCGTCGACGGACGGCGCCTTCATCGCCTCCATATAGGCCCGCGCCCGCGCGGTCGCGTTGAGCGGCCCAGAGGCGGTGACCTGCTGTCCGCTCATCGTCGCCGCGCGCCCGAACAGGCCGGCCGCGCCCGGCATCGCCATCACCGTCGCGATCTTGGCACCGCCGCCCGACTGGCCGAACACCATCACCCGCTTCGGATCGCCGCCGAACCGGGCGATGTTGCTCCGGATCCAGCGCAGCGCCAGGATAAGGTCCGCCTGCCCCGCATTGCCGCTGTCGGCGAAGCGCGGATCGAGCCGCGCGAGGTAGAGATATCCGAACGCGTTCAGCCGGTGGTTGACGGTGACCACCACGACATCGCCCGCCGCCGCGAGATGCCGGCCGTCGTTCAGCGGATCGGCGACGCTGCCCGAAGAATATGCGCCGCCATGAATATACACCATCACCGGCCGCTTGGCCCGCGCGGACGCGTCGGGTGTCCACAGGTTGAGGAACAGGCAATCTTCGCTCTGCGGCTGGTAGCGCCCGCCCCGCTGCGGCGCGGACGGGCCGTATAGCAGGGTGTCGACCACGTCCCGGCTCGGCCGGGGCGCGCGCGGCGCCTGGAAGCGCTCGGCCGTCCCGTACCGGATCCCGCGAAACACGTACAGGCCGCCTTCGCTCGCTCCACGAACCCGGCCGAGGCTGGTTTCGACGATCGGCGGCTGCGCGAGCGACCGGGCCGAAACCGCACTGGCGCCCGCCGCCACTGTTGCCGCCGCCAGAAAGGTTCTTCGGTCCACGTTACCGCCGGACGTCGAGTTCCCCGGACATGAACGCGTCGATGTCGCGAGGTCCGAACAGGCTGGCATCGCCTGGCAGGCTGTGCTTGAGCGCGGTCACGGCGAGGCCCGACCGGACCGTCCAGTCGAGGTCCCGCCCGGTCCTCAGGCCGTGCAGGATGCCGGCCGCGAACGCATCGCCCGCGCCGATCCGGTCGACGATCCCCGCCACCACCACATCCTCGGTCTGGACCGAGCGTTCCGGCGTGTCGATCCGCGCCGAAATACGGTGCCGGTCGGCGTCGTCGAGGTGCCGCGCGGTTGAGGCGATCAGCTTGAGCTTTGGAAAAGCTGCGAAAGCGGCATCGGCCGCCTCGCGCCGACGATCCTCGCCCTCCCCGCTGAACTGGCGGCCGAGCAGCAGCGAGATGTCACGATGATTGCCGAACATGATCTCGGCGCGCTTCACCAGCCCTGTCAGAATCTCGCGCGGGCAGCTGTCCCACCGCTCCCACAATTGCGCCCGGTAATTGCCGTCGAACGAGATCGGGATGCCGAGCCGCTCGGCCGCCTGCGCGGCACCGAGCGCCGTCTCCGCCGAACAAGGCCCGAGCGCCGGTGTAATGCCGGACATGTGCAGCAGGTCGACACTCGCCAGCAGTTCGTCCCAGTCGAATTCGGACGGGCCGGCATTGGCGAAACTGCTCCCCTCGCGATCATAGACGATCTCGGACGCACGCAGGCCCGCGCCTTGCGCCAGAAAGTAAAGGCCCATCCGCCCAGGTGTCGCGCGGACTTGCGCAGCATCGACGCCGTGCCGCCTCAGATAGCCGATCGCTGCCTGTCCGAGCGCATTGTCGGGCACCAGGCTGATCACCCGCGTCGCGTGGCCGAGGGAAGCGAGCCCGACCGCGACGTTCGCTTCGGCCCCGCCCACATGCACGTCGAGACGCGGCCGCTGCAGCAGCAACTCGCGACCCGGCGCGGTAAGGCGCAGCAGCAACTCGCCAAAGCAGGCGACAGCCCCCGTCACCGCGCCAGCCAGCCGCCGTCGACCGCGAGAATGTGACCGTTGACGTAATCGGAAGCCGAGGAGGCGAGGAACACCGCCGCTCCGCCCAGGTCCGAAGGATCGCCCCAACGGCCGGCCGGGATGCGTTCCATGATTTGCCGGTTGCGGTTTTCGTCCGCCTGAAGCGCGGCGGTGTTGTTTGTGGCTATGTAACCGGGCGCGATCGCGTTGACGTTGATGCCCTTGGCCGCCCATTCGTTGGCGAGCAGCTTGGTCAAGCCGGCGACCCCGCTCTTGGACGCGGTGTAGCTCGGCACGCGGATGCCGCCCTGGAAACTCAACATGGAGGCGATGTTGATGATCTTGCCGCGCCCCTGTCCGATCATGTGCCGCCCGGCCGCCTGGCACAGGAAAAAGAGCGACTTGAGATTGGTGTCGATCACCGCGTCCCAATCTTCCTCGCTGAAATCGACGGCGTCTGCGCGGCGGATTATCCCGGCATTGTTGACCAGGATGTCGACACTGCCAAGCTCTGTCACCGTGCGCTCGATCACGTCGCTGACCGGCGCGATTGTCGACAGGTCCGCCCCGATCAGGATCGCGCGGCGTCCGGCTTCGCGCACCAGCGCCGCCGTCTCGTCCGCCGCTGACCGCCCGACCAGCGCCACGTCCGCCCCGGCCCGGGCAAGCGCGACCGCGATGCCCTGGCCGATGCCGGTATTGGCCCCAGTTACGACCGCGACGCGGCCGGTGAGATCGAACAGCCCGCTCATTGCAGCTGGCAGATATCGAGGACGTTCATGTCCGTATAATCCTGGTTCTCGCCCGCCATCGCCCAGATAAAGGCATAAGCCTTGGTGCCCGCGCCCATATGCACGGACCAGACGGGGCTGATCACCGCCTCCTCGTTGGCGACGGTGATCTGCCGGAGCTGATCGCCCTGCCCCATGAAGTGGAAAACGCGGTCGTTGGCGCCGTCCAGGCCGAAGTAGAAGTATATCTCGCTCCGGCGCTCATGAATGTGCGGCGGCATCGTGTTCCAGACGCTGCCCGGCTTCATGACGGTAAGCCCCATCACCAGCTGCGCGCTGTCGCACACGCCGGGAATGACCAGCTGGTAGATGGTCCGCTCGTTCGACTCCTCGAGGCTGCCGCGTTTCAGGGCATTTGCCTGGGCGATGCCGAGCTTGCGGGTCTGGAAGGCCTTATGCGCCGGGCAGGAGGCAAGGTAGTAACGCGCGCCCTCGCCTGAGAAGACCACGTCGGTCGCGCCCATCGTGACATACAGGCAGTCCATGTTGCCGAGCTCGAAGGCCTCGCCGTCCACGGTCACGGTCCCGACCGTGCCTGCGACATTGACGATCGCCAGCTCGCGCCTTTCCAGAAACGGCCGCCCGGCCGCCGCGGCAGGCTCGGTCTGCTCCGGCAATTTCACACCGCCGCCGGCCACCACTACGCCGCCGATCACGAACCGATCGGCATGGGTGTAATTCAGCACCACCTCGCCTGCACGGAACAGATCCTCGATCAGATAACGCTCGCGCAGCTCCCCGTTGGAGACGCACTCCATCATGTCGGGATGGGTTGCGTAGTAAGTGCGTTCGAACATCAATTCAGCTCCATGCTAAGAACCCGCTCACCCTGAGCGGTGCGCGGTTCGTCATTACGCGCTTTCGCCCGCGACTCATCGAGGCGGTAGGCGCGCTTGACGAGGCCGTAGGTCAAGTCGTGGGCGAGCTCGGCCGCTTCCCAATCCGGCAGCCGCCCTTCCGCGACCAGGCGGGCGAGGAAGCCGCAATCGACACGGCGCGCGACGTCGTGCCGTGCCGGGATCGACAGAAATGCCCGGGTGTCGTCGTTGAACCCGACCGTGTTGTAAAAGCCGGCAGTTTCAGTCGTCGCCTCCCGGAAGCGGCGCATGCCTTCGGGGCTGTCGTGGAACCACCAAGCGGGGCCGAGCTTCAGGCAAGGATAATGGCCGGCCAGCGGCGCCAGCTCGCGCGCATATACGCTCTCGTCGAGCGTGAAGAGAATGATGGACAGCCGGGTCTCGTTGCCGAACCGATCGAGCAGCGGTTTGAGCCCTTCCACATAGTCGGTGCGGGTTGGAATGTCGGCGCCCTTGTCGCGGCCGTAATGCTGGTGCAGCCAGCAATTGTGATTGCGCAAAGCGCCGGGGTGAACCTGCATCACCATTCCGTCTTCGACGCTCATCGCCGCCATTTCGGTCAGCATCTGCGCGCGGAACAGCTCGGCATCCTGCGCCGACCAGGTCCCGCCGACTATTCGCCCGAACACCGCCCGCTTTGCCGGTTCGTCGAGATTGGCGGTGCGGGCGGTTGGGTGACCGTGATCGGTCGCGGTCGCGCCCGCCGCGCGGAACGCGGCACGGCGCTTGCGATGGGCGGAGAGGTAACCGGCCCAGTCGTGAACATCCTCGCCGGTCAGCTCGGCGAACTTGGCGAGCGCGGCGCCGAACTCCTCATGCTCCGGATCGATCACTGCGTCGGGACGGTAGGTCGTGACTACCCGGCCGGGCCAGCCGGACCGGCGCAGCGCGGCATGATGGAGCAGTTCGTCATGCGCGCCTTCGGTGGTCGCCAGCAGTTCGATCCCGAATCGGTCAAAGAGCGCGCGCGGGCGAAAGGCGGGCCTGGCAAGCGCGTCGCCGATCCGGTCGAAATAAAGATCGGCGGTCCCGGTCTCCAAGCAGACCTCGATCCCGAATACTTCGGCAAAGACATGGTCCAGCCACAGCCGCGAAGGGGTGCCGCGGAACAAATGATAGTGCGACGCCAACAGGCGCCACGCCTCGCGCGGATCGGCCCGGGAGGCCCCTGATCGGCTAGGCACGCCGAGCCGGTCCAGCGGCACGCCCTGGCTGTACAGCATGCGGTAGAGATAGTGATCGGGAGCCAGCAGCAGCTCGGTCGCATCGGTCCAGGCCGCGTCCGTCGCGAACCAGGCGGGGTCGGTGTGACCGTGCGGACTGACGATCGGCAGGCCGGCGACCTCGGCATGAAGCGCGCGGGCGATCGAGCGGGTGGACGGATCGGCCGGGAACAGCCTGTCGGGGTCGAGCTTGAGTGGCCTGGTCATCGCTTTCCTGAACGCACGAGCGGCTCCGTGATCTCCCATCACGTCGCCTTGTTCGGTAACCGGTGTCAGCCCGAACCGCAAGGCTGAGCGGGGTCACGCTTGCGGCGGCGCGACGGAGGCTCGCTTGACCAGGCGCGAGATGAACAAGGACGGCTCGCTCACGTCGTCCTCCGATGCGACGGTCAGCAGCTTCAAGGCGGCCGAACGCGCCATCGAGATGATCGGCCAGCGAACGGTGGTCAGCGGCGGCCAGATATGGGCGGCGATCGGGGTGTCGTCGAAACCGATAATGGACAGTGCTTCTGGCACGTCGATGCCGCGTTGGCGGGCGACATGCACCGCGCCGGCCGCCATTTCATCGTTGCTGGCGAAGATGGCCGTCGGCCTTGGCGACAGGTCAAGCAGCTTCTCCGCCGCGGCGATGCCGGATTCGAACGTGTAATTGCCTTCCGCGATCAGGCTGCGGGGCAGCTTGATCTTGGCAGCCGCGAGCGCGTCCTCGAACCCCAAGCGCCGCTCGACGGCAGACCGGAAGCCGTGCGGGCCGGCGATCAGCCCGATCTGGCGATGGCCCTGCTCGATCAGATAAGCGATCGCGGCCTGCACCGCCTCCCGATCGTTGGACGCGACCATGTGATCGGGATCGTCCAGTTCGGCCGAGCCCATGCGGACGTAGCGGCAGCCGAGTTCGTCGCAAAGCCGGGCCAGCCCGTCATTCTCGGAGATCGGCGGCAAGATAATGACGCCGTACAGACGCTGCCGCTCGAGAAAGCGGCGAACATCATCCAGCATCGCCGCCGACCCCCGATCGACCGGCCGAACGATCATCTCATATTCGCTCCCCTGGAGCGCTTCGAGGATGCCCTGCTGGACATTCAGCACCATCTGCGCGTTGGGATTGTCGTGGATAAGGCCGATCAGGAAGTTGGTGCGCATCGCCAAACCGCGCGCCTGCGGATTGGGAACGTAACCGATCTCGCTGATCACTTCCAGGACGCGCTTGCGGGTGTCGTCGTTCAGCAGAGGCGACCGGTTGATTACCCGGCTGACCGTCTTCTTGGACACGCCCGACAGCCGCGCGACGTCGTTGATCGTCGGCTTGCCGCCGCGGCGCTCAGCGCCTTCGTTCCGATCGCCCTGGCCGCTCAACTCGCTCTCCCGCAGCAGCCGAGCCTAGCCGAGCGGGCGGGGAAACAAAAGCGCGCGCCCGGCTTGCCCCGGCTTGGCGCAAGACTTACCTGACACCGGTTACCAGACGAGGCCTCGTGCGAATGCCATCCGGCGCCCTCCTCACCCACCCGACCGAGCCACGGGCCTTGCTGCGGCTCCATCCCCGAGACGATGTCGCGGTCGCGCTGCGTCCGGTCGATGCCGGCGAGGAGATCGACCTCGGCGACATGATTGTGCGCGCGCGCGAGCCGATCCCGCACGGTCACAAGCTCGCCCTGCGCACGCTCCGGGCTGGCGAGAAAGTCCACAAGTTCGGCTGGCCGATCGGCGTGCTGACGGCCGATGTCGCGGCCGGCGGGCATGTCCATTCGCACAATCTCGCAACTTCGCTGAGCGGCGTCGAAGGTTATCGTTACGAACCGATCGCCGCGCAGCCCGCCCGGGCCGCCGCCCCGGCACAGTTCCAAGGTTATCGCCGACCGGACGGCCGCGTCGGAACCCGCAACGAAATCTGGATCCTCCCTACGGTCGGGTGCGTGGCACGGGTCGCCGGCAAGATCGCCGCGATCGCGCATGCCCGCCATGCCGGCGCGGTGGATGGCGTCCATGCCTTCAGCCATCCGTTCGGATGCTCGCAGCTCGGCGACGATCTTGCCGGAACGCGGTCCGTGCTCGCGGCGCTCGCCTGTCATCCAAATGCCGGCGGTGTGCTGCTGGTCGGGCTGGGATGCGAATCCAACCAGCTCGACGCGCTGCTGGCCCAGATACCGGAGCCACTGCGCGGACGCGTCCGCACGTTGCGGGCGCAGGGGGTCGAGGATGAGATCGGGGAAGGTGTCGCCGTGGTGGAGGGGCTAGTCGCGACCGCGGCGCTCGCCCGGCGCGAGCCGGTCGGCCTATCCGAACTGGTGCTCGGTCTAAAGTGCGGCGGTTCGGACGGCTTCTCGGGATTGACTGCCAACCCATTGGTCGGGCGTATGGCGGATCGCGTCGACGGCGCCGGCGGAACGGCGATCCTGAGTGAAATACCGGAAGTGTTCGGCGCCGAGCAGCTGTTGATGGCCCGCGCCCGCGATCACAGCGTGTTCGACGGCATCGTCGGCGTGGTAAACGACTTCAAACGCTATTTCCTCCAGCATGGCGAGCCGGTTTCTGAGAACCCGTCCCCGGGCAACATCGAGGGCGGCATCACCACGTTGGAGGAGAAGTCGCTGGGCGCGGTCCAGAAGGCCGGGCTCGCGCCGGTCAACGACGTGCTGCGCTATGGCGAGCGGGTCCGCCGCCGGGGCCTGAGCCTGCTCGAAGCGCCCGGCAACGACGCCGTTTCGTGCACCGCGCTGGCGGCGGCGGGCGCGACCCTGATCCTGTTCACCACCGGCCGGGGCACGCCGCTCGGCTTCCCAGTTCCGACGGTGAAGATCGCGTCCAACAGCGCGCTTGCCGCCCGCAAGAAGGGGTGGATCGATTTCGACGCCGGCCAGGTGCTCGAAGACGGGATCGAGCCGGTCGCCGATCGCCTGCTCGATCAGATCGTGGCAATCGCATCCGGCGCGGAAACTGCCTCCGAGCGCAATGGGGAGCGCGAAATCGCGATCTGGAAGCGCGGCGTCACGCTGTGACCCAGGCCGGCTATGACCGCTCAGCGCTGCGCACCGGCATCGTCCATTTCGGGCCCGGCGCCTTTCACCGCGCCCACCAGGCCGATTATGTCGATCGCCTGCTCGGCGACGATCCACGCTGGGGCATCGCCGCCGTCTCGCTCCGGTCTGCCGCGACGGTGGAGGCGCTCAGGGGGCAGGCGGGCGCATACACGCTCGCCATTCTCGATGCCGAGACAAGCTTTCGCACAATCAGGGTGCACAACGCCTTCTTTGGCCCGGGTCAGGGCGAAGGGGTCCGGCAACTGCTCCGCAGCCCGGACGTCCGGATCGTCTCAACCACCGTGACCGAAAAGGGCTATTGCCTAGCCGGAGACGGGGCCCTTGACTTCACGCATCCCGATATCGTCCACGACCTCAGTTCTCCCGAAGCGCCGGTCAGCATTGTCGGCTGGCTCGCATTGAGTTTGCGCGATCGGCGCGCGTCCGGCCTGCCTCCGTTCACGCCATTGTGCTGCGACAATCTCGCCTCGAACGGACGAAAGCTCCGGCTGGCCGTAATAAACTATGCCGAACGGCTCGATCCCGATCTGGCGCGCTGGATCGCGGGAGAGGTTCGCTTTCCCGGCACGATGGTCGATTCGATCACGCCCGCGACGGACGATCGGCTTCGGCGGACGGTGGAGGAGGCGACCGGCTGGGCCGACGCTATTCCCGTCAGCCGCGAGGCCTATACGGCCTGGATCATTGAGGATGTGCTTCCCGACGACGCGCCCGATCTGGCGTCGGTCGGGGCCGTGCTGGCGGCCGACGTTGGCGCTTGGGAACGGGCCAAGCTGCGAATCCTGAACGGCGCGCATTCGAGCCTCGCCTATCTCGGGCTGCTGATCGGTCACGAAACGGTGGCTGACGCGATGGCAGATCCGGACCTGGCACGCTTCGTCGAGCAGCTGATCCGCAGTGATATTGTGCCCAGCCTCCTGCCCTCCCCGCTCGATCTGGACGTCTATGTCGGCGAGATCCTGCAGCGATTCCGAAATCCCGCAATCGCCCACAAGCTGTCGCAGATCGCATGGGACGGATCGCAAAAGCTGCCCTACCGCTTGCTCGACACGATCGCCGACGCGCTCCGGGCGGGCCGACCGATCGACCGGCTGGCCGTGCCGATCGCGGCATGGATGCTGTTCATCGACCGCCAGACTCGCGGAGGTTTCGAAATCGTCGATCCGCTCTCACCGGCGCTGATGGCCGCCGCGCGCTCGGGCGCACTGGTCGAGACGCTGCTAAATGATCGGCAGATCTTCCCGGTGCAGGTTGCGGAGCATTCCGCTTTCCGCGCCGCGCTATCCGGCGCGGTCGCGGCGATGCGCGACGGCGGAGCGCGTGGCTGCCTTGGCTCAGGAGCAACGAATGGCTGATATCGATCTGATCCTGTCGGCGGCGCCCGTGATCCCGGTGCTCGTAATCGAGCGGGTGGAAGATGCGCTGCCGATCGCGCGGGCGCTGGTCGAGGGCGGACTGCCGGTGCTCGAAGTCACCTTGCGGACGCGCGCCGCGCTGGACGCTATCCGCGCGATGAAGGCCGTGCCGGGCGCGATCGTCGGCGCTGGAACGGTGCTGAGCCCGGACCAGTATGAGGCGGCGCTCGAGGCCGGTTCCGAATTCGTTGTCAGCCCCGGCCTGACCGATCGACTTGCGCACGCCACGGCCGGGTCTTCCGTCCCGCTTCTCCCCGGAATCGCCAGTGCCAGCGACATCATGCGCGCGCTTGACGGTGGCTTCTCGCGCCTAAAATTCTTCCCGGCCAGTGTTTCAGGGGGCCTGCCCGCGCTGAAAGCATTTAGCGCGGTGTTCGGCGGCCAGGTTCGTTTCTGCCCGACCGGCGGGATTACCCTGGAGACCGCTCCGGACTGGCTAGCGCATCCGGCGGTCGCCTGCGTTGGCGGTAGTTGGCTCGTGCCGAGCGGACCCATGACGGATTTGGAGCAGATACGAGACCGGGCTCGACAAGCGGCGGCGCTTCGTCCGGCCTGATCGTCCGCCCGACGCTGTTCAGAGCGGTTGCCTATGACACCGGTTTCCCATATTCTTGGCGTATCATTTTGTGGGGCTTGAATGACTTTGCAGTCGAATGACGCGACCCTGATCGCGGATCGCTTTCTGTCCGCGCGGCGCAACGCCGAGGGTCTGGCCGACTATCCGGGTAGCCTCCCGCAAAGCCTTGCCGACGCTTACCAGATCCAGGACGAGGCCATCGCCACCTGGGGTCGGCCGATTTCAGGCTGGAAAGTCGGCCGAATCCAGCCGCCTTTGTCGGACAGGTTTGGCGTCGATCGCTTGGCTGGGCCGATCTTCGCCCCGCAGGCTTTGGTCGCCGATGGGCACGAGCCGCGCATGCCCGTATTCGGCCGAGGCTTCGCGGCTGGCGAGGCGGAGTTCCTGCTCAGGATCGGCAGATCGCCCGCCGTGGGCCAAACCGCGTTCACGCTCGAAGAAGCGGCCGATCTCATCGATGCCGTTCATGTGGGGATCGAAGTCGCGAGCTCCCCGCTCGGCAGCATCAACAAGCTCGGCCCGATCGCGATCGTCTCCGATTTCGGAAACAATAATGGCCTGGTGATCGGCGCGGAAATCCCGGACTGGCGGTCGAGCGCATTCGAGCAATGGGAGGTGGTGACCAGCATCGACGGACAGCGGGTCGGCACCGGCCGCGCCGCGTCTTTTCCGGACGGCGCGATCGGCTCGGCACGCTTCCTGTTCGAATTGCTGGCGAGCCGCGGCATCAAGATCAAGGCCGGCCAGTGGATTTCTTCTGGAGCGGTAACCGGTGTCCACAACGCCCGCCCCGGCCAGCATGTCGAGGCTTCGTTCGGCACCGGCGGTCACCGCGTCGGGTGCACGTTGACAGAGATGCAGCCTCAGGCGTGATCCTGAGCGGCTCGGCGGCTAGGCCGGGCCGCCAGTTCGAACTTCTTCGGCGCGGCGAAGCACTTCATAGGCAGCCTGGATCGACTGAAATCGCGACGCCGCCTTAGGATCGTCGCCGGCGACATCCGGATGGCTGGCCTTGGCGAGCCGGCGATAGGCCTGCTTGATCGCGTCGAATCCGGCATCGATTTCGACTTCGAGGATCTCGAGCGCGCGCATTTCGTCGCGGCTTCGGCTGCCGTCGCCCGAGCCACCCCAGCCATAATGGCTCGCTGCTCGGAACGCGCCCGCATCCCGCTCCTCCTCCGCCTCGCGGGCGGCGACCTCCTCGGCGTTCAGGCCCTGGAAGTAGTTCCAATTCTTGTTGTATTCGGCCGCGTGCCGCTCACAGAAATACCAGCGATCGGGCTTGTTGGGCGCCTTGGGCGCGGGTCGGTCGCCGGGCTCGGTGCAGCCGTGGCGATCACACAAGCGGACCTGTGCGGCTTCTCGCGTCGAGCCGTAGCCGCGCCAGCGCGGAAATCCCCAATCGTTCGAACGCGTTTGCTTCGCCATCGGCCCTATCTAGTGAAAGCAGGGCCGGCGAACAGGCGCTTTCGCAAGTCAGCCCGCGCAGACGCCGATTTTGCGTCGTGAGAGCGGATGGTGCCCCCGGTCGGACTCGAACCGACACTTCTTGCGAAACTCGATTTTGAGTCGAGCGCGTCTACCAATTCCGCCACAGGGGCATGGTGGCGCCGCCTAGCCCGGCACCATCACGAGGGCAAGCGGGCCTTCACTCGAAAATATCGGCCGATGCTCCGCCCTTGGGGTCTGCTCCGTAGCGATTAGGACCGCGCGTGCCGTCGAGCAGCAGAAAAACCAGCAATGTGATGCCGAGCACGAGAACGGCCAGGCCCGCCACGATCGCGAGGCCGGCTATCGCGCCGCCTCCGGATGCGTCCGAAGCTCCGAACGCGCCGAAGATCAGCACCAGATAAGGGAGCAGCGGCGCCAGCATCCACCAGCCGGTCCGGTTCGTGTCATGCAAGCGGCGGACGCCGACCGCCAGCGACGGGATGAACATCGCTATCGAGAACAGGAAGTATAGGCCGCCCACCAGCGCCACCCCGCCACCCGCAGCGGCAAGCGCCGTCGGATCGGAGCTTCCCAGAATCGCCGCGCCGCCCAGCGCGATGATGAGAACCGTCAGCAGAATGGACACGAGGATCTGGAACAGGACGAACATCCAATATTCCTTGCGGCGCGACCGCCCCGAAAATTCGGCGTAACGCTTCAACGGCAGCAGCATCCAATGCATCTCGTCCCCCTTGTTTGCGGCCGTCCCAAGCCGTTCGGCAAGCTTGCGCACTTCATCGAGCGGTTCAAGCCATTCAATTGCGCGGCGGCTGGCGGCGGTAGCTCAAGGCTTCGGCAACATGGACCCGCCCGACGCCGTCGCTGCCCGCGAGATCGGCAATCGTTCGCGCCACGCGCAGGATCCTGTGATAGCCGCGCGCGGAAAGCCGCATCGCTTCGGCCGCCTGGGCGAGCAGGCGCCGGCCCTGCTCGTCGGGCGTGGCAACGGCGGCCAGCGGATCGCCGTCGGCCTCGGCGTTGGTGCGACAACCTTGTTCGGCATAGCGGGCGGTCTGGATAGCGCGAGCGCGTCTGACTCGCGCCGCCACTTCGGGCGAGCCCTCCGCCGGCGGCGGCAGAACGAGATCGGCAGCCGAGACCGCAGCGACATCGACGTGCAGGTCGATCCGATCGAGCAACGGGCCGCTCAGCCTTGCCTGATAATCGGCCGCGCAGCGCGGCGCGCGCGAACAGGCCAAAGCAGGATCGCCAAGATGTCCGCAGCGACACGGGTTCATTGCCGCGATCAGTTGCACGCGCGCCGGGAACGTCACGTGGGCATTGGCTCGCGCCACGCTGACCGTCCCGGTCTCGAGCGGTTGGCGAAGCGAATCGAGCACGCCGCGCGCAAACTCCAGCATTATGGAGCAAGGGGGACCGATCCTTGATCAGTCTCCGTCTGCGCTGACTTCAAGCCAATGATGCATCGCATCAGCAGCAAACGAACAGCTGACTTTTAGGACAGAAGGCGGCCAGCGCAAAGTAAGCGCTTTCCAATCGCTCGACCCGTGTGGCCGCCTCCGAAGGAGACGGAATATGGGAAATCTTTTATTGGGCGTTCTCTGGTTGCTCCTCACTCAGCACCCACTCGCCACCAGCCCAGATGAAACGCTGATGGAAGGTACGTTGCTTCTTGGAGAGATCCAGGCACGCGGCGCTTATCTCGATCACTTCCGCGCCGACCCAGGACTCCAGGGTAGTATGAGCTCCGGCTCCGAGCCGGTCTTGCTGCATAGCGGCCCGTTCGCCACCGACACTGACACGGATGTCGCTCGCGGGTCCGGTCCCGACATTGCGAACAGTTACCTTGATCCGGCCCGCCTTGGCCTTCTGCACGGAGAAACTCAGCGCGGGCATGAAGCCGTAAGCCATCATCAAGAGGCCACGGCTCGCCTGCAAGCTCGCCATACCGGCGAAGACCACGCCGATGGAAGCCAGAAAGACGCCAAACGCAGTGAGGAAGCCGATCCAGCTATTCAGCCGGAAGGACTCCAGCGCGATCCGGTTACCAAAGCGAACGGCGGCAGCATTGGACCATTGGGCGCACAGATCGGAGTCCTCGAGGGTATTGGCCTTCTCATAGCATCCTCGGCGGTAGTATTCGGCACCCTGGGCAGCATTCTGACTATCGGCCTCTTTCGCCCGATCATCTCGAGATGGTGGTATGTTGACGCCATGCTTGGACAGGTCATAGCGCTGGCCGGCCACGTATGGTTGTTTCACTTCATCATGGGGTGGTGACACCCAGGAAGACGAAGCCAATTGAACGAAGTTCGCTTCAAACGACCGGAGCACGATCACCGATGCGGCGATGAACGCAATGGAGCCGGCCACCAATGAAGCGACGCCCACGGCGTTCGACCGCAGCCATGAGAGAATGTCGTCTCGGAAAATTCGTTTCAGCATAATCAGACATTTGCCTGATCATGGTCAGAAGTCCATGAATCCGCAAACCCGTGAACTCACACACCGTCTACGCCGTGGACGATGGCAACCTCAGCGGACGCTGTAATTCCGACCACGGCTCGGGGCGCACGATGGGACGCTTCGGAATGAACGCCTTGCGAACCTCCGCTCGCTCCCGCCAGGCTTCTTCACTGGTTCAGCGCACCGAGTATGCCCGCCCGGAACTTGAAACACTACGGGCTGAAAGAAGAAAGGCCTCGCGGCTTCAGCTCCGACCACGGCTCAGGGCGAACATCAGACCGCTTGGGTGCAAAGGGCTCGCGACGCTTCCACTTCCGTCTCCACGCCTCGTTTCGCTGCGGGAAGATGCTGACGGCCTTATCGTAACCGAACGCCGCTATCACATCCTCGCGGCTCATCCGACCTCCGTCCGCATCGACTTCCTGAGCAACGGATAGCGCATCAGCGTCATGGTCGCCCTCGGCGAGTTCGGCCATCATTTCCGAGATGTCGGGAACGGCCTCGAGGTGGCGCTGCCAATAGCCCTTCATCGTCCGCGACACGGTATTCGACAGTAGCGCCTCCAACAGGTCGTCGAACTTCTCGGCCTGGGTCTCGCGACGGTGATCCTCGCGCCACACGGCGTCGCAACCGTAGCCCCACAGATAGGGACCGGCAATATGATGGTGGGTGCCCATCTCCATGCGGTCGACACGCGAGAAGAAGCTCTCCGCCTGATTGGTGCAGACGCCCTTGTCGAAATACCGCTGGGAGTGGTTCACCTGATCCACGTTCAAAGCCACCCGGAGTGCGTCCCAGTGGCTGCCATCGTCGGCGTACACGGTCGCCATACGATCGACGCTATCGAAGACGAACGGTCGAGCGTCGGCCTCATGCGACACGATCGTGCAGACGCTAAGGCCCACGCGGTCCTCCGTGCTGCGCTCACGCGCAACCACCATGGACATTCTCTTACCGGTTATGTCGCCGAGCTTGCGAAGATCGACCCGGTCCTTGCGCTCGTTCACCTGGTGGTAGTGGCCGCCGTAGAGGGAGCCATCGATCTCGACGATGCCGTGGAGCTGCCGACCCAACTGCGCCTTGATCTGCGCCTCGCGGAGCTTGTGCGACATCACGAATGCCGATTTGTTGGAGATATCGGCCTCGTTGCCCAGGAGGGTCGTCGGGATGCCCTTGGCTCCCATGGAGAACAGCTTCACCACCATGAGCAGAGTCACGAAATCCAGCTTGCGGCTATGGAGCAGCGTCCCGCTGGTCACGGAAAATTTCGAGCGGCAGGTCTTCTCCTTGCACCTGAACTGGCGCTTGTCGCCGGGGACGGCATGATCGCCGAGCGTCCATGCGCCGATCGAGCCGCACTTGGGACACACAGGCTCGCCCTCGGTCTGAGGCCACCGCGCCATTCGGAAGATGGCGTAGGCCTGCTCCGGACTCAGGCGCGCTATCTTCCCGATAGGGAGATCGCGGTAGCGCGCTGAGAGGAGGACGTGAGTGGACAAGTATAACCGTCTGGTGATGCTTGCACCATCATCTATGGTGGTGACGCCTCGGTGTCAACGTTCTTACCATCATTCGTGATGGTGCGCGCAATCGGCGATGCTTGCAGAACAATGCGGCGTCATCCTAGAACGGCTTAATGGATCGACAACCCACTGCCGATGATGCGACCTGGGAGCGCTTGGTTAAGAACATGCTGCGCGCTGAGATGATGCGGCGCGGCGTGTCCTATGAGCAATTGGTTCTGCGCCTTGCTGACCTAGGCATCAAAGAGAACGTCCTGAATTTGCGCAACAAAGTGGCACGCGGCCGCTTCACGGCGCCGTTCTTCGCTCAGTGCATGGTCGCGCTGGAAGTTGATCTACTGCAGATACCGTCCGCCACACGGATCGCCGGTGACGCCACTGGTAAGCACGGCGCACAGAACCTCGCAAAAAAAGGCGATCGCCTGTGAGCCAGCACAATCCCAACTACATCGGCTACTCCGAGCAGGACACAGTCGATACGCTGATCCTGCCTTGGCTAACGCAGCAGCACCACTTCCCACTGGCGTCGAGCTTGGACTACCAAGCACAGCATACCCTGCCGGTCGCACAGGGCGGAACTGGGCGCTATGACGGGCTCTACCTGTCGGGCGGGTACCCTTACGTCGTTCTCGAAGGCAAGCGATACAGCCACGATCTGACGGACGAAGATGTCGCCCAAGCGCGTTCTTACGCGACGTCGGATTTCTTCGACAAAGCCGTGCCCTTCTTGATAGTTTCTAACGGTCGCCAGCATCGCTTTCTGCAGATCACAACCACGATCAATCCTGCGGACGGCAAGCCTCATTACGCACCCATTCCGTCAACCGACTGGCAACAGATCGTCGCGGAAACGCCGGGTGAAGTCCGTCAGATGCTTACTGAGGCACAGCTCCTGGGCATGCTACGCGGCTTCAAGTCAAAAGCTGCCACTGATGTCGCCGTGCTATTTCGTGATCCAATCACCGCCAAGCTCGACACCGACCGACATCCTCTTGGCGAACACCTGGATAATATCGTCAAGGTCCGACGCACCTTTCTAGGAGAGACCGCCAAGGGCTCTGACGAGCCCGCTCGTCGGCAGCAGGCCATCTTGCAAGCAATCGAGGGAGTCGCCCTCCACTTCACCATCAAAATCCTCTTCATCAAGCTTATCGAGGACCTTGCCCGGGGCGGCGACAGCCTGCGCATCGTTCACACGCTGTTTCCGCAGCGTCAATACGACCAAATAGGCGGGCTGTTTGGCTACAAGCTTCTAGCCGGCCTCGACGGAGTTGGAGAGCGCCAGGCGCTAAGAAGCTTTGCACGGTCAAAAACCTTTTACAGGAAGCTTGGCTCGGACATCGCGCGCGTATCGTGGGCGGATATCTTCAGATTCGGGTTCTCGGCCAACATTCAGCGCTACGGACAGCTGTTCCAGGCGCGCGACTACGACCGGTTCATGCCGTCGGACGAGACGCTCGCCGACATACGCCAGCGCCTTGTCGACATCGACATCAGGACGGCCGTGATTTACGGTTCAGCCGCCAAGCGCAGCAACGTCATCGGCGATCTTTACGAAAAGCTGATTAGCGATGAAATCCGTTCCGGCCTGGGCGCTGTCTACACGCCCGATGAGACCATGTGCTTCATGGTGGACTTGGGCCAGCGTAACCTTGGCGGGTTTCGCGGCAAGAAGATCGTTGAGCCGGCGTGCGGATCCGGCCACTTCTACCGCGAAATCTATCGAAGGTACGTCGACGAAGTCCTTGACGCTGACGATATGGCTGGACAGCCGCGCAACGCGCGCCGGGCACATGCCGAAGCGTTAGCGCACGTCTTTGGACGCGACATCGACCCATTCGCGGTGCAGCTCACGCTGCTCTCCACCTTTCTGGAGCAACTGAAGGACAACATCAGCCCTGAGGACGAGACAGACAAACGCCACATCTGGCTCGCCGACCGCTCGGTCGACACGCAGAACTCGCTGGATCCAATAACCGTCGATCCACATGCCGGCTTTGATATTCACAAGACTTCGGACCTCGGGCAGGCGAGAAACCTACGGGCGAGCGCAAAGCGGGCGCTCAATCCCGATCTCCTCATCGGCAACCCGCCCTATGGCGTGAAAGTAGTCGAGGGACCTGGGTACGGCACGGTCTACGATCTCCAGAGCGGCGACAGTTACGGCTATTTCATCGTCAACGCGCTCGCCCGCCTGCAGAATGGTCGCAGGATGCTCTATATCGTTAGCTCGTCCTTCCTCACGATCGGCAGCCACCGCAAGCTGCGCGAAGCGATCCTGACCAAGGCCAAGGTGATACGCGTCGTAAAGCTGCATCGCGCCACATTCCCCGGCATCGACACGTTCCCAGTTATCATCGAGCTAGAGCGCTGCGACGATCCGATCGAGCGGCAGAAGAACGTCTACCAGTTTTACGATCTCTGGCGCTTCCACCCGCAGACCAACAAAGCCGATTTGGCAGCCGCCTATGCCGCCATTCTAGCCGATGTCGACGCGCAGAACACTTGGCCGTTCCCCGACGACATCGCAAAGCGCTACCAGGTTCGACAGGGAGTACTCGACCGGTATCGCGGCAAACCGATCTTCGAGGGCCGACCGAGCCTCTACGAGTTCATGGTCGACATGACCTCAATGCCGGTCGACCTTAAACTCCCGTACGGGCAGGGGCAGATGCTGGACGTGCGCGCGCAAACCATCCGCGGGCGACAGGTCGTGCGGCTCGGAAAGATCGCGGCAATCAAGATCGGCCTCCAATCCGGCAACAACACCAAGTTCTACCGCTCAGCGCCGGGTGCTACCGGAGGCGCGGCCAAGGGCGGCTACAAGCCGGTCAACACCGCGCAGGTGGTCACCGATGTCAAGCTTGCCGCTCTGACCGCGCACGAGAAGGCACAAGGCATCGAGGTCGATGATCCCACGTCGGACCACTTTTGGCTCCCGCTGGATAAGGCTGGCACCGCCGACATCGAGAACGGCCTCCTCGCCGAATACTGGCGGCCGGTGGAGTTCTACGTAAACTGGTCAAGCCAGGCCGTCGAAGAGATGAAAGGGCTCAAAGGCGCCCGATTCCAAAACTCCATTTCCTACTTCGAGAAAGGGATCAGCTTCTCGAACACTGGCATCTACTCGCCCACATTCCGGCTCGGCCACGGCGGCGTCTTCGACCAGAAGGGATCAAACATCTTTTGCGATATCATGGAGCGAGAGGTGCTGCTTGGCATCCTGTCGTCGACGCTGCTGCGCTACTTCGCCAAAAGCTTCATCAACCATGGGGTCGACGCGCAGATCGACGATCTGCCCATCGTGGTCCCCGACGCCGGCCAAGCGGCGCAGATCCGGAACTTGGTGGACCAGATCGTGCTTGGACAGAAGTCGAACCTTTCGTTCGACTATCGCCCTCTCGCGGCGCAGATCGACGACGTGGTGGACGATTTATACGGCCTAACCGCCGACGAGCGGCAGGAAATCCGCTCTTGGCATCGACGCCACTATCCTAAGCTACACTGACTAGCAGCCGGAGCGTCGGGCTCACGCCGCAAGCATGGTCGCCGGCATCTCGTCCCACGTCCGCCCATCCAGCAGCCGTCCGCCGGTCTTCGGCCGGAACCCACCCCACTGCTTGAAGAAGAACGCCACGCCCTGAGCATCGCACTGCGCCTTAACCTCGCGAACCCAAGCCTCCTCCATCGGCCTGGCACCAGGCCCGCTCTCGCCGCCGACGATGACCCAATGGATCCCGGACAGGTCAATCCGCCCAACGGGGCCGATCAGCGGCTCGACGGAAAGGAAGCGCACCGCCGCGGGCGAACGACGCAGATGCGCCACCCGGACCACCGCCGCCGCATCCTCGACCGAAACGCCGAACCAAAGGTGTGCAGGCGGATCGCGATCGTCGTAGCGCTGGCGCAAGTAGCGGGCCATGAGCGAACTGCGCTTGGTCAGGACCTGGAAGCGGTGCCAGTGCGCGGCCTCCATCGTATCGAAAACCTGGTCGACGAACGAGGTAGGCACCTTTTTATGGAAGAGGTCGCTCATTGAATTGACGAAGATGGTGCGGGGCCGCTTCCAGCGGAGTGGCTGGTCCAGCCTGGCGGGCCGGAGCGTGATGTCGAAGCCGTTCTCGAACGGGTGGCCAGGCACTCCCCGGAACCGCTCCGAAAAGCGGGCGGCGTAGCAGTTGACGCAGCCAGCCGTGATCTTCGTGCATCCCGTGACGGGATTCCACGTCGCATCAGTCCACTCGATGGCGCTACCATCCGCCAAAACCGGCTCTCCACAGGAACAGAAGGTGAATCCTGCCACACCGCGATTCGGAGAGCAAGCGAATGGACGATGACACCCATACGGGGAGCATGAACAGTCGGGCTAGACTGATTCTTCAAGGTGTATCATCATGCCCGCCCGTCTCGCGCGTCGCCAGGCGGTCGTTAGGTGCCCCGAATGGCGAAGAAGGCGGAAAAGGATCACCCAAGCCTCGACCTGGTGCTGCACGAGCAGGCCAAGCCGAAGGCCAACAGCACCGTGCACGGTTACCATTGGAAGATCGGCAATTCGTTGCCGCCCATCGGCGCGCACAGCATCGCCAAACATGACATCTACGACGAGTATGTCGATCGGTATATCTACACGCTCACCAAGAACCGCGCCCAGACCGCACTTCGACTGACCATCGTGGACGGGTTCTGCGGAGGCGGCCGATACACGTTCGGAGGATGCGCGGTCGAGGGCTCCCCACTGCGGCTCCTGCGCTCGGTCGATGCGGCAAGGGCCAAGTTGGTCGCTGGCGGGCGGCCCAGCTTCAACCTCGATGTCGACTTCATCTTCATTGACGACAAGGCCGATCACATCGAGTTTCTACGGCAGGAGCTGGTGCAGGCCGGCTACGGCCATCTGATTGGCGCCAAGATCCACCTCGTGAACCGCGTGTTCGAGCAAGCTGCGCCGGACGTGATCGCGGCGATCAAGAAGAAGGGCCGCGCCCACCATTCCCTGTTCTTCCTCGACCAGTATGGCTGGAACGGCGTCAAGCTGCAGACTGTCCGGGCAGTCATGGAACAACTCGTCAACCCCGAGGTGGTGCTGACCTTCATGGTCGACGCGCTGGCCAATCTGCTGGACAGCCGAGAGTCGACCATCCGCGGTCTCGCCAAGCTGGACTTCAAACGCGAGGACGTGAAGGCGTTGGTCGCCATGAAGGATATGGAGGGCTGGAAGCGCATCATTCAGAACACGCTCTACCAGCACATCAAGGCTCACACCGGGGCCGAGTTCTACACCACATTCTTCGTCCATCCGCCGGAATCGCACCGCGACTACTGGTTGCTCCACCTTTCCAAGCACCATCAGGCGCGCGAGGAGATCGGGAACGTGTTCTGGCGCACCAGCAACACCATGGAGCACCACGGGCGCGACGGCCTCGACGCTCTCGGGTTCGATCCAAAGGTCGATGTCCGACACGATATGAGCCAATACGGCTTCGACGGGTGCGCAAAGGAGCGATCGAAGGCGGCGCTAGCCAGGCAACTGCCGCCGATGCTGCATGAGGCCCGCAAAACGGGAGCGCCCATCACCAAGCGGAGCCTTTTCGTCGACAAGGCTAACGACACGCCGATCAACGGCGAGATCCTCGATACTCAGATCGCCGCGATGCGCGACGCCGGCGACATCGTGGTCTTGGGCAAACGGCGCAACGGATCGGGGGACGTCGTCACGACGGTGAGGGAGAGTGTGGCCGCCTTTTCGTGGAACGACGAAATCGTGTTCCCGCGCCAACACCGACTGTTCTCCCCCTTCACCAAGGCCGCCTGATCCTGACAGGCGGCCTTGGTGAACACGGCCACCTTGCCGTCACCTTGCCTCGACCTCGGAAAGCAACATCAAAACGCCCCAGCTAGTCAGCTCGGACGGTGGATTGTCCATATCAGCAACCCACCTTTCCGCGGCTCGTCGGACCTCACCAGCCCGCGATCCCTCATATTCCGCAAGGCCGCGCCCACACGCTTCTGGATCGTTTTAACCAGCCGCTTGTCCGCAAGATTAAGCTCTCTCTCCTCCATTAAGCGGCATGTAATCATGGCTCCGTCAAGTGGTGACGCCGACTTCCTGAGCATATCAAGGATAGCGCGGGTCACCTGGCCCTTGAAGGCATGATGCCGCGGAGGCATCGGCTTCGCTTTGATCTCGTCGAGCTCGGCATCGGGATCGAACAACAAGATCGTACAATCGACGTGATCGAGATCGATCAGCGCTTGGCGAAGCTGGTCTTGCAGCGCGTCGACGCGGCCGGCAATCTCGCCACGCTTATCTCTCAAAGCGGCAATGGCGTTGGGGCGTTCCATGCCCCATTCGACCATCAAACTAGCCGAAAATCACCCGTTTTGGCTGGTCCCATTTGCGCCAAAATGCTGGCAAACTCCGGCAGTTCATCGAGGAACAGCACGCCAAGATGAGCGAGGCTGACCTCCCCCGGCCGTACCTTCAGCCCGCCGCCGACCAAGGCCGGCATCGAGGCGCTGTGGTGGGGCGCACGGAAGGGCCGGCTGCGGATCAGCTTCCCGTCCGTCAGCGCGCCGGCGACACTGGCGATCATCGAGACTTCCAGCGCCTCGGCCGGCGTGAGATCGGGCAGGATGCCGGGCAGGCAGGCGGCGAGCAGCGACTTGCCGGCGCCGGGCGGCCCGCTCATGATCAGATTGTGCCCGCCGGCCGCGGCGATCTCCAGCGCGCGCTTGGCGGTCTCCTGGCCCTTGACCTGGGCGAGATCGGGGCCGCGCGGCGCCGGCTCGGCCTCTCCCGGGGTTGGCGGGCTTAGCGCCGCGTTGCCCCGGAAATGAGCGAGCAAGGCGAGAATGTCGGGCGCGGGCAGCACTTCTATGTCGCCGGCCCAAGCGGCTTCCGAGCCTTGCGCCGCCGGACAGATCAGCCCCAGGCTGCGCGCCGAGGCATGCATCGCGGCGAGCAGCACGCCCGGCGACGGCGCGACCCGGGCATCGAGCCCGAGTTCGCCGACCACTAGGTAGCCGGCCAGCATCTCGGCATCGATCGCGCCCATCGCCGCGAGCAGCCCGAGCGCGATTGGCAGATCGTAATGCGATCCTTCCTTGGGCAGATCGGCCGGCGACAGATTGACCGTGATGCGCTTAGGGGGAAGCGACAGGCCGATCGCGGCCAAGGCAGCATGAACCCGCTCCCGGCTTTCGCCGACCGCCTTGTCCGGCAGCCCCACGACGAGGAACTTTGGCAGGCCACTGGCAATCTGGACCTGAACCTCGACCGCGCGCGCTTCCAGACCCAGGAACGCCACCGTGGCGACATGCGCGACCATTTAGCCCCCTTCCCCCGTACCCCGGCCTTTGTGAAGCTAAGCGCGGCGCCTGTCGAGATGGCGTGCCGCCTTGCGCGGCTAACACGCCCTGCCCACATCACCAGCCATGAACGTTCGCGATCAGTGGGTTGCCTTGGGTCGCGTGCCGCTGGTCCGGTCGATGCTGTGCATACTAGGCTGCCTGCTGCTGCTGATCACGCCGTTCGTCGGCGTGCTGCCCGGCCCGGGGGGCATGATCACCTTTGCCGCAGGCGCGGCGCTGGTTATCCGTTACAGCCGTTGGGGCAAGAAGCTTTACGCCCGCTGCACGCGCCGTTGGCCAAAGGCGGGTGCTTGGGCGGATTGGGCGCTGCGCCGGCCCAGCTACCAGCGCCGAAGGGCATTGAGCCGCGATTGCCCGGGTTCTTTCGCGCGTGATTGACTTTGCGCGCCCCGCCGCATATTCGCGCCGGCAAGCGGCCGCTCGACACAGCGGCCCTTTTCATTTCAGATTTTGAGGATGAGCGATGAAGCGCACCTTCCAGCCGAGCAATCTTGTGCGCAAGCGGCGTCACGGCTTTCGGGCCCGCAAGGCGACCGTGGGCGGCCGCAAGGTTCTGGCGGCACGCCGGGCACGCGGCCGCAAGGTCCTGTCGGCCTAACCACGCTTACCCGCCGCGCCGATTTCGTCGCGGCCAATGGCGGGCGCCGCGCGCCGATGTCGGGCTTTGTCCTGCTCGTGCGCGACCGGCGGGATGACAACGCCGCCATGCGCGTCGGTTTCACCGTAACCAAGAAGATCGGCAACGCCGTCGTGCGCAACCGCATGAAGCGCCGCTTGCGGGCCCTGGCGCGCGAGTTGCTGCCCGACGATGGCGTGCGTGGTGCGGATCATGTGCTGATCGGCCGCGCGGGTGGCGTTGAGCGCGACTTCAGTTCGCTTCGGAGCGAATTTTCCAAAGCACTTGCAAAGGTGAAAGGCGCTGTACGGCCTGAGCTTGTCGAAGGCCGCTCCCCCTCTTCCTTCGGACGCGGCAAGAACAAGTGGCGGGCATCGACAGGCTCAGGCCGAACGGGTGGAGGAAGCGTGGCGTCATGATGGCCAAGCTTCTCATCGTCGTCGCTAAAGGGTGGCAACGTGGCCCTTCGCTCCTGCTCCCGCCGAGCTGCCGCTTCCGGCCCAGTTGCTCGGCCTATGCAATCGAGGCACTGCGGCGCTATGGGGCATTGCGCGGCGGCTTGTTGGCGGCGCGGCGCATCCTGAGGTGCCATCCCTGGGGCGGGCATGGCTATGATCCGGTACCGTGAGGGGCTTCAAGTGACGGACAATCGTAATTTCATCCTGGCGATCGTCTTGTCGGCGTTGGTCCTATTCGGCTGGAGCGCCGTTTCCGAAACCTTTTTCCCGACCGCCAGCACACCCTCCACCAAGATGGTCGATGGTAAGCAGGTCGCCGTGCCGAAGCCGCAGGCCGATCCCACTGCGGACAGCCCGGCCGCAATCAGGGATCGCCGGGTGGTGCTGGCCGAAGCGCCGCGTCTCCCGATCGTCACGCCCTCGCTGCGTGGCACGATCAACCTACGCGGCGCCCGCATCGACGATCTGGTCCTGACCCGTCACACGCAGGATATGCGGGTAGGCTCGCCGCCGGTCCGGCTTCTTTCCCCCGCCGGTGCTCCCGACGCCTATTTCGCTCAGTTCGGCTGGACCGGCGAAGGTGCCGCGCTGCCCGGTCCGAATACGATCTGGACGAAAACGGGCGACCGGCTCGCGACCGGCCGTCCGGTGCGGCTGAGTTGGGACAACGGCGCGGGCCAAACGTTCGCGATCGATCTCAGTGTCGATGAGAATTACATGTTCACCGCCCGCCAGAGCGTCGCCAATCGGGGTGCCGGGCCAATCGCGGTGCGGCCTTATTCGCTGGTCAATCGAGCCAAGGCCTCGCCCGATCCCGACAGTTGGACGCTGCACATCGGCCCTGTCGGCGTGTTCAACGGGGCGGCCGATTACAACACCGGCTTCGCCGACCTGCTGGAAGCACCGGAACGCAGGGTGTCCAGCACCGGCGGCTGGCTCGGCTTCACCGACAAATATTGGCTGACCGCCCTCGTTCCCGACCAGAAAGCAAGCATCGACGCTACCTTCCGTCGCACCGGCCAGGGCGGGTTCCAGGCGGAT
This sequence comes from Allosphingosinicella sp., assembly GCA_036387855.1. Classification (GTDB taxonomy): domain Bacteria; phylum Pseudomonadota; class Alphaproteobacteria; order Sphingomonadales; family Sphingomonadaceae; genus Allosphingosinicella. The sequence goes on along the minus strand of DASVSZ010000042.1, from coordinate 160,536 downwards.
GCCTCCCCCGCTCCGGCGATCGTGGCGCCCGGGCGCACCGCCAGCTATCAATCGCGCTTCTTTGCCGGGGCCAAGGAAATCCGCCTGCTCGACCGGTATGCCGACGGCGGGATACCCCTGTTCGAACGGGCGATCGACTGGGGCTGGTTTCGCTGGTTCATGAAGCCGATCTTCTACCTGCTCGATTGGCTGTTCGGCGCGATCGGCAATTTCGGCGTGGCGATCATCTGCCTGACGGTGATCGTGCGCGGCCTGATGTTCCCGATCGCGCAGCGCCAGTTCCAGTCAATGGCGGCAATGCGGGTCGTTCAGCCGAAGATGAAGGAAATACAGGAGCGCTTCAAGGACGACAAGCCGCGCCAGCAGCAGGAGATGCTCAAACTCTACCAGGCGGAAAAGATCAACCCGCTTGCCGGTTGCCTTCCGATCGTGGTGCAGATTCCGATCTGGTATGCGCTTTACAAGGTGCTGCTGATCGCGGTCGAGATGCGCCACCAACCGTTCGCCGGCTGGATCAAGGATCTCGCCGCGCCCGACCCGCTGACGCCGATCAACCTTTTCGGCTTCCTCGATTTCGCGCCACCGGCCTTCCTGGCGGTCGGTATCCTGCCGATCATCGTCGGCATTACCATGTGGCTCCAGTTCAAGCTCAACCCGCAGCCGACCGACCCGGTTCAGGCCCAGGTTTTTTCGATCATGCCGTGGGTGCTGATGTTCGTGATGGCGCCCTTCGCCGCCGGGCTTCAGCTTTATTGGGCGACTAGCAACATCCTGACCATCCTCCAGCAGAAATGGCTTTACAGCCGCTATCCGGGGATGAAGGCCGCGACCGAGCCCGCGACATGAGCGAAGTCGATGAGCCCGACTTGGACGCAATTGCCCGAAAGCTGTTCTCCGGGCCGATCGCGTTCCTGAAGTCTGCACCTGGCCTGCAATTCCTGCCCAATCCCGACGTGACGGAAGTCGCCTTCGCGGGGCGGTCCAACGTCGGCAAATCCTCGCTCCTCAACGCGCTGACGAACCGCCGCGATCTGGCACGCACGTCGAACACGCCGGGGCGGACACAAGAGCTGAACTTCTTCGATGTCGGCGATCCGGCGCGCTTCCGGCTGGTCGACATGCCCGGCTACGGGTTCGCCAAGGCGCCAAAGGATGTCGCGCGAAAATGGCGCTATCTCGTCAACGATTATCTGCGCGGGCGGCAGGCGCTGAAACGCGCCCTGGTGCTGATCGACAGCCGACACGGCATCAAGGAAATTGACCGGGAAATCATGTCGATGTTGGACAGCGCCGCTGTCAGCTATCACCTCGTCCTGACCAAGGGCGACAAGAACAAGGCAAGCGACTTGGCTCAGATCCAGGCGGAGATTGCCTCGGAAGCGAAGAAACGTCCCGCCGCGCATCCGGAGATCATCACCACCTCCAGCGAAACCGGTCTCGGGATAGAGCAGTTGAGACGCGCGGTGTTGGAAGCCGTGTCGTAGCGTCACCCCAGCGAAGGCTGGGGTCCATTCTGATTCTGCATGGATGCCAGCCTGCGCTGGCATGACGAAGGAGGAACATAGCCTATGCTCAAGCTCATCATCGGCAACAAGGCCTATTCCTCCTGGTCGATGCGCGGCTGGCTGGCGGTCAAGCAATCGGGCCTCCCCTTCGAGGAAATCACCGTCCCGATGTTCGACGAGGATTGGAACAAGCGCCGAGAAGATGATGAATTCGGGCCCTCCGGCGGCAAGGTGCCGATCGTGTGGGACGACCAGAACGTCATCTGGGACAGCCTTGCGATCATCGAATATCTTGCCGACAAGACCGATCGCGCCCGCTTCTGGCCGGCCGACGACGGCGCTCGCGGAATGGCCCGATCGATGGCCGCCGAGATGCACTCATCTTACGAGAATCTGCGCCGCGAGCATTCGATGAACCTGCGCAAGCGCTGGCCGGCGAAGCCGCTGTCCGAGCCGGTTCACGCCGAGATCATCCGTATCCTGGAACTCTGGGCCGAAGCGCGCGCCCGCCACGGCGGCGGCGGGCCATTCCTGTTCGGCGATTTCGGCGCGGTGGACATCATGTTCGCGCCCGTGGTGACGCGCTTCGTCTCCTACTCCATACCGGCCCCGCGCTTCGCTGCCGCCTATATGGAAGCGATCCTGCACCATCCCTGGATTCTGCAATGGATCGAAGCCGCGCAGGAGGAGCCCTGGGTCATCGAGCGATACGAGACGCCCGCGACCTAATCGTCGACGTGCTTGCGCACGAACCGGCCGCTCTCCCCATCCAGATGCAGATCGATATCGGGATAATGGCAGTCCGTGCTGCCGTTCACGCCGATCGCCACGAAGACACAGTCCCGATCGGTTCGGTTCACCAGATGACGGCCGTTCGCAACGCCCTTCGGAAAGGCGGCGACATCGCCCGCATGCATCAACGTCTCGCCCTCGTTCTCGATCAGGACGGCCTCGCCCGACAGAATGACGACCAGTTCGTCCTCCCCTTCGTGCCAGTGCCGCTGGCTTGAGATGCCGCGCGGGCTTAGCACGACATGGCTGGCGGCGAAATCGGTCAGCCCCGCGGTCGGAGCCAGCCGGCGGTAATGCCTGTCCGCCATCGCCGCCGCATAAGGCTCCGGATAGCCGGTTCGATTGGTCTGCTCGATCTCATCCAGGTTCAGCTTGGGCATGGCGGACTTTCGCTGTCGAAGGCTCATCGCTAGGCGAGCCGGTGTGCCAAGTGCAATCGATCCCGTTCAACTCGCGCAGGCCTTGATTGCCTGCCCAAGTGTTACGCCGGCCAGCGGTGCCGTGTTCGACGTGCTCGCGTCCGCGCTTGAAGGAATCGGCTTCGCTGTCCATCGCTTCGTCGCGGGCGAAGCTCCCGACGGTCCAGTTGAGAATCTGTTCGCGATCCGTGGTAGCGGCGGGCCGCATCTTGGCTTCGCAGGGCATCTCGACGTGGTTCCGCCTGGCGACGGCTGGACGGGAGACCCATTCGCGCCGGAAGTTCGGGCCGGTTCACTTTACGGGCGCGGTGTCGCCGACATGAAGGGGGGCGTCGCGGCATTCGCGGCAGCGTGCTCGGAGGTGCCGGAACACGGAGGCACGGTCAGCTTGATCATGACCGGCGACGAGGAAGGTCCCGCGACCTACGGCACACCCACGTTGATCGAGTGGATGAAGCGCCACGCATATCGGCCCGACATGATCCTCATCGGCGAACCGACATCTGTCGACAGGCTCGGGGACACCGTCAAGATCGGGCGGCGCGGAACCGTGAACATGTGGATCACCGTTCCCGGGACGCAGGGCCACGTCGCCTATCCGCATCGGACAAGCAATCCGATCCCCAGGCTCGCACGCATCGTTGAGGCGCTCGAAGCTTTGCACTTGGACGACGGATCGGAGGCGTTCCAACCGTCCAACCTGGAATTCACCGCCCTGAGCACCGCGACGCGGGCGACAAACATCGTGCCAGGCGCGGCTACCGCCCAGCTCAATATCCGATTCAACAATTTGCACCAGGGTGCTGATCTGGTTGAGCTTGTTCGCGCGACGGTCGGTCAGATCGCGCCGGACGCAACGTTGGACGCCCGGATTTCCGGCGAGGCCTTCCTGACGCCGCCGGGGCCGCTCTACGAACTGGTCACCGCCGCTATCCAGGAAGAGGTTGGGATCACGCCCGCTCTATCCACCTCGGGAGGAACGTCCGACGGGCGGTTCCTGATTGAGCTGTGCCCGGTGGTCGATTTCGGGCTGCCGAACGCGACGATGCACAAGCTGGACGAGGCGGTCGCGGTCGACGACCTGCACAAGCTCACCGCCATCTACGCCCGGATCATCCGCCGCGCGCTGAGGTGAGCGTCAGGCGATCCGGCGCTGTCGCCGTTCGCCGGCGACCCAGACGATGAACTCCGCTTCGTTCATCGGCCGGGCGAGATAATGGCCCTGGACGCTGTCGCACCCCACCGCGCGCAGCACGTCGAGTTGCTCCTGCCGCTCGACCTTCTCACCGACAACCTCACAGCCAAGGCCATGGATCAGGTGAATGAGCGCGGTTACCACCGTTCGCGACATCTCGGACGTGTCGATATCCTGGGTCAGGCTCGAATCCAGCTTAATCCGGTCCAGCGGCACGTGGCGGAGCTGGCCTAGATTCGACAGCCCGACGCCGAAATTATCGAGCGCAATCGTCGCGCCTTCGCGCCTGAGTGCCGCGAGTTCTGTCAGGGTGGCCGGCCCGCTCTTCATCGCCATGGCTTCATTGAGCTCGAGTTCGAGCAGTCCGATCGGCGCGCCGGCCCGCTGCATCGCCGTCCGCAGCCGGGAGAAGAAATCGGGGCGGTTGAAATGGCGGGCGCCGATATTGAAGCTAAGCCGCTGCTCGTGTCCGGCATCGTGCCAGCGTTTGAGGGCGGCGGCGACGCTGTCGACCACCCAATCGCCGATGCTGACGATGACACTGCTTTCCTCGGCGACCTGGATGAAGTTCTTGGCCGAGCGCAGATCACCGGACGGATGGCGCCAGCGGATCAGGGCTTCGCCCGCGCGCACCTCGCCCGTCCGGGCGCACAGCTGGGGTTGGAAGGCGAGTTCGAACTGGTTGCAGGCCAGCGCCTCGCGCAGCTCCCGCTCGACCAGACCTTTATTCTCGAAGGCGGTCGCGAATTCGGGTCGATACATGCTGAGCTGCGCACGGCCATTGGCCTTGGCGCGATACATGGCGATGTCGGCGGCCTTCATCAGCCCGGTCAGGTCCGTATCGTGGCGCGGACACATGGCGACGCCGATCGACGCGCCCATGTCTAGCGCCTGACCCACTGTTTCATAAGGCTGGTTCAACGCGCCGAGCGCCGCCCGGGCGACACGCTCGGCCTCCGCGCTGTCGCGAATGTGGGGAAACAGCATCGTGAACTCGTCGCCGGCGAGGCGGGCGAGCAACGGCTGGGTTTCGCTTCCCGGCCGGCTTTCCGCGCGAGCGACACCGCGCAGGCGATTGGCAACCATGCACAACACCTGATCGCCCTGCGCGTGGCCCAGATTGTCGTTCACCTCCTTGAAGCCGTCGAGATCGATGAACAACAGGGCCAGGCGCTCGCCTTCCTTGCGCGCCTTCAGCATCCGATCCGCTTCGCGCCTAAAATGGCTTCGGTTGGGAAGCGAGGTGACGGAATCGTAGAGCGCCATCGCGCTGACGTCGTCCAACGTCGAGCGGACCTGTTCGAACAAGCCATCCACGGCGGCGGCCAGGGCCGGCATCTCGCGGCGGACGACAGGCGGTGTCTGGGAGGACAGATCGCCGGAGCGCACCGCGAGCAGGCGATCGATCAGCGCGGCCGTGGCGCGGGCTTGGCCGCTGTTCGGCTTTTCATAGGCGACCCACACGACCGTCAGCGCGAACATGCCGATGGTAAAGGAGGCAAGCACCTGCTGGCTGAAGTCGCGCAACATGAGAAAGGCGCTGAGGGTGAAGACGAACGCCGCGAACCCGGCCAAAGCCGAGGTCAGGATGTTGCCAAATCGTCCCACAAACGCCTGCATCATCAACGGCTTCGCGCCATCCCCTGGAGTTGCCCGTTCCCTTGCCACTGGCACGGAACGGGACCTCATAGGCGATCACCGCTTAAGACTTGGTTTGCTTAAGAGCCGATCAGCGTTTGCGGCGCAGGACGATATACAGGGCGCCCGCTCCGCCGTGACGCGGATGGGCACCCCGCACCGCGGCGATCGCGCCGGCGTGGCGCGACGCGCCGAGCCAATCGCCGACCGCGGCCCGGATCGCGCCGCGCGCGACCGGCCGGCGATCGTCCGACGGCGGCTTGCCGGTGATCAGCAGGATCACGCGCGCTTCCGTCGCGATCGCCTGTTCGAGCTTGCGATCGAGCAGATCGTAAGCGGCCGCCAGGTTGTGGCCGTGCAGGTCGACCGACAGATCGGGTTGGACGAGACCGCGCGACAGTCGCCGATCCCAAGTCCCGTCAAGCGTCTCGCCCGGCCGCGGCACGGCTTTGGGAACCGGCTTGGCTCGGGCTGGAGCGGGCCTGGACACCAGTGGTGGTGGCGGAGCGGCGGGCTCGGGCAACGGCGCGATCGGCGCGGCCTGCTGGTGGAGCGGTCGAACGGTCGCGATCACCCTTGCCCAGAGAGCGCTTTCCTCAGCGCTGAGTGGCCGATGCACCGGGCGCTCCAAGCCGGACCAGGCTGCCTTTGGGCAGCAGGAGATAGGCGCGGCCCCGGGCGGACATTCCGCCGGCGATCGTGGCGGCATAGTCGCCCGCGCCCCAGAACGTGTCGAAGCGGTTGGCGCCCTTGATTGCGCCGCCGGTATCCTGCGCCACCCAGAGGCCATTCGCTTCCGGCCGGTCGAACTGGAGCAGCACGGGGGCGCCGAGCGGCACGAAGCGCGGATCGGTGGCAACGGTGACCTGCGGCGTCACCGGCAGGCCGAGCGCGCCAAGCGGACCCGGCCCGGTCAGTTCCTGGAAGAAGATGTAGCTCTTGTTCTCGCGCATGACCGCGCGGCCCTCGGCCGGGTTGGCGCGCAGCCAGGAGACGATGCCCTGCATGCTGGTCTGGCCCGGCCCGAGCAGGCCGCGATCCTTCATTAGCTTGCCGATCCCGACATAGTCGCGGCCATTCTGGCCGGCATAACCGATCCGCATTACGCCGCCATCCGGAAGGCGCAAACGCCCGGAGCCTTGGATCTGCAGGAAGAAGAAGTCGATCTCGTCCGCCGCCCACGCGAGTTCTAGGCCCCGACCGGCCAGCGCTCCGGCCTCGATCTCGCTGCGCTCGTAATAAGGGACGATCGCCCCGTCGACGAGCTTGCCGCGGCGCAGGGTGCCGGTCGCTTTGGCCGTCGCTTCGTCCTGCTCCACCACTTCCGGCGGCTTGCGATAGACCGGCACCTCGTAGCCCGGCTGCCTGGTGCGGGCGCCGCGTATCTCGGGCTCGAAATAGCCGGTCGCGAAGCTGGTCCCGCCGCCAACCTCGGCCGCGTCGAAATGCGTGGTGAAGAAGGCGGCGGCGTCGGCGTCGGGCCAGCCGGCAGCAGCGTCGCAGGCCGGCCACCAATCGCCGGGACGGGTCAGGCCGGACACATCGTCGCGGTTCATCAGGGACGGACAGCTGATCCGAAACGCGGCCAGGGCAGCGGACGCCTTGGCGGGCGTGATCAGGCTGGCGACCGCCGGACCGGCCCGAACGCCGGCCTCGGCCGCGTTGGTCGGCGGCGGCGGAACTCGCGCCGGCGCCGCTATGCTGGGCTGAGGCGGCGGCGCAACCGCGCGGGGAATGCAACTACCGAGCAGCGCGGCCGAGGCCAGCAAAGCCCACAGCCCGGCCCATAGTTCACGAAGTTCACGAAGTCTCCGTGTTTTTGGAGATGGCGCGGGCCGAAATGCCGATCGAGACCGGACGGGCAACAAGCGCCCGCTCTCCCCAATGCTGATCCCCATTCCGCCCACCAACCGCGCATAACAGGTAATTCATACGGTAGGAAAGCGGCTATGCCGAGGCCGCGCCGGGCGGTTCGGCCCTGCCCTCAGGCTTCGTCGGTATCCACCAACAGCCAATTGGGATCGCTGCTCGAAAGATCGCGCTGGAACGTCCAGATATCGTGAGCGGGTACGGCGTCTTCCATCGAACCGGCGACAACATTGCCTTCGGCATCGCGAGTTACGGCGGCGATGTCGGCATCAAAGCGAATCGTGACGCGCGCGGTGCGCCCGTCGAGCCGCGCATCCTCGATCAACGCGCGTTCGATCGCGACCAGACGATTGTCGAGCCGGTGACCGGCCGCCTCGCGCGCGTCGATCGCGTCGGCGAACGCCTGGTTGACGTCGCCGCCCGACAGGGCGGCAAGCTCGGCCTTGTCGCCCCGCCAGTAGGCTTCCAGCACCATCCGGTAAGCGGCTTGGGCACCTTCGAGAAAACGGGCGACATCGAAGCTGTTGTCGGCGGTGACGATCGAGCGGATGCCCGCGGCTGCGCCTTCTTCATAGACCAAGCCGCCGCCATCGCCGCGCTCCGGCGCGACATCGGACACCGGCGTGGCCGGCTCCTTACCGGGAACGGCTTCGGGACGGGTTACCGGCTGCTGTTCGTGCCCGCTGCGGCGGCCAAGCACGGTGTAGAGCCGCAAGCCGACAAACAGGGCAACCATTGCCAGCAGCACAATCTCAACGTTCACCCGGTTTCTCCGCTTAGCGCATCGGCCAACATAGGCCTGTCGGCACCCTTATTCAAATGGCGTCTCCACCAACGCAGCGGCGCCCGCGATGTTGCGCGGCATCATTCCGGCTGCTACCCGCCGCGCGTGACTTCAAGGTGGCCCCGCTATGGGCCAAACCCAATTTCCGCAAAGGTGACGATGAATGGCCGAAGATGAAGGCGTTTTGGATTTGAACGCGGCCGGCAACGGCTTCGATCAGGGCCCGCAGGTCGGCCTGTTGAACCAGTATATCAAGGATTTGTCGTTCGAGAATCCGAACGCGCCGGCAGTCTATCAATGGCAGAGCCAGCCGCAGATCGACGTGCAGTTCAATATCGGTTCGCAGCAGCTGAACGAAGAGATTTACGAAGTCGCGCTGAAGATCGAGATCAGCGCGCGCGCCGACAACCAGGCCGCGTTTCAGGTCGAGCTCGTCTATGCCGGCCTGTTCGCGCTGCGCAGCATCCCTCAGGAGCAGCTCCAGCCCTTCCTGCTCGCCGAAGCGCCGCGGCTGCTGTTCCCGTTCGCGCGCCGGATCGTGGCCGATGCGGTGCGCGACGGCGGCTTCCCACCACTGATGCTCGATCCGATCGACTTTGCCTCGCTCTACATGCAGCGCCAGGCGCAGGTGCAGTCGGAAGGCACCGGCATGCCGGCGGGTGAGATCACCGGGCAGGCTTGAGTTCTTTCGTCGTCCCGGCGAAGGCCGGGGTCTCGGGCCGGAAAAAAGCCGTGCTCTTCACCCGCTGGGATCCCGGCCTCCGCCGGGATGACGAGTAGCAAGCAATGAATCTCTGGAAGGCGATGGGAACGATCGGCGGGCTGACCATGGTCAGCCGCGTGCTCGGCTTCGTGCGCGAGATGGTCGTCGCGCGGGTGCTCGGCGCGTCCGCCGCCGCCGACGTGTTCACGCTCGCGTTTCTGATCCCGAATCTATTTCGCCGCCTGTTCGGCGAGGGTGCTTTTTCTGCAGGATTCGTGCCTTTATTCAGTCAGCGTCTGAAGGATGATGGCGACATGGCCGGTGCGCAGCGCTTCGCTGAGGAGACGCTGTCGGTGTTCCTGCCGGTGCTGCTGGCGGTGACGGCTGTGTTCATGATCTTCATGCCGTTCTTCATCGGATTGATGGTTCCCGACGATTGGGGGCAGAGCCAGACCAAGACCGATTTCGCCGTCGCGATGACGCGCATCACCATGCCCTATCTGGTCTTCATCTGCCTGGTGTCGCTGGTGTCGGGCGTTTTGAATTCGGTCGGCCGCTTCTCCGCCGCCGCGTTCGCGCCCGCCTTGTTAAATGTTGCGCTGGTGATCGCGTTGCTGCTGGTGCCCGACGGCGGCGAGCCGACGGTGCGCGCGATGTGCTGGTCGGTGCTCGCGGGGGGCGTCGCTCAACTCGCCCTCACCTGGGCGAGCATGGTCCGTGCAGGGGTGCCACTCAGGTTCCGGGCGCCGCGCATCACTCCGGGCGTGCGCGAGCTGTTCACGCTCGTCCTGCCGGCAACTCTCGCCAGCGGCACTTATTACATCAGCCAGTTTTTCTATGTTTATTTCGCCTCGCGCCTGCCCGAGGGATCGCTGCTGATCCTTGGCCAGGCCGATCGCCTGAACCAGCTTCCGCTGGCGTTGATCGGCTCCGCGCTGGGCGTCGCCATTCTCCCCGCCGTCAGCCGCGCGATCGGACGATCGGACGAAGCGGGCGCGGGCAAGGTCCAGGCGCAAGCAATCGAGCTTGGCATGCTGCTCACGATTCCAGCCGCCGTGGCACTGGCGGTCGCCGCCGGACCGATCGCTACCGTCTTGTTCGCGGGCGGGCGCTTCACGCAAGCGGATGCGGGCGTGACGGGCGCGGTGCTCGCCACACTCGTGCTCGGCCTGCCCGCTTATGTCCTGATCAAGATCCTCTCGCCCGGCTTCTACGCGCGCCGCGATATGAAGACCCCAGTGGTGATCGCGGTCGCGACCCTGATCGGCAGCGTATTGCTCAACTTCATCCTGGTCCCGCGACTCGGCATCGTCGCTTTGCCCTTGTCGACCGCGATCGGCGCCTGGACGAATGCGCTGCTGCTCGCCGGCCTGCTCCACGCGCGCGGGCACTTTCGAGTCCCGGGCTGGCTGGCCTCTCGGTTGGTCCGCCAGATCATCGCGGGCGCGGCAATGGGCGCGGCGCTCTGGGCCGTGCAGGCCGCGCTTGCGGAGCGCTTCGCGGGCTCGACCGGAGACCGGCTACTCGGGCTCGGCGCGCTGGTTGGCACTGGCGGTCTTGTATATTTCGCGCTTGCTTGGCTGATCGGCGGCATCAACCGCGATGATATTCTGATCCTGTTGCGCAAGAAGAAGGTCGAGGAATGAGGGTCGTTTCAGGCATCCAGCCGACCGGCAATCTGCACCTCGGCAATTATCTGGGCGCGATCAAGCGCTGGGCGGCGATGCAGGATGCGGTGGAAGAGGGCGGCCGATGCCTGTTCTTCCTCGCCGATCTCCACGCCCCGACCGTCTACATCGAGCCGGACAAGCTCGCCGCCGGCGTTCGCGAGATGGCGGCGGCCTTGCTCGCCTGCGGGATCGATCCGGACCGCTCGATCCTGTTCGCCCACTCGGCCGTGCCCGCGCATCCCGAACTGGCCTGGCTGCTCAATTGCGTCGCGCGCTTCGGCTGGCTGAACCGGATGACGCAGTTCAAGGAGAAATCCGGCAAGAACCGCGAAGGCGCCTCCATCGGGCTGTTCGACTATCCGGTGCTGCAGGCGGCCGACGTGCTGCTTTACCAGGCGACCCACGTGCCGGTCGGCGACGACCAGAAGCAGCATGTCGAATTGATGCGGGACATCGCGCTCAAGTTCAACACCGACTATGATGTCGATCTGTTCGTGCCGCCCGAGCCTCTTATCGGTGCCACCGCCGCCCGGATCATGAGCCTGCGCGACGGCAACGCGAAAATGTCCAAGTCGGACATTTCGGACATGAGCCGCGTCAATCTGACCGACGATGCCGATGCCGTGGTGCAGAAGATCCGCAAGGCCAAGACCGATCCGGAACCGCTGCCCGAGACGATGGACGCGCTTGGTGAGCGGCCGGAAGCACGCAACCTGATCGCCATCCACGCGGCGTTGTGCGACGAGGAGCCGGCGGCGGTGCTTGCGCGCCATGCGGGCCAGGGCTTCGGCCAATTCAAGCCGGCGCTGGCCGAGCTGCTGGTCGAGACACTGCGCCCGATCAAGGCACGGCTGGATCATTTCCGCCAGGATCCGGGCGAGCTCGACCGGCTGCTCGGCGCCGGCGCGGAAAAGGCGAGGGAACTCGCCGCGCCGACCTTGCTCGCGGCCTATCAGGCAATGGGGCTGCGGCGTTAGCTTCGCTCGGCAGCGGTAGCGCCGGGAGGCCTGTCCGGCCCGAAACTTACGCCGCCAGGCGCAGGAACGGGACTGGAGCCGTGGGCGTGAGCACGATCGGCCGGTCGAGACCCGCTTCGAACAGCTCGCCATCGAGGATGACGTTGCTGCGATCGCCTTCGATGCGAATCTCGTCGCCGCGTTCGAGGAAGACGCCGGCCAGCTTGTGGCGGCCGAGCTTGCCGATGATGCCGTAATAAACTGCACGTAGCAGCGTCAACGGGCTGCGCTCGACCATGATCAGTTGGAGCGCGCCGCCACCGGCGCCGTGGCGCGCGGGAACGTGGCTGCCGAGCAGCAGCCGCTCGAGCGTCGTCACCATCAGCAGCGAGAAGCGGCCATGATGCTCGCCGCGCTTCAGCACGGACACGCGCACCGGCATCGGCTTGGGGGGCAGGAACGCGGCCCGCACGCCCAGCACCAGCGAGATCAACGCCGCGATCGCCGTCAGCACGTGGCTGAATCCGTTGGGAAGGCCGAGCGGGTAAATCTTATGGCGGCAGAACAGCATCGTGTCCGCCAGACCGGCGCCGCCTAGGAACATGCCCAGCACCGGCCGGGCGCTGCTGTTGCCGCCGGTCAGCGAGATGAGCTCGCGGCTGACGATATGCGGAACCAGATCGGTCCGCGCCAGCTCGAGCACGCGTTCCAGCGCGGCGATCGGGTCTCCGGCGGCACCGAGATCGAGCGCGATCAGGTTGGTCTTGCCGTTGGGCAGCACTGCGACCGGTGGCGGATTGGGGCCGAAATGGCCGCCATGATGCAGTTCGGTCAGTGCCGCCTGGACGGTGCCGTCGCCGCCATTGATGACCAGCACCTTGGGCTTGATCCGCGCGATCGTGCGCAGCGCCTGCCCGATCTGATCGACATGCTCGACTTCATAATGGAAGATGTCGCGATGCTCGGCGCAAAAGCTCCTCACCCGCGGGAGCAGTGACCTGTTTCCCGTCGATCGCGGATTGGACAAGAGCGCGACCCGGGCCATCGATCAGCTCTTCGCCACCGGCCCGATCGACAGACCCTGTCGATAGTTCAGCACGACGTGGACGGGGCGAACTCCGTTGCCGACCGGGATCGCGACCTGGCCGAAACTCGGCTTGAGCTTGAGCAGGCTGAGCTTGGGATTGCGCGAGAAGCCGCCGCCGTCCGACCAGTCGCCCGATTTGTTGTCGCCGTCGAAATCGTGGCGCACCGCGACTGCGTAGGTGCTGGGTCCCGGCAGTGCGACGCAGATCGGCATGGTGGAGGAGGTGACCGGCAGGTCGATCCGCCGCACGCGCTGGCCCTTCACAAGGAAATTGGAGCTGTTGTAGATCTGGACCCGCACGCGGCCGCTGCGCGACTTGAAGCCGCTGACGTTGACCAGCACTGCCGGCTGGGTCGAGCCCGGCCGGCACGATGCCGCGTCGGGCCCAAGCGCCGCCTGGGCGGGCGCGGCCGTCGCGACCAGCCCGGTCGCGGCGGCGGCGGCAAGCAGCAATTTCGACATGACCTTCAACGCTCCTGGAGCTATGCCTCGCCGCTTGCGGCGCGGCATGGTGGTTCAGCCCCCCATCCCAACCCGGATAGGATCCCCTTGCGGCCAAATTATGGTCATGGAGCGTCGACACGCATGCCCGTCCTCACCCGTGTCGACCGCTATCTGGCCCGGCTGATCTTCGTGCCGCTGCTGGCGACCTTGGTGCTGGCGGCGATGTTGTTGCTGCTCGACAAAATGCTGCGATTGTTCGACTTCGTGGTGAGCGAGGGCGGGCCAGTCAACATCGTGTGGCAGATGCTGGCCAATCTGATCCCCGAATATCTGGGGCTCGGCATTCCGATCGGCCTCATTCTCGGCATCCTGATCGCGTTCCGACGGCTGGCGCTTTCGTCGGAGCTGGACACGTTGCGCGCGGTTGGCCTGGGCTATGGGCGGCTGCTGCGGGTGCCTTACATGTATGCGATCGCGCTGGCGGCGCTCAACCTGGCGATCGTCGGGTTCGTGCAGCCCAAGGCGCGCTATGCCTATGAGGAGCTGCGCTTCGAGCTGCGGTCGGGCGCGCTTGGGGCGACGATCAAGGTTGGCGAGTTCAACCGGTTGGGGCGCCGCATGGTCCTTCGCGTCGAGCGCAGCGACGATGACGGGCGGCACCTTCACAACGTCTTCATCCGCGCCGAAACCAGCGACGGGCGCTCGCTGGCGGCAACAGCCGATGTCGGCACCTTCCTGGCGACCAGCAACAAGGACACGATCGTGCTGCGGCTGTTGCGCGGCCGTCTGGTCCACGACGCGCCGAGCTACAAGGTGCCTCGGGTTTTGAGCTTCGAGCAGCATGACCTGCCGATCGACCTGCCCGCGATCGAGGCGTTCCGTGGCCGCGGCGACGGCAATGACGAATTTACCCTGCCCGAGCTCGTCAAGCTCGGCCGCTCGGACGCGACGCCCGAAAAGGTGCGCGATGCCGTTCGCGCCAACTTCCATTTCCGGATGGTGGAAGTCGCGATGATGCTGTTGCTGCCGCTGCTGGCGGTGGCGCTGGCGGTGCCGCCCAAGCGCAGCACATCGGGCCTGGGCATCTTCCTGTCGATCGTGATGGTGGTGACCTATCACAAGGTCAATCAATATGCCGAGCAGATGGCGGCGCAGGACCGGTTCGATCCGATCATCGCCCTGTGGACGCCGTTCGCCTTGTTCGCCGCCCTGATCCTGTGGATGTATTGGACGCTGGCGCACAAGCCGGGAGGTCAGCCGATCGGTGCGCTGGAACGAGTGTTCGCCAAGGCCGGCGGGGCGATCCGCCGGCTGATCCCGTTCGGCCGCGAGCCCAAACTGGTGCCGGCCGAATGAACTTGCGGCTGTTCCCGTCGCGGCGGATCGCGCTGTACATGGCCAAGCTGTTCGTGCTGCGCAGCCTTGCCGTTCTCGCCGCTCTGGTCGTGGTGCTGCAAACGCTCGACCTGCTGGGCGAATCGGGCAAGATCCTGCGGGTGGATGGCAATGGCGATCCGGAGCTGTGGCATTATGTGTCCTTGCGGATCCCGCAGTTGATCGCGCGTTTCCTCCCCTTTTCGGTTCTGCTCGGGACCCTGATCACGCTGGCGACGCTCAACCAGAATAGCGAGATCGTCAGCATGAAGGCGGCCGGCATCTCGGCCCACCAGATCATCGCTCCGCTGGTGCTGGCGAGCCTGGTGATCGCCGGCATCACGTTCGTGTTCCAAGAACGCGTGGTGACTCGGGCGACCGCGACGTTGGCGGCCTGGCAGGCGGTGGATTACGGGCCGATCCCGCCGGCCAGTGGCGTCGCCAACAATGTCTGGGTGCGCAACGGCGACGACCTTATATTCGCGGCGGCCGTATCTGGCCGTGGCGCCGCCACGCGCCTCCGCAACGTAAAAGTTTATGATCGCCAGGGCGGCACGCTGGCCCGCACGATCGAGGCTGCCGCCGCGCGGCCTGCGCAAGGCGGCGGCTGGCTGTTGGAAAATCCGGCCCTGTTCGAGGTCGCCACGACCACCGAGCGCCGCCTGCCCTCGCTGGTGATCGCGCGCGGCGTCGATCCGACCCAGTTCACGCTCGCAAATGTCGATCCCGACGAGCAGGATTTCCGAACGCTGGAGGACAGCATCCGGCAAATGGAAGCGGCCGGACGCCCGACCGGACCGCTGCAGGCCGGCCTGTGGCATAAGTTCTCCGGTCCGCTTTCGGCCGTGCTGATGCCGTTGCTCGCCGCGGTGGCCGCGTTCGGCCTGGCCCGCTCCGGCCAGCTCGCGATCCGCGCGGTGGCGGGCATGGCGCTCGGCTTCGCCTATTTCGTGGCCGACAATTTCGCGCTGGCGATGGGCAATTTCGGCGCCTACCCGCCGCTGCTCGCGGCATGGGCGCCGTTCGCGCTCTTTTTGCTGATCGGAGAGACGGTTCTGATCCGGACCGAAGAGTGAATGTAAGCAGAAGCGATGTCGCACGCGGCGCGGGTCTTGCCGGTCTAGCCCGGGCCGGCGCGCTGATCGAAGCGCTCGCTCAGCCGCTCTTCACCTGGCTGTTCGGCCTGGCCGGTTACGGTCTGTACGTGGTGTTGTGGGGCGCGATCAACCTGCTTTCCAACATCCTCGATCTGTCGATGACGGCCGCGCTGCAGCGGGTGGTGCCGACAGCCCGGGACGAGGCGCAGGCGCATGGCGCGGTCAAGCTGGCGCTGATCGTGGCATTGCTGCCGACCACGATCGCGGCCGTATTGATCGCGCTCAATGCGCAGTGGCTGGCGAGCTTTGTCGGCTCCGCGCCGGCCGATCGCGCGACCATTCCGTTCGCGATCGCTTTATTCGCGCCCGCGCTGCCGCTGTGGACCTTCGTCGAGGTATCGACCGCAGCCGCCCGGGCGCGGAGGGCGTTCGGGCCGGAGATCCGCCTGCGCATCTTCTGGGAACAGCTGGCCCGCATCGGCTTCGCAATCGGCTTCTTCGGCCTGGGGCTGAACTCGGCCGGGCTGGTCGCCGCGCACCTCTGCTCAATCGCGCTGACCGCGGCTTTGTGCATCCCCCTGCTCGGCCGCTATTACGATCTGGGCCTGCTGCTCCGAGCGCCGATCGACGCGCCGCTGCGCGCGAACCTGCTCAAGACCGGCATCGCCCTGCTCCCATCGACCCTGTCCCGGCGCCTGCTGATCGATGCGCCGCCCCTGATCCTCAACCTGATGCTGGCGGGAACTCGAGGCGCGGTCGCGGCCGGCCTGTTCGAGATCGCGCGTAAAATCTCGACCGTCCCCCTGATCGTTCGCCAGGCATTTCAGTATGTAATGGCGCCGCTGTCGTCCGCCCAGGCCCATGCCAATCGTGCCCAGATCGCGCCGCTTTACCGTTTCTCCAGCCGGGTCTCGACGGCTTTGGTGGTACCGCTGTCGGGGCTGCTGATCTTCGCTGGCGCCGACATCCTCAGCCTCTACCGGCCGGAGGCGGCGGCGGCGCTGCCAATCCTTACCCTGCTCGTCGCGGCGCGAGCGCTGGAAGCGATCGTCGGGCCGGCGACACCGATCGTCGAGACGATCGGACATCGCCTGCTTCCGCTGCTCAACAGCCTGCTTGCCGCCGCGATCTGGGCGACGCTGGCCTGGCTGCTCGTGCCGACCTCAGGCGCGTTGGGAATGGCGGTCGCGGTCGCGGCTGCAACGCTTGCAAGCGCTTACGCGGCAACCTTGGAGTTGCGCATCAGCGATCGCCTGTCCCCGTTCGACGGCAAGCTGGTGCGGGGGCTGGCGATCGGCCTGGCCGGCGTCGGCCTGATGGCCGCCGCCGAAGCCGCGACCGGCGGTCCGGTCCGCTTCGTTTGCGTGCTGCTGCTCTGGGGCGGGACCAGCTGGCTCGCGCTCAGGCACGGGCTGGCGCAGGCCGACCGCGAGGCGCTGGGCGGGCTGTCGCGGCGGCTGCGCCTGATCTGACCTCGCGTCGTTGGACGGCCCAAAAACGGCCTTATTGCGATTTCATGACGGGAACCCTTATATCCAGGCACGGATTCGCAGCGCCTTGCGCGTGAAAAGTCGAGGGAATTCAGTGAAAAGCGCCACATCCACCGGTTTCTGGAACCGATCGCATCATCTCGACAAGATGAACCTGAAGGAGCTCGTTGCCGCTTATTTCAGCTATCCGGCGATCGTCGCCTACCTCGCGCTTTCGGCCGTCGCGATTGGCTTTTACGTGTGGCGGCCGGCGCCGCTGCTCAACACGCTTGCCGCGATCGCGGTCGCGACCCTGGTTTATCCGCTGGTCTGGTATGTGTTGCACCGTTGGGTGCTGCACAGCCGCTGGATGTTCAAGATGCCGCTGCTCGCCGCGACCTGGAAGCGCATCCATTACGATCACCACCAGGATCCGAATCACCTGGAAGTGCTGTTCGGCGCGCTGCACACGACACTGCCCACCATTGCGGTCGCGACCGCGCCGATCGGCTACGCGATCGGCGGTTTCGGCGGCGCCGCGATCGCGTTCGCGACCGGATTGCTGACCACCTGCTTCTATGAATTCTGCCATTGCATCCAGCATCTCGCCTATAAGCCGAAATCCAAGTGGCTGGCCGAGATGAAGAAGCGGCACATGGCGCATCATTTCCATGACGAGACCGGCAATTTCGGGATCACCACTTTCTTCTGGGACAAATTGTTCGGCACGCATTACGATCGCGCCGAGCGGCCAAAGAAGAGCGAAACCGTGTTTAACCTCGGCTACACGCCCGAAGTCGCGGAACGCTGGCCGCATGTCGCGCGGTTGTCGGGCGGCGTCGCGACCGGCCATCCGCGCCGTCGCGGCGAGGGCTGATCCGGCCCCTCTCGCGGTTTCTACGCGCGCCTGCGGCTAACATCCGTTAAGTTCTAGACGATAGCGCGAAGCTCGCCTTCCAACTGCGAGCCCGATGTCAGCTGCCGTTCCCAACTTGGTCGAACATCGCCGCCGCAAGTCCGTGCTGGACGGCGAGAGCGCGGCCTGGTTCCCTGCCCTGCTCGAAATGCAGCAAGCGGTGATCGCCGCCCGCGCCGATCTTGGCGCGGTGATGCAGGCCGTCACGGACGGCGCTTTGCTGATGATTCCCGTTGCGGATGGCGCGGTGCTCGAAGCACTCGACGGCGAGGAGCTGGTTTATCGGGCCGCCAGTGGCACTTCGAGTTCGGCGATCGGGTTCCGGCTGCCAACATCGGGCAGTTTGTCCGGGCTTTGCATCGTCGAGCAACGGCCGTTGCGCTGCACGGACGTTCGAACCGATCCGCGCGTCAACCGCCCCGCTTGCGAGCGGCTCGGCATCATGTCGATGCTGCTGGTGCCCATCTTCCGGAATGACGACGTGGTCGCGGTGTTGAAGGTGCATTCGGCACGCGCAAATGCGTTTGGCGAGAATGACGTGCTGATCCTGCAACTGTTGGTTGGACCGATATCCCTCGGCTTCGCGAACATGCTCGAGGCTCAGGCGCGCGAGGCCCGGCGCAGGGCGGATCGGCGTTTCGCGGCCACGTTCGAGCAGGCGGCGGTCGGCATCGCGCATGTCGATCCGGGCGGCGCCTTTATCCAAGTCAACGATCGCTTCTGCGAGATTGCGGGCCGGGCGCGCGAAGACGTGATCGGGCGCGGCTTCGAGCATATTACTCACCGCGACGATCTCGCGATCGATCTGGAGCAAGTGAAAGGCCTGCTGCTCGATCGGATCGCGCGCTATTCGATGATGAAGCGCTATATCCGCAACGACGGCGGGATCGTGTGGGTGAACCTCACCGTGTCGCTGGTGCGCGATGAAGCGCGACGTCCGGAATTCTTCGTCGCCGTGATCGAGGATATCACCGCGCGCAAGGATGCGGAGCTTGCCGCCACCCAGGATGCATTGACCGGCCTGCTCAACCGGCGCGGCATGACCGAGCGGCTCGGGCGTGAGCTGGCGCGGCTCGGTGGCCGCGATGAATTGCTGCTGCTCGCTTATGTCGATCTGGACGGCTTCAAGGCGGTCAACGACCAGCTCGGCCATGCCGAAGGCGACCGCTGCCTGACCGCCGTCGCGCGCGCGCTCGGCTCCGCCTGCCGGCCGGGCGATGCCCTGTGCCGGATCGGCGGAGATGAGTTCCTGTTGGTGCTTCCCGGTCTTTTGCCGGTGGACGCGCCAACGATTCTGAACCGATTGTGCCGTGCGGTGGAGAAGGCCGGCGCGGAAGGCGGGTGGCCGGTGACGGGTAGCATCGGCGCGCTGTGCGTCGATGGCGAGACCGCGCCGTCCGCTGACCGGGCGATCGAAATGGCCGATCAGCTCATGTACCGCGCCAAGCAAGGCGGCAAGGACCGGTTCGTGCTGTCGACCGGACCGGCGGAGGCCGAAGCCTGAGGATCAGCCGCGCGGCTTGCCTCCGCGCGGCGGCCGGCCCTCCCCGCCTCCTCCGCCCCGCGGCGGGCGTCCGTCGGCTCCGCCTCGGGATGGGCGTCCGTCGCCGCCGCCGGCACGGGGCGGGCGCGGGCCGGACCGGGGTGGCGCGCCGTCGCGGTTGCCCGGCGGGCGCCGCGAACCGCCGCCTGGTCCGGGAGGTCCGTCGCGCCTGGGCGGTGCTGCCCGGGCCGGCGCCGGCTGGCCGGGGGACACGCTGTAGCCTTCTTTGAGCAGGCGCGTGAACGCCGCCCGGACATTGGCCTGGATGCTTGCCTGAAGCTCGGCCGGCAGATCCGCCAGCGTAGTGTTGGCGTGGACCGCGCCGATGTCTCGGAGCAGCGTGTTTGGCAAGCCCTTGGATGCATCCTTGAGCGCGACGATGCCGTCGATGACAGCGGCGTAGAGGATGTCCTGCATCACATCGGTTGCGGACCGGGTCATGAATGCGCTCCTTGGGCGGCGTGTTGGCCGGATTTGCCCCGCCTGAACAGATGCAGCGCCGCCACGATCAGCGCTCCGACGATGAACCCGACAATCCCGGAGCCGATCGCGAACACCAGCCATTCGACGAAACCGCCGGCGAACGGCGCGCCCTTGCCGGCATCGACGGACAGGTGGTGCAGCCATTCCGGAAAGCCGGTCAGATGATATTCCTCGGCACCGTGGACGATGATGCCGCCGCCGACCCAGATCATCGCCGCCGTGCCGACGGTGGATAAGAAGGCAAGCAGCACCGGCATCAGGCGGACCAGGCCGCGGCCCAGCGCGGCGATGCCGGCGCTGGCGCGACCGGCCAGGTGCAGGCCGATATCGTCCATCTTCACGATGATCGCGACCAGGCCGTACACGCCGACGGTGACCGCCAGCGCAACCAGCGCCAGGCTGGCGGTGAGCGGGAGGGCATTGCTCCAGGTGACCGCGACCCGTCCGCCGGCCTGGACAGCGCCTTGCGTGCCGCTCGCCGGCGCGGTGGTGAGCTCGGCCAGCGCGATCGCCATGATCTCGGCGGACAGGATCAGGTCGGTGCGGATCGCGCCGGCGATCTTCTGCTCCTCGATCACCGCGTGATCGGCCGGGCCGCTCCCAGCCACCGCCATCGCATCGTCGCCGCCATGGTGGCCGGAGAAGCGATGCGCGACTTTCTCGACACCCTCGAAGCACAGGTAAGCGCCGCCGATCATCAGGATCGGCGTGATCGCCCAGGGCGCGAAGGCGGACAGGAGCATGGCGGCAGGCAGCAGGAACAGGAGCTTGTTGCGAAGGCTGCCGCGCGCGATCCGCCAGATGATCGGCAGCTCGCGTTCTGGATGGAAGCCCGTGACGTAGCTTGGCGTAACCGCGGTATCGTCGATCACCACCCCGGCCGCCTTGGTGCCGGCCTTGCCGGCGGCGACGCCGATATCGTCCAGCGACGCGGCGGCGAGCTTGGTGATGCCGGCGACATCGTCGAGCAGGGCTACAAGTCCGGAAGGCATCGGCGATCCAAGCCACGGGGGCGCGGGAGAGGCAAGGTTTTTGTGGGGCCGCCGCTTCCTCTCGACTTGGCTCGGCGCCAGCGTTTAGGTGGCGGGCATGAGCGCTTCCCCTGTACTCCCCGCCGCACCGATCACCATCCGCCCGGTCGAGGACGCCGCCGATCGCAAGGCGTTCGTGGATGTGGCCTGGACGCTCAACAAGGGCGACCCCAACTGGATTCCACCGCTCAAGACCGAAGTGCACGGCCTGATCGACCCGCGCACCAATCCTTGGTTCGGCCATGCCGAGGCGCGGCTGTTCCTGGCCGAGCGGAACGGCGAGGTGGTCGGGCGCATCTCGGCCCAGGTCGATCAGGAGGTGCTGGCAATGCCGCCGGAGAAAGGCGGCGGGCCGGGCACGGGCCACTGGGGGATGTTCGAAGCGGCGGACGCCCAAGTCGCGACCGAGCTGATCGCGCGGGCGGAGGATTTCCTGCGCGGGCGCCGCTGCCATCGCGCGATCGGACCCTATAGCCTGTCGATTTGGGACGAGCCCGGCCTGCTGGTCAGCGGCTTCGATCATCCACCGACGGTGATGATGGGTCACAACAAGCCGGACTATCAGGGCTGGATCGAGGCCGCCGGCTACCGCGGCGTGAAGGAGCTCTACACCTACGAGCTCGACATCACCGGGCCGCTGCCGCCGCTCATCCAGCGGATCATCGCCAGCGGCGAGCGCAATCAGCGGATTCGCATTCGCCATGTCGACAAGAGCCGGTTCGAAGAGGAAGCGGCGCTGATCCTGGGCATCCTGAACGATGCCTGGTCCGACAATTGGGGCTTCGTGCCGCTGTCGGACGAGGAGATCGCCTATGTCGGTAAGAAGTTGAAGCCGATCGTGTTCGAGGATCTGATCCGGGTCGCGGAGGTGGAGGGCGAGCCGGTCGCGTTCATGATCACCTTGCCCGATCTCAACGAATTCACCCGCGATCTGAACGGGCGGCTGTTCCCGTTCGGCTGGGCCAAATTGCTGCTTCGCTTGCGCAAACCCCAGGTCCGGACGATGCGGGTGCCGCTGATGGGCGTGGTCAGGCGGCTCCAGTCGACGCGCCTCGCCAGCCAGCTCGCCTTTACCATGATCGAATATATCCGGCGCGACGCGGTCGCCCGCTATGGCGCATCGCGCGGCGAGATCGGCTGGATCTTGGAAGACAATCAGGGGATGCGATCGATCGCGGAGACGATCGAAAGCAAGATCAACAAGGTGTATCGGGTTTACGAAAAGGCGCTCTAGGCAACCCTTGGGCGTCTGCCTCGTTCACCTGCCGCCCAGCACAGGATTGCGCCCATATGAAAGCTAGCCGCACCCTTCCCTTCCTCCTCGCGCTCGTCGCGTGCGGCGGCGGTCAGGACGCTCCGACCAACTCCGTCGAGGACGTGACGGAGGCGACCAGTCAGATGGATCCGGCTGCCGCGCAGGCAGTCGAGCAAGCGATCGACAATGGCGCCACCGCGCAGGAGGCGTTGGCTGCGGGCGGCAATGCTCAGGCCGGCACGGTGAACGCGGCTCAGACACCGGCCGATTCCTCGCGGGGAGCAAAGCCGCATTCGCCCGGCGACCCGGTGCCGCCGCCAAAGGTGGACACGAACGCGCAATAAGGGGCTCAGTCAGAGGATCGCGAGCCACTCCAGCGCCATCAGCAAACCGACGCAGGCAGTGGCGCCGCTTGCGACCAGCACCGCCCCGGCGGCTGCGTCCTTGGCATGTTTGATCTCGACCGCGATCTCGGGGTGGAGCAAGTCGATCAGATATTCGAGCGAGGCATTCGCCATCTCGAGCGCCAGCACGACGCCGATGCAGATCGCGACAAGCGCCGCCCATAAAGGTCCCATCGCGAAACCAACCGTCACGACCGACGCCACGCCGGCCAGTGCGCATTGCGTCCTGAAACTCCGCTCGCGCCGGAATACGGTCGCGACGCCGGCGAGCGCGAAACCGAGCCGTTCGCGAAAAGGCCGGTTCTTGAACGAGGCGCTGGGGGAGACTGCGACAGGAAGCCGGAATTGCATGGTTTTAGGCTAGCGATCGCCGATGCAGTCCTGCTGCTCCAGCCAAGGAGATTGTGTCCGCAATCCCCGCAATTGGCGGGCTAGCCCGCCAGGAGCCTGTTCAAGTAGGTCCGCACGTCCTCGGGCCAGGCCGCGACGATCTCGGCGAAGCCGGCTCGGTTGTCACGATAGAGCGCGCGCAAAGCTTCCTCGTAGCCGGGGCGATCTCCGCAAGTCGACTGCATAAAGTGGTAAGCCGCATCTCGCCGGGGTTGATCCGTGCCAACATTTCGACGCGCATCGTCGACCAGGCGACGCAAGGCGGCCGACGCGCCACCCGTCTGAGCGCCCAGCCACTCCCAATGCCGCGGCAGCAACGTGATCTCGCGTGCCTCGACCCCGAGGCGCGGCCGGCCTCGCTGGCGCGGTGCAGACGACGCGTGAGCCGACGCTCTGTAGTCGAGGTCGATCGGCTTGCCGCTCTGATCGTCGAACACTTGGATCGACGTGTGATCGGCGGGGCCGTGACCCTCGACAATGCGGCGGGCGACCTCGGCCCGGCTTCCGCTGGCGATGATCGTTCCATCAAAAAAGGCCGTCAGGGTTTCGGTCATGTCACTCTCCTAAGAGAGTTTTACCCGGACATAACTACCTGGTCAATACCCGGATAGAAATGCCGATCAGCCGTCCGCGCGTTCTAAGCTGACCCAGGTCGGCGCGTGGTCGCTGGCTTTTTCGCGGCCCCGATAGTCCTTGTCGACCCCGGCATCGAGCAGGCGGTCGGCGGCGAGCGGGCTCAGCATCAGGTGATCGATGCGGAAGCCCGCGTCGCGCTGCCAGCAGCCGGCGGTGTAGTCCCAGAAGGTGTATACCGCGCCTTCGGGATAACGGGCGCGGATCGCGTCGGTCCAGCCGAGGTTGGACAGGCGCCGGAACGCGGCACGGCTTTCGGGCTGCATCAACGCATCATGCGCCATCGCCTTTGCGGAGAAGACGTCGTCGGGATCGTCGGTCGGGACCACGTTCCAATCCCCGGCCAGGATCGTCGGGCGTTCCTCGGCGAGGAGATCGCGGCTGTGCGCAGTCAAACGATCGAACCAGGCGAGCTTGTAGCTGAACTTCTCGGTGCCGACCGGATTGCCGTTGGGGAGGTAAAGCGAGGCCACCACCAAGTCGCCCACCTCCACTTCGATATAGCGGCTGTGCGTATCGTCCGGATCGCCGGGCAGACCGACGCGGCGCAAAGTGGGCGGGCTGC
This sequence comes from Allosphingosinicella sp., assembly GCA_036387855.1. Classification (GTDB taxonomy): domain Bacteria; phylum Pseudomonadota; class Alphaproteobacteria; order Sphingomonadales; family Sphingomonadaceae; genus Allosphingosinicella. Next base: position 136,314 of record DASVSZ010000042.1, on the reverse strand, counting down.
CGGGTGTCAGCACCGCGACCCCGTTGAAGCCCTTCTGCCCATGCCAGACGGCATCGTAGCCCGCCGCCCGGATATCCGCGATCGGGAAGCTTCCGTCCGCGCACTTGATCTCCTGCAGGCACAGGATGTCCGGCTTCTGCTCGGCGAGATATTCGACGAGGCGCGGCAGGCGGGCGCGAATGCCGTTCAGATTGTAGGTGACGATCTTCATGCGGCCCGCTGTAGCAAGCCGTCCAGCTCAAGGGGAGGCTAGATGCTGAAGCTGGTGCCGCAGCCGCAGCCGGAGGCGGCGTTGGGATTGGTCACCTGGAACGACGCGCCGCCCAGCGACTCGACATAATCGACCGCGGAGCCGCGCACCAGATCGAGACTAATCTCGTCGACGACGAGCGTCACACCGTCGCGCGCGGTGGCGAGGTCGTCCGATTCGACCCGGTCCGCCAGCCCAAAGCGATATTGAAAGCCAGCGCAGCCGCCGCCTTCGACCGACAAGCGCAGGATCGGCGCCTTGCCCTGACGCGCGGCGATGGCCGCCACGCGCGCCGCGGCCGACGGGGTGAGCGCGATATCCTGTTCCTGCGTCATATGTTGAAGGTAAGCGCCGGGCCCGCTCCCGGCAAGGCGCGAGTCAGCGCGCGCGATAGCCGCAGATGATGCCGAAGATGAAGACCATGAACAAGCCAAGCTTGATTTTGCCGTCGGGATCGTACCAGCCGAGCAATTGCCCGCCGAACAGGAACACTCCCAGAAAACAGCCAAGCGCGAGCGGCACCATTGCCCCATCCCTTCCGATTGCTGGAAACGCTATCGCAGCCAATGGTAAACAGCGCGTGAAGCTTGTGCGGGCCAGGAGCGCGCGGCATAGCTCCGGCCCTCCCCCTCCCCACCGGAGCCATCCGCCCATGAAAGCTCGCGTCACCATCACGTTGAAGGCCGGCGTCCTCGATCCGCAGGGCAAGGCGATCCACCATGCGCTGGACGGCCTGGGCTTCGGTGGCGTGCGCGACGTCCGCGCGGGCAAGCTGATCGAACTCGACGTTGATGAGAGCGTCGGCGACGAGGAGCTGGACGCGATGTGCAGGCGCCTGCTCGCCAACACCGTGATCGAGAATTATCGGATCGAGCGGGCGTGAAGGCTGCGGTAATCGTCTTCCCCGGCTCCAATTGCGACCGCGACCTTGCGGTGGCGCTGCGGCAGGTGAGCGGGCGCGAGCCGGCGATGATCTGGCACCGCGAGACCGAGCTGCCGGACGGGCTTGACCTGATCGGCGTGCCCGGCGGCTTTTCCTATGGCGATTATCTCCGGTCGGGTGCGATGGCGGCGCGATCGCCAGTGATGCGCGAGGTCGCGGCTGCGGTGGATCGCGGCGTGGCGGTGCTGGGCGTCTGCAACGGTTTCCAGGTTCTCACGGAGGCGGGGTTGCTGCCCGGCGCTTTGATGCGCAATTCGACGATCAGCTTCGTGTGCCGCGACGTGAGCCTCAGCGTCGAGAACAACCGGCTCCCCTTCACCAATCGATACGGGCCTGGCGAGCGGATCACGATCCCGGTTGCGCATCACGACGGCAATTACCAGGCCGATCCAGACACGCTCGATCGGCTGGAAGGCGAGGGCCGGATCGCTTTGCGCTATGCCGGAGAGGTTAACGGCTCGGCCCGCGACATTGCCGGTATCGTCAATGCCCGCGGCAATGTGCTGGGCCTGATGCCGCACCCGGAACGAGCGGTCGAGCTGGCGCATGGCGGCACCGACGGACGGCGGCTGTTCGAGGGCTTGCTGGAGAGCGTCGGCTGAGTTCAGGCTTTGCTTCTCCCGCCCCTGCCCTCATCTGATTGCAACTGCGCCCACAAGTGGGGATTGCGCGAAGTGCCGCGCGCCGCTTTGTAGAAGTATTGGGTGAACAAGGCCGCGAGCGATCGCGCTGGGAGATTGAGTTTGCAGGACATCGCGACGCTCCTCGTCGTCGACGACGAAGAGATGGTGCTCGATATGACGGAGCATGCGCTGAAGGATGGCGGCTACCAAGTGGTTCGCGCGCGTTCGGGCGATGACGCGATCGCGCTGCTGGAGGCGGACAGCAATCGCTTCGCCGGCTTGATCACCGACGTGAACCTGGGCGAAGAGCTCGACGGCTGGCGTGTCGCCCAGCGCGCGCGGGAGTTGAAACCCGCCATCCCGATCGTTTATACGACCGGCTTCAGCAGCCGGAACTGGACCGCGCGCGGGGTTCCCAACAGCATCGTCGTGCAGAAGCCCTTTTCGGTTGACGAGATCGTTGCCGCGATCTGGACGTTGCTGAACGGCGTGGAAGTCTGACCGGCCGAGGTTCCAAGCGGGCCCGAACCGCGCTACAGAAACCGCGATGCGCGCCCGTAGCTCAGCTGGATAGAGCACGAGCCTTCTAAGCTTGGGGCCGCAGGTTCGAGTCCTGCCGGGCGCGCCATTCCTTCCTCAGCGAGTGTCCACAGCACCCGCTCCGTCCGGGCGATGCTGGAGGATACGGTCGATCGCGATCGACCGGCCTCAGTCCTCGCGTGAAATGCGTTCCTGCCGCTCATGACGCTCCTGTGCTTCGACCGTCATGGTCGCGATCGGGCGGGCTTCGAGCCGGGCGAGCGAGATCGGCTCGCCGGTGACTTCGCAAAAGCCATATTCGCCTTGCTCGATTCGGCGTAGTGCCGCGTCGATCTTGGCGATGAGCTTGCGCTGACGGTCGCGGGTGCGCAGTTCGATCGCCCAATCGCTTTCGCTGCTCGCCCGATCGGTAACGTCCGCCTCGCGCATCGGACCGCTCTTGAGCTGGGCCATCGTATCGCGCGATTCGCGCACGATCGACTCTTTCCAGTTCAGCAGCTTGCGCCTGAAATAGGCGGTTTGCAGCGGGTTCATGAATTCTTCGTTGGCGCTTGGCCGATAATAGGCCTCCGCCGACGCGCCACGCACCAATGTTTGATGCGCCTCGATGATGTCGCTCAACGCCGTCGCCATAAACCCCTCCGCAATTGCGGACCGTCGGTAAGCGTTCGGTCCGCGACCCATAAACGCCGGCCGTTCTCATGACGGATTTGTCGGCGCTTGCCCCAGCGCGCCTATAGCTATGTCAAGGAAGGCAAACAAGAGCTTCAAAAGGAGGGCGAAAGGCCGGCGGAAATCAGCGCATGACCGTGACATTTTTGCCCGCTTCAGGACAAAGCCGAGCCATGGAAAGAGCAGGCCGACTCGGGCCTCGCATCACGCAAGATGAGCAGCGGCGGCGGATCGATCCCGACGGTTCATGTCAGCTATTTCGACACTTGCCTTCACCAGTCCCGGTGCTTTGTTCCTAAGTGGGACAGAAGTTCCGATCAGACCCGCAACGCGGCCTCTTAACCCTAAGATGATGGTTAACGCGCTTGAACTTCGCACCTTATTGGGGATTTGCTGCAATCACGAAGAAGGTCCGGAAGAGGAGCAGCTCTTTTCTCCCGGTCGCAGTGAACAGGGTGATCACTATGTCGGTCAAGATGGCTTTGGCGAAACTTTGCGCATGCACCGTCGGCGGCGCGATCATCGGCGGCGGCGCGATCCATGTGGCGGCGAACCCGCCGGTGCGGCCGGCAATCGTCAAGATGGCCAAAGCGCGGACGATGGATGCCAAGCGCGTTTCAACCAAGCGGATCAAGCGCGTCGCCAGGGTCGAGCAAGCGCCGATCCGCCGTTATCGGCCGGCCAAAACGGTGACCACCACCCGCACCATCACCTATCCGGCGCCGCCCGCGCCCGCTTTTGCCTATGCACCGCCCCCACTCCCGCCCAGCGGCTTCGTCGGCGGCGGCGGTGGAGTCCCGGTCGTGATCGGCGGTGGCTTTAGTGGGGGTGGCTTTGGCGGCGGCTTCTTCAGCGGCGGCTTCTTCGGCGGTGCGGGCGGCAACGCGATCTTCACCGCATCGACCAGCACGTCGACGTCGAGCGGAGGCAGCGGCGGCACTTCCAGTTCGACGGGAGGCATTTCGTCCACGTCCGGCGGAGTCTCGACCACATCGAGCACCAGCGGCGGTTCGACCTCGACCAGCGGCGGATCGACCTCCAGCGGCAACGTGTCGACCACGTCCAGCTCGAGCGGCAACGTTTCGACCAGCTCGAGTTCGTCGAGCTCGTCCTCGAGTTCGTCGAGCAGCAGTTCTTCCTCTTCGGGCGGATCGGGCGGCAAGGATCATCCAGGCGGCAGCGGCAGCTCGGGCAGCAGCGGATCGAGCGGTTCCAGCGCCAGCAGCGGGTCCAGTGGCTCGAGCGGCTCCAGCGGGTCGAGCAGCTTCGGCGGGAACAGCACCTCGACGTCGAGCAGCACGAGCTCGAGCACCAGCAGCAGCACGTCCTCTTCCTCGAGCGGCGGATCGAGCGGAAACACGCCGCCCGGCACGCCGGTGCCGGCGCCGCCGATGATCCTCCTGTTCGGCGCAGCCGCGGCCGCGCTGGTCGCCCGCCGCAAGCTTGGCGCGAACGGCTAAAGCGAATCGGGCGGGATCGCCCGCCGGGTCGCCATGACCTAATAGATCGAGAAGCGGCGCGGGTTTTGGACCCGCGCCGCTTCGCCGACATGATCGGCGCCTCACCGCGGAGGGACGGGAACTCTCCGCTATTGCGCCTGGATGATCTTTTCGATCTCCTCGACCGGGTGACCGGTCAGGTCCTTGGCGATCTCGCCGGTCAGGCGCTTCGCGACTTCCTTGTGGTAGTGTTTGCGCAGCTCGCCGAGCGTCTTGGGAGGCGCGACGACGATCAGCGATTCGAAATCGCCGCGCAGCGCGCGCTGTTTCAGCATGTCCGCAGCTTCGGCGGCGAACCGATCTTCCTCCAGCTGATGGTGGTCGACGCGCTCATAGGTGCTCCCGCCTGCCCCGGCGCCCGCAGGTGCGCTGCCATGGCCGTCGCTCATCAGGTCGCGATCCGCCAGATTCTCCTGCTCGCGCTTGCGCTCCACTTCCAGCTTCAGGAACTCGGCATCGCCTTCGTTTCGGAAGAACAGCATCTTGGCGCCGTCGGCCACCATGACGCAGCTGCCATTTGGAACTTGCATGTCGTGCTCCTTTTTGAATTGTGGCCGACCAACCAGCGACAGGCGCGATGGTTTCGGCTTGGCGCTTGCCTTCGCCGTCCGCGCGGCAGCATAGCGGCGGTCGACATGCGCATTCTCCTCACCAACGACGACGGCGTGAACGCAGCGGGTATCAAGGTCCTCGAACGAATCGCGGCCACCCTGTCCGACGACATCTGGATCGTCGCGCCGACCGAGGAACAGTCCGGCGCCGGCCATTCGCTGACCTTGACCAAGCCGGTCCGAATGAGACGGTTGGGCGAGCGCCGCTTCTGCGTTACCGGCACGCCAACCGACTCCGTGATGATGGCGATCGCGCACATCATGAAGGATCATCGACCGGACCTCGTCCTGTCGGGCGTCAATCGCGGCGCCAATCTGGGCGAGGACGTGACCTATTCGGGCACCGTTTCGGCGGCGATGGAAGGCGCGCTGGCCGGCATTCCGTCGGTCGCGCTGAGCCAAAGCTATGCCAAAGAAGGCATGGGCGACACCGTCCCGTTCGCCGCGGCCGAGGCCTGGGCGGAGCGCGTGCTGCGCCCGGTGGTGGAAAGCCCGATGGAGCCGCGCACCCTGGTCAACATCAACTTTCCGGCTTTGCCGCCCGAGCAGGTCAAGGGTGTGCGGGTAACCCAGCAGGGCCTGCGCGATTACGGCCGGTTGCGGATCGATCAGCGAACCGATCCGCGCGGCTACGATTATTTCTGGTTCGGCCTCGGCCCGATGCTGGAAACCCCCAGCCACTTGACGGATCTGGAGGCGATCCGGGACGGCTATGTCTCGGTGACGCCGCTGCACCTCGACCTCACGCACGGGCCGTCGATGGGGAGGCTCGCCGAGCTTTACCGTTGATGCGCGCCCGCGGCCCCGATCGAGTCACGCTCAAGCGGCCCAGCCCCCTCCCCGTCTGGGCACAGATCGCCTGGCGAGTCGCGTTTGTCCTGTTCCTGCTCGGCCTCGCCCTGTTGGTTCACTGGCTCGAGCGGGATGGCCTCAAGGACAGCCATGACGGCGCCGTCAGCTTTCTCGACGTGATCTATTTCACGATGATCAGCATCACCACCACCGGCTATGGCGACATCGTCCCGACCAGCAACAGCGCGCGCATGTTCGATGCGTTCGTGGTGACGCCGATCCGGATCTTCTTTGTGCTGATCTTCATCGGCACGGCATACAGCCTGGTTTTCCGCCGATCCTGGGAGAAATGGCGCATGGAGCGGATTCAACGGGCCTTGAGCGGCCATGTCATCATCGCCGGCTTTGGAATCAGCGGCGCCGAAGCGCTGGACGAGCTGCTCGCGCGCGGCCAGGCAGCGAGCGAGGTGGTGGTGATCGATCCCGACCCGGAAGCGCTGGAGCGTCCCAATTCGCTCGGCTGCGCCACCGTCGAAGCGGACGCGACGCGCGACAAGGTGCTGCAGGCGGTGCGAGTCGCCCAGGCGCGCGCGATGATCGTCGCTCCCGGCCGGGACGATACCGCGATCCTGATCACCCTCACCGCCCGCCACCTCGCGCCCGGACTTAAGATCAGCGTCGCCGTCAACAATGAGGATAATGAGCTGCTCGCCCGCCAGGCCGGCGCCACAACCGTAATCAACCCGGTCAGCTTCGCCGGCCTGCTGCTCGCCGGCTCCACCCACGGCGCGCACATCTCCGATTACATCGCCGACCTCGCCTCCTCGTCCGGCCGCGTCCGCCTCGCCGAGCGCGACATCGCGCCGGACGAGGCCGGCAAGCCGCTTCAGGACGTCACGCGGGGCGTCGGCGTACGCATCTATCGCGACGGTGTGCCTCACGGCTTCTGGGAACCGGAAGCGCGGGCGTTGCAGCCGGGCGATTGCATTGTGGAGATATTGCCGACGCTGAAAGTGGAGCGGGATCTGGCCTGAATATCCTCCCTGCAAGCGAAGCTCGTGGGGAGGGGGACCATGCGAAGCATGGTGGAGGGGTAGTCGGAGCTTGATACTCCTCCACCACTCTACGGGTGGTCCTCCTCCCCATCGCTGCGCGACAGGGAGGATGTAATCACCGAAACGGCGGTTCGTTGAACGCTCTGAGCTTGCGGCTGTGCAGGCGGCGGCTGTTGGTGCGCATCAGTTCGCAGGCGACGATGCCGATACGAAGATGCTCGTCGATGGCGCGTTCGTAGAATCGGTTGGCTTGGCCCGGCAGCTTGATCTCGCCGTGGAGCGGCTTGTCCGATACACACAGCAAGGTGCCATAGGGGACTCGGAAGCGGTAGCCTTGGGCGGCGATGGTCGCCGATTCCATGTCGATCGCCACCGCCCGCGACTGGTTGAACAGCAGGGCGGAGGAGGAGTAACGCAGCTCCCAATTGCGATCGTCGGTGGTGACCACCGTGCCGGTGCGCAGCCGCTGGCGAAGCGCGATCTCGTCCTCGCCGCTGACCTGCAGGGCCGCTTCCTGCAGCGCCTGCTGGACTTCGGCGATCGGCGGGATCGGAACGGTCGGCGAGAGCACCGCGTCCAGCACGTGATCGTCGCGAAGATAAGCGTGGGCGAGCACGTAATCGCCGATCTTCTGGCTTTCGCGAAGGCCGCCGCAATGGCCGATCATCAGCCAGGATTCCGGGCGGAGCACAGCCAGATGGTCCGTAATCGTCTTGGCGTTGGACGGGCCGACGCCGATATTGACCAGGGTGATCCCGGAGCCGCCTTCTGCGATCAGATGATAGGCCGGCATCTGGTGCCGCCGCCACATCCCGTCGGCGATGATCCGCTCGGGATCGACATCGGCCGCGGTCACCATCAGCCCGCCTGGGCCGGCCAATGCTGTGTAGCGGCTGGCCGGATCGCCGACCTGCTCGATGGCCCAGCGCACGAACGCGTCGACGTAGCGATGGTAGTTGGTGAACAGCATGTAGCGCTGGAAGTGCTCGGGCTCGGTGCCGCTATAATGGCGCAGCCTGGCCAGCGAAAAATCCACCCTGAGCGCGTCGAAGAGGGCCAGCGGCTGCGGCGTGCCCGGGCTCGCCCACCATTCGCCGTCGGCAATCTCGTCGCCGATATGGGCAAGCTCGGTGGTTGGGAACCACCGTGCCAGATCGGCGGCCGCGACATCGGCGGCGGCGATGCCGTCGCCGATCACATAAGCGTAAGGGATTTCCTGGTTCGATCGCACGACTTCGATTTCGACATCGTAATTGCCGAGCAGGAAGCCGATCTGCTCGCCCAGATAGTCGGCGAACAATTCGGGCCGGGTGACGCTTTGGGCGTATAGGCCGGCGGCGGTCAGCCGCCCGTAAGCACGCCCGGCCGGGGACTTGGCCGGATCGCCATGATAGCGAATGCGAAGCTCCGGATAAGCGAAGGCACCCGCCTCGCGCGCCGCCGGATCGGGCACTTCCCCGCTCTGTATGAAGCGTTCGAGCGCGGCTTTCAGGTTGGCGACGGATTCGTCGAAGATCGACTGGAGCTGCTGCAGATAAGGGGCGGAAAGCGAGGCGTTCATTCTGCTCTTTCGTTTCCAATGCCCTAGCCAGAGGCGATGGGAGAAGGCCAGCCTAGAATCCGCCGCTTTTGTCGCCTACATAGGCTTATCCCATGACTCTCATTCTCCCCTCGCCGCCCAAGGTCGGCATGGTTTCGCTCGGCTGTCCGAAGAACCTGGTCGATTCCGAGCGGATCCTGACCAAGTTGCGGTCGGACGGCTATGCCATGTCGCCCGATTATTCGGGCGCCGACGTCGTGCTGGTCAACACCTGCGGCTTTCTGGACTCTGCCAAGGAGGAAAGCCTGGAAGCGATCGGCGAGGCGATGGCGGAGAATGGTCGGGTAATCGTCACCGGTTGTATGGGTGGCGAAGCGGATACCATCCGCGCGCGCTTTCCCCAGGTGCTCGCGGTTACCGGCGCCCATCAATATGAGCAGGTCGTGGGCGCGGTCCACGAAGCGGCGCCGATGCCGCCGAGCGCGTTTCTGAACCTGGTCCCCGACGGCGGCCTCAAGCTGACGCCGCGCCACTATAGTTACCTCAAGATTTCCGAGGGCTGCAATCATCGCTGCAGCTTCTGCATCATTCCCTCGCTGCGCGGCGATCTGGCGTCTCGCCGCCCGGACGCGATCCTGCGCGAGGCCGAGAAGCTGATCGCAGCCGGCACGCGCGAGCTGCTGGTGATCAGCCAGGATACGTCGGCTTACGGCGTCGATATCCGGCACCAGCCTCGTCCCTGGAAGGGCGTCGAAGTGCGCGCTCACATGACCGATCTCGCCCGCGAGCTCGGCAAGCTCGGCGCCTGGGTGCGGCTCCACTATGTTTATCCCTATCCGCATGTGGATCAGGTGATCCCCCTGATGGCGGAAGGGCTGGTATTGCCCTATCTCGACATCCCCTTCCAGCATGCCTCGCCGTCGGTGCTGCGGGCGATGAAGCGGCCGGCCAATCAGGTAAAGGTGCTGGAGCGGCTGCGCGCGTGGCGGGAGATCTGCCCCGACATCGCGATCCGTTCGTCGTTCGTGGTCGGCTTCCCGGGCGAGACGGAGGCGGATTTCGAATACCTGCTCGAATGGCTCGACGAGGCGCAGCTCGACCGTGTCGGCGCGTTCCGGTTCGAGCCGGTCGCGGGCGCCGCCGCCAACGATCTGCCCGGCGCGGTGCCCAAAGAGATCAAGGAAGAACGTTACGCGCGGGTGATGGAGAAAACCGCGTCAATCTCCGCCGCCAAGCTCCGGGCCAAGATCGGACGGACGCTGAGCGTCATCATCGACTTGGCCGACGGCGCCAATGGTTCTGGAGGAGGCGGAGCAACCGGCCGATCGATGGCGGATGCCCCCGAGATCGACGGCGAAGTCCATCTTCGCGACGCGCCCCGCCTCCAGCCAGGAGACATCGTGCCCGTGCTGATCGAGGATGCCGACGAGCACGATCTGTATGGCGTGCCGGCCTGAGCCGGGCCACGATCGAGGCTCGCCCACCTTTCCGTTTGCTGACGACCCCGGACCGGCGCCATACATGTTGACCGGTGCATAAGCTCCCTTGTCGGCACGCAGCGTTCGCCGTTGCGGCCGTTTAGAAGGAGACTGTTTATGCGTAAGCTTGTCATGCTCGGCCTGATGGCCGCAATCGCCGTTCCGACCGTCGCCCCCGCTCAGTCGCGTGGCGAAATTCGTCGGGACCGCCAGGAGGTTCGCGAGGAGCGCCAGGACGTCCGTGACGCCCGCCGCTACGGCGATCGCCAGGATGTGCGCGAAGAGCGCGAGGAACTGCGCGACGCTCGCCAGGAACTGCGTGAAGATCGCCGCGATCGCCGCCGCAGCCAGTATGTCGCTCCGTATCGCGACTGGCGCTACAGCACCGTGCGTCCCGGTTACCAGCTGCGTCCCGGCTTCTACAGCCAGCGCTACGTGATCCTGAACCCCGGCCAGTATCGCCTTCGGGCCGGCGCCCGCAACCAGCGCTGGATCCGCTATGGCGACGATCTGCTGCTCGTGAACGTCCGCAACGGCCGCGTGCTGCAGGTGATCCGGAACCGTTACTGGTAAGCAGCCGACCATTGGCTGAATGACCAGACCCAGGGAGGCCCGGCGGCAATTGCCGCCGGGCCTTTCTTGTTGGCCTCTCGAACGGCACAGCTGCCGTCCCGGCGGAACGATTGCCGCCTTTCAGCAATTGATCGCGCATCAACTCAAGGTGGAGGTCCGTCATCATGCAACCCTGGCTGTGGGTCTGGCTGCTGGCTTTTCCGGTTCTGCTGGCGTTCGCGTCGTTGTTCCGCGTGCTTGGCGCAAAGGCGCCACGACGCTGAACCCGGCCCCGACCGATTCGCTGCGCGACGGCGCGAACCTGTTCTTCGCCGCCACCCAGTCCGTGCTGGGGCAGACGTCGCGCATCACCGGCCATGGCATTCCGGTTGACCAGCGACCGGAGACCTTCCACGCGGCCACGCCGATCGCGCCGGCCTTCGCGATCTGGGCGCCGCTGTTCATTTCGGAAGCGCTCTACGCATGGCGCGTGGCGAGCGGGGGTGGAACCGCGCTCGACCGCGACATCGGCTGGCTGACCGCCGCCGCTTTTGCCGGCAACAGCGCCTGGGAAGTCCAGGCGGAGCTGCGTGGCTTCGAATGGCAATCCAACGCCATCATCCTCGGCGCGGCAAGCGCGGCGGTGACCGCGATCATCCGGGCCGAGACCGGAGATTACTCCGAAGCGGACAAGCGCAGGATCCGGCTGCCGATCGGGACGCTCGCCGGGTGGCTGGTGCTCGCCAGCGCGGCCAATGCGGAAGCGAGCCGCATCCGGATGCTCGGCCGCCCGTCGCCGGCCCGCGAGGCCAACGAGGCGATCGTGCTGATCGCGATTGCATCGAGCGCTGCCGCGTCGATCGCGGTGGCGACGCGCGGCAGCGGTCATTTCGTGGCGGGCGCCGGCTGGGGCCTCGCCAACATCGCCGTACGGAACGTGCGGGAGAAGCGCCCACACGTCGCCTGGGCGGCGGTGGCCGGCATCGGCCTGGCCTTGACCGGGTTCGCGATCGGGCGGCGTCGGGCCAAGTAAGCCGATCAGGTCACCCGCTTACCGGTGGGGCGTCGAAGTTTCGTCCTTGTCGATCCGGCGGCGGACGCGCGCGAGCAAGGCCCATACGATCAGCACCACGATCGGTGCGAGCGCGGCTTTGGCGAGATATTCGTCGATTTCCGGTCGCATTTTGAGCAACGCGGCGAGCGGAAAGCTCAACAAGGCTAGCGCATAATAAGAGATGGCGACCACCGACAGGCCTTCGACCGTGCGCTGAAGGTGGAGCTGCGCCAGCGTGCGGCGGTCCATCGAATGGAGCAGATCGGCGTTGATCGCTTGGGTCACCAATTCGATCCGGGTGTTCAGCATCTGCCCGGCTCGGGCGATGCGGGCGATCACGCCGCGCTCGCGCTCGGCTACGCTCACGCAGGTCCGCATCGCCGGGCCGAGCCGGCGGTCCATGAACTCGCCCATTCCCTGCATCCCCGGCAGCGGCGTTTCGCGCAGGCTCTGGATCCGGCCGAGCACGATGCCGTGATAAGCCTGGCCGGCGGCGAAGCGGAATGTCGTGCTCGCGCTCAATTGCTCCATCCGCCCCGACAGGGCGACCAGCCGCGTCAGCAAGGCGCGATCGTCCTCGACGCTGAGATCGTCCGCGAGTCGCGCGGCGAGGGCCTCCGCCTCCGATTCCAGTTCCTGCAACTGCCCCGCCGCCGACACGGCCACCGGAAAGGCAAGCAACGCCATCATCCGGTAAGTCTCGATCTCGATCACCGTCAGGGCGAGACGACCGGTCAGCACCGGATCCTCGGTCCGCAGCCTCAGGCGATAGCGGGTCATGCCGGCGTCGTCGGCGCGCAAATCGGTGGTCAGTGTCGCCGCGCCGTCCAGCAGATCGACGCCGATTTCGTCGCTTTCCGGATAAGCCGGCGGAGGCTGCGTCGCGTCCGCATGTTCGAGCACGACCGTCGTCAGCACCAGAACCGGCCCGGGCATCTCGGCCAGCCAGTCCGCCGGAACATCTTGTAGAGCATCCGAGGCCTCGGCGGCGGCGGGCCTGGAAAAAGTCCAGCTGGAGAATTCGGAATGGCGTTCCCATCGCAGCTGCCACGCTCCCGCATCGAGCGCGCACCAGCGCATCTTCTCCGCCGGTCCGGCATGGCCGAAGCGCCGGCACAGATCGGCCATGTGCGCGCGGTCGAGATCGTCCGCCCCCAGGCTGGAGAGCGCAGCCAGGCGCGTGACCAGCATCGGAGCGTCCAGCGGCGTCGAAGGGCGCGCATGCACTTCGGCGAGGAGCTGTTCGCGCTGATCGTGGAAACGCATGGCCGTTCCCTCATTGCGGCCGCCGGCCGACGAACCGCGATGCTAAGCGGATCGGTTCAGATATGAAACAATTTTATGTCAATTGAGCGTGACGACGGAACATGTATGCTGTTCGGACGATACAAAGGCGAGAACGAAAAGGAGAGGTTATGGGACACGGCAAGATGCTGCTCATTTCCGGCGCGACAGCTGCGGCTGCTTTGCTCGCCGGTTGTTCCGGCGGGAGCGATCAAAAGGCCAAGCAGGACAGCGCGGCCGCCAATCAGAGCGGCGCGGCGGCGCCGGCTGCCGGGAGCGGCGCAACCGCGCCCGCAGTGACCACCACGGCAGCGCCGAAGCTCAGTCCCGAATCGACCGACACGATCAGCGGTGCCACCCTCGCACAGTTCACCGGGGATCCCGCATCTGGCGAAAAGGTCTTCATCCAGTGCAAGACCTGCCACGTCACCGATCCGGGCGTGAACAGGGTTGGGCCATCGCTGCACGGGATCGTCGGCCGGACAGCGGGCCAGGTGGCAGGCTTCAACTATTCGGCCGCCAACAAGAATAGCGGCATCACCTGGACCGACGCCAAGCTGTTCCAGTATCTCGAGAATCCGCAGCGTGTGGTGCCCGGGACCAAGATGGCGTTCGGCGGGATCTCGGACAATCAGAAGCGCGCCGACCTGATCGCCTGGCTCAAGACGCAAGGATCGTAATCCGCGGGGCGCCCCGCTTCTTGAGCTCTTAAACCGGGCGGCGCGCCGACAAGACGCGTCGCCCGATGTCGATCAGATGAAGCGGAAAGGATGCGGCCAGAGGCAGGGCGATCCATGGCCAGTCGGCGCCGGTCAGCGCGCCACGCAGAGCGAGCATCATCATCGCGGCCGGTAGAAGCAAGGCGGTCACCTCGCCGGCATCCCAGCCCTTTCGCACGATCAGCCAGACAGCTTCGACGAGCAGCACGGCGACCACCAGATCCGCGGCGTGACCGCTGTCGAACAGCCAGTTCATCCGAACGGGCCGTTGAGGCGCACCACTTCCCAATTGAGCAGGCCGGCAATGCTGACCCAGGCGAGGTACGGGAGCAGGAGCATGGCCGCCAGCCGCGAGTGGCGGCCGCAGACGACGATCAGCGCCGCGACGGACAGCCATAGCAGCACCAGTTCCCCAAGCGCCCAATCTGGCCTGTGCAGCCGGAAGAAGATCAGGCTCCACAGCACGTTCAGGAAACCGTTCAGCGCGAACAGGCCGAGCAGCACCTCGCGGGCGCGGCGGTTCGGCGCCGAGGTCCAGGCCGACACGCCCGACACCGCAGCGCAGGCGAAGATCAGCGTCCAGACGATCCCGAAAGCCGGCCTCGGCGGCGCCCAGCCGGGCTGGACCAGCCCTTCATACCAGGGGCCGAGCTGCGTCATGGTGCCGCCGAGCAGCGCAACGGCGACCGCCGCCAGGCCGGCCAGTAGCGCCGGCAAGGGCCAAGGGCGCGTCACCGGGTCACCGGCGCCAGCCCGACGAGATGGGCGAGATCCTTGAAGAAGATCCGGAGGTGCGCGGCAGGGCGGGCGCGGACCAGCCGCTTGTTCATGTAAGCCTGCCAGGTCAGCTGCTGCACGTCCGGATCGGCGCACATCTTGACGAAGCGCTCGCGCCGCTTGTCGCTGCTGTACCAGAAATATTGCATCATTCCGAGCACCCAGAAAACCCTGCCATGCGCCTTCATGAACCGTCGCCGCGCCCCGCGAAGCGCGCGCGGATCGCCGCTCGCCAGAAATGCATCGGCGGCCTCGGCCGCGAACCGGCCGCAGGTCATCGCATAATAGATGCCTTCGCCCGAGGCCGGGGCGACCACGCCGGCGGCATCGCCGCAGACCAGCACATCGCGGCCATTGTCCCAGCGCTTGAGCGGCTTGAGCGGGATCGGCGCGCCTTCGCTGCGGATCGTCTCGCAGCCGGCGAGTCCCGCTTCGCCGCGCATCTGGGTAACCGCGCCGCGCAGCGCGAAGCCCTTGTTGGCGCTGCCCACGCCGATGCTGGCCGTATCGCCATGCGGAAAGATCCAGGCGTAGAAATCGGGCGACAGGCGGCCCTGGTAGAAGACGTCGCAACGGGTCCCGTCATAACCCTCACTCGTCGTTTGGGGCGCGCGGATCACCTCGTGATAAGCGAACACGCAGGGCACGCGATCGGCGCCGGCGATGCTCTGCCGGGCAACCGCCGAGCGGGCGCCGTCCGCGCCGATCACCGCCCGTGCCCGAACGCGCTGGAGCGGCGCCGAGCGCTCGGTGCGGTAGCAGACCAGGGCGGTGCCGTCGTCGTCACGGTCGATCGCTTCGAAGCTGCCGGTGCAACGGGTGACGCCCTCCCCGGCGGCGCGTTTGCGCAGCCATTCGTCGAACATGTCGCGATCGACCATGCCCACGAACCCGTCGCCGACCGGCATGTCCACGGTTCGGGCAGACGGCGCGATCATCCGCGCCGAACGGGCCTTGGCCACCATCAGGTGGTGCGGGATGTCGAAATCGCTGAGCAGCCGTGGCGGGATCGCGCCGCCGCACGGCTTGATCCGGCCGGCGCGGTCGAGCAGCAGCACGGTCCGGCCGGCGCGCGCGAGATCGCAGGCGGCAGTTGCGCCAGCGGGGCCGCCGCCGACCACCACGACGTCATAGGTGATGCTGCCGGTTTTCATGCGATCGCCATCCTTTGGCCTGAGGTGCGCGCCGGAGCCGCGAGCGCGAGGCCCGCGCCGGCCAGGAACAGAGCCGCTTCGGACGCGAAAACCAGCTGAAACGCCGGTCCGGTGCCGGACAGAAGCGCGCGCGCGCCATCCACGCCGAGCGCGCCGATGAGCCCGCCAAGCCCAAAGGCGATTGCCTGGGCCGCGCCCCACACGCCCATCCGGACGCCCTCGCGCGAACGCGATCCGGCACCGGCCAGCCCCATCATCGATCCGATCGCAGCCACGGCGAAGACGCCGTTGGCGAATCCCAGCGCCACCACGTTGGCGGCGAGCGGCCAGCCCGGCCCGGCGATCGCCGCCACCGCCAGCCCGCCAAGCGCGACCGCGGAGCCGAGACAGCCGGCCACGGTCCAGCGCCGCAGCTCAGCCGGCCGCCGGCCGCGAAAGGCGCTGCCGCCGATCCCCGCAAGGATCATCCCGGCCAGCACGCCGCCGTGTTGCGCCCCCGCCAGCCGGGTCGATTCGCCCGGGCTCATCCCGAAGACCAGCCCCGCGAACGGCTCCAGGATCAGGTCCTGCATGCTGTAGGCCAGCATCGACACGAATACGAACGCGGTGAACCGTCGCGCTTCCGGATCGCCCGCCATTTCGCGCAGCGCCGCGCGCAAGTCCGGCGCCGGCCCCCGAACCGCGGCCGTGGGCACCAGCCGCCGTTCCAATCCCGCAGTCGCGGCCAGGGTCAGGCAAAAGGCGGCAAGCGCGACCCCGCCCGCAACCAGCGCCAGCCGGTCCGGCGAGAAAGGCTCGAGCAGGCTGCCCGCAACCCCGGCCGAGATCGCGATCCCGGCCACCATCATGATCCAAGTCACGGCGGCAGCGGCGGCGCGCCGTTCCGGGCTGACCGCGCCGGCCAGCAAGGCCAGGAGCGAGGTTCCCGATGCGCCGACACCGGCACCGATCATCGTAAAGGCGAGGATCGCCAGCGCAGCCCCCGCGGCGGACTCGGCGCCCATCAGCAAGGTCGCGTCCACCGCCAGCAGCGCGCCCAGCGCAAGCACGGCCATGCCGCCGACGATCCAGGGCGTCCGCCGTCGTCCGCGATCCGATCCGTGGCCCCACAACGGCCGCGACAGCTGAATGGCGTAATGCCAGGCGACCAGTCCCGCCGGCACCGCCGCGGCCAGGCCGTATTCGACCACCATCACGCGGTTCAACAGCGAGGTGGCGAGCATCACCATCGCGCCGATCGATGCCTGCACCAGCCCGAGCCGCGCGATCCCGCCCCAGCCGAGCCCCGCCGCGCTCATGCCGCCGCCCCCAGCCCGATCGCGGCGGCCAGCATGCCGAGCACGTAGAGTAAGACTCCGGTGGCATTATACCAGGGGGCGAAGCGGCGCGGATCGCGCAGCAGCCGCGTCATCAGCCCGACTTGCGCGAGCAGGGAGACGCCAACCGCAAGCGACGCCCAACCATGATCCCAGTGGAGCAGCAATCCGGCCACTGCCAGCTGAGGCAGGGCCATGACCAGGCACGCCACGCGCGCCGCCGGAGCCACCCCGAGCGTCACCGGCAGCGATCGCACTCCGGTCGCCGTGTCGCCCTCGACCGCTTTGAAATCGTTGAGCGTCATGATGCCGTGCGCGCCCAGGCTGTAGAGCAGCAGCACCGCCAGCACCTGCCCGGTCGGAAAGGCGCCGGCCATGACCGCGGCGCCGGTGAACCAGGTCAGGCCCTCATAGCTCAGCGCGACCACGGCCGGCCCTGCCCAGCCATTCGCCTTGAGCCGCAGCGGCGGGGCGCTGTAGACCCAGGCGCAGACGAGGCCGAGGCAGGTCGCCGCGAAGATCCAGGGCCCGGTCGCCCAGGCGACCAGCAGGGCCAGGATCGTGCCGGCGAGCGCGATTGCCAGTCCCCAGCGGCCAGGGATGCGCCCCGACGGGATCGGTCGACCCGGCTCGTTGATTGCATCGACATGGCGGTCGTACCAGTCGTTCACCGCCTGGCTGGTTCCGCAAACCAGCGGCCCCGCCAGCATCAGCCCCGCAAGCAGGAACGGCCAGCGATCCGCGAGGGGCACGCCGGACGATACGACGCCGCACAGGAACGCCCACATCGGCGGAAACCAGGTGATCGGTTTGGCGAGCGCAAGGACATCCCTGGCGGCCGGAGCCGCCGACGTCGACAGCAAGGCCGCAGCGCGAGTCATGACCGAAGGCTATGGCACCGGGCGCCCTCCGTCAAGCAATCTGGACAATTGGGCTGTCAACGTAACTAGACAACCTAGTCGCCGTCTCCGCCGAGATTGCCGAGCCCGTGACGATGCAGTTTCGAATACAGGCTCTGACGGCTGAGCCCCAGAATCTCCGCAGCCGACGCGCGATTATTGGACGTGTAAGCAAGCGCCGCCTCGATGCAGAGCCGCTCGATCAGGTCGGTGCTTTCGCGCACGATGTCCTTGAGCGGCATGCGACCGACCAGCTCGGTGAGCTGCTCGACGGACCGGGGCAGATCGCGTTCCGCGGGCGGAAGGTCGCGCAAGCGTCGCCCGACCACGCGCAGACTGAAACCATAATGGTCGCCCCGCTCGCTCGCACGGACCGCCGAGACTTCGACTTCCTCTTGCCCGCCATCCAACCCGCGCAGAATAGTCGCGACGTTGCGCGCGACGCCATGCTCGGACAATTGCCCGAGGATCAGATCGAGGTCGATGCCGGGCCGCCCGAGAAAGTCGCCCAGCGATCGGCCGCGCAACTGCTCGAGAGAGGCGGCCTGCACGATCTCCGCGAAAGCGGGGTTGGCGGCGACGATCGTCAAGGCGGCATCGGCGAGCAGGAAAGCATCCGGCATCCGCTCGATCACGTCGAGCAGCCGGTATTCGGGATCGGCGGGCCCTGCATCGACCGTTGTCGGCGACAGGCGGATCAGGAAATAATTGGTCCCGCTCTGGCGAAAGGCGCTGGCATGGACACGCAGCTCGGCATCGCCGTCGAGCATGCCGGCCACAACCGGCGCCGGGCTCGCCCCGGCCGCGACGGCGCCAAGATAGGCGATCAGCCGCTCGCGATCGGCTTCTGCCACCTGCGCGGTCAGCGTCTGGCCGGCCAGCGCGCCTTCCTTGATGCCGGTCAGCCGATAGGTCGCCGGATTGACCTCGCGGATGCGTCGATTTGCGGCTTCGACGATCATCACCGGCTCCGCCGTGAGATCGAACAGCAGCCGATACCGTGACTCGGCCTGACGAAGCCGCAGATAATCGCGTTCGAGCGATTGTTGGACCTGCAGAAGCCGTTGCTGAAGCGCGGCCGATGCGCGCATGTCACGCCCGATCGCGACCAAGGTGTCGGTTCCGTCCAGCCGCAGCGTGAAATAACGGACGGGAACGTCCTGTTCATCGACCGGATGGTTGACTTGGCGCCAGCGCGGATGGCGGCGGCCGGCCTCGGCCAGCATCTCGGCGACCTTGGGCCGGCTTTCCACCGTCACCGTGTCGGCCCAATCGCGCCCAATCGCTTCGTGCAATGCCGACAGGCCGCGCCCGCTCGAGGCAATGTCTCGGACCACGCCGTCCGGCGTCAGCAGGATGGCGATGTCGCCGGCCGCGGCGGCCAGCATTGCCGCTGCCGACGCGTCCAGCGCGCCCAGCCAGCGCGCCGCGTCGTGGAACGGCAGGATCGTGTCCGCGCTGTCGTGAAGGTCCATCGCCCGGCTCGGCCGCGCGCTCAGCCGGCCGCTAGGCAGGACGGGACAAGCACTAACCGCTCGGCAACCGTGATCGCGGCGGTGGCGGTGGACGCCGTCGAATCCGCGCCCACGAAGGCGGCGAGCGCCGGATTGAGATTGGGCACCCTGCCCCCGATCATGACGCTCACAGCGGGATTTTTCGACAAGTTCCGGATCGCAACGATAAGGGATGGGAGCTGCTCGATATGAGAGTCGCAACTGACGGTCAATCCGACCAAATCGAAGCTCTGGCTTGCCAACAACGACAGCAGATCGGTGCGCTTGGGCTCCAGCATCAAGGTGGTGCTCCAGCCCGCGCGGGCGAAACATTCGTCGACCATCGCCGTGCCGAGCGTGTGCTGCTCGCCCGGCATGGCGGTGAACAGCGCAGTACGGGCCATCATCGCGCCCGATGCGATGCGCGGGGTGCGGGCCGCAATCTCCCGAAGCACTTCCTGCAGCCGCCACAACCCCATGGTCACGTCGACGAAATCGAGGCTGTCATCCTCCCAGCCCTGGCCGAGCCGCCGGGCCGCGGGCGCGAGCAGATCGACGAACAGGCATTCGACCGACATGCCCCGGCGCAGGTAGGATTCGGCGACTTCCAGGACTTGATGGGCTTCGCGGTTCAGAGTCAGCCCGGCAAACCGATCGATGTCGACGGGAGTGATGATCGGCGGTGGCCCGCCCGGCCCGTTGGGCGGTTCGGAATGGGCGACGAGCAGCCGTGGAATGACCTCGAACTCGATGAGGTTGCCCACCGAATCGTCCGCCGCCATGCGGCCTCCGGAACGCGCCCGGGCCTTGCCGGACCCCTGGTAGAGCGACCCTGACGGGTCATAGCCGATAACCGAAGCCATCCTTCCCGACTCCTCTCCAGGCGGACGACGCAGGATAGCGTCGGCCGAAGCGCTTGCCTGTGTCCTGCAAGTCGCTCCCCCATGTCGGAGTCGTGAGGTTATTCACGAATCGACAAGAGTGCAATCCACATTAGAAAGCCTTGTCTCGTTTTCTTGACGTCCAGATTGTTTGACACTTCCGGGACTCGGGCGTAGGTTTCCGATCAAGGAGAGCCGGGTGGGCAATCAGCACCTTCTATATAGCGAAGCCGAGCGCCGCCGCCGCGACTCCTCCCGTTGGACGATCGTCCAGGCGGTGCTCGCCCCGGTGCAATTCATCATTTTCCTCGTCAGCCTGGGCCTGGTGCTGCGCTACCTCGGCACCGGAGTCGGCGCCGCCGCCGCGGATGCCTCCATTCTGCTCAAGACCGCCGCGCTCCTGGCCATCATGATCACCGGATCGATCTGGGAAAAGGACGTGTTCGGCCGCTGGCTGTTCGCCCGGCCCTTCTTCTGGGAAGACGTGGTCAGCATGGCAGTGATCGCGCTGCACGTCCTCTACGTCGCGATGCTGCTGGGCGGATTGGGCACGGTCGAACAGCGCATGCTGGTCGCGCTCGCCGGCTATGCGGTCTACGTCGTGAACGCGGCGCAGTTCCTGTTGAAGCTGCGCGCGGCGCGGCTGCAAGCCTCGCCCGCACTGGCCACCGCGTCGTGATCGCGGCTGCGCCAGCCGATGCGGCCGGCCTCAATCGGCCGGTCCTTCGGGAGCGCGGCCAACGTGAAGTCTTCTGCGGGTTGACGGCGATCGTCTGGCTGCATCGCAAGATGCCGGACGCGTTTTTCCTGGTGGTCGGATCCCGCACCTGCGCGCATCTCCTCCAGTCCGCGGCCGGCGTGATGATCTTCGCCGAGCCGCGCTTCGCGACCGCGATCATCGAGGAGCGCGATCTGGCGGGGCTGGCCGATCTCAATTCCGAGCTCGACCGGGTCGTCGGCCGCCTGCTCGAGCGCCGGCCCGACATCGGCACCCTCTTCCTGGTCGGCTCCTGCCCGAGCGAGGTGATCAAGCTCGACTTACCCCGCGCCGCCCAGCGCCTGGCCGCGGACCGGCCGGGCGTGCGCGTGCTAAGCTATTCGGGCAGCGGCATCGAAACGACCTTCACCGAAGGCGAGGACGCCTGCCTGGCGTCGATGATCGACGCGCTGCCGCCCACGACGGAGGCAGGCGAGCGCGAGCTTCTCGTGGTCGGTGCGCTGCCGGACATCGTCGAGGATCAGTTCGCTCGCTTGTTCGCGGAGCTCGGCATCCCGGTCCGCTGGCTGCCGGGCCGCAGCGCGGGCTCGCTTGCGCCCCTCGGCCCGCACACGCGCTACCTGCTTGCCCAGCCGTTTCTCGGCGACACCGGCCGCGCGCTCGACGGTCGCGGAGCGGTTCGCCTGCCCGCGCCATTCCCGTTCGGCGCGGAGGGCACCACCGCCTGGCTGCACGCCGCCGCGCGCGCGTTCGGCGTCGACGAGATGCACTTCCGCCGGGTGGTCGCGCCAGGGCGGGAGCGCGCAAAGCGGGCGCTCGCCAAATATCGCGAGCGGCTGAATGGCAAGACGATCTTCTTCCTGCCGGACAGCCAGCTCGAAATCCCGCTTGCCCGCTTCCTCGCGACCGAGCTCGGCATGGAGCCGATCGAGATCGGCACGCCGTTCCTGCACAGCCGGCACCTTGCCGAGGAACTGGCGCTGCTCCCGGCCGGCGTGACGATCAGCGAGGGCCAGGACGTCGATCGGCAGCTCGACCGCGTCCGCGCCGCCCGTCCCGATCTCACCGTCTGCGGCCTCGGCCTCGCCAATCCGCTGGAAGCCGAGGGCCTGACCACCAAATGGGCGATCGAGCTCGTCTTCTCGCCGATCCACGGTTTCGAGCAGGCCGGGGATCTTGCCGAACTGTTCGCCCGGCCGCTGCGCCGCCGCGACGTGCTGAGGGTCTGAGGCGATGCAGCTTTCCGTCTGGACCTATGAAGGACCGCCGCATGTCGGGGCGATGCGGGTCGCGACGGCGATGCGCGGCGTTCATTACGTCCTGCATGCCCCGCAGGGCGACACCTATGCCGACTTGCTGTTCACGATGATCGAGCGCCGCGACGCGCGCCCGCCCGTCACCTACACGACCTTCCAGGCGCGCGATCTCGGCACCGACACTGCCGAAATCTTCCGGGCGGCCGCCAAGGGCGCGTACGAGCGCTACCAACCGGAGGCGATGCTGGTCGGCGCTTCCTGCACGGCCGAGTTGATCCAGGACGATCCGGGCGGTCTCGCCGAAGCACTTGATTTGCCGATCCCGGTGATCCCGCTCGAACTGCCCAGCTACCAGCGCAAGGAGCATTGGGGCGCGTCCGAGACCTTCTACCAGATCGTACGCAAGCTGTGCCCGAAGGAGCGGCCCGATGTCGGCGCAAACCGCCGCCCCCGCGCCAATCTGCTCGGTCCCTGCGCGCTCGGCTTCCGGCACCGCGACGATGTCGCCGAAGTAACGCGGCTGCTCGCCGCGCTCGGCATTGACGTCCATGCCGTCGCCCCGCTTGGCGCCTCGCCCGCAGATATCGCGACCTTGGGCGAGGCCGACTTCAACATCCTGCTCTATCCGGAGATCGGCGACGCGGCCGCGCGCTGGCTCGAAAAGACGTACGGCCAGAAGACGATCCGCACCGTTCCGATCGGCGTTGCCGCAACTCGTCAATTCATCGCCGAAGTCGCCGAAGCGGCTGGCGTTCCGGCGGCGCTCGACGAAAGCGCGCTGCGCATGCCGTGGTGGAGCCGTTCGGTCGACTCCACCTATTTGACCGCGAAGCGGGTATTCATTTTCGGCGACGCTACGCACGCCATCGCCGCCGCCCGGGTCGCGCGCGACGAACTCGGCTTCGAAGTGGTCGGCCTTGGCTGCTATAACCGTGAATTCGCCCGTGAACTGCGCACAGCGGCGGCGCTCTACGGCGTCGAACCGCTGATCACCGACGATCATATGGAAGTCGAAGCGGCGATCACGGCGCTGGAGCCCGAATTGGTGCTCGGCACACAGATGGAACGTCATACCGCCAAGCGGCTGCGCATCCCCTGCGCGGTCATCTCCGCGCCGGTTCACGTCCAGGATTTCCCCGCCCGCCATTCGCCGCAAATGGGTTTCGAAGGCGCCAACGTGCTGTTCGATAGCTGGGTGCACCCGCTGGTGATGGGGCTGGAAGAGCATCTCCTCGCCATGTTCCGCGACGATCCGGAATTCAGCGATGAGGCGGGTGCGAGCCACCTTGATCCCCTCCCCTTCAAGGGAGGGGTTGGGGTGAGGACTGTCGGTCCCTCCGCGGAACCCGTCACCGAGTCTAACCTGCCCCACCCCAACCTCTCCCCTGAAGGGGAGGGGCTTTGGACCTCCGAAGCGACCGCCGAACTGCGCAAGATTCCGTTCTTCGTTCGCGGCAAGGCGCGTCGCAACACCGAGAACTTCGCCGCAGCCCATGGCCGCGCCGCCATCGATCTTGTCACCCTTTACGACGCGAAGGCGCATTATGGCCGCTAGCATCGCTCCCATGCGGATCGTGATCGTGACCCTGGACAATCACCTGTCCGGCGCGGTCGAGCGGGCGGGCGAACGGCTGCGCGGCGAGGGCATCAGCATCGGCTTTCACGCCGCGTCCGATTGGGACCGCCACCCGCATGCGCTGGATCGCGCGCGCGCCGACATCGCGCGCGGCGACATCGTGATCGCGACGATGATGTTCCTCGACGATCATATCCGCGCGGTGATGCCGGACCTGGAAGCACGCCGGGAAACATGCGACGCGATGCTCGGCCTGATGTCCGGCGCGGAAGTGGTGCGCCTGACCAAGCTCGGCAACTACCGGATGGATGCGCCCGCGCGGGGCCCGATGGCGCTGCTCAAGCGGCTGCGTGGCGCGAAGAAGCCGGGCGCGAGCTCGGGCGCGGGGCAGATGAAAATGCTGCGCCGACTGCCCAAGATCCTGCGCTTCATCCCAGGCGCCGCGCAGGACCTGCGCGCTTACTTCCTGACGCTGCAATATTGGCTGGCCGGATCGGACGACAATGTCGTTGCGATGATCCGCGCGCTGGTCGATCGCTACGCCGATGGCGAGCGACGCGGCCGGCGCGGCGCCACCCCGGCCGATCCGCCGCGCGATTATCCGGAAGTGGGCGTTTACCACCCCGCTCTGCACGGCCGCATCGCCGAGAGCGCGGCCGCCCTGCCCGTCTCCGGCAAGGCTGGCACGGTCGGCCTGCTGATGCTGCGATCCTACCTGCTCGGCCGGGATGCCGGCCATTATGACGGCGTGATCGCGGCGATGGAGGCGCGCGGCCTCCGAGTCATTCCGGCCTTCGCCAGCGGCCTCGACGCGCGTCCGGCGATGGAGCGCTTTTTCTTCGCCAAGGGCCGGCCGACCGTCGACGCGGTCGTCAACCTGACCGGCTTCTCGCTGGTCGGCGGCCCGGCCTATAATGACGCGGACGCCGCAGCGGCGATGCTGACCCGGCTGGACGTGCCGTACCTCGCAGCCCATCCGATCGAGTTCCAGACGCTGGAACAATGGCGCGAGCGCGAACAAGGGCTGCTGCCGCTGGAAGCCACGATGATGGTCGCCATCCCGGAACTGGACGGCGCGATCTGCCCGACCGTGATCGGCGGCCGTTCGGCGCAAGCCGACGGCCCGGTTCGGGCGATGCGCAGCGATCCCGAACGCGCCGCCGCCCTTGCCGCTAAGACGGCGCGGCTGGTCTTGCTCCGCCGCAAGCCCCGCGCCGAGCGCACGCTGGCCATCGTGCTGTTCAACTTCCCGCCCAATGCCGGCGCGACCGGCACCGCCGCCCATTTGGCGGTTTGGGAATCGCTGCACGCCGCCATGCTGCGGCTGCGCTCGGACGGCTATGCGCTCGACGTTCCCGCCGACGTCGATACGTTGCGCGACTCGGTTCTGAAGGGGAACGCCGATCGCTACGGCTCCGACGCTAACGTCGCCGCCCGCATTCCGGCTGACGACCATGTCCGCCGCGAGCCGCATCTGCGCGCGATCGAGGCGCAATGGGGCCCTGCCCCCGGCCGCCAGCAGAGCGACGGCGGCGCGATCCAGGTTCTCGGGGCGCATTTCGGGCAGGTCTTCGTCGGCATCCAGCCCGCCTTCGGCTATGAAGGCGATCCGATGCGGCTGCTGTTCGAGGGCCGCTTCACGCCCACCCACGCGTTCTCGGCTTTCTATCGCTGGTTGCGCGAGGATCTCGCCGCCGATGCGGTGCTGCATTTCGGCACGCATGGCGCGCTCGAATTCATGCCGGGCAAGCAGGCCGGTTTGTCCGGCGATTGCTGGCCCGAACGGCTGATCGGGGATCTGCCCAACTTCTACCTCTACGCCTGCAATAACCCATCCGAAGGCCTGATCGCCAAGCGCCGCGGCGGCGCGACCCTGATCAGCTACATGACCCCGCCGCTCGCGCAGGCCGGGCTCTACAAGGGCCTCGCCGAACTCAAGGCACTGGTGGAACGCTGGCGCACGACGCCGTTGGACGGCTCTCAGGAACAGGCTGCCCTCGAGCAGATGATCAGAGCCAAGGCCGGCGAGCTCGACCTTTGCGTCCCTGCAAAAGCGGGAACCCAGCCGGACGCCAATGGGCTGCTGCTTTCGCACGAGCACTTTGGTGACGTGGGCACGCTCTCCGCCCGTCTCTACGAGATCGAGCGCTCGCTCATCCCGCACGGCCTGCACGTGCTCGGCGCCGCTCCCAGCGACGACGCCCGCGCCCAGCTGCTCGGCGCGTTCGAGGACAGCGACCGCGCCGCCGTCGCCGCCCGGCTCGACGCCTGCGACGAACTCGGCTCGCTGATCCTCGCGCTCGACGGCCGCTTCGTGCCTCCCGCGCCCGGCGGCGACATCGCCCGCAATTCCGATGTGCTGCCGACCGGCCGCAACATCCACGGCTTCGATCCCTTCCGCATCCCCAGCGCCTTCGCGACGGCGCAAGGCAATGCGGATGCCGATCGGCTGATCGCCCGCCACGTCGAAACCAGCGGCACTCTGCCGGAAAGCCTCGCTCTCGTGCTGTGGGGAACCGACAATCTGAAGAGCGAAGGCGCCCAGATCGCGCAGGCGCTCGCGCTGATCGGCGCGCGGCCGCGCTTCGACGGTTATGGCCGGCTGTCCGGCGCCGAACTGGTCTCGCTTGGCGATCTCGGCCGGCCGCGCATCGACGTCGTCGTCACCCTGTCCGGCATCTTTCGAGACCTGCTGCCGCTGCAGACCCGGATGATCGCCGAAGCCGCCTGGCTCGCCAGCATCGCCGATGAGCCGCCCGAGCAGAATTTCGTGCGAAAGCACAGCCTGGCGCACCAGGCCCTCCACGGCTGCGACATGGAAGTGGCGGCCTTGCGCGTCTTCTCCAACGCCGAAGGATCGTATGGCGCCAACGTCAACCAGCTCGTCGATGGCGGCGCCTGGACCGATCCGGACGAGCTGGCCGAAGCGTTCGAAACGCACAAGGGCTTCGCTTACGGCCGCGCCGGCGCTCCGGTTCGTCAGCGCGAATTGCTGAAGAGCGCGCTGGCCGGCGTCGAACTCACCTACCAGAATCTGGAATCCGTCGAGATCGGCGTGACCGACATCGATCATTATGTCGATGCCCTTGGCGGCATCAGCCGCTCGGTCGCCCGCGCCCGCGGCAGCGCGGCCCCCGTCTACATCGTCGATGGCACGCAAGGCGCGACCAAGGTCCGCACGCTCGCCGAGCAGGTTGAACTCGAAACCCGCACCCGCACGCTCAACCCGCTCTGGTACGAGGGCATGCTGAGCCACGGTTATGAGGGCGTGCGTCACATCGAAAATCACGTCACCAACACGCTCGGCTGGTCCGCGACCACCGACCAGGTCGCGCCGTGGATCTATCAGCGGATCGGTGAGACTTTCGTGCTCGACCCCGAAATGCGCGCGCGCCTGGCGCATCTCAATCCCAAGTCGACCGCCCGAGTCGCGGACCGGCTGCTCGAAGCGTGCGATCGCAAATTCTGGAACCCCGACGCGGCGACGCTCGCCGCATTGCGGGCCGCCTCCGACGATATCGAGGACAGGCTGGAAGGCCTGATCGCCGCCGAATGAAAAGGACAAGCTGATGCTGCTCGACCCTCAAAGCCCACCCGATGGTGACGGCAGCGTCCAGGTCATGCTCGACCCGGAGGTCAAGATCGGTCGCGCCAAGGTGTTCGCCGTGTACGGCAAGGGCGGCATCGGCAAATCGACCACTTCGTCCAATCTGTCGGCGGCCTTCTCGCTGCTCGGCCATCGAGTCCTCCAGATCGGCTGCGATCCCAAGCATGACAGCACGTTCACGCTCACCAAGAAGCTGATGCCGACGGTGATCGACGTGCTCGAAACGGTGAATTTCCACGCCGAGGAGCTCCGCCCCGAAGATTATATGTTCGAGGGCTTCAACGGTGTCATGTGCGTCGAGGCGGGCGGGCCGCCGGCCGGCACCGGTTGTGGCGGCTATGTCGTCGGCCAGACGGTCAAGCTGCTCAAGCAGCATCATCTGCTCGAAGATACCGACGTCGTCATCTTCGACGTGCTCGGCGACGTCGTGTGCGGCGGCTTCGCGGCGCCGCTCCAGCATGCCGAGCGGGCTCTGGTCGTCGCCGCAAATGATTTCGACTCGATCTTCGCGATGAATCGGATCGTCGCCGCGATCAAGGCGAAGGCAAAAAACTACAATGTCCGTTTGGCCGGCGTGATCGCCAACCGGTCCGCCGCGACCGACGAAATCGACCGCTACAGCGCTGCCATCGGCATGAAGCGTCTTGCCCATTTCGCCGATCTCGACGCGATCCGCCGCTCGCGGCTTAAGAAATGCACGTTGTTCGAAGTCGAGAATTCGGCCGACGTCGAAGCTGCGCGCGCCGAGTATATGCGGCTTGCCGCCCTGCTCTGGGCCGGTACTGATCCGCTCGACGCCGAGCCGATGAAAGACCGCGACATCTTCGATTTCCTGGGGTTCGAATGATGGCCAGCACCTCACCACGAACATTTCGACCCTCCGCTGAACCGTTCGGGCTGAGCTTGTCGAAGCCCACCCCTTCTTGGTCGCCCGATGAAAAAAGGAGCGGCCTTCGACAGGCGCAGGTCGAACGGGAGGGATATGACGCGCAGCGCGACGCGCTTGAGACTTATTTCGATCGCACCGCCCAGAAGGCGTGGATCGATCTCACCTCCGACGCACCCGTTGGCCGCATCCGCGCGACGGTCCGCGCCGGGCGCGACCGGATGCGCGCAACCCTGCTCGATTGGCTTCCCGCCGATCTGCGCCGCATGCGCATCCTCGATGCCGGCTGCGGCACCGGCGCGCTCGCCATCGAGGCGGCGCGGCGCGGGGCCGACGTGGTCGCGATCGACGTTGCCGGAGGGTTGGTCGATATCGCCCGCAGGCGCGCGCCAGACTTTCTGGGCCACGGATCGATCGACTGGCGGGTCGGCGACATGCTCGATCCCGCGCTCGGCCGCTTCGATCATGTAGTGGCGATGGATTCGCTGATCCATTATCCCGCCGCCGACATCGTCGCCGTACTCGCTTTGCTGGGCGCGCGGACCGGCGGTTCGATGCTGTTCACCTACGCACCTTCGTCGCCCGCCCTGATGGCGATGCATAGGGTCGGCCGCTTCTTCCCGCGCGGCAGCAAGGCGCCGGCGATCCAGCCGGTGACCGAACGCCTGTTGCTCGACCGGATTGGCCGGATGGGTGGCTGGGCGGCGGCCCGCACCCGGACGGTGTCGAGCGGCTTCTACACCTCCCGCGCGCTGGAGCTGGTGAGGAGCTGATGAGCGCCGGCGCGTCCTCTCCTCCTTTCTGGACCCGCGTCGCCACCGCGTGGCTGCCGTTCGCCGACGCCGCCACCACCGAATTCCCGCTTGGCCGACTGCTCCGCTTGTCGCTGTTCCAGGTCAGCGTCGGCATGGCGGCAGTGCTGCTGACCGGCACGCTAAACCGCGTGATGATCGTCGAGCTTGGCGTTCCGGCCTGGCTGGTCGCGACCATGATCGCCCTGCCCCTGCTGTTCGCGCCGGCCCGCGCCCTGGTCGGTCACCGTTCCGATCACCACCGCTCGCTGCTCGGCTGGCGGCGGGTGCCTTATCTCTGGTTCGGCACTCTGCTCCAGTTCGGCGGCCTCGCCATCATGCCGTTCGCGCTGCTGCTGATGAGCCGGCCCGACGCGGCCGGCGCCGGCACCGCCGCAGCTGCCTTTGCCTTTCTGCTGACCGGCGCCGGCCTTCATACGACGCAAACCGCCGGCCTGGCGCTCGCCACCGATCTGGCTCCGGCGCACGCCCGCCCGCGCGCCGTTGCCCTGCTTTACGTGATGCTGCTGGCCGGCATGATGGTCAGCGCGTTCGTGCTCGCCTGGGCGCTCGATCCGTTCACGCCGACCCGGCTGGTCCAGGTCGTCCAGGGCGCGGCCGTGTTGACGGTGATCCTCAACCTCACGGCCCTGTGGAAGCAGGAAGCGCGCAATCGGGCCCGCACCGCGATTCATGCGCCCCGCCCCCCGTTCAAGGAAGTCTGGCGGGAATTCGTGAGGGAGGAGCGCACCGTGCGCCTGCTGGTCGCGGTCGGCTGCGGCGCGGGCGCGTTCAGCATGCAGGATGTGCTGCTCGAGCCTTATGGCGGCGAAGTACTGGGCCTGGGCGTCGGCCAGACCACCGCGCTGACCGGCCTGTGGGCAGCCGGCACCCTGGCCGGCTTCGCGCTCGCCGGGCGCCGGCTTACGGCAGGCGCGGAACCGCATCGCATCGCCGGGCTCGGCGGGGTGGCCGGAATCGCCGCCTTTCTGATGATCCTGTTCGCGGCGCCGCTCGCCTCGCCCGGCCTGCTGCTGGCCGGCGCGGGCGCGATCGGCTTCGGCGCCGGCCTGTTCTCCGTCGGAACCCTGACCGCGGCGATGGCGCTCGCGCGGGCGGGGACTTCGGGCCTCGCGCTCGGCGCCTGGGGCGCGGTTCAGGCCTCATGCGCCGGACTCGCGATCGCGATCGGCGGCATCATGCGCGATCTGATCGCGGGCCTGGCGACCACCGACGCCTTTGGCGCCACCCTTGGTCACCGCGCCACCGGCTATGGCAGCGTCTACCTGCTCGAAATCGCCTTGTTGCTGGTCACCCTCGTCGTTCTCGGCCCGCTGGTGCGGCGTCGCGACCTCTCGCCGTCCGAGCCCGCGCAGCGGTTCGGCCTTTCGCAATTTCCAATCTGAAGGAGCCTCGATGTCACACGTGATCCTGGCCGGCCGGCTCGACGTCGCGGAGCTCGTCTTCTACGCCTTCGTGCTGTTCTTCATCTGCCTCGTCTTTTACCTCCGCCGCGAGGACCGCCGCGAGGGCTATCCGGTCGAGGACGAGATTACCGGCCAGATCGACAGCTCGGTCGGCCCGTTCACCGGCGCCCTGTCCAAGACCTTTTTCCTGCCGCACGGGCGCGGCTTCGTAACCACGCCGACCAAGGGCCGCGAAGCGGTCGATCTCGCCGCGCTCCGGATCGATCGCTTCGGCGGCGCGCCCTACCAGCCGACCGGCGATCCGCTGGCCGACGGTGTCGGCCCCGCCGCTTATGCGCGGCGCGCGCCCTGGCCCGATCTCGACAGCGAAGGGCGGCTGCGCGTGGTCCCGATCGGAACGGACGACCATTTCACGGTCGCCGCTCGCGATCCCGATCCGCGCGGCATGACCATGGTCGGCTCCGACGGCCGCGCGGTCGGGACCGTTACCGACATCTGGATCGATCGCTCCGACCGGCTGATCCGCTACCTTCAGGTCGACCTGGACGGCGGTGGCACGGTGCTCGCGCCGATGATGATGGTCGGCGTCGACCGCCGGCGCCGCCTCGTCCGCACCGACACCATCGCATCCCACCAGTTCGCCGGCATACCGGTGCTGGCCAAACCGGGCGAGATCACGCGCTTCGAAGAGGAGCGCATCCAGGCCTATTTCGGCGGCGGCTACCTTTACGCCAATGCCGCGCGCGCGGAGCCGTTCATATGATGGAATATGATGCCGAGCCGATCCGCGGTCTGCCCGGCCGCCTGCCGCGCGGCGAGCATATCATCTGGCAAGGCGCGCCCGATTGGCTGGCATTCGCGCGCGGCGTGTTCCACGTCCGCATCCTCGCCGGCTATTTCGCGCTGCTCGCTTTGGCGGGGCTCGCCAGCGGCAGCATCGTCGGCGCGATCGTCACGCTGGCGGTCGGCGCGATCGGCATCGGCCTGTTCGCGGTGCTCGCCTGGGCGTCCGCGCGAACCACGGTTTACACGCTCACCAACCGGCGGATGGTGCTACGGGTCGGCGTGGCCATTCCGAAATGCTTCAACCTGCCGCTGGCGCTGATTGGAGCCGCCGACCTGCGCGCGGTCGGGCGCGGTCACGGCGACATCGCGCTGACCATGCTGGGCGAGCCGCGCTTCGGCTATCTTCTGCTTTGGCCGCACGCCCGCCCCTGGCGCTACCGGTCGCCCCAGCCGATGCTGCGCGCGGTGCCGGAGCCTGACGCGGTCGCGGCCAAGCTGATGCGCGCCTGCGCCGCCCTGGTCGCGATCCAGCCGGCGATCGCGAGCGAACCGGTCCGGTTGGGCGCGGCGATGCCGATCGGAGCGGCGGCATGAGCGCGCACGGCCACGAACGGATCGCGCCGCCCGCCGCGCTGGCGCTCGGCACCGGTCTGGCGCTGGTCTCGCTGCTGCTGGTCGCGTCGGTGCGGCTCGGCCTGGTCGAGCCCTCCCCGTCCGCCGCCAGCCTGCGCGCCGCCGGCCACACCGCGCCCGCCGCCGAGCGCCTGCTGCGCTTCAGCGACGAGACTGACGGCACTGTCCTGATCACCGACGCGCGCACCGGCGCGCGGGTCGATGTCATTCACCGCGAGGATGGCGGTTTCGTCCGCGGCGTAATGCGCGGCTTGGCCCGCGAACGGCGCCAGCATCGGATCGGCTCGCAGCCTCCTTTCCGGCTCACCCGCTGGCGCAACGGCGCCTTGTCGCTCACCGATCCCAGCACCGGCCGGGTCATCGAACTGGACGGCTTCGGTCACACCAACCGCGCCTCATTCGCCCGGCTGCTCGCCCCCGGAGCGCCGCGATGATCGGCCTGCTCACCGCCGATCGCTTCGACACGCCCTGCCGCGTGCAGGTCGAGCAAAGCGAAGCCTATTTCCACGCCCATGTCGAATTGGACAGCGACGTGCGGGTCGGCCCCGGCGACAAGGTCCGCGTCCACGGCGCGCCGATCACCGTTCCGTTCGGCACCAGCGCGGTGTTCGAGCGCACCGCCACCGTCGAGCGCGCGGGCCCCCTGCTGCGCGCCTGGACCCGCCTTGCCGGTCATTTCGAGATGGCCGAACTCTACGAAGTCAGCTTCACCCCCGGGAGACTGAAATGAACGCCCCCGCCAGGATAGAGTCTGCCGCCGACACACTCGAGATGGCGCGTGAGGACACCGTCCTTTCGCCGCGTTTCTATACGACCGATTTCGCCGCGCTCGACCGGATCGACATTTCATCCGTACGTGGTGAATGGGACGCGCTGATCGCCGAGATGCAGGGCGATCCCAACAAGCGCCACTTCAAGCGCACCGACGCTTTCGCCGGCGTGATCGAAGCGCTCGATCCGCCGCTGCGCCGCGAGTTGACGGATTTTCTGGTGAGCTCCCTCACCGCCGAATTCTCGGGCTGCATCCTTTATGCCGAGATCGCAAAGCGGGTCACCAACCCGGACGTCAAGCAGCTCTTCCGCCTGCTCAGCCGCGATGAAAGCCGCCATGCCGGCTTCATCAACGAGGCGCTGAAGGATGCCGGCATCGGCATCGATCTCGGCTTCCTGACCCGATCCAAGAAATACACCTACTTCCGGCCAAAGTTCATCTGGTACGCCGTCTATCTGTCCGAGAAGATCGGCTATGCGCGCTACATCACCATTTACCGGCACTTGGCGCGCCACCCGGAGTACAAGATCCACCCTATCTTCGACTGGTTCGAACAGTGGTGCGAGGATGAATTCCGCCATGGCGAGGCCTTCGCCCTGCTGATGCGCGCGGACCCGAAGCTGCTCACCGGCGTCAACCGGCTCTGGATCCGCTTCTTCCTGCTCTCCGTCTATGCGACCATGTATATCCGCGATCATGCCCGGCCCGTCTTTCACAAGGCGCTCGGGATCGATCCGACCCAATATGATTACACGGTGTTCTCGATCTGCACCGAGATCAGCCGCCAGGTCTTCCCGGTCGAGCTCGACAGCGACGATCCCCGCTTCCGCCGCGGCATGGAGCGGTTGCGGCGCATCGCCGACGGCATCGGCGCGGCCAAGGAGCAAGGCGGCCTGACCGGCGCGGTCAAGCGGGCCGGTCTGATGGCCGCCGCCGGCGCCACGTTCGCTCGCCTGTATTTGCTGCGGCCGAAGAAGACGACGCTTCCCGCCAAGGTTCGGTTGGCGCCCGCCTGGTGAGCGTCGCGCCTCCCCTGCTGGCGACGATCGCCCTGTGGTTCGCGAGCACGGCGCTGATCGTCTGGCTCGCCAACCGGCCACGGCGAACATTTCCGCTCAGCCTGGGTCTCGCCGGCGCGGCGGCGCTGGCCGGGCTGGTGCTGATCGCCTGGACGGCACCCGACGGGGGCGCGGGCGCCGCCTACCTTTCCTTCATCGGCGCGCTTGCCGTTTGGGGCTGGCACGAGCTCGCTTTTCTGACCGGCGCCGTCGCAGGCCATCGCCGGGCCGCGGCTTCCGGCGCGCGCGGCTGGTCCCGCTTCCGCGAAGGCACTGCGGCCGTCATCCATCACGAGGTCGCGCTGGCTCTTACCGCCCTGCTGCTCGCGTCATTGAGCTGGGGCCAGGCCAATCAGGTCGGCGCCGCCGCTTTCGCTTTGCTGTTCGCCCTGCGGCTCAGCGCCAAGCTCAACATCTTCTTAGGGGTTCCGAACCTCAGCGACGAGCTGCTGCCGGCGCACCTTTCCTATCTCAAAAGCTATTTCGGCCGGCCCCGCTTCACGCCGGCGCTGGCCCTGTCGCTCGCGGGATCGGTCGCGCTTGCCGCCTGGCTTGGTCAGCGGGCGATGACGGGGGGCGAGGCCGGCGCGGTGCTGCTGTTCGCGCTGGCTGCGCTTGGTGCGCTTGAGCATTTCTTTCTGGCGCTGCCGCTTCGCGACGGCGCCTTGTGGCGCTGGGCGATACCTGCCCGGCGCCGACTTGTCTGAAGGGGGAGACGGCGATGGATTACGAGGCTTTTTTCCAGGGGGAACTGGACGCGCTGCGCACCGAGGGCCGCTACCGCGTCTTCGCCGAGCTCGAGCGCAAGGCCGGCACCTTTCCGCGCGCGACCCGCTACCTCGGCGATGAGACCCGCGAAGTCACCGTGTGGTGCTCCAACGATTATCTCGGCATGGGCCAGCATTCCGCGATTACCGCCGCGATGCACGAAGCGATCGACAGCTGCGGCGCGGGCGCGGGGGGCACGCGCAACATCTCGGGCACCAACCACCACCATGTCCTGCTCGAACGCGAGCTGGCCGATCTGCACGGCAAGGAATCCGCCCTGCTGTTCACCTCGGGCTATGTATCCAATTGGGCCGCGCTCGGCACCTTGGCGGCGCGGCTGCCGAATTGCGTCGTCCTGTCCGATGCCGGCAACCATGCCTCGATGATCGAAGGCATCCGCCATTCCAAGGCCGAGCGGAAGATCTGGGCGCATAACGACTGGCGCGAGCTCGATCGCATGCTCGGCGAGATCGAACCTGGCCGGCCCAAGCTGGTCGCGTTCGAAAGCGTTTACTCGATGGATGGTGACATCGCCCCGATCGCCGAGATCCTGGACGTGTGCGAAGCGCATGGCGCGATGTCCTATATCGACGAAGTCCATGCGGTCGGCCTGTATGGCCCGCGCGGCGGCGGCATCGCCGAGGCGCGCGGGCTGATGGACCGGATCACGGTGATCGAGGGGACGCTCGGCAAGGCGTTCGGCGTGATGGGCGGCTACATCGCGGCGTCCGAAGCCTTGTGCGATTTCGTGCGCAGCTTCGCGTCCGGCTTCATCTTCACCACCGCGCTGCCGCCCGCGCTCGCCGCCGGCGCCTGCGCCAGCGTGCGCCACCTCAAGGCGAGCTCGGCCGAGCGCGAGGCGCACGCGGACCGCGTCGCCACCGTGCGCGCGCGGCTCAAGGCGATCGGCATCCCGATGCTCGACAATCCCAGCCACATCATCCCGGTGATGGTCGGCGATCCGCA
Organism: Allosphingosinicella sp.; assembly: GCA_036387855.1. Taxonomy (GTDB): domain Bacteria; phylum Pseudomonadota; class Alphaproteobacteria; order Sphingomonadales; family Sphingomonadaceae; genus Allosphingosinicella. The sequence goes on along the minus strand of DASVSZ010000042.1, from coordinate 100,938 downwards.
CCATTGCAAGATGATCAGCGATTGGCTGCTGGACACCCACGACATCTATGTCCAGCCGATCAATTATCCGACGGTGCCGCGCGGCACGGAGCGGCTGCGGATCACGCCTTCGCCGGTGCACAGCGATGCCGACATCGATCGCCTGGTCGATGCATTGAGCGAAATCTGGTCGCAATGCGCGCTGAGCCGCGTCGAGATGGCGGCCTGATCGGACAAGCGCGGAACGGGGCGGTGTCCGGGTTCGTTCACCCCTGACCCGTCCCGAAAAGGCTCCGCCGATGAACACTGCCGAATATCTGCCGTCGAACAACCTGTTCATCCTGATCGCGATCTTGCTGATCGCGGTCGGCGCGCTGGCCTGGTTCATGCGCAAGCGCAGCAACCGACACCCGATGGACACTCCGCGCGGTCACCAGATCGAGGAACAAAGGCGCGAGGAAGCGCTACGCGCTCGCGAAAACGTGATCGATAAACCGCCCACGCGCTGAGAGCGCTGCTAAATGTTTCTCGAGGTTCGTGGCCCTCTGATCCGGGGCAGGATTGCGTCTCGATCCGACCTCCGCAGATGAGCGCGTATCGATATGCATCAATCGTCGTCACCAACTCCGCTCAGGCTGAGCCTGTCGAAGCCCTGCCCTTCTCCCTGAGCTCCGAAAAAGGGCAGGCCTTCGACAAGCTCAGGCTAGGCGGGTGATGTAGTCTCAATACTCAGCAACTACGTTCCCGAGCTAAACATCGGGCTGGATCGTCACCATGGTTTTCTTTTGCGACCATGATCATAGTGCAAAGAGTTTTCCGGCGTAGGCCTGGATCCAGCCTCTCAGAGAGAGCGCGGTGCAGCGCAGCCGCGCGGCAGCGCGCAAGTTGGTCGGGCTGGGCCCCGGCCTTCGCCGGGGAAGGCTACTTAGCCAAGTCTCATATTGCTACCGCGCCGGCGCGGGAGCCGGCGGCGTCGCCTCGCGTGAGCCGACAGGCTGGGCGCCGACCTGCTGGGCGACGTCGCCAGGCAGGATGCGATCGGTCATCGGGCCGGGTTGGTCGAGCGCGGCCGGCGCGGCGCCCTCACCGCCGATCGGCTGCGCGACCGGCATCGGCCGGGGCGGGCGCAGATAGGGATATTGGGCGAGCATGCTGATCCCGCCGAGCGGCTTGGCCTGGTTCTGGTGGCAGGTCAGGCAATTGACCTTGTAGGGATCGCCGAGCGGCCCCTTGCGATTGGCCGGGAACACAGTGGCGAGCGGGCTGATGAAGGCGCCGTTGATGTCGCGCACCATCCGGATCCCATACCATGCGGTCGCCCGCTGCCCGCGGCTCAGCGACCAGGACCGGAAGGACTGGCTGTTGTGGCAATAGGTGCAGTTGACGCCCAGCGCCTTGGAGACGTGCATCATGATCGCGTAACTGTCTTCGGCATCGCGCGTCGTGGCGCTGTTGCGGCCGGGATAGGCGCTGTCCGAAGCGACCCGGATCGCGCCGGGATCGCCCGAAAGATAACGCTGGAACGCGCCATACGGGAGCGATGCATAGCCGACATTCGCCGCGGGCGTATTCTGTCCGCGTTTTTGCCCGCGCACCGACAGCCGATCCGGCGCGGGTTCCTGCGACCATACGTAATTGGGCACCGGCTTGCCGCGGTGGCAGGTATAGCAGGTGACGCCGGTTCCCTGGACGTGGCTGGACCAGCGCCCGTTCACGGTGCGGGTCATCTGCAGCATCCGCCGCGCGACCGTCTTCGTATAGATTTCGTCGGACGCCATGTTGGCGGGATTGTGGCAGTAATTGCAGCCCTGCTCCGGCGCCACCCAGGCGGTGATGGAAGCCATCAGGTGGTTGAACTGCTCGGCGCTGAGATCGCCCAGCACCTGCACGTTCTGATACACTTCCGTGGCGCGCGGGCCGCCGGGGGGCGGCAGCTCGTAAGGAGGCGGCGGGATTACCGACGCTTTCTGCATCGAGCTGACGTCGTAGATCTGCTCCAGCCCGGTACCGCGATAACCGGTCTGCTCCACTTGCTTGGCGCCAAGCTCGCAGCCGGCGAGCAGCACCAGCCACAAGGGGGCGAGCAGGGCGAGAGGACGCGGATCGTTCATGGCCGCACTCCCGGCTGGACTGGCGTGACCGGCACCAGATTGGGTGCGTTGGGCGTTCCCGGCGCCGCCACCGGCCCGCCGATCGCCGGCGAAGCCGCGGCTTCGACCGGCAATGGCGCCAGCGCCGGATCGCCGACGCCCGAGGCCGGGTAATCGGGCGCATAATGATGCTCGACCGCCCACAGATACCAATTGTCGACCACGGTACCGGTCAGCAGGATGCCGATCCCGCCGGTCAGCGTGGTCAGCACCGCGAACCACCAGGCCCAGCGGTGAATGGATTCCATGTTGGCGTTGAAGCCCATCGTCCAGCGCCAGAACAAGGCGCCGCGCTCCGTTGCCGTGCCGCGATCGGTGATCTGCTCGATCTCCCGGTCGGCACCGTAGCGCGCGGTGGCGAGGATGGTCGCGCCGTGCATCGCGAACAGCAGGGTCGAACCGTAGAGAAAGGTGATCGAAAGGCAGTGGAACGGATTGTAGAAAAGATTGCCGTAGCGGATCGAGAAAGCAGCGGTCCAATCCAGGTGGGGGAAGATGCCGAACGGCACCGTCTCCGCCCATGATCCCATGAACATCGGCCGGATGAAGCCGATCACCAGATACAGCCAGATCGCGCTGGCGAACGCCCAGGCGACATGCGTGCCCATGCCCAGCGCGCGGGCGCGGACGTAGGTGCGCGCCCACCACAGCAGGATCGACGTGGTCAGGAAAAAGCCCGCCATCTGCCACCAGCCGCCCTGCGCCAGCGGCACGAACAGCTGGAAGCCCCATTCCGGCCCCGGCGGCTCCAGCGCCAGCCAGGGGAGCTGGCGCACGAACTGAACCGGATCCCAATTGACCGACGCCCACATGTTGAGGCCGATGATCTCGATCGCCAGGAAGCCAAAAATCAAGGATGCGACGCCCAGCTTGCCGAGGTAGATCGGGCCGACCTGCGCGGCGCCGACCTTGCCCAGCCAATATTGGTAGCCGCCCCGCCCGCTCCGCTTGTCGTTGCCGAGCGGCAGCGGCACGCCCGCTTCCGGCGGGGTGCGGAGCTGAACCTGAGTGAAGATGCTGGTGTAAGCGCCCATAACTCTTTCCCCCTCAGGACCAGATCGGCAGGTCGAGCCACCAGGTCCACCATTCCGGCCAGCCGCGCGTCCAGAACGGCCCGGAGATGATGATGCACACCGCGCTCCAGAAACCGGCGTTCAGGGCCAGGAACAGGCCGAGCCGGTGGATGCCGAGCGTGCCGATCGAATAGCCCATCAGGTCGCGGAAGAAGGTGTCTTCATATTCCGGAGTCTTGACCGGCTCGCCCCGCGGCGTGTTCACTGCGGACAGGACCGCGCCGCCGTGCAGCGCCAGCGCGAAAGTGGTGGTGAAGAAGAACGTCACCGCCAGCATGTGCGCGGGATTGTAGTGGAAATGGAGATATTGGTAGCCGGTGTTGGACACCCAATCCAAATGGCTGAAGATGCCATACGGGAAGCCGAAGCCCCACGCTCCCATTAGCCACGGCCGGATCACCACCAGGCTGATATAAGCGAAGATCGCCACCCCGAACGCGAACGGGACGTGGTAGCCGATGCCGAGCTTGCGGCAGATTTCGACCTCGCGCAGGGCCCAGGAAATGAACGCGCCGATCGCGCAAACGGTGATGATCTGCCAGAAGCCGCCGTCCCGCAGCGGCGCCAGGGCCAGGCCATATTCGTAATCGGGCGGCGCGATCGAGATCAGCCACGGGTTCCAGGTCGGTCCCAGCGAGGCCGCGTAGAAGATCAGCAGCGTGCCGAGCGTCGCGAACAGGGCGGTGGTGACACCGAAGAAGCCGACATAGAAAGGGCCGACCCAGAAATCGAACAGGTCGCCCCCGATCAGGGTGCCGCCGCGGACGCGGTATTTTCGTTCGTAGCTCAGCAGCGGCATGAGGCGTCCTCCAGCTCGCCGGGCGCGGCGGGCCGTTCACGAATTCGGAAGGCTCGCGCGAGCCGGGTCGCCACGGAGGCGGTCCCGGCTCGCGGCGGATGGGGCTTTACTGGCCGGCTTGGCCCGGAATGCCCTGCCCGGCGGCACTGTCGCCGGTCGCGACCGAGGGCGCACCGTTACCGCGCGGTCCGTCCAGCCAGTTGAACCGATCGGTGCTGAGCAGGATGAAGTGAATCAGCAACGCCAGCACGAACAGGAACACGAACAAAGCGACCAGCGTCCTGCGCGGGTCGAAGATCAGCCACACTCTCCACATGATAGGTCCTCCTCAGGCCAGGAATGAAATGGCGGCGCTTGCATATTGTGCGCCATCGTTCAGCATCGCGTATCCCTGCTCGCCGGGCAGCCACGGCCGCCACATCCACGCCAGGATGTGCGCGACGATCGCGATCAGCGTGAACAGGATGAAGCTGATCAGGAACAGCTTGTGGAATTCCTTGGCTTCCTCCGGGGTCAGGTAGGTGCCCGGCCCGAACCGGTCGTCGTGAACGGCGCCCGGGCCGGCGCCCGGTGCGAAGCGTTCGTCTCGCTCTCTGATGTCGCTCATGCTTGCCTCTCCAATCTGCCCGGGCGTGAGGGATGCGGCGGGCGGCCTCTTCGCGACGACTGCCGCCGCGATGATGGGTGAGCCCGGGATTGCCGGGCGGGGGTGAACGGCGCGGTCATGCCGGCTGCTCGGTGATGGTGGCGGCGAAGCGGTCGGCGGTGACCTGGCGCTCGCCCGCGCCGCGGGCCCCGCGCTCGGCGGCATCGCGCAGCTTCTTGGCAACCGAGATGCGCACCAGCACTGGCGCGGCCTCGATCATCGCGTCCAGCCGCGCCTTGGCGGCATCGTCCCAGACCAGCTCGGAACGCGCCGGCGTGGGATCGATCCGGTCGAGATCGCTCGCCTGCGGTAGGATGTGGAAAAGCGCGTCGAACAACGCGTTGCACACTTCCTGGACGAGGTAGGTCGCGCCGGCATAGCCCATGAACGGCGTGCCGGTATGACGGCGGATGACGGCGCCGGGAAAGCTCGCCGGGATGTAGATCCCGCGGGAGCCAGTGCTTCCGGCCGCCTCGGCCATATACATCCGCTCGTTGTAGCTGCCGAACAGGACTAGGGGCGGGTTGGTCCGGATCGCCTCGCGCACCGCCTGGTTGTCGGGCTTGACGCCGGCGGTCCGCGAAACCGCGAAATGGCAGGGCAGGCCCATATCCTCTTCGAGGAAGTGGCGCACGCCCCTTGCGTAGGTCTCGTTGGCGACGATGCCGAAGCTCGCGGTCCCGAAGAAGTCCTGGGTGACCGAGCGCCACAAGTCCCAGAGCGGCTTGATCGTCGTGTGCTTCTCGCGCGCGATGAAGGGCTCCGGGTCGAGCCCGGTCAGCTCGCCCAGCTTGCGCAGGAAAGCGGTGGTCGAGCTCAGCCCGATCGGCGCCTGCAGATAGGGCCGCTCCATCAGCTCGCACAGATTGCGGCCGAACTCACGATAAAGGCAGACGTTGACCTCGGCGTCGGCGAGCTTGCGGATATCGGCGAGGTGGCTTCCGAGCGGAAACACCATGTTGAGTTCGGCGCCGATGCCTTCGACCAGCCGCCTGATTTCGGCGATGTCGGACGGCGAATTGAACATCCCGTACGTGGCGCCCAGGATGTTGACCTTGGGCCGCTCCCCTTCCCTGCGCGGGCGCAGGCCAGGCACCTTCTTGGGCCCGAACTGGGTCCACAGCCAGGAAAGCGCGCGATCGGCCGACTGCCACTGATCCTCGTCGATCGTTCGCGGCAGGAAACGCTGGATGCCGGTGCCTTCGGGCGTGACGCCGCCGCCGATCATCTCGGCGATCGAGCCGGTCACCACCACGGCCGGCAGATCGGGATCGAGCGCCTTCCATGCGCGCTTCATCGCACCTTCGGTGCCGTCGCGGCCAAGCTCCTGTTCGCCAAGACCCGTGACGACGATCGGCAGTTCGTGCGGGGGCAGCGCATCCGTATAATGAAGGACGGAGGTAACCGGCAGATTCTCGCAGCCGACCGGGCCGTCGATGATCACCTGCAGTCCCTTGACCGCGGTGAATGCGTAGACGGCGCCCCAATAGCCGCCGGCCCGATCGTGATCGATCACCAGGGTCATCTCCCCTCTCCCTGCAGGGGAGAGGGACAGGCGCGAAGCGCCAGGGTGAGGGGGTGACAGTGCCCGGACAGCCCCTCACCCCGCTCGCGCTGCGCGCGAGTCGACCATCTCCCCTGAAGGGAGAGGGTAAAGAAGGGTGACATCCCCCTCACGATCCCACCGCTTCTTCCGCCTTGGCGGCGGCGATGCGCTTGGCGGCGTATTTGGCGCGGAATTGTGGGCGATCGACCGGCTGGTCCTGCCAGATGCCGGTGTTCGGGCCCGTTCCGGCATCGCCGAAGAAGTCCCGCATGCGGGCGAACCGGTCCTTGTTGCCGAGCGCCGCGTTGACGACTTGCGCCAGGCTTCCAGCCCCCGCTACGCCCATAAGCGGCCGGGCGGAGATGAGATTGGTGAAGTAAAGCGCCGGGATCGCCCGCGCTTTGGCATGTTGGACGACCGGAGTGGTGCCGATCGCCAGATCCGGGCCATATTCCTCGACCGCGGCCAGGTCCTGCTCCAGGCTTGCGCGATACTGGACTCGCGCGCCATGGGCTTCCAGCCACTCCCGATCCGGATCGGACCAGGGAGTGCGCGGACAGGCGGTGCCGACATAAGGCACGTCCGCGCCGCTTTCGATCAGCAGCCGCGCGACCAGCAGCTCGGATCCTTCGTAGCCCGACACCGTGATCCGCCCGTGCACCGGCCGGGCGGCCAGCGCGTCGCGGATTGCGGGCAGGAAGCGGTTCTTGGCGGCGTCGACCGTGTCGCGGGCGATGCCGCACGCCTGGCCGATCGCATCGAGCCAGGCCGCCGTGCCATCGGCACCGACCGGCGCCGAACCGACAATGCCGCGCCCGGCGCCGGTGAATTCACGCACGGACGCGGTGTAGAAAGGGTGGATCGCCGCGACGACCGCGCAATCGAGCGCCGCGTAAAGCTCACGCCACTCGCGGGTCGGAACCACCGGGCCGGCAGCCAGGCCAAGCGGCTCCAGCATTTGCCCGATGCCGACCGGATCGACCGGGAACATCTCGCCCAGCAAAGCCACGGTCGGTCGGTCCGCCTTGTTGCGCGGCGTCGCGACAGGCCCGGCTTCCGCCTCGCGCCGCGCATAGCTCAGCATCGCGCCGGCGAGCACGTCCTTGGCCTCCGCATGAGTAGGGATGCCGAAGCCCGGAACGTCGATGCCGACGATCCGCACGCCGTTGATGCTTTTGGGCAGCAATTGCAGCGGCACGCCGCTGGCGGTCGGCACGCACAAGTTCGTGACCACGATCGCGTCGTAAAGCGCCGGATCGGCCATTTCGTGGACCGCGTCGCGAATGTCCTCGAACAGTTTGCCGGTAACCAGGGTCTCGGAGCTGAACGGCACATAGCCGACGCTGCGCCGCGCGCCGTAGAAGTGGGAGGTGAAGGTCAGGCCGTAAACGCAGCAGGCGGAGCCCGAGAGGATCGTCGCGGTGCGCCGCATCCTGAGGCCGACACGCAAGCTACCAAAGGCCGGGCACATGCTTTGCGGCTGATCGTGGGGACCTTGGGGGTAATCCGCCGCATAACGGTCGAGAACTTCGGACTTGCCGGCCTTGGCAGCCGCCGCGCGCAGTTCGTCCCCGCTCGAACAGCTGAGCCCCTCCCCTGCAGGGGAGGGGTTGGCGCTGCGGGATGTCTCGCCCAACGAAATGGTGTCGCGGACGCGATTGACAATCTCCACCCCAACCCCTCCCCTGAAGGGGAGGGGCTTGTCGGTGGCGATCTCCGCCTCAGACCGCATCGTAGATGACCTCCAGGCTAGGCTTGGCGACGAAGCTGCCGCCGCGCATGTCGGCCTGCGTTGCGGGCAGGAGGGTCACGTTGCCGCCCGTCACGTCGGCCGAGAACAGGCCGAGCAGGCCGTCCTGATCGAGCGGTGTCGGCCGAACCGGCGGCGCTTCCGCAACGTTGGTGGACAGTTCCTCGAACAGCCCCGCCCACTGCCCGCCGGGCAGTCCGATGATCTGGTAATTGGCCGATTTGCGCCGGATATCCTCGTTCGCCGGGATCGCGCACAGCACCGGGATGCCGACCGCGGCGGCGAACGCATTGGCCTCGCCGGTGCCGTCGTCCTTGTTCAGGATCATGCCGGCGACGCCGACATTGCCGCCCATCTTGCGGAAATATTCTACCGCCTTGCAGACGTTGTTGGCGACGTAGAGCGATTGCAGGTCGTTCGAGGCGACCACGATCACCTTCTGGCACATGTCGCGGGCGATCGGCAGGCCGAAGCCGCCGCACACCACGTCGCCGAGGAAATCGAGCAGGACGTAGTCGAAGCCCCATTCGTGGAAGCCGAGCTTCTCGAGCAGTTCGAAACCGTGGATGATGCCACGCCCGCCGCAGCCGCGCCCCACTTCCGGCCCGCCCAATTCCATCGCGAACACGCCGTCGCGCTGGAAGCAGACATCCTCGATCCGCACTTCCTCGCCGGCCAGCTTCTTGGCGGCCGAAGTCTCGATGATGGTCGGGCAACTCTTGCCGCCGAACAGCAGGCTGGTCGTGTCCGATTTGGGGTCGCAGCCGATCAGCAGCACGCGCTTGCCCTGCCGCGCCATCATGTAGCTGAGGTTTGCCAGCGCGAAGCTCTTCCCCGAGCCGCCTTTGCCGTAGATCGCGATCACCTGCGTCTCGCGGGTGACCGGACCGGTGTGAACGGGATCGGGCTCCTCAGAAGCCTCCATGCGCAAAATGCCGACGTCCAAGGTCATGCCCAGCCTCTCCAATCGAGCGCCATCTTGAGGCAGCGGGAATCGCCGAGCGCATAAGGGTAAGCCTCGCCTGCTTCCTCGGCCGGCCGCACGTCGCTGATCAGCCCGGACAGGTCGAGCCGGCCTTCGGCGATCATCGCGAGCACTTCGGCCAGGTCGCCGGGCTGCCATTCGGCGGCGACCCGCAGTCGCGCCTCGCGCTGAAAGGCGGGCGCGAACGCAAAGGCGAGCGGGTCCTGATAGAAGCCGGCCAGCACGATCTCGCCGCCCCGGCCGAGGCGACCGATCAGGCCGTCGAGCCCGGCGCCATGGCCGCTGACGTCATAGATGCTACGATAATCGCGACGCTCGTCGGTCGCGGGATGGATCACACCCGCGCCGTCGCGGCGCGCCGGGTCGATCTCCCAGATGGTCGGCGCCGACGCGCCCCGGGCGATTGCGACGCGGGCCAGCAGGCGGCCGAGCACGCCGTGGCCGACGATCAGATCGGGCGCCTCGCCGCCTGCAAGCGCGTGAAATGCCGTCGCGGCAAGCGCGACCAGCACGCCCTGTTCGCCCAGCGACTCGGCAACCGGCAATGCGCGGGCAGCGGGAGTGACGACGCGCTGGGCGGCGCCGCCGAACAGACCGTGCGCATCGCGGAAGCAACGCGCGCCGGGAACGAACACCCATTCGCCGATCCGGCCGCGCGCATTGGCGCCGGCATCGGTTACTCGGCCGACCGATTCATAGCCTGGGACGAGCGGATAGCTCATGCCAGGAAAAGCCGGCATCCGGCCGGTCCAGAACAGTTTCTCGGTGCCGGCGCTGATCCCGCTCCAGGCAATCTCGATCAGCAGATCGTCGGGTCCGAGCGGCTGAAGCGCGAGCGGACGAAGCGAGAGCCGCTCCGGTGCTTCGATAATGACGGCCAGAGCCTGCATGCCCGCTCCCGTGGAGCGGAAGATCGCAGCGGAGTCGCTGGATGGGATCGGCCCCGCTTTGTCGTATCCACTTTACACAAGCATGTGTCAAGCTGACTGGACGTTACTTTCGAGCGACGATGACGCTGGCCGCCAGCGGTAGCGGATTGCGCAGCAGCTTCGACGAGCGGAAGCCGGCCTGGCGGGTCATGGCCCCGATCTCAGCGGGGCTGCGGGGGCGGCCCGATCCCATGGCGAGCAGGTACATGCCGAAATAAGCGTGACCAACACGCTCCGCGCCGCGCATGTTCGCCATCGGTTCGACCATCAGGAGCGTGCCTCCCGCCGGAAGCGCCTCGTAAATCCCCCGGAGCAAGGCCGCGGCCGGCTCGTCGTCATGATCGTGCAGGACACGCACGAGGCTGATCAGGTCATAGCCGCCCGGCAGCTGATCGCGCCGGAAGTCGCCGGAGTGGAAACGGGTTCGACCGGCGAGCTTGGACAATCTGGTTTCGGCCCCCGCCACCACCGCTGGCAGATCGAACAGCCCGAGGCGCAGGCGCGGCGCGCTTGCGGCGATCGCCTCAACAAAGGCCCCTTCCCCACCGCCGACATCAAGCAGGGCGTCGTGGCGGCCGAACCGGTAAGCGGCCAGGGCTTGCGCCGCGACCATCGGCTGCGACGCGGCCATCAGCCCCGAATAAGCGGCGGCGGCTTCGTGATCCGCGCCATAAGCCCAAAGGCCCGCCAGCTGCGACTCGCGCTCGCCCCGCAGCAGCGCAAACGGGTCGGCGAGGTCCTGGTAGAGCAGCCGATGATGTGCGATCATCTCGACAACGCCCGGACTGCCGGCCAGAGCGGCCCCGCGCACACCCAATGTCCATCCGCCCGGCCCTTCCTGCGTCAGGCCCAGCGCACCCGCGGCGCGGAGCAGGCGGACGGCGCCGTCCAGTGGCAGAGACGCGCGCTGAGCGGCTTCCGCCGCGGATAAAGTGCTCGTGCGCAAGGCTTCCAGCAACTCGCTGCGCACCAGCGCATAGGCGATCTGCGAATAGACGAACCCGGCCGTCAGATCGAACAGATCGCGCGCATGGTATCGCGCGACCGGACGCGTCAGCGGGAATGCGGCGGCCCAGCGCTGAAACGCAGGGCTGGACAGAAGCCGGTTGCGCCACCCTGTCCAGCCGCGAGTCCGGCGTTCATGGTCTGGCTCGGTGGACGTTTGCATCTGTCCAGATCATCTTACACTTGCTATGCACCGTCAATCGCACTCGAGGTGAACTTGGCGGAGCGAATAGTCATCATCGGCGCCGGGGTCGGCGGCCTGGTCAGCGCGGCCCTGCTTGCCAACCGCGGCTTTGACGTGACGGTTGTCGAAAAGTCGCGCGGCCCCGGCGGCAAGATCAGGCGACTGCCCGTGGGCTCATCGCTGATCGATGGCGGACCTACGGTTTTCACCATGCGCGAAGTGTTCGACGAGATCTTCGCCGAATGTGGCGAGCGGATCGACGAGCGCGTGTCGATCCGCCGTTCCGATGTCCTCGCCCACCATCGTTGGAGCGATGTCGAGCAACTCGATCTCCACGCCGATCCGGCCCGCAGCGAGGAAGCGATCGGCGATTTCGCCGGTGCGGAAGCCGCGCGCGGCTACCGTGCCTTTTCCGCCGAGGCGCGACGCATTTACGACATTCTGGAGCGGCCGTTCCTGCGCGACAGCCGGGTTTACCCGCCGGGCCTGATGTGGCGGATCGGGCTTCACCGGATTGGCGATCTGGTCGCGATCCGCCCTTATGAAAGTCTCTGGAAAGTGCTTGGCGGACACTTCCGGGACGGCCGGTTGCGCCAGCTCTTCGCCCGCTACGCGACCTATTGCGGCTCGTCGCCGTTCCGCGCGCCCGCGACCCTGATGCTGATCGCCCATGTCGAGGCGCAGGGCGTGTGGCGGATCGATGGCGGCATGAGCGCGCTCGCCGAGGCGCTCGCCAATCTGGCGGCCGAGCGCGGCGCCCGCTTCCATTACGGCCGGGCGGTCGACACGATCGAGCTTGAGGGTGGGCGCGCGAGCGGCGTAATCCTGGCCGGTGGCGAGCGCATCGCGGCCGATTTCGTCATTGCCAACGCCGATCCCGCGGCGCTGGCCGCCGGCGCGTTGGGGCCGGCCGGCACCCGCGCCTTCCGCGCTTATCCCGCGCGTCACCGCTCCTTGTCGGCGATTACCTGGATGATGCGGGCGCGCTGTCGGGGCGCGCCGCTCGCCCGGCACAACGTCTTCTTCTCGCGCGATTACCCGGCGGAATTCGCCGATCTGGACAGCGGCCGTGTCCCCGAGCGCCCGTCCGTTTACGTCTGCGCTCTCGACCGCGAGGAGGCAGACGCTCCGGCCGGCGCGGAGCGGCTTCAGATCATCGTCAATGCGCCGGCGATCGGCGACACCCACCAATTCACCCCACAGGAGATCGACCGATGCACCAGGCGAATGCTGGAGCGATTGCAGGGTTGCGGGCTGGTCCTGGAGTTGACCGCACCGCCGGCGGTGGCGACGCCGAGCGACTTCGAGGCGCTGTTTCCGTCGACGGGTGGAGCCCTTTATGGACGGGCCTCGCACGGATGGGCGGCCTCCTTCCTCCGGCAGAGCGCCGGAACGCGGATCCCTGGGCTTTACTGCGCGGGCGGGAGCACCCATCCGGGCGCCGGGGTCCCGATGGCCGCCTTGTCCGGACGGCTGGCGGCGGCGAGGCTGATCAAGGACCTGGGTTCGACCGCCCGGTCCCGCCGGGCGGCTATGCCTGGTGGTATGTCGACGCGATTTCCGATGACGGACAATTCGGCTTCACGATCATCGGCTTCATCGGCAGCGTCTTCTCCCCTTATTATCTGAAGAGCGGGCGGGCGGACCCGCTGAACCATAGCGCCATCAACGTCGCCCTGTATGGCCCGCGCGGCAGCCGCTGGGCGATGACAGAGCGGTCCGGCGCCGCCGTCGCCCGCGCGCCCGATCTGCTGGGCGTCGGCCCGAGCGCGATGCGCTGGACCGGCGGCGAGCTGGTGATCGACCTCGACGAGGTCGCCGTTCCCCTGCCCCGCCGCGTGCGCGGCCGGATCCGGCTGTTCCCGCAAGCGATCAACACCGCCCCGTTCGCGCTCGATCCGGCCGGCCGCCACGTCTGGCGCGCGATCGCGCCGCGCGCGCGGGTGGAGGTCGAGATGGACCGGCCGGGCGTCAAGTGGAGCGGTAGCGCCTATTGGGACATGAACCACGGCAGCGAATCGCTGGAGGCCGGCTTCGTCGACTGGCAATGGTCGCGCGCCCATCTCGGCCGCGAGGTCGCGGTGATCTACGAGGGCCTGCGCCGCGACCGCTCCGGCTTCGCCGCCGCCTTGCGCTTCGACGCCGCCGGCGTTCCCCGCGAGGAAGAACTGCCACCGGTCGCCTCGCTGCCGCGCACCTTGTGGCTGATGCCGCGCCGCACTCGATCCGACAACGGCCGCGCCCGAATCCGCAAGACCTGGGAAGACGCCCCCTTCTACACCCGCTCCACCGTTGGCGCCCGCTTGTTCGGGGAGGATGTCGCGGCCGTGCACGAAAGCTTATGCCTCGCCCGTTTCGCCTCGCCGATCGTTCAGCGCATGCTGCCGTACCGCATGCCGAGACGGGCAAGGTGACTGGGTCCGCTTTCGACCCGTTGCAGACATTCGAGGGGTAAGGCGCCGTTCCAGTCAGGAGGCAAAATATCTGACATTTATGAGCCGGTGGAACATATCACCATCTGGGTTGACGGTGGCATTCACATCAAGACGAGAGAGCCTCATGGTGACCCCGTAGAAATGACCGAAGAAGAGGCTCTGGCTTTGGCGGACCTGCTAGGAAAGCTCGTTGAGGAGCACCGCTGATGTCCGCTTTTCACCCAAAGCGGACTGTCAACGGGCAGTCGATGGCCAGCACCTGAAGCGGGCGTTCCCCGTAGAGTCCATTCCCCGCACTTCAAAGCCGGGCAGTAGCCGCAGCCGATCAAGTGCCTCGTCCTCGCCGGTCGCCATCTGCGGAAATGCGACCTTCGTTTCCCCGGCAATGTCGTTCAGCAGCCACCAAACATCCGCTCCCCAAGGCCCGCTGTCGTTTGTCTCTACGTAAACCGCTCCAACGTCGGCCATCTTGATGCGCTGCTCCGCTTGCTTCGACGCTCGGCAGACAATCTCATCATCTGCGGTGACTTCGACGACGAACCGCGGTTCCCGGTGCTTCATTCGGCAAAGCTGCCGTGATTGCTTCTCAGGCGCAATGTTCTCTTTCCACCCACTCCGGATTCAGCCCTACCTGCGGGGAGGCCACTGAGACTACCCGTGTGCAGTTACGAATTGTGATCGGCGGCGTCCCGAGCCATGTGTCCGGACGCCTCCTCAGCAGACGCAAAGAAGAGCGTGGCGGGCAGTTAGTCGTCGTCAACCTGTTCGTCGTTCCACGTAAGCTCGACAAGAGCGTAAGCGGCGGTCGTTTGGTCCCGCAATTCAACGAGCACCTCGTCATTGGCTTCGTTCCTGCCGACTACCAACGGCTGCATAGACTGAAGCGGGTGCGGCGGCCTCAGCTCCCTTGCGAGCTGCCGCTGTAGAGCGTCACGCTCCGTGTTCCCGCAGCGACACCAGGGAGAGGAATAAACAGGTTCAGGCACGCGGGACACGCTAGTGAGCTGAACGTCCGCTATCCACCCAGAGCAGACGTTCTGCTGAGACGGGCTCCGTGATTCAGCAGCTTTATTCTTTTCCCTTTCTCTCCCGGTCCCGCTTGATCTCGCGCATGACCGACCAGAGCTGCCAGAAGCCGAGGCCGAGCGCGACGGCGGCGATGAAGATGATCTCGATCCAACCGTAATTGCTATTCATCACCCGCTCCCCGCATCATTCCCGCGATCAGTTCCGCCGCTTCGGCTGGCCGCTCCTCATGCGCCAGATGGCCGAGGCCCGGGAGCGAGGTGAACTCCGCGCGCGCCAGTGCCGCCGCCCGGCGCGCGTCGGCCACGCGGATCGCCGTGTCGCGCTCGCCATGGGCGACGTGCATCGGCACCGGCAGCTTCGGCAGGTCCCGCGCGAGGCCGGCCAGGTCCCAGTCCGCCATCATCTCGATCGCTCCGGCGCAATGGTCCGACGACGCGAACAGCCGGCCGTAGAGCGCGACGCCCCGTGCGTCGATCCGCGAGCCGGTGCTGCGCTCTAGGAACCGCTCGGTCTGCCCATCGACTCGCGCCACCCGCGCGAACAGGGACGGCACGATCGGGTTAACGAACAGCAAGCGGGCGAGGCCGGAGAAGAGAGGCGCCGAAACGCCGGCAAAGGGCAGCAAGGCCGGCCCGAACGCGGCGATCGGCGCCCGATGCGCCCCGTCCAGCGCCATTCGCGCGGCAATCGCGGCGCCGGCCGAATGCGCGCCGATCGCGGCTGGAACGGAGCCGAGCGTGTCCGACAGCGCGCGCAACGCCCCCGCCATTCCGGCTAGACTAAGCCCGCCCGGCGGGCGGCCGCGCGTGAAGCCGTGGCCGGGCAGGTCCATCGCCACCATGCTGAACCGGCCCGCGAGCAGCGGCAGCACGTCGCGCCAGCTATGGGTCGCCGCGCCGGTGCCGTGGATCAGCCACACCGCCGGCCCGCTTCCCACCGTCTGCACGTGCCAGGTCAGCCCGCCGGCGCGCACGAAGCGGCTCGCCTCCCGGTTCGGCCAATCGCGCCCGTCCCGGTTCCAATCGAGCCGGCTCACGCCAGGACGGCGCTCAGGCCTGCCGCGTCGGCTCGCGGCAGATGCAGGCAGGGCATTCCGAGCGCGGCCGCGATCCGCGCCGCATCCGGCTCCGCCCGCTTGCCGATGTCGATCACGGTGCCGCCGGTCCCGGCCGCGGCGATCCGCCGGGCGGACCGGAGCGCGTCGGCCTCCGCCCCCGCTCGCCCGGCCGCGCCGTCCAGCGCGACATTGGCGCGGCCGTCGGTCAGCAGGATCAGGAACGGCGTCCGCCCGCGCCGCCGCGCCGCCTGCGCCAGCGCTTCGGCCGCATCCAGCCCGGCCGCGAGCGGCGTCCCGCCCCCGCCCGGCAGATCGGCCAGCAGCCGCCGCGCGCGCGTCAGCGATCGTGTCGGCGGCAGCAGCAAATCGGCCGCTTGGCCACGAAACGCCACCAGCGCCACTTCCGCGCGCTTGGCATAGGCCCGGCCGAGCAGCAGTTCGACCGCGCCCTTGGCTTCGGCCAGCCGCGCCGCCGCCGACGATCCGGACGCATCGACCGCGAAGACCGTCAGCGTTTCGCCGCGCTCCTCGAACCGGCGCACCCGCAGGTCGGAGCGCGCGAGGCGGATCGTGCCGGCCGAGCCGCCTGCCCCGGCCCGCAGCTTCTGCCACGGCGCCGCCGCCCGGATCGTGTCCAGCAGCGCCAGCCGCGCCCCGCCGCGCGGAAGCCCGGGCCGGACGCCGACCGGCCGCCCCCGCGCTGGCGAGCGCCGCCGTTCGCCCGCGCCCCCCGCCCGCGGCGCCGGGCCGCGCCCCCGCTCGCGCGCGATCCGCTCCATAAGGTCGGCGGGCAGAACGGCCCGGACCGCATCGAGAACCACATCCTCCAGCGCATCGCGGGCGCGCGTTTCCGCTTCCCGCTCCGGCTCGGGAGGCGGTTCCTGCTCCGGGGCCGGAACCCGGGTCGCGCGCGGCGCCAGCACCAGGATCGCCGCCACCGCGGCGTCCCCCGCTTCCGGACCATCCCGACCCGCCAGCCGCGCCGAAGCCAGCGCCGCCCGCCAGGCGAGGTTCAACGCCCGGCTCGACTCGACACCCAGCATCGTCGCCGCCCCCGCAAGCGCCGTCATGATCTTCGGCGCATCGCCGTCGCGCGCGGGATCCGCTTCCAATTCGACATCCGGCCCGTCCGCCCGCAAGTGAAAGGCGAGCCGCTCGATCAGCGCCGCCGGCGGCAGCTCCTCCGCCAGCCCTTCATCGATCAGCAGCAGCGCGATCTCGCCACGCTCGACGGCCCCGGCCAGCAGCGCTCCGATCGCCGGCGATATCCGCTCGGCGCCCCGCACGAGCAACAGCGATCCGGCGCTTCGCGCGATCAGGCCCGGATCGCGCACCGCCTTGCCCGCGGCAAGGCTGGCGGCGATGTCGAGGCCGCCCAGCAGTGATTCAGAGTCGATGCCGGCCGGCACGGCGCGCAAGCCGGGCCAGTCGCGTCGCGCCGCGTCGACCAGCGATTCGGCGATCGCGCCGTCGCGGTCGCGCAGCCAGATGCCGCCCAGGCCGGGATCGGCCCGCAACAGCCGCAGCGCCGTCAGCCCGGCATCTAGTCCCACAAATCCGCCATCGCGCGCTCGATCCTGGCGGTGGAGCCGGTTTCGTCGAGCACGTTGCGGCGGAGGCGATGGCGCAGCGCCAGCGGCGCCACCGCGCGCAGCCGCTGCCGGTCGACCCGCGCCGTGCCGTCCAGCGCCGCGAAGGCCCGCGCCGCCCGCATCAGCGTCAATTCGCCCCGCAATCCATCCGCGCCGACCGCCATGCACAGGCCGGCCGCGTCCGCCATCACCTCGTCCGGGAGTTCGACGTCGTTCAGCGCCTTTCGCGCCGCCGCGATCCGGCGCAGAATTTGGCGGTCCGCCCGCTGCCAGCGCCCCGCGAAGCCATCCGGATCGCGCTCCTGCGCATCGCAGCGCCGCATGATCTCGACCCGGTCGCCGATCGACTGCGGCGTGCGCACCTCCACCGACAGGCCGAACCGGTCGAGCAGTTGGGGGCGCAGCTCGCCTTCCTCAGGGTTGCCGCTGCCGACCAGGACGAACCGGGCATCGTGGCGCACGCTGAGCCCGTCGCGCTCGACCAGGTTCTCGCCACTGGCGGCAACGTCGAGCAGCAGATCGACCAAGTGATCCTCCAGCAGGTTGATCTCGTCGATATACAGGAAGCCGCGATGCGCGCGCGCCAGCAGCCCCGGCTCGAAGCTCTTCTGCCCCGCCACCAGCGCCCGCTCGATATCGAGCGCGCCGACCACCCGGTCCTCGGTCGCGCCGAGCGGCAGGTCGACAAACGGCACCGGCATGCTGGCAACCTTGCCGTTGCCGCCGTGGGAGCATTTGGGTCCGGCCGGATCGCAATGGTAGGCGCAGCCCGCCACCACCCGCATCGGCGGCAGCAGCCCGGCCAGCGCCCGGGCCGCGGTCGATTTGCCCGTGCCGCGATCGCCGAACACCATCACGCCCCCGATGCGCGGCTCGATCGCCGCGATCAGCAAGGCCCGCTTCATCTCGTCCTGCCCGACGATCGCGGAAAAAGGAAAACCCGGCATAGGCCCATCCTAGGCCGTCGAAAGTGATTGTCCACCGGCCAGTACAGGCGAAGGTGTCAGACCCGATTACGCTGATCGTGATGCCAAGGTACTCGCGATCCTCCATCAGCAACTGTCCGATTTCGCTCAGAAGCTCCTCGGCCTCATCTTCTGCCGTGGCGTTTCTCCGATCGTTCATACGGAAACTTCGCGCTTCCTTCCTTGCCGTTCACAGTCCACCATACGTCGGTCACCAATGGACGCACGGATGCGCCGTCGAACCGCGGCACGATCCTGATGGTGACAATCCTCTTGGAACGCTTGTCTCCCGACCTTTCGTCCTCGATCACGCGATGAGCACCACGGTTGAAGTTCCAGGTCCGGTCGTTCATCCATCCCGCTGATAGTGTGAAACGAACCATTCCGTGCAGCTCCCGCCAATTAGGCCAACGCCATGTTCGGCACGGTCTTCGGGCTTGGCATTCGGACCATCCCAGCGCCCCGCCCCAAGGGTTCGCATACGCTATGCTTGCTACAGGCCTGCGAGAGACGACCACTCGAGGCCGAAGCGCTGCAGATATTTTCGCAGCCTGTCTGCATCGTTCGACGAACTACGCCGTGCACGCGATGCGGCGAACAGCGTCCGGCCAGCTTCCGATAACGTCCTGCTTGAGCGGCAGGTCGCCACGACGTGGGACAATTGGACGCGATCGAACGGGTCAAGCGTCGCCAGCGTTTCGGGCGAGAGCACCGGTGCGAGCCCGTCGTCGGCGCGCGCACCAGTCGACCATAGCCGCTGCAAGCGCATGATCTCGGCATGGACGCAGTCGCTGTCGATCCGCCCCTTGGGGCTGAATGTCGCCATCCGGGTCACGCTCGCGGCGAGATCGCGGAAATTGCCTGACCACCCCGCCGGCGAAGACATCGCAAAAGCCAGGTATCGCTCGCGCGCTTCCTTGTTGAAGGTCACCCGCGTACCCTCCCGCTCCGCGAACCGGTCGAGTTCGTAATCGAGGTTCGGTGCAATGTCCTCGCGACGGTCGGCGAGGCCTGGCAGCGCAAACGTCCATAGGTTCAGGCGCGCGTATAGATCATCGCGGAACCTGCCCTGCGCGACGGCCTCGCCGAGGTCGCGATTGGTGCCCGCGATCAACTGGAAGTCGCTCTCCGACTCCTTGTCGGAGCCGACGGGCAAGAAGCGCTTGTCCTCGATCGCGCGCAGGATCATCGCCTGCTCGTCGAGGCCGAGTTCGCCGATTTCATCCAGGAACAGCATGCCGGTATCGGCCGCGCGGAGCAGTCCGGGACGGTCGGCGGCTGCGCCCGTGAACGCGCCCTTCCTGTGCCCGAACAGTGCCGACATCGCCCCGTCGCCGCGCAAGGTGGCGCAGTTTACCTCGACAAAAGGCCCCTTCACCTGCCGCTTGAGTTTCTTCAGCTCGTAAATTCGGCGCGCGAGCTGGCTCTTGCCCGCACCTGTCGGCCCCATCAGGAGCATGGGCGCGCGGCTGCGCCCCGCCACCTGCTCGATCTCTTCGATCAGGGCATTGAAGGCAGCGTTGCGCGTTTCGATCCCGGACTTCAGGAACGAAGTGCTTTCGGCGCTGACCGCGGCAAAGCGCGTCGCGATGCTATCGTAGCGCGAGAGGTCGAGGTCGATTGTGGTCCAGGTCCCGGGCGCGCCGTTGGAGGCGCCGCGGTGAGGCTGGGTTTGGAGCAAGCAGCCGGGCAGGTAATGCGCCTCGGTCAGCAGGAACAGGCAGATCTGCGCCACGTGCGTGCCGGTGGTGATGTGGACCAGGTAGTCCTCGGCCTCCGAGTCGAATGGGTAAGCGCGCGCAAAGTCGAGGAGCTTGCCGTAAACCTCCTCGAAGTCCCACGGATCGTGGAAGTCGAGCACATGCTTGTCGACCGTGGTCTCCGGCGAGACTCCCGCAATGTCTTCGGCGATGTAGTCCGCCAACCGGGTGTGCGCTGTGCCATGCAGCATGACGAAACGATCAACCCGCAGGTCCTCGTGCATGGCGAGGCCGACCGAGGGTCGCCACTTGCTCCAGCGGCTCGGCCCGAATTTGCTGGCGTCCAGCGTAGACCCGAGGAATCCGATAACGACGAGAGGCTTCATTTTTATACGATGGTATAAGTCTATAGCTCTGTCGATAGCTTTATTGATGCGCGTGCGAGGTCGCGTTGTCTCCCGTCTTGGCCACATGAATGTCATTCTGGTTCTAGATCAATTATTTAGCAGATCCTGTCCGGTGTCGGGTCACGACTTGGCACGGCTGGTGCAACGTTATTCACGTCCCGCCAGCCGGTCGAACATGACTGACGGGACAAGCGGCAGGGGCGGTCGGAATGGGCCGGCCGCCCCGATGCGGCAGACAGGGCGTAGCTCAGGCCGCGCAGAGCACCGGCCTTGGAAGCCGGGGGTCGCAGGTTCAAATCCTGCCGCCCTGACCAGATCGAGGAGTTGGACAATGGCCAACAAGGGACTTTTCGCCAGCGCAGTGGCCAGGCTGCTGCCGCGCACCGACACCGTGAACCGCGAGAGTGCGCCTGCCTACGCCTACGGGCCGGAAGCCAAGCTCGCGCAGTTGGCGGCAACGGGGACGCTCGCCGACGCTTTTTACGGCACGGCGGAAACGCAGCTCGCCGACGTGCTGGAGGCCGCCAAGGCGGTCGATTCGTACTTCGTGGCGCAGGCCGCGATCTACGCCAGGAAGTCCGGCGCGATGAAGGACATGCCTGCCCTGCTGGCGGCGTACTTGACGGTCGCCGATCCGGACCTGGCGGTGCCGGTGTTCGGACGCGTGGTCGACAACGGCCGCATGCTGCGCACCTTCGTGCAGATCATGCGCTCCGGGCAGGTCGGGCGCACGTCGCTCGGCTCGAGGCCGAAGCGGCTGGTCCAGCTCTGGCTGGAGCAGGCGTCGATGCCGCAGCTCATGGCTGCGGCGACGGGAAATGCCCCGAGCCTCGCCGACATTGTCCGGATGGTTCACCCCAAGCCGGCGGATGCCACGCGCAAGGCGTTCTACGGCTGGCTGATCGGGCGTCCCTACGACGTCGCCGCGCTGCCCGCCGAGATCGCCGCGTTCGAGGCTTGGAAGGCGGAGGGCACGCTGCCGCTGCCACCGGTGCCGTTCGAGTGGCTCACCCAGCGCCCGCTGACCGCGGAGCAGTGGGGCGATCTCGCGGCACGCATCGGGTGGCAGGCGCTGCGGATGAACCTGAACACGTTGGCCCGCAAAGGCGCCTATGACGTGGACGGGGTTACCGAGGCGGTCGCGGCCCGGCTGGTCGACCGCGACGCGCTCCGGGCGGTCCGGCCCATGCCCTATCAGCTGATGGTGGCGCTGGGTCAGGTCCGCGACAGCGTGCCGCTCAAGGTCCAGGCGGCGCTGGAGGAGGCGCTGGAACTTTCGCTCCGGGGCGTGCCGAAGGTGCCGGGCCGGATCGTCGTCAGTCCGGACGTGTCGGGATCGATGACGTCGCCGGCGACGGGCTTCCGCAAGGGCGCCTCGTCGAAGGTCCGGTGCATCGATGTCGCGGCCCTGGTCGCGGCGGCGATGCTGCGGAGCAACCGGGACGCGCGCGTGCTGCCCTTCGAGCAGACGGTGGTGAAGCTGAAGCTCGAGGCCAATGCCCGTGTCGCCGTGAACGCGGCGAAGCTGGCGGCGGTCGGCGGCGGCGGGACGAACGTCTCGGCACCGCTGGCGCTGCTGAATGCCGAACGGGCGTCGGTGGATCTGGTGGTCATCGTCTCGGACAACGAGTCCTGGGTCGACGCCAGCCGGCCCAATTCGAGCCGGGGTTCGACGGCCACGATGGCGGAGTGGAACAAGCTGAAGCGCCGTAACCCGGATGCCAAGCTCGTCTGTATCGACATCCAACCGTACGGGACCACGCAGGCGCAGAGCCGAGCGGACATCCTCAACGTCGGGGGGTTCTCCGACGCCGTGTTCGACACGATCGCACGCTTCGCTGCCGGCGAGACGCGCGACTGGGTCGAAATCATCAAGCAGCAGGAGATATGAAGAACTCAGGTCGTGGCGAATGCTGGTGGGACTACATCCTCCACAGACAGGTCCGACGAGTAAAGCGCCCGGAATGCCGCAAGGCCGGACGGGAGATGCGGGTTCGAACCCCGCCGCCGGAACGTAGCTTAAGGACCGACGTCTCGCCGTTTCTCGTCGCCACGACCTACTACTCACCTCACGGCGAATGCCAGTGGAACTACATGGACTTCAGTGTCGGCGGTTCGAGCCCGCCCCCGGCCTCGGCCGGGTAGCTCAGTTGGATAGAGCATGAGGCTGTTTCACGACCAACTCGTCGCCGTGAACGAGATACGCATGGCGAATGCCTGACGGACTACATCGACTTCTAATCGCCAGGTCGCGGGTTCGAATCCCGCCGGGCCTTCAATGGGCCCGTAGCTCAGTTGGTAGAGCGGGAACGTCCGTCAAACACCTGGTCGCCATGACCACATTCCAAGCTGGCGAATGCCGGCGGGACTACATCGGTAGAGGCCGAAAGGCCGAGCGGTTCGAATCCGCCCCGGAGCGTTCCGGGATGTCCCGCCAAACCTCGTCGCCGGCACCATGTTCATGCAAGGAGGTCGAGATGACCCAGACCAACTACGATTATCAGCACGTCGAAGGCGGCGTGCCCATAAAGATGTGGACCCGCGGCGTCCCCGTTGACGACAAGGCGAAGGTGCAGCTCGCGTCCGCCGCGCGCATGCCGTTCGTGTTCAAGCACGTGGCTGTGATGCCCGACGTCCATGTCGGCATCGGCGCGACGGTCGGCTCGGTCATCCCGACCAAGGGCGCGATCATCCCGGCCGCGGTCGGGGTCGACATCGGCTGCGGCATGATGGCGGCGCGCACGAGCCTGATGGCAAGCGACCTTCCGGACAGTTTGGAGGGGGTGCGCGCCGCGATCGAGCGCGCCGTGCCGGTGGGGCGTGACGTCAAGATGGGCAAGCGCGACCCCGGCTCGTGGGGCGATCCGCCCGCGGAGATCGTGGAAGCGTGGGCGACGCTCGCCGGCCGCTTCGGCCAGATCGTCGCGAAGTACCCGAAGCTCGGCAAAACCAACAACCTGGTTCACCTGGGGACGCTGGGCACGGGCAACCACTTCATCGAAGTCTGCCTGGACACCGAGCAGCGGGTGTGGGTGATGCTCCATTCCGGTTCGCGCGGCGTCGGCAACGCGATCGGCACGTTCTTCATCAAGCTGGCCAAGCAGGACATGCGCAAGTGGTTCCTGAACCTGCCCGACGAGGACCTCGCCTATTTCCCGGAAGGGACCGAGCACTTCGACGACTATCTCGAGGCGGTCGGCTGGGCGCAGGACTATGCGGCGCTCAACCGGCGGATGATGATGATCAACGTGATCCGCGCGATGCGCGGGGCGATCGCCAAGCCGTTCGATGCGGAGCTGGAGGCGGTTAACTGCCACCACAACTACGTGACGCGGGAGAATCACTTCGGTCAGAACGTGCTCGTCACCCGCAAGGGCGCGGTGCGGGCGGCCAAGGGCGTGATGGGCATCATCCCGGGATCGATGGGCGCCAAGTCATTCATCGTCCGCGGGCTCGGCAACCCGGAATCGTTCGACAGCTGCTCGCACGGCGCGGGTCGGGTGATGAGCCGGACCCAGGCCAAGCGCGAGGTCACGGTGGCGGAGCACGTCGCCGCGACCGCGGGCGTGGCTTGCCGCAAGGACGAGGGCGTGATCGACGAGAGCCCGCGCGCCTACAAGCCCATCGAGGCGGTGATGGCGGCTCAGTCCGACCTCGTCGAGATCGTCCACACGCTGAAGCAGGTGGTATGCGTGAAGGGGTAAGCCCCTTCACGCATACCCTCCGGGACAAGAAAGACATGATCGCCATCGACGGATCGGAAGGCGAAGGCGGCGGACAGGTCGTGCGCAACGCTTGCGCCCTGTCGCTCGTCACCGGCACGCCGTTCCGCATCGTCAACGTCCGCGGCGGGCGCGAAAAGCCGGGCCTGATGCGACAGCACCTCACCGCGATCGAGGCAGCCTGCGCGATCGGCAAGGGTGGCGAGTGCCAAGGCGTGGCGGTCGGCGCGCGCGAGATTACGTTCCGTCCGGGCAAGGTCGGCCCGGGCGAATACCGGTTCGCGGTCGGCACCGCCGGCTCGACGGGGCTCGTCCTGCAGACGGTGCTGATGCCGCTGCTGCTCGCGGACGGCCCCTCGCGGCTCGTGCTGGAGGGTGGCACCCACAACATGATGGCACCGCCATACGAGTTCATCGCGAAGGCGTTCCTGCCGGTCCTGCGTAGGATGGGCGCGCGCGTCGAGGCGCGGCTCGTGCGGCATGGTTTCTACCCACGCGGTGGTGGACGTATCGAGGTTGACGTCGCGCCCGGCGCCCTCGCGCCGATCGAATGCGTGGACCGGGGTGGGCTGCTGAGCACGTCCGCGACGGCCTACATCGCGGGTCTGCCGTTCGACATCGCAGAACGCGAGATCGCTTGCGTGCGCAAGTCGTTCGACTGGCCCGATCGCTCCTTCGCCATCCGCGAGCTGCCCGAGGAGCAGGGGCCAGGCAATATTCTGCTGCTGGAAGCCGAGTACGAGCATGTGACGGAGGTCGTGAGCGGCTTTGGTCAGCTGGGCGTACCCGCGGAGAAGCTCGCGAAACGCGCGGCCGGCCGGATGGCAGGGTATCTCGAGTCCAGCGCCTTCGCGGGACCCCATTTGGCGGACCAACTTCTGCTGCCGTTCGCGCTGGCCGGACGCGGCGCGTTCACGACCGTTAAACCGAGCCAGCACAGCCTCACTGCTGCTGTGGTCATCGAGCGCTTCCTCGATCGGCGCTGCATCTTCACGCAGCTCCCCTTGGGATCGCACCGGATGGAGGTGCGGTAGAAAGGGAGTGCGGAGCGCACCTTTTCCTCACGCTCGCTCGGGCCCTCAGGTCTCCGGCTTGTCGTTTGCGGTAAGCAAAAACCGCGAGGACCCAATCTCGGTCATTCAGTGGCACCTAGATCCTCCCCGAAAGCGGCCGGTCGTCAATTGCGATTGGCGACGCGAACGGTGGACGGGTTATTGTCTGGGGCGACGCTCGTCTGTTACGCTGAAGTATGGCGACGCAGCAACGCACGATCGATTACCTGATCGAACAGGCGACCGGCGCGGGCACCGTGTCGGCCAAACCGATGTTCGGCGAGTACGGCGTGTACGTCGACGGCAAGATGATCGGGTCGGTCTGCGACGATCAGCTATTTATAAAGCCGACGGCATCGGGCCGCGTCCACGCCGAACCGGTGTCGGACGCGCCGCCTTATCCGGGTGCCAAACCGCAAATGCTAATCGAGGCTGATCGATGGGACGATGCCGAATGGCTTGGCGAGCTGCTGCGCGTCACGGCGGCCGAGCTGCCGACACCCAAGCCGCGGAAACCGAAGCGGCACACGTAAGCACCCGCGGCGGAAGGGACCCACAACCGGTCGTTCAGACCGTCCCACCCTCTCCCCATATCGGACGCTCGTTCATTCGGATCAAGCAGGATCCTCATCGAGCGTGGCGACCCCCATCAGCGGATGCATGACGAACGTCCAGCCGTCCCCGCCGACAATCATCAGGCGCAGCGACTGGCGATCTGCGGTGCCAAGCAGCGATGCCGCCCCTGACGAAGCAGGCAACGAGACCGTCACACCATCCTGACGAATGCCGGTCGCCCAGCCGCGCCGTCCATCGCGGATCTCGGTGGCAAGGCGATCAAGCGCCGTCTCGAGCGCAGTGCGCGCGCGAGGACCGGTAACCCACGCATGGCCAGCGGGCCCGAGCTCCGGCGGTGCCACGATGCCTTGGCTGGAGACGTGGCCTGGCCGTTTGGCCAGCCGGCGGCATTTCTCTTTCGGTTGATCGAGAGGACGCACACCCTCCATGCTCATCAAACGGGCAAATTCATCCATGGTCGTCCCTTCAGTGGCTGCGCCAGGAGCGCACGGATTCGGCCGCTAGTTCCTCAACTGATGCGGGTAGGTCTTGGCCCTTGAAGCTTGAATTGAGACGCGAGCCGCTGAGCGAATGTTCGCGACCAACCGCTTCAAGGCGTCCTTGGCGGCGGCGTTCCGGACGATCCATAACCGGACATCCAGGCTGCCGCTTCCACCCGACTGCGAGTCTGGGCTGCCACAACGACGGCAAGGGTGCATTTACGATTGACCAGACGTTCGCAATGATGGACCCTCAACAAGGAAGATCGGGATAAATGGGCGAAGTTCGGCTGGACGCAGTTGCAAAGAGCTTCGGCGGCACCGTTGTGCTGCAACCGACGGATTTGCACATCGGCAATGGCGAATTCGTCGTTTTGGTGGGCCCCTCCGGCTCCGGGAAGTCGACCCTGCTGCGGTTAATCGCCGGGCTTGAGGAAGTCAGCGCCGGCCGGATCGAGATTGGCGGCGTCGATGTCACCAGCCGCGGGCCGAGTGATCGCGGGATCGCGATGGTTTTCCAATCCTATGCGCTTTACCCGCACCTCAGCGTTTACGAGAACATGGCCTTCGCGTTGAAGCTCGCCAAGCTCGATCGGACGGAGGTGGATGCGGCCGTACGGCGTGCGGCGGCAATCCTCGACATTACGCCATTGCTGGATCGAAGGCCCCGGCAATTGTCTGGCGGGCAGCGGCAACGCGTCGCGATCGGGCGAGCGATCGTGCGCCAGCCCAAAGTCTTCCTGTTTGACGAGCCGCTGTCCAATCTCGACGCCGCATTGCGGGTGTCCATGCGCTACGAATTCGCGCGGCTGCACGACAAGCTGCGCACGACCATGATCTACGTGACCCACGATCAGGTCGAGGCGATGACGCTCGCCGACAGGATCGTCGTGCTGGCGAACGGACGCATCGAGCAGGTCGGGACGCCGCTTGAGCTTTACGAGCGTCCCGACACCCTGTTCGTGGCGGGATTCATCGGCAGCCCCCGGATCAACCTGATCCCGGTTACGATTGCCCGGCCGGGTGCTGAAGTCTCGAGACTGTCCTTGCCAGGCAACGGCGCCTTTGAAGCGTTGATCGACACGTCGCGCGCGCCGGCCGGAGCGCCCGCGACCCTGGGGTTGCGACCCGAACAGATCCGGATCGGCGACGGCGGGAACGGGTTCGAGGCGCGGGTCCGCTTCGTCGAGGATCTCGGCGCGCTTACCTTCGCCTATCTCGACATGGCCGTTGCCGAACAGGCCTTGACGGTGCAACTGCCCGGACATCAGCGGCTCAAGGCGGGCGAGACGGTGCGACTGACGGCCGATCCGGCCGCCGCTTATCTGTTCGATGCGGAAGGCCGGGCTTTTGCGCGCGTAGGGACGGCTGACCTGGCCGAACGGCGCGCGGTCAACCTTTGACGCTGCCGGCCATCAGGCCGCTCAGATAATAGCGTTGCAACGCTAGGAACAGGATCAGCACCGGCAAGGTGGTGACGACCGAGCCGGCCATCATCAACTCATTGTCCTGGACATGCTCGCGCGACAGCGCGGCGAGCGCGACCGGCAAAGTGTAGAGGTCCTGGTCGGACAGGATGATCAGCGGCCAGATGAAGTCGTTCCAGGACCCTAAAAACACGAAAATCGCGAGTGTGACGATCACCGGCGCGAGCGTCGGCAGGACGAGGCGGCGGAAGATCTGCCATTCGGACGCCCCGTCCACCCGGCCGGCCTCGATCATCTCGTCCGGCACTGACAGCGCATATTGGCGGACCAGGAAGATGCCGAAAATGCCGGCCAGCCACGGCACGAGCGCGCCGGCATAGCTGTTCACCAGCCCTAGATATTTAAGCTGCAGGAACAACGGCAGCATACCGATCTGGCCGGGAATGACGAGCGCGCCGACCAGCGCCTGGAAGGTTCGGCCGCGGCCGCGGAAGCGGAGCTTGGCAAAGGCGTAGCCGGCGGGAAGCGTGAACAGCAGAGCCAAAGCGGTCGCCGCGGCGGCAAGCAAGGCGCTGTTGAGCAGATAACGGCCGATGCCGTAATCCACGAACAAGGTGCGGTAATGGTCCAGCGTCGGCGCGGTAGGCAGCAGCGGCGGCGGAAAGGCGGCCGCCTCGCCCGTGGCCATCAGCGAGACGGAGACCATCCACAGCAACGGTGCCAGCACCAGCAGGCCGATGATCGCGGCGCCGGCATTGACCAGCCAGGTCGAAAACCGACCGCTCATATCGCCTCCTTGCGCCGAGCGGCGGCGAGCTGGACGAGCGTCACGCAGAAGATCAGCAGGAATAGGATCACGGCCACCGCCGACGCGACGCCGAGATTCCACCATTTGAAACCCTCTTCGAACATGAAGTAGAGGATCGTCACCGTGCTCTGCGCCGGGCCGCCCTGCGTCATGACATAGGGCTCGGCGAACAGCTGGAAGAAGCCGGCGACGGAAAGGATGCTGACCAGCAGCACGGTCGGGCCGATCGCGGGCAAGGTGACGTGGCGGAAGCGGGTCCACGCTCCCGCCCCGTCGATTCGCGCGGCTTCGTAAAGGTCCTGCGAAGCCGTCTGGAGCGCGGCAAGAAAGATGATCATGTTGTAGCCGAAGGTCTTCCAGGCGACGAACAGCAGGATGGCGGGGAGCGAAAAGGCCGGCTCGCCGAGCCAGTCAATCTCCGGCAGCCCGATGCCGGTGAGGCCGTAATTGATCAGGCCGTAGCGGGTGTGGAGCAGGTAGCGCCAGACCACTGCGGTGGCGACCAGGGTGGTCACGAACGGCGCGAAGAAAGCGAGCCGCCACAGCGGTTTCCAGCGCAAGGTCCTGGCGTTGAGCAGCATCGCCGCGCCGAGCGACAGCGCCACGGTAAGCGGCACGCCCAGCAATACGAACCACATCGTGTTGCCGAGCGCCTTCCAGAACAATGGACGGCCGAGCAGCGCGGCATAATTGTCGAGCCCGACGAAGCGCAGGTTGCGGATGTCGGACAGCGCATAGATGTCGAAATCGGTGAGGCTGAGCAGCAACGCCGCGAAGGTCGGCAGCGCGAAGAAGAAGCCGATCGCGAGCAAGGCGGGCGACACAAAGGTCCAGCCGGCGCGATCCTCGCGCGTCAAAGCGCTCGCCCCCGGTCCAGCATCCAGCGACGCTTTTCGAGCAGGCGATCGGCGCGGACGTCGATCTCGCGCGCGGCGGACTCGACTGTATATTCGCCCCGCACCATGCGCTCGGCGACGACCTGCATTTCCGTCACGATCCGCTCCCATTCCGGCACCTTGGGCACGGCGCGGGCGCGTTCGAGCTGGCGCCCAAGCACCGGCAGGTGGCGATCGGCGGCAATCGCGTCCCACGCGCTCCTGCGGGCCGGCAAGCTGCCGGTCAGGCGCTGGAAGTCGGCCTGCACGGCGGGTTCGGAAAGATAGCTCACCAACGCCCAGGCGGCTTGCGGGTCGCGCGCGGTTTTGAACACGACCAGGCTCGATCCGCCCGGCGCGGACGCCCCCGGTCCGTCCGGGCCCGGCATGCCGGCCGTCATCCAATTGGGCTGGAAGTCGGCGGGCAAGCGGCTTTTCATGTCGCCGATCGTCCATGGGCCGGAAATGAAGACGCTGAAGAAACCCTTGGCGAACTCGTTCCAGATGTTCGAGATTTGCGAATTGGTCGCGACCGGCGCGAGCCGCTCGTCGAACAGCGATTTGTAGAAGCCCAGCGCGGAGCGGAAGCCCGGCCCGGAAAAGTTGCCACGCGCGCCATTGTCGCGCAGCAGCGGCTCGCCCGTCTGCAGGCCGAACGTGAGCAATTGTTCGAACTCGTTGAGCGGCAGCAGGATCGCGTAATTGCCGTCTCCGGCCAATTGTTTGACCCTATGCAGCGCGCCTTTCCAATCCGCCCAACTGCCCGGCGGCGCTTCGTGGCCGGCGCGGGCGAACAAGTCGCGGCGGTAGAATTGCAGCCGTGTATCGACATACCAGGGCACGCCATAGACGGTGTCGCCGATCCGATTCGTATCGAGCACCGCGTCGAACTGATCCCCGAGCAGTCCGCCCCGGGCGGCGGGCAGGGGCGCAAGCGCGCCGATCGCGGCGAGCTCCGATACCCAGGTGTTGCCGATCTGGCTGACATCGGGGAGCGAATCGCCGGCATAAGCGGTGAGCAGTTTCTCGTGCGCCGCGGTCCAGGGCAGCGGCTGGATGTCGACCCGCAGGCCGGCATTGGCGCGCTCGAAGGCGGGCATGAGGCTAGGAACATTGGTCCCTTCATTGCCCATCGCCCAAAAGCTGATCGCGCCCTCCGCGCCGCCCCGTGCGCAAGCCGCGAGCGGCGTCGCGGCAGCCATGGCGAGGAGCGAACGCCGCGTGATCACTCAACCGAGCCAGCCGCCGGTGAAGCCGGCGCGGGTAAGGCCGCGACGGATGTGCGGGTTGCTCCGCATCACGTTCCAAATCAGACCGGATCGGTGATTTTCGATCATCGCCAGAATGGGACCCTGATCGATGCCGAGATAATCGCCGTCATACCAGCCGCGACCGGGCACATGGCGGCCATGCTTGAGGGGGACGCTCGCCGGCACCGTCAGGTTGAGCGAATCGAAATAGCCGTATTCGCCGTAGAGATTGGCGCCATGATCCTCGCGCATCGCTTTTAGCGCCGGGATGCACAGATCCGGCGCGAACGGGATCGAGCCGCCGACCGCGGTCGGCGAGACGGTGCCGTCATCAAAATCGGCGGGGCCGCGCGCGGAGTAGGAGCGGAAGGTGCGCGGCCGGCCCTTCACCGGCACCGTCACGTCAGCGGGGCCGTCGCAGGCGGTCAAGCCCCAGAGCCGCTCGCCATAGCCGGTCCAGCCGCCCGGATTGCGCACCGCATAGGCATGCTGAGCGAGCGTCGCGCGGCGGCTATTCTCGTGATAGTCGATCCCCTTGCCGCGCATGAAGGCGTCCTTCACGCCGCGGAAATCGACCCAAATGTGACTATATTGATGCCCGAACAGCGGCCCAAAGCGGACATGTTCATAGCCTTCCTCCATTCCCCAATGCTTCGACAAGCCGGCGCTCCACGCTTCCCAGGCATCCAAGCCGAGCGCGTGCGTCGGTGATCCGATCGCCAGCAGATAGACCAGCATCGCCTCGGAATAAGCGATCCAATCATAGGGCAGGAAGCCTTTTTCCGGGTTCCAGCCGAGCGCGACCGTCGGCGGCCGCGCCGCGGACCAGCGCCAATCGACGCGGGCATAGATGCGCTCGACCAGATCGTGGATCTCGCGCTCGCTCGGCCGGTCGAAGTAGCTCTGGCAGAACAGCATGCCGCCGAGCAGCAGCGCCGTGTCGACGGTTGAAAGCTCGGTCTGCTCGAACCGGGCGCCCGTCTGCATGTCGACGAAATGATAGAAGAAGCCCTTGTGCCCCGTCATGCCGCGCGGGGCATCGCCTTGCGGAGCGTTCCATAGGAAGCGGAGCGTCGCCAGCGTCCGCGCCGCCGCCTCGCCGCGCGACACGAAGCCGCGCTCCGCCCCGATCGGATAAGCGGTAAGCGCGAAGCCGACCGCGGCCGTGCTGGCGAACGACGGCGTCGGGTATCGATCCCGCGCGAGGCCATTGGCTGGGTTGGTGGTCTCCCAGAAAAACCGGAACGTGCGGCGCTGAACGTCGTCGAGGAAGACGTCCTCGGACGCGCCGCCGGGTAGGTGCACGCAACCGGCGCTGAGCCCGGCAAGGCCGAGCGCGCCGGCCCCGATCAGTTCGCGGCGGGTGAACATTCCCGCCGTCATTGCGAGCGTAGCGAAGCAACCCAACTCGGCATCGAAGCCGCTGGATTGCTTCGTACCCCGGATCGGATCCGGGGTCTTCGCAATGACGCGCGGGAGTGCATCAGAACCGCACCGCCGCGCCGAACTGAAAGCTGCGCGGGGGACCGGCGAGGCTGTTCGGATTGCCGAAGCCGGCATTCACCTCCGGCAGTCGAGGAATGAAGCCTTCCGCGCCGCCGAAATTCGCGCGGTTGAAGAGGTTGAAGACCTCGGCGGAAAGGCTGATCTCGCGATCACCAAACACCTTGAAGATCTTCTGCAAGCGAACATCGACCTGGAGGAAGTGTGGCAGATCGCCGACATTGCCCGGGAAGCGGATGTCGCGCGCGCCGAAGCCCCGGCTCGCGTCGATCACGAAATAAGGGACGCCCGACCCGTAGGTGACAAGGCCCGACAGGCGGAAGTCGAGCGGCAGATCGACAATGCCGTTCGCGACGATGCGATGCTTTTCATCGCCCGCATTGGGGACGAACGGCCGATCTTCGATGTTCGGGAAATCGAAGTTGAAGGCGAAGCCACGTTCTTTGGAGTCCGCATAGGTGTAGGCGATGCCGAACCCGTAGCCTGAAGCTCGCGTGTAAGGCTTTTCGATCTGGACGAAGACGGCGTTATACTTCGTCGCCCGTGTGTTGAAGGCCGCGACGGCATTGCTGAACCCGTTGATCAGCGGGATGAAGTCGAGGAATCCATCGGCGTTCGTTGCCTCCGTTCGATTGAGAGGTGCGTAGCCGATCTGGTTTTTGCCTCGTGTGTGGTTCAGCGTAACGGAGGTGCGGATCGGGCCCAAGCGCTGCCGAATTCCCAGGCTGAATTGATCAGTGTACGGCGTCTTCAGATTGTTGGGGATGATACGAAGCTCGGACGTACCCGGAGAGGTTGGGTCCGCGGCAAGGCTGGCGAGCAAAGCGGCAAAGCCGTCCTGTGTCAGATATTCCGGCCGGAACTGGATGGTGGCCCGCCCATCCCTGGGCTGACCGTTGCGGGAGAACAGGAGTTCGCCGGAACGGAACTGCGAGAACAGCGTCTCCTCGGCCGCGCTGCGGAACAGCGCGCGATCATAATAGCGGCCGTATCCGGCGAAGAACACGGTGCGCTGATCGGCATTGAGATCGTAGGACAGACCGATCCGGGGCGCGAAATTGTCCAGCTCGGCTTCGCGATCACCGGTCGAGATATAATCCTCGACATCGAAGAAGTCGCCGATGCGCGGATCCTGCCCGAGCCGCCGCAATGCCTCGGCCGCGCGCGTGGATGTGACGAAGCTGTTGTTCTTTGCGTTCGAATCGTAATCCCACCGCAGGCCGAGATTGAGGAGAAGATGCTCGTTCACCTCCCAATCGTCCTGTACGAACAGGCCGATCTGGGTCGTGCTCGCCCGAACTTCCGGATCGCCGCCACCGAAGCGGACCAAGGCCGGAATGTCGAAATCGAGACCGCGTGGAGCGTCCCGTAAAAATTCGAACTGGGGATTGGCATTCGGCCCCGAACCCCCGACCAGATAATCCTGGAAGGATAGCTTGCCGCCGATCTTGATCAGATGGCGGCCATGGAATTCGACGTCGGTCAGGCTGAAATTGTTGCGGAACGTGAAGCTCTCCTGCCCCACTTCCTGGAAGTCCGCACGACCGCCGATCTGGATGACACCCTGGAAGCTGCGACCGAAACCCGCCTCGCCAAGCGCGCCGAATTTCAGATCGGATTTCAGATAGTCGGCGGTGAATTCGTTGAGGAAGCCTTCACCCGACCAGTCGTGACGCAGCTTGGCCGTGTAAACGTCGTTGTTGACGCTGCTGCCGCGTTCACGCGCCGCCTGCCCGCCGAAGTCGCGCAGGTCGGTCTCGATGCGAAGACTCCCCGACAGTTCGAGGACTTGAGCATCGTTGATCTGCCACGTCAGCTTGCCGAAACCGAGATGCTCGCGGAAGGGCGAGGTAAAGCTGCCGGCGAAGTCGTTCGGATTGATCGGTAAGGTCACGCCGGTGGGCGGAGTGCCGGGCACCACGACGTTCGTGCGATCCTGAATGTTCGCTTCGTAGTTGGCGAAGAAGAACAACCGATCTTTGATAATCGGACCGCCGAGCGCGGCGCCATATTGGTAGCGCTTGAGGTCCGGCTTCGCCTCGTCCCGCTCCTTCTGGAAGAAGTTGCGCTCGACCAGGCCCTTGTCCTGATACGTCCCGAAAGCCTCGCCGCGGAACTTGTTGGTTCCAGAGCGGGTGACGGCGGTAATGATCGAGGTGCCGGCGTCCTCGAATTCGGCCTTGAAGTTGGACGTGAGGACCCGAAATTCCTGCACTGCGAGCTGGGAGAAGGGATTGCCGCGGCTGACATCCTGGCCGACCACCCCGCCTTGATTGACGTTGCTCTTGAGGCTGACGCCGTCGATGAACACGTTGACCTGCGGCCCGCCGAAGCTGTCGCCGTCGCGCCCCGTGCCGACCCCGCCGCCGGCGAAGGTTTGCCGGAATTCCGTTTGATTGACGCTGATGCCCGGCGCCAGCGCCGCGAAGTTCAGGAAGTTGCGGTTGTTCTGCGGCAGGTTCTCGATCTGCTCGTTGCTGACATTGGTCGCGATCTCCGACGTGCGGGTCTCGATCAGGCGGTTGCCGGTCACTGTGATCACCTGGCCATCGCTGTCGGACGGCGCGGTGCCGTCCGCTGTCGCCACGACATCGTCGATGGTGGTGGTATTTGCGGCGACATCGACGTCGATGGTCGCGGTCTGGCCGACCGAGATGGTGACCCGCCGGCTCACCGTCCCGCCGCCTGCCCCGGCATAGCTGATGTCGTAGGTTCCGGGCCGAACACCGGTCAGAACATAGGCGCCGCTCTGGCCGACCGTGCCCCGGGCCGTGAAGCCCGTATCGACGTTCACCGCCGTTACGGTCGCTCCCGGCGCCGGCGCCTGGCCGTTCGTCACATTGCCGCGCACGGTGGCGGTGGTAAGCTGGGCGTAGGCGGGCGCTCCGACCAGCAAGGTGGTGGCGAGCAGGGCGACTTTCAGGCCGTGCATAGCGGATTTGGCGTTCATTCTGGATATCTCCCCGGTTTTGTCATGTTCTGGTTTGTCGTGTCGCGCCCAGACCTGTGGCCGCAGCTGTCGCGAACCATGAGTTCAGGCAGGATTTGCTCGATCCGCGGTGCGCCGCCCGGCGCCTCGATCGCGGCGGCGAGCTGCTCGAACGCCTTGGCGCCCAGCGCGGCGAGATCGATCCGCATCGTGGTGAGCGCGGGCCGCAGAAAGCGGGCGAGCGGCACGTCGTCGAACCCGCCGACCTTTATATCGTCCGGAACGCGCAGCCCGAGATCGGCGAAAGCCTCCATGCAGCCGGCCGCCATCATGTCGTTTGCGGCGAACACCGCGTCCGGGAGCGGATCGAGACGGCCAAGCTTCAGGCCCGCCGCATAGCCGGAGGCAGCCGTGAAATCGCCGGCGACGGTGAAGTCCGCGCCCAAATCGAGCGGGCGTGAATCGCAATAGCCGCGTCGGCGATCGGCGGCGTCGCCATTTTCCTGCGGGCCGGCGATATGCGCGATGCGTCTGGCTCCGGTTTCGGCCAAGTGGCGCACCATCGCGACCGCGCCCTCGTAATTCTGGACGGTGACGCCCGCCTGGCCTTCGGCGGGATGCGCGTTGATCAGGATTGTCGGCACGGCGGGCGGAGGCGTCAGCGGCTCGGGAGCGAGTTGGGGCGACATGACGATCAGGCCGTCCACGCGCCCTCGCATCGAACGGATCGCCGCTGCCGCCTCTGCCACGCTGCCGTGACTGGTTGAGACGAGCAGGTGCAGCCCCCGCGCCCGAGCCGCGCCATCGGCTCCGCGCAGCAGTTCGGAAAAGAACTCCCCATGCAGATCGGGCAGGATCATGCCGATCGTGCTGGTCCGGCGCGTGATCAGGCTTCGCGCGCCCTCGTGCGGAACATAGCTCAACCGTTCGGCGGTATCGAGAATGCGGGATCGGGTTGCCTGCCCGACGCGGCCGACGCCGTTCAGGACGCGCGATACCGAGGCGATCGACACGTCGGCCTCACGCGCCACATCCTTGATCGTGACCGATCTCACCGGGCCGCAACAAGCGGCCGAGTCGCCCTCGAGCAACGCATCCGTCCCCGTCCTCGCCTGTCGCCGCCGCCTTGTTCGTGCAAGTCCGGTCAGCTGGGTAATCGTTTTCTCAGCCCAGAGGTATCCGGCCTTAGCTGGCCTGTAAAGAGGTGTAATCTACGTCACTTGAAGTGCCGGAGCCGACAGTGCCGGCGGCGGCACGGCCGAGGTGTTCGGCCATGCTCAATCCGGCAAAAGCTCGAACGTGCCGTGCAGCCCTGTTTCCGACGAGGGTGCGATCCACAAGTCGAACAAGCCGGGCTCCACCGTCCAACCAAGATCGCGGCCGAGGAACAGCAGGTCCTCGCGACGGAGCTGAAAGGCAATGCGCTCAGACGCTCCGGGAGCAAGCGTCACATGCCGAAACGCCTTGAGCTGGCGGACGGGGCGCGTGATGCTCGCGGCCCGATCGCGTATGTAGAGCTGGACCAGCTCGGTGGCTTCCCGTTCCCCGCGATTGCGGATGACGGCGCCGACTTCGATCGAGCCCGACCAGGGCAATGTGCAGGTGCCCAGATCGAGATCTTCGTAAACCACATCGCCATAGGTCAGCCCATGACCGAACGGATAGGCCGCGCGGTTCAAAGCCTCGCGGTAGCGCGCCTTGAACTGCTCGCCCGGTTGGTGCGTCTCGGTCGGGCGTCCGGTCGATCGGTGATCGTAATGGTAGGGCGATTGACCGCTCGATTGCGGGAAGCTGACCGGCAGGCGACCGGACGGGCCATGATCACCGAACAGGATGTCGGCCAGCGCGGTGCCGGTTTCCGTTCCCAGGAACCAAGCGGCCAGGATCGCCTCCGAACGGGCGATCGCGCCTTCGAGCACCAGTGCGCGCCCGCTTTTCAAGATCGTGACCACCGGCTTTCCCACGGCCGCGATAGCCTCGGCAAGCATCCGTTGCGGTCCCGGAATGTCGATCGTCACCCGGGACTGCGCTTCGCCCGACATGTCCTCGCCCTCGCCGACGACGAGCACGATCACATCCGCTTCCCTTGCGGCCGCGACCGCCTGCTCAATCCCATCGGGGATCGGAGCTTCCGTCCCGCAGCCCGCGACAACGCTCAGGTCAGCCGCGACGCCAAGTGCCTCGCGCATCCCGTCCGCAATGCTCACCGCGTGATCGGGCCGGGCGAACAACACCCAGGGGCCGTGCAGATGGGCCGGCCCCTGCCCGAACGGCCCGATCAACGCAATTCGCTGTCCGGATTTCGACAGCGGCAGCACGCCATCATTCTTGAGCAGCACGACCGATCGCCGCGCGGCCTCGCGTGCAAGCGCGCGATGTGCGGGCTTATCGTCACGTTGATCGACAGTCGAGCGCAGGCGTCCAAACGGATCGTCGAACAGTCCGAGCCGCTCCTTCAGCCGCAGCACACGCCCGACCGACCGGTCGAGCGTCGCCGCCGCGATCTCGCCGGAGCGAACCAGATCGGGGAGATGATCGACATAGAGGCCGCTCGCCATGCTGATGTCCACGCCGGCGAGAAAGGCGAGCCGGGCCGCCTCGCGCGGGCTCGCAGCATAGCCGTGGGCGACCAATTCGAGATCGCCGGTGAAATCGGAAACGACCACGC
This sequence comes from Allosphingosinicella sp., assembly GCA_036387855.1. Taxonomy (GTDB): domain Bacteria; phylum Pseudomonadota; class Alphaproteobacteria; order Sphingomonadales; family Sphingomonadaceae; genus Allosphingosinicella. Next base: position 63,418 of record DASVSZ010000042.1, on the reverse strand, counting down.
CGTCGAAGCCCCATTCGCCGCGTAGCACATCACCGAGCAACCACGGATCGGCGTGGGCCGGAACGCCGTTCAGATCGTTGAACGCCGCCATCGTCGAAGCCGCGCCCGCCTCGATCGCCGACTGAAAGGGAGGGAAGTAGACCTCGCGCAGCGTTCGTTCGGAGATGTCGACGCTGTTATAATCGAGCCCGCCGAGCGCCGCGCCATAGGCGGCGAAGTGCTTGGGCGTCGCCAGCATGGCTTGCGGATGGCCCAGCCCTTCGGTGCCTTGGAATCCACGCACCCGCGCGGCGGCCAACAGGCCGCCGAGCAGCACGTCCTCACCGGCGCCTTCCACGCCGCGTCCCCATCGCGCGTCGCGCGCGATGTCGACCATCGGCGCGAAATTCCAGGCAAGGCCCGCCCCGGTTGCTTCAACGGCCGCCGCCCGCGCGGTTCGCTCGGCGAGATCTGGATCGAAGCTGGCCGCTTCCGCCAGCGGAACCGGGAACACGGTGTGGAACCCGTGGATCACGTCGCCGGCGAACAGGAGGGGAATGCCGAGCCGGCTTTCTTGGACCGCGATCTCCTGCATTCGGCGGTGCCACCCGGCGTCCGATGCATTGAACACGGCGCCGACCAGGCCCTGCCGGACGCGCTCGGCCTGCTCCTGCGTGGAGCCCGAGACCGAAGCGGGATTCGCGGCATTGGCGGGAGCGGGGGCGAGCGCCGCTGGAAACATGCTGAGCTGGCCAGCTTTCTCCTCCAGGGTCATGCGACCGATCATGTCGTCGATGATGTGCATTCTCCGTTCAGCCCATCTGCACTGGCAGCCGGCGCGGTGAACACGCCTTCCATGCACGTCAAGCCCGCGTCGCCCGGCCGGCCCTGCGACCTTCGTTGTCGCTTGATCGTCTTGCCGCTCCCGCCAACCCTGCGGTAGGCCGCAGGCGGGCTTGGCGAACGGAGTTGATCCTTGACGGAACTGGTCGCCGTTGACGTGGGCGGCACGCACGCACGCTTCGCGATCGCCGTAGTCGCTGGCGGGCGCGTGGTGTCGCTCGGTGAACCGGTCACATTGAAAACCGGCGAGCATGCCAGCCTTCAGCTCGCCTGGAACGCTTTCGGCGAGCGGATCGGGCGAGCGTTGCCCAATGCCGCGGCGATCGCGCTCGCGGGCCCGGTCAAGGGTGAGGTCCTCAAGCTGACCAACAATCCCTGGATGATCAGCGCGTCGCTGATCCGGCACGAACTCGGCGTCGGCGAGCTGATCTTCGTCAACGATTTCGGGGCCGTCGCGCATGCCGTCGCGCATCTTGCCCCTGAACATTTCAGCCATGTCTGCGGTTCCCGGGACAAGCTTCCGGACGAAGGAGCCGTCACGATCATCGGACCGGGCACGGGCCTGGGTGTCGCCCAGCTGATCCGGAGCCGGGATGGCTATCGAGTGGTGGAAACGGAGGGTGGCCACCTGGACTTCGCTCCGCTGGACGGCTTCGAAGACCAGCTCCTCACCAAGCTGCGCGCCCGTTACCGCCGCGTCTCGGTCGAGCGCCTGGCCTCCGGACCCGGGCTGTCCAACATCCACGAAGCGATCGCGCAGCTGGAAAGCCGAGCGAACACATACCCCGACGAAGCGGCGCTTTGGGCCGCGGCGATGTCGCGCGACGATCCGCTCGCGGCGGCGGCGCTGGATCGCTTCTGCCTGATCCTGGGCGCGGTCGCGGGCGACATCGCGCTGGCGCAAGGCGCCGGAGCCGTGGTGATCGCCGGCGGGTTGGGCCTGCGGCTGGCGCGGCACCTGCCCGCCTCGGGGTTTCGCGACCGGTTCATCGCCAAGGGACGGTTCGAACGGATGATGGCCGATATGCCGGTCAAGCTGATCACTCATCCGCAGCCCGGCCTGTTCGGCGCCGCTGCAGCGTTCGCGAACAGGCCCGCTTGAACCAGATCGCTAAAGCGGAACTCGCAACCGCCCCTCCCCGCCCTGCAACCGATGCTCGCGCCCTGACCAGGCGAAGACCAGCCCACCCGGCGGGGGCCGGCCTTCCAGTCTGAAGTCGAGCAAAGCCTCGCGGCCGACGCGCCGCAGACGATAATGAAGCAGACCATGCGGCGTGCGCAGCCGCTGGATATCGATGCCGGCCTCCTCCAGCCAGGCGGGCGGCACCCCGGCGGCAAGCACCAGCGCGGCATCGGCCCCGCGATCATAGGCCAGCATGTCGAGCGCGGCATTGACGAAATCGGACGCGACCCAGCCGTGCGGCATATCACCGACAAAGCGCGGCGCGCGCGGTTCGCGGCCGACCACTTCCGCCCACTGGTTCCAGCCTCGCGGCCGTTGATCCTTCATGAAGAAGTCGGCCGCCTCGGCCGCGCGTTCGCGCCAGCCCAGCCGTACAAATGCGCCGACGCTACGCCATTCGTAGGGCGTATAGGCATCCCATGGCCTGCCGCCATCACGCCTGGCGACGAACTCGTTCCAGTAACGCTCGAAGGTCGCCTTCAGCGGCCCAGGAGGCAGCAGATGCTGCTCATTGGCCGGTGTCAGCGCGATTGTGGTGGAGGTCGCGTCGAAGTCGCCGAGATCGGCCGCCCCCGGCATGAAGTCGATGCCGTGGATCGCCTGCGCGGCGGCAAGCGAGGCGTTGATCTCAGCGCGAAATTCATTGCTTCGGGCCGCGAGCAGCCGCGCCTCGTCCGGGCGGCCGAGCGCCCCCGCCAGCCACGTTGCGTCCTTGAGGCCCGCAAGCGCCCAGAAATCGTCCCAGTAGCTGTGCATCGGCTTGGCCGAATAGCCTTCATGGCTGATCGACGGCGGCAGCAGCCCGAAATAGTGACGCGTCGGCCCCGCGCGGTTGGCCGACACGCGCGTTTTCTGTCTCAGCAGCTCGATATGATCGGCTGCCGCGCGGACCCGCGGCCACATGGCCTCGAGCCGCGCCCGGTCGGGTGCGTAGCGATGAAGCTGAGCGACGAGGTGGATGAACTGGCCGTCGCTGTCATGCTCCGGCACCGGATCGGCGCCGCGCGCGTCGACGCAACACGGCACCTTCCCGCTCGGATATTGATACGGCGCATACCATTGCAGAAAATCGATCGCCGCCTGCGGATGGCCGAGCCGCAGCAGGCCGGTCGACATCATCGCGCCGTCGCGGATCCAGGAGCGCGCATAAGCGCGGGATCCAGGCCGGAGCGCCGGCCCCTCGCGGGTCATCAGCATTTGTGCGAGCGCCGAACGGATCGATCCAAAAACCTGCCGTGCCGCCGGCGGGCCGCTGAGGCCGACTCGATCGAGCTGCGCACGCCAGGTTTGCACGGCGGTATCTTCCGCGACCTGGGCCTGACCAGCGCTGCGACGCGGCGGCCCTGCTTTCATGCCGAACGGTAAAGCCAGCGCGAACTCGCGCTCCTCGCCGGGGGCGAGGCGAAGGCGATAAACTAGCGCGCCAGATGCGAGACCCGTCGGGTCGAGGACGGAACCGGTCTTCGCCGTCTCCCAGGATTGCGGCAGCGGGCCCGCATCGAATGCCGACACTTTGACGTCATCCGGCGCGACCGTCGGGACGATCTTCGTGGACCCATTCACCATCATCGCGCCGGCTGACCAGGCCAGCGAGCGGATCGGACTGACGCCGCCGCGAATGTTCAGGAACTGCTGCGGTGGATTGACCTGAAACGGGCGAACGGCGAGAACCAGCGCCAGCTCGCGCGTTTCGACCCCGTCGTTCGTGACGGTGTAGCGCGCCAACAGCCGCTCGCGCTCGGCGATGCCGGTGACCCGCAGACGCCAGGCCCGACGAGACCATTCGACCGAGGGAATGGGGAGGTCGCCGCGACGCAACGTCTGCCTCGCCTCGACGTCGGCCCATCCGATCAGCTTGCCGCCATCGATCATGAACGGCTCGACCGAAAACCCGCCGCGCCCGACCTCGATCGCCCCGCTCTCGTCGATCAGGCCGCTTTCGCCGCCTTCCGGCGTCGCGATCAGCGTCCAGTAATTCTGCTCGTCGATGAAGCCGCGTGGGTAAAGCCCGCGCGGCGCGGCTTTGGCCACGGCGGCGATGAAAGCATTGTCGCTGGCGCCGAACGCGAGCGGCTGGACCTCGATCTCGGCAAGGGCGAAGCTGGGCCTTGGACCTCGCGCGAGGCGAAGCCGCACGTAGCGCGCTTCACTTTCCTCCAGCTTGAGCCAGTCGGTTGCGCCATCGCCCCCCACCACGGTCCGAACCGCGCGCCAGTGCCGGCGATCATCCGACAGGTGAACGGAATAGTCGCTGGCATGGCTTTCGGCCGCCCAGCGTAGAGCCAGCCCACCGAACTCACGGCGGTAACCCAGATCGAGGTCGATCGTCGCTCCGGGACGAGCGCTCCAGGCGGTCGCGACGTTGCGATCGACCGCAGCGCCGGCGCCGGCACTCGCCACGATCGGGGGCGGGACGGCAGGCGGCGACGGCAGAGGCACGATCTCCAGATCGTCGAAGGCGATCCAGCCCTTGCCGCCACCCGAACCCGCCGCCACGACGAACTCGATCGCCATCGCCCTGCGGAGCGACCTGTCCTGGGTCGGACCCCAGGCGAAATCGATCTGGCGGCGTTTGACCTTGATTGTCGTCCAAGCGCCGGGCGCGACATAGTCGGCCTTGCGATGCCACCAGACATTGTCGCCGCTGGCATCGACGAGCTTCAACTCGAGTGCATTGGCGGGCCCGCTACCCCGGAGCCGAAAACGCAGTTCGAAATTGTCAGGAAAATCGAGCGGCAGCTCGCGGCGTAGAAAGGCGTAGCCCGATCCCTTGGTGAAGTCGTAATCGAGCCGCAGCCCGCCTTCGAACGCGGTTCCGGACGCGCTAACCCCATCGGAGGCAGCCGCGCGCCATTGCGATCGCGTGCTGAAATCGTCCAAAAGCCGGGTCGGGGGCACGCCGGCTGATGCTGCGATCAGGGGTAGGCCTAGCCCCAGGGGCAAGAACCCGAAGCAAGCTCTTGGGATATTCTTCAGCACAACACTGGCCCTTTTTACAGTTTTCAATGTTCGCAACCCATGATGAGTCCGTTCGTAGCACGTCGGCGCAATTTTGACTGTCGCCGGTTCTTCGGCTTCAAACACCGCATTCGCAACGAGCGCTTGCCTCCCTGGCAAGATGCCTGCCGTCACGCTTCCCGGCCCCGCGCTTCATCTGGAACATCTTGGTTAACGCCGCCGTGAAGTCATCATCAAGGCGCCGCCTTCAAGAGTGAAACGGACGCTTGAACTCACGATCCATGCTCGAACGCGGACCGGTCGCACTCCGCCACGGCGCACCTGCTGTCACCGCCCCGTCACCTGGACAGGCGTCCATATTTCCACGGATGTCTGAAAGCACCCTTCCGCTATCCACCACTGGCGGGTGCTTTAGCCCCGGAACCAGCCTTATGAACGAACGTCAACTTATCTCGACTCCCGCCCGTAAGCAGGCAGGCCGCTATCCACCAAGCAGTGCAAGGGACCGCGCTCAAACATGAGCCATTTGCCAGTCTGAGAACGGCGCAAGTATTGCTTTGCAGCCGGAACGGGCTCGAAGCTGACACCAGCTTGCAGGAGAAAAAGCAGCGGAGATGATTGTATCTCGCTCGCGACGACGAGGCGCATCAGAGATGCTTTGTAAAAAATCCCAGGATTGGTGAAGCTCTTTGTGGCGGGAATTCAGGGTTTTGTCGATCCTGAGACATCTCAGGAAGAACAAATGGTGCCCCACAGCGGACAAAACTGGGCACTCAGATCATTGGGCAATTTCGCTGCCGCGACTCTGACGGACGGATCTTTCGCCGGTTGAGGATGGCTGGTTGTGGCCGTTTGCGGACTGGCGGCTTACAAGCGATCCCGCCTGGTAAGCAGACCGACGATTTAGGCCTCTAAGGTTCAGTGAATGACCCTATCGACGAGTTACGGCCATCAGTCAGAGCCCGAGGGAGTTGCTGGGAATTATGCTGCCGCTGGTTCGATCGCCCCTAAGATGGCTGCGCTTAGGAGGACAAGTGTGCTGAGCAGCACCTCAGCTCCTATTCTCAAACGCAATTGAGATGCGATCTTTGTCGGATTATAGCCCCGTGCCAGGTTGTCAGTCATGGCGGGAACGAACTTCAGCTTGTTCCCGGCAGCCAAGCCCAGCATAGCTACAAACAGCACAAGCTTTGCCAGCAGGACGCGGCCGTATGTCGTGGTGAGCAGATGCTCCGGGCGCCCGACGAGGAACCAGCTGTTCACCAAGCCGGATAGGACGAGCACAACAACCGAAATCAGCCCGATCAAGTGGAAGGCCTGGAGCCGGCGAGCGGCAAATTCGAAGTTCTCGCTCACGCCCGAGGCGTCTCGACCGAGTAGGAATAGCAGAGGCGGCAATGCCCCGAGCCAAACGGCGGCCGCAACGAGGTGAGCGGCGTCCGCTGCACGGTGCACAAACCCCGAAGCCCCCTCCATGGCGGCCGCATGACCGGTCAGCGCGACCGTTGCCACCAGCCCACCCGCAAGCAGAAGGCCAAAGCATTCTGAAGCTTGCCCAGGCCGCCGCCATATCGCCACTCCAGCGGCTACGAGGGCCAATGCCATGACGAGCCTTACCGACCAGACCCGGCCAAAATCGGTCTCCCAAATTACAGCAGACCAAAGTGTTGGGTCCGACAAGGTAGCGAAGCCGCCGCCAAGTCCGGCAACCGTGGCTACGAGCACAGCGCCCGCCGCCAACAACAGGAGAACGCTGGAGACGAGCCCGAGCCGACTTACTTTTCGCCTGACGCCCACGGATTGCGTGCCGTAGCTGGCGTAGGCGAAAGCGCCGAAGGCCAGCACGAGCGCGGCGTAATGGCCGAAGCGGGCTGCAATCAGCCCGACTTCAGTCACCTACGCAGCGTGAAGCTGTAACTGCCGGTCATCCGGTGCATGTCGCTCCCTGCGGCTGTCCAAGCGACTTTGTAAGCGCCCGGCTTTCCAAAGCCGTGAACCACCGCGTTGACGCGGCTCTTCTTCTTCGGATCAACCGTGACGGTTGCAACGTGCAGCGTCGCCCCGTCCGGGCCAGTAACTGCCAGGGTGACGAAGCGTTGTATCAAAGGTTCGTTGAAGTTGAGCTGGAGCTGAGCCGGCACGGAGCGAACAGTCGCGCTCGGTGCCGGATTGGCGCTTACAAGCTTGGAATGGGCAAACGCTGGGCCAGCAATCAGTCCAGCAGCAGCAGCGGCAGCGGCAGCGGCCGAAACGAAGAAACTACGCACGATACTTCTCCTCACGAAATCAGAATCAGGACTTAGAGCTGGCAGATGACCAATGAACGTGGACGATACGCCAGGTGGTACCGGTGCGCCGAAGCAGCATGGTCTCAGTCGTGACACGGTCGACATGCTTTCCTTTGAAGCTTCCGGTCGTCCGCCCTTCCGTAAGGATCCAGCCGAAGTCGCCTGAAGCCTGGCCTGAACGGCGGACGGTTCGGCTCGGCACCGCTTTTGCAAATTCGGCGTCCGCGGCCGCGTGGTGCGCAGCATACTCCTTCTTGCCGCGCTCGATCCCGCCGGACTCGAACACGATCGCGTCCTCGCTCAGGTACGCGAGCGCCCCTGAGACGTTGCCAGACGCGAGCGCACGGTGAAAAGCGTCGACCGTTGCGGCGGCCCCTTGCGCTGCGGGCTGCATAGCTGCGGCCTGTGCCGTCTGCCTGTCCTGCGCCGAAGCAAGATTTGCGCCACCGACCGAAGCTGCAATGGCGAGAACGCTTGCCTTTCTATTGATCATCATCACCTCCGCTAAAACCAGGACCGCAGGCCGATCAGGAACGTCCAGCCGCCGACCTTCTCATCGGCCGCTCGGGCGTAATTGGCCGTTTCACCAAGACGCTTCTCGTATTGCAAGCCGATGTACGGGGCGAGCTCGCGCTTGATCTCGTAGCGGAGGCGCAGGCCAACCTCGGCCGTTGACAGACCAGAGCCGATGCCAAGCTCAGGTACGTCTTGGGCAGCGAGGTCGAACTCCACACGCGGCTGCAGGATCAGCCTATTCGAAATCCGCTGGTCGTACTCAGCTTCGAAACGGGCCGTGAGGTCACCTTTGTCCGACAGGAAGGCCGCCGCGTCGATCTCGAACCAATAGGGCGCCAGCCCCTGCACGCCGAGCACGAGGTGCGCGCGGTCGGGCTTGGGACGAATGTCGTAGCGGACGCCGGCTTGCACGTTAAACCAGGGATCGATCGCGCGGCTGTAAAGCGCCTGAACTTCGGCAGACTCGACCGCTTCGCCGAACTCGCCTTCGCCCTCCGTCTTCACCCAAAGCCGATTGTAGTCGCCGCCGTGCCAGCCCTCTGCGTCCCAAGCGTAGCCGTCCCGACCATCGACGGCCCGATATTCAAGCCTGTGAAACAGAACCATGTAGCCGGTGTAGCCGCCGTGCTCGGCAATCAGATGCTTCTCGCGCTTTTGCGCCATCAGCTGCGGATCCCACACCGTGTCCGCCGCGTGCTCCGGTCCCGAGAAAGCGGCCCGAGACGGCGGCGCTACGGGCGGTGCTGCTCCAGCCACGCCGATCCTGGGCGTGCAGTGCCCCATCGCGGCATGCTCCGGGAGACACGCTGGGTCAGCCGGCGCGGCTCCAGTCTCCACTGCCGGGGAAGTCGTCCTCACAACTCTCGATCCCGGCTCCGGGCCAGCAGGCATCTTCGGTATGCAATGGCCCATGGCCGCGTGCTCAGGCGGGCAATCTGGGTCCACTGACGATGTAGGCGCGGCCGCGGGATCTTCTGCTGGAGCGATCAAGGGCGAAGTATTCATATCGTGGCCGACGTGCGGGTTCGTCGCGGACGGGGCCGTTGGCGCCGCCGGACGGTCCGATACCCCAGGCTTGGGCGTGCAATGCCCCATGGCAGCATGTTCGGCCGGACAGGACGGATCGCCCGTCGCTTGCGCAGGAGCTTGCGAAGGCGAAGGCGCTGCCATCCCCGATTGCTGGGCGCTCGCAGCTGTAGCGAGGCCCATCCACGATACGGCGGCGAGAAACAGGGCGCGGGTCATTGGCCGCCTCCTGCCGTTGGCCCGTCGCCCATCGGGCGCACCTTCACGACGTTCATCATGCCGGCGTGCATGTGATAGAGGAGGTGGCAGTGAAACGCCCAGTCGCCGGGTGCGTCAGCTGTCAGGTCAAAGCTCGCCTTACCGCCCGGCATAACGTTCACCGTGTGCTTCACCGGATTGCCGTGGGGCATGCCCGTCACCAGCTCGAAGAAGTGCCCGTGAATATGAATGGGGTGGTTCATCATCGAGTTGTTGATAAGGTTTACCCGTACGCGTTCGTTGCGTTCGAAGCGGATCGGCTCCAGACCCTCGTTCATCTTCTTGCCGTCGAAGCTCCACATGAACCGCTCCATGTTGCCGGTCAGGTGGATGTCGACGCTGCGCGCAGGCGGCCGTCTGTCGTGGAACGGCTCTAGCGGTGCGAGGTCGTGGTAAGTCAGCACCCGGTGCTTCTCGTTCTCTAAGCCTAGCGGCCGGTCTCCCGTTCGATCGACCGGCATGGGGGCGATCATGTCGACGCCCACTCCCACCTTAACGTTCGGCGGCACGAGCGACTTGTCGCGCATATCGTGGTCCATGGTTGTGGATGAACCGCCAGCCGGGACGCCAGCTGGCGTGCAGTGGCCCATGGCAGCGTGCTCCGGCAGGCAGGCCGCGTCTGTGGTCGCCTGTGCGGGACCATGGCCCATCGCGCCGTGGTCCATGCCACCCATGCCCATGTCCTTCATGCCCAGCGTGGGCCGCGGACGCAGCGGCGGAACGGGCGCCGTCATGCCTAGGCGGGGGGCAAGCGTCGCCCGGCAGAAGCCGGAGCGGTCGATTGACTCTGCCATGATCGTGTACGCCTGATCCTCGGTGGGCGTGACGATCGCGTCGTAAGTTTCCGCAACCGAGATTTGGAATTCGTCGGTCTCGATCGGCCGGACGTGCGTGCCATCGGCCTGCACCATGGTCATCGGCAGGCCCGGGATACGAACGTTGAAGATCGTCATAGCCGATGCGTTGATGATCCGAAGGCGGACGCGCTCCCCCGGCCGGAACAGACCGGTCCAGTTTTCCTGCGGTCCATGCCCGTTGATCAGATATGTGTAGGTGGTGCCGGTCACATCGGCGATATCGGTCGGGTCCATGCGCATCCGGCCCCACATCGCACGATCGGCAGCGCTCATCCGGTTCTCGGGACCGCCCCCGGCAAGCGTCTGCTTCTGCCGATTGAAGTAACCGCCCTCGTTCTTGACCTTTGCCATGACCTGGTGGGGATGCATGAAGGTCCAGTCGCTGAGCACGATTACATGCTCACGATCATACGGGGCGGGCTCCGCGTCGGCCGGGTCAATCACCAGCGGGCCATAGTGGCCCATCTGCTCCTGCAGCCCTGAGTGCGAATGGTACCAATAGGTGCCGTACTGCTTGATCGGGAACTCATAGGTGAAGGTTCGCTTTGGCAGGATGCCCGGAAAACTGATCCCCGGCACCCCGTCCATGTGAAACGGCAGGATAAGGCCGTGCCAATGGATCGAAGTGTCCTCGTCGAGCGTGTTCTCGACGTGGATGCGAACGTTCTGACCTTCGCGTAGGCGGATCAGGGGTGCCGGTAGCACACCGTTGATCGTGACCGCGTGGCCCGGACGCCCACCGACTTCAAACATGCTGTGCCCGACGCGAAGGCGGATGTCCTCGCCGGTCAAGGTTGGCCGATCGGCGCGAAGCCCCGGCGAGCCGCTTTGGGCCCAAGCTGGGAACAGGTTGGTAAACCCGAGGCCGAGCCCGCCGAGCGCAGCTCCGCGCAGCATGGCTCGCCTGTTCAGGGCGATGACGTCTTGCATTGATTTTCCTTTCGCGGCCGCCAGGCAGCCGTGCCAGTGACGAGGGCGGCGTTACCGCCGCCATCGTTCCTCGCGTCGCTTACTTGGGTTGCGCAGGCTTGGCGGGCTGAGACTGCACTGAGCCCGCGTGCTTGTCGCAGCACGAGCCCGTGGTGGCTTGGGCGCCTTCGCAGCAGTCCATCTTACCATTGCCGTTTGCGTCGGCGCAGCAGCTCATAGGCTTGCTGTGGTCAGCATTGCCTCCAGCGTGATTCTGGTGCTGCGTGTGCCCGGCGTGGGCATCAGATTGCGACGCGGACTGCTGGGCATGACCCTGATGGGCAGGTGCCGCCAGGGGCGTTTGCGCAGCGGCAGGCGCAGCGAGGGCGAGCGCAACTGCGCTCAAAGGCAAGGACTTCATTTGTCTCTCCTGATTGTAACGGTGACGCGAGCGAAGCTCGCCGCACGTCAGGAGAGTCGTGGAGGACGCGGTTCCGCTGCAGGATTAAGACCAGGAGACGCTGTTACGACAGCCATGTTCTGAGGCGCACTGCCAACTGCGCGCGCCTCACCTATGAAGGCACTGGGGGCTAGGACAGCAGGGCACATTATCCGGCAATCGACGTCGGGAGCGGTCTCGCCTCCGTCCGCCGGCTGGTCGCCCATATCGGCACAGAGTGTTTGATCAACACTTGGAACATGATGCTCGACTGATTGAACACCGACCGGCATTGCCATTCCCATGCCGCCCATGCCGCAGACCGGCACGAAGACGAGCGCAATCAGCACGAAGAACGACAAGAGGCTGCGGATCGACATCTTCGTTGGATGTAGCGACGAGCCTCCGCTCCAACAACCCAATGCCATTAAGCTATCATCTGGTGCGAAGCGGCAGCCCCCACGAGCATCCAGACCGCCATTCCCACCATCATGACGTTCTCGGTCAGCGAGACGAAGCCCAGCGGCACGTTGCTGGCACCGCCAACGCAGGCGCACTTGAGCTCGCGCTTGTCGACGTAGACGGCCTTGAACACCGAGACGGCGCCGATGGTCCCGATGAACAGCGCAATCGGAACCGAGAGCCAAGTGAGTGCGCCGGCGACCATCAGCACACCGGCAAGGCCCTCCGCGAAGGGATAGATGTAGCTGTACGGAACCCACCGCTTCGCCAGCAGGTCGTAGTTGAGGAACATGGTGGCGAAGCTCTCGACGTTTTGGAGCTTCAGAAGCGCGAGAATGACCATCGAGAAGCCGATGAACCATTCGGCTGCGCGCGAGGTGAATGGATTGCCCGTCACAGCATAGCTCGCCGCCGTCGCGAGCAGCGCCGTCGTTGCAAACAGAGCGATGATCGGCCGGTAGGACGTCGCTTTTGGGTCCGATACGCGCTTGCCGAGGAACCTGCGTAGGTCATCGTAGCCTCCAACGCGCTTTCCGCCGATGAAGGTTTGGGGCGTTGTTGCGACATTGTGCTCCGCCTTGAAAGCGTCCGTCTGATCGCGGGTCGTAAGGTGATGATCCTCGACCTCGTAGCCGGCTCGCTTGAGAAGGTCCTGGGCCTTGAGGCCGTAGGGACAGGTATGATTGGGCATCACCATCCGATGGAGCACCGCCCGCTTCGAGGCCGTCGGCTGATTGGCTGGATCCGACATTTCATGTCTCCTTGAGAAATCGTCGGAACTCATATAGACCCCGTACCATGGTACGGAGTCAAGGGCTGAAATCGCAGAGGATCGGCCAGCTCGCCGCCGGAGGAGGCGTGGGCGTCGAGACCGTCCGCTTCTATCAGCGCAAGGGCCTGCTCGACACGCCTCCGCGCGAGAGTGGTATCCGCCGCTACGGTTCCGAAGACCTGCGGCGCCTGCGTTTCATCAAGCAAGCGCAAGCGGCAGGCTTCACGCTGGAGCAGATCCGCGAGCTTCTAGTCCTCGACGCAGGAGAGGATCGCAGCCGAGCGCGTGAGCTCGCCAAGGCCCGAGTCGAAGCCTTGGACGAGAAGATCACCCAGCTCACTCAGGCCCGAGATGCACTCCAGCGGCTTGCGCGCGAATGTAGCAAAGGGAGAACAGGCCCGTGCCCGATCTTAGCGTCGTTCGACATCTAAGCCTTCGCGTCTCGTGCCATCAAGTCGCGGGCGCTTGCTCTATCCTCGGACGGGCTCGACGTCCGCTTTTGGGCGACGGGACGAGGCCCGCTGATGGCTGGAAATGGCGCATAGCAGACGTAAGCGGCTCACTGCGGCACCGTGAACGGAGGCGCCTAGTTCTGAGGAGTCCTCTATAGGGTGGAGGAAAACTGGCGGTTTTCCACCGATCCTGAAGGTGGTGCCCCATAGAGGACAAAGATGGGCACTCAGATCATTGGAGAGTTTCAGTGCCACGTAGCTGAACATGGCTCTCTATCCCTCCATCAGCAGCAGCGGCGCGTCCCGCTCCTCGCGCGAAGCACTCAACCAATCGCGGGCAGGCACACCCTTCGCCTTAAGGGCCCTAAGGGGCGCAGCGCGTGTGGTCGCAGCAGCCTCACGGGTGCGTAACGTCATCGCGGTGGCGCGCGCCTAGGTCGTAATCAGTGCAAGTGCATCGCCCGCGGCGATGCTGCTGGGAGAGCCTGGAAGCTGTTACGCGCTAACGGTAGCAGCCGATGCCGATCGCCCGGCGGAGCGGCTCTGGCTTTCCAGCGAGCGAGCCGTCACGCTCTTCCAGACCTCGGTCGCGACAATTGCCTCCAACGCCGCCAGCGCGGCGGCACGGCGCTCCTCGCTTGGTTCGCTAATCTTGAAGGTTTTCGCGACGATGGCGACCGCGGGATCCGATGTGCCGAACCCGAAGCGCCAGCGCCAATTATTGTCGGCGACGATGTCGGGGAAGTCCCAGAGGAAGGACTGAAGCATGTCTCGCAAACGCTGCTGATCCGGCGCGAGAAGCGACCCGTCCACGAATGTGTTGGTTCTCGCCCAAAGGCGGGTGCCATTCGCATCGGCGTAAAAGTCGTGAGCCTGACGGGTCTGTTGCGCCGGCCAGCCCCAATCGACAACCGTCGGACCGGCCGACGGTAGGCCGTCCAGTTTTTCGAGACTGCCGAACAGAAGACCGTTCGCGAAAGGCGTAATCACCTCGGTGACGGGAAGGCCACGGCCCTCGCGCCTTTGCTTCATCCGCATCCAGAGCAGGGTCGGCCAAATGGCCGAAAGCTGCAGAAGCACCGCCGACATTGAGAGGCGCCCGGGATCCCGTTCGACGACACGCTCGAAAAGATGAGGTCGGGTCCCTCCAGGAAGCAGGCCCGAGATGAAGATCACGCGGGCTTCCGTCAGTACGACGCTGTGGTTCTCAGCGGTGACGATACGGTCCGTATTCTCCGTCACCGCGCGGGTCTCATAGACCATCAGGCCGACACGCTCGGGTTGTGACGATGCGGAACGTGGCGCCCGGATTACGGTGAGGTCGGGCAAGCCCCGGCGAATATTTGATTCCAGCTTCGCGATCGCGGATTTGAGATCACGTCGCTTGATTGGTCCATCGTCGTAAAGCGCGACCGCTGCCGCAAGGATCTGGTCGCCCGGACGCGAACCGAGAGGTCTTGCGCCGATCACATCGTCATAGCGCTTGCCGACGATACGCTTGGCCTTTTTGGCAGCAGCCTTGCGGCCCTTTCGGATCGCGTTGCGATCGAGGTTGTCGACCGACGAGACTTCGACCGAGGATTCAATCATGCCTTGGCCGCCGCGATCATCGCTGTCATTCATCATGCGATGGGTGTGCTGGAGCCGCCGCCGGACTGCAAGGGAGTCGGCTTGCACCCAGCTGGGTTAAAGGCGGCAAATACCACACAAAAACTTTCCTGTGTGGTATGTCTCTTGACACCCATGCACCACAAACTTATTTCTGTGGGGCAAGGAACTAGCAAATGGCAACCCGCTATCATTCGCCGACGGCTCAAGCGGCCTATCACGACCTCCTGTCTCTGCTTCTAGATGAAGCAGTCTCTGAGATCCGCGGCAGCCCAATCCTGAAAGAACGGGACGGTAAGGGCTATTGGTACGATCATTATCGGCTCGGGAACGCCGTTAAGGACCGATATCTCGGCGAAGACACGTCAGCGCTACGCACGCGGATCGAGCAGCATCAGAGGCTGAAGCAGGAAGCGGCTGGGCGCAAGTCGGAGCGATCCCGTCTGGTCCGCCTACTAAGAAGCGAGCGGTTTCTCGGAATGGATGCTGCCACCGGGAGCCTCGTCGCCGCGCTCGCGAAAACCGGTGTCTTTCGCTTGGGCGGGACGATGGTCGGCACGAACGCCTTCCGCCTCTACGAGGGCGAACTGGGCTTGCGCCTCGGCTTCGACCAGACCGCCATGACCAACGACATAGACATCGCGAGCTTTGAGAGGCTTTCGCTCGCGCTGGAAGATACTGTGGAGCCCGACCTTAGGGCCGTCTTCGGAGACCTGAACTTCGCACCGGTGCCGAGCCTAGAGCGCGGGCGCGCGTGGCGGTGGCGGCAATCCGACAGTGCGACGCTCGTAGAGTTTCTCACCCCCTCATTCACAGACGACGAGGGGCTTCGTGAGTTGGTGGCGTTCGGTGTGAGCGCACAGGCGCTGCACCATCTCAATTTTCTGATTGCAGACCCAATCCACGCGGCTGCCATCTATCGGGACGGCATATTGGTGCGTGCCCCCCGTCCGGAGCGCTACGCTATCCACAAGCTCATCGTCGCTGACCGCCGCCTGGAGGGCCGTGACAGTCTTAAATCCCGCAAGGATCTCATGCAGGCGGAGACGCTCATCACGTTGCTCGCGCGCGATCGCCCTGGTGACCTTACAGAGGCGTATCAGGATGCAATCCATCGAGGGCGACGTTGGCGCGAGCGAATTGAAAAGAGTCTCGACCGCTCTGCTGTGGCCCGCGAGGGCATCAGCCAAGTGGCATGAGCGGCTGAGCCGCACCGCCGACTTCCCCTGCTCAAACCGGCAGATCTCTGAACCGCCCTTTCTGCTCATCAGAGAAGCTCTGCGGCGTCCCTCCCACTATCTGAAGGTGATCGATCACGGTGCTGGTTCAACAGCGGCGCGAGCATCCACATCTTCCGGCTCGCCAGGAAGCGTCAATCCCGCCTCGAGCAGCACGGCAGCAGCACCGTAGCTGTGAAGGCCTCCGATGAAGCGTCTACGGATGAGTTCCGCGGACACGTCTACCTGCTGAAGTAGGATGGCGTGGTATAGAAGATCCAGGGCGGCGTTCAGCGCAAGGATATCTTTGAGGAAGGCGTCGTACTCGCCGGGCGCGCGGACCCCTCCAAAGTGGGAGACATCGTTGCGTTTGCCCGCGCACCGCTGGGCAAATAGCTCAACCTCCTCACGGTCGAGGTCCAAAGGTAAACCGGCCACGAGTTGTGCGATACGCGTCGACAATGGTGGCTCATCGCTCAAAGGGAGGAGGCGCTCTGCCCATTTGCGGTCGGCTGACCGCTTTATGTCATTGAGGATCCTCCCCACCTTCGCTTCCAGTTTTTTGTTTGGCTCCTGCAGGTCAAGGGATCGGTGCAGCGCCTCCAAGCCCCAGACGAGGCTCGCGAACCGATGCTCGGGATACATCGGATTCCCGCGGCGGTTACCTAAGTAGAGATGAAAGCCTGGACCAACCTGATCATACCGCTCGAGCCAAGTGGCTAGGATAGAGCCGAAGCTTTCTCGTATCGACTCAAATGGGGCCCATGCCTTATGCCACTCGGCCGGCTTACCCCTCCGCACTCCTCGGCTGTAGTAAAGCTTAACAGCCGGCGTCTTGCGTCCGACGCGCAGACTAGGAAAGTTCAGGCCCCTGTCGCAGTCCGCGAGGAGGATGAGGAGATCCTGCACTTGGCCTGACAGCGTTACCGCTTCTTCTGCTTTGAACGACGATCGCCCGCCACCGATTCTCAGCAGGGCCCGATCAGACCAGTCGAGCTTTGCCATACGATCAGAGTAGCGGCCGCTAAGGAAATGATGGACTTCCAGTTTCCTGCCAGCGACCTCCCATGAAGTGGGAGTGGACTTCAAATACTTAGCTGAGATCGCTCGGGCGCTTCTGGTTGCTCGGATCCTCGGTCGACCCAACCACTCAGAGTAGCCTTCAAGATCCAGTTCCAACCACCGGAAGCTCGCGTTCTCGCCGAACATGCCCCCTGGCGGGAATACGAGACAGCGGTAGGAGAGGTATGAGTCAGGCGACGGGCCATAGGCGCGGAAGCTTCCTCCATTGTCGACGAGATCGAACAGGAAAACGCGTTCATCCGTTCCGGCGAGTACACCAGCGATCGCTTCCTTCAGGGCACCTTGAGGGAAAAGACGAGCGGCGGCGCCGCCAGGCTCGTCGCTCGCCAGCGGCACATCGAGATCAAGCCACGACGTACCTCCCTCGTCGATCCGCAGCCTGCCTGGAACAGCTGACGGGGGCGCGAAGCGGCCGTCCGGAACAACATGCCTGGAGGGCCAGAAGAAGCCGCGTGAATCAACGATGCTCTCTGGAGTGAGAGACATGCCGTTACCTCTACCTCTTGTCGCCCCGTCGAATTTGGGGTCAAAATAGGCGTAGTATAGCCTGCGTCCCAGGAAACGAAGGCTACGTCGTAGCTGAGATAGCCGCCGTCCGCTCGCCGTGCGGCGCACGGGCCAGGCTAGCCGTGCGGGCGAGCCCGGAGGGCGTCGGCTGGCTTTCGGCCCACCACGGACGGACGAACTGCCATGTCACTTGGAATGGTCATGCGCAGGCCAGCATCGGTATGCTGGTACGTAGCTGATCTAGATGGTCGCTCCACCACTCATGCATGGCAACGCGCCCCTGCCAGTAGAAGCCGCGATTGTAGGTCTCTCGAACGACATTCGTGTCGGCATGCGCAAGGGAGCGTTCGATAGCATCGGGGCTCCACCTTCCGATCTCGTTCAAAAGAGTGGAAGCCGTCGTCCGCGGGCCGTGCGCGGTTACCTCTCCGACTGCTTAGCCCAAACGCCGGAACGCCTGGTTGATCGTATTTTCGCTAAGAGGTCGCCGCGAGGTATGAAAAGCCGGAAACACAAAGGCCTCGAGTCCGGTCAGCGCCTGAAGCTGGCTGAGGTAGGCGAGCACTTGTCGCGACAGAGGAACGGCATGAGGTCGCCGCATCTTCATCCGCTCGGCCGGCAGCGTCCACACGGCATTGTCGAGGTCGACGCCGAAGGGCCAACGCAGGCTGCATGAGCGTAGGCCTGCTCTCACCCGTCTTCATCGGGCCTGAAGGCGAAATCCAGCCGGCCGAAAGCCTCGACAAGACGGGCGGGCGTCGGTGCCGCCGTTGATCGGCGCCACCGGCAATCCCTCCCCAAAAGCCCCATCTGGGGTCAGCGGCTGCTTGCAGGAGCCATCCAGCTCGCTCCTATGTCTCGCTCTGGCGTAGTCCGGACCGCCCCCAAGAGGGCGCCGTCATCGAGTGAGACAATGAATGCGAACACAATGCGGGTTGCGTTCCCGACAGCCAAAGACCTTCCTGCGACGACTTTAGCAGCCCTAATCAGATCCGGCTGGCACCTTTCGACGGTTTTCGTTCGGTCAACTGTTTCAAACAGTTTCAAGGGTTGCAGCTAGCAGATCGACCAGCCCAGTGCGCGCCCGCGCGTGACTGGTCACGTCGATGCTGGCGACCGTCAGTCGCACTGGTCCATCAATCCGCGCGATCCGATGATGCGCCAGCAGCGGCGCGGTGAGCCCAGCGTGGTGGGGATAGAGCAGCACCAATGCCCCACAGTCGTAGATCTGGGCATAGGCCATCATTTGGTAGAGATCGGCCTCCTTGACGCCCATGTCTCGATCGACGGTTAAGGCCTTCCACTTCGTATCGAGAACCACGGCAACACCTCCGTCGCGGTGCAACAGTCGCAAGTCCGGCTCGGTTTCGAATAAAGCGTCCTCTCCGGTCTCTGGATGTAGGCACGGCTGCCGTCCGCCCTGAGCACGCAACCTCACACCGGAATTCGCAGCGATGGGGTCAAGCAACCGGGCGACGTAGCGTTCAAACAGCGCGTTCATGTCGAACAGCAGTGAGAAGCCGTCGGCCGTGCCCGCCGCGCTATTCTGGAACCGGTCGCCCAGGATCAGCTTCGACAGTCGCAGCAGCCCCTGCCACCGCACATTGGTCCGATCCGGCACGATTTGGTCCCAGCGCAACATGGCGGCGGGCACGTCGGAAACGTCCGCATAGATCAGCGCCAGTTCGGCGAGCGAACGCTGGTTGCCGTGGCTGCGCGCCAGCCGGCGCAGGCGCTGGATCGCCGCCTTCATCACCTGATTGAGCGCGATATCGTCGGAAAACTCGTCGTAGCGGCACGCGAGGCGATGCGGGGTCGCGGCAAGCGTGGTGAACTGGCGCGTGACGTCGAGCCGCCCGCGCAGCGCCGGCAAATCCTCCTCATGCGCGACGTAAGCGCGCGGCATGCCGCGGCGCACCGCGTCATGGGCGAGCGCGGCAAAACGCGCGATCAGCACCTCGAGCAGTGTATGGTCCTGTGTGTCGAGCGTCGTCGCTGCGTCGTCGGCGATCGGCAGGTCGTGTGCGACGCTCAGCATACCGATCAACTGGCGGCGCAGCGCAGGCGCGTCGCCGGTCGCGTGGCGATCGATCTTGGGCAGGATCTCGCAACTGGTGTCACCCGCCGCGACCACGCCGACCAAATTCTGCGCGGTCAGCGCGTCGCGGCCGAAGTCGAACGCGCGATGGGCACCCTTCAGCCGCCTCGCCGGTTCGATGGCGGCGCGGACCAGCCGCTCCGCCTCGCAAACCGGAATCGCGTCGTCGGCGTCGAACCGTCGCCGCTCCCATTCGAAGAGCTGATGATGCGTCACGCCTGCCGCGTTAGCCGATCAGGCGCGTGTAGGCATCGACGGCAAAGGCATCGCGGACCGACCAGCGCGTGCGCGGCTGGGCGTCGGCGAGGCCGGGGGGCGGATAGAGCGTGTCGGCCCGGAGGAAGGGATTGTCCTCACGCCCGCCCAGCACATCCGCGGTGCGGCCCCAATCCTCAAAGAAATACTCGGCGATCAGCGGGATCACCTTCTCGCGCATCGCCGCGTCGAGCGCAGCCTTCGACGTACAGCCGAGCAACCAGCCGTGGCCGATCTGATGCTCGCGATCGAGCAGATATTCGATGCGGTCGTTGATCGTGCCCAGCACGTCGCTCAGCGTCACGTCCGCCCCAGCGACCTGGGCGTCCATGCCGGGCACGTCGTAATCGGGCATCATCTCGGTAAAAGTGAAACGGCGGCGCAACGCCTTGTCGATCAGCGCGATCGATCGGTCGGCGGTGTTCATGGTGCCGATGATGTGGAGGTTCGCGGGCACGCCGAAACTGTCGCCCGAATAAGGCAACCGCACTTTCAACTCATTGACCTTACCCAGTCGCTTGTCGGGCTCAAGCAGGGTGATGAGCTCGCCGAATACTTTCGAGATATTGGCGCGATTGATCTCGTCGATAACGAGGACGAAGGGCTCGGGCGCACCGGTGCCGCTGTCCTGCTGGCTATTGGCGTAGCGCTCGAGCGCGGGGATATTAAGGTCCGATGGAGTTAGCACATAGGCCGACTTCATCGTAAAGGCGCGATCGTAAATTTCCGAGGCGGGGACGCCGGCGCGATCGACCCAGAGCCATCGGACGGTCCGGCGGTGGGCGTATCCGCCACTCTCGCGTGGCGCATGCTCATAGTCGCCAGTGACTTCCCCAATCGCACGGAAAAGACTGTTTCCCTTCGACACCACAACCACGTCGCCAACGCTGATCCAGTTGCGGAAGATGTGCGGCATCTGGATGCGCCCGCTGGTGGCATCGGCTTCGTCATTGCCTTCCTCAGCCCGGACTACCTCGATCATCGCGCTTCGGTCGGCGAAGCGGGCGTCGGACCAGTCGTGGTCGCCAAAGCCAAGCAGGGTGTAACCGCGCGCTATGGCTTCTTCGAACAGGTGAGCGTCATCGGGATTGCTGGCTTCGCCGATCGACATCTTGAACACCTTCCGATCGCCTATCGTAAAGGACTCAGTTCCAGGCCCGGTGCTCGTTTCCGCTCGCCTGGCAATCTTGCGAAAGATGCCCGGAGTGGGCGCCAACCGGAATCCGGCAGCCAGCGGTTGTCCGTCCTCATCGACCGACGATGGACGCAGACCTTCTACGAATTCCTCATAGGCCATCGACTGGTGGAAGGTGACGAACTCAATGCGTCCGGCTTCGGAAAGCTCGGCATAGCGCGTCATCAACGCGTAGCGATCCTCGGGCACCTCCTCCCCGCACAGGCGCACGGCATGCTCGGCAGTGGCAAAGGTCTTGCCGGTGCCAGGGGGGCCATAAAGGATGAGGTTGGTAGGATCGGGCTGCATGATCAGTTCTTCCTCCAACACATCTTCATCGCCGTCGCTGTAGCCCGCTTCATCCGGCCAACGACCGGGCCGCTTCGGCGTTGGCGGATCCCAGGAAGCAATCCGCTTTTCATGTTGTCGGAACGCCTCTGAAAAAGAGTCTGCTCCGGCCGCATCGAGCGGAAAAGCATGCTGGCCGAGCGCTGGTTTTCTAGGCTTGTCGCTGAGCCAGATGCGCGGAGCGCTCGGTTGATCAAGATAACCTAGAGTCAGTCGTGCGCGCCGGTTAACGTCTGGCTTGCGGCCCAGGCGAATAGGATTGTGCGCCATGTTAGTGTGATACCAGTCGAGGCCGGCATCATGCGCAACGCGAGCAATTTTGCAGAAGGCTGCGCGCTGCACTGCTGTCCAGGATTTTTGCCACGCGTCAAAATTCGCGCTTGCGAACCGCTTCAACAGAGCGTCGTCATTCATCTCGTTCTCTTTCGAGCCGCACGTCGTTAGGATGAAGCCATGCACGTCCCACAGGTCGCGCGGCATCCAGCCCCAATCGATCATCGCGCCGCGGATTTGCTCGGCGAGCGCCAGCACCGCGCGATATTCGTTAGCGCTCATCGGCTTGTTGGCGAACAATGTGCGGTCGTTGAGCATGCGCTCTGCGTTTGAGTAAAGTTGGTAGCGCACGCTGATCGCGCGGTCGGGCGCAATTGCGGCGAGAACGGTCGAAGGCATAACGCGCGTGTCGCGGAACGTGTTGGGCTCGCCGATCGCCTCAAGCGCAGGACGGAACGTGTTGTTGAAGGCCACTGCGGCGGTCGCAGGGTCGTCCTGCCCCGCGATCAACGTATCGAGCGCAGCATCGAAGCCGGCGGGATCGACGTCGCGCGCGCGAGGCACGCGCCAAGTCACATCCCCATCGAAGAACGGCGGAAGCGCACCGCGCCCGCCGTGCGAGGCGGTAAGAACGTCCTGCAGCACTGCCCATCCGTCCGATGGATGCTTCGCAGCCGCGGCGAGTAGCGCATCCACGCGCTTACGGTAGGTTTCGTAGTAGGTGCCGGAGGTAGCGGCGAATGCGCCCGCGTCGTTGAAGTCGGGGAAGGCAGCAAGGAAACGGGTGCGCAGAGTATCCCGCGGCCCAGCTGGGTGCTGACCACCTACACTTGATTGAGCTGGAATCCCCAGCTTCGCAGCCAGAGACGGCTCAAGTTCATAGCGCTGAAGCACGTCGGCGCCGAAGCGCAGCACGCTTACCGGCCCCTTGCCATCAATCGCTTTGACCCGGGCAGGGAAGCGATCGACCAGCATCGCCCTTGCAAGTGCCTCGATGGTGTCCAACTCGATAAAGTCGGCAGTCTTATTTGATGCGCCGGGCGGCTTCACCCGGTAGGCGCCGCGTCCAGTTTGGCGGTTGCCGTGCTTGACCGGCTGATAACCGTTACCTTGCGCATCGTAGAAGACAAGCTCGCGCTGACTCACATCCCGTCCTCTGTTTTCGTATTTAGGTTGTTCACGCCGACGCGCGCGTCGAATTTAGGTCTGGCGAAGGTCCGAGGCACCGG
Organism: Allosphingosinicella sp.; assembly: GCA_036387855.1. Lineage (GTDB taxonomy): Bacteria > Pseudomonadota > Alphaproteobacteria > Sphingomonadales > Sphingomonadaceae > Allosphingosinicella. The sequence continues at coordinate 40,684 of DASVSZ010000042.1, read as the reverse complement.
CATAGTCACGCTGCGGCCTCGGCCACCAACTCCACCCTGATCATCAGTCCCGCGATTGGCTGGTGAACCCAATATTCGCGGCACTCTCGCGCCGTGCCTGTACGGAGTGCCCTAGCGTAAAGATCGACCTGGCCGCCAAAGCCCCCGAGACGTTTATCGTCCAAATGTATCGCGCCGGGGAAGCTCTTATGATCGATGACGGCAAAGCCCTCCATGTCGTCGATCAACAGGTCGATTTTACCCGAGATCACCTGAAGCTGCTCGGCCCCGTGGACCGGCCACTCCCTCAGGCGGGCGGAGCTGCCGAAGCGCAGATCTAGGAAGGCGTGCAGTCGGTTCGCTGCTTCCACCAAGTCTCTAGGCTCAATTTGGGGTGCGCCCCACCGACGCAGCAGGTCTCCGGCTAAGGCCGCCCGCGAGGGCGCAGGACGCGTTGGATCGTCGCAGGCAAAGAAGCGGTGAAAGGCCTCCCCAACGGCCTGAAGGTCGGGATCGCCGACAAGATTGATGCGCTTTCCGAGCGACACTGTCTCAGCAATCCGGACCGTTCCGGAGAACGAATGGCCGCTCGGCCTCACCCGGAGCGGCGGATGAAACTGCCGGAGCGCAGCCGGCCTTGCGAACTCAGGGGCCGTCATCACGTCACCCTGCTCTGCCCGGTTCGGAGCCGGACGAAGCCCGAATCTAGTTCCGTTGATCTCCAGCGGATTGCTCGCGAGCCTGATCAGAGGCATTCCGGAGTCGGTCGTCAACTCGTCCAGCCAATCAGTCTTCCCTGACGTCACGAACGCCAAATGATCCCGGGCGCGCGTCATGCCGACGTAGAGTAGACGGGTCCTCTCCAGCTTCTCTTCCGCGAGGGCGCGCTCGCCCTCCGGGCTCTGCGCGGCCGCCTGATCAAGGCCGACGTCCTTTGCCTGCGCTCCGTACGGCCATGGCCAGTAGCGGAGCACGCGCCCGGCCAGTGGGTCGCGCCAGTCCGGTTTAGCAATCTCCTCTGCGTAAACGCCGAACGGATTTCCCCTCGCCTCGTTTTCGAGCCCCATCAGCACCACGATCGGCCACTCCAGACCCTTGGCGCCATGGTAGGTTAGGAGGTTGACCGCTTCTGGATGTCGGCTCTGCGGCTGCGCAGACGCGTCGCGGGCAGCGAGCCACTCGCAGGCGCCGGCGAGCGTGGCCGCCTGCCGCTCCGATCGCTGGTCTTCCTGATAAGCGTCGAGAAGCGAACGCACGGCTTCGAGATTAGCCAGCCGCGGCTCGGCCAGGCCCCAGCGGGCCACGGTAGCGAGCATGCCTTCCACATGGAGAACGCCGTCGAAAATCTCACTCGGGGTAAGCTGCGGCGCAAGCACGCGGAGGTTCTTCAGCTCTCTGATGAAGGGAACGCAGGCTTCAAGAGCTGCGATATTGTTCTCCTCGAAAGCGGCGCCAAGCCAGCGGTCGTCGTTGCAGGAGAGCCGGGCGATTTCGGCAAGCGCCAGGCTGTCGGTCGGATCGGCGACCCAACGGAGCGCGGCGATCGCCAGCTCGACTTCGGGCTGATCGAGAAGCCCACTTCTTTCGACCGCCACCCGTATGCCTCGTCTCGACAGCGCCGCCGCGAGCTGCAGCACCTGATCGTTCGACCGGCAGAGAACGGCAACGTCTCCACCACGTGCCGCTCTCGTCTCTCCGCCCTTCGGAGTGACAGGCCAAGCGGAGCTGTCGCGGAGAAGACCGCAAATCTGGCTGGCGAGGTCCTCGGTCCGGTCCTCCTTTCGCGATCCAGCTAGCGTCCAAACAGAAAGCGGCGCGATGTCGTCAGTCTCAGCGCGGGCGTAGTCGTTGAAGGTAATCTCTTCCGGTTGCATCCCGGTGCGACGGAAGTTCGGTTCGAAGGCGGCGTTCACGAAATTGCCGAGCGTAGGCCGCGTCCTGTACGACGTACGCAAGAACTCAAACGTGCCTCCCGTATCGGTCGTGATCGTACGGGCGGCGGCCTGCGTTAGCGCCGGATCAGCGTCCCGGAAGCCGTAAATGGATTGCTTGGGATCGCCGACCCACGCGTTGACTGGCGCTATGCCGGCGAGGTTCGCGAAGATCGCGATCTGGATCGGGCTGGAATCCTGGTATTCGTCAACGAATACCGCCCCGATCAGCTCGCCGAGGCGGACGTGGTTGCCTGTGTCCCGGAGGATCTCGAGGGCCAGCATCTCCTGATCCACAAAGTCGACGAGTCCGCGCGCTTGCTTGAACTCTGCGTAGTCGACGAGGCACTGCGCGGCGCAATCAAAATGCAGGCGGATGAAAGTCTCCACGTCTCTGCGAAGGCGGGGGTGGCGCGCATGCGCGGCGGCCGCCGCTACGACGTCAACAAACAGGTCCGCATCGGCCTTGGTCGCGCCCAGCTTCGACAGCCGCGCCCATTCGATCCAGGGCAGGTGTTCGCCACGAAGGATGCGGGCGGCTGCGGATTCCATGCAAGGCACGTCTTTCTTGAGCGTGCCCTGCTTAAGGGTCGGCCGCCGCGCCGCGATTGCCGCCATGCAGTCCACGATCGCCTCGGAAAGGGCCGCGTCGAGCGACTCGGCCGTCTCGCAAGGAGCCGCCACAGGCAGAAGCCGCGTCAGGCCCGTGACTGAATGATCTGCGGAGGCGCCGATGCGGTCGGGGCCAATGCCGTTGGATCGGGCCAGATCGACGATGCGGCGCAAATTATCGTGCCAGCCATCGATGCGGCGCCCGTGCAGCACGTAGCCTTCGGTTGGCATGTCGAATCTTTCGGCGACATGCTGGATCGACGAGGCGAAGCGCGACATGGCCGGTCCAATCGCCCGGGCGAAAGCGGCTTTCTGCCGATCCTCGGGAATGACCTCGGCGAGAGGCGATCGTCCGAGTTCGAATGCAAATTCGGAGATGAGCGAGCCACAGACACTGTTCACCGTCCCAATCCGGGCTGCGAGCATAGCGGCGGCCAGCTCGGGCCGTCCGCCTTCAATCAGCTTGGAGCGGATTCGCCCCGCCAGCTCGGCTGCAGCCTTCTTCGTAAAGGTCGTGGCGAGAAGTCTGTCGGGAGCGAGGTCAGCGTCAACCGCTGACCTGATCCGCTCGACGAGGGTGTAGGTCTTGCCCGTGCCCGCCGACGCTATGATCGTGTCGACCCGGTTGTGGGTATTGCCGGTTACCTCCTTCATCCTAATCCCTTCACGCGGCAGAGCGTCTGATAGTCACACCACTTGCAGTTAGCCTCCAGCATGATCGGGAGATCGGCCGACAGGTGCTCATCGTGGCCCTCCAGACCACACGCCACGAGTTGGCCGGCATCGGCGATCTCGCCCAGCTTCCGCCAACTTTCGCGAACGGCGGCCCAAGTGGCCGGGAAGCCCCTCGCGCCTTCCACGGCGCGGCCGATGAGGCCGCCTTCGATTAGCGTGGAGAACTGGCGCTGGTTTAGAAGGAAGTAGCCGGCGCGGTAGGGCTGGTCCCCCGCCGTCATGGCCCCGTAAGTGGCGAGCTGAACCGCTTTACCCTGCTCGAGCTCCTCCCGCCGCTTCTTCTCGCTGCGGGTCCACTTCAAGTCGATGATTACATGATGACCGTTCTTGTCGCGAGCGATTAGGTCAACGGCGCCACGCACGGACAGCGCGTTTTCGAACGTGGCGCTGACTTGCTTTTCCGTTTCCTCCACGGTGAGCTCGTTGGTGGCCAGCGTCCGCGCCAGTTCGGCCATCGCGTCCGGAAGGCGGCCGCGTGCCTCAGCGAGTTGGCTTGCAAGCTCAGGAAGGCGCAAAGGCGCGGCAATGTGATCGATCAAGTCGTCCAGCAATGCAGCGGCTTGCTCCTTCGCCGTCCCTGCGGGCGGAGGATCGCCCGGTACGAATATCTCCTGCGCCAGCGCGTGCGCGAGATTACCGAGCAACTGGTTGGCGTCCGGGATCGAGCGCACGCGTCCCGGCCGCAGCCGGGCCACGTGCTTTAGGGCCCACTTGAAATGGCAGCCAAGACCCGCCTCGAACGAGGTGGCCGAGTGGGTCAATCCGTCGAGCCGCTCCCGCAAACCCGGCGGCGCGGGCCAAACGGGCCGGGCCTGGGGCAGCGGCGCGACCGGCACGAGCTCCCGTCGCAGTTCCACGCCGGCGACCGTGATATTTGCCGTCGCGAGCGCGTCCTCGATCCTGATGTAGGAGGCCAGCTTCTCCGTTGCGGGCGCGAGGCGATGCGCCAACGGGTGAAGCGCCTCGTCGTCGCCCGAATCCAGACCGGCAGCGATGAGGAGGAGGTTGCCCTGCGCGTGGAGCACGGCTCGTTCCCAGGCCGCGCTCGCGGCCCGTCCAGCGAGACCCACGTCGTCGACGGGGCAGCCGCTAGCTGCGAGTTCGTCTCGTTCGCCCTGCGTCCAGGGCTGTCGCTTCAGGCCCTCCTGCGTCGTCCGAAAATTCCACCAGACCACCGTCTCCACTGGCCCCCAGACGCTTCCCGGTTGCGGCACGCAGCGCCACCGCGCTGCCTCTGCCGCAGCGGCTGGATTGTCGTGCCCAATGTCGAGTGCCTGGTCGATGATGCGCTCGATCAGCGTTCGTGGCAGGATCTCACGGCCGAGTTTCACGAGCGCGGCGCGAACATCGCCGGCAAGGGCCACCGTGGCGGCGTAGAGCTGGTCGCCGTCGATGGCGTGCCGCGCGCCTGCCCATGCAATCGTCCGGTCACAGGCGGCCAGGGCCGCGGCGAGCGGCATGCCCAAGACGGGGTCTGCCAATTCAGGCTCGACCCAGGCCTGCCATCGTTCGAGCCGCGCATGAGTCTTCCTAAGCTTGGCCGGATCGCCTCCGGCTTCGGCCAACTCCGCTTCGCTGATCCTGACCCACGCCTCCTGCCACGGTGAGCCGCCCCGTCCTGGAGCCTCTTCGAGCGCCTCAGCGAGCCGTCGAGCGGCACGCGGCGCGATGGGCGAGGTCGGGAAGGCGAGCAGCTCCATGAGCGCCCCCGGATCAAATGGCGTCCAAGCAATCTTGAACGCGAGCAGCAGGATCTGGAGCGATCCACGATGCGCCGACGCCCGACTTCGCCCCGCACGCGGCTGACCGGCCGCGCACAGTCCATGGTCGAGGAGGTGTGTATCAGCATCTTGCGCGATCAGCACCGCCTCCGCGTCTCCGCGCTCGGCAAACCACTGCCCCATAACCTCGGCCGCCAGTGCTGCGCTTGCGGAGGTGGCGATAGTTAGCGTTCCGTCGGGTCCGCCCTGTATCGGCACTTCGCCGATCATCCAGCGCTGCAGACGCCCGAGAGCGGTGTACTTGGGTGCCGCAGGCGAAGGGGCGAGCTGCTCCACCGAGACGCCGCACCTTTCCAGCTGGTTTAGCAGCAGCCGCCAACCGGCCGAGTGGACCTCTCGCGGATCGATGAGGCGAATGCGCCGAATAGGCAGGCACGGTCTATCGGCGAGGTCCATCAGCAGGCCCGCAACGCGGTCTGCTAGGCCCGGCGGCAGGTCGGCCGCAGCCGCGTCGGCCGCCGCGAGATCCGCCAATCGGCCGTTCGCCCAAGTCTCTCCCGAACGCCAGCCGGCGCCGACGAGTTCGTCTCGCCAAGACAGGAGGGTACGGGCGGTGGCCCAGCCGTCCACCGCGAGCGACTTCGCCCAAAACCGCGGCCGTCCGTCCAGCCGCTCGAGTGCGGCCTCAAAGGCAGCGATGCGGACGACGTTGGGGGTGGATGGCGAACCCAGTCCCCGCGCGGTTTCCAAAATATCGACGAGCCCGTTCGGGCCGACCACTGGTGCGCCGACCGCACCCGGGCCAGTCCCGCCATGATCTGGCCAGGCGCCCGCATCGGCTTGCAATCCGAGAACGATGTCCATCATGCCTGCCGCTCCTTCGTTTCCGAGCTGACGCTCATCTGCACGCGACCTTACCGGAATATCACTACGCCGAAGCGACGGCGCGACGGAACGGCACGACATTGTCCGCTCCCCGCAACGTGTCCGGGCTGCTCGCATTCTCGTCAGTCAGCCGCTCAAGCTGGCTCAGCACATGATATTCCCAAGCGGAGGCAACCTGCTGCTCAAGCTTGTCGTTTAGGTCGGTGCGACGTTCGAACCAGGTCCGAAGCTGCGCGACCACTCGGTCGCGGAAGCCAGGGCCGCGTCCCCACTGCGTGTAGCATTCGCGCCAGAGGTTCTCGTCCTTCTCCAGCTCCTCGCGATAGATCTCGGCTGCCGCGGTACGGACCGCCTCGACGAAGGCGCGGCGCCACCCGGGCGTGCTCGCCTCGATCTGCTTGATGGTCTGCTCGGCGGGCTGCAGCGCCGCATCCTGCTTCTGCGTATCGAGCACGGCCTGAAGCTTGCTGAACCAGTCCCTACTCCGGAGCATCGCGTCCTTTGCCCCACCGGCACCGATTTGATGGGTCGTGCTGAAGTTGTAGTACTCACCGTTTCGCCGGGTCATCGCCCAGACGGTTGAGGCGTAGCGGGTGCTGCGGAGAGTCTCTATCAGCTCCTGGTACGCCTGTCGGACCCGGGCGCCGGGCTGCCGATGGGCGGCGAGAAAGTTACCGAGCTGCGTGGCCACCTCCTGCACGGCTGCAGTGAAGGCATGTTCCTGGTGCTTACGGAGGATTTCCTCCACCGCGGCGCACTCGCCGAGCAGGCGCTCCTGGTAGCTTTGGCGCAGCACAGCAACCTGGTCGTATACTTCCCGGACCGTCCCAGCGGGGTCGTCGTCGTGCGCGTTGAAGAAGAACACGGGCACCCCACTCATACTACTATCACCCGCGCAGAGCTGACGGATAATCTGGTCACGCTTCAGGTTGTATCCGTCCTCGTCGTCCTGTGCCGGCAGGCCCGCGTCGTCCTTAACGCCGAGCGCTTCCCCTGGCCGCGGCAGCGCCAGCACCGACACCTTGCCCGCATCGACGCGGAGCCCATGTGCATTGCGGAGGTGCTCTAGGAGGAGCTGGGTAGACGTGCTCGGGGCCTGATTAAACGTCGAGCACAGCACCACATGCGTGCGGTTGTCCTTCAGGCGGGCATCTAGGTCAGGCCGCACGGTGACCTCATCCATTCCCTTGGTGTCGACCACGGACACCGTGAGACCCGGCAGCTCGCCCCCGAAGCCGGGAAGCATGATGTCAATCGACCCGGGCATGGGGACGTCGCCGAGGCGGCCATTGTTGACGTCCCGGAAAGTTGCGCGAAGCTGCTGCATCGCGCCCTTGCTGCCGCTTTCGTCGACCCAGAGCTCCCGACGGGTGCGCGTTTCAAGTTGCATGCGATCGAGCACTCGGGCGCGAAATTCCTCCTCGCTCAAGCAGAGCTGGGCAAGCTCAATAGCTTGATCGCGGTAGACGTTTTTCCCGTCGGGGCCGCGTTCACGCTTGACGGTAAGGCCAGACATGTTGCGCAGGGCGCGCTGAACTTCCTCGCTGACGCCTACCTTCTCGCCCTGGTCCGCCTCGGCCCCAGGCCGCCGCAGCCATGTGCTGGCGCAGAAGTCGCCCACGAGCGCGCGCATTTCAGGATCGGACTGGGGTTGGACAAGGATGCCGCAGGCCGGGCCGCGCCGGATATTGACCTCGCACAGCGTCGTGTGCCCGCCGCCGGTCTCGAGCACCACGCGCTCCATCCGTCGCCCGTCCGGTGATGCGGGCTCGAGTAGGCTGTAGAGGAAGCTGATAGCGGTCGACTTGCCGACGCCTACCTCGCCAATGAACGCGATCTGATGGGAGGTACCGTGGAGGTATGCGGCAGACTGCAGGATGGCGGTCTGCTGCCGCTCAAGCTGCCGGCGCAGCGGCCAGGGTCGCTCCTCCTCTTGAAGAAACGCGTCGAGCTTGCCCAGCGTCTCGTCGGCGAGCTCGAGCGCGGAGATCTGCGGGTTGGAAAAGTCTGGCCGGTCAATGTGGTGCCATTCCCCGCCGAGGAAGTGCGCGTAGTGGGCCGCCCCGTCCGAGCCGAGCTCGCCTAAGGCGCCGAGGAGACGCTCGACGTCGCCCGCTGAAGGCAAGGCGTCGCCTTTCTCCATCCGCGAGATGCGGCTCTGATCCATGCCTGCCTTCTGCGCAAGCTGGCCCTGCGTGATCGAAGCGGCGGTGCGCAGGCCGAGAAGGTCCGTACCGATGGTGGACGGGAGTGCGGTGTATTTGGAAACAGTCATGGTGTTCTCCCGGGTCAACGGTGACGAATGCGTTTGTAGCGATAGCCGAGCGTAACCACCTCACCGCCGCTTACGACGGCATAAGTGTCAAGAAGCCTTCCAAGCCGAGCGACGACTGGCTTTCCAATCGCGCGGGCCAGGCGGTGTCGCGCCTGCTTGTCGAAGTGCAACAGCTCGGAGCCGTTCTGCGGCTCGACCGAACCGAACTGGAAAAGCCATTCAATGATTGCCTGCGGTACGCGGCGTTGCTGGGCACGCAGCGCCGCATGGTAGGTCAACCCGTTTGTCATATGCAGAGCTCCTCTCTCTCGAATGCATATGGTCTAAACATATATGCGTGTCAACACCGATTTTATGCCAAGCAACGCGGAATTTCGGGGTTTTCACCGATTGGTTCGATTGGATTTGCTGTGTGCCCGCCGCTTCAAGGTTCGCCGCGGCGCTGCCAGGCCCAGGAACTTAGCCAAATCGGCACCAGTAGCCCTGCCCGATCCCGTTGATAAAATTGACGTAGGGTTTGTTTTCTCCGGGGACATCCTCAAGGCGCCCGGCGTGATGACGCTGCTCGGCGTCCAGGCGCAGCCGGTCTTTGGGGCCAAGCGCAGGTTGGATGCCCTCAGCTCGGCATTTGCCGGCAGCGCCGCCTCATCCGCAGCGTGCTTGCTGCCTCCTCCTGTCGCACCGGGTCCTTCCCAGCTCCTGGATGAACGCAGCCTAGGTCGGTATGTTATCCGTCGGCCTTCTTGCCTGCTCAACTGCACGCCGAGGTGCCGACTGGTCTCGAAGGAGGCGGATGGGCGCCTTGCGGCGCCCATCCGGTCAGCAGGTGCTGACGGAAGCGCCAAGCGCCTCGACCTGGCACGAAGGTGTTTGCGCCTTGGATAGGAGCGCCTGCACGCCGCGCAGCTCCATGGTCATTCGATCGCTGACACCCAGAACACTCCGACGCTGCAGACGACGACCGTTGCGGCTGAAGGTGTATTCATATTGATCGTGGCGGTTGAGCAACAGGATAGCGAAGCCGCCATCCGCCCGTTGAACGAACTTACCGCCACCAATATTGATCCGGTTCTTCGTCGTTGAACCATCAACAACCATTACCCTCTCCAGCAGAGCCGCGTCGTCTTCAACGTGGAAGAGGGCCAGGAAGGTCGTGCGCCCGTGAGCCGCATGGGTCATCATCATGTCAATCAGCGGCTCGGTCAATTCGTTGCTGGCGCCAATGAGAAGGTCCGCAGGTTTGACTAGTGGATCGTCTGCGAGAAGCATGCGCATGGCCGCAGACATGGCCGCCATGTGGGTAACTACTTTATTGTTCATTGTCTTACTCCATATTGCTTTTCCCATCGGCGGGATCAGCCACGCTGCTCCTCCTCGTTGACCCATTCTTCTCTTGCGGGCGCCTGATGCCCGCCTTCGCTGCGCTTTGCGCGAGCGTACAAAACTTTTTTTCTTTTGGTGACCGAACTTGGCTGGGAATGCCCCCGAGTCCGAGGTGCTCGAGATAGGCGATGGGTCGGCACGTCGGCGATCTTCCCGTGATCGCTACGGATTAAAGCCGAACAACTGCTCTCGACTGGGGGAACTAGCTCGGGACTAAAGATCGGCTGCGGCGCTTCCAAACAGCCCTTCGCGCTGCACGATGTGGGCGGCCTTTCGCTTTAGCTTACGCCGCAGGCTGGCAAGCTCCACTTCGCCGACGCCCAGTTCCTGGCGGATCCGCCTGCCGCGCTGGTTTTTGCCGATTGCATCGATGAGGTCGGCCAGCACCGGATCGTCGTCATGCAGCTCGTTCAGCAAGCCCGCGAAGTAACAGCGCTCGTGCGCACGCTGGATCGTTCGAACCGGATCCTCGATCGACCCGGTTGACCGAACCTGCTCGTGCACATGGTCGAATGGGATGCTGACGCCGTGCTCGGCGGCCCGCCGCCGCGCTTTGGCGATGCCGGTGGCAATGCTGCGCATCAGCATGGTGAGGTACGGGACCATATCGATATCCGGCCGGCTCGCCTTGGGCTTGGCAGCCCGACAGATTGCCATGTGCAGCAGCTCAAAGGCCTGGAGGCCGCACCCGGCGGCGAGGCCCTTCGCGTTCAGTCGGATTGGCGAGCGAGAGCTGAGGTCCAGCATCGCCAAGCGCAGGCTGAAAATGGCTACGCTGATCTGTCGGCGAGAGGATGGTTGATCACCCTTAACATACGCCGGACCTGGGAAATTCGGACACATTGTCCGAATTTGGACGGAGCGTTGTAGTCCAGGATGGTTCGTTTGAGCTGTGGAATTGTTGGGCATGACAGGCTCCCGTGGAGCACATGATCATGCAAAATCGGTCCGGTTCCGGACCCGATAAGAAGCTCATGACCTCGCCTCCAATTGCCGACGAATGGCTGAGCCACGGCCGACGGTGGAGCGCTCTACTTCGAAGGTCTGAGGCCGGCGGTCCGGGCCGTGTGAAGCGCGATGGTGACCATATACAAGGCGACACACGGACCTTCAAATCCCGGCGACAGCGTGGAGCTCGATAGGGCAAGGGGACGCGACGATTGTGGACCATCGACCAAGATTCCAAGCTTTAGCCGCTTACTTGTTTGCGAATGCACCTGGATCCGCTCTGCCAGCGCTCGTTGCGTCAGACCAGCAGAGGGCCTGGTATCTCGAAATTCATCGACCAGGATATGCCCCTCCTCCCGGATCACATTCTTGCTGGAGCCATGCAGCCCGTTGTCCGCTGCAGGTTGAGGATCGTAGGCGATTACGGAGACCCTCTTTCTTTTTGGGCGACGATGGTTGGGGCTGGACGGCGCCAGCCCCAACCTGAGGTCAGGCGGCCGAAGCGATGAAGGCCTCTGCCTCGCCCATGACTTCTGCCGCGAGGCGCTTCTCGACTCGCCGGAGGTAGTCGGCGAACCGTGCCTCAGGGCGGCCACGTGCCACTTCCCGCAGGGTCACGATCTGTGCCGCCCGTGCCGAGACGAGGTCGCCATGCGTTTCCAGCTGCGCCTGTAGAAGCAGCGCGGTGGTCACCACGTCGGCAATTGGCACGTTGCGCAGCCGCTGCAGCTTGCCGGTTTCCAGAAGCTGGCGCACCGAGGAGGCCCGGTCCGCGAACTTGACCGGAAGGTTCAGCGCCACTGCAGCCTCGGACATGTGGATATAGGTCCCGCAGTGGTGCTCCTTGCCCAGGTCAAGGTGCAGCCATTCGCGGTTCTGGCGGGCATCTTTGATCAGCTGGCGCGGCAGGCGAAGGTGATGACGGGCAGCACCGATGCGAAGCACGGGAAGGTCCATGGAAAGACCTCCCCATGTTACTACGCGGTGATCGGGCAGCATGTGCAGCCGGTCGAATAGCGCTCGAAGCAGCGCGGGTTCGTCATCGCCCGCCCAGCTGTCGAGGTGGCCAAACTCGAAGATGCCGTCGGTGACCGAGAAGGTCAGCAGCGCCGCCGCGCAGGTCGAACGGAAAGGGTAGCGGAGGGCTTCCGCCGGGTTGGGATCAAGCCTGCGATAAGCCTCGTAGGCATCGAGCCGATACAGCATTTCAATGTCCAGCACCGCGAAGTGCTGGGTGCGGCCGCTATTGTCGTTGTGGTGATAGGTCATGGTCTCTTCCTTGTTTAGAAACGACAAAGCCCGCCGAGTGGCGGGCTTTGTGCGGTTGTCGTCGTTGGTGAACCGGGCGGGCGTCAGTCGCCGGCCCGGGAGAGCCTGCTCAGGAGTTTTTTCCTCCACCTCAGTCTCTCATGCAGAAGCGCTGCCATCCGTGGCTGACTCCACTTCATTTCCGCCAGCGCGAGCGCGCAGGTGTCCGCCGTCTCGGCCATCATCAGGGCCAAGGCCGCCGGGTTGGCGTTGTCCATGATCCCGAACAGCGCGCTGCCGCTGCCATCGCCAATGCGCTCGGCGATGCCGAGCTGCTGCTTCTGAGCATGGCGAGCGACATGACCTCGAGCCTCGGCAGACAGCGCGAGATCGATCGGCGGGTTGGCCCCGATCATGGTCTCAAGCCGGTCAAGCAGCTCGAGCGCGGGGGCCTGGTCCGTGGCATCAATCGGCAGTCGGCCAAGCTTGCCGAGCATGCTGGTGAGGTCGAGTCCTGCCAGGGTCGCATCGGGATCGAGCAGCTTCATCAGCTTCTCGATCAGCGGGCGGTCGTCGGAGTGGCGTTCGCCGGTTGCGACCCTAGCCTGGACCAGGATCGGTGAGCTACCCGGGCGCAGCGTGAGAATGCAGAAGCCGTGCAACCAGGCACAGCGCTCAGGCGGTGGACCGAAGGCCGAGCAGGCGATGATCAGCAGCTGGATTGCCGGCTGTGGCGAAGTAATAGGTGTGTGCTTCATGAGGTTCTTCCTTGTCGATGGACGCGCGCCATCGCGCCGCGGCCAAGAAGCCGTGACGGTAAGGCGCGCTGGTGATGTGGATTGGGGTTAGTAGCGGATCGCCGGACTAAAGGAGCCGTCGATCTCCTGCTTCGACTGCCATTCCGAGTTGATCCGGGCCACGCTGCGGGCCGACGAGATCTGGCTAAGCAGCGATTGCTGGAGCAGGTCGGCAAGGCCGGCCACTTCTGCAAAAGGCGCCAGATAGGCCAAGTCTTGTTCCTGCACCCAGCGGGCGAACTGGGCCGTCAGCGACGCATGGTAGCGGACTTCACCGGTTTCCAAAGCCCGGTGATGGGCATGGAGCAGCAGCGTTGATGACACGTCGCCGTGGCAATATTGGACGATTTTTTCGACCTCTCCCTCATCGTACAGCGCGCCGACATCCTCGCCGTGAGCGGAGAATTTGGCCGGAATGCAGAGGGCCTCGCACAGCATCGCAAGCGATGCCCCGCGCGCACTTCCGTAGCCCGAATACCTCTGGGCCAGATCGTAGTGAACGTTGCCATACCTCGGTTGTGTCGCAGCCGAAACAAGCGCTGGCAGCCTTAACGATCTGGCTTTCTGAGCCGTAAGCATAAGGACTGGCAGGTCGAAGCCGGAGCCATTGTAGGTGACCAAACCGCGCCCGCTGATAAGCTCGTCCAAGATCTCAAGCGGGCGTTCGTCCTCGCCGAAGCGGACGGCATGCAGCCGAAACTGCCACTCACCGTAATTGTCGAGGTCAGCCTGCAGCACGCTGGCGACCACCGGCGAAAAGGTCGGCCAGGGCGGGAAGCTGCCATCCACCGGCTGCTCGCCGGAGATTGCCTCTATGTCGAGGACAGCGAGGCTCCGATCCTCGAATGGCTTCTGTGTGTAACGAGTCATGCAACGTCTCCTTGAACGAAGACCGGCGGAGCTTGGCGACTGCCGCCATTTTCCACTCACTTCCGATCTTCAATTCAAGAATTCTAAGCTGCTCTTCTTCTGACTTAAGGCGTTGTGCTGGGAGCCGAAATCAGGTCAGCTGCGGCTGCGGTGGTGTTTTCCAGGAACAAGTTCATGGATGTTCGTTCTGCTGCAGGTGAACCAAGATCCGGCCGCGGACACGCCAGCGGTCGGCTCGACGTCGGTTAGGATGCAACAGGCAACGAAGAGAAGGCACGATGCGATGTGCTCATCGAACGGATTGCGTTCTGTCGCCGACGCCCGCCTGTAGCAGTTGAAAACGCGTTTGTTCAGCTATCCAGAGCGGATCGGCGCGGCGGGTCATGGCCATGAGCGCCGCCTTGTTCTTGCGAATATGGACCGCGGCTCTGCGCCGCTCCTCGTCTCTTTTAGCGAGGAGGAAGGCCCAACATAGCTGATCCAGCTGGCTGGTCTCCGCATTGGCGGAGGTTGATGTTGGTTGCAGGCGCTGCTGGGTCTTTTCCTTCTCGACGCTCATGCGAGAAGGTTCAAGGGGATGTGCGGCTGCGAGCTGGACGCGCATGGCATCGACCTTGGCGCGCAGCCAGGTGAACTCGCCGGCGGAAGGCCGCAATGGCGGTTCGACAAGCGGGCTTTTGCCGACAAGCCGAGGCAGGGCAGCAAGAGAGATTGGTGCTGCCGGCACGAGGCTTGGCACAAGCTGGGCCGGCATAATGACACGAACCAGCGCTGCCTTCGGTGTGAGACGAGCCGCCGTCGGGAGCGCCTTCGGCGCGGGCGGTGCTGCGATGAGCTGCATCAACGCCGGGGACTGGTTGGGAGCCGAGATCGGTTGAACCATGTTGACGAATTTGCGGGCTGGCACCCGGACCAGGGGAACGCTCAAAAGCTCTGACGGCCTAACGGCGAGTTTCGTCACCGGCGCGAGTCTCCGCGGTTCGAACAAACGATCGGCGGCTCGCGGTTCGGACCAGCTGATGACCGGAACCTTCCGGGCGCTGACCGGCGGCAAGCCGATGATGAAAGCGCCGCCGGAATCAGGCCTCAGGCTCTCTACCAGTGACGCGTGAGGGAATTGCGGCAAGGCTGGCTGGAGCTTGATTGTAGCCACCAATTCGGGTGCCAGAACAAGCTTGATCGTCGATAGGCGCGCCGCGGGCGTTAGGGGGGCGACTGGGTGGTTTCTCTGCCATAGTAGCGCCAACTTGGTCACGCTGGCGTTCGCCTTTACGGGCGATGTGACCGGTTTCAGTGCCGCGCGGCTGACAGGTAACACCGCCGTGGCAATGGTCCGACTCGGAGGCGTAAGAGGCGTCAGCAGCGGTAGGTTGGCGGACGTTAGAAGCGCGCCAGCAACGAGTTCGACACGCGGTTCTCGGACGGGATCGTTCGTCAACTTAGCGGTCTGACCATGCTGCGGAGCCTGCACTTTCGGCAAGGCGGCATGGGCCGGGATCGCCGGTGCGCCTACAAGTTTTGCCTTGTCTGCAACCGGATGATCCACACGGTGCACGGCTCCTGCCAGATAGCTGTTAAGGGGCAAGCCAACGGGGCGCGCGACGTTAGTGTATCGGGTGTTCGCAAGTGCAATTTGCGGCATCTTGCGCAGCTGGCTCTGGCTCAACGACGGTGCCTGGTTAGTCGACCCACGTGGACCGGCGAGCACTTGAACAGGCGTTATTGCTGGCGCGGTTTTCGCCAGCTGGACTCGGATGAACTCACCGCGCGGCCTCAGCCCCAGGACCGTGCCTAAACGCTGCGGCACAACGGCCCGCAACCCCGACTTCGCGAGCTCTGGCGCTCTCGTAAATGCCCATGGAAGCCGTGTCAGCAACGGCGCTTTTGACGCCTCGACCGTCTTCTTGATCTGCTCCAGAACATAGGCACGGGCCGTGCGGGCAAGCACATTGTTGCGCTCGTTCGCAGCGACATTCTCGCCCCGCTTTGCAGCTTCGCTCTGCTCCTTGGTAAGCCCCTCCTGAGGGATCAGGGCAATGCCACGCGCCGCGTTCGAAAGATGGGTGTATTGATGCTCGAAGCCGGCCTCGCGCATGACCTGGGTGGTCACCTCGGCGAGGATCCGGCGCATGCGCGCCATACCTTCCTCACCGTCGAGGTCGACCCGAAGATCCTTGGAGATGAGGTAGCGGTAAGGTCCCTCGCGATGCACAGAACGAAGGCTGCCGGTGATATGTCCATGCGAGTTGTGAACCTTGCCGGCACGCTTCGGCTCATGGTTCAATGCCATGAACGGCAGTCCCTCATCAGCGAAGGTGCGCTGGCAAAAACGCCGCAGGATCAGCTCGCGCTGATGTGCTGCGGCGGTGCGTGGATAGCCGATGATGAGGTTGAAGCAGACCTTGCCGTTGAGCCGTTCCGCTCGGGCAAAGGCCTCGATCTCGTCGGCCAGCGCAACCGCTTCATCAAGGTCTTTGGTGACGTTGCTGACGAGCATCGGACGGCCGTCCGAACCTAGCACCACATCGCGGGAATTAACGGCATATTCGATGCGCCGACGGAACACGCCACGGTCGGTCGTCTTGGCTCCATCGTAGTGGATCGACAAGAAGACACCGCGCCTTCCCTTGCTGTCTACAATGTCTAGTCCGACCGACGGAAGGGCCTTCCAGCCACGGCTGTCCTGCGCCTTCTTCTTGCTAAACCTAGCGGAAATGCGCTCCTGCAAACGAAGCCGCAGCGGCTTCCAAAGGTGCGTGTCGCGGAGCATCGAATTCTTAAATTTGCGGAAGCTTCGCCTGGCCGCAGCCTCGTCCTTCAGATGCTCGAGCCTATCCCGCCGGCGTTCATCGGCACGGCGCGCCGCCACTGCCGCTTTGTGGTCACGAGATCGGGAGCGCCGTGACTGGCTGAGGTGATCCGCTTCGCGCATGGCAATGCGCTCTTCGGGGGTGGGGGCTGCATTGGGAGCACGGGTGGTCACAATTCATTTCTCTCGCCTACCCCCCACCCAATTATCTCACTTCAATTGTTAACACTTTCTTGCTTTGTTCCTGCCTAATTTATACGTTCGCTCAAGATGTCGCACTTCCGGTCCGCGGGCAGCGCGAGGAGTGGGTCCGGCGCCTTACCGACGGCGGGGTGGCCCGGGACAATGCCGGTGACGAACCGGTTGCCAGTACCTACAGTCGCAGCCTAACGCCGGAGGCTAAGCCCGACCTGCGGCATCGGGAAGCCGTTGCTTATGAACGCCGTAGAAATTGAAGAAGCTGTATCCCATTTCGTCGCCGAACCCTTCGATCCGGCCGAGTTCCCGTATCAGTTCATCACCGCGTTCAGCGCGAAGAAAACCACCGTCGATCGGCTGCGCAAGGGCGACAGCAATCAATCCGACGCTGGCGGCGTTCTACAGCGCAATAACATCCACATCGCCGTTGCACCCGTCGGCGAGGTGCATGACAAGCTTGCGGCGCTGCGCGCCAGCCCCAAGACCGCGTCGCAAAAGGCCAAGTTCATCCTCGCCACGGACGGCGAGACGGTCGAAGCCGAGGATCTGATCGGCGGCGATGTCATCGCCTGCGCCTATGCCGATCTGCCACGCTATTTCGCGACCTTCCTGCCGCTCGCCGGCATCTCCACGGTCAAGGAGATCAAGAACAACCCCATCGACGTAAAGGCGACGGGGCGGCTCAACAAGCTCTACGTCACCCTGCTCAGCGACAATCCGGATTGGGCGACCGAGGAGCGGCGGCACGCGCTCAACCAGTTCATGGCGCGGCTGATCTTCTGCTATTTCGCCGAAGATACCGGCATCTTCAACGGCGAGGGGCTATTCACCTCCACCGTGGCCAAGATGTCGGAGGCTGGGCATGGCAGCGGCGACACGCAATGGGGCAACACGCACGAGGTGCTGCAGCACCTGTTTCTGGCGATGGAGACGCCGGTAAAGCACGAGGGCAATTTCGACGATCGCTATCGCCGGGCCGCGGGCATCCGCCCCTATGCCGACATCTTCCCCTATGTGAACGGCGGGCTGTTCACCGCGGCCGACGAATGTCCTCGGTTCAGCCGCACCGCGCGCGCCTATCTGCTCAGCGCCGGCGAGCTCGACTGGAAGGAAATCAACCCGGACATCTTCGGGTCGATGATCCAGGCGGTCGCCGACGATGGCGAACGTGGCGAGCTGGGTATGCACTATACCAGCGTGCCCAACATCCTGAAGGTGCTGAACCCGCTGTTCCTGGAGGACCTACGTGAGCAGCTGGAGGCCGCGGGCGACAGCCGGCAGAAGCTGCGAAATCTGCGCAAGCACCTGGCCAACATCCGCGTGTTCGATCCGGCCTGCGGCTCGGGCAATTTCCTCGTCATCGCCTACAAGCAGATGCGTGCGATCGAGGCGGGGATCGTCGAGCGGCTCGGCGGCGAGACCAGCCTGAAGCTGGACGAACGCCGCAGCGTCATTCCGCTCTCCAACTTCTACGGCATCGAGATCAAGAGCTTCGCCGCCGAGATCGCCCGCCTGGCGCTGCTGATTGCCGAGTTCCAGGCCGATTGCCTGTACCTCAGCCAGCAGGAGGCCCGCGCGATGGTGCTGCCGCTGCACAAGACGGGGCAAATCACGGTGGGCAACGCGCTGCGGAAGGAATGGCTGGAGGTGTGCCCGCCGGTCCGGGTGGCGACTGGCGCGGAGCATGATTTGGGCGGGCCGACGGGGCGGCTGGCACTGGACGAGGATAGGCTCGCCGGCGGCGCAGAGGTAGAGACGTATATCTGCGGGAACCCGCCATATGTGGGTAGCAAGTGGCAGACGGAGGCGCAGCGTGCCGACATCGAAGCCATCTTCGCTTCTCGGTCTAAGAACTACCGCACGCTTGATTATGTAGCGGGGTGGTTCCTGAAAGCAGCGGACCACGTAGCCAACTCTGCAGGCGCGGCTGCCTTCGTATCGACGAATTCGATCGCGCAGGGCGAGCAGGTGGCGCAATTGTGGCCGCTGATATTCAAGCAGGACATACACGTCCGTTTCGCGCACCAATCCTTTAAGTGGCAGAACCTCGCAGCCCACAACGCCGGCGTCACAGTCGTCATCGTGGGCATTGCGCCGCGCAGCTTCGTTGGGACGCCGACGCTTTTCGAAGGCGCTTCTGCAAGAACGGTTTCTTGCATCAGTCCCTATCTGTTTGCTGGTGACGAGGCGATCGTGGAAAAGCGCGGTCAGCCGTTCAACGGTCGCGCTACGATGCAGTTCGGCAATCATCCATATTACGCAACCGACCTGATGCTGTCGACGGACGATGCCGCGACACTTGTTGAGGAGGTGCCGGCCGTGATCTCCTTCCTGCGCCCGCTCTACGGATCGCAGGAGTTTATCAATGGGGCGCCACGTCGCTGCATCTGGGTGCCCGACGAAGAAGCTGGTGAGGCAGCGTCAATCCCGCAAATTGCGGCGCTGTTCGAGCGCGTGCGGGCAAAGCGCCAGGCTGCCACCGCAGATAAGACCGCGCAGGAACTGGCGAGGAGGCCCTACCGCTTCCGCGACCAGGCAACGGCGAACCAATCGACGCTGATCGTTCCCCGGGTTACATCCGAGCGCCGCCAATATCTTCCCGTCGGCCTCTTGCCTGCAGACGCAATCGTCCAGGATCGCGCATTTGCCCTATACGATGCGCCCCTGTGGAACATGGCGCTGATCGCCTCCCGGCTTCATTGGGTCTGGATCGGCACCGTCTGCGTCCGGATGCGCACCGACTTCTCCTACTCCAACACCCTCGGCTGGAACACTTTCCCCGTCCCGAAGCTGACCGAGCTGGACAAGGCCGACCTCACCCGGACCGCCGAAAATATCCTCCTCGCCCGCGAGGCGCATTTCCCCGCGACCATCGCCGATCTCTACGATCCGGAAGCGATGCCGGAAGACCTGCGCCGGGCACATGACGAGAATGACGAGGTGCTGGAGCGCGTCTATATCGGTCGGCGCTTTCGCAACGATACAGAGCGGCTGGAAAAGCTGTTCGAGCTCTACACCAAGATGACGGCCGGCGCGCCGAAAGAGAAAAAGGGCAAGCAAGCCGCATGACCGTCACCGACACGCGCGCCATCCCCGGCCTCAGTCTTCGCACCGCGCATACCGGCGCCTCGGCGAAGCCCAATGAGCTCGGCATGCGCGAGATGCAGCGCGATGCCTATGCCCATCGCGGCGAGCAATATTTGCTGATCAAGTCGCCGCCGGCGTCGGGTAAATCCCGCGCGCTGATGTTCATCGCGCTCGACAAGTTGCACAACCAGGGCGTCACCCAGGCAATCGTCGTCGTACCGGAACGCTCGATTGGCGGCAGCTTCGCGGACGAGCCGCTCACCACGCACGGCTTCTACTGGGACTGGACGGTGAAGCCGCACTGGAACCTGTGCAACGTCCCAGGCGCGGACGATGTGAAGGTCGCCAAGTCGAAGGTGAAGGCGGTGGCTGAGTTCCTGGCCAGCGGCGACCCGGTGCTGGTCTGCACGCACGCCACTTTCCGCTTCGCGCTTGCCGAACTGGGGATCGAGGCGTTCGACGGGCGGCTGATTGCGGTGGACGAGTTCCACCACGTCTCGGCCGATCCGGATAACCGGCTGGGCACGCTGCTCGGCCAGCTGATCGCGCGCGACAAGGTGCATCTGATTGCGATGACGGGCAGCTATTTCCGCGGCGACGCGGTCGCGGTGCTCAGCCCCGAGGACGAGGCGAAATTCGTCCCTGTCACCTATACCTACTACCAGCAGCTCAACGGCTATGAGCATCTTAAGACGCTCGACATCGCCTACAGCTTCTACACCGGCCGCTATATCGACAAGATCAACGACCTGCTCGATCCGGCGGTCAAGACGATCGTCCATATCCCCAGCGTCAACTCGCGGGAGAGCACCAAGGACAAGCACCGTGAGGTCGAGGAGATCATGGATCACCTCGGCACCTGGCGCGGCACCGACGAGGCGACCGGCTTTCACCTGATCGAGACGGCAGCGGGCAACACGATCAAGGTCGCCGACCTGGTTGACGACGATCCGGCCAAGCGTGACCGAGTATCCTCGGCGCTCAAGAGCCCGGAAGCGCGCACCAACCGCGACCATGTCGACATCATCATCGCGCTCGGCATGGCGAAGGAAGGCTTCGACTGGATCTGGTGCGAGCATGCGCTGACCGTCGGCTATCGCTCGAGCCTCACCGAGATCATCCAGATCATCGGCCGGGCCACCCGCGATGCGCCGGGCAAGACGGTGGCGCGCTTCACCAACCTGATCGCTGAGCCCGCCGCCGCCGACGACCTCGTCGCCGATGCCGTCAACGACACGCTCAAGGCGATCGCTGCCAGCCTGCTGATGGAGCAGGTGCTCGCGCCTCGCTTCGAGTTCACGCCCAAGGATGTCGGGCCGAAAGACGGCTTCGACTACGGCCCCGGCGGCTATCGCGACGGGGAGGCCAATGTCGGCGTCAACGAGGAACGCGGTCAGTTCCACTTCGAACTGAAGGGGTTGGTCGAGCCGACCACGCCCGAGGCCAAGCGCATCTGCCAGGAGGACCTGAACGAGGTCATCACCAGCTTCATTCAGGACAAGCAGTCGATCGAGCGCGGACTTTTCGATCCAGAGGTGGTGCCTGAAGAGCTGACGGTGGTGCGCATGGGCAAGATCGTCCGCGAACGCTATCCCGAGTTGAGCGAAATCGACCAGGAATCGGTTCGCCAGCACGCCATCGCCGCGCTCAACATTACGCAGCAGGCGGCGAAGGTGATCACCGCGACGGCAAGCGACGACGGCAACGGCGAGCTCAAGGCGAACACGTCATTCGTCGATGGCGTGCGCAAGTTCATGAACGTGCGCGAACTCGACATCGACTTGATCGACCACATCAATCCGTTCGACGCAGCAGTGGCGATCCTCGCCAAGGCCATGAACGCGGGCCTGCTGCGCCAGGTGCAGGCGGCGATTACCGCGCGCAAGAACACGCTAACCGAGGAAGAAGCTCGCGCCTATGCGGTTCGCGCGGTCCAGTGGAAGCGTGAGCGCGGCCGCGCGCCCGAGGTCACATCGCAGGATCCGTGGGAGCGCCAGCTTGCCGAAGGCGTTGCCGCCTTCGCCCGTTATCGCGCCCAGGCAGCAGCCAATGGCTGAAATGACCGACGACGATATCCTCGCCGAGCTGGGTGTCGATCTGACGCCCAAAAAGGTGCGCGCCCGTACCCCGCGCGAAGAGCGGATCATTGCGGGGTTTGAGGACATCGTGAAGTTCCGCGACGAGCATGGTTGCGCCCCGCAGCACGGCGAAGAGCACGACATCTTCGAGCGGCTGTACGCGGTGCGCCTCGACCGTCTGCGTGCGCAGCCGGAAAGCGTTGGGCTGCTCGCCGAGATGGACGAGCACGGCTTGCTGGAGGGCGGCGGGGCCACATCGCTTCCGCCCATCGACGGTCTGGACGATGGGGCGCTGCTAGCCGAGCTGGGCATCGATGCCGCGCCAGCACAGGATATCACCCAGCTTCGCAACGTTCGCTCGAACAGCGACCGCAAGGCCGCCGAGGAGATCGCGAGCGCCGAGCGGTGCGAGGACTTCGCGGTTTTCAGGCCGTTGTTCGACCGCATCGAAGCCGACCTGGCATCCGGTGCGCGCGTGACGCGCCCTTTCGGTCGCGATGCCGGCATCGACCTGGGCGATTTCTTCATTCTGCGCGGCCAGCTTGCCTATGTCGCTGAGGTCGGCGAACCCACCAAGGCCCCGAACGGCCAGAACGATGCGCGGCTGCGTGTGATCTATTCCAATGGCACCGAGAGCAATCTGCTCCGCTGGTCGCTCCAGCGGGCGCTCTACAAGGATGAGAGCGGGCGCCGCGTAACGGAGCCCGACGCCGGGCCCATGTTCGACAATGTGCCGGACGAGCCTGACCATCTGCCCACCGGAACGCTATACGTGCTGCGCAGCCGTTCCACTCATCCGGCAATCGCCGCGCACCGCGATCTCGTCCACAAGATCGGCATCACTGGCGGCTTGGTCGAAACGCGCATCGCCAGCGCAGCTGACGACGCGACCTTCCTTTTGGCCGGCGTCGATGTGGTCGCGACCTACAAGCTTTACGACATCAATCGTCCGCACTTGGAGGCACTGATCCATCGTGTTCTGGAAAAGGTTAGGTTCGACGCCGAAATTCTAGATCGCTTTGGAAAGCCAGTCCGTCCACGCGAGTGGTTCTTGGTGCCGCTGTCAGTGGTCGACGAGATTGTACAGCGGATCGGGGATGGTACGATCGTCGGCCACACTTACGATCCTTCACAAGCCGCGTTGATCGAATCGAAGGCTTCGATTGGCGGCTAGCCGATCCACAGCTCCGCGGCAGGCCGGACCCAAAGTCCGCCGCTCAGAGCAATATCGCTGCTCCCCAAAACCGGACGTTCATACAACAGGGCCTGACGACTCGGATGCGCCCCATGCCGGTCATCCGGCGCTGCTCACCTCAACGTCCGCTTAGGATGGATACCGGCTTGTCTGCTTATCGGCGCTCAGGCGAAGTACCGACGCTTATTCATCAAGCTGGCTGTGGTAGCAAAGCTGCACCAATTTAGACATTCTTTGGCTTCGGCACAGATCCTCAAGAGCGTCGTTCGTCGTCTAGTTGCGTTCGATGCGAGGAGCTCTTTGCGCTGCCCAATGCGGGAGCTTGGCCGTCTTCGCCGTCGGCATGTGCCGCCGCATGATGAAGCTTCGCGCGGCGACCTCTCCAATGTTCATGCTCGTTGCGATACCGGCCGGATCCCCCTGTGGTCGTCCAGACCAAGGACGGGCAATTCGCAAGGCCGCGCGTGACACTGGAGGACGATCCCCTAGTATTCACCCTTCATGCGCAGGAACATCCTTGTCACGTTCGCCAATGGAGCGACTCGCGTTTATGAGCCGACGTCGTCGGTTCGGATCGTTAACCGTGGCCCCCGCCCGGTGCCATACAAGGACTTCGAGAAGGTCTCGTCCAACCCTCCGCAGTGGGTCGGCTTCGGCTCGTTCGAAGCACGCATCCTCGCCATCGGCCACGTCGTCGAGATGCACAATGGATTAAAGACGGTCGCGAAGGTCATCGGAGACATGGACGCCCCACCAGGCGACGCAGTCCCGCCGGGGGTAGCGACCTAATGCCCATCTACGAGGAGTGGTGCGAACTCGACAACACCATCGATGGTCGGAAGCGATATTGGAAGCTGACCGAGCGTGATGGCGGGCGTGCCGCGACCGCGGATCGCCTCGCCGGTATCGTCCGCACCCACTACGACACTCAGGAGCGCATCGCTGACGACATCGAGCACCTCGGATACGAGCAGGCGGCGGAGATGCTGCGCACGCTCCTGCCGCAGACTTCGCGCGCGCGGGCGGGTGACCTCGGCGAGATCCTGGCCGTCGAACTCACCGAGGAGCATCTCGAGTTCCGGGTCCCGGTCCGTCGGCTTCGCTACAAGGACGGTCGCGAGGTCCCCATGCGAGGCGACGACTTCATCGGGGTGAACTTTGCCGAGGAGGACGGCGGCCTCTGGCTGCTGAAGGGCGAGGCGAAGAGCCGCCGGCGGCTCGGACGACAGACCATCGAGGAGGCCCGAGAGGCGCTGGCGCGCGATGGTGGCCGCTGCACGCCTCACGCCCTGCTGTTTATCGCAAACCGGCTGCTTGAGAGCGACGACGAGAACGAGCGCGCGCTCGGGCGGCTGGTGCGCAACGAGGTCGCAGAAAGCGCGCTTCATCGGCGGCGCATAGACCATGCGCTCTTCACGCTGTCGGGCAACGGCGTGCCCGCAGCGCTCGATGAAGACTTCGAAGCGGCCGACGGGCGGCGCGGACACGAAGTCGTTAACCTGCACATCCCCGACTATGACGAGTTCCTCGTCGAAACCTACGAAGCGGCCGGCGCCCTTGGAGACGGCTGAAGAGTTGACCACATTCCTGCGCGACGCGACCGCGCCGGAGGCAAGAGACCGCCTGCTCGACCGCGGTGGCGCCTGGTCGTTGATGAGGGAGGACGGCGTCCTGCCCGACGGAGCGCCCAACTTCGCCCGGAACATCGCCGTCGACCTGGCGGAATACGGCTTCTCAGTCCTGCGTGCCGCGCTCGCTCTCCACGAACTCGGAGAGGAACGTGAACTCTCGCGCACCGCGTTTGAGAGCGCAGCGTCCGCCTTCGAGGCGCTCGTGCGGAACGGTGACCCCGAGTCAACCGAGCGCGGGTTCCATAGGACGGTCGCCGCGTGCTGCTACCACCTCGCGAGCTACTCGGCGATCGCGTTCTCGATGTTCGCCGAGGCGCCGCCGGCGATCAATGCATCGCCAGCCGAGCGGGCACTCTCCGCCCTAATATTGCGCGACCTAGACCGACTGCGGCGCATCGCCCGCGAATGGCTCGAGGATCCCGAGCACGACGACGGGGTTATGGCGGAAGCGCTCGCCGAGCGCGACATCACGCCCGACGACGCGATAACGACGATCCTTAATGGAGTGGCCTGCCGGGCGCTCGCCACCTTCGACCTCGCCCTGCAGTCGGGCCAGGAGGAGCTGGTCGCCGAGGCTAGGGCGCTCCTCGCGCGGGGCCTCGGAGTCGCCGACGACGCCGGGAACGTGCCCCTGTGGTGGATCCTCAAGCTCGCACGGTCGCTCATCGGCGACCTGTGGTCGCACTCGCTCCACCAGACCCTGCCGCTCGACCCACCGGCCGGGGGCGAGGAGCGATACGCCGAACTGCGGTCGCTGTTGATCTCGACCCTTTACGCGCGGGGGGCGGCCGAGCTCGAGCTCTGGCCCTCCCAGCGCGAGGCCGCGAGACGCGCGACCGACCTGACAGACGATCTGGTCGTGGCGCTCCCGACGAGCGCGGGGAAGACCCGCGTCGCCGAGCTGACCGCGCTCATGACCTTGGCGATCGGCAAGCGGGTGCTGATCGTCACGCCGCTGCGCGCGCTGTCGGCGCAGACGGAACGCTCGTTTCGCCGCACCTTCAGCCCGCTCGGCTTCGCGGTGTCGTCGCTCTACGGCGCCAGCGGGGTCTCGGAAGGCGACGAGGACGCGCTGCGCAGCCGGCCCATCGTCATCGCGACGCCGGAGAAGCTGGACTTCGCCCTGCGATCGGACCCGGGCATCATCAACGACGTCGGGCTGATAGTGCTTGACGAGGGACACCTTATCGGGCCGACCGAGCGGGAGATTCGATACGAGATCCTGGTGCAGAGACTGCTTCGTCGGGCGGACGCCAGCCAGCGGAGGATCGTCTGCCTCTCGGCAGTCCTGCCCGACGGCGAAGCGCTAAACGACCTCACCGCTTGGATCCGCGACGACGCGGAGGGAGAACCGGTCAGGTCCCGCTGGCGGCCCACGCGGCAACGGTTCGGGTCGATCGCATGGTCCGGCCGGACCGCGAGGCTCGCGTTCGACAATCGCGCCGACGGACCCTTCGTCGGCCGCTTCCTCGATCGCATGGCCGCGATACGGCCGGAGCGGAACGCGCGACCCAGGGACGTCAAGGACCTGACACTTATGTCGGCGTGGAAGTTCGCCGAGCAGGGCAAGCGCAGCCTCGTCTTCTGCACGCAGGCCAACTGGGTGGAAGGATACGGAACCCGCGCTGTCGAGCTGGTCAACCGCGGTTATCTCGAAAGTCTGATCGATGACGGGGCGCCGCTAGCGCGCGCGCTCGAGGTCGGCGCCGAATGGCTCGGCGCGGAGCATCCCGTCGTCGCCGCAATGCGCGTTGGGGTTGCGATTCATCACGGAAAACTCCCCCAGCCGTTCCTGCGCGAGATGGAGCTGCTGCTCGGCTCCGGCACGCTCAAGGTGATCGTGGCCTCACCGACGCTGTCGCAGGGCCTCAACCTGAACGCGGCCGTCCTTCTCGTGCCCTACCTCGTGCGCGCGCAGCAGACGATCTCTGGGGAGGAGTTCGCGAACGTCGCCGGACGCGCGGGGCGGGCATTCGTGGACGTCGAGGGCTACGTCGCGCACGTCATGTTCGACCGGCTCGACTACAGGCTCCGCGAGTGGAAGCGGCTGGTGCGGCGGGCGCGGGCCCGCGATCTCACGAGCGGCCTATTCCAAGTCGTCGCCGCCGCGATCGACCGCCTCGCGGACCAGGGAGTATTCGACCGCGACGACGCCTTCGAATATCTGGCCAACTCGCGCGATGCGTGGACCGGCGCCCCCGAGGCTGCACCGGCGGAAGAGGAGGACGAGGACGCTGAGGCACAGTCGTTGGAGGACCTCGTCGATCGGCTCGACGCGATCGTGATCGGTCTGGTCGAGGCGCTGGATGCGGAAAGCGAGGACTTACCGAGGCTGCTCGACGAAGCGCTCAATGGCTCGCTGTGGTCCCGCCGACTCGCACGGGAGGATGAGGCGGAACAGGAGTCGCAGCGGGGGCTGATCATCGCCCGCGCCAAGCTGATCTGGCGCTCTACGACGACCGAGGCCAGGCGCGGACATTTCGCCATGGGCGTCGGACTGCAGTCCGGCCTCGCGTTGGACGCGATTGCCGACGAGCTGGGCGCACTCGTCGACGCCGCCGACCTCGCCGCCCTGCGCGGCGACGCCGACGCGCTTGGTGACGCGCTGATGCCGTTGGCGGAACGGCTGCTCGCGATCCGGCCGTTCGTGCCCAATTCCGCGTTGCCCCGAGATTGGGGACACACGCTTAGGCGTTGGGTATCCGGCGGCACCGTCGCCGAGATAGGCGCAGAAGGGGTCAGGCTGGTCGAGGAGGCCTTCGCCTACCGGCTCGTCTGGGGCCTAGAGGCCGTGCGCGCCCGCCGGATGGCAGCCGGCTGGGATCCCGAGCCCGGTACGGGGGGAGCGGCCGCGTCGTTGGAGACGGGGGTACCGCAAACGATGATGTCGATGCTCATCCGCGCCGGACTGCCGTCGCGCAAGGCGGCGATGGCCGCCGTGCGGACGGGCGGCGCCCAATATGTCGACAGCGCAGAGATGCGGGAATGGCTGGCAAGCGAGCACGTCGCCGAGCTAACGGTAGGCGCGTGGCCGACCGCTTCCACCGCCGAACTCTGGCGTCGCTTCCGCGCGGAGGCGACTGGCGCGAGCGTCCCGCGCTGGAACCACGACGTCGTCAGGCGCAGAGTCGTCGGCGGACAACTACCGGCACCGGGGACCTACCGCGTAGAGCTCGACCACGCGACGCAATCGGCATGGCTGCTGAGCGCCGATTTCAGGCGCGTCGCCCGCCTAAGGATGGCGGTCCGTGACCGTCGGGACGCCGTCTGGTGCGCGCGCGTCGCAGAGGGAGACGATCGTGTGATCGTCGATCGGCTTGGACCCGGCCACGCGCGATGGCGGTAGTCGGCTTAACACGTCGGCGGCTATCCGCCTCGGCGCTGGATCTGAAGGACACCGGGTTCGGCGCCACCTTCAGGCAGTTCTCGGCGAGAGACGGACGCCACCACGCTCGCCAACCGTATGCTCGTGGGGAGCGAGGACGATCCTGACCACCAAGTATGCCGGCACGAACCCCTACCGGCGTGCAGCCTTGCGATCGCCGAACCAGAAGAAGATGACCGCTCCTGCAGCGTCCTGAAGTACAGCTTCAGCGTGTCGGACGGAAACGACATTTTCCTAGCTCCAGGGAGGATCGTCGAAGGCCAACAGCCCGCCCGTACGCGGCCTTCGTCTTCAAGAAGCGCCTCGGGCCCTGCGTGTAGAGAAACCCGATGAACCGGTCCTGCTTAGGAGGAAATACAGCGTGTTTGTCGTCCCGTTCGCTCCCGTCATGGCGGCGTCGGGATGCGCGGGCGCCCGGTCCCAGCTACAGTACGCACATAACATGGGATTAAGAGAAGAATGAGCAGCCTGCGTTCGGTGGACCTGACCCTCATCGACGAGATCCTGCGCGGCGGGGAAAAGGGTTACATCTTGGACTTTTCCAACCGGACCTTCGGCGACTTTTTCATCCGCGAGCTCGAAATTAACATCGACGCCCCCGACTACGCGACCGACGGCAGCTCTAAGGCGAAGCGGCTCGGCTGCTTCCTCAAGAAGGTCGACGACCGCACGGCCGCACGCGCGATGCGCGCGCTATGGGAGCACCGCGAGACGTTGCGCCCCGTAGGCGAACCCGACCGGTTCCCACGCGCAGCCGCCCAGTTCGCGGCGCTCGTCGCGCGCCTCGACGGCGGCGGGCCCACCACGCCGGTGAACGTCGTCGCCTCACCGGCCCTCGACGCGATCGAGTTCGACCGCCTCCGCTCCCAGCTCCTTGCGATCCGTGACCTACCGCCGCAGCAGCGCGGCTACGAATTCGAGCGGTTCCTGAAGGACCTGTTCGACGCGTTCAGGATGAGCGCGCGCGAGCCGTTCCGCCTCGTCGGCGAGCAGATCGATGGGAGCCTCGGACTCGATGGCGAGACCTACCTCGTCGAGGCGAAGTGGCTCAACCGCAAGGTCGGCGTGGCCGAGCTCGGCGCGTTCCATTCCAAGCTCGAGCAGAAGGCGCACTGGACCCGCGGCCTGTTCATCAGCTTTGGCGGTTACACTGACGAGGGCTTGCAGGGCTTCGGCCGTGGACGCCGCCTCGTCGCGATGGACGGACGAGACCTGCACGACGCACTCCTGCGCGGGATCGCGATCGACCGGTTGATAATGCTCAAGGTGCGCCACGCCGCCGAGACCGGCGAGATCTTCGTGCCGCTCGAGCGGCTCGTCCCCTGACATGCCGACCTGTCGCGCCCCAAGCTGCACCGAGACCAGGCTGTGCCGGGCGCACGTCGTGCCGGCGGGCTTCGCGCGGACCCTGAGCAATCCCGGCGGCCACAACCGCGCGATCCGCAAGACCGGTTCGAAGCCGGCGACGCAGCCGCACGGCGAATTCGACAGCGAGCTCCTATGCTGCCCTTGCGACGAGCGGCTGGGCCGCCTCGACGAATATGCGATACGGTTCTGCGCCTCCCTGCCGCAGACCGGGCGCGCGCGGACCGGCCAAGTATTCCGCCACGCGCCGTTCGACGGCGACACGTTCGCCCGGGCGATGCTCGCGATCCTGTGGCGGGCCTCGGCGAGCGCTCGCGCCCAATTCGCGGGCATAGGCCTCGGACCTTACGCAAACCGGGTGTCGTCCGTAATCTTCGACGGCGCTCCGCTAACTTCGGTCCCGGAAGTGGATGTTGTCCTCCACCGCTACGCCTCCGACGAGCATGACGCGCGCCGCTTTGTGTTCATGCCGCTGCGGATCCGCTCTGGCGCGCTCAATGCGTTTACGCTCGGCCTCGGCGGCTTCCTCGTGTGGGCCAAGTTCGACCGCCGGCCGACGGATCCGATCCTCGCTCCATTCGTAATCGACGCCGGCACCGAGCTGCTCGCGCCCACGGTATGCTTCGAAGAAACGGCGGAATACGCCTACTTCAGGCGGGCCGTGCGGATCGATCGCTAACAGGCCGCGCTGAAACCCGCCCGCTGAGGCAGCGCGGAGTACGGCGCGGTGTCTCACGGTAACGGCGGCAGACGGGCGGCCCGCTCGAACTCCGGCATCGACATCGGCGGCTCGCCATAGGCGTCCATAAGGTCGTTCCAGAAGCCGCGCAGAAGCTCGCGCCGTTCCGCCGCAGTCCACTCCTCCGACGTGCCCTCCGCGGCGGCGGCGTCACCGGCTGCTTCGACGAACCGGCCGGAATACTCGCCCGGCAGGACGGTGTCGCCGATGCCAACCGCGCCGAGTTTGATCGCCACGGCGCCCGCGCCGCCCATCTCGCGGATGCCCGCGACGGCCTTAGCGAGGAACTCGTCCAGTGGCCCGAACGGGATCGCCGACGAGAACCACAGCCGGTCCTCGTGCTCGGTGAAGCTGTTGACGTTGACCGCCCAGATCTCGCCGGTCGTGCGGAACCACTGAGTCGCGTTCCATACCCGCATCGCATCGCGCTCATCATCGATGCGGCCCCACACGGACAGGGCGCCTTCAGAATTCAGGCCCCAGTCGCCATCGCGGCTGCGAACGACCAGCCCGACGCCGTTTACCCGCGGCTCGAGGTCGGCACGCGGCGGCACCGTCCATTCCGCCGGCACGAGGCGGGCGTAGATGCGCTTCCCCGCGGCAAGCTGGACCTCGCGGCGCCCCTCCTCCATCAACCTGTTGCGGAACTGCAGCCCGCCCTCCGCACCGTCCCACACGGCGGGATCGGACGCGCTCGCCGGCTGCCAAACGACCTCGCGTGGTTCGGGTTCGGCTGGCGCCTGCGCCAGCAGGATCGGCTGAATGCACGCCTTCAGCACCTGAGCAAACCGCTTCCGCTCGGCGGCGATATCGGCGTTGGTGGCACCATCAGGCAGCACATAGGTCTTGGCCCCGCTGCGATGCCGCCAGTCGAACGGCAGCGCCTGCGCGCCCGGGTAGTGAGCCCCATTCGCCACGAGGAGAATGCGGCTCGTGGTCAGGGCTCGCTCCGCGTAGCCCAGTTCGGACATAACGTTCGGGTTCTGGAGGAACTTGGGCTCACACCGCTTCTCCTCCTCGACACCCGGCTGCAGCGTGGCTGGGTCCGTCATCCCTACCGGCGTCATGTCGGCGATGAAGACGTTCGCCGACGCTATCTTGCCCAAAATGGTGCTCGCGATGTCGGGCGAGCCGGTCACGCCCTTCGTGTCATGGTCGACCTCGGGACGATTGGCCTCCTCATAGTCCGGATCACTCGCGATCAGCTTGCACGCTTCCTTGATCGCGTCACGCACGAAGTAGTGGTGCAGCTTCGGATCGCGATCGCTCTGCCAGGACCAGAATACCTTCATGCCAAGATGCCACTTTATCCGTGTTGCTTCGACCCCTTGGGTAGCGATCTAAGCAGCGATCTGACAATCCCGCACGGGCCTGAGTTATGAAGCGCCCCCGGCTTGGGTCTTGAGCGTGGAGTCCTGAAGAGGCTTCGTTTGGTAGAGCGCCGGATGGCGCGCTTATTGACAAGGCTGGCCGCCATCCCGGCAACGTTGTCATGAATCAACGTCCGAAGTTGAAGAGCTGACCTCACAAAAGCCGCCCTGAGTCCACAGCCAAGCGGCGCCTAATCGATCATCCACAACGCCAGAAAGGACTGGCCATGGGTGAAACAAGTCAAACGATGAAGCGCGTTGCGGTTCTAGCGACACTTGGCGCCGAGGTAGTGCGCCTCAACATCGGGTACGAACACCGAGATGCCTGGCGAGGCGTGCTGGAGATGTCGCTCGAGGAGTTCCGAGCGTCGACGGCTCAGACCGAGCGGGGGGACATCAGCACAATAGGGAAGGCCCTCGCTTGGCTGGTTACCTCCGACCTGGGGCCTCTCGCCGAATTTGGCACTGCCGTCCTGCACCAGCGCCGGGCGGAAGCTTACGCTGCCGATTGCGCGAGCTGGGAGGCGACGCCCCCCAGCGTGAAGGCCGGCGCGTGGCGGCGCAAGACGCCGACGCGACAGCAACGCATGCTGATGATCCGCATCTCAGACGCACTGAACCTGTCACTCCCTGACGACCTCTCACGTGGCGAAGCTGCCGAGTGGATTGACCGGAATGGCAGAACCCTAACTACGCGAAGGAGCAATGATTATGAACGGATACGCTATCATCGAAGAACGGTTCCGCGAAAGCAACGACCTGGAACAGATTAAAGCAGCAATGCCGACACTAAGTGCGATACTCCACAAACTGGGTGCAGACCTTTCGGAGACCCTTCCGCATGATCAAATCGAGGCATCGTTGAAGAAGATCGACACCTACTCGGCGTTCTGGAATCGGAACGTCGAAGTGCTGAACCGTGCCGAGCAAATCCTTTCGATTAGGCGGCTGAAGGAGTCGATAAAGCAGCTCAAATGGCCGCCCGAAGAAGCGGGCCAGGCAGGGTCTTCGTCCTGACCAGCGGGTCGGCATGGCATGTTAAACGTTGGTGGTTCAGCCTTCCGTCCATACCTTCGAACCGGCTGTAGGCAGCCCGGAGTGACCGACTAAGAAAACGGTTCAAGTACGCCTCCCTGTGAAACCCTCCCTGCTTCGCTGCCTCTCGGCTGGGATCGGACCTGAAGTTCACCGGCACGTTCCGCTCCATCAGCGCACGCTCCAAAAGGGCGGCGAAGACCGGATCCATCGAGATCGGGGTCAACCCAAAGGTCAGCTGTGCCACCGCCCCCGCAGCCTCCGCGGCGTTGCCTGGGACTTGATTAGCCCAGAACGGCTCGATCAGTTCGCGAAGGAGACAAATCGAGGAACGAATCTGATCGCGCACACTGCTTGCGGACGCGGCGTTGGCGGGGCCCGCGAACACGCGCCACAGCCGTCCGTAAAGGGCTTCGTCGCGGGAATTCTCGAACCAGCAACGTGGATTGAACCGGTTTCCGGAGCCGCCGTGCCCCTGCCCGCGTAGGTAAATCTCGGAATAGAGGGAGGCTTGTCGCGCAAGCCGGTCGAAGTCGACCATAGGGCCAAAGAGGCCTCCATGGATTTCAGAAGCCAGTGCGTCGACGGCATGAATACCGCCCGGTCGGCCAAGCGCGGTGGCCAGGTCCTTGATCCCAACAGGAAGCAGGCAGTCGAGCGGAATGCCATAGTAGGTATACGCAGAGATCCGCTGACTGCGAACGAACCTCTTGGAAGGCCGAAAACCGGGAACCTCCACTGGCTTATCTTTTGCGAACCAGGCGCTCCGAGCCGCAGCTTTGAAGCGTGCCTCCGGAGTCGTGCTCGACCAACGTGCTTCTGAAGCGATTGGAGGCCCAGCGGCGTCGCCGAGGAATAGGGCACGAAGCGCCTCGGCACCGTAGCCAAGCTGCTCGACATGACGCCGCAGCTGCTGTTGCTGCCGGGAATTCGAGAGGCGCTTCTTCGGCGCCGGCCTACGGGCGACGCCCTTAAGAGCTTTCTTCAGGCTGGCAACGCTCGACGGATGCGTCTTTGCGAAGGAGGCGATCTCCACTAGCCGCTCGAGTTCGCCAAGGGTGGCGGCGCGCTCGACCCAGCATAGATCCGCCGGCCGATGCCCCGCCGCCCAATCCCGCGCATAGCTGAACTCGTTGGCCATCAGCAAAACGAACAAGACGGGATCGCTTTGCCGGAGGGCAGCTAAGAAGGCGCAATAGGCCTTGAGGCTGAACCCGAGCACCGTCTTGAACGTCGCCGGTTCACCGGCATGCTCGCCCAGTGCGATTCGTCGACGCACCAACAGGCCAATCGCGGTTGACGTTCGAGGAAGTGTTTCGAAGTCGACTGCAGTAATCTCACAGTGCCCGGACAACTTGGCGAGTTGCAACAGCGGCGAAAAATGCAACTTACCGAGCCGACAACCTAACGGCAGACGGAGGAAACGGCCTGAACTGCCGGGCAGAGCTTCCCGCGCTCTTGCGAGTGCTGTGACGTAGTTTCTGATGAGCGTCTGATAAGGCGAGAGCAGAAGCGCAGCGCTGGACGGCAGACCGTGGTCCTGAGCAGATATGAGCACAGGTGAAAGGTCGATGAAGAGCTGGCGATGCGAGCGACATCGCGTGAAAGCTAGTCGCTTCACGACTGATGAAATGGTCACAATGAACTCACTTAGGCGCATGACTTGATCCTCCGGCGGCTTGCCTCAGTATGATTATAGGAGGTGCGTGGGGTTTGCCGGTAGTGTCATCGCTTGCCACTCTGCACGGGGTACTTCGAGAAGAGCACCGGGAGTCCACAGCCAGCCACTGATTGCCCGTGCTCTGGATGGTGGATGCCGCGCGTTCAAAAGAGTCTCGCCGAAACGAAAACGGGCCGTCCCGAGCTTGACGCCTCGGACCCGCCCGACTCATCTTGTCGGTCGGCTCGGACGGACCTCGGCCTCGACCTTCATCTGGTCGAAGGCGAGGCGGCTCTGGTCTTTGCTCATTTGCGCGACGTGCTGGCCGAAACGATTGCGGCTGAATTCGAAGGAGGAGAAGCAAGCCGATGAGAGGTTCAGCGACCCCAACGGCTTCGGGCCGGCGAGCCTTTGCTTACGTCCGCGTCTCGTCCGACGAGGAGGGCGGCAACAACGCCAGCATCGCGGCGCAGATTCAAGCCATTCGCGAATTTGCCGCCCTCCGCAACATGGAGGTCCTTGCGGTTTTTGAAGAGCCCGACGTTTCGGGCCGGAAGGAGAACCGCCGCGAGTTCGACCGGATGATCGATCTTGCCACTTCCGATGAGCGGCCCGTCGAGTTGATCCTGACTTACAGCCTCAGCCGCTTCGCTCGCCGCCTTCTGACGCAGGTTACAAGTGAGCATCGCCTCTCAAAAGCGGGCGTCGCGCTCGTCACCGTGCTGGAGGGTGAGGCCACGGACGCCAACAGCAAGGTCGTCCGCAACATCTTTGCTGCGGTGAACGAAAAATACGCAGTCGACGCCTCGTCTTTCACGCGCCGCGATCGGCGGTTCAACGCACAAGCAGGATACTGGAACGGGGGGCCCGTTCCCTTTGGCTACCGCGCGGTTGTAGCCACCGTTGACGGGCGGAAGGAACGCAAGAAGCTTCTTGCCGACGAAGAAGAGGCCGCGACCGTGCGGCTTATTTACAAATTGGCCCTTGAAGGGCTCGACGGGCAGCCGATGGGAACCCGCCTGATCGCCGTTCACCTGAATGGCCTAGGCCTCAAGATTAAAGGCAAGCCCTTCCGCCATAGCGGTGTCGACGGGATCCTCACCCGAGAGCACTATATTGGACGTTACTTCGACCGGACCTGCCCGGACGTGGACGCAAAGGCTCGGCCCGAACATGCCATCGAGGTGCCGTGCCCGATGATCGTCGCGCCGGAGGTTGCCGCCGCTGTGTCAGCGCGCCGTGCGGCAGCGGCGCCCACGGTGACCCCACCTCGCATCGTGAACTCGCCTGTTCTCCTGACCGGCGTTTGTCATTGCGGTGCAGCGGGCTGCAATGCTGGCGTCACCATTCGAACCGGTAAGGGCGGGCGATATGCCTACTATACCTGCAATCGCAGGGCCGAAGCGGCCGGCGCATGCCGATGCAAACCGATCAGGACAGATGAGTTAGACAAGATCGTGATTAATGGGCTTCTCGAA
The DNA here is from genome assembly GCA_036387855.1 of Allosphingosinicella sp. Lineage (GTDB taxonomy): Bacteria > Pseudomonadota > Alphaproteobacteria > Sphingomonadales > Sphingomonadaceae > Allosphingosinicella. The sequence goes on along the minus strand of DASVSZ010000042.1, from coordinate 5,270 downwards.
CGAGTCTTGAAGCCGGAACGTTTGAGGAAGCTGCTTGCCGCCGTGTTGGAGATGTCTGACGCCGCCGACGAACAGCGCAAAGAAGATTTGGACCGCGTGAAGCGCGCCCGATCTGAAACGGAGAACCGGCTGCGGCGCCTGTTAGATGTAGTAGCGGAAGGACTGATATCGCCGACCGACAAGGTGCTTGCTGAACGTCTGGCCGACTATAAGCAGTCGATCGCCGCGCTCAGTCAGACTGAAACGAACCTCAAGCGGGCACTCTCCGCCAGCACCAACAGGATCACGGAAGAGACCATCGGGAAATTCGGCCTTCTGCTCAAAAAGCGCTTGGCCGAGAACGCCGCCACACGAAAGGCTTATGTGCGACTGCTGATCGACCGGGTAACGGTCAACGACAACGAGATCGTGATCAGAGGCTCAAAAGCGGCTCTGGAGGCTGCCGTAGGCGCAAGAGCCCCTCTGCACGCACAGGTGCCCAGTTTTGACCGAAAGTGGTGCCCAGGAGAGGACTCGAACCTCCACGCCCTTGCGAGCGCCAGCACCTGAAGCTGGTGCGTCTACCAATTCCGCCACCTGGGCACAGGAGAGCAATCGTCTCGGTAGGCGGCGGCGCTTAGACGGGGCCGGCGCTGCTTGTCAACGAAGGTGCGAGCGGGCAAGAGGCGCGCCACTTGATTATCAGGCGCGCAATGCTTCCAGACACTTTCCGGCTCGTGACCCTGTTCGGCGGCGGTGGCTTTCTCGGCCGCTATGTCGCCCAGGCCCTCTACAAGACGGGCGCGCGCGTCCGCATTGTCCAGCGCGATCCGCGCCAGGCTTTTTTCCTGAAACCGCTCGGCGCGCTGGGGCAGACCCAGTTCGGTGCCGTCGATATCCGTAACCGCGATCAGGTCCGCGCCGCGGTCGAGGGCAGCGATGCCGTGGTCAATCTCGTCGGCACGCTGCAGGGCGACTTCGAGGGGCTTCATGTCGATGGCGCGCGCAACATCGCACAAGCCGCGATCGAGACTGGTGTCGGCTCGCTGGTGCAAATTTCCGCCATCGGCGCCGATGCGGACAGTCCGAGCCGCTATGGCCGCACCAAGGGCGAGGGCGAGCGGGCGGTGCAGGCCGCCTTCCCGTCCGCCACGATCGTGCGGCCGTCGATCGTGTTCGGGCGCGAGGACCAGTTCGTCAATCGTTTCGCGGACATGATCGCAAAGGCGCCGGTGGTGCCGGTGCTGCGCGCGGGCGTGAAATTTCAGCCGGTCTTCGCCGGCGATGTCGGCGATGCGATCGCGGCACTCGTCGCCGATCCGCTCGCGCATGCCGGCCGGACCTATGAACTGGGCGGGCCGGACGTCATTGCGATGGGGGCGCTGATCCGTTGGATCGCCGAGGCCATCGGGCGTTCGCCGCAGATATTGGAGCTACCGGATTTCGCCGGCGACCTGATCTCTCGCGCCGGCTTCTTGCCACTCGCGCCGATCACCCGCGATCAATGGCTGATGCTCCAGCACGACAATGTCGTCGCGGAGGGTACGCCCGGACTGGCTGCGCTCGGCGTGCAGCCGACGCCGCTGGCCGCCGCTGCGCCCGCGTGGCTGGTGCGTTTCCGGCGTCAGGGCCGGTTTGGCGCCCGCGCCGAACAGATCGGCGCATGATATCCTCTCGCTAGGCGTTTTTCGTGTACGACCTGCTGACCATCATTCTCCTCGGCATCGTCGAGGGGGTCACCGAATTCCTGCCCGTGTCGTCGACCGGACACATGATCCTTGCCGGCGCCCTGCTGGGTTTCAAGGGCGAGGGCGCGGGCACGTTCGAGATCGTGATCCAATTGGGCGCGATCCTGGCGGTCGTCGTGCTGTATTGGCGACGCTTCGTCGACGTCGCGCGCGGGCTGTTGAGCCGCCAGCCGAGCGCCTTTGCCTTCACCCGCAACATCATCCTGGGGTTCCTGCCCGCTGCCGCGATCGGCGTCGTCGTGTACAAATCGGTCAAGGCATTGCTGGAGAGCCCGACGACCGTCGCGGTCGCGCTGATCGTCGGAGGCGTCGCCATCCTTGCGATCGAGCGGATGGTGCGAAACCCGCGCATCCACGCGGTCGAGGCGATGCCGTGGACGACGGCGCTGGGGGTCGGCGTGCTGCAATGCCTGGCGATGATCCCCGGCGTCAGCCGGTCCGGTGCGACGATCATGGGTGCGCTGAGCCTGGGTGTGGACCGCAAGGCGGCGGCGGAATTCAGCTTCTTCCTGGCCGTCCCGACGATGCTGGCGGCGTCGGCTTATGACCTCTACAAATCGGGCGGGGCGATCGGCGAAGGCGGATGGACGGCGATCGCGATCGGCTTTGTCGTCGCGTTCGTCGTGGCGCTGCTGGTCATCCGCTGGTTCGTCGGCATCGTCAGCCGCCACGGCTTTGCGCCCTTCGCCTGGTACAGGATCGTGGTCGGGGCGATCGCACTCGTGGCATTGTACGTGTAGGGCCGGTTCGGCCAATTAATAGCCCGGCGCGGCCTTTGCGGCCTCCGGACATCGTTCCCAACTCCGTTTTTAGGTCCGATAGCTGCCCTATTCTCCGGATTGCTCGTGACAAGTCGCGTTCACCCACCTAATGGGGTGACGGAGGACGATCATGGCGAACGATTCGATGCTGAAGTTCGTGGAGCGCGAACAGGCTTATCCGCACAAAAGGTCTGCGGACGAGCGCGCCGACGACTTTCGCGAGATCGCGGATCGCTATGCGGTGCCCAATGCCGAGGATCAGGCGGGGCGCTGCTCGCAATGCGGCGTGCCGTATTGCTCGGTCCACTGCCCGTTGCACAACCACATTCCCGATTGGCTGCGGCTGACGGCGGAGGGGCGGCTGCGTGAGGCGTATGAACTCAGCAACGCGACCTCGACCATGCCCGAAATCTGCGGCCGCATCTGCCCGCAGGACCGGTTGTGCGAGGGCAATTGCGTCATCGAGTTTTCGGGCCACGGCGCCGTCACGATCGGATCGGTCGAAAAGTTCATCACGGACAAGGCGTGGGAAGAAGGCTGGGTCGAACCGCTGGCCCCCGGCCCCGCACGCGGCCAGTCCGTGGGGATCATCGGCGCGGGGCCGGCCGGGCTTTCGGCGGCGGATTATCTGCGCACCTATGGCTATGACGTTCATGTCTATGACCGGCACGACCGCGCCGGCGGGCTGCTGACTTATGGCATCCCCGGCTTCAAGCTGGAAAAGCCGATCGTCATGCGCCGCGTCGATCGGCTGAAGGCGGGCGGCATCGTCTTCCATGAAGGCTTCGACGTCGGCGACGACGCCACGCTCGACGAATTGCGGGCGCGCCACGATGCGATCCTGATCGCGACTGGCGTGTACAAGCCGCGTGACGTCGACCTGGAGGGCCAGGACGCGCGTGGGGTGATCGCGGCACTCGATTATCTGACCGCGTCGAACCGCAAGGGCTTCGGCGATGCCGTCGTCGATTTCGACAGCGGCGCGCTCGACGCAGCGGGCAAGAACGTGGTCGTCATCGGCGGCGGCGATACCGCGATGGATTGCGTGCGCACCGCGATCCGTCAAGGTGCGGCGTCGGTCAAATGCCTGTATCGCCGCGACCGCGCCAACATGCCCGGGTCGCAACGCGAAGTCGCGCATGCCGAGGAAGAAGGCGCCGAATTCGTCTGGCTATCCGCACCGCAAGGCTTTGCCGGCGACACGGCCGTCTCGTCGGTGAAGGCGCGGCGCATGCGCCTGGGGACTGCCGATGCCAGCGGCCGGCGCGCGCCCGAGGTCGAGCCCGGCGGCGATTTCGAACTGGCCGCCGACATGGTCATCAAGGCGCTGGGCTTCGATGCCGAAGACCTGCCGGCGCTGTTCGGCGCACCGGAACTGGGCGTCTCGCGCTGGGGCACTGTGCTGGTTGACGGCAAGACGCTGATGACGTCGCTCGACGGCGTGTTCGCAGCGGGCGACATCGTGCGCGGCGCGTCGCTGGTGGTATGGGCGGTCCGCGACGGACGCGACGTGTCGGCGGCGATGCACGCGTGGCTGAAAGCCAAGGCGGCGCGCGAGAAGGTGGCAGCGTGACGCACATCCTGCTCCGCGGACCGCACACCAACGCCGCACCCGCCTTGTTGCACCTCCGCTGCCGGATCACCCTGATATGACCGACCAACGCAAGTATCTCGCCGAGCATGGCATGTATCGTCCCGAGTTCGAAGGCGATGCGTGCGGCGTCGGCATGGTCGCCGCGACCGACGGGCGTGCATCCCGGCGGGTCGTGCAATCGGCGATCGATGCGCTAAAGGCGGTGTGGCACCGCGGGGCAGTCGATGCCGACGGGAAGACAGGCGACGGGGCCGGGCTGCACGTCGATCTGCCGGTGCGCTTCTTCGACGATTGCGTCGCGCAATCGGGGCACAAGGTGCGGCCGAACCGGCTTGCGGTCGGCATGATCTTCCTGCCGCGCACCGATCTGGGCGCGCAGGAGACGTGCCGGACGATCGTCGAAAGCGCGATCATCGAGGCGGGCTATACCATCTATGGCTGGCGGCAGGTGCCCGTCGACGTGCGCGTGCTCGGTGCGAAGGCGCAGCTGACCCGGCCGGAGATCGAACAGATCATGATCGCCGGCCCGCTGCCCGGCGACGTCGACGCCGCCGAATTCGAAAAAAATCTGTATCTGGTCCGCCGCCGCATCGAAAATCGGGTGATTGCGGCGCAGATTCAGGGTTTTTACGTCTGTTCGCTCAGCTGCCGATCGATCATCTACAAGGGGCTGTTCCTCGCGGAATCGCTGTCGGTCTTCTATCCCGATCTGGTCGACCAGCGGTTCGAAAGCCGCGTCGCGATCTTTCACCAGCGCTATTCGACCAACACCTTTCCGCAATGGTGGCTGGCGCAGCCGTTCCGGTGCCTGGCGCATAATGGCGAGGTCAACACGATCCGCGGCAACAAGAACTGGATGCTGAGCCACGAGATCCGCATGGCGTCGATCGCGTTCGGCGAGCATTCGGAGGACATAAAGCCGGTCATCCCTGCCGGTGCTAGCGACACCGCGGCACTGGACGCGGTGTTCGAGGCGATCTGCCGGTCGGGCCGCGACGCGCCCACGGCCAAGCTGATGCTGGTGCCCGAGGCCATGTCGGACGACACGCCGCCCGCCCACACCGCGATGTATCAGTATCTCGCATCGGTGATGGAGCCGTGGGATGGCCCTGCGGCGCTGGCGATGACCGATGGGCGCTGGGCGGTCGCGGGGATGGACCGCAACGCGCTGCGGCCGTTGCGCTACAC
>DASVSZ010000041.1:0-45348 GCA_036387855.1 Allosphingosinicella sp. | reverse complement strand
GAGCTCGCTTTCTCCTACCAGGGCGAGGCGCTGAAGAAGCGGGTCGGGCCGCTCGCCAGCCAGGTCGGGTCCGACTTCCTCATCGAATGCGACGTCTCCGACATGGCCGATCTCGATCGCCTTTTCGAGCAATTGAAGACGCGCTGGGAGACGATCGACTTCGTCGTCCACGCCATCGGCTTCTCCGACAAGAACGAGCTTCGCGGCAAATATGTCGACACCAGCCTCGACAATTTCCTGATGTCGATGAACATCTCGGCCTACAGCTTCACTGCCGTCGCCCGTCGCGCCCGCGAGATGATGCCGAACGGCGGCGCCCTCGTCACCCTCACCTATTACGGCGCCGAGAAGGTCATCCCCCATTACAACGTCATGGGGATCGCCAAGGCGGCGCTGGAGACCAGCGTCAAATATCTGGCGATGGACCTCGGCCCCGAGAAGATCCGCGTCAACGCCATCTCCGCCGGCCCGATCAAGACGCTGGCGGCGAGTGGAATCGGCGATTTCCGCTACATCCTCAAATGGAACGAATATAATTCGCCCCTGCGCCGCAACGTCACGATCGAGGATGTTGGCGGGGCGGCGCTGTATCTGCTGTCGGACCTTGCAAGCGGCGTGACCGGCGAAATCCACCATGTCGACGGCGGCTACAACGTCGTCGGCATGAAGGCAGAGGACGCCCCGGACATCGCGACAACGTAACGCCACTTCCCGTCATGCCAGCGAAGGCTGGCATCTCAGGACAAGAGGCGCTTTTCCGACCTGAGATCCCGGCCTTCGCCGGGATGACGGTTAGCCACTGCACGGCGAAGTCGCGCTTTTCCCGTCCGGGCCCCATTTGCGATAGCCCTTGGAATCGACGTGGAAGCGCAGGCCCTGGTAGAAGCCGAGGCCGATCTCATATGCGGGGCCGCGCCAGGCGTGGATCGCGCACAGGCTGCGGATCATGCCGGGCCGTGCGATCGGCTTGATCGGCACCAGATCGAGGGCGAAGAAACGGCGATGCGCGCTTTCCCGAGCGCCGCCGGAACAGGCATTGAGCTCGGCATTGCGATAGCCCGACATCGCTTCGACATCGCCGACCACCGGCTCGACATGGGCGCGGATGAAGCGGAGCGTCTGGGCGATATGCGTCCATTCGGTGAAGGGCGAGACCTGAAAGCGCGGACCGTTGCACTCCCGCCACCTGCTGGCGGTGCGGACCAACTGCCAGGTCGGCACCACGCCATCGACGCCGCGCATGTCCAGGAACTGCTTGAACGCGAGCAATTGCGCCCGCGCGGCCGGCTCGCGGGCCAGCCAGGCGTGGTAATCGGCCTTGTCCTGCCCTTCCGCCTGCTCCTGGGCGATGCCGGGCCGGCCGATGGACAGGCCCGCGATCGCGACGGCGCAGGCAAGCCGCCCGATCCAGCCTCGGACGCGGTTTGGTGCTAGGGCATGCGGGCAATCCGGACGCGGCATGCCGCATCAACGATGCTGCGCGCCTCCGGGTTCACATCGCCGCCTAGCTGCCGGCGGGCGGGCAAGTCGCAACCGCACGGCCGGTCGTGTTGGTGATATTCAGCAAGGTCCGCTCGCGCACGTTGAACGCGCTTTCGTAGCGTATCACCTGCGGCCGCAGCACCGCCTTGACCATCGGCTGGTAATTGTAGCTGACTTCCACGAACATCACGGCCGTGTTCGCCAGCGCCGCGATTTCGCGGCCGGCCGGTCCCATGCCCGGCCGCAAGGTCGCGTCGCTTCGTCCCTTGCCCTCCCGGCCATAGGATGGCGCCACCGCCAGCGAGCCGAAGCAGCGCTGCCAGTTGATCATCGGCCCACGCAATGTCGCGTTAGTGTTCATGTTGTCCTGCAGCGAGGACAGGACCACCCGGCCGTTTTGCTGAAAGTCGATCGCCTGTCCCACCGATTCGGCGCCCGCGAATACCTCCACGATGTCGACCTCGTCGATCGCGGAAGTCACGCGCCCGGCATTGTCGGCCACCGTCATCGCGATCTGGCTCACGCGGAGGTGAGCCAGCGCGAGGTTGGCGGTTTCGAGCGCGCCGAGCCCGAGCACGACCACGATCGGCAGCGTCAGCGCGAACTCGATCATCGCGACGCCGCTCTGGTCGCGCCGCAGCGAACGATCCGCGCCGTTGGGCATGAAGTTCGATCCTATCATGACGCCGCCGAACATACGGTGGGCGAGCTCGCCTGGTTGGCATAAGGCTGGTTCCGCACCGTCGCCTTGACCAGGATCTCGTAATTGGGCGACGCGCCGAGCAGCTTGGCCATCGGGAACATGCGCGGCATGGTCAGGTTGGCGGTGTAGAGCACCACGTCATCAGCGCCGCCAAGGCCCGAACGAACCGGGGCGGTGTCGAACGTGCCGTTCTGCTGCAGATCGATCCAACAATCACCCGGATCGTGCCGGCCGTTGCGGTTGACGTCGCTGATCAGCTTTTCCGGCTTGCCGATCTGGGTGAAGTCCTCGACGCTTTGTTCGCGCACATCGTAGGTCGCGTTGATCGCGAGCCCCCGCATCCGTTCGCGGATCGCCGCGTCCATCCGCTGTTCGACGGTCCCGGTGCCGCTGATCGTCGGGTTCTGCACCGTCGCCAGGCGCGCCACATCGTTGATTGCGCCCTGGAAGGTCGAGCGCAGATACATGAGATAGCCCAGGTCGAGCAGACCCAGCAGCAGGATGCACATCGGCACGATGAGCAGTCCGAACTCGGTGAGCACGGCGCCGCGTTCGTTGCGGACCAGGGAGCGGCGATGCGAGCGGACGCGGATCATCGGGTCAACCTCAATTTGCCGATTTCCTTGCCGATCGTATCGAACACGCTTTCCAGATCGGTGCCGTTGCTGACGAAGAAACGGTCGGACCCGCTCGCGCAGGGCGAGATCGAGCCCGTCGAGCCGACGTCCAGCGCGATCACCCAGATCGTCGTTCCGTTCGGCCCCATCTGCCGGGCTCGATTGCAGGCGTTCAGGAAGCGCGCCTGATGTTTCGCGACGAGCTGACTCGCGGAAACGCCGCCCGTGTTCCAGCGGTTCTGGTAATCGGGCATGCCATAAGACGAATAGTTGAAGCCGTAGGACGTCATCTCGCCGTCGGTCAGGAAGACGATGTGGCGATCGACGCGCATGCTGTTGAGCGTGTCGGGATTCTCGCTCTGGAACATGCCAGATCCGGACAGGTATCGCGCGCCCCACATCATTCCCAAGTCGTGGTTGGTCATGCCGCCAACCCGCGACACCGCGCGGTTTAGCTCCGTGTTGAAGTCGGCAAGCGTGGCATAGGTCGCAAGCTTGCGCGCCGGAGCCGGGCAGAACGAGCGCAGATTTTGAAAGACGTAACGGTCGAAATCTTCCTGGCTGAGATAGGGCGGCCGGAATTCCTCACGCCGGTTGGCGTCAGGATCATAAGGATGCCACTTGCGGCGGTCGTCGGTGGTATTAACCGTGTCGATGTCAGCCTGTGCGACGTCGCTCGAAATTCTGATCGTGCTTGAGTCCACATTGGCCGAGATGGTCGAGCGCTCTTCGATGCAGCCCTTGTCGGCGTGGGCCGCTGCCGTGCTGCGCCAGTTCGCCATCCACGTTCCATCATGGGCCACGTTCTGATAGGAAAATGAGCCGTCCGCATTCTGAACCATGTAAGGCGAAGTGGTTCGCACCCAGCCGGTGTTGAGGTCCTTGCCGACGTTCACCGTCATGGAATAAGGCATGAAGCCGTAGCGGATACGCACTCCGGCGGCGGCACCCGACAGCGCCCGATAAAGCGCGCCGGCGTCGCTGCGAAGTTTCGAAATACGTGAGTTGCTTTGCTCGGTGGCGGCATAGTCGCAATCCGTGCCGGCGGTGCAGTTCATCGAACCGGTTACGTCCAGGACCAGCATGATATCGTTGTTGACGTAGTCCTGGTCGGCGTCGCACGTCGTGGAGAGTTCGATCTCGTTCTTGCCGAACATTTTCATGATCGTGGTCGGCACCGCCGTGGTCGCGGAGACGGTAACGACGTCGCCGACCGCGGTGATGCTGGGCGTGACCGCCGCCGTTCCCATCGTGCCGGTCGGGAAGTTGAACGCGAAGAACTTCTTGCCCTCGGTCTTGGCGTCCGGCTCGCCATTATCGTCGGCGTCCCTGCTGAACGGGTTGCCGCCCATGTAGCGGCGCGTTGCCAGGGCGGCGGAATCGCAGGCCGTCTGAAGCTTGGCCTTGGTCATGTAGGCGCGGCTCATGTCGAGCCCCGATCCGACCATCCCGGCAATCGGAACCAACGCCATCGCCATCATCGGCAGGACGTTGGCCACCTCGTTCGTCCGGAGCCGGCTCAGAAAGCTGGAAACGCTCATTTCAAACCCTCACTGGTCGGCACTTGACCTTCAGCGTGGCTCAATAGGGAAATGATCGTTTACGGGCGCTTAGAAGGCGTGGTGAACGGAATGTTCGCCTTATTTCGCGGGTTTGCGCAACGCGCTCAGGCGCTGTTCTGCGCCTGCCCCGCTTCGACCGTGGTGGCGGACGCGGTGATCTTCTTTGGCGGTTCGGCGCCGCTCAGCTTGCGCAGCACTTCATCGCGCGGGCCATAGGCAACGGCGCGACCGTCGCGCATGTAGAGGATTGAATTGACGACGCCCAGGATCGACTGGCGGTGCGCGACCAGCACCACGATCGCGCCGCGCTTGCGGGCGGTGTTGACCGCTTCGGCGAGCGCGGTCTCGCCTTCCGCGTCCAGGTTCGAATTGGGCTCGTCCAGCACGATCAGGAACGGATCGCCATACAGCGCGCGGGCAAGCGCGATGCGCTGGCGCTGGCCGGCGGACAGCGACGATCCGTCGGCGCCGACCTCCGATTCATAACCGTCCGGCAGGCGCACGATCAGGTCGTGCACGCCGGCCAGCTTGGCCGCGGTGGTGATCGCGTCGGACGGCGCCGCCGGATCGAAACGGGCGATATTCTGGGCGACGGTGCCGGACAGCAGTTCGACATTCTGGGGCAGGTAGCCGATGTGGCGGCCAAGCTCCTCGGGCGACCATTGATCGAGCGCCGCGCCGTCGAGCCGGACGCTGCCGCGCACCGGGCGCCAGATGCCGCAAATGCCGCGCACCAGGGTCGATTTGCCGGAACCGCTCGGCCCGATCACCGCGATCGCCTCGCCGGCCTTGGCGGCGAAGGTGACCCCGTCCACCGTCAGCCGGTTCGCGCCCGGAGGGGCGAGCGACAGCGCTTCGACGGCCAGGGCCGACGTCGGCGCGGGCAGCTGGTGCGAGACCTGATCGTCGGGCATTTGCCCGAGCATCTCCTTGAGCCGTGCCCAGCTCTGCCGGGCGGCGACGAAGCCCTTCCAATTGGCGATCGCGACTTCCACCGGCGCGAGCGCGCGGGCGGCGAGAATCGAGCTGGCGAAGATGATGCCGCCGGTCGCCTGATTGTCGATCACCAGCAGCGCGCCGACCGCGAGCACGATCGATTGCAGCAGCAGGCGCAGGATTTTGCTGCTGCCGCCCAAAGTGGAGGCGACATTGGTGAGGTTCTGTTGAGCAGCGAGGCTCTGGTCGCTCATCTGCACCCAGGTGCGGTTGACCCTGGGGCCCATCCCCATCGCCTGCAGCACTTCGGCGTGGCGGCGGGTGGATTCGGCCATGGACTGGCGCTGCGCGTTGAGCAGGGTGGCCTGCTTGTTCGGCTCCTTGGTCAGCTTCTCGGTCGCGAAGGTCAAGGCGATCAGGATCAGCGCGCCGATCAGCACGGTGATGCCAAGCCAATAATGGAGCAGGAACAGAACCAGGATGAAGAAGAACATCCAGGGCAGATCGATCAGCGCCGACGGCCCGGCGCCGGACAGGAAGGAGCGGACATTGTCGAGATCGCGGACCGGCTGGAGACCGTCGCCGGGCGTGCGGACCCGCAGGGCGAGCTGCCCGATAAGCTGGTGGATGCGGGGCCCCAAGCCGCGATCGACGGAAGCGCCGATCTGCGACAGCATGCGGCCGCGGATCACGTCCAGCACCGCCTGGAACAGGTAGATGACGACCAGCATGAACAACAGGCCGCCGAGCGTCGGCACGCTGCGGCTCGGCAGCACCGTATCATAGACCAGCATCATGAAGATGGAGCCGCCCAGCGTCAGGATGTTGAGCACGGCGCTCAAGATCGCAACGCCAATCAGCGCCGCGCGCGATTGGGCGAGGATCTGGACGAGTTCGGACTTGGCGCCGGTCGTGATCGCCATGGCGGACTTTCAGTTGATTGCGAGCCGCTTGATGGGGCAGCATCGCTCAAAGGGCAAGGTGCGCCGTGCCGACCCACCTTCGTCATTGCGAGCGAAGCGAAGCGATCCAGATCCTGCTCCGAACGGCTGGATTGCTTCGTCGCTGCGCTCCTCGCAATGACCAGAGGAAAGCGCTCTTTCCCACGTCCTTCAAGTTACGCCCTGTTGAGCCGTCAGAACTCGACCGACATCCGCCCGTATACATAGCGGCCGTTGAACCCGAACGGCGAGAAGATCGAATATGGGATATAGGACTGGTTGGCGGGATAGACACCGCCCACCGAAGCCGGCCGCGGCCCGAATGGCGAACGGTCGGGATAGACGTCGAACAGGTTGTTGGCGCCGATCGCGAATTGCGCGCCGCCATCCTCGCCGACCCGCACTTCCAGGTCGGTGATCCACTTCCTGCCGAGGAAGATGTCGTCCGGCCCGAACGCGGTCAGGCTGAGCGGAGTCGTGATCGGAGTGGCCGCGCCCGGCGAGACGACCTTGCCGTAGCGGGTGGTGCGGGCGGTGATGCCGAACACGCCGACATCGCCGTCGGCGCTCAGCACGATCTTGTCACGCGGCTGGCCGTCGGTGAAGCGCAGCCCTTCGACGCGGCCGAACAGGACGATGCCGGGGATCGCGGCGAGCGGCCCCAGTTCGTTGAGGCGCCGATCGATCTTGGTCTTGTTGTAATTATAGGCCGCGGTCAGCGACCAGCTGCCGAAAGTGCCGGCGTTGAAGCGGTAGGTGCCGACCACGTCGATGCCGCGCGTGGTGGTGTCGAGGCCGTTGACGAAGAAGCGCGCCGCAGCGACCTGAGGGAAGCCGCTGGACGCGAGCAGCGCCGTCACGGCGGTCTGCACGGCCGCGACGTTGCCGGTGCCACCCACGCCGAGCGTCTCGGTCAGCACGATCCGATCGTCGATCGCGATCTGGTAGGCATCGGCCGTGAGCGTCAGCCCGCGCAAGGGATTGGCGGTGAAGCCCAGGCTCATGTTGAGCGACTTTTCCGGCTTCAAGTCACGCGATCCGAGCGCGCGCGCGGCCGGCGAGTTGACGGGCAGCGTCGCGATGTCGACGGGAACGCCGTTGATGAAGTTGGTCGATGTGGTGCTGAAGAATTGCTGATGGAGCGACGGCGCGCGGAAGCCGTTCGAGATCGAGCCGCGCAGCGCATAGCCTTCGACCGGCTCGAACCGGGCAGCGAACTTGCCGTTCAGCGTTTCGCCGAAATCGGAGAAATGCTCGTAGCGTCCGGCCAGACTGGCGGTGAAGCCTTCGAACGGATCGGCGTCGATCTCGGCATAAACGGCGTAGCTGTTGCGATCCACATCGGTCGCGCTGCTGGTCGGGATGCCCGGGAAGCCCTGTGCACCGGCGGGCGCGGCTCGGCCCGGGAAGCTGCAAATACCGGTGGCGGCCGCGAACACGCCTCCCTGGGTGGCGCAATTGGCGGCGGTGGTGGCGAAGGCCGGGCGGAACAGCGGCCCGGTCGCGAACGATTGCAGGTCGCCCGGGCGAATCTCGAACTGCTCCTCGCGATATTCGGCACCGATCGCGAGCGTCACCGGCTTGGCGAAGCCGACCGCCAGATCGCGCGACAGATCGAGGTTGAAGATGTTCTGCCCGTAACGCAGCCCGCCGGCGTCGAACGTGCGCTGGCTCGCGGTGCCGAACGAGGTGTTGAGCGAATTGCGGATCTCATAGTCGAAACTGTTGTGGCCGCGGCCTGCGGACAAATCCGAGCGGAAGCCGGCAAATTCGCCGCGCAGGCCCACCGTGACGGCATAATCTTCCAGATCGGTCGCGATCAGCGGCAGGAAGCCGTCCGGAGTGAGCGCGATGAAGTTGCCGGCATTGGGCGTCACATTGGTGCCGATCGCTCCGAAATCGCGATTGGCGGCGGCATTCGCGGAGCGGTAATTGGCGGCGCTCACCGTGTCGCGATTGCCATAGGAGCCGAAGGCATAAAGCTCGAGGCCGCCGCCAAGCTCGAAGCCGGAGTTCAGGAACAGGTTGTAGTCCCGCATGTCCGGATCGCCGAAGCGGAATTGGAGGCGGTTGAACCCGGCCTCGCGCGCATCGAACGCGGCTGTCGGCCGGTTGTAATTGGGCCGCAGATCGAACCCGGCGCGGTTTGTGCGCTCGCGATAGCGATATTCCCCGGTCAGGTTGACGAAGCCGTTCGGCCCCAGCGGGATGCCGAGATTGACGCCCGCGCTGATCTGCTCGCCGTCACGCGCCTTGCGCTCCCCTTCGGTGGTGGCCAGCAGATAGCGGTTGTCGGCCGGATCCAGCTGTGGCTGCCCGGCGGCGTTCAGCTGAAGCCCGGTGACGTTGGCGACGTCGTCCAGCGTGGTGATATGCTTGCCGTGAGTAACGGACGCGCGGCCGCCATCATTCGCGCTCTTGAGCTGGACGTTTATCACGCCGGCGATCGCGTCCGAGCCATATTGGGCGGCGGCGCCGTCGCGCAGCACTTCGATGCGGCTGATCGCCAGGCCGGGGATGAGATTCATATCGACCGCCGCGCTGCCGCGCCCGACGGTGCCGTTGATGTTGAGCAGGGCCGAGACGTGACGGCGCTTGCCGTTGATCAGCACCAGCACCTGATCGGGGCTCAGGCCCCGCAAGGTCGCCGGGCGCAGCGCGTCCGATCCGTCCGCGATCGAGGGCTGAGGGAAGTTGAACGAGGGAACCAGCTGGTTCAGGATCCGGTTGGTTTCGGTCTGGCCGGTGTTCGTAATCGCGTCCGCTCCGATCACGTCGACGGGAACCGGGCTGTCGGAAACCGTGCGATCGTTGCGGCGTGTGCCGGTGACGATGATCGTCTCGTCGGGAGCAGGCTTGTCTTCGGTCGAATTAGCCGTTTCGGGAGCCGCCACATTCTGGGCGTGCGTGGGCGCGGCGAGCGCGATCGAGGACAGGGTCGAAAGCAGCGCGAACTTGGTCATCTTGGTCATGGCGGTCCCCCGTCGCGGCTCCCCTGCCGCGCAAGCTGGAAAGACTAGTTGTTTTCGGCAACTTGGAACAGGTCCGGCCGGAGCCGCCGGCGATTGTGTTTCACTGTTGTTGCAGAGCAACATCGTCGCCCGCTAAGATGGCGCCCATGAACAAGCCTTTCATCGTCGACATGCCCCACCAGCTCGGCCGCGAGGAAGCCCGGCGCCGGATGCAGGCCGGGATCGGCAAGCTACCTGAGCACATCCCGGGCGGGGCGGCCAAGGTGGACACGCGCTGGGAGGGCGATCGCATGCACCTCAACGTCGTGGCAATGGGCCAGACGGTCAGCGGCACACTCGACGTCCAGGACAGCAAGGTCCATGTCGAACTGATGCTGCCTCCGATGCTCGCAATGCTCGCCGGCCCGATCGAAAAGTATCTGCGCTCCAAAGGCGGCGCGATGCTCGAGGACAAAAGCGGCGGGCGCAGCTGAGTCTCGTGCTCGTGCGAAAGCAGGAGCCCAGTGACTTGGGCGTGGCACCGGCCCAGCCCCGTTTCCTGCTTTCGCAGGAAAACAACCCGGCCTAGCATCGCGGCAACGAGCGGGAGGCAAGGATGCGGCATGTGGCGGTGGCGGTGGTGGGGAGCGGGCCGGCCGGCTTCTACGGCACGGAAGCACTCGCCAAGCTGTTCGGCGAGGAGATCCGGATCGACCTGATCGATCGCCTGCCCGTCCCCTATGGCCTGATCCGCTTCGGGGTCGCCCCCGATCACCAATCGATCAAGGCGGTGTCCAAACGCTACGAAAAGGTGGCATTGGCCGGCAACGTGCGCTTCCTCGGCAATGTCGTGATCGGCCGGGATGTGAGCGTCGCGGAACTGCTCGGCTGCTACGACGCGGTGATCCTCGCGACTGGCGCCCCGAGCGACCGGCCGCTCGGCATCCCGGGCGAGGATCTGCCCGGCGTGATCGGCTCGGCGGCCTTCGTCGGCTGGTATAACGGCCTGCCCGAGTTCGCCGATCTCGATCCGCCGCTGGACGTCGCCGCAGCAGCCGTGATCGGCAACGGCAATGTCGCGCTGGACGTCGCCCGCATCCTGTCCAAGACCCGCGACGAGTTCGCCGGCTCCGATATCGTCGGCCACGCGCTGGACGCATTGAATACTTCGACGATTCGCGACATTCACCTGGTCGGCCGACGCGGCCCGCATCAGATCGCGATGACGCAGAAGGAACTGGGCGAGCTTGGCCATCTTCAAGGCGCGGCTCCACGGGTCAACTCCGCCGACCTTCCCGCGCCGGAGGAGGATGCGGCGCTCGAGCCGGGCTTGCGCAAGTCGGTGGGACACCTGCGAGACTTCGCGGCCGCGCCGACGTCGGACAAGCGCAAGACGATTCACTTCGACTTCTTCGCCCGCCCGGTCGAGCTGCAAGGGGAAGGCAGAGTGGAGCGGCTCCTGGTCGAGCGCACCCGGCTGGAGGCCGACGGCCGGGCGACCGGCACCGGCGCGTTTCACACGATCCCGTGTGGCCTCGTCGTGCCCTGCATCGGCTACCGAACGCCGCCGATCGAGGGTGTGCCGTTCGACGAGGGAGCCGGCCGCTTCCGCAACGCGGACGGCGTGATCGGCGAAGGACTTTATTGCGTCGGTTGGGCGAGGCGCGGCCCGTCCGGCACGATCGGCACCAACCGCCCCGACGCCATCCAGGTCGCCGAAACCATCGCGGCGGCCCTTGCCGGGGGCGGGAGCGATAAGCCGGGCGGCACCGGGCTGGACCGCCTGCTCGGCGATCGCGGCATCCGGACCGTCAGCTTCGCGGATTGGCAGCGGATCGAAGCCGCCGAGACCGCCCGCGCCCGCGCCGGCAGCCCGCGCGAGAAGTTCGTCGCGATCCATCAGATGCTGGGCGCGTGCGACGCCTGACCGCCTTTGCTCGAATGCGCCGGCTTGCGCCGGCCGGGCCACCTGCTTATAGGCCGCCGCCTGTCTCCCGGTCGGCCGCAAGGCCGGACGCACCGGTCGGGGAGTAGCTCAGCCTGGTAGAGCACTGTCTTCGGGAGGCAGGGGCCGGAGGTTCGAATCCTCTCTCCCCGACCATTTCATCTCAGCTGATCCTTCACCCGGTCTGGGACGCGTAGGTGTCCCACCCCGCCCGCCTCAGTTCGCACGCCGGGCAGGTGCCGCAGCCTTTGCCCCAACGGTGGGAGGTGGCGTGGTCGCCGAGGTAGCAGCTGTGGGTTCCATCCCGGATCAGCGCGACCAGCCGCTCGCCGCCCAATCGCTCGGTCAGCCGCCAGGTCTGCGCCTTGTCGCGCCACATGAGCGGGGTGTGCAGCACGAAGCGGCTTTCCATGCCGAGATTGAGCGCGACCTGCAGTGCCTTGATCGTATCGTCGCGGCAGTCAGGATAACCGGAATAGTCGGTTTCGCACACGCCGGTGACGATGTGCCGCAGCCCGCGCCGATAGGCGATCGCCGCCGCGAAGCTGAGGAACAGAAGGTTGCGGCCCGGCACGAAGGTGTTCGGCAGGCCGCCCTGCGACATGGCGATGGCGGTATCGCGAGTCAGCGCGGTTTCGCTGATCGCGCCCAGTATGGCCAGGTCGAGCAGATGATCCTCGCCAAGCCGGACGGCCCAATGCGGGTGATCGCCCCTGAGCGCGTCGAGGAACGGCCGTCGCACGTCGAGTTCGACGCGATGGCGCTGCCGATAGTCGAAGCCGATCGTTTCTACCCGATCGAACCGATCCAACGCCCAGGCCAGGCAGGTGGCCGAATCCTGTCCGCCCGAGAAGAGCACGAGCGCGGGCTCGCTCAGGGCCGGGCTCATGGAATGCCGAGCTGTTTGTGGGTCTGCACGCTCAGCCGCCACCGGGGGTTGGCCAGGCAGTATGCCACCGCGGCGGCGGTATTGACCTCGCGCGCCGGCCCGTCGAGCGGCTGGAGCTGGAGATGATCGAAGCGCAGATGCTCGACATCGCCCGGCTCGAGCCGCGGGTTGGGATAAACGAGCTTGAGCTCATCCCCGCCGGTAACGGCCAGCGGCAGCGCTTTCGGGCTGACGCACAGCCAGTCGACTCCCGGCGGCGGCGCGATCGTGCCGTTCGTCTCGACCGCGATCTCGAATCCGCGAAGCTTAAGCGCTTCCAGCAATGGCGCATCGACCTGAAGCAGCGGCTCGCCGCCCGTCAGAACGACAAACCGGCGTTCAGCGCCCGAACCACCCCAGGTATCCCCGATCGTGCCGGCCAGCGCGTCGGCATCGGCGAAGCGGCCGCCGCCCGGCCCGTCCAGGCCGACGAAATCCGTATCGCAAAAGGTGCAGGTCGCGGCCGCGCGGTCGGCCTCGCGGCCCGACCACAAATTGCACCCGGCGAAGCGGCAGAACACAGCGGCGCGGCCGGCATTCCGGCCTTCGCCCTGCAACGTGTAGAAGATTTCCTTGATCGAATAGGCCATATCGGTCCGCAGGCTGGTGCCGGGACCTCAGCCCCGCGCGCCCTTGCGATGTTCGGCGATTTCCGCCTCGATCCGCGACAGGTCCTGCTTCATGGCCGCGAGTGAGCCGGAGCCGCCGTCATCGCCGTTCTCACTGAGATTTATCCGAATCTTGATGCTGTCCCGCTCCTCGAGCAGGATGTCCAATGGCAAGTCCCTGATGATCTGGCGCATGAAGTCTCCGTGGCTGATCCGTTCATATAGGGAGCCGCCACTCTGTTTTGCAGTTTGAGCCCGTATTTGCGTGCGCTATTTCTCCGCTGTCACCGCCGCAAGCGCGACCCGGACGGCCTCGAACAGCGCATCGACCTTGAACGGCTTTTCGAGCACGTCGATCGCGCCGAGCTTCATCGCTTCCACGATCGTTTCGACATTGCTGGCGCCGGTGATCACGATCACCTTCATCGGGCTGTTCAGGCGCACAAGCTCCGCCTGAACCTGGATGCCGCTGCGCCGCGGCATGCGCATGTCAAGCAGCAGACATCCGGGAGCGAGCTGGTCCAGGACGGCAAGGAAAGCGTCTCCGGAGACGAAGGTGCGGCACTCATAGCCTTCTTCGGCGAGCGCCTCACACACCCACACGCGCATATTTTCGTCGTCATCGACCACGTAAATGGGTGGTTGAATGTGAAATTCCCCTCCGGCGCCCCCGCCTTGCTTAAGCCATGCTGGCTTAAGTCTCCGATCTCTCGGAAACCTGTCGGAATCCCCCCGATTTCTCGCACGCCTTCCAAGTTGTCACACTCGCGGGTAAAGTAAAAGCGAATACCGGGAGTGACGTGCTTGGCTGACGAACGTCCGGTGATCGGATGGCGCGAATGGGTGAAGCTTCCCACCCTGCTCAAGCTGCCGATCAAGGCCAAGATCGACAGCGGCGCCCGCACATCCTCGATCCACAGTTTCGGCACGCGCCGTTTTTTCGACGGGGGGGCGCCGCATGTCGAGTTCCTGCTCCATCCGCTGCAGCGCCGGGCCCTGCCCGAGATCGTCTGCGTCGCGCCGATCAAGGACGAGCGCTGGGTGCGCAGTTCGAACGGTGATCGGGAGGAGCGCATCGTCGTCGAAACGCAGGCGCGGCTGGGCGAGATATCCTGGCCGATCGAGTTGACGCTGGCCGACCGCGACGTGATGGGGTTCCGAATGCTGCTGGGCCGCGAAGCGATCCGGCGGCGCTTCCTGATCGATCCCGGCCGCAGCTTCCGCCTGTCGCGCCGCAACCCCAAAGCCATCCGAGCCTTCGAAGACACCGCATGAATATCGCCCTGCTATGCCGCAGCCCCCAGCTTTACTCGCACCAGCGGATCATGGCCGCCGCGCGGGACCGGGGGCATGAGATCGACGCGATCAATCATCTGCGCTGCACGCTCGACATCGCCGCCCACCGACCGGTTGTCCATTATGGCGGGCGCGCGCTGACCGGCTATGACGCGGTTATCCCCCGTATCGGCGCGTCCGTTACCTTCTTCGGAACGGCGGTGGTCCGCCAATTCGAGATGATGCGGGTCTATGCGGTCAACGAATCGGTTGCGATCGCCCGCTCTCGAGACAAGCTGCGCAGCCTGCAATTGCTGTCCCGCAAGGGCATCGGCCTGCCCGTCACCGTGTTCGCGCACAAGACGTCGAACGCGCAGGAGGTCATCCGGCTGGCCGGCGGAGCGCCGGTGGTGATCAAGCTGCTGGAAGGCACGCAAGGCATCGGCGTGGTGCTTGGCGAGACGCAAAAGGCGGCGGAGAGCATCATCCAGGCATTCGGCGGCGTAGATACCAACATCCTCGTCCAGGAATATATCTCGGAAGCAAAGGGCGAGGATATCCGCTGCATCGTGATCGGCGGCAAGGTGATCGCGTCGATGAAACGGCGCGGCAAGGAAGGCGATTTCCGATCCAACCTTCACCGCGGCGGTTCCGCCCGCCCGATCCGGATCACGCCGCAGGAGCGCACCACCGCGATCGGTGCCGCCAAGGCGATGGGGTTGAACGTGTGCGGCGTGGACATGCTGCGCTCCAATCACGGACCGGTGGTGATGGAGGTCAATTCATCGCCCGGACTCGAAGGCGTGGAGCAGGCCACCGGGGTCGACGTCGCCGGCAAGATCATCGAGTTCATCGAACGAAACGCCCGGCCGGGCAACACCAAGACCAAGGGAACGGGGTGAACGATGGCGCGGGCGGCATTCACGATCGGAACTGAAACGATCGCCGCCGGCGAACGCCGAATGGTCCAGCTGCCGCTGACCGCGCTCACCACCCAGACTCCGATGTCGGTTCCGGTCTGCGTGATCCATTCCAGGCGCGACGGACCGGTGCTGTTCGTCAGCGCGGCGGTTCATGGCGACGAGATCACCGGGGTCGCGATCTGCCGCCGGCTGCTTGCGTCCGGCACGCTGGCGATCGGGCGCGGCACCCTGATGGTGATCCCGATCGTCAACGCCTTCGGCTTCATCAGCCACAGCCGTTACCTGCCCGATCGGCGCGATTTGAACCGCAGCTTTCCCGGCAGCGTGAAAGGCTCGCTTGCGGCACAGCTCGCCCATCTGTTCATGACCGAAGTGGTGGCGCGGTCCAATTACGGCATCGACCTGCACAGCGCAGCCATTCACCGTTCCAACCTGCCGCAGATCCGGGTCGACAGCCACGACCCGGGCGCGCTCGCGCTGGCCGAGGCGTTCGGGGCGCCGATCATCATCCACAGCGGGCTGCGCGAAGGATCGCTGCGCGAGGCGGCGCTGCGCAGGAACGTCCCCGTGATCGTCTATGAAGCGGGCGAAGGGCTACGCGTGGACGAACTTTCGATCCGGGTCGGCATGGAAGGTGTGCTGCAGGTCATGGCCCATCTCGGCATGACCCGTCGGCGCCGCGCCGCCCCGCGACCGCCGGTGCTGGCGACCAGCAGCCGCTGGGTACGGGCGGAGGAAAGCGGCCTGTTCCGCCCGTTCCGCGACATCGGCGATCATGTCGCGGGCGGCGATCGGATCGCGGTGGTCGCCGATCCCTATGGCGACCACGAGGTGGACGTACGGGCGAATACGGCCGGAATCATCATCGGCCGCGCCAACATCCCCGCCGTCAATCAGGGCGACGCACTGTTCCACATCGCCAAGGTGGAAGGTGCGAGCCAGCTTGGCGCCCATTATGACGTGCTGGAGCGCCAAGCGGGCGCCGACACGATGCTGGACGAGGACGAGATCATCTGAGGCTGGTGTGCATGGACTCGCGCATCTTCGTCATCCCGGCGAAAGCCGGGATCCAAGCACAGGTTGCGGGGAGACCCTGGCTCTTCCGTCAGCAACCTGTGTTCTTGGATCCCGGCGTTCGCCGGGATGACGGCTATCTGGTCCTGCTAAGCTTTACTTACGTCGCGAAGCTCGGGTCGAGGCGGTAGGCCTTGCGAAGTAAAGCCGGCCAGGCAAGGGCGTTCGCCGCCATCTTGAGCCCCATCTTGCCTTGTTCGGCGGTCACTTCCGGCGAGCCCTGGGGCGGATTGTTGAGCCCGGCATGCCCGGCCGAAAGCGCCAGGATCTGCGCTTCGCAGGCCCGCTCCAGAAAGTAGATCTTGAGAAACGCCTCGCCCACCGTCTCGCCCAGCGCGAGCGTGCCGTGGTTGCGCAGCAACATGCTGCCCTTGTCGCCGAGGTCCGCGACGATGCGTTCGCGCTCGTCGAGATCGACCGCGAGCCCTTCGTAATCGTGATAGGCGACGTCGGCGCGGACCAGCATCGCGGTTTGCGTGATCGGCAGCAAGCCTTCGCCATGCGCGGACACCGCCTGGCCGTGCGGCGTGTGGAGGTGGATCACCGCGCCCGCGTCCGGCCGCGCCATGTGCACCGCCGAATGGATGGTGAAGCCGGCGGCGTTGGTGTTGAACGGCGTCTCGCCGACCGGGCGGCCTTCCATGCCGACCTTGACCAGGCTGGACGCGGTCACTTCCTCGAACATCAGATTATAAGGGTTGAGCAGGAAATGATGCTCGGGTCCGGGGATGCGGGCCGACAGGTGGGTGAAGATCAGATCATCCCAGCCAAAATAGGCGACCAGGCGGTAGGCCGCGGCGAGATCGACCCGGATCTTCCACTCCTCGTCGCGGACCTTGCCCTTCAGGCTCGGGATCTGGATGCTGTCGAGCGCGGTCGGCTCGCCCATGATCGCGCTGCGCCCGCGGGCCGCGCCCGGTGCTTCGAACTGCCGTTCCATCACGTTCGCGCTGGCCATGACACTCTCCATCTGGTTCGCCGCTCCATAGCGCGTTCAACCTGCGGGCGCGACCCTGTCCGGGTGGGCGGCCGCGAACGGGGCCAGCGCTGTCGCTTGCGCATCGGCGCGGACCAGCAACGGATACGCATCCAGCGGCACCCCGAAGCGGCGGGCATTGTAGATTTGCGGCACCAGGCAGATGTCGGCCAGGGTCGGCGTGTCGCCGAACAGGAAGCGGCCCGCGCGCGGCTCGGCCAAGGCTTGCAACGCGGCGAACCCATCGCCGATCCAGCGCGCGATCCAGTCGTTCTTGGCCTCCTCGCTCTGCCTCAGCGGCCCGACCAGATGCTTGAGCACCCGCAAATTGTTGAGCGGGTGGATGTCGCAGGCGATCGTCAGCGCCAGCGCCGCCACATGGGCCCGATCGGCGGGATCGCCCGGCACCAGCGGCGGCTCCGGCCGGGTCGCATCAAGATAATCGATGATCGCCAGGCTCTGCGTGATCCGCTGCCCGCCTTCCTCCAGCATCGGCACGAACCCTTGCGGGTTGGCCGCGCGAAACTCCGGGGAGGCTTGCGCGCCCTCGGCCAGGTTGACCGGAACCGAGCGGTAAGGAACGCCTTTGAAGTTCAACGCGATCCGGACCCGGTAGCTCGCGGAGGAGCGATAATAGTCGTAGAGCGTGATTTCGGCCATGCGCCGTCCATCGCATACGGCAGGGTTAGGTCAACCAACGTCATGGGATCGTGAAAAGAGCGGATATTGTCGCCCGCTCCGCGTCGTGGCGGAGGTCTATTGAGGGCCAGCCGCACCGGCGTAGCGGACGCAGCCATCGACTCATTTATGATCGGGGGTTTATTGCTCGAATTGTCGAGACCCTCACCTATAGGACCCGGAGTCCACGAGGATCTGGGCACTTGCGGAGTTTCGCCGCGCCTGAGCCGCGAGTCATCCCGTCCAAATGCGGAGTTATTGATGCCGACGCCAAGCCCAAAGCCACGCGGGAAAGGGTATGTCGCTCCATCGAGCTGAAATGGTGCCGCTTAGGTGACTCGAACACCTGACCCCATCATTACGAATGATGTGCTCTACCAGCTGAGCTAAAGCGGCGCCCTGGTGGGGGTGGCCATTATCAGCGCGTCCGGGGGAACACAACGGCCAAAGGGTTTACGCTTCCTCAACCATGTCCGGTGCACAGCTTGGGCCACACACAGCCGACTTGCTTCGAGGACTTGCGAGCGATGGACAGTTACCGGGCCTTCGAAGATGGAAGCGACCTCCTCCAAGAGGACGAGTCGGCGATCGAAGCGCCGCCCGAAATCGGCGTGGACGAGCGGCGGATGCATGTCCGCGCCTACAATTATTGGGTGTCGCTGCTGGAAGGGCGCGCTTACCCGTCGATCCGCAATCTCCAGCCCCAGAATATCGAGGATTTCGGCCCGCACAGCGTGCTGCTCGATTTCACCGGCGGCAGCGACAATCCGGCGATCGTGTTCATCGGCGGCGCGCTGCGCACCGAATGCCGGCTGGAGGGCGACATCCGCCACATCAGCGACGTGCCGAGCCGATCGCTGCTGTCGCGGCTGACCGATCATTATCTCCAGATCATCGCCAATTGCGCGCCGATCGGGTTCGAGGCCGAGTTCGTCAACCAGGCCGGCGTCAACACCATGTATCGCGGCATCCTGATGCCCTTCTCGTCGGATGGCGACCGGATCGACTTCATCTATGGCGTGATCAACTGGAAGGAGATGGCGGACACTGCCATCGTCGCCAGCATCACCTCGCAAGCCGGCCGGGCGAAGGACGCGCCGGCGCCGGCGGAGGCCTGCCCGGTCTGGGCGGACGGCCCCAACAGCGCGCCGCTGCGCGACCGTGGGTTCGAGGGCGCGACCGCGCTGATCGACGACGGGCTGGAGCTCGGCATCAGCTATGACGAGGCGGAACATGCCGCGCAAAGCAGCCTGCCGCTCGATCCCGACGCGGGGCTCGCCGATCGCCTGTGCGCCGCGCGCGAGACCGCCGAGGCAGTCAAGAGCGCGGATGCGCGCAGCCGATCGGCCTTGTACCGCGCGCTCGGCCAGGCTTATGATTTCGCACTCGCCGCGCAGGATGCGCCGGACGACTATCTCGAGATCCTCGACGATGCCGGCGTGAAGGCGCAGGCCCGCGCGCCGATGACGCCGGTGGTCAAGCTGATCTTCGGCGCCGATTACGACAAGACGCGCCTGACCGAATATGCGGCCGCGCTTTCCTACGGGCTGCGCGAGACGGTGGCGCCCGGCGAGTTGCCGCGCCTGCTCGAGCGGTTCAGCGGCGGGCTCAAGGGCATCGTCCAGGCCGAGCGCAAGGCGCGCCGTCCGCAAGCCGCGCCGGCCGAAGGGACGGACGGTCGCGATTCGCTTCGCCACGCCACGCCCGTCGCTCACCTCGATCGGCAGCTGCCCGGCATCGAGGAATTCGTGTTGCTGGTGGCGCGGCGGGAGACGAACGGCGCGATCGCGGTGATCGGGCCGGTGACGCAGGCCGCTCTCGTCGATCGCGCGATCCGCAGCATCACGACCGTCTGAGGCGCCCCCTCCCCCAGCCCCCGTTGCCGCGGGACGCAAGCCTTGCCCGGGAGTCCGCCGCCCCGCTATAGCGCCCCGCGATGGAGCCGGCGGCCCCTTCCGTTCGCCGCCGCGCCGGGAGCCCAGTTATGAATTCCCCTAGCAAGGTCGCGGAAGCCAAGCCCGCCGACCTGCCGATCGTCGATGCTCTTGCCGCCGCCCTGATCGAGCGGGCGCTGCCCGGCGAAATCGGCGATTTCAGTGACGAGGAGCGCCACGAGGCGGCGCGCTTCATCGCTGACATCGCCCAGCGGCGGCCGTCTGGCATCGCCATGCTACGGCTTGAATCGGTCGGCGGATCGGTCGGCCATCGCCGGATGCGGATCGGTATCGTCAACGACGACATGCCGTTCCTGGTCGATTCTGTCGCCAACGCGCTCGCCGCGCGCGACCTGATTATTCACCGCCTGCTCCATCCGGTCGTCACGGTCGAACGCGACGAGCATTGCTGCCTGACCGCCGTTCGCCCCCGCGGCGATGACGATCAAGCGGTCGCTCACGAATCGATCATGTATCTGGAGGTCGATCGGGTCGATGCCCGCGGCCGGCGCGAGCTCGACGCCGATCTTCGACGGGTGCTGGCCGACGTCCGGTCCGCCGTGTGCGATTGGCGCACCATGCAGGCCCGGATGCGGGAAGATGCCGAAAAGATCGCCGATCCGGAAGGCGCCGCCCTGCTGCGCTGGTTCTCAGATGGGGCGATGACCCTGCTCGGCTTCCAGGTCGAATGCCCGGACCGCCCCGCCCACGGTTGCCTGGGCATCTTCCGGCTGCCGGGCGACCCGACCGACGGTGGCGGCTGCGCCGGCGCGATCCGCTATTTCGAGGCGGGCGGCGCCGAGCCTTTGGTCGCCAAGGCAGACCGCAAATCGACGGTGCACCGCCGGGTACCGCTGGACCTGGTGGTGGTACCGATCCGCGAAGGCGGCAAGGTGATCGGCATCGGCGTTCATGCCGGGCTGTGGACCAGCGAATCGCTGACCGCGCCGGTCGAGGAGGTTCCGGTGCTCCGGCGCCAGCTCGCCGCGCTGGAAAGCGAGTTCCGCTTCGACCCCAAGGGCCATTCCGGCAAGGCGCTGCGCCACGCAATCTCCTCGCTGCCGCGCGACCTGCTGGTCAATCTGGGGGCGGAAGCGGTGCGCGAGCTGGTGGTGACGGCGATGTCGCTCGCCGATCGGCCGCGCCCGACGCTGCTGCTGCTCCGCTCGATCCTGAAAGGGCATCTGTTCGCGTTCGTGTGGCTGCCGCGCGACGAGCTGACCACGCGCCGCCGCCTCGCCATCGGCACCATGATCGAGGAAGCCAGCCGGGCGCGGGCGACCAACTGGTCGGTCGAGCTTGGCGACGGCGATCTGGCGCTGATCCGCTACACGCTGGACATCGCGGCGGATGCGCCGCTGCCCGACAGCGCGGAGCTGGACCGGCGGCTCGACGACATGGTCCGCGGCTGGGAGCCGAGCGTGGAGGAAGCGCTGGGCGCGATCGTCGGGCCGGCGCGCGCGACCCGGCTGGCGCTGAGCTACATGGACGATTTCCCGGAAAGCTATCGCGCCCGCACCGAGCCCGGCGACGCGGCCGAGGACGTGCTGCGCATCTGCGACCTGGACGGCGCCGGCAGCCGGGATGCGCGCCTGTATCGCCTGGCGGCGGACGCCCCGAGCCGGCTGCGGCTCAAAACCTACCGGCTCGCCGGCGTCATTCCGCTGTCGGAAGCGGTGCCGGTATTCGAGAATTTCGGCTTCCGCGTGCTGGAAGAACAGCCCACAGCGCTGGACGGCGGCCAACTCGGCTACATCCATGATTTCGTGCTCGAGATTCCGGGCGGCGGCGATGCGGAGGCGGTTCTCTCCCGCGCCAAGCTGGTCGAGCGGGCGATCGCGGCGGTGCTGGAAGGCCGGTCCGAGAACGATCCGTTCAATCAATTGCTGGTCGGCGCCGGCCTGAACCCGCGCGATGTGGTGCTGTTCCGCGCCTGGTTCCGCTACCTGCGCCAGACCGGCCTGTCCTATTCGCTGATCACCGTAGTCGAAGCGCTGCGCCGCGCGCCCGGCGTCGCGCGCGGGCTCGTCGCCCTGTTCGATGCGCAGCATGATCCAGGCTTCCAAGGCGGCCGCGAGGATGCAGTGGCCAAGGCGGACGCGGCGATCAACGAAGGCCTGGCCCAGGTCGCGGCGATCGACGAAGATCGCATCCTGCGGCTGATCCGGGGCGTGATCGGCGCGACCTTGCGCACCAACGCCTTCGCGCCCGCCGGCAAGGAAGCGCTCGCCTTCAAGCTCGATTCCGGGCTCGTCCCCAATCTTCCCGCCCCGGTGCCGTGGCGCGAAATCTGGGTCTATTCCCCGCGCGTCGAGGGCATCCACCTGCGCTCCGGCCCGGTCGCGCGCGGTGGCTTGCGCTGGTCCGACCGCCGCGACGATTTCCGGACCGAGATCCTCGGCCTGATGAAGGCGCAGGTGGTCAAGAACGCGGTGATCGTGCCGACCGGCGCCAAGGGCGGCTTCTACCCCAAGCAGCTCCCGCCGACCGGCGATCGCGACGCTTGGCTGAAGGAAGGCACGGAATCCTACCGCACCTTCATCCGCGCCCTGCTCTCCGTCACCGATAATATCGTCGAAGACAAGATCGTCCATCCAACCGACGTGACGATCCGCGACGGCGAGGATCCTTATTTCGTGGTCGCCGCCGACAAGGGCACGGCGGCGTTTTCCGACGTCGCCAATTCGATCGCGGTGTCGCGTGGCTTCTGGCTCGGCGATGCGTTCGCGAGCGGCGGCAGCCAGGGCTATGACCACAAGGCGATGGGGATCACCGCGCGCGGCGCCTGGATCTCGGTCCAGCGCCATTTCCTGGAACTCGGCATCGACGTCCAGACGCAGCCTATCCAGGTGGCGGGCGTCGGCGACATGTCCGGCGACGTGTTCGGCAACGGGATGCTGCTGTCGAAGGCGATCCGGCTGGTCGCGGCGTTCGATCACCGCCACATCTTCATCGATCCCAGTCCCGACCCGGCGACCAGCTGGGCGGAGCGCGACCGCCTGTTCAAGCTACCGCGCTCCAGCTGGGAAGATTATGACAAGGCGCTGATTTCCGAAGGCGGTGGCGTCTTCTCGCGCACTCAGAAGGTGATCGCCCTGTCACCGCAGATCCGCCAGGCGCTCGACCTGCAGGTGGATGAGATCGATCCGCCGACCTTGCTCAACGCGATCTTGAAGGCGCCGGTCGACCTGCTCTGGTTCGGCGGCATCGGCACCTATATCAAGGCCCGCACCGAAGCGCATGTCGAAGTCGGCGATCCGGGCAACGATGCGATCCGGGTCAATGCCGCCGAACTCCGGGCCAAGGCGATCGGCGAAGGCGCGAACCTGGCGATCACCCAAGGCGGCCGGATCGAGTTCGCGCAGGTCGGCGGGCGGATCAACACCGACTTCATCGACAATTCGGCGGGCGTCGATTGTTCGGACAACGAGGTTAACATCAAGATCCCGCTCAATCGCGAAATGGTGGAAGGTCGGCTGGCGCAAGAGGATCGCAACCGGCAGCTTGCCGAGATGACGGACGACGTCGCCGCGATCGTGCTGGAGGACAATCGCCTGCAGACGCTGGCCCTGTCGATCGCCGAGCGCGGCGGCGCGGCCGCTTTGCCGCCGATGGTGCGCGCGATCGAGATACTGGAGGAGAATGGCCGGCTCAACCGCGCCGTCGAAGGCTTGCAGAGCAACGAGGAGCTGCTTCGCCGCGCGCAGGATGATCGCGGGCTGACCCGGCCCGAACTGGCCGTGCTCCTGTCGACCTCCAAGCTGGCGCTTCAGGCCGCACTGGAGGCTGGGAAGATCACCGAGGACCCGACGCTCACGCCGGAATTGTGCAACGCCTTCCCGCAGGTCATGCAAGAGCGGCATGGCGAGGCGATCCTGCGCCATCGCCTGCGCCGCCAGATCATCGCCACCAAGATCGCCAACCGGTTCGTCAACCGGCTCGGCATCACCGCTTTGTTCTCGTTGACCGAAGAGGAAGGCGCGTCGTTCGGCCAGGCGGCGGCCAGCTTCGTCGCCGCCGAGCGCCTGTTCGACATGGACGGCCTGTGGCGCGAGCTCGACACCATCGATCTGCCCGAAAAGGTGCGGCTCGAACTGTTCGACCAAGCCAGCCAGGGCTTGCAGTTCCACATCTCGGACCTGCTTCGGTCGAGCTCGGGCTCCGCCACCATCAACGACATGGTGGAAACGCTGCGCCCCGGCCTCGACAAGCTCGGCGCGGAACTGGACGGGCTGTTGCGCGAGGAAGCGCGAAGCCAGGCGTCGGGCCAGCGCGCGCGGCTGCTCGCACTCGGCGCGCCGCCGCATCTCGCCGACCGGATCGTGCGGTTGTTCGAGCTGAACGGCGCGGTCGGCATCGCCGCACTGGCGCAGCGGCTTGGCATGGACCCGATCCTGCTGACCCGCGCCTATACCAAGCTTGGCGAAGCCCTGGGGCTGGATTGGGCGCAGGCGGCGGCGAACCGCTTCTCGGCGCGCGACCAGTGGGAGCGGCTGCTGACTGCGGGTCTGGCCCGCGATTTCGAGCAATTACGCCTGGAGTTCCTCGAACGGCGCCGCGACGAAGATCCCAAGGCGATCGTCGACCGCTGGGTTTCGACGCAGGGCGCCCGCATCGACCAGTTCCGCCGCCTCGTGGACCGCGCCCGTACCGCGTCCGTCACCACCGCCCCGATGCTCGCCCAGATCGCGACCCAGGCGCGGGTGCTGCTCGGGCGCTGACCGACCCGCGACGGATCAGGACATGCGGAAGCTCGGTCCCGGCTTGGCGGGAGCGGGCTTCTCGGGTGCGATCCGCTTTGGCGGCTTGGCGGCGGCGCGTTCGGCCGCTTCGGCGCCATGCGTCGACAGCTTGACATAGGCACCGTGCGCGCGCCGCAACCGCACCCGCTCCGCTTCGGTTTTGGCCTCGCCAAGCTGCACCAGCGCTTCGGCCGCCTTGGCCTGGTAATCCTCGGATGAGCTCATGCTAGCGGTCCCCTGTTCGGGTGAGCCCAAGCCTGCCCTGAGCGCGAACTTGAAGCGTGGGGGATGAGGGGCCAAAGCGCAAACTTAATCGGGCGACGCCGCCCCCCGTCAGCGGGAGGGGCGCTTGCCGCCGACCGGCAGCCGAACCACCTTCGGATCGGGGCTGAGCAGCTCCGCCAGGGCGTTGGCCATTTCGGTTTGGCCGAACGGCTTCGACAGGCGCGGAAGGTGCAACGTATCTTCGGTCGTTCCGGTGTAGCCCGTGATCAGCAGCACCGGGAGCTCGGGCGCCTGTTCGCGAAGCCGGCGGGCCAGTTCGGCGCCATCCATGCGCGGCATCTTGTAATCGGTGATCACCAGATCGGGGTCCAGGCCGGCGGCAAGCCGGGCCAGGGCCTGCTCGCCCCCGCTCGCGGCGACGACATGGTGGCCCAGATCGCGGATCATCTCGGCGGTGGCCTCGCGCACCACCTCCTCGTCGTCGACCAGCAGGATGGACAGCGTGCGGTTCACCGCCGGCAGCGGACCCTGCCGGGAAACCCGGTCGCGCACGACGCTGTTCTCCGCCGCCGGGAGGTAGAGATCGGCGCGCGTCCCCTCGCCCACTTCGCTGGTGAGGGCAAACCCGCCGCCGAGCTGTCCCGCCAGGCCATGCACCATCGACAGGCCGAGCCCGGTGCCGCGCCCGGTTTCCTTGGTGGAGTAAAAGGGCTCGATCGCCCGGGCGAGCGTTTGCGCGTCCATTCCGCTGCCATCGTCGATCACCGACAATCGGACATAGAGGCCCGGCGCGAGCTTGGGTTCCGAGCGGGGGCCGATCGCGACCTTTTCGGCGACCAGGGTCAGAGTGCCGCCGTCCGGCATCGCGTCGCGCGCATTGACGCACAGGTTCAGGATCGCGAGTTCCAGCTGGTTGGGATCGGCCATCGCCGGCGGCAGCGCTCGATCGTCCTGCAATCGAAGCTCGATCGCCGGGCCGATCGAACTGGCGATCAGATCGCGCATTCCGGCCAACAGCTCCGAAACGTCGGTCGGCTTGGTTTCCAGCGTCTGCCGGCGGGCAAAGCCCAGCAGCCGTTGGACCAGGGTCTTGGCGCGGTCGGCCGCCTGCAAGGCGTTGGCGATCAGTCGCGCCGCACGCGCGTCGCTCTCGCCGAAGCGGCGCTGAAGCAGATCGAGCGTGCCGGTGATGGGCGTCAGCAAATTGTTGAAATCGTGGGCGACGCCGCCGGTCAGCTGGCCGAGGGTTTCCAGCTTCTGCGCTTCATGAAGCTGCGCCATAGCCGCAGCGTGTTCGGCCGTGCGCTCCTCCACCCGGCGCTCCAGTTCCGCCGCCGCATGTCGCAGCCCTTCCTCCGCGGCCTGCTGGGCGGATATGTCGGTGTTGGTGCCGAACCAACGCACGATCCCGCCGCCCGCGTCGCGCAGCGGCTCCACCCGCGTCAGGAACGGCCGGAATTCGCCCGTCGCCGATTTGAGCGGAAAGATCATCTCGAACGGCTGGCCGGTATCCAGCGAGGCGCGCCACCGCTCGATCACGCCCGGCAGCAACTCCGGATCATGAACCGACTGCCAGCCCCAGCCGGTCATCTGCTCCGGGCTGGTACCGGTATATTCGTAGCAACGCTGATTGTACCAGAAGATGTTCCCGTCCGGCTCGGCCATCCAGCACAGGTTTGGAATCGAATTGGCGAGCGACTGGAACTGGCGGTCGCTTTCGCGCAGCTTTTCGAGCCGCGCCCGTGCCTCATATTGCCGCCGTCGCCCCCGCAGCGCGGATTTGGCGAGGCTGATCAGGGTGGTCGGATGGAACGGCCGCTCCAGAAAGGTGACGTTGCCGAGCGTTTCCAGGTGGCGCCCCGCGGCGGGATTGCGTTCCAGCCCGCCGCCTCGCTGGGTAAGCAGCACGAACGGCAGATCGGACCATTCCGCCTGGTCCTCGATCCATGCCGACAGCGCGCGAAGATCGGCGGTCCGCAGCGCTTCCTCGGTCAGCAATCCGAAGCCGACCCCGCCGTTCATCGCTTCGACGAGATCGGGAATGCCCGTCGCCAGGCAACTTTCGATGCCCGCTTCGGCCAGGATCGTGGCGGCAATCTGTGCGTCCCGTCCGTGCGGCGCCAGAATGACCGCCCGCTCGGAAACGTGGATCACGCGAGGTCCGCTTCGAGCAGGTCGTGTTCCTCGCCGATCAGTTGCGGCACCCCGCGCAGCACGCCCTGGAAATTGACCAGCGGCGCACCGATCGTCAGCCCGCGCTCGCCGATCCGGAATTCGCGGATCGTGTCCTCGTGCGCGCCGGTGCGCTTCTTGACGATGGAGATCGCCCGCCGGACCCGGCCGCGCGCCTCGAAATAGCGCAACAGGATCACCGTGTCCGCAAGGTAGGTCACGTCGACCGGCGAGCGCATGTCGCCGACCAGCCCGTGCTGGGCCACGGTGAGGAAGGTCGAGACGCCCTGCCGGTTCAGATATTGCAGCAATTCGTGCATGTGCAGGATCAGCGACTGTTCCTCCGGCATTGCCGCCTGGTAGCCGTTCAGGCTGTCGATGATCACGGTCTGCGCCCCGCCCTGCTCGACGCAGACGCGCACCCGTTCGGAGAACTCGCCGGGCGACAGTTCCGCCGCGTCCACCGACTGGAGCGTCAGGCTGCCCGATTCCACCATCCCCTTGAGGTCGATGCCGAGCCCGCGAGACCGTTCGAGCAGCAGGCCCATCTCCTCGTCGAACACGAACATGGCCGCCTTTTCGCCGCGCCCGATCGCGCCGGTGAGGAAGGTCAGGCCGAGCAGCGACTTGCCGGTTCCCGCCGGGCCCAGCACCAGCACGCTCGACCCGCGCTCGACGCCGCCGCCCAGCAGCGCGTTCAGCTCCGGCAATTCGCTGGCCAGCACATCCCTGGCGATCTCGCGCTTGTGCTCGGCCGACACCAGGCGGGGGAAGACTCGAACGCCGCCGGTTTCGATCGAGAAATCGTGATAGCCGCCGCGGTACTTCTGCCCGCGATATTTGACGACCCGCATCCGCCGCCGCTCGGCGCCATATTGGGGCGACAATTCCTCCAGCCGGAACACGCCATGGGCGATGCTGTGCATGGTTCGGTCGGCCGCCTCGGCGGTGAGATCGTCCAGCATCAGCACCGTCGCGCCGGCCCGGGCGAAATAATGCTTCAACGCCAGGATCTGGCGGCGGTAGCGCAGGGAGCTTTGCGCCAGCAGCCGGATTTCGGACAGGCTGTCCAGCACCACCCGGTCCGGGCGCGACGCTTCGAACGCTTCCATCATCCGCTTGGTGGTCTCGCCCAATTCCAGATCGGACGAATAAAGCAGGCTTTGCTGCTGATCGGCATCGAGCAGGCTTTCCGGCGGCAGCAGTTCGAAGATCTCGAATTTGTCCAGCGACCAGCCGTGCGAGGCCGCGCCCGCCTCCAGCTCCGCCTTGTTCTCGGACAAGGTGATGTACAGCCCGCGCTCGCCCGCCTCGGCCCCGGCCAGCAGATACTGGGTCGCGATCGTGGTCTTGCCGGTGCCGGGGCTTCCTTCCAGTAGGAACAACCGCCCCCGCGCCAACCCGCCGGCGGTGACATCGTCGAACCCGACGATTCCGGTCGCGCCCTTGCTCACAGCCTCCGCCAAACGCCTGCCACCCTGTCCTGATTGCGTGAATGCGGCTGCATAACGCAAACCGCCGGGAGGCGCACCCGCAATTGCGCCGGGCGCGGATCGGCGGCGGCGGCGGCGGCGGCGGCGGCGGCGGCGGCGGCGGCGGCGGCGGCGGCGGCGGCGGCGGCGGCGGGCCGGATGTTGGCGAAAGTGCCGCGCTACAAGATTCTTCGTTCCTCCTTTGGGCGGGGTTCGAGCGGCACGCGGGCGGCGTGAGCGCAAGGGTGGGCAGACGTCACGGCACCCGCTCCCGCGACCCCCACCCCTCTCGACGCCCGCCCCCCGCCCCGCCCCTGGCGCCGCGAAGTTCATGAAGTTCACGGTGCCGCGCAGTTTGCGCTTCGGGGGCGGGGGCAGGCCCGGCGGGCGCGGCGCGGGTGGCGAGGCGAGAGGCGGCGGGTGCGGTTATGCTAGGGTGGGACGGGGCTGTAGGACAGCGGTGTTTTTCGGGCGGAGCGTGATTGGTTTTTGGGTGGGAGGCGGCGTAGGGCGGTCGACACCCTTACTCCGAGCTATTGGCGTTCCAACCCCTACTGCTTGAACACCTGCTCCCGATGCCAGGCGAGGAAGTGCGGGTGCGGCCGATCCAGCGCCCGCACCGGCGCAAGCGCCCGACCAGTCTTGTTGATCATCGCCTCGACACCGGCCCGATCATTCACCTGCCGCGACACCATGATATCGAGATCATCCGAAAGCCCGATCAGCCCCCGATCGAACATCCAGTGAACCGTGCCCGACAGCGCCAGCCCGTTCCCGATCGTATCCGGCCCGTTCGCCTCCACCGGCCGGATGTGCGCCGCCTCCACCTCCGCCCGGCCGCCGCCGTTGATCAGCTTCAGCCCGGTGATCGCGCAGCGCTCGTCATAGGCCTTCAGCACCACGCGCCGAAACGCCCGGTCCCGCACCGGTCGCGAGGTGAGCGCCGCCACCCGGTCCCGCTCCTGCTCGTAGACGAACGCCGCCCGCTCCTCCTGCACCACCATAGCCGGGGCCGCCTCGCCGATGCGCGGCAGCAGCTCGGCATCCTCAGCAAGGCCGAGGCTAATAATCCGGTTGAAGTCGGCCGGCGAGATCGGCCGCACCGCCGACTGCGCCCGCCCGGAGATGGCGCCCTGCTCATTGTAGAGCCCGCGCTCCACCAGCCCTTGCGGCCCGCCGAACTGCACCGGATTGGGAAAATCGAGATAGCTGCCTGGCTCGATGATCGCGAGACACATGCCCGGCGTGCCCGGATCGGGTATAACCTGCTGCACCCGCGCCACGGCGAAATAGCCGCGCGTGCCGGGCACCTTCACCGGCTCGTAATAGATGATCCAGTCGCCGACACAGGCCTGCACCCGCCCGAGATACTGCGGCGGGAACTGGTACCGTTCAGCCGGGCTGTCGTCGTAGATCGAGTCCGAGCGGTGGATGAAGACGCCGAATGCCACCCGCTCTTTTATCCACAATTTGAATCACTTAGCGACCCCTTGCTAAACACCTGAATTTGTTAGATTCTGACTTGGCATGGCGAGGGCGTGGCGTGGCACAGGTTTCAAAGATTGAATGGACGGACGTCACCTGGAATCCCGTCGCAGGCTGCTCGATCGAAAGTGCTGGCTGTTCAAACTGCTACGCGATGAGGATGGCCGCTCGCCTCGAAGCAATGGGTGTCGAGAAGTACCAGGGGCTAACTCGAAAGAGCGGCGGTCGTCACGTGTGGACCGGCAAGGTGACGACTGACGAGAAAGCGATGGCGGCCCCGCTCGGTTGGCGCAGTCCCCGCACAGTGTTTGTGAACAGCATGTCTGATTTGTTTCACCCGGACGTGCCCTCTGAGTTCATCGCTAAGGTATGGGCCGTTATGGAACGTACGCCGCGGCACACTTATCAGGTGCTGACGAAGAGGCCTGACCGGATGCGCTCGGTCCTCACTAAGGTCAATTTTCCCGTTCTTTCGAACGTCTGGATTGGAACCAGTGTCGAAAATTCAGCTGTTCTAGATCGGGTTGATTACCTGCGAGCTACGCCGGCCGCCGTACGCTTCATATCCTTCGAGCCGCTCCTCGGAAGTGTTCGAGATGCCGACCTTAGAAGCATCCACTGGGCCATCGTCGGCGGTGAGAGCGGCCCTAAGGCTCGACCAATGCCTCAGATATGGGTGGAGGAGATTGAGGAGATTTGTCGCAAGCACGACACTGCTTTCTTTTTCAAGCAATGGGGCGGGCGCAACAAAAAGGCCGCTGGCCGGACCTTCAGAGGTCAAACCTTTGACGAGATGCCTGTTCATGCGCTTTGACGACTCCCCGATGGAGTTTGGCTATTAGCTCAGCAGCTTTCTCATTGTTCGTCATGCAGTAGAGTTGAAAGAAGTCTGGGACATTCCTCACTCTCAAGGATTTTGGCTCGGACACCCAGCAGAACGCATCTCCGAACCGGCGCCGGGCATAAGCACCGATAGCTTGAAGATTTACGCTCGTCTCCGCCTTCGCGGTCTGAAAACCGAATAGATCGGTGTTGTCCTCGGGTGGTCGAAAAAACTCTTGCCGCCAATCGGTTTGGCCAAAAAAGCGATCAAGCGCTGCGGCCTTACCTTCATCGACGCGATCTAAACTCGGACCAAGCTGTTGCCGAACAGCCTTGCCTGCAAACAAGAACCACACGTCCAATCGTTTGGTTCCGGCGATGCGCCGCAACGTCTCCCACGAGACATTCATCCCATACGGATCGAGGAACACGATGCCTCTGTGCCGCCAGCCATCGCGGGAACTTGTCCAGGGAGCGGCCGTGACGATCTGCTGAATGGCCTGGTTCCCATCACCTGGCCAAACCTCAATGTCTCGGTCCGGGTATTCCTTCGCAAGTTTTCTAAGTGCTTCGACGTGCGCGGGCTTGGTATCAGCGAATCGGTAGTGGTGAAACGCAGGCTGGATATTAAGGGCCCGTTTCGCGCTTCCTTCAAAGGTAACCCGCTTTTCCTCAAGCGGGCTCCCTTCCAGAAGTCCACCGGTTACTCGGGTCTCCGTCCGCTCGCCTGATCCCGCAAATGGATCGATGTACCAGGTTTCGAATGGTTGGTGCTTCAGCGCAGTTTGAAATGAGTTCGCATATCGAGAAACGATCTCGAGTTTCGCCTCCGTCCACTCCCCACCGAAAGCATGCTCCATATTGCGCTTGTTCAAGATACCGCGCCGGTGGTCAACACGACAGCAAACGATAGAAGGCGGGTAGGAGGTTTATGAACAAGCAGTTTGCGCATTGCGTCGGGAAGGTTGCCAGCATGTACGACGCTCTCGTTTCGGCGGCGCCGCTGCCCATGCGAGGCGGCCCAAGCCATTCGGCCGCCGGGGGTATCTACGTCCTGTATGAGGATGGAAAGGCCCTCCACGTCGGTCGGACCCGAAACCTTCGAAGACGGCTTCAAGGGCACTGTTCCCTCAGCCACTACCAGGCGTCTTTCGCATTTAAGCGTGCCCGGGATGTGACTGGCCGCAAGGCAGACTACAAGTCCGGAAACTCTCGACTGGTGCTGTCGCAAGATGCAGACTTTCGACCTATATTTCTATAGCAAGTCCAAGTTATCAGACGCATGTTCTATCGATTTCTTGAAGTCAACGACCCTATCGAACAGTGTTTGCTCGAACTGTACGCCGCGATGGAGCTAGGAACATCGTTGGACGAGTTCGATACTCATTGAGGAGCTCAGAATCCGATTCTGCCTCCGAAACGACATTGATCTTACGAAACAGCGCCGCGGCAAAGCCGCGCCGTGACGTCGGACGGGTTCGGTCCGGCTTAAGGCCGGCCGCCCCGCCGGCCGGAATGCGCCGTCTCCGGCCTTAGCTTGCGCGCCGCTTCGCGTCGGCTGCGCTAAGCCGGTGCGGCTTATTCTTCCCCCATCCTGAGCGCCGCAATAAACGCCTCCTGCGGGATGCGCACCTGCCCGTATTCCCGCATCCGCGCCTTGCCCTCCTTCTGCTTGTCGAGCAGCTTCTTCTTCCGCGAGATATCGCCGCCATAGCATTTGGCGGTCACGTCCTTGCGCATCGCCGCGATCGTCTCGCGGGCGATGACCTTGCCGCCGATCGCGGCCTGGATCGGGATCTTGAACAGGTGGCGGGGGATGAGATCCTTCAACCGCTCGCACATGCCGCGGCCGCGGGCTTCGGCGGTGCCGCGGTGGACGATCATGCTGAGCGCGTCGACCGGCTCGTTGTTGACCAGGATGCTCATCTTGACGAGGTCGCCCTCGCGGTGGCCGATCTGGTGATAGTCGAAGCTGGCATAGCCGCGGCTGATGCTCTTCAGCCGATCGTAGAAATCGAACACCACTTCGTTGAGCGGCAGTTCGTAGGTGAGCTGGGCGCGGCCGGCGACATAGGTCAGGTTCTTCTGGATGCCGCGGCGATCCTGGCAGAGCTTGAGGATGGAGCCGAGATATTCGTCGGGAACGTAGACGGTGGCCTCGATCCACGGCTCCTCGATGGTGCGGATGCGGCTCGGGTCCGGCATGTCGGCGGGGTTATGGAGGTGGAGCAGGGTAGCGCCGGACGGATCGGCGTGGGCGAGCTGGATATTGTAGATGACGCTCGGCGCGGTGGTGATCAGGTCGAGATCATATTCGCGGGTGAGCCGCTCCTGGATGATCTCGAGGTGGAGAAGCCCCAGGAAGCCGCAGCGGAAGCCGAAGCCGAGCGCGGCGCTGGTCTCCATCTCGAAGCTGAAGCTGGCGTCATTGAGGCGCAGCTTGGAGATGCTCTCGCGCAATTTCTCGAAATCGTTGGCGTCGACCGGGAACAGGCCGCAGAACACGACCGGCTGGACTTCCTTGAAGCCGGGGAGAGCCTCGGTGGCGGGCTTGCGGACATCGGTGATGGTGTCGCCGACGCGGGTCTCGCTGATGTCCTTGATCTGCGCGGTGATGAAGCCGATTTCGCCGGGGCCGAGCTCGGGCAATTGCTCGATCTTGGGGCGGAAGGCGCCGACGCGGTCGACCAGATGCTCGGTGCCGCCGGCCATGAACTTGACGTTCTGGCCCTTGCGGACCGCGCCGTCGATGACTCGGATCAGGATGACGACGCCGAGATAGGGGTCGTACCAGCTGTCGACGAGCATCGCCTTGAGCGGCGCTGTGCGGTCGCCGGTGGGCGGCGGGATGCGGGTGACGATCGCTTCCAGCACCTCGCCGATGCCGATGCCGGATTTGGCGGAGGTGAGGACCGCGTCGTCGGCGGGGAGGCCGACGATATCCTCGATCTCTTTCCGCACCTTGTCGGGCTCGGCGGCGGGGAGGTCGATCTTGTTGATGACGGGGACGATCTCATGGTCGTGCTCGATCGACTGGTAGACGTTGGCGAGCGTCTGCGCCTCGACGCCCTGGGCGGCATCGACGACCAGCAGCGCGCCTTCGCAGGCGGCGAGGCTGCGCGAAACTTCGTAGGCGAAGTCGACGTGGCCGGGCGTGTCCATCAGGTTGAGGACGTAATCTCGCCCATCCTTGGCGCGATAATCGAGGCGGACGGTCTGCGCCTTGATGGTGATCCCGCGCTCTTTCTCGATGTCCATATTGTCGAGCACCTGGGACGACATCTCGCGCTCGGTGAGGCCGCCGGTCTGCTGGATCAGGCGGTCGGCGAGCGTCGACTTGCCGTGATCGATGTGCGCGATGATGGAGAAATTGCGAATGCGGGAGAGGTCGGTCATCGGGTGCTTTTCTGGGGGTCAGCGCGCGCCCTAGCAGCCGGGGCGGCAAAGCAAAAGGAGCCGGCGGCGGCTGGCTCGCGGCGGCTTCGTCGCTCCGCTTGCAGGCTTGGTCGCCGCCATGGTAATTCCGCCGCAGGGCGTTGCGCGTCGGACGCTTCGGGCAGGGGAGGCTCGATGAGCGGCGCTAGTTGCGTAGGCGTGGCCGGCACGGGTGGTTCCGGGCCGGCGCGGTTCTCGAATTCGCAATCCATCGGGGGACTTACATGAAAAAGCTCGCAATGCTCGCCGCCACCATCGCGGCGATCGCCACCGCCGCCTCGCCCGCGCTCGCGCAGGGTAAGTCGTCCGGCCGCAAGGCGCAGGAGCGCGGCGTCGCCGAGATCCCGGTCTGCCAGAAAAAGCTCGGCACGATCTCGATCGTCGAGCCGGACAATAATTGGTGGCAGGCGATGGGGCTGGGCAGCCCGGAAGCGATCCTGAAGCTGTTCGTGATGAAGTCGGGCTGCTTCGGCCTGGTCGATCGCAACAAGGGGCTGGCGAGCCGCAACATCGAGCGCGCGCTGGCCGACAATGGCGAATTGCAGGGCGGCTCCAACATCGGGCGGGGCCAAGTGAAAGCCGCCGATTACTTCATCGTGCCGGACATCGTTTCCAAGAACGAGAAGTCGGGCGGCGGAGGGCTTGGCGGCATTCTGGGCGGGATCGGCGGCCGGATGGGCGGCTTCGGCGCGCTGGCCGGCGGCATTGCGGGCGGCCTCAGCGTCAGCAAGAAGGAAGCCAATGTGATGCTGACCCTGGTGAACAGCCGCACCACCGAACAGGAGCGGATGACCGAAGGCTATGCCCGCAAGTCCGACTGGAGCTTCGGCGGCGGCGCCGGCGGCTTCTGGGGCGGCGGCCTCGCCGGCGTCGGCGGCCAAGGCTATCAGAATACCGACATCGGCCAGGTGCTCGTGCTCGCCTACCTCGATGCGTACCGGAACATGGTGACGCAGCTTGGCGGACTGCCGGTCAATCCGAGCGCGGCGGCCCCGCAGGCGACGCGCTAGGCGGCACGCGGCTTCCCTCCCTGAAAGGGAGGGGTTGGGGGTGGGTGCGCGCGTCTGCGCGCTTCTAAGACTCATGCGGCACGGAAGCGAAGCAGCGGCATCGAGCCGCCGCTTCGCTGGACCCACCCCTACCCCTCCCTTCCAGGGAGGGGTAATCAGCCGCGCCGTTTCCCCACAAGCGTCCCTTTGGTCCCGCCTTTCAGCAGGCGCCAGTCGAAGTCTGGCCATTCGCGGCGCCAGCGGCGGGCGACGATGCGTTCGCCGGGGCGTGCCGCGTCGTCGAGCATCACGGTGCCGCCCGGCGCGATCAGGCCGAACAGAGTCGAGGCGGCGCCGCGGGTGAAGGGGTGGATGGTCCAGGGTGGGCCATCGATCAGCAGCAGATCGATCGGCTCGGGGAGCGGGCCGTGATCGTACCACAGACCGGGCCAGCCGCCAGGGCTCGGACGCAGCGGAACGGCGCGAAGATCGGCCTGAAGGCCGTGCTCGGCGAGCCAGTGGCGCGTCGCGTCGACGAACTCCGCATGTTGTTCGAAGCTGATCAGCTCGCCGCCGCCCGCCATTTGCAGCGCGCGGGCGATGATCAGGGTGGAAGCGCCGGTGCCGAACTCGACCACGCGCTGCGGGCGGGCTTCGAGGATGTGATCGGAAACGATGCGCAGCAGGCCGACATCGGCCTTCCAGCTGCCGAGATTGGGCAGCGCGTCGCGGGGCAGGCCAAGCCTGTCGAGCAAAGCCTGCTTGTCCGCCAGGCTGCCACCGCGCAGGCTGCGCAGCAGCCACGGCCATTGGATCGCGCCGATGCCGAGCAACGCCGCCCAGTCGCGCAGGCGCCGCCCGGGGGCTCCGGCGGTTTGCGCCGAGCGCGGCAGTAGGCCGGTGGTCTCGCGCGAAGTCATCGCACCGCCGTGGCGCAAGCCGTGGCGGGTGGCAAGTCAGGCGGGGCAGCGGCGGCGCAGCAGGAACCAGCCGGCGCCGAGATAGATTGCAAGCGCGGGCCAGCCGCCATCCACGCCGAACAGATAGACGGCGCCGATCAGGCAGACGGCGCACAAGCTCGCCACCCGCAGCAGCGGCGCCCTCACCTGCCGGTGCAGGATCCAGCCGCCGAGCGCCGTGCAGGCAAGCGCGTTCCCCGCCAGCCAAAGGTAGGAGGCGTTGCCGCCGATCGATCCCGCGAACGGCAGCTTGACGGTCGCGAATCCGATCATCGCGTTGGGAAAGACATCGGCGGCGAGATGCAGGCTGAGCCCCAGCGCCAGCCCGCCGGCGATCGGCCACGCCCAGCGCCGGGCGAGCGCGAGCAGCGCCGGCGCGATGCTGTGGGTCAGTGC
This sequence comes from Allosphingosinicella sp., assembly GCA_036387855.1. Taxonomy (GTDB): domain Bacteria; phylum Pseudomonadota; class Alphaproteobacteria; order Sphingomonadales; family Sphingomonadaceae; genus Allosphingosinicella. Next base: position 9,118 of record DASVSZ010000041.1, on the reverse strand, counting down.
GCTGCGATGATCGAGCGGGAGGGGTTGGTCGATGTCGGGGAAGGTGAGCCCGGCGACGACGCACAGGAACAGCGCGGGAAGCGCGAGCAGGCGGGCGAGATCGGGCCAGCGTTTGGTGAGGCCCAGGGTGACGAGGGCGATGAAGATTAGGAAGGCGGGCACGGGCGGATGGGAACAGAAGGTGGAGGGTGGATCAAGTGTTGTTCAGGACCCTCACCCTCCCACTCGGCTGCAGGGAGAGGGGCAATGCGCCGAGGGTCTAATCCGCGAACGGATCGCGCACCGTGATCGTGTCCTCTCGCTCCGGGCTGGTCGAGACCAGGGCGACCGGGCAGCGGATCAGCTCCTCGACGCGGCGAATATATTTGATGGCCTGCGCCGGCAGCTGCGCCCAGCTGCGCGCGCCGGCCGTGGATTCGCTCCAGCCGGTCATCACTTCGTAGATCGGCTCGACCCGCGCCTGATCGGCAGCGTGGGCGGGCAGGTGATCGAGCCGCTGCTCGCCGAGCCAATAGCCGGTGCAGATGCGCAGTTCGTCGAACCCGTCGAGCACGTCGAGCTTGGTCAAGGCAATGCCGGTGACCCCGGCAACGGCGCAGCTCTGCCGGACCAGCACCGCGTCGAACCAGCCGCAGCGGCGCTTGCGCCCGGTGACGGTGCCAAACTCGCGCCCGCGCTCGCCCAGCCGTTGGCCGACCGCGTCGTCGAGCTCGGTCGGGAACGGGCCGGAGCCGACGCGAGTGGTGTAGGCCTTGACGATGCCGAGCACGAAGCCGGCGGCGTTGGGCCCGAGCCCGGTCCCCGCGGCGGCGGTGCCGGCGATCGTGTTGGACGAGGTCACGAACGGATAGGTGCCGTGATCGACGTCGAGCAGCACGCCTTGGGCGCCTTCGAACAGGATCCGCCGGCCGCGCCCGCGCGCTTCGTTCATGGTCAGCCACAGCGGCTTAGCGAATTGCAGCACGAAGTCGGCGATCTCGCGAAGCTCGTTCTTAAGCCCCTCGCGGTCGACCGGCGGCTCGCCAAAGCCGGCGCGCAGCGCATCGTGATGGGCGCACAGGCGATCGAGCTGCGGATCGAGGCTGTCGAGGTGGGCGAGATCGCACACCCGGATCGCGCGGCGGCCGACCTTGTCCTCGTAAGCCGGGCCGATGCCGCGACGGGTGGTGCCGATCTTGCCCTTGCCGGACGCATCCTCGCGCAAGCCGTCGAGATCGCGGTGGATCGGTAGGATGAGCGGGCAGGTGTCGGCGATCTGCAGGGTGTCGGGCGTGATCGTCAGCCCCTGCCCGGTCAGCTTCTCGATCTCGGCCTGCAGCGCCCACGGGTCGAGCACCACGCCGTTGCCGATGATGCTGAGCGTGCCCCGGACGATGCCGGACGGGAGCAGCGAGAGTTTGTATGTCTGGTCGCCGACGACCAATGTGTGGCCGGCATTGTGCCCGCCCTGAAAGCGCGCGACCATGTCCGCCCGGCTGGCCAGCCAGTCGACGATCTTGCCCTTGCCCTCATCGCCCCACTGCCCGCCGATGACGGTGACGTTCGCCAAAATCTACGCTCCAACTGTTAGCCTGGGCAGAGTTCGCACTGTTCAAAGCCGGCTTGATAACGTCGCCAAGAAGGCTCCATATTAAAGGTAGCCCTTCATATGGGTGACAATGCTTGGCGTTATGCAGAAAGGCTTACATAATGGGCAAGCGGATTAGTGGATCATATGTCCGCCAGCCGCAGGGCTACCGAGCGTTCATTCCCGCCCGGCTACCGCCCGACCCGCCGCTCGAAATGGATAACAGACTGAATACGGCTTTGTCGCGCGCCGATCGCGCGCTTGGCCGGCTGGACGGCTCCATCGAGACCCTGCCTCATCCGGAGCTGTTCCTTTCGATGTTCGTTCGCAAGGAGGCCGTCCTTTCCAGTCAGATTGAAGGGACGCAGGCTTCGCTGAGCGATCTGGTGAAGGCTGACGCGCAAATCCTCGATCGTGCACGGCCGTCGGACGTGCGGGAGGTGCAAAACTACAATCAGGCAATCGGCGAAGGCATGAAGCTGTTGGACCGGCTGCCGATCTCCAGTCGCCTGATCACGGAACTCCATCGCATTTTGATGGCCGACGTCCGCGGGCAGCATCAAATGCCCGGCGAAATCCGCTCCAGCCAGAATTGGATCGGTCCTGCGGGTTGCTCGCTTGCCGACGCGCTCTTCGTGCCGCCTCCCCCCGGAGAGGTTCAATCGCTTCTCGGAAACTTGGAGAATTTCCTTCACGCGACTGATGAGTCGCCTCTGCCGCCGCTGATCCGGATTGGGATGGCGCACGGACAATTCGAGACGATACATCCGTTTCTCGACGGTAATGGCCGGGTAGGACGACTGCTAATTACATTGTTCCTCGTCGAAAAGGAGGTTTTGCGAAAGCCCGTCCTATATTTATCGTATCATTTCAAACAGCATAAAGATGAATATTATGCCGCCTTGCAGGGCCTTCGAGACAAAGGGGACTGGGAGAACTGGATCGCATTCTTCCTGGAAGGCGTTGCTTCCGTGGCGAACCTCGCCGCCGGGACGGCACAAAAGGTACTCAGGTTGCGGGAAGATGACCGCCACAAGGTTCTTGAGACCTTTCAACGATCGGCAGCTACGGCCCTGCGCTTGCTCGACAAACTCTACAATCTACCGGTCACATATCCAGGTCAGATCGTATCCGCTTATGGCGTGTCGTACCCGACAGCCAACACCATCGTTCAGCAACTCGAAGGACTTGGGATCCTACAAGAAGTAACTGGAAAGCGCCGCAACCGCGTTTACGTGTACAAGGAATATATGCGCCTGTTCGACGAGCTTTAACTGGCTAGAATCGCACCGGCTTGACCGTGCGGACGCCGGGGAGTGCCTCCAGCTGGGCGACCAGGTCAGGGCTGATGTGGCCGTCGACCGACACCAACGCCACCGCCTCGCCGCCGGCGGCGCGGCGGCCGAGGTTGAAGGTGCCGATGTTGACGCCGGCTTGTCCCAAAGCGGTGCCGAGCCGGCCGATGAAGCCGGGCTGGTCGTCGTTGACGATGTAGATCATCTCGCCGGTGAGCTCCGCCTCGACGCGGATGCCGAAGATTTCGACCAAGCGCGGGGCGGCGTTGCCGAACAGGGTTCCGGCGACCGAGCGATCGCCGTTGGGCGTGGTGGCGGTGACGCGAAGCAGGGTGTGGTAATCGCCCTCGCGGTCGTGGCGGACTTCGCGCACATCGAGGCCGCGCTCGCGGGCGAGGTGGGGCGCGTTGACCATGTTCACGGTTGCCGAATAGACCTGCATCAGGCCGGCCAGCACCGCGCTGGTGATCGGCTTCTGACTGAGCTGGGCGGCCGCGCCTTCGGTCTCGATCGCGACCGCGCTGAGCTGAGCCTCGAGCTGCCCGACCAGCGAGCCGAGCTGGCCGGCGAGCGCCATATAGGGTTTGAGCTTGGGCGCTTCCTCGGCGGACAGAGCGGGCACGTTGAGCGCATTGGTGATCCCGCCCGAGACCAGATAATCGGCCATCTGCTCGGCGACTTGGATCGCGACGTTCACCTGCGCCTCGGTCGTGGAGGCGCCAAGATGCGGGGTGGCGACGAAGCCGGGGGTGCCGAACAGAGGGCTGGCCTTGGCGGGCTCCTCAGCGAATACATCGAGCGCGGCGCCGGCAACCTGGCCGCTGTCCAGCGCCTCCTTGAGCGCGGCCTCGTCGATCAGCCCGCCGCGCGCGCAATTGATGATCCGCACGCCGCGCTTGGTGCGGGCCAGCGCGTCGCGCGACAGGATGTTGCGGGTCTGATCCGTCAGCGGCGTATGGAGCGTGATGAAATCGGCGCGGGCGAGCAGATCGTGAAACTCGACCTTCTCGATCCCGAGCGCGACCGCGCGTTCGGGCGTGAGGAAGGGGTCGAACGCGATCACCTTCATCTTGAGGCCGATTGCCCGTTCGGCGACGATCGAGCCGATATTGCCCGCCCCGATCAGGCCGAGAATCTTGCTGGTCAGCTCGACACCCATGAAGCGGTTCTTTTCCCATTTGCCGGCCTGGGTAGAGGCATCCGCCTGCGGAAGTTCGCGGGCCAGCGCGAACATCAACGCGACCGCATGCTCGGCGGTGGTGATCGAATTGCCGAACGGCGTGTTCATCACCACGACGCCGCGGGCGGAAGCGGCCGGGATGTCGACATTATCGACGCCGATCCCGGCCCGGCCGACGACCTTCAGGTTGGTCGCGGCTTCGAGCACGTCCGGCGTGACCTTGGTCGCGGAGCGGATGGCGAGCCCGTCATAGCCGCCGATGATCGCCTTGAGCTCGTCCTTGGTGAGGCCGGGCCGCTCGTCCACCTCGACGCCGTGGGCGCGGAAGATTTCGGCGGCTTTGGGATCCATCTGGTCGGAAATGAGGACTTTTGGCATGTTTACTCTCCCTCTCCCCTTCAGGGGAGAGGGTCGGGGAGAGGGGCATGTCTCTCGTTCCGACCCTCGCGTGATTGATGAACAGGACAGCCCCCTCTCCCAACCCTCTCCCCTAAAGGAGAGAGGGCTTTAGGCCGCCTTCGCCTCGGCGAACGCCCAATCGAGCCAGGGGCCGAGCGCTTCGATGTCGGCGGTGTCGACGGTGGCGCCGCACCAGATGCGCAGGCCCGGGGGCGCGTCGCGGTAGCTGGCGATGTCGTAGGCGGCGCCTTCCGCCTCGAGCAGCGACGCCATCTTCTTGACGATCGCACCCTGCGCGGCGGCGTCGAGGCCCGGCACCGCGGCTGGGGCGAAGCGCAGGCAGACGCTGGTGTTGCTGCGGATCGCCGGATCGGCGGCGAGGTGCTCGATCCAGGGCGTGCGCCCAACCCAGGCATCGAGCGCGGCGGCATTGGCATCGGCGCGCGCGATCATCGCGTGAAGACCGCCCTGCCCCTGCGCCCATTCGAGCGCCCAAATGTAGTCCTCGACCGCCAGCATGGAGGGCGTGTTAATCGTCTCGCCCTGGAAAATACCCTCGATCAGTTTGCCGCCTTTGGTCATGCGGAAAATCTTCGGCAGCGGCCAGGGCGGGGCGTAGCTTTCCAGCCGCTCGACCGCGCGGGGGCCGAGGATCAGGATGCCGTGGCCGCCTTCGCCGCCCAGCACCTTTTGCCAGCTGTAGGTGACGACATCGAGCTTGTCCCAGGGCAGATCGGTCGCGAACGCCGCCGATGTCGCGTCGCAGATGGTGAGGCCGGCGCGGGCGTCGCTGATCCAGTCGCCGTTCGGCACCCGGGCGCCGGAGGTGGTGCCGTTCCAGGTGAACACGACATCGCTGGCCGGATCGACCGCGGCGAGATCGGACAGCTGGCCGTAGGGTGCGGTCAGCACCGTCGCATCGAGCTTGAGCTGCTTGAGCGCGTCGCTGACCCAGCCTTCGCCGAAACTTTCCCAGGCGAGCATGGTGACGGGCCGGGCGCCGAGCAGCGACCACATCGCCATCTCGACCGCGCCGGTATCGGAGCCGGGGACGATGCCGATGCGGTGGCTGGCCGGCAGGCGTAGCACCTTGCGGCTGAGTTCGAGCGCGTGGGAGAGCCTGGCCTTGCCGAGCTTGGAGCGGTGCGAGCGCCCGAGCGAGCCATGCGGAAGATGTTCAGGAGCCCATCCCGGCGGCTTGGCGCACGGGCCGGATGAGAAAAATGGTCGCGCGGGCTTCTCGCCCGGCCGATCGTTGGTCGTCATACCTCTCCCCTTACAGAGAGCAGCGCCGCGTTGGGACGGCGTGGCCCGTGGGCGGGGATAGAGGCAGGAGCGAGAGTGTCAATTCTTTCCTCCCTGCGCCGCAGGCGTGGGGAGGGGGCCCTGCGGAGCAGGGTGGAAGAGTAAGCGGCGTCGACTACCCCTCCACCACCCTTCGGGTGGTCCCCCTCCCCACGAGCTACGCTCGCAGGGAGGACAGACTATTTCTTCCGGAACAGCACCTCGCCGCGGCGGGAGACGAGCAGCTTTTCCAAGGTGACCGGGTGGAAATAGGCTTCGACGCGGTCGCCTTCGGGGGTGGTGCCGTACACTTCGTAGCAGCCGCCATCGACCTTGGACTTGCGCACCTGCCAGCCTTGCTTGGCGAGGTTGGCCTTGAGCGCGTCCTGGCTCTTCCAGCCATTTTGCGGGCCCGACTTGCAGGTCATCAGGCCGGTCGCCAGCGCCGGCGAGGCGGCGGTCAGCGCGAGGGCGGCGAGGAGCAGGCGTGTGGTCATCTCAGGTCTCCGTTTCAGGCTTGGGCGGAATATGCTCGGCCGCTCTTACCGCGCGCTGAACGGGCGAGGCGGAGCAGCTGCAACAGGGCGAGCGGGGCGAAGTTGAGGAGGGCGGCGCCGACATTGTTGTGCACGAACAGCCAATGGGCGAACGTCAGCAAGGCGGCGGGATAGGCCAGCCGCTGGAGCCGCTTCCACCCCGATTTGAGCGCGCGCATCGATCGATCGTTGCTGGTCATCGCGAGCGGCAGCATCAGCGCGAAGGCGAGCCAGCCGGTCCAGATGCCGAGCGCGCCGATCTCCGCCAGGATGTCGCGCAGCATACCCATCTCCGCGAGATAGAAGATCAGGTGGAGCAGCGCATATCCAAATGCCGCCACTCCGAATGCGCGACGCCGCTGGAGCAGCCACTGCACCGGGCGCCGGCCGGGCAGCAGCAGCGACAAGGGCGTCAGCATCAGCGCCAGGATCAGCAGACGGGCGGACCATTCGCCGCTCGGATGCAGCAGCTCCTCGAACACCACGTCCGGCCGGAAACCGGACACGATCATCGGCAAGGCCGGCATGGCGAGAACCGCCCACAGCAGGGGCTTGCTGTTCAGCACGGTGCGGAGAGCGGACACAGACGCCCGATAGGCCTCGCCCTGAGCAGGAGCAAGCTTATTGCGAGACATTCGCAATAGCTTTGCGCCGCAAGGGGTGACGAACGGCTGGCACTTTGCCATCAACGCGGCCATGCGGCGGATCATTCTGGTAGCTTCCTTGCTCGCTTGTGCGTGCATCCCGAAGATCGACGCGCCGGACCGGCCGCGAGCGGCGGAGCCGGACAAGAGCGCGCAGGCAATTGCGCAATGTCATGCCGATCTGCGGCGGGAGGGCGTCGCGTTTCGGGTTCTGCCCGACCGGCATTTCAGCGGCGGTTGCAGCGCGCTCGGCGCGGTGCAGCTGGAGGAGATCGGCACGCCGACCGCCAATCTGGGCGCGATGACCTGTCCGCTCGCCCGCCAGTTCGCGCGCTGGACGCGGGAAGCGGTGCAGCCGGCGGCGCGGCAATGGCTCGGCGCCCGCGTGGTCCGCATCGAGACAATGGGCACCTATGCCTGCCGCCCGGTCAACAACCGGGCCGGCGCGCGGCTGAGCGAGCATGGCCGCGCCAACGCGGTCGATGTGGCGGCGTTCGTGATTCAAGGCGGACGGCGGATCACGGTGCTGGACGGCTGGGCCGGCGATGACCAACGCACCCGCTCCTTCCTGCGCGCGGTCCAGACAGCGGGCTGCCGGCGCTTCCAAGTCGGGCTTGGCCCGGACGCCAATGCGCTGCACCGCGACCATCTCCATTTCGACATGGGGCCGGGACCATATTGCAGGTGACCTTGCAGGGGAGGAATTAGCGCCTTACCCGCCCGTCGATGACCGATCCCGTTCCCCCCAAGCGCTTATTCTCCCCCGCTCGCGAAGATGCGGAGATCGCGGCCGGCGCCACGTCCAGCCCGCAGACCGAGCATCCCGCCTACAAGCTCGCCTTTCAGGACGACCAATTCCTGTTGCGCGACGATCTGCGCCCGGTCCGCTTCCAACTGGAGCTGATGAAGCCCGAAGTGCTGCTGGACGAGGCGCGGATCGCGAGCACCTTCGTGATCTACGGCTCCGCGCGCATCCCGGAGCCGGACAAGGCCGACGCCCTGATCGAATCGGCATCGACCGACGAGCAGCGGCGGATCGCGGAGCGGCTCAAGGAGAAGTCGCGCTTCTATGACGAGGCGCGCAAGCTCGCCCGGCTTGCCAGCCGGGTCGGGCCGGACGCTGACGGCAACAAGCATTTCGTGGTCTGCTCAGGCGGCGGCCCATCGATCATGGAAGCGGCCAATCGCGGCGCGCTCGACGAAGGCGCGGATTCGATCGGCCTCAACATCGTGCTGCCGCACGAGCAACTGCCCAACCCCTATGTCACGCCGGGGCTGAGCTTTCAGTTCCACTATTTCTCGCTACGCAAGATGCATTTCCTGATCCGCGCGCGGGCGGTGGCGGTGTTTCCGGGTGGGTTCGGCACGTTCGACGAATGTTTCGAGCTGCTGACGCTCATCCAGACCGGCAAGATCAAGCCGCTGCCGATCATGATGTTCGGCCGCGATTATTGGAACCGGGTGATCAATTTCGAGGCTTTGGTCGAGGAAGGCGTGATCTCCGCCCGTGATCTCGACCTGTTCAAGTTCGTCGAAACCGCCGACGAAGCCTGGGCCTATGTCTGCGATCATTATCTGGGTACCGACCAGATGCCGGAATGCGTGGCGTGAGGCCAATTCTTGAGCAGAGGTGACAAGCTGCTCGCCAATATGCGCGCAAACAGTCGCGACTGGCGAATCGAGGACATCAAGACGCTCTGTTCTGCTTTCGGCATCGCTTGCACCGCGCCGCGCAAGGGTTCACATTACAAGGTGAAGCATCACAGCCAAACCGAGATTCTGACCGTCCCTGCTCACCGACCGATCAAACCCTTCTACATCGAGCAGCTGGTCAGATTCCTCGACGCCGTTCGGGAGGTATCCTGATGAACCCACAGGAATATGGCGTCGTCATCCGGCCCCTGAGCGAGGCCGAAGGCGGCGGATTCGTCGCGATCGTGCCGGAATTGCCGGGCTGCATGTCGGACGGGGAGAGTCCGGAGGACGCTCTGCGAAACGCTTATGACGCCATTGCCTGCTGGATCGAAGGGGCAGAGGAGATGGGGCGCGCGGTTCCACAGCCCGCCCGCGCTGCCGCTTAGAGTCTGATCCATCTAAGCTGAAGCGTAGCCTGCGCCCTTGAGGTAGTTGGCACATTCGTGGGGCGGGAAGGCGTCCAGGAGCGAGCCGATGCGCTTCCAGCTTGTCTCGACGGTGCGTTCGGCGGCTTTGCG
>DASVSZ010000040.1:0-1504 GCA_036387855.1 Allosphingosinicella sp. | reverse complement strand
AAGGCCGAAATTCTGGCGGAGAGCTATTCCGGCAGCGAGAGCATCAGCGCGGTGGCGCGCCGGCATGGGCTCAGCCCTTCGCAGCTCTTCACTTGGCGGCGCGAGCTGCGGAAGGCGGCGGCGACCGCGACGTCACCATCTGGGCACCCACATCAACGTGTCGCATGGTGCTGATGGCGGCGTGACGAGAGCATGGTGTGCCTCAGTGGTCGCTCTGGAGGCGGCGCTTCCGGCTATTCGTGGCCGGACAGCGCCTGCTTCGGGCGCAGCTATCCCATGGCGGTCCTGCGTTCGTGGAAGATCAGGCGGTCGATGTTGTAAGCGATGTTGGCGAGCGTAATCTTCGTCTCCGCGCGGGCGATGCCGATGGTACGGATGTACAGCCTCATCTGGTCCTTCTGGCGGGCGAACACATGCTCGATGCGGGCACGGACGGTTGATTTGGCGGCGTTGGCGCGCGCGGTCCGCGTCGGCATCGGCTTGCCCTTTGGCTTCTTGCGATGAACGCGGCTGACCCGGCCGATCGACTTCATCCAAGCCTCGTTGGATCGGCTGCGGTAGGCGGTGTCAGCCCAGACGTCGGAGGCGGTGTTGTCGTTGGTGACCACGTCGCGCAGCATGCGTCCATCGAAGCGCGCGCCATCGGTGACCTTGCCACGGCGAATAAAGCCGTAGCGCCGGCAGATCGCGATGCTGCTCTTATACCCGAAGCTTGGGATCGCGATGTCAATCGCCGGTCTGCCGCCGGGCAGCGGCCGGCCCTTGGCGAACTTCAGCGTCCAACGCGCATCCGTGTCCTTTTGCGCGGCCTTTGCCAGCTGATCGGGCCAGATCTCGGCCGCGCTTTTGCCCTCCTTGATCGCCTCCTTCTCCGCTGCCGTGTTGCGCTGCTTTGGCGCCGCCACCAGCGTAGCGTCTACGATTTGTCCTCCCATCGGTAGGTAGCCGCGCTCGCGTAAGCGCCGGTCGAAAGCGGCGAACAGCGCGTCGATCGCGCCGCTGCGCGTCAGCTTCTCGCGGAACAGCCGGATCGTGTTCTCGTCCGGCGTGACGGCGCCCAGGTCGAAGCCCAGGAACCGCAGCCAACTCAGCCGGTCGCGGATCAAGAACTCCATGCGCGCGTCGCTCACGGTGTTCTGCGCCGCCAGGATCAGCACTTTGAACATCGCGACCGGATCGTAGGGCGGCCGCCCACCTTTCGTGCCGTCCCCGTAAGCCAGTGCCTTCTCCAACGCCGGGCGGAACACCTCAAAGTCCACCACCCGGTCCATCGTCTCCAGCGGATCGCCCACCGCCGACAACCGCTTCAGATGATCCGATAGCCCGAACAATCCATCCTGATGCATCGCCGCCTCCCGTCAGGCGCAATGAATCATCTCCGCCGCCATTATGCCAGGGTTATTGAGGGTGCCCATCTTTCGTGCCAGCGATTATCGAGGCCGCCCCGCCACCATCACGGGACCAGCCTACAGCACCGAAGCGCCATCGGACGCGGCGTAGCCGG
>DASVSZ010000039.1:0-3118 GCA_036387855.1 Allosphingosinicella sp. | reverse complement strand
GCGACGGTCGGGTGGCCGGCATGATCTCCGTCGGCGACCTGGCCAAGTCGGACGATAGCGACACGGCCGAGGCGGCCCTCACCGGCGTCGTGCAGGACGGCGGCGAGCATCAGCAGGTACCGGCCGACGCGGCCTGATACGAAAGGATTTGTCATGTCGCTCGTCAACTTCGCGCGAATCTACGGGATCGCGTTCCTGTTGATCGGCCTGTCCGGGTTCGTGCCGGGGCTGACCCCGCCGCACCAGCACCCGAACCTGGCGGTGGAAGCCGGGTCGGGGATGGCGCTCGGGCTGTTCCCGGTCAACATCCTCCACAACCTGTTCCACCTCGCTTTCGGCGTTTGGGGCCTCCTGGCCGCGCGCAGCGTCGGGGCGGCCAGGACCTATGGCAAGGCGGTGGCCGTCATCTACGGCCTGTTGACCGTCATGGGGCTGATCCCGGTGACCGACACCACTTTCGGGCTGGTGCCGATCTATGGACATGACGTGTGGCTACACGCCCTGCTCGCGGGCGTGGCGGGGTATTTCGGCTTCGTCCACCGCGATCGCTCGGCCACCGATGCGCACCGTCACAGCTGAGATGCCGAGGCGATCGCCGGACGCCGATATCTCGGCGCTGATCGCTCGCGCCGCCGAGCCGGTGCCGGACATCGACGATCCCGCTTTCGGGGCGATGTTCGATCGCTTTGCGGGCGCGCGGCTGGTTCTGCTTGGGGAGGCGAGCCACGGTACCTCGGAGTTCTACCGCGCGCGGGCGGCGATCACCCGCAGGTTGATCGAGGAGCACGGCTTCAACATGGTCGCGGTCGAGGCCGACTGGCCGGACGCGGCCACGATCGACCGGCATGTCCGGCACAAGGCCCCGCGCGCCGATGGCGATCAGCCTTTCACGCGCTTTCCGACCTGGATGTGGCGTAACGTCGAGTTCGATGGATTCGTGCGCTGGCTGCGCGGGCACAACGAAGCGCTCACGCCCCACAGGCGGGTGAGCTTCCATGGTCTTGATCTGTACAATCTGAACGCGTCCATCCGCGCGGTCATCAATTATCTCGACCGGGTCGATCCGGACGCCGCCGCGACGGCCCGCCAGCGTTACGGCTGCCTGAAACCCTGGCGCGAGGACCCCGCCATCTATGGCCGCATCGCGATGAGGGAGGGCCATGCCCGGTGCGAGGCGGGCGTCGTGGCCACGCTGCGCGACCTGTTCGCCCGGCAGCGCGACTATACCGCCGAGGACGGCGACGAGTTTCTCGACGCCGCGCAGAACGCCCGGCTCGTCGCCAATGCCGAGGCCTATTACCGCGCCATGTACTATGGCTCGGCCGCCAGCTGGAACCTGCGGGACGAGCATATGTTCGACACTCTCGATCTTTTAATGCGCTCGAAGGGCGAGGAGGCGAAGGTGGTTGTCTGGGCGCATAACAGCCACATCGGCGACGCTCGCTTCACCGACATGGGCGAGTCCCGGGACGAGCTGAACCTCGGCCAGCTCGCCCGCGAACGTTATGGCGAGAAAGCCTGCCTGATCGGCTTCGGCACCCACGGCGGCACGGTGGCAGCGGCGGACGATTGGGATGGCCCGATGAAGATTAAGCGGATCAATCTGTCACGCGCCGACAGCTACGAACGCCTGGCGCATGACAGCGGCGTGGAGCGCTTCCTGCTCGACCTGCGCGAGGGCGTGCATGATGACCTGCGCGACCAGCTCATGGAACAGCGGCTGGAACGCTTCATCGGCGTGATCTACCGGCCGGCCACCGAGCGCTGGAGCCACTATTCGTCGGCGAGCCTGCCCGCTCAGTTCGACGCCTATGTCTGGTTCGACATGACCACCGCCGTCACGCCATCGCCGGCGGCCGGGAAGCCGGAACATGCGTCAGCGGACGATACGTACCCGTTCGGACTCTAACGGGAGGCCCTATCTTCTAGACCAGGAGCGCATCATGTTGAGTGAGAAGCAAGATGGTACCGCCGCGTCGGACGAGGGCGCGCATGAGACGGGTACGACGCGCCCGCCGTCCGGCGCTGGCGGAATCGCGAGCGGGTTTCGATCGGGCGGAACGGTTCCAGGGGGTGCTTCTGGCATCGGCGCGGGCGGCATCGGCACGGGCGGTGGATCGACGAGCGGTGCGGACACCGGATCCGCCCGAGGTGCCAAGTGAAGCGTGCAAGCACGCTTGCGGCGGTCCTCGCCGCCGTGATACTCGCCGGCTGTCAGGGCGGATCGAGCAACGTGACCGCGGAAGCCAACACCATAGCGGAAGACCCGTACGGCGCGACCGGGGCACCGGGTGCTGACTTGACCGACAACGGCGTGACCGACGGCGCGTCGGGCCTGGCGGACAACGCTGCCGAGAACCCACGGTAGTCAGCACCGTTCGCGACGGCCGAAGCAGCTTGCCGGTCGCGGGATGCGGCGCTGAACATTGACGGGGTTGCTATGATCGCAGTTGGGTGCCTGCTCATCGTCATCCTGCCGCTTCTCGGACTGGGGATAGGTGGGGTCCTTGCTGGTCCTGAAGGTGCCAGATGGGGCGCAGTCGTCGGCTTCGGCCTTGCCCTGGCTGGCTGTGGGACGTCGGCATACGCCCTGATGAAGGTTGGTCGCTATCGGTAGTAAAAGCATCTGAGCCTGGCGCTTGCTACAGGTTAAAACGCGCCTGGGAATCACAGTTGCGCCGTAGGACGATCTCCTCAGGTGAACAGTCTGTCTGGGCATGTGCCGCCTGGACACAATTTGCGGACTCATGCCGGGGCTTATTCGTGCGCCAGAAGCGATCATTCATTCCAGGGTTTCGGGCCGCTTCCGGCTAGGCTTGAGTGTTAGCCATGGCGTCCGGGATCAGCCCTCGAAGTTCCTCGATGGTGGCTTGGGCATTGCGGTGATGCACGAACATGCCGCCCGCCTCTGTCCAGAGATCGCGATACTTCAGCGTGTCGTCGACCAGGATATCACCACCGCGTGCATGGCGGCGCTTGTCGGCGGCCAGGCAAGTGATGATCCGTGTTCCCGGAAAGTGCTCTGCTGCCCAGCGCACCTTCTGCGGCGCCGCCCAGTTACCGCGCGGTAGGCCGGTCAGGATGATCGGATCGAGGTGGCGCACCGCGTCGAACAGGA
>DASVSZ010000038.1:0-277473 GCA_036387855.1 Allosphingosinicella sp. | reverse complement strand
AATCCGATCAAAGTATCACCTCGATCGGGTAAGTCATAGAACGGCTTAGCTTTAACCGACCAAACCATACCCAGAGGATATGGCAAACCGGAGCCGCCGCCCACATGTCCCTTCATCTAAACCAACAATGTCAAAGAGCCGACCGATCCAGCAAGCCGGAGCGGCGTTCGCGAAACAGACCGTCCGAAGACGACCAGCCCCACTAAAAGGCAAAACCTCACTCCCTCGTTCGAGGGTGCCTAAGCGGCGCTGTGAGGGACCAACGAGGCGGGCCAGAAGGCCGTTCGCTCGCCGGTAGAAGCCATATATGAAGGCGTTCCCGGCCCGTCAACATCCTTTTCCAACATATTTCAGTTTGGGATGCCCGGCGGGCCGTGCGCGCCGAGCAGAAGATGGGCGCTTGTCGCCAGCCTTCAAGGCCTGAGGCCGGCCTCTTTCCCGGCCCGGCGCCGCCGTGTACCGCCATCGCAGACGAAAGGGATCGACAATGGCACAAGCCTATATCGTGGACGCGGTCAGGACGGCGGGCGGCAAGCGCGGTGGGGCGCTGGCCAGCTGGCATCCGGCGGATCTGGGCGCGGAGGTGTTGAACGCGCTGGTTGAGCGAAGCGGGATCGACCCGGCGGCGATCGAGGACGTGATTCTGGGCTGTGTCAGCCAGGTCGGCGAGCAGAGCTTTCACCTCGGCCGCAATGTGGTGCTGGCTTCCCATCTGCCGGACAGCGTCCCGGCGGTCACCATCGACCGGCAATGCGGCTCATCCCAGCAGGCGCTTCAGTTCGCGGCGCAGGCGGTGATGAGCGGAACGCAGGACGTGGTGATCGCAGCGGGCGTGGAGAGCATGACGCGGGTGCCGATGGGCGCGACCCACATGCTTGCGGCAAAGGCGGGGCTTGGCGAGGGTCCCTGGAGCCAGCGCATCCGCGACCGCTACGGAGTCGCGGAATTCAGCCAGTTCACCGGCGCCGAGATGATCGCGGACAAATACGGCTTTTCGCGCGAGGATCTGGATGCCTTCGCGCTGAACAGCCATCGCAAGGCCGCCGCCGCGACCGAAGCGGGTGCATTTGCCGAGGAAATCGTCGCGCTGGCCGTCGACCGTCCCGACGGCGGGACAGTTATGCACGATCGCGACGAAGGCATTCGCTACGATGCGACCGCGGAAGGCATGGCGAGCGTCAAGCTGCTCAAGGAAGGCGGCAAGATCACCGCCGCCAATGCCAGCCAGATCTGCGACGGTGCGAGCGGCGTGCTGGTGGTCAGCGAGGCCGCGATGAAACGGCACGGCCTGACCCCGCTCGCGCGCGTGCACAACTTCACCGTGACCGGCGGCGATCCGGTAATCATGCTGGAGGAGCCGATCCCGGCGACGGCCCGGGCCCTGGAACGGGCGGGAATGACGATCGACGAGATCGACCTGTACGAAGTCAACGAAGCGTTTGCGCCGGTGCCGCTGGCCTGGCTGCAGGCGACGGGGGCCGATCCTTCCAGGCTCAACGTCCATGGTGGCGCGATCGCGCTCGGCCATCCGCTCGGCGCGTCCGGGACCAAGCTGATGGCGACGCTGGTGCACGCGCTTCGTGCCCGCGGCAAGCGGTGGGGCTTGCAGACGATGTGCGAGGGCGGCGGCATCGCCAACGTCACGATCGTCGAGGCGCTGGGCTGAGTTGCTCAGCTAACCTCGGGACGCTGCTGCTTTCACAGGAGCACTGGACGCGCATTGATCCAGCGGGACCGGCGCGGGTGCGCGATCCTCGCGAACCAAATAGAGGATGGGTTTGGCGACATCGATGACCGCGCGATGTTCCTTCAGGACATCCTGGCCGATGATGCCGTAGACCTTGCCGCCGGAAATGGGCCCGAGCAGGTTGACGACCTGAGACAGATCGGCGGTCATGATCCGGCTGCGGCGGATCGTGACGTCCCTGATCTCGAGCGAGCGGATGGAGGCGCGGCCTGCCTTGAGCGTGCCGCCGACGCCGATCGCGCCGCCCTGCCCCACCGGTGTCCCGGTCAGGCCGAAGTCGGCCCCGTAGGGGGCATGAAGGACGCTGGCATTGGCGCCGGTATCGACGACGAAGCTTGCGGTCTTGCCGTTCAGCCTCGCCTCGACGAGATGGTGGCCGGTGAGCAGTTCACGCAACGGGACGGCGGTGAAGCCGAGCAGGCACATCGCCTGATCCACCGAGCCTGCCTTGGCCGGCTGATAGACGGCGGTTTTGGTCAGCACCTCCTTGCACCCGGTCAGGCTGAGCGCGCAGGCGGCAAGGAGGCGGAGCATCATGGTCGCGCAAATGGGTGAGCATGCGCCGCGTTTCCAGCATCGGCGGGAACTCCTGGACAGCTCGCGCGTCTCTCCCTGGAACAGGGAGGCGACATGGACGAGGCGGGATATTATGCGATGCTCGAACAGGGCGCCCGCCATCTCGCGGCCGCCAGCGCCGACGCCACGGCACGCCGGACGCACCTCGGTTGGGCCAATCGTTATTACCGATTGAGCGTCGAAGCCCGGCTGGGACAGGTATCGACCGAGCACGCGCAAGCCGCATAGGATCGCTGGCTGGCCGCTCGATCGGCTCATTCGCTCGATCGCAGCACTTCGGTCACGAGAGCCGGATCGACATCGGCGGCCACGAACGCCGCCCCGAGCCCGCGCATGAGGATGAAGGGCAGCCTGCCACCGACGGCCTTCTTGTCCCCGCGCATGCGGCCGAGGAGCCGGTCCGGAGCGGGGCTGCCAATCTGGTCGAGGCCGACCGGGAGACCGACCGCGCGGAGGTGATCGCGAACCCGCGCGACTTCGGGCCGCGAACAGTGGCCCAGCCGCTCGGACAGGCGGCAGGCGAGCACCAGCCCGACCGCGACCGCTTCGCCGTGAAGCAGTCGAGTACTGTAGCCCGCTTCCGCTTCCAGCGCGTGGGCGAAGGTGTGGCCGAGGTTCAGCAGCGCGCGCCTGCCGTTCGTCTCACGCTCGTCCTGCGCCACGATCCGCGCCTTGCCGGCGACGCTGGTTGCGAGGCCTCGCCGCAGCGCCGGCGGATCGCGGGCGAGCAGGGCGTCGCCGTTCGTCTCCAGCCATTCGAAAAAGGCGGCGTCCTCGACCAACGCATATTTGACGATTTCGGCATAGCCGGCGCGCATCTGCCGCGCGTCGAGCGTCGCCAGGCAGTCCGGATCGATCAGCACCAGCGAAGGATGGTGAAAGGCGCCGACCATGTTCTTGCCGCCAGCCGTGTTGATGCCGGTCTTGCCCCCGACCGATGAGTCGACCTGAGCGAGCAGGCTGGTCGGCACCTGAACCCACGGGCAGCCGCGCTTGACGATCGCGGCCGCGAAGCCCGCCAGGTCGCCGACGACGCCGCCGCCAAAGGCGAGGATCGGCTCGCCGCGCTCAAGCTGTAGCGACAGGAGACGATCGACGAGGTCGGCCAGCACGGTCCAGCTCTTCGCGCCCTCCCCGACCTGAACGATCACTTGGACGATCGCGAGCGGATCGAGGCCGGCGACTAGGCGGGCGCCTTGCGCGGCCCAGACCTGGGCGTCGCTGACGATCACGACCCGGCCGTTGCGGACAAAGGGGGCGAGGTGACGGCCGGCCTCGTCGAGCAGTCCAGCGGCGATCCGGACCGGATAGGCGCGATCGCCGAGTTCGACTGGGATCTCGATCATCCGCATTGCGCCCGGTGCAGCAATGCATGATCGGCCAGGACCAAGGCGACCATCGCTTCCACGACGGCGGCGCCGCGGATCGCCACGCACGGATCGTGGCGCCCGCCGGTCGCGATCTGCGCGTCGCGGCCTTGCGGATCGATCGTCGGCAGCGCGGCGGCGATCGAACTGGTCGGCTTGAACGCGGCGCGCAGCACGATCGGCTGACCGGTCGAGAGTCCGCCGGCAATCCCGCCGCCGTGGTTGGACAGGAAGACGGGGCTGCCCTCCTCCCCCGCCCGCATCGCATCGGCATTCTGCTCGCCGCGCCGCCGCGCCGCCGCGAAGCCGTCGCCGATCTCCACGCCCTTGACCGCGTTGATCGACATGGCGGCGGCGGCAAGCTCGGCGTCGAGCTTGGCATAAACCGGCGCGCCCCAGCCGGCCGGCACCCCGGCCGCGACGCATTCGACCACGCCGCCGAGCGACGAGCCGGCCCGGGCCGCTTCGTCCACCCCGGCGGCCCAGCGACGCGCCGCGGCGGCATCGGGACAAAGGAACGGATTGGCGCCGATCTCGGCTGCGCTGAACGCGTCTCGGTCGATCGAGTCCCCGCCCAGTTCGACCAGGTAAGCTCGGATGGAGACGTCCGGGATCACGAGCCGGGCGATCGCGCCGGCCGCGACACGGGAGGCGGTTTCGCGGGCCGAACTGCGCCCCCCGCCTCGCCAGTCGCGCAGGCCATATTTGGCCCGGTAGGCGTAATCGGCGTGGCCGGGCCGGTAAGCAGGCTCGGTTTCGCCATAATCGGCGGAACGCTGATCGACATTGTCGATGACCAGGCTGATCGGTGTTCCGGTGGTGCGGTCCCCGAACGTTCCGGAAAGGATGCGGACCCGGTCCGGCTCGCGGCGCGGGCTGGTGAAGGGCGAGAGGCCGGGGCGGCGCCGGTCGAGCCAGGGCTGGATATCGGCCTCCGTCAGCGGGAGGCCAGGCGGGCAGCCGTCAACGATCGCGCCGATCGCCGGGCCGTGGCTTTCACCCCAGGTGGTGAAGCGAAAGACCCGGCCGAAGCTGTTCCAGCTCATCGCGCCGAAGCGTTCCAGCGTTGGCGGATAGGATCATGCATCGCCTCCCCCTACTCCGTTCGGGCCGAGCTTGTCGAAGCCCACCCCTTGTTTGCAAATCCTGCGCTTGAAGAAAGAGGCGGCCTTCGACAGGCTCAGGCCGAACGGTTTGGAAAATCAGCAGCCGGAGGAGAGCGCGCTTGGACAAGATCTATCCGGTGCCGGACGGCTGGGCGCGGGACGCGCTCGTCAACGCCGAGAATTACCAGCGGCTTTACGCCGAGGCGGCGAGCGACCCCGACGGCTTCTGGACGCGCGAAGCCGGGCGGCTCGACTGGATCCAGCCCTTCACGACCGTCAAGGACACCAGCTTCCACCAAGCCGACTTCCGCATCCGCTGGTTCGCGGACGGGGCGCTGAACGTATCGGCCAATTGCCTGGACCGGCATCTCGCCGAACGCGGCGACGAGACCGCGATCATCTGGGAAGGCGACCACCCGTCCGAAAGCCGCCGCGTCAGCTATCGTGAATTGCACGAGGAGGTCTGCCGGCTCGCCAACGCGCTCAAGTCGCTGGGCGTCGGCAAGGGCGATCGGGTGACGCTCTACATGCCGATGATTCCGGCTGCGGCGGCGGCGATGCTGGCCTGCGCTCGCATCGGCGCGATCCATTCGGTCGTGTTCGGCGGCTTCTCGCCCGACAGCCTGGCGGGGCGGATCGGGGATTGCGACAGCAAGCTGGTGATCACCGCCGACGAGGGCCGCCGCGGGGGCAAGACGGTGCCGCTCAAGGCCAATGTCGATGAAGCGCTGGAGCGGTGCCCGGGTGTGGAGGCGGTGGTGGTTGTTCGTCATACCGGCGGCGGGCCGGGGCTCCAGCGGGGCCGCGACCATGATTACACGCAAGCGCTCGCAGCCGCCTCCCCCGAGTGCGACCCGGAGCCGATGAACGCCGAAGACCCGTTGTTCATCCTCTACACGTCGGGCTCGACCGGCAAGCCAAAGGGCGTGCTGCACACCAGTGGCGGCTACCTGCTGTGGGCGGCGATGACGCACGAGCTGCTGTTCGACTATCGCCCGGGCCAGATCTTCTGGTGCACCGCGGATGTCGGCTGGGTGACCGGGCATAGCTATGTGGTTTACGGCCCGCTGGCGAACGGCGCGACGACCCTGATGTTCGAAGGCGTGCCGAACTGGCCCGATCACGGCCGCTGCTGGGACGTCGTCGACAAGCACGGGGTGAACATCTTCTACACCGCGCCGACCGCGATTCGGGCGCTGATGCGCGAAGGCGATGCGTTCGTCACCCGCTCCAGCCGGGCAAGCCTGACACTCCTCGGCACGGTCGGCGAGCCGATCAATCCGGAGGCTTGGGACTGGTATCACCGCGTCGTCGGCGAGCGGCGCTGCCCGGTGGTCGACACCTGGTGGCAAACCGAAACCGGCGCGGCGATGATCGCCCCCTTCCCCGGCGCGACCGCGCTCAAGCCGGGATCGGCGACCAGGCCGTTCTTCGGCGTCAAACCGATGCTGGTGGACGCGGACGGCGCCGAGATTGGCGGCGCTGCGAGCGGGAACCTGGTCATCACCGACAGCTGGCCGGGGCAGATGCGCACATTGTGGGGCGATCACGACCGCTTTTTCCAGACCTATTTCAGCACCTATCCGGGCTTCTACTTCACCGGCGACGGCTGCCGCCGCGACGAGGACGGCTATCATTGGATCACCGGCCGGGTCGACGACGTGATCAACGTCTCCGGCCATCGGATGGGGACGGCGGAAGTGGAAAGCGCGCTGGTCGCGCATCCCAAGGTCGCCGAAGCGGCGGTGGTCGGCATGCCGCACGAGGTGAAAGGCCAGGGCATCTACGCCTACGTGATCCTGAACGCGGGCGAGGAGGGCGGCGAAGACCTGCGCCGCGAGCTGATCGCCTGGGTCCGGCGCGAGATCGGCCCGATCGCAACTCCGGACGCGATCCACTTCTCGCCGGGGCTCCCCAAGACCCGCTCCGGCAAGATCATGCGCCGCATCCTGCGCAAGATCGCGGAAGGCGAAACGGGGAGTTTGGGCGATACGTCCACGCTGGCGGACCCGGCGGTGGTGGAGGCGCTGGTGGCGGGGCGGGTCAGTTAGGGCAGAAGCCGTCATCCCGGCGAAAGCCGGGATCCAAGAACACTTCGCGAGGATGATCAGCTCAGTTTCTCGACACAGTGTGCTTGGATCCCGGCATCCGCCGGGATCCAAGCACATGAGACGCGTCCAGCATGACCCCCGATGAGGGCAGATCGTTTACCGCACCTTCGCCCGCCACGTCGTGATGTAATCCGTTGAACCCCGGCATTCGCCCATGACTTCCTGGTGCACCAGGCGAAAGCGGGTGCCGTCCCAGACATAAGCCTGTCCAACCCCGCAATCGCCCAGACCCCGGCCCTTGCTAAACGTGGTCAGGCGCCGTGCTTTCGCGTCCCAGCCGGCGTTGACGAGCATGTCGTCGCCTTCGCCCATTCCGCCGCTCGCCTCGAAAGCGGCGCGGCGCGGACGGCCGGCTTCGTCGACGATCCATGCGGAGGAAAACAGATTGTAGGCCCCATTGCCGCAGGGGTGCGAGGCGAGCACGAGGCTGTGCCGCGCGTCGAGGCGGGCGCTCTCGATGTCGAGCTCGTTGGCATATTCGCAGGTCGTGGTTTCGCGCCCGAGCAGCTGGCGAACGCGCGCGGGCTTGAGCATACGCGCCGGCTTGGCGGTTGACGCAGGGCTTGTGATCACCGGCAGCGCCGGTGGCGGCGGAACCCGGCTGGCCGGCCCGCGCCGCACCAGCGCGCCGGTCGTACCGAGCCGCCTTTGTTGTTCGTCCATGTAGAGCAGGGCACCGGCCGAGCCCCGCGTCGAGACGGGCGCGATGACCTTTCCGGCTCGGTCCAGAATGTCGATGCGCGTCGCCTGGCCGAGCAGGAATGCCGCACCGCCATCGCGAACTCGGAAGCTGTCGGCACCATCCGACGCGAGCGCGAAGCGGCGGCCGTCCACCGCGAGAAACGCCGGAGCGGCCCCGCTCTCGCTGCGAAGGGTGAGCCAAAGCTCCGGCACCGCGCCCGCCTCCGGCCCGCGCCGGATGGCGAGCGTCGCACCGTCGGCGCCGTCCTCCGGCAACAAAGCCACCGCCTGGCACGCGCGGCCATTGTCGCAGCCGACCGTCCAGTCGCGGATCGTCTTGAGCTCGCCGGGGCGGGGCGCCGCGACCGCCACCGCCGCAAGCAAGGTGAACGCGATCACCGTTCGTCCCTTTCGAGCACGCCGCCCTTGATGACGACGTCGACATCCTCGAGCTGCCGGATGTCCGCGATTGGATCGCCATCGACCGCGATCAGATCGCCGAACCGGCCGACCGCGATCGCGCCGACATCCGCTTCGCGCCCGAGCGCCTGCGCGGCGTTGCGGGTCGCCGCCTGGATCGCCTGCATCGGCGTCATCCCATATTGCACCATCCAGCGGAACTGCCCGCCGGCACTGCCATGCGGCATCACGCCGGCGTCCGATCCGAACACCATCCTGACGCCCGCGCGATGGGCGGCGCGGAAATTGTCGCGCTGGGCCTGCGCGATCTCGCGATCCTTGCGCAGATTGTCTTCCAGAACGCCGTTCTTCTTGCCCTCGCTCTGGGTATATTCGGTGTTGAAGATGTCCATCGAGAACCAGACCGGCCGCTGGCGTTGCGCCGCCAGCCGGATGCCTTCGGCATCGACCAGGCTGGCATGTTCGATCGTGTCGATGCCGGCGCGGATCGCGGCCTTGATGCCGGCCGCGCCATGGGCGTGGGCGGCGGTGCGAAGACCCCATTGATGCGCCTCGTCGGCGATCGCGCGCAGTTCCTCTTCGGACAATTGCTGCTGGCCGGGCTCGGTGTTGCGGGAGAAGACTCCGCCGGTCGCGCAGACCTTGATCACCTCGGCGCCATATTTGCGCTGCTCGCGGACCCGGGTGCGAAGCTCCTGCGGCCCGTCGCCGACCGCCTTGCCGCGCGCGCCGATCGAGGGCGGCAGGTAGGTCTGGTCGCAATGCCCGCCGGTTGCGCCAAGCGAATGGGCGGCTGGCACGATCCGTGGCCCCCGGATCAGCCCTTCATCGATCGCCTGCTTGTAGCCGACGTCCGAATAGCCTTCCGAGCCGACATTGCGCACCGTGGTAAAGCCGGCCTCCAGCATGTCGCGGGCATTCTGGACGCCCTGCGCCACCCAGAAACTGTCGGTGAACTGCAGCCCGGTATAGCCGCCGTAACGCGGATTGCTGTCCAGGTGGACGTGCATGTCGATCAGGCCGGGCAGCAGGGTCTTGCCGGCCAGATCGATTCTCCGCGCCCCTGCCGGCGCCGCATCGCCCTGTCGCCCAACTACTTTGATCCGCCCGTCGACGATCACGACCTGCGGTCGATCCACCACGCGCCCGGCAAGCACGTCGATCATGCGATCGGCGGTGACCACCACTGTTTCGGCCCCGGCCGGAGCCGCCAGGCAGCACAAAGCCGCCGCGACCATCATCTTCGCCATGCGTATCCTCGCCTCATTTTCCGCACCATCCGGCCAAGCGCCGCGAAAGGGAAGCCCCTACCAGCTCGGCCGCACCGCGCGGGCGCGAAGCCAATGCGCGCCGAACAGCGCGTCCAGTCTACGCGGCGCGAACGGATCGAGCCCCGAGCCCGGATAGAAGGTCATTTCTCCGAACAGGGGATGCGGCTGCGCATCGTACATGTCGACCCGGACGAAGTCGGTCTCGGTGCCGAGCGCCTCCGCTGCCTCGATCATCTGGTCCAGCGCCTTCGGGCGCGGCGTGGCCGCCTCGTCCGCACTGGCCTCGGAAAGGCAACGCCAGTCGCAATCGAAGAAGAAGTGCCGGTGCGCGGTCTCACGGTGCAGGTGGACGCCGATGAACTGGACGCGCCCGCCGAACACGAACAGCTTATAATCGACCGGCAACACGCCTCCGGCGCCGATGAACGGTTCGACCAGCAGCCCGCGCTCCACGTCGCGATACGCCCATTCGTCAAGCCACCAGCCATAGGCCCGGCGCTGCCAACGGTGCGCGCGGGCGCGGATGCGCGGCCAATCCTCTTCGCCCGTACGTACGAACGCGGTCTGGTTGCTGCCATGGCGCGATTTGAGCACAAATGGCAGGGGCCACATCGGCGTCTCAGGCAGCGTTTGCCCGTGCCACAAAGTCGGAATCACCCACTCCGCCCCGATCCGATCGGCGACGGACGCTTTGGCACGCACTTTGTCGGTCAGCATTGGCAGCCGCGGGTCGCGATCGATCAGCTTGCGAAGTTGCACCACCTCGTTGAACAAGCGTGGTCCGGCGAGGTCGGGCATCCGGCGATGCCGCCACAAATAGGTCAGCAAGATCTTGGCCGGGAAGCGCGGGCGGGCTCGGCCGGCCGGCGCCCGATCCGCGCCGATCGCGCCGGGATGCGTGCTCAATAGTGAACCGCGCGCCCATAAGCGTCGAGAACACTCTCGTGCATCATTTCGCTCAACGTCGGATGCGGGAAGATGGTGTGCATCAGATCCGCCTCGGTGGTCTCGAGCTGGCGGGCGACGACATAGCCCTGGATCAACTCGGTGACTTCCGCGCCGACCATGTGCGCGCCCAGCAGCTCGCCGGTGGCGGCGTCGAAGACGGTCTTCACGAATCCTTCCGCCTCGCCCAGCGCGATCGCCTTGCCGTTGCCGATGAACGGAAATTTGCCGACCTTGACCGCGCGGCCACCTTCCTTGGCCTTGGCTTCGGTGAAGCCGACGGAGGCGACCTGCGGGCGCGAGTAGGTGCAGCCGGGGATGTTGCCGGTTTCCATCGGGTGCGGCTTGAGGCCTGCAATCGCCTCGACGCAGATCACGCCCTCGTGACTCGCCTTGTGCGCCAGCCAGGGCGGGCCGGTGACGTCGCCGATCGCATACACGCCCTCGACATTGGTGCGGCCGTGGCCGTCGGTGACGATATGCCCGCGCTCCGTCTTCACGCCGAGGTCCTCCAGGCCGATGTTCTCCGTGTTCGGAACGATCCCGACCGCGACGACGCAGTGGCTGAAGTCCTGCACCTTGCCGCCCTTCAGGGTCGCGCGCACCCCGTCGGGTCCAGTTTCGAGCTTGTCCACGCCCGAGCTGACGTGGATCGTCATCCCCTGCCTGGTCAGCGCCTTGTGCATGAAGGCGGACACGTCCGTATCCTCGACCGGCAGGATGCGATCGAGCACCTCCACGATCGTCACCTTGGCGCCCATGTCCGAATAGAAGCTCGCGAACTCGACCCCGATCGCGCCCGATCCGATCACCAGCAATTCGGTCGGCATCACCTTGGGCACCATCGCATGCCGGTAGGTCCAGATCCGCTCTCCGTCGGCCTTGGCAAACGGCAGGTCGCGGGCGCGGGCACCGGTCGCGACGATGATGTGCTTGGCCTCTAGCATGCGCTCGCCGACTTGGAGCTTGCCGACGCCGGCGAGCTTGCCCTCGCCTTCGACGACCGTGATCTTGTTCTTCTTCATCAGGCCCTTGACGCCGGCATTGAGTTGCCCGGCGACCTTGCGGCTGCGATCGACGATCTTGGCAAGGTCGAAGCTCGGTTTCTCCGCGACCAGCCCATAGGCTGATGCGTGAGTGAGATAATGGTTGATCTCGGACGTCCGAAGCAGCGCCTTGGTAGGGATACACCCCCAGTTAAGACAAATCCCGCCCAGCCTCTCCCGCTCGACAACGGCCACCTTCATACCAAGCTGCGCCGCGCGGATCGCCGCGACATAGCCTCCGGGACCGGAACCGAGGACGATGAGGTCGTATGTGTCAGCCATCTGCGCTTGCCTCTTGTTCATGGCGTTCTACGGCAAACCACCAGAGGAGACCGGCCGTTGCGCCTGCTAGGACGCCTGTTGCGCTACTGAAGGATTCCAAGAAGGACGCTCCAAGCGTCACCCAAGTCATGCCATATGCAAGAGCACCGAAGAATGCTCCAGCTGCGAGGTAAGCTACAGGTCCGTTCAGGTCCAATCGTGACAAAAGCCAAGGCACTGGCACAGCCAAGACGGCTCCCGCGACAATTGCGATCGGGATTGCAAAGATGGCAGCAGGAATGGCGATGCGCAGGTCGTTCAAGGCCACGTCAGCACCCGCTACATGCGCCCAAAGAAAGCTTTCCACCGCGAAGGAAACTCCGCCACTCAGGGACACCGGAATGGCTATAAGAAAAATTCGCAACAGCTTCTGGGTGGGACTCAAGCAATCATCCCCAGCGGGCTTTCCACCAACTCCTTGAACCGCTTCATCAGCGCCGCCCCATCCGCCCCGTCGATGGCGCGGTGGTCGAAGCTGCCGGTGGCGCTCATCACGGTTGCCACAGCGAGCGCGCCGTCGATCACGTAGGGCCGCTGCTCGCCGGCGCCGATCGCCATGATCATGGCCTGGGGCGGGTTGATGACCGCGCCGAAGTCCTTGATCCCGTACATGCCCATGTTGGACAGACTCGCGGTGCCGCCCTGATATTCCTGGGGCTGGAGCTTGTTGTCCCGCGCACGCGCGGCGAGGTCCTTCATCTCGGTCGAGATCGCGGACAGGCTCTTGGAGCCCGCATCGACGATGATCGGGGTGATGAGCCCAGTCGGCGTCGACACGGCGACCGAGATGTCGGCGCGCTTGAAGGTGATCAGCTCGGTCGGCGTGAACATCACGTTGCACTTGGGCTGGTCGATCAGCGCGACGGCCAGCGCCTTGATCATGAAGTCGTTGACCGACAGCTTCACGCCGCGGCTGTCGAGGCTGGCGTTGAGCTCGGTGCGAAGCTTCAGCAGCGCATCGAGCTGGATGTCCACGGTCAGATAGATGTGCGGAACGGTCTGCTTGGACTCGGTCAGGCGGCGCGCGATGGTCTTGCGGACGTTGGAAAGCTTGACCGCTTCGTGCGGGATGTCCGGGATGGCTTGCGGTTTCGGCGCTGAAGGGGAAGGCTGGCCTTCGACAGGCTCAGGCCGCACGGGAGTGGGTTGTTGAGTGCCGACTTCCTGAGGCCGTTCGGCCCGAGCTTCTCGAAGGTCGCCACTTTCTTGCTGAGCCCCATCGATGTCTGCCTTGACAATGCGCCCGCCCGGGCCCGATCCGGTCACGCCGGCAAGGTCGATCCCCTTCTGCTCGGCCAGCCGCCGGGCAAGCGGGCTTGCCTTGACCCGTTCACCCGCGTCCGCGCGTGGCGGCGCCTGCGGTGGAACGGAGGCGGTGGCGGCGGCGATCTGCCGGTCCTCGGCAGGGTTCGCGCCATAGCCCTTCACGTCGGGCTGCGGCGTGGGCGCCTGAGCGGCGGGCTGGCCGGCCCCGGTCTCGCCGCCGCCGGTCGGCACCGCTTGCGCGGGCGCGGGGGCCTGAGCGGGTGCGCCGACATCCTCCCCTTCACCGGCGATGATCGCGATCACCGTGCCCACCTTTACCTCGTCCGTGCCCTCGGCGACCAGGATCTGCGCGATCGTGCCTTCGTCGATCGCCTCGAATTCCATCGTCGCCTTGTCCGTCTCGATCTCGGCGAGCAAGGTGCCGGAGGAGACCTTGTCCCCTTCCTTGACGAGCCACTTGGCGAGCGTGCCTTCCTCCATCGTCGGCGACAAAGCGGGCATCTTGAGTTCGATCGGCATGGGCGGGTTCCTCAGGCGCGGACCGCCCGTCCAAAGCGCGTCGGCGGGAGCGGGTCAAGCCACACTTGCGCGCTCGTCGCTTCTGTCGCAGCGTTCGCTGCCGGCGAGGGGGACGGGAACATGCGCATCTACCTGGTGGTGATGGACGACAGCCCCGAAGCGCGGGCGGCCCTGCGCTATGCCGCGGGCCGCGCGGGCAAAACTGGCGGCCGGGTGGAGATCGTGACGGTCATCGAACCAACCGAATTCGTGCAATGGGGCGGGGTTCAGGCGGCGATGGAGGAAGAAGCGCGGCTGCGCGCCGAAGCCATGGTGCTGGGCGCATCCGGCGCGATCGCCGAGCAAGCGGGGGTGCAGCCGGTGGTCACCGTTCGCCAGGGCGATCCGGTCAAGGAGGTGACCGACTTGCTGCGCGAGCGCGACGATGTCGCTTGCCTGGTGCTTGGCACTCCGGTCGAGGGCGGCCCGGGTCCGCTCGTCAGCCATTTCGCGGGGCCGGTGGCGGGCAGCCTGCCCTGCCCGCTCGTGATCGTGCCGGGCGGGCTGGGCGGATAGCCGTCCGCGCCCGCGCGACGAAGCCGGGCTGCTAGCGCCGAAGTTTCCGCTTGATGATGCGAACCTTGCGATGCGGACGCGCCCGCTCGTGCACGGCCTCGTCTTCAGCGCCGGCGTGATAGGTCGTCGTGGTGGTGATCGTCTCGGTGATCATGCCGCCCGAGCAGCACGGCCCCTGCGCCAAAACATCGCCACTGCCCGGATATCGGCCGTGATGGGCGCCTTCGTCATAGGCCTGAACGCCTTCGTCACTGTCGTCGTGGTGATCGCGATGGTGATCGTCGCGACCTTCATCCAGCCATTCGCCGCCGCGTGGCGCCATGTCGTCGACGCGCTGACGGCGCACGATGATGCGGGCCGGGCCGTCCAGCGTCTCGCGATCCAGCTCGCGCCGGATGTCCAACTCCCCCGGCGCTTCGAGCGCACCAGGCGCGCGGCGGATAATGAACCGGCGTACCTGTGGCCGTTCGCCCGCGCGACCGGCCGGCGCGACGTTGGGACTGGCGGCCTGGTTGCGCCAGGTAATCCCGGCCGGCTCGTCCAGCGCAACCTCGGGCGAGCCTTCATACCGGTCGGCGGGCGACACGGTCTGCGCGTACAGCATCGCCGGCGAGACCGCGCTTGCCGCCGCCAAAGTGAAGATCGTTAGCTTGTGCATGGCTCGTTTCCCCTGTTCATCGCGCGGCCGCTCGGCCCGATAGCGCGCTATGTTTACGCCTGGGGAAGGCCGGGTTCCACTCCGGCGAGGCGCGGCGCGAGCCGCTGTATCAGACTGACACAGCCTTCCAGGTCCTCGGCATCGAAGCGGGCAAGGCGCGGACTGTCCAGATCGAGCACTCCGAGCAGCCGGCCACCATGAACGATCGGCACGACGAGCTCCGACGCCGAGGCGCTGTCGCACGCAATGTGGCCGGGAAAGGCGTGAACATCGGCGATCAATTGCGGCTCTAGCGTCGCCGCCGCGGCTCCGCACACGCCTCGGCCGAACGGGATGCGGATGCAGGCCGCCCTGCCCTGAAACGGCCCGAGCACCAGCTCACCGCCGACGTTGCGGTAAAAGCCCGCCCAGTTCAGATCGGGCAATGTTTCCCAGATCAGCGCGGACAGGTTGGCCATGTTGGCGATCGGATCCGGCTCGCCCGCTGTCAGCGAATCGGCGGCGTCGATCAGCTGCCGATAGAGTTCGGACTTGTGCTCCGCTTCGATCCGGAACTCGTACATTCTGGCATCCTTTTACGCCCGGCCATGCTGTTCGGCGGCGTGTTCATCCTATGTGGGGGCGATGCAAGGCACTGCCAGGCCCGATCCCCGCGCGATTCGCTTCGGCGCCGCCGGACCGCTGCGCGGAAATATCGCCGTGCCAGGAGACAAATCGATCTCCCACCGCGCGCTGATGGTGGCGGCCGTGGCGGAAGGACGAAGCTCGATTCGCGGGCTCTGCGATGGCGTCGACCTGAGCGCCACCGTGGAGGCGCTGCGGGCGTTCGGAGTGCCGATCCACCGGGATGGAGCGACCTGCCTCGTCGATGGCGTCGGCGCCGCCGGCCTGCGCGCGCCGGAGACGGCGCTCGACATGGGCAATAGCGGCACGTCGGCGAGGCTGCTGATGGGCCTGATCGCCAGCCGGCCGATCACCGCCAGGCTGATCGGCGACGAATCGCTGTGCCGCCGTCCGATGGACAGGGTGATCGCGCCGTTGCGCAGGATCGGGGCTCGGATCGAGCCCGCGCCCGGCGATCGGCTGCCGCTCACCATCGCCGGCACCGCTTCGGCCCGGCCGATCCGCCACGAGACGGCGGTCGCTTCGGCGCAGGTCAAGTCGGCGTTGCTGCTCGCCGCGCTCAACATCCCGGGCGAGACGGTGATCACCGAGGCGATCCCCACCCGCGACCATGGCGAGCTGATGCTCCGCCATTTCGGAGCGCCGATCACGATCGAACGGAGCGGCGGCGCCCACATCTCCCTTTCAGGCCCGGCCCGCTTGCAAGCGCGACCGGTTGACGTGCCGAGGGACATTTCAGCCGCCGCTTTCCCGTTGGTGGCCGCCTTGATCGTGCCGGGATCCGACGTGCGGATCGAGCGGCTGGTCCTCAACCCGATGCGGGCGGGGCTGTTGACCGTGCTTGCCCGGATGGGCGCGGATCTCCGGATCGAGATCACGGGGAGCGCGCAGGGAGAGCCGGTCGGGACGGTGACTGCTCGCCACTCCCGCCTGCGCGGCGGTGACCTTTTCGGCGATCCGGCGTCCGCCGACCTTGTGGCCGCGACGATCGATGAATTTCCGATCTTCTTTATCGCGGCCGCGTTCGCGCACGGCAGGACGAGAGTGAGCGGCCTGTCCGAGCTGAGAGTCAAGGAATCGGATCGGATCGCCGCGATGGCGGCGGGATTGTCGGCGATCGGCGCGTCGGTCGAGCAAAGCCGCGATGGTCTCGTCATTACCGGCAGCAACGGGGCGCCTTTGGCCGGCGGAGCGACGATCGATCCGGCGCTGGATCATCGCGTCGCAATGGCGTTCGCGGTCGCTGGCCTTCATTGCATCGAGCCGGTAACGGTCAACGACATGTCCGTCGTGCGAACCAGCTTTCCAGGCTTCGCCAACATCCTGGCCGCGCTCGGCGCCGATCCGCAGGCCATGGCGCCATGTTGATCGAGCCGCGCTCGCGAACCGGCGTGATCGCCGTCGATGGCCCGGCCGCCAGCGGCAAGGGCACGATCGCGCGGGCGCTGGCCCGGCATTACGGCCTGCCGCATCTCGATACCGGACTCCTTTACCGCGCGGTCGCGCTCAATCTGCTGCAATGGGGCGGCGATCCCGACAGCGAATTCGCCGCGCTTCGCGCCTGCGATTTCGCGCAGACCGACTTTGCCGACCCCGAACTCAAAAGCGAGATGGTGGGCGGCGTCGCGTCCCGCATTTCGACTTATCCCGGGGTGCGGGCGGCGCTGCTGGAGCGCCAGCGCGACTTTGCCGCGCAGCCTAGCGGTGCCGTGCTCGACGGGCGCGACATCGGCACGGTGATCGCGCCGCACGCGCCGGCCAAGCTGTTCGTCACCGCAACGCCCGAGGTGCGCGCGCGCCGCCGTCATCAGGAACTGCTCAAGCTCGGCCGCACCAGCCATTATGAGGATGTGCTGATCGACATCCGCGCCCGTGACGAGCGCGACAGCAACCGCGCGGCGGCGCCGTTGCGCAAGGCGCAGGATGCGGATCTGATCGACACCAGCGACCTCCCCGTCGATGCCGCCGTCGCGCGTGCGATCGCGGCGGTCGACGCGCGGCTGCATGCCCGCGCTTAGCCAGGAGGGGCGGTACCGGCTCACTTCCGCGGCCGCGGTGCTCCTGTTCCACGCTCTCCTCGGTTATCTGCTGCTGACCGGGCTGGGCGCGCGCATCGTCACGGCGGCGGGCGAAGAGCTCAAGACCTTCGATGTGCGCGAGCCGCCGCCACCGCGGCCGAACATCCCAGCGCCGCCCGACACCGCCCAGGCCAGGCGCGCCAAGCCCAACGACCCGGAAGGCGCCGCTTCACCCGCCAATCTGCGCGACACACCGACGCAGATCATGGCGCCCGAACCGGTCGTGCGCCTACAGGTGCCGCCGCCGATCACCGCCGCTCCGATTGCCGGCACCGGCAATGCCGAAGCAGCGGGCGCGGCCACCGTCCCAGGCCCCGGGACCGGCGCCGGCGGCATCGGCCAGGGGCTTGGCAGCGGCGCGTTCGGCAGCGGCACCGGCGGGGGCGGGGGCGGCTGGGGCACGCCCGCACGCCAGATCCGCGGCAGCATCGAGCCGGACGATTATCCCGAAGCCGCCTACCGCGCCTATGTG
Source organism: Allosphingosinicella sp. (assembly GCA_036387855.1). Lineage (GTDB taxonomy): Bacteria > Pseudomonadota > Alphaproteobacteria > Sphingomonadales > Sphingomonadaceae > Allosphingosinicella. The sequence continues at coordinate 259,710 of DASVSZ010000038.1, read as the reverse complement.
TCGGGCACGGTGCACATCCGCTTCCTGGTCACCGCCCGCGGGCGCGTGCGCGACTGCCGCGTCACCCGCTCCAGCGGCAACCGCGACCTAGACCGGGCGACCTGCCGCCTGATCGAGCGCCGGTTCGTATATCGTCCGGCGCTCGACCCGAGCGGCCGTCCCGTCCCCTCGACGATCAATGGCCAGCATGGATGGGCCGTCCCACCCGAACCGCCGCCGGTCGATGTCGATCCGACGATCCCGGACGACGAGTAGGTTCAAAGGGCGGCTAGGTCAGTCCTCGGCGGTTTCGATTTCCTTCTTCAACGAGGCCATGTCGATCACGTAGCGAAAGCGCACATCGCCTTTTTCGACCTGCTTATAAGCGTCGTTGATCTCCTCGATCGGGATCAGCTGGATGTCCAGCGCGATCCGGTGCTCGGCGCAGAAATCGAGCACCTCCTGCGTTTCCTTGATGGAGCCGATCAACGAGCCGGACACGGACCGGCGGTGAAAGGCGACCGCCTGGTTGTTGATCGGCGCCAACGGCTCCAATGCCCCGACCACGACCAGGCTTCGATCGCGCTTGAGCAGGGCGATGTAGCTGTTGACGTCGTGCTTCTCGGGGACGGTGGACAAGATCAGGTCGAAGCTGCCGGCAAGCGCGGTCAGTTGCTCCTGCTGTGCATCGACATCCTCCTCGATCCATACGTGCCGGGCGCCGAGCGCCTCCGCATCGGTCCGCTTGTCCGGGCTGGTGGTGAACACGGTGACGTCCGCGCCCATCGCGATCGCGATCTTGACCGCCATATGCCCCAGTCCGCCGAGCCCGACCACGCCGACCTTGTCGCCCGCCGTTACGCCCCAATGCTTCATCGGCGAATAAGTGGTCACGCCAGCGCACAGGATCGGCGCCGCCTGCTCGGGCGTCAGCCCGTCGGGGATGGGCAGGACGAAATTCTCGCGCACCACCAGGCTGGTCGAATAACCGCCGAACGTATTGTCGCGGCTATACATGTTCGTCTTCGTGACCGCCTTCTTGGACGGGATCATCGGGCCGTTATAGGTCGCCAGCCAGGAATTCGGTCCCTCGCAATATTGCTCGTCCCCTTCCTTGCACGGCGTGCACTCGCGGCATGAATCGATCATGCAGCCGACGCCGACGATATCGCCGATCTTGTGGCGGCCCGACGCGGGCACCGTCGTCACGCGGCCCACCACCTCGTGCCCCGGCATGCACGGATAGACGTGTTCGACCATTCGTTCTTCACCTGGTGAATGTCCGAATGGCAGACGCCGCAGAACAGGACTTCGATCTCGACCTCGTCCGGCCTGGGCTCCTCGCGCTCGAAGCGCATCGGCTTGAGACGGCTGAGGGAATGTTTGGCGGCGTAACCGATCGTGTCGACCATGATGAAGAGGATTCCTTGCGTTTCGCCACCCCTAAGCGGCGGCACGGAGGATTGTTCCGCCTTTTCAAGCGCCCTTGTCCGCAGGCGTGCTTTGCCGTAAGGGCGCAGCTGTCCAGCGGGCCAAGGCGCCTGCGAATGGCTCGGGAACAGCGCGGTGGACCGTGGCGGAAACGCTTCGCTCCGGCCGCGCTCTTTTGCTTTGTCGGCTCTTGAGACTTCGCGCGCGAACAGGCCCGCCGGGACGGCCGCGACCGGCATGGGGCCGCCGCGGCGGTCGGGTCAATAGACCAGGGGAGACAACCTCTGGCCGGCAAAACAAACACAAAGGATACCTCTTTTCATGGCCACTGCGGCAATGCCTACCCGCGACGATTTCGCGGCTTTGCTCAATCAAACACTCGGCGGCGAGAACCAGGGCTTCGAAGGCCGGGTCGTCACCGGCACCGTCACCGCGATCGAGAATGACCTCGCCGTCATCGACGTCGGCTTGAAGTCCGAAGGCCGCGTGCCGCTGCGCGAATTCGCCGCGCCGGGCCAAAAGGCCGAGCTCAAGGTCGGCGACACGGTCGAAGTCTATGTCGATCGAGTCGAGAATCATCAGGGCGAGGCGATGCTGTCGCGCGATCGCGCCCGCCGCGAAGCCGCCTGGGACAGCCTGGAAAAGCAGCATGCCGCCGGCGAGCGCGTCGAGGGCGTGATCTTCGGCCGGGTCAAGGGCGGCTTCACCGTCGACCTGAACGGCGCCGTGGCGTTCCTGCCGGGCAGCCAGGTGGACATCCGCCCGGTCCGCGACGTCGGCCCGCTGATGGACCTGCCGCAACCGTTCCAGATCCTCAAGATGGACCGCCGCCGCGGCAACATCGTCGTGTCGCGCCGCGCCATTCTGGAAGAAACCCGCGCCGAACAGCGCACCGGCCTGATCCAGTCGCTCCACGAGAACCAGATCGTCGAAGGCGTGGTCAAGAACATCACCGATTACGGCGCGTTCGTGGACCTGGGCGGCATCGACGGTCTGCTCCACGTGACCGACATCAGCTACAAGCGGGTCAATCACCCGTCGGAGGTGATCAACATCGGCGATACCGTCCGCGTCCAGATCGTCCGGATCAATCGCGACACGCAACGCATCAGCCTCGGCATGAAGCAGCTCGAGACCGATCCGTGGGAAGGCGCGCAGGCCAAGTATCCGATCGGCGGCGTGTTCCATGGCCGCGTGACGAACATCACGGAATATGGTGCATTCGTGGAGCTGGAGCCGGGCATCGAAGGCCTGGTCCACGTTTCCGAAATGAGCTGGACCAAGAAGAACGTGCATCCGGGCAAGATCGTCTCCACCTCGCAGGAAGTGGACGTGGCGGTGCTGGAGGTCGACGAGGACAAGCGCCGGATCAGCCTTGGCCTGAAGCAGGCGCAGGCCAATCCGTGGGAGGCCTTCGCGGCGGCCCATCCGGTCGGCTCGACGGTCGAGGGCGAGGTCAAGAATTCCACCGAATTCGGCCTGTTCATCGGCCTGGACGGCGACGTCGACGGCATGGTCCATATGTCGGACATCGCCTGGGGCGTGACCGGCGAGGAAGCGCTCAACCTGCATCACAAGGGCGAAACCGTTCAGGCGCAGGTGCTGGACGTCGATGTCGAAAAGGAGCGCATCAGCCTCGGCATGAAGCAGCTGGAGCGCGGCGGCGTCGCGACCGGCGGTGCGTCGGCATCCAGCGGCGGCGGTGTCGGCCGCAACGAGGTCGTCACCGTTACGGTGCTCGAAGTGCGCGACGGCGGGCTCGAAGTGCAGGTCGGCGACGATGGCGTGTCCGGCTTCATCAAGCGCACCGATCTTGGCCGCGACCGCGACGAGCAGCGCCCCGAGCGCTTCCAGGTCGGCCAGAAGTTCGACGCGATGGTAACCGGCTTCGATCGGTCCAAGAAGCCGACCTTCTCCGTCAAGGCGATGCAGATCGCAGAGGAAAAGCAGGCCGTGCAGCAATATGGTTCGTCCGACTCGGGCGCGTCGCTGGGCGACATCCTCGGCGAAGCGCTCAAGCAGCGCGGCAGCTGATCGACCGACCACCAGCTGAAGTAACGGAGGCGGGTGCTCGCAAGGCGCCCGCCTTCTTCTTTTGCACAACGCGGCATGCCGTTGCGGGACCTTGCTTTTCCAAGCAAGGGATGCAAAGACTAAAGGTCAGCCGTTGCGGGGACTACGGTAGGCTTGGCAATGATGCTTGGGCCTGATTGGGTGGGGATAGAAGCCGTGATCCGTTCCGAACTCGTCCAGAAACTGTGCGATGACCATCCCGATCTCACCGGCAAGGAGATCGAACGGGTCGTATCCGCTTTCTTCGATTCGATCATCGATCAGCTGCAACAAGGTGGCCGTGTCGAATTGCGTGGGTTTGGCGCATTCTCCACGCGCGAACGCGATGCCCGCAAGGGGCGCAATCCGCGCACCGGCGAAGCCGTCGACGTGACCGCCAAGCGCGTCCCCTATTTCAAGCCCGGCAAGGAAATGCGCGAACGCCTCAACGTCTGAGGGTCGCGTCGAGACTCCTTGGTCTTTAACAGGATATGCGATGGCAGGCGCCCGCTCCCGCGGGTGAGGGCTTTGCCGCCCCGGCTTCACCCGTCTATGCGTGAATCCCAAGCGGACGTGGCGGAACCGGTAGACGCCGGAGACTTAAAATCTTCTGCCCTTCGGGGCGTGCGGGTTCGAGTCCCGCCGTCCGCACCACACTTCAGGCGGTCAGCGCCAAGTCTTCCGTCCTGATCGCCGTCCATTCGCATTGGGTGAGGCGAATGGGATCGAGGAACATCCCGCCCATTCGTCCGCCGATCTGCCAGCGCACTTGCGCCCGCACGGGGCCGAGCCCCGGCACATCCAGCGTGACGTGGCTGCCGATCTCGACCGTATCGTCACATTCCGCCATGAAACCGCTTTGCGATACATCGCAAACCCGCACCTCGACATTGTAGAGCTGAAGCCGCATTTGTGCTGCGTCGTTCACCGGGTGGCGATCGGAACGGCGCTGCACGAAATGGGATCGATCTTGGCCGGGCATGTGACTTCCAGTTGATTTCGATCAACTACGCGCGCCAGGGTAAATAAGAGGTAAATGCCGTCCCTCCAGCTGCTGGTTCATGCGTAGGTCCGATGCGAATTCGACAAGGTGTTGCGACCGCGCTGGTCGCTTCGTTGCTGCTGGCCGGCTGTCGCGACCCGGAAAGCGGCCCGGTGGCGATCAGCGCGATCGGCGGCGCGCCGACGCTCGCAAATCCCAACCGGGTCGCGCTCGATCCACCATCGGCGATGCTGACCGCCGCAACCGCGCAAGGACTGGTCCGCTTCGATCCCGCCGGTCAGATCGAGCCGGCACTGGCGCAAAGCTGGACCGTCACCGATGACGGCACCAGTTATATTTTCCGGATCGGCCGCACCGAATGGACGGGCGGCGGCAGCGTCACCGCCCAGCAGGTCGCCTTTCGCCTGCGCGCCGCCGCAAGCCGCGCCAGCCGCAACCGATTGAAGCCGCTGCTCGGCGCGATCGCCGAGATCGTGGCGATGACCGATCGGGTGATCGAGATTCGCCTGCGCTCGCCCCGGCCCAATTTCCTCCAGCTGCTCGCCCAGCCCGAAATGGCGATCATCCGGACGGGCCAGGGGACCGGCCCGTTCGCCGCCCAGCCCGGTCCCGGCGGCGCCACGCTCCTGCGCCTGCCGTCGCAGCAGGAGGAGGACGAGGCCGAAGCGCCCCAGCTTCCGGACATCCTCCTGCGCGGCGAGGCGGCCGCCTTGGCGGTGGCGCGTTTCCAGAGCGGAGCCGCGGCTTTGGTGACCGGCGGAACCGCCGCCGATCTTCCGATCGCGCGCGCGGCCGCGCCGGCCCCCGCTTTGCTCCGCTTCGATCCGGTCGGGGGCATGTTCGGCCTCGCGATCGCCAGCCGCACCGGGCTCGTCGCCGACGCAGAGGGCCGGCGTGCGCTCGGTATGGCGGTCGATCGGGAGGCGCTGGTGGCGAGTCTCGCCGTGCCGGGCCTGGCCGCGCGCACCGGCCTGGTTCCGCCCGGCATCGAGGAGCAGCCGGTTCCCGCCACGCCCGGCTGGGCCGCCGATCCGCTGCCCGTCCGGCAGATCGTGGCACGCGATACCGTCACCAGGCTTCGACCGGGCGCCGATCCGGTCAAGCTCCGCGTAGCGATGCCGGACGGGCCCGGCGCCCGGTTGATCTTCGCGCATCTGCGCCGGGATTGGCGCGCGATCGGCGTCGATGCCGAGCGCGTGTCGGCCGGCGAGCGCGCCGATCTGATCTTTCTGGACGAAGTCGCGCCGGCCAATCTCGCCAGCTGGTATCTGCGCCACTTCACCTGCGATGCCAGCATCGTGTGCAGCGCCGAGGCGGACGCGGCGATGGAGGCCGCCCGTAACGCCCCGAGCTTCGAGCAGCGCCGTGATTCCCTCGCCGCGGCGGATCGGCTGCTGACCGAGGCGGTCCCGTTCATTTCGCTGGCCGCGCCGGTCCGCTGGTCGCTGGTGACGCCGCGCCTGACCGGCTTCCAGCCTAATCCGTTCGGGATTCATTTCGTCGGCTCGCTGGTCTCGCCGCGCCGGCGTTAGACGCCCTTCGCAAAGCGGGGTCCGCCGCTTATGTTGGACCCGTGAACAGTCATCAGCAGCGCATCAACGATCTGGCCGCCCAGCTTCCGCTCGGCCGCGATCCGGCCTCCGTCCGGCGGCGGCTCGAAGCGGCGGAAGGTATGCTCGAGCGGCTGTTCGTCATCCCCGGGATCAACCGGCCGGTCGGGCTCGATTCCATCCTGGGCCTGATTCCGGTGGTCGGTGACGTGATCACCGCTTCGATGGGCGCCTGGCTGGTCTGGGAAGCGCGCAATCTCGGAATGTCGAAGTTCCAGCTCACCCGCATGGCCGGCAATGTCGGGCTGGACGCGGCGATTGGCGCGATCCCCTTGGTCGGCGACCTGTTCGACTTCGCCTTCCGCTCGAACAGTCGCAACCTGCGCATCCTGAAACGTTATCTCGACAAGCACCATCCGGAGACCGGGTTGATCGAAGGCGAGATCGTCGCGCGAACCTGACATCCTCCCTATGCGGAGCATGGGGAGGGGGACCACCTGAAAGGTGGTGGAGGGGTAAGCGGCGCCTTTTACCCCACCACCGCACTTCGTGCGGTCCCCCTCCCCATCGCTGCGCGACAGGAAGGATTACAGGGCTTCGAAATCCAGCCCGATGTCGGCGGCCGGCGCGGATTGGGTGAGGCGGCCGACGGAAATGTAGGTCACGCCCGTCTCCGCCTTGGCGCGGATCGTCTCCAGCGTCACGCCGCCGCTGGCTTCGGTCGGGACACGCCCGCCGACCAGGGCGACGGCCTCGCGCAACAGCGGCGCGTCCATATTATCGAGCAGCAGGTGGGTCGCGCCCGCGTTCAGCGCCGGTTCGATCTGGTCCAGCCGGTCCACCTCGACGATAATCCGCTCTATGCCCGCCCCGACCGCGCGCCGCACCGCCTCGCCGACACCGCCCGCCACCGCGACATGATTGTCCTTGATCATCGCCGCGTCCCACAGGCCCATGCGATGGTTTTGTGCACCACCCATCCGCGTGGCATATTTCTCGAGCATTCGTAGGCCCGGGATTGTCTTGCGTGTGTCCAGCAGGATCGCGCCGGTTCCGGCAATCGCGTCGACATGGGCTCTGGTGAGCGTCGCGACGCCGGACAGATGCTGGAGTGTGTTGAGCGCCGACCGCTCCGCCGTGAGCAATGCGCGCGCGTTACCGATGACGCGCAGCAAGTCGGTTCGGGCGGGCACGGCCGCGCCGTCCTCGACGAGACGCTCGACCTGCGCCCTCGGGTCGAGCGCGCGGAAGAACGCCTCCGCGATCGGCAATCCCGCCACCACGATCGGGTCGCGGCTGTCGATCACGCCTCTGAAAACAGCATCGGCGGGAATTACGGCGGCGGAGGTGATGTCGCCGCCTTCGCCCAAGTCCTCGGCCAACGTATTGCGGACGAAGCCCTCGAGATCGAAGCCCGGCAGCATCACACCGTCATCCCGGCGAAGGCCGGGATCTCAGGACGAGATAATGCCGGCGTCTTTTCCGGCCTGAGACCCCGGCCTTCGCCGGGGTGACGAAGAGGTGTCATACCCAGGCTTCGGCCGGGGCGACGAGGCTGTGTCATGCCCCCGCGAGCACAGGCCGTCCGACATCGCCCTGCCCGACCGTGCGGCCCGCCATGTCGAGCATCCGATCCAGCGACTTCTTGGCCTGGAGCCGCAGCCCCTCGTCCATTTCGATCCGCGGCTGGAGATCGCGCAGCGCGACGTAGAGCTTCTCCATGTTGTTGAGCGCCATGTAGGGGCACATGTTGCAATTGCAGTTCCCGTCCGCGCCCGGCGCGCCGATGAACGTCTTGCCCGGCGCCGCTTTCTCCATCTGGTGGATGATGTGCGGCTCGGTCGCGACGATCATCACGTCCGAAGGAGAGCTCAGCGCATAATCGAGGATCGCTCGGGTCGAGCCGATATGATCGGCATGGTCCAGGATCTGCGGCGGGCATTCTGGATGGGCGAGCACCGGCGCGCCCGGATGCTGCGCCTTGAGCTTCAGGAGCTCAATCTCGGAAAACGCCTCGTGGACGATACACACGCCCGGCCAGAGCAGCATGTCGCGCCCGAACTTGCGGTTGAGCCAGCCGCCCAGATTCTTGTCCGGGCCGAAGATGATCTTCTGGTCGGCCGGGATCTGGCTCAGGATCGTTTCCGCCGACGAGCTCGTCACGATGATGTCGCTGAGCGCCTTCACCTCCGTCGAGCAATTGATGTAGGTCAGCGCAATGTGATCGGGATGCTTCGCCCGGAACGCCGCGAACTGATCGGGCGGGCAGCTGTCCTCCAGGCTGCACCCGGCGTTCATGTCGGGCAGCACGACGATCTTGTCCGGGCTCAGGATCTTGGCGGTTTCCGCCATGAAGCGAACGCCGCAAAAGGCGATCACCTCCGCGTCCGTCGCGGCCGCCTTGCGGCTGAGGTCCAGGCTGTCGCCGATGAAGTCGGCAATATCCTGCAGCTCCGGCGCCTGGTAATAATGGGCGAGAATGACGGCGTTGCGCTCCTTGCGCAGCCGGTCGATTTCGGCACGAAGGTCGAGCCCGCGAAGGCTCCCGCTGATTGCGTTCATGAATGCAAACTCCCCTGATTGCGCTCACGTGCCGCTGCCCCGGGGCGTGTCCGCGGGGCGGGTCCAGGTGCCTCCAATCGCGAGGTGTCACCAGCAGGCCACGAGGCGGATGTGGCAGTTTCGTGTCGGCCTTTCAAGATGGCCGCGTCACAGTGGAAGGGCAGGCTCCAGCGGCGCCGCCGCCACCGGCGCCGCGCCGAGATTGGACAGGGTCAGCCCGAGCAGCCGTATGCCCTTGGGCGCCGGCAGCACGCCGCGCAGCAGGCCGGCGCCGATCTCCAGAAACTCCTCGCGCCCGGCGACCGGCCGATCGAGGCTGCGCGATCGGGTGATGATCCGGAAGTCCTGGAACTTGACCTTGAGCGTGACCGTGCGGCCGTGAATGCCCTGCTTGGCATCGATCCGACCCCACACCGTGGCCGCGATACTGGCCAGTTCGGCCAGCAAGGCGGCTTCCTCGCGCAGATCCTCGAAGAAGGTGTCCTCCGCCCCGATCGACTTGCGGACCCGGTGCGCGCTTACCCGGCGGTGACAGATCGCGCGGGCCAGATTGAAGTAATAGGGTCCGGAGCTGCCGAAATTGTGGGTCAAAAAGTCCAGGCTGCACGCCCGCAGGTCGGCGCCGGTGATGATGCCGAGCCGCGCCATCCGCTCGGCCGTCTTCGGGCCGACGCCGTGGAAACGGCTGACCGGCAGTCCGGCGACGAATCTCTCTCCCTTGGCGGGCGTGATCACGCATAGGCCGTCTGGCTTGTTCTGGTCGGACGCCAGCTTGGCGAGGAACTTGTTGTAGGACACGCCGGCCGAGGCGGTGAGCCCGGTCCGCTCGCGAATGTGGGCGCGGATCTGCTCGGCGGTAGCCCGCGCCGATCCGATCCCCCGCAGGTCGTCGGTCACGTCCAGATAGGCTTCGTCCAGGCTGAGCGGCTCGATATGCGGCGTATAATCCGCAAAAATTGCGCGGATCTGCCGCGACACTTCGGCATAGGCATCGAACCGAGGCTTGACGAAGATCAGCTCCGGGCAGCGTCGCCGGGCGGTGACGGACGGCATCGCCGATCGCACCCCAAACACCCGCGCCTCATAGCTTGCCGCAGCCACCACCCCGCGCCCGCTCGATCCCCCAACCGCGACCGGCTTGCCCCTGAGCTCCGGGTCGTCGCGTTGCTCCACCGACGCGAAAAAGGCGTCCATGTCGACATGGATGATCTTGCGGAGGCCTTCCGCTCCGGGCGCGGGCGCGTTCACCCTTTGTGCTTAGCCGATCGGCGGCTCCGGGGAAAGCAGCAGCATCGGCTGGCTCGGAGAAACCAAGCGGGTCCGCGCCGCGCCAGGCAGGAGATCATCGACGTTCAACCGGATCAGCAGGGCGCCGAGCGGCGTCGCTGGCGAGGCATAACGACGCAGCGGCTCCGGGCCCGCGAGCGGGCCGGTGTCCGGCAGAAGCAGCAACCCCTTTTCTTCGCCGATGCGGCCGACGTTCGCCAATTCCTCCCACGCCAGCGGCAGCTCGGCCCGCCGCAGCGTCGCGCCGTCCGTAACGATTCGCCGGCTAGGAAATTCCTGAGCCGCCAAGACCAACGCTTCTGCTGGCCATTGCGGGTGCTGGTTCTGCGCCGACAGCAGCAACAGATTGGAGCCGATCATCGCCGCAACGATCGGCAGACGCCAGCGGGGCGGAATGCGAACCAGCCAGAGGGCGACCGCTACCGTCGCAGCGAGCGCCGCCAGCGTGAAATAGCGGGGATTGAGGACGAGCTTATCGCCCAGCGTCGCCACGGCCACGAACGCGCTCACCGCCATCGCGCCAAGCAGCAGCAAGGCGCGGCTCCGGTCGGGTGCCAGGCCGCGGCCCGCGCCTGCCCAGACCGCGTATAGCGCCAGCGGAAAGAGCAGCCCGAATTCGTTGTTAATCAGCAGCACCAGGATTGGATCGACGAGCGGGTTGACGAGCAGATTGCCTTCGAGATTGTCGGCCCGGTTCACACTCGTGTCATGATGAAAGGCGAGCAGGTAGCGGTGCAGCGGTTCGCCCGTCATCGCCCATTGGAACAGCATTTCGGCGGCGAGCAGGCCCAGGCAGCCCAGCCCGGCCGCGAGAAGGATGCGGCGGGGAAATGGACGGCCGGCGAGGAACAAGGGGCCGAGCGCCGCCATTCCCAGAATCGCGGTCTCCCGGCACAAGATCGCCGCGCCGAAGCACAGACCGGCCAGGCAGGCCCGCAAGCCCGTCTTGGCGTCGGCGAGCAGGACGATGCCGCCGACCAGGAACAATGCTTCCGGCAGATCGCAATTGACCACCGAGCCGGCGGTGGCGATCAGCGGCATGGTGGCGATCAGCGCGGCGGCGATCCAGCCGGCTTGTTCGCCCGCGATCCGCCGCGCGAGCATCGTGCCGGCCACGACGAAGCCTAAATACCAAAGCGCGGACGTCAGGGCGAGCGCGTTCGACCCGTCTCCCAGCAATAGGATGGCGCCCGCGAGGCTCAACACCAGCGGAAAGCGCGTCGTCCAGTGATCATCGCCGGCGAAGGGCGGCTTCGCCACCCATTCGGATGCGCCACGATAATAGCTTGCATCGTCCGAGAAAACGAACCCGACCCAGCCGATCGCCAAGGCGGCGACGGCAAGCAGAATGACCGCGAGCAGCGGCCAGGGGGCGACCTTGAGAGCCGGAACCTGAGCGGGGACGGGCTGAGCAACACTGGCCATGCCCCCTGCTGCTTGCCGGCCAAAGGGTCGGCAAGGTCGATGGCTTCGCCGTCCCCGAATGGAACAGCGGTGAGGCGCTTACTTAATTAGATTTCACCTGAACCGGACGCTCAGGCCCACCGCCGCCATTCGGCTGCCGCGGTCGTTGACGTCGCGCATCGGCTGGAGGCGGCGCAGGTCGCGGTCGCGGGGCGAGGTGCGGTTGATCGAGAACAGGCCGACGCCGACGTTCATGTTGCTGGAGACCGGCACGCTGCCGACCAGGCCGGTGCGGGTGGCCTTGCTGCCGTCCTCGCGCACGAATGGTTGCGCGGACACGCCAAGGCCGCTCGCACGGTCGGGAAACAAGGCTCCGTCCTGGCCGACGAAATCGCTCTGCCGGCCCTGCATCTCGGCATAGCTCGGGCCCAATGTGGTGCGTCGCTCATCGCCTTCGTCCGTCTGGACCTGCGCCAGCGCGGGCGTGGCGAGCAGCAGCGGCGCGAGCGTCAGCGCCGCCAGACATGCTGGCCTGCGTCCCATTTCATCAACTCTCGTATAGCCTAGTTGACTGATATAGCGCAGGAAGAGGATGGGAGTTCCAATTGTTTCGGGCGTGGAGTGAGTGGCTTGACCATCCTCCCCGGGACGGGGAGGGGGACCGCGCGAAGCGTGGCGGTGGGGGTTTTTCAAATTCGGCGCGGATGGAGAGCCCCCTCCACCAGCCTACCGGCTGGTCCCCTCCCCGTCCCGGGGAGGATTTAAGTCACCGCGCGATGCCACCCGCCGCCAGCACGGCCAGCGTCACCAGATCGGACGCGCTCGCCGTCATCGCGGCGATCTGGACGGGCTTGCCCATGCCGACCAGCATCGGCCCGATCACCGCGTCGCCGCCGAGTTCGCGTAGCAGCTTGGCGGACAGATTGGCGGATTGCAGCCCCGGCATGATCAGGATGTTGGCCGGGCCGGACAGGCGGCTGAACGGATACACCCGCTGCATCGCGGGGTTGAGCGCGACATCGGGCGCCATCTCGCCTTCATATTCGAAATCGACGCTCATCCCGTCCAGCGCGCGGACCGCGCCGCGGATATTCTCCAGGAACGATCCTTCCGGATTGCCGAAATTGGAATAGGAGACGAACGCCACCCGCGGCTCGTGGCCCATCCGCCGCGCCACCGCCGCCGTGTGCACCGCGATATGAACGAACTGCTCGGTGGTCGGCCGTTCGGTGACGGTCGTGTCGGCCATGAACACGGTGTGGTTCTGCCCGACCAGCAAGTGGATGCCGAACGGGGTGACGCCCGATTGCGGATCGATCACCCGCCGGATCTCGCCCATCGTCTGGGCATAAGGACGCGTCACGCCGGTGATCATCACGTCGGCCTCGCCCATCTCCAGCAGCATCGCCGCGAAGATGTTGCGGTTCTGGTTGACCAGCCGCTCCACGTCCCGCCGCAGGTGACCCTTGCGCTGGACACGCTCGTAAAGCTGGTCGACCATCTCGCCGATCCGGCCCCAGCTGCGGCTGTTGTGAACTTCGATGCTTTCGGCATCGTCGACGCCCAGCGCGCGCAATTTGTCGTGCACGTCGTCGCGCCCGACCAGCACCGGGATGCCGTAACCGCCGTCGCGAAAGGCGATCGCGGCGCGCAGCACGACCTCCTCCTCCCCTTCGGCGAACAACACGCGCTTCGGGTTCGCGCGGGCAGCCTCGTAGGCGAGCGTCAGCACCGAGGTGGTCGGGTTGAGCCGCGAGCGCAGGCTCATCCGGTAGGCGGCCATGTCCTCGATCGGGCGCTGGGCGACGCCGCTGTCCATCGCCGCCTGCGCCACCGCGGCCGGCACGATCTCCATCAGACGCGGATCGAACGGCGCCGGGATGATGTAATCGGCGCCGAACGTATGGGCCTTGCCGCCATAAGCCGCCGCGACTTCCTCCGGCACCTGCTGGCGCGCCAGATCGGCCAGCGCCTGTGCCGCCGCGATCTTCATCTCGTCGTTGATGGTGGTCGCCCGGACATCGAGCGCGCCGCGGAAGATGAACGGGAAGCCGAGCACGTTGTTGACCTGGTTCGGATAGTCCGAGCGGCCAGTGGCGACGATCGCGTCCGGGCGCGCGGCCTTGGCGTCCGGAGGCGTGATTTCGGGATCGGGATTGGCCATCGCGAAAATGATCGGCCTCGGCGCCATGTCCCTCACCATCTCAGGCTTGAGCGCGCCTGCGGCGGACAGGCCGAGGAAAATATCGGCGCCGACCAGCGCTTCCTCCAGCGTCCGCCGGTCGGTCTTCGCCGCATGCGCCGACTTCCACTGATCGAGCCCCTCGCGTCCCTGGTAGATCACGCCTGAACGATCGCACATCAGCACATTGTCATGCTGCACGCCCATCGACTTCATCAGCGCGGTGCAGGCGATCGCGGCCGCGCCGGCGCCATTCACCACCACCTTGACGTCCTGGAGCGCGCGCCCGGTCAGGTAGCAGGCGTTGATCAGGCCGGCGGCGCTGATGATCGCGGTGCCATGCTGATCGTCGTGCATCAGCGGGATCTTCATCCGCTCGCGCAACGCCTGCTCGATGATGAAGCATTCCGGAGCCTTGATATCCTCCAGGTTGATACCGCCGAAGCTCGGTTCCATTAGCGCGACCGCGTTGATGAAGGCTTCGGGGTCCTCCGTGTCCAGCTCGATGTCGATCGAATCAACGTCGGCGAAGCGTTTGAACAGCACCGCCTTGCCTTCCATCACCGGCTTGGACGCGAGCGCCCCGAGATTGCCGAGACCCAGAATCGCGGTGCCGTTGGAGATGACCGCCACCAGATTGCCTTTGGCGGTATAATCATACGCGGTGGCGGGATCGGCGGCGATCGCGCGCACCGGAACCGCGACGCCCGGCGAATAAGCCAGGCTCAAGTCGCGCTGCGTCGCCATCGGCTTGGACGCGACGATCTCGATCTTGCCGGGGCGGCCGCTGGAGTGGAAGTTCAGCGCCTCTTGTTCGGAAAACCTGACGTTGCTCTCGCTCATCGCTGCGCCCTCCCCTGGATGGCAAAGCTGTAGGCCGCGACTTTACGGGGGGGCAAGCGCCTTAATCCTCCCCTTGGAGGGGAGGTGGCGCGCGGAACGCGCGACGGAGATGTGTCAGCTTATCCGGAAATGCTGATACCCCTCCACCATCCGCCTTTGCCTGCGGCTTCGGCGGACGGTTCCCCTCCCCTTTCACGGGAGGATCTTCTAACTCCCCGACATGGCAACGGCTTCGAAGGATTCGGCTCCAACCCCGATGATGGCGCAATATCTCGCGCTGAAGGGGGAGGCGACCGACAGCCTGCTTTTTTACCGGATGGGCGACTTTTTCGAATTGTTCTTCGACGATGCCCGGATCGCCGCCGGTTGCCTCGACATCGCGCTGACCGCGCGCGGCGAGCATCAGGGCCAGCCGATCCCGATGTGCGGCGTGCCGATCCACGCGGCGGAGGCTTATCTCGCGCGGCTGATCCGGGCCGGCCACCGCGTCGCCATCGCCGAACAGACGGAGAGCCCCGTCGAAGCCAGGAAACGCGGCTCTAAATCGGTGGTGAGCCGCGCGATCGTGCGGGTCGTCACCGCCGGCACGCTGACCGAGGAAAGCTTGCTCGACACGCGCGCGGCGAACTGGCTGGTCGCCGTCGCCCCCGTCGGCGATCGCTGCGGGATCGCGGCAGCGGACGTCTCGACAGGGTTGCTGGAACTGTCCTCCGTTGCTCCGGCCGCGCTCGATGCCGAACTGGCGCGGCTCGGTCCGGCTGAAGTCGTCATCCCCAGGGCTCCTGCGAAAGCAGGAGCCCAGAACGGCCGCGACGAATGGGCTCCTGCCTTCGCAGGAGCACAGAGCTGCGAGCGACCCGCTTCGGATTTCGACAGCCTCAAGGCCGAACGGCGCCTGCGTGAGCGGTTCGGCGTCGCAACCCTCGACGGCTTTGGCCAGTTCGACCGCGCGGCGCTGGCGGCGGCCGGCGGCCTGCTCGCCTATCTCGATGAAGTCGCGCGCGAGTCGCTCCCGTTCCTGCGCCCGCCGGTGCCGCGCACGGCCGGCGCCCACATGGCGATCGACGCCGCCACCCGCGAAAGCCTGGAGCTGACCTGCTCGGCCGCCGGCACCCGAGCTGGAAGCCTGCTCGCCACCGTCGATCGCACCGTCACCGGCGCCGGCGCGCGGCTGCTCGCCGCCGATCTCGGCGCGCCCCTGCTAGACCGGCCGATGCTGGAGGCGAGGCTCGATCTGGTCGCCGCGTTCGAGCGCGACGGCGGCCTTCGCCACGATCTTCGCAAGCAGCTCAAGGCGCTTCCCGACATCGGCCGCGCGCTTGGCCGCCTCGCCGCCGGACGGGGCAGCCCCCGCGATCTCGGCCAGCTGCGCGACGGCCTCGCGCAAGCCGCATCGCTCCACGATCGCCTCGCCGCCGTGCCGGACCGGCCACCCTTGCTCGACCGATTGCTTCCGGCTCTCGTCGGCCACGACGCGCTGATCGACCTGCTTGCCCGCGCTTTGGTGTCGGCTCCGCCGATCGAGACCGCGCAGGGCGGCTACATAGCGCAAGGCTATGATTTCGCGCTCGATGCGCTGCGCCAGACCGGCGGCGAAGGGCGGCGCGCGATTGCTGGGCTTGAAGCGCGCTACCGCCAGCAGACCGCCACGCCGTCGCTCAAGATCCGCCACAACAATGTGCTCGGCTATCATATCGAAGTTCCCGCCCGGAACGCCGACAAGCTGATGGCGGCGGAGTCGGGCTTTACGCACCGTCAGACCTTGGCCGGCGTCGTCCGCTTCAATGCGCCCGATCTCCACGAGGAGGCGCTCAAGGTCGGGCAGGCCGGCGCCCACGCACTCGCCGCCGAAGCCGCGCACCTGGAGGAGCTGACGCAGACGGCGCTGGCCGGCGCCCATGCAATCGCCGACACGGCCGACGCGCTGGCGAGGCTGGACGTCGCAGCGGCACTTGCCGAACGGGCGGCGGAAGGCGGCTGGTGCAGGCCGAGCTTCGTCGATCACAATTGCTTCGAGGTGGAGGGCGGCCGTCACTCGGTCGTCGAGGACGCCCTGAGGGCGAGCGGCGCAAGGTTCGTCGCGAACGATTGCCGCTTGTCCGAAGACGAGCGGCTGTGGCTCGTCACCGGCCCCAATATGGGCGGCAAATCGACTTTCCTGCGCCAGAATGCGCTGATTGCCCTGCTCGCGCAGGCCGGCTCATACGTGCCCGCGACCAGTGCGACGCTCGGGCTGGTCGACCGCCTGTTCAGCCGCGTCGGCGCGTCCGACAATCTCGCGCGGGGCCGCTCCACCTTCATGGTCGAAATGGTCGAGACCGCCGCGATCCTGGCGCAAGCGACCCCGCGCAGCTTCGTCATCCTCGATGAGGTCGGGCGCGGCACCTCCACCTATGACGGGCTCGCCATCGCCTGGGCGGTGGTGGAAGCGATTCATGATCGCAGCCGCTGCCGATGCCTGTTCGCGACCCATTATCACGAGCTTACCCGCCTCGCCGAGCGGCTTGACGCGCTCTCGCTCCACCATGTCCGCGCGCGCGAATGGAAGGGCGAACTGGTGTTCCTGCACGAGCTCGGCCGGGGCGCGGCCGACCGCAGCTACGGCCTGGCGGTCGCCAAGCTCGCCGGCCTGCCGCCGCCGGTCCTCGCCCGCGCCAAGTCCGTCCTCGCCAAGCTGGAGCAGGGCCGTGCAGCGACCGGCGGCATCGCCGCCGGGCTCGACGACCTACCCCTGTTCGCCGCAGTTCAGGCCGAAGAGCCCAAGCCCGACCCCCTCGCGACGGCGCTCGGGGCGGTAGACGCCGATGCGCTGAGCCCGAGGGAAGCGCTGGACTTAGTTTACCTGCTCAAGCGGTTGATGACTGAGCCTTCCCCTCCCTGAAAGGGAGGGGATCGAGGGGTGGGTTCGGCTGACCCGGCTCGATGCCGGCGAAGCCGCTTCCGGCGAGCAAGCGGGCATCGAGCCCGCTCGCTCGCAACCCACCCCCAGCCCCTCCCTTTCCGGGAGGGGAGCGGCTAAACGCTGCCCATGCCCGAGCGCGCCCACCCGATCCCGAACCGCCGCGCGATCGTCGATCGACGCGCCTTGTCGGACGAGTTGCGGGCTCTTGGCGAGACTGCGGACGCAGCCGCCCGTCGCGCACAGGCAGCGACTCTGCTCAAATCGGCGCTAGGCGCCGGCCGCGCCGAAATCGCTCGGCGCCTCGAAGCGCGGCCCTATGCCGGCGGCGAGATCGCCACCGCTTACGCTTTCCTGACCGATCAGATCCTTCGCCTCGCCCATGATTTCGTCGCCGCACAATTTCCTCCCGCGAGCGGCACTGACCGCCTGCTGCTGATCGCCGTCGGCGGGTATGGGCGCGGCGAGATGGCGCCGCATTCGGACGTCGATCTCGGCTTCGTCACCCCGGCCAAGCCGAGTCGATGGGCGGAGCAGGTGATCGAGGCCCTGCTCTACCTGCTCTGGGACCTGGGCCTCAAGGTCGGCCACAGCAGCCGCTCGGTTGATGAAACGCTGAGCGCCGCCGCGGGCGACCAGACGATCCGCACCGCCTTGCTGGAAATGCGTTATCTGTGGGGCGACGAGCCCCTGTTCGATCAGGTCTGCGCGCGCTTCTGGAGCGAGGTCGCGGCCGGCAACGCCCAGGCCTTCGTTGCCGGCAAGCTCGCCGAACGCAATGCCCGCCACGAGCGGATGGGCGACAGCCGCTACGTGGTCGAGCCAAACGTCAAGGAAGGCAAAGGCGGCCTTCGCGACCTCCACACCCTGTTCTGGATCGGCAAATATGCCTACCGGGTGCGCTCGGTGCCGGAACTGGTGGAAGCCGGCCTGCTGTCGCGCGGCGAGCTGAGCCAGTTCCGCAAGGCCGAGCGCTTCCTGTGGGCGGTGCGCTGCCACCTCCACCTGATCGCCGGCCGCGCCGAAGAGCGGCTGACCTTCGATTATCAGCGCGAAATCGCCGCGCGCATGAATTATGCGGAGCGGCCGGGCAAATCATCGGTCGAGCGCTTCATGCGCCATTATTTCCTGCACGCGCGAACGGTGGGCGACCTGACCGGCGTGTTCCTCGCCCATCTCGACGAGAAGTTCGCCAAGCGCGGGAGCCGCTTCGGATTTCCGACCATCCGCCGGCGCCCGCGCAAGCTCGACGGCTTCGTGCTCGATCGCGGCCGGCTCGCACTGCCGAGCGACGACTTCCTGACGCAGGATCCCG
Source organism: Allosphingosinicella sp. (assembly GCA_036387855.1). GTDB lineage: Bacteria > Pseudomonadota > Alphaproteobacteria > Sphingomonadales > Sphingomonadaceae > Allosphingosinicella. Next base: position 241,203 of record DASVSZ010000038.1, on the reverse strand, counting down.
TCCGCCTGATCGAGATGTTCACATTGGCCGATCGGCACGGGCTGGAGGTGCACCCGCTGGCGATGCGGGCGGCGAGCCGCGATTCCAAGCTGATCGACGCCGGCGTCCGCGCCGATCCGCGCGCCAACGCCTTGTTCCTGGAATTGCTCAGCTCCGGCCGCCAGCCCGAGCTGGTGCTGCGCTGGATGAACGAAGCCGGTGTGTTCGGCCGCTTCGTGCCGGATTTCGGCCGCGTCGTCGCGCAGATGCAGTTCGACATGTACCACCATTACACGGTCGACGAGCATACGATCCGCGCGATCGGCCTGGTCGCGCGGATCGAGCGCGGCGAGCTCAAGGACGAACATCCGCTCGCCACCCGCATCTTCAAGCATATCGCCTCGCGCCGCGTCCTCTACGCGGCGGTGTTGCTGCACGACATCGCCAAGGGCCGCGGTGGCGATCACAGCGTGATCGGCGCCGAAATCGCCCGCGAGCTGTGCCCCCGCTTCAGCCTGTCGGAGGCCGAAACGGACACCGTCGCCTGGCTGGTCCGCTGGCACCTGCTGATGTCGGCGACCGCGTTCAAGCGCGATTTGAGCGATCCCAAGACGATCGCCGATTTCGTCGCCCGCGTTAAGAGCCTGGAACGGCTGCGGCTGCTGCTGGTGCTGACCATCGTCGATATCCGCGCGGTCGGCCCCGGCGTGTGGAACAGCTGGAAACGCCAGCTGCTGCGGACCTTATTCGACGCGGCCGAGGAAGGCCTGCGCTTGGGGCACAAGCAGCGCGGCCGCCGTGAGCGGGTGGGGGCGCTCCAGGAGGAACTGGCCGCACGCCTGAAGTGGGACGCCAGCCGCTTCGCCCGCCTGGCCTGGCACCTGCCCGACAGTTATTGGCTGGCCGAGCCGATCGACGTGCTCGAACGCAACGCCCGCTTCATGGACGCCGCCGACCGCGATCCCGCCGGAACCGGCCCGATCTCCGTCGGTGTCCAGGAGGAACGCGGCGCCACCTTGCTGACGGTGTACACCAAGGACCAGCCCGGACTTTTCTACCGCCTGAGCGGCGCGATCAGCCTGGCCGGCGCCAACGTGATCGACGCGCGCATCCACACGTCGATGGGCGGCATGGCGCTCGACAATTTCCTGCTCCTCGATGCGGAAGGCAAGCCGTTCGCCGAGCCGCATCAGCTGGAGCGGCTGCGCAAGGCGGTGCTGGAAGCGGTCGCCGGACAGGAGCCGATGACGGAACGCCTCGCGGCCAAATCGCTGCCGCTCACCCGCGCCGAAGCCTTTCACATCCGCCCCGCCGTGTTCGTCGATTCCGCGGCGTCGAACCGCTACACGGTGGTCGAAGTCAACGCCCGAGACCGCGCCGCCTTGCTCTGCGGCCTCGCACAAGCCATTTTCGACGCCCGCGCCACCATCCATTCGGCCCACATCGCCACCTATGGCGAGCGCGCGGTGGACGTCTTCTACCTCACCGACTCGCAGGGCGAGAAGATCGAGAATCCGGCCAAGCTCAAGACGCTCCACACCAAATTGCTCGCCGCCGCCAGCGAGCCGGAACTGGCGCGCGCTTAGCTCCCCTCCCGGCCTTCCGGGAGGGGCCGGGGGTGGGGCGAGCGCGAAGCGCGAGCTCTTCAACGAACAAACGCGGCGGCATCAGCCACCGCGCTTGCACTTACCCACCTCCGCCCCTCCCCGAAATCAGGGAGAGGCGGCAATTCATCAGAAGCGCGTGCGAACCGTCACGCCGTAGGTGCGGGGCTCGGCCAGGAAGGCGGAGAAGAGCTGGTTGCCCACCGATCCGAACGCCTGAGTCTGCGCGATCGAGCCGGCGCCCTGGAACGGCGTGTTGAACGCCACCTGGGTGTACTGCTCGTTGAAGATGTTCTGGCCCCAGAATTCCAGCGCCCAACGCTGATCCGGTCCGCGGATGCCGATGCGCGCATTGACCAGCACGAACCCGTCCTGCTCCTTTTCGGGGAACAGGTCGGAACCCGTATTATAGTCGCTGCTCAGGCGCGTATCCACATACAGCAATCCGCTCAGCCCCGAGCTGCCGATGTCGGGCGTATAGCCGAACGATCCGGTCACCACGTTGCGCGGCGCGTTGGAAAGCTGGCGACCCGGGAGCAGGAACAGAGCCGGGCTTAGCGCCTCGCCCGCCGAACTGCCGACCAGGTTATTCCGGTAATGCGTATCCGAATAGGTGTAGCCCAGGTTCACGTTGATATCGCGGTGCGGACGCAGCGACGCTTCGACCTCGACACCCTGCGAGATCACGCCCGCCTTGGTCTTGCCGGTGCAGGCGCCGGTTCCCGGAACAGCCGGAGCATTGTCGCGATCCGCGCCGCCCAGATCGTCACCGCAGGAGGCGATATTCTGGACGATGAAGATCGACCCGTTGAACGTGTTCAGCTGGAACGTCTTGAACTCCTGGCGGAACGCCGCAGCGTTCAGCGTGAATCCACGGCCACCATATTTGAAGCCGATCTCATAAGCATCGACCTTCTCCGGCTCGAACCGCAGGCCGATCGCATCGGCGTTGGTGCGCGGCGAGAAGACGCCGTTGGGGCCGCCCAGATCGGACCGGTCGAGATTGTAGCCGCCTGCCTTGTAGCCCTTGGAATAGCTGGCATAGGTCAGCAGCCGGTCGGTCGGCTTCCAAGACAGCACCGCGGTTCCGGTGATCTGGCTGTCGCTGAACGCATCCTCGAGGTTGAGGGCGTTCAATGACGTGCTCGAATTGCCGGTGCAGGTCAGGGTGATCAGAGCGCCAGCGAAGGCACCCAGCGCCGGATTGGCGAGCAACGGCCCGAGTGCCGCCTGCTGCGCCGGGCAGACACTGTTATTGTTGTTGAAGTTGGCGTCGAACTCCTTGCGCTCGTGCGTGTAGCGCGCGCCCAGGGTGATCGCCAACGTATCGGTGACGTTGAAGATGTTGTGCGTGAAGAAGGCGTAATTCTCGCTGCTCTGGTTATAGTTGGCGCGCTGATCGCCGAGATCGTTGAGCGTGCTCAACCGGTCGAGACCACCGACGATCAAGCCGCCGGCCGCTCCGAAGTTGGCCGCGAAGGCCTGGCGGGCGGTCACGCCCGGCGCCACCAACGCGGTGCTGAGGCAGCCCGGGTTCAGAGGATTGCGCAGCACCGGATTGGGATTGGCGGTCGCGACGCCGCGGCAGGCCGCGAACGCGCCATATTGGGTGCCGAACCGGATATTGTCGGCGACCAGCAGCTTTTCATTGGCGTAGTAGCCGCCCACCAGCCAGTCGAGCTTGTCGTCGAACGCCGAGCCCTGGAGCCGCAGTTCCTGGCTGAACGTCTTGAAGCGGCGGAAGCTGTTGCCGTCGTCGGCACGGTAGGTGATGTCGACGTTCGAATAGTCGACGTCGCCGGCGCCGCCCGCCTTGTAATAACGGTAGGCGGTGATCGATGTCAGCCGCGCCGCGCCGAAGTCATAGCCGATCTGCGCCGACGCGCCGTAATCGGTCGTGTCGTTGCGATAAGTGCGGCCAGGCGTGACCGTGACTTCGCGGTCATACGGGTCCTGCGGCGGGAAGGTCACCAGCCCGCCCAGGCTGCGCAGCACGTCGACGATGCGGTTGTTCGGGCTCAGCACAAAGGCGCCGTCGGTGTTGCGGCCGCCGGCCGGCTGCGGAGTCGCGTTCGGCGTCGGGTCGACCGATTCCTTGGTTGCGATGTAAACCGCGCCGCAGCAGCTCTCGTCGCGCTTTGTGTAGTCGCCGATCAGTCGGATCGAGAGCGCGTCGTTCGGCTCGTAAGCGAGCTGGCCTCGGATGAAGTAGCGGTCACGGTCGTTGACCCGGCCTTCGCTGCCGCCGCCCTGCGTGATGTTGCGGTAAAAGCCGTCGCGCTGCACGTAGATGCCGTCCAGGCGGTAGGCCAGGCCGGACTCGCCGATCGGGCCGGTGATGCCGCCGCCGATGCGAAGGAAATCGTAGTTGCCGTAGGTCGCCTCGGCATAGCCCTCCATTTCCTTCTGGTTGGGCTCCTTGCTGACGATGTTGATGAGGCCGGCCGACGCGTTGCGACCGAACAGGGTGCCCTGCGGGCCGCGCAGCACTTCGATGCGCTCGATCTCGCCAAGCTCGTTCAGGCCGATGCCGGAACGCGAGCGGTACACGCCGTCGATGAACACCGCGACCGAGGATTCAAGCCCGGGATTGTCGCCGACCGTGCCGATGCCGCGGATACGGGCCGAGCCGTTGGCTTCGCTGCCGGTCGAGGAGACCAGCAGCGACGGCGCGAGCTGGTTGAGCGAGCGGATGTCGGTCGCGCCGCTATTCTGGAGCGCTTCGGCCGAGACCACGTTCACCGCGATCGGCACGTCCTGAAGGATCTGCGGGCGGCCTTGCGCCGTGACGACGATCTCCTCGCCCGCATCCTCGTCATTCTGGGGGTTGTTGTCGGCATCCGGGCCGACTTCCCCGGCTTCGGCGGGGCTGCCCTGGCCGGTCGGCGTGCTGTTGTCCTGCGCCAAGGCGGGCGCGCTGCTCAGAGCGAAGACGCCAGCCGACACGAGCCACAAAGATTTTCTCATCAACCCCTCCCAGGTTTATCGTTTGATCCTGAGCTAATCAAAATCGGGAGGGGCTGCCAGCGGAAACCCGCGCTTTTCCGCTACTCGGCAGGCGATATTGCATTTGCGCAACAAACCGGTTTCAAGTCGAAACCGGTTTGTCGGATTGACGCTACGGCAAGCGACAGAGCTCGCAGCTGCCTTATTTGGGCGCCAGCACCATCAGCATCTGGCGGCCTTCCATGCGGGGATGCTGCTCGACCTTGGCCGTCTCGGCCGTGTCCTCCTGCACCCGCTGGAGCAGCTTCATGCCGAGCTGCCCGTGCGCCAGCTCACGGCCGCGAAACCGCAAGGTGACCTTCACCTTGTCGCCCTCGCCCAGGAACTTGGCCATCGCCCGCATCTTCACGTCATAATCATGATCGTCGATGTTGGGACGCATCTTGATCTCCTTGATCTCCTGCGTCTTCTGGCTCTTGCGGGCGAGGTTGGCTTTCTTCTGAGCCTCGTATTTGAACTTGCCGACGTCGAGGAACTTGCAGACGGGCGGATCGGCGCCGGGCGATACTTCCACCAGATCGAGCCCGACACCCGCCGCCTGTTCGATGGCTTCGCGGGTGAACATCACCCCAAGATTCTCGCCATTCTCGTCGATCACGCGCACCTTGGGCACGCTGATGAACTCATTGAAGCGGGGTCCGTTCATGGGCGGCGCGACCGGGCGCCGGATCATCGGGGGGCGTATAGCGCGATACTCCTGTTGCTATTTGGACCAGCCACCTAGTGCCTCGCGGCCGGTTTTGAAAGGCGGAGCTTGCGCCGGCGCCGCTTTTGCGGCCGCGCTGTTGCCTCCGAGCCGCGCGGCCATGCTTAACGGCTTCTTCACCCTGCCATCCTAGCAATCACGCGATATGCAGCACCAAAGCATCGCGCCCGCTTCGGCTTCCTCGTATTTTCGGTTGCGCACCGCAGTCGCGGATCTGTGGTCTTCCCCGCTCGCGATCGTTCTGCTCACTGCTTTGCTGATCGTCGCGGTCAATCCGCTGGGTTACCGGGGCGGCGGCGCCGACGACTGGCACTATCTGTCCGCGGCGCGCTGCGCGGCCGAACAGGGCTTCTGCCTGCCCGGCGATCATTGGGCGCGCCGCTTCCCGCTCGTTCTCCCGTCCGGCGCCGCGCTGGCGCTGTTCGGGGAAACCAGGCTCGGCCTCTGGATCGTGCCGCTGATCTACTCGGTCGGCGCGCTGAGCCTGTTCGTCCTCATCGTGCAACGTCAGTTCGGACGGCTGGAAGCGACGCTGGCGGGTCTTGCGCTGGTCGGCACGCCCATCATGATTGAACGTGTCCTCGAGATGACCGCGGACATGACCGAGTTCGCGTTGGTGGTTGCCGCGGTCTTCTGCGTCCAATCCTGCCATCGCAAGGGCAGTGCAGGCTGGCTGGCCGCGGCCGGCGCGATGCTCGCGCTGGCAATCCAGGCGCGGCCGACGACCTTGCCGCTGGTGCCGGTCTTCGGCTTAGGTATTCTCTTGGTTCCGGCACTGCGCCGTCACCTCTTCGCCTTTGCGCTTGGCTTCATATTGCCGATCGCGCTGGAAGCGCTCGCTTATGCTGTCTGGGCCGCCGATCCGATGCTGTCCTGGAAACTCTCGCTCGGGCACACGCGCATCCCGACCAGCGAGCTGCCGCGATCGCTCGATCTGAGCCAAAGCCCGTTGTTCAACATCGCCTATATCGACGGGTGGGCGCCCGCAGCAGGGATCAAAGCCCATTGGACGGTCAAGGCGCTGATCAACCTCGTCGTGCACCCCGCGATCGGCTTGACCCTGACCTGCGCCGTGATCTTTTCCCTGTTGAACAGGCGAAAGCTTGGCAGCGCCGCTGTCGGCGGTTGGCTGCTGCCTTTCCTGGCCGGTTCTGCGGTCTTCCTGTTCGGCGCCCTGGTCTTCGGGCTCGCGATCGATCCCAAGCCACGCATGTTCCTTGCGATCGCGGCGGTCGCCTGCGTCCTGTTCGGGGTGCTCGCCGCTCGAAACTGGCGCGAAGGCAGCCGCGCGCTGGCCATCGTCTGCATCCTGATGATGCTGGGCAGGAGCGCTACTGCGATCTACTATCGTCCCGATCCGCAGGCTGCGGGCGCGGTCGCAGCGGCGTGGATCGCGGCCGAACCCGCGGGGAGCGTTTCGATCGACGAATTGTCGACGCAGTTTTTAACGCTCACGCCGCAGGTTCGCGCGCTGCCGGTCCACCCGGCGCCCGGCGCCCGGCACATGCTGCTGCTCGCGCCGCTCAGCTGCGAAAAATCGATCGAGTTCTTGGAATATCACGATTGGCGGACCCGCAAGGTTCACCGCATCGCCGCTCCAGAGCCGCAGCTGATCCGCCGCCTGCGCGACCGCGGCCTCTTCCCGGGCGAACCGTTCGTGTCGAACCTGTGCCTGCTGGATCGAACGGGCGGCGCCCCGACGCGATAGCCTGATGCGATCTAGCGCAGGTCCGGCGGGATGATCGCCTGACGCAGGCGCTCCACCAATTCGTCCAGCGCCAGCACCTCCTGCCGCGCGTCCGTGCCGAGCGGGCGCAGCGCCACCGTCCGTTCCTCCGCTTCGCGCTTGCCCAGGACCAGCAGGTAGGGAACCTTGGCCAGGCTGTGCTCGCGCACCTTGTAGTTGATCTTCTCGTTGCGAAGATCGGTCTCGACCCGCACGCCCGCCCGGCGCAGCGCGGTTGCCACTTCCTCCGCATAAGGATTGGCGTCCGACACGATGGTCGCGACCACCGCCTGCACCGGCGCCAGCCAAAGCGGGAACCGGCCGGCATGATGCTCGATCAGGATGCCGATGAACCGCTCGAACGTGCCCAGGATCGCGCGGTGCAGCATCACCGGGCGATGCCGCTCGCCATCCTCGCCGACGTAAGACGCGTCCAGCCGCTCGGGCAGCACCGTATCGGCCTGGATGGTGCCGACCTGCCAGGTCCGCCCGATCGCGTCCGTCAGGTGGAATTCGAGCTTGGGCGCATAGAAGGCCCCCTCGCCCGGCAATTCCTCCCAGCCGAATTCGGGCGTCGCCCGCCCCGCCGCCGCGACCGCGTCGCGCAGGGTCTGTTCCGCCTTGTCCCATTCCGCGTTGGAGCCGAACCTTTGCTCGGGCCGCAGCGCCAGCTTGATCGCATATTGCTCGAAGCCGAGGTCGCGATAGACGCTGTCGAGCAGGTCGCAAAAGGCCACGATCTCCTCGACCAGCTGGTCCTCCCGGGCGAAGATATGCGCGTCGTCCTGCGTGAACTGGCGCACCCGCATGATGCCGTGTAGCGCGCCATGCGGCTCGTTGCGGTGGCAGCAGCCGAACTCGGCCATACGGATCGGCAGGTCGCGGTAGCTGGTGATGCCCTGCTTGAAGATCAGCACATGCGCCGGGCAATTCATCGGCTTGAGCGCCATCAGGTCGCCGGTGCCGGACAGGATCGGCGCATCCTCTTCCGTCGACGGGATCTCGTCGGGCACGACGAACATATTCTCGCGATATTTGCCCCAATGGCCGGAGCGCTCCCACTGGCGCGCGTCCATCAGCTGCGGCGTGCGCACCTCTTCATAGCCGGCCGCGTCCAGCCGCCGGCGCATGTAGGATTCCAGCGCCCGCCAGACCAGAAATCCCTTGGGGTGCCAGAAGACGGAGCCTTGCGCTTCGGATTGGAGGTGGAACAGGTCCATGTCCGCCCCGATCCGGCGATGGTCGCGCTTGGCCGCTTCCTCCAGCCGCGTGAGGTGCGCGTCGAGCTGCTTCTTGTTGAGCCAGCCGGTGCCGTAGATGCGGCTCAGCATCGCGTTCTTCTGGTCGCCGCGCCAATAAGCGCCGGACACGCGCGTCAGCTTGAACGCCTGCCGGTCGAGCTTGCCGGTGGAGGCGAGGTGCGGCCCGCGGCACAGATCCATCCACGCGCCGGAGCGATACATGGTGATCGGCTCGCCCTCGGGCAGCTCCATCACCCACTCCGCCTTGAACGCCTCCCCGCTCTGCTGGAAGAACTCGCGCACCTGCTCGCGCGTCCAGACTTCGCGGATCAAAGGCGCGTCGCGGGCAATCACCCGCCGCATCTCCTCCTCGATGGCCGGCAGGTCCTCTTCCGTGAACGGCCGCTCCTTGGGCGCGAAATCGTAATAGAAGCCGTCCTCGGTCGCCGGCCCGAAGGTAATCTGCGTTCCCGGAAACAGGTTCTGCACCGCTTCCGCCAGCACATGCGCGTAATCGTGCCGGGCAAGCTCCAGCGCGTCCGCCTCGTCCCGCGCGGTGATCAGGGCGAGCTCGGAATCTTCCTCAAACGGTCGTCGAAGATCGCGCACCTCGCCATTGATCCGCGCCGCCAGCGCCGCCTTGGCCAGCCCCGGCCCGATCGCCGCGGCGACGTCGGCCGGCGTGGTCCCCGCCGCGACTTCGCGCACGGAGCCATCGGGAAGCGATATCTTGAACATGTCGGACATGGCCCGCCATGTAGCGCCGGCCCCGCGCTTCCTCCAGCCCTAACCCGCCGCGCTTCACTGCTCAAACAGCGGCAGGAACATCGGAGGATTTTCCGGCGACCATGGCGCGACCCGCATCATAATCGCCTGGAAGAGATCGGACGCGAGATGATCGTCCAGCCAGGTCCGCAAACGCGGAAGGGCTTGGCCGTCGAACCACTCCCGATCCACCGCGGTGAATTGCCGGACGAACGGCATGATCGCGGCATCGGCGAACCCACGTGTCGACCCTCCAAGCTGGCTGCCGGTCGACAGCCGGTCCTCGAGTTCGATCAGGAAACTTAATCCCCGCTCCCGACACTCGAGCGGATCGAGCGCGTGCCGCTCCGGATATTTGTAGCCGTCGAGCGCCCGCTTGAAGCACCCGTCGTTGGCTTCGACCAACGGGACGTCGTCGCGCGCCAGCCAAGCCTCGGGATCATGCTTCGCCAGCGCCCAGCGCATGATGTCGAGGCTCTCGTCGACCACTTCGCCGTCCGGTAGGACGAGCACCGGCACCGTGCCTTTGGCCGAAGCCGCAAGCAGCGCAGCCGGCTTGGCGCGCAGCATCACCTCCCGCAACTGGCAGCGCGTACCGCTGACCGCCAGTGCGAGCCTCGCCCGGATCGCATAGGGGCAGCGACGGAAGCTGAACAGGATCGGGTCAGGCGCTCCGCTCATCCGAGGCCTCGCCCAGCACCGCGCCGACATGCGCCTGCCCCCGTGCACTTGCGAGCAGCTCCTGCCGGTGCCGTTCGCGATAGGATGCGCGCTGCGCGTCCGTGCGGTCCGCATGGCACCCGGCGCAGCTCACGCCGGCCTCGTAGAGCGGCGACGCGAGCTCGTCCCTGCTCACCGGCATCCGGCAGGCATGGCAAAGAACATGGGTGCCGCCGGCGAGACCATGGCCGATCGCCACCCGCTGGTCGAACACAAAGCATTCGCCGCGCCACAAGCTCGCATCTTCAGGCACCGTCTCCAGGTATTTCAGGATGCCGCCCTTAAGATGATACACATCCTCGATCCCTTCCCCCTTGAGAAAAGCGGTCGATTTCTCGCAGCGAATCCCGCCGGTGCAAAACATCGCGACCCTGGGCTGCCGCTCACTGCCGAGCAGTTTCTCGCGGACGCTTCGAAACCATAAAGGAAAGTCACGAAAGCTGGCGGTCTTCGGATCGATCGCCCCGACGAAGCTGCCGATCGCCACTTCGTAATCGTTGCGCGTGTCGATGACGATCGTGTCCGGATCGGAAATCAGGGCGTTCCAGTCCGCGGCCTCCACATAGGTCCCGGCGCTGGCGCGCGGATCGATGCCCGGTTCGCCCATGGTCACGATCTCGCGCTTCAGGCGCACCTTCAGGCGATGGAACGGCATGGTGGCCGCGCTCGACAGCTTCACGTCGAGATCGGCGCAACCGGGCAGTTCCCGGATGTGATCCAACACCGCCGCGACGCCCGCCTGGCGCCCGGCGATCGTCCCGTTGATCCCCTCGGGCGCGAGCAGCAAAGTGCCGCGAACGCCCTGCGCGCGGCACAGCCGTTCAATCGGCGCGCGCATGTCCGCCAAGTCGGCGAAGCGCGTGAACCGGTACAAGGCGGCCACGCTTATTTCGTCGCGGCATTGAGGGAGAAGTCTTTCCATGCCGAGCACTTACGAAGCCGGTGCGATCACCCGAAGCTTGAACGAAGTTACCTTCGTCCCATAAGCACATTCGAAGGATCGGCGCTGCTTGCCGTCGTCGGCGGTGCCCCAGACCACGATCTTGCTCGGCGTGCGTTGCTCGACATCGATGATGCGCACGGCCCCATGCCGGGCCGCTTCGGTGCTGCAGGCCGTCGTCGCCACCGGCCTCAGATGCTCGTTGCTGACCGGCTCCCCGCGTGCGCTACGCGCCGCCATGCCGGCCGCGCTGACTACCATTCCCGCCACGCAGCCGCCGAGAGGCAGCATACTCGCGAGGAGCAGCATTGGGCGAAATTCGCATGTCATCTGGAGCCCTCCTTTCGGCAGGTGAGTGCTTCGCCATAATTGAAGTGGCCCCAAAGCGACATGCGGAATCGCTCGTTTCAACCCATAGAAGACGTTGCGAGTGGGAACCGCAAGGCGCATGATTGGAAGATGGCGAACTCGCTAGACCTCGACCCGGAGTGGGGCGCGATTGATCTGCTAGAAGAGGTCGAGGCCACCTTCCACATCGAAATCTCTAAGAAAGAGGCGGAGCGGTGCTGCACTGTTGGAGACCTATATGGCGTTCTGTGTGCCCACGTGCCAGAGTGGGATGACCAGCAAGGTCGCTGCGGCTCCTCCATAGTATTCTACCGACTACGCCGCTCGCTCAGCCCAAGTGACAAACGCGGCGTGATGCCCAGCACGTTGCTAGCCAGCATCGGCTTGCCACCCCGCCGGTTGTTTGAGAGGTTGGCTGTTGGCACAGAGCTTCGGTTACCCAATCTGGAGCTCACATGGCTTGGTATCACGGGAGGTTTCCTGCTGGTCGGAGGCATGGTGGCCGCCATGGTGGCTCTACTCACGAAACATTTTATGATTGGCGGAGTCTTGATTTTGATCGCAGTCGTTGGTCTGCCGCTCCTGCGACAAGACCCCGGACGTTTTCCCGCTGGCATGCTCACGATTGCGGACCTGGTGCGCCGTACCGTCCCACTCAATTCGACCATTGTAGAAGAAGCTGGTGGGCGACCCGCCGACCGCTGGTCAATCCTTGTGGCGTTAGCTGCCGAGCACGGATCGCTGTCGTCGAATGAGATTGAGCCAGGGACTTATTTTCACCGCCGGACCTTGGAGCTAGCTACCGCTCGCTAGTGTGCGGCCTCCGCCCACCGCTCTCGACCACCCCTAGAACGGCGTGCCAACCGTCTATATCGCCCGCCCAATGACACAGCCTGACCTGATCGACATCGGCGCCGGCCGTCGGTTGGCTTACCGGATCGTGCCTGGGCGTGGGCCGACAATCGTTTTCCTGCCCGGCTACATGTCGGACATGGATGGCACCAAGGCGCTGGCGCTTGCCGCCTGGGCGCAGGCCGAGGGGCGCGCGATGCTGCGGTTCGATTATGGCGGCTGCGGCGCGAGCGAAGGCGCGTTCGAGGCGCAGGGCCTGGCCGATTGGCGCAACGACGCGCTGGCGATGATCGACGCGCTGACCGACGGGCCGGTGCTTCTGGTCGGCTCGTCGATGGGCGGCTGGCTGATGCTGCTGGTCGCGCTCGCCTGGCCGGAGCGGATCGCCGGGCTGGTCGGGGTCGCCGCCGCGCCGGACTTCACCGCCTGGGGCTTCAGCGCCGAGGAGAAGATGACGATCCTGCGCGAAGGCCGGCTCGAGCGGCCGTCCGATTATGCGGACAGCCCCTACGTCACCAGCCGCGCCTTCTGGGAAAGCGGCGAATCGCTGCGCCTGCTCCATGCCGAAGTCGCGATCGACTGCCCCGTGCGACTGCTGCACGGCCAGGCCGATGCCGACGTGCCCTGGGCCTGGTCGCTGGACCTGGCCAAGAAGCTGCGTTCAGCCGATGTGCAGGCGACCTTCATCAAGGATGGCGATCACCGCCTGTCGCGCCCGCGGGACATCGCCCTGCTGATCGCGACGGTGCGCACGCTGCTGGAGGCCCTGTGATTCCGTTCCTGCTGGCGCTTGCCGCCGCCCAAGCCGCCCCCGCTCAATCCGTGCCTGTCGTGTCCACGCCCCAGGCTTGCGCCGCGCTCGCCAGATCGGCGCCGGAGCAGGCGGTCCAGGCGGCCGGCGCGTGGCGATTGCAGGGCGGCGGATTGTCGGCGCTGCATTGCCAGGGGCTCGCCTATTCCGCCTCGGAGAAGTGGGCGCCCGCCGCCGGCGCGTTCGAACAGGCCGCGGCCGAGGCGGAGACCGGCAAGGATGCGCGCAGGCCTGAATTCCTGGTTCAGGCCGGCAATGCCTGGCTCGCCGCCGGCGACGCGGGCAAGGCAAAGGCGGCGTTCGATTCCGCGCTCGTCGCCGGGATCGGCTCGCCAGAACTGCGCGGCGAAGTGCATCTCGACCGCGCCCGCGCCGCCGTTGCGCTCGGCTCCCTCGCCCCGGCCCGCACCGACATCGATCTTGCGCTGAAGCTGGTGCCGGGCGATCCGTTCGCCTGGGTCCTGTCTTCCGCGCTTGCCCTCAAGGAAGAGAAGATCGCCCGCGCCCGCGCCGACATTGCGCAGGCGACCCAGCTCGCGCCGGACGATCCGGACGTCCTGCTCCAGGCCGGCAACGTCGCCGGCGTCGGCGGGGATGTCGAGGAAGCCCGCACCTTGTTTGCCAAGGCCGCCAAGGCCGCTCCCGACACGCCGGCCGGCAGGGCCGCCGCCGCCGCCCTCGCCGCGAATGCGGGCGAGCCGGAGCCCGCCGCGACGCCGCCCAGCTGAGGATCGCGTCCGGCTATCGGCCCCGACCGGTAAACCGGCCGAGCGCCGCCAGCGCCCGATCCCTGGCTTCGCGGTGCTCGATCAGCTTGGCCGGATAGCCGGTCGGCCGCCGCTCGCCGGGATCGTGGATCAGCCCGTCCGGCAACTCGGCAAGCTCCGGCACCCAGCGCCTGATATAACCGGCCGCGCCGAACTTCTCGGATTGGGCCAGCGGCGCCATGATCCGGTTGAATGGCTGCGCATCAACGCCGGACCCGGCGATCCACTGCCAGTTCTGGCCGTTATTGCCGTAATCGGCATCGATCAGAGTATCCCAGAACCAGTCGCCGCCGCGACGCCAGTCGATCAGCAGATGTTTGACCAGGAACGAGGCGGCGATCATCCGCACCCGGTTGTGCATCCATCCGGTCGCCCAGAGCTGGCGCATACCGGCATCGACGATCGGGTAACCGGTCATCCCTCGGCTCCAGGCCCCGAAATCCCGATCCGCCTCGGGCCCGCGTCGCCAGGGAAACTCCTCGAACACCGGGCGCCCGTCGCGCTCGCCAAGCTCCGGCTGGCCCAGCATGACGTTGGCGGAAAAGTCGCGCCAGGCCAGCTCCTTGCGGAATTTCTCGCCGGCGGCCGGGGGCAGCGCCCACCAGATTCGCGCCGGCGACAATTCGCCGAAATGCAGGTGCGGCGAGAAACGGCTGGTGCCCTCCTCCGCCGGCAGGTTGCGGGTGTCGCCATAGCCTTCCGCCAGCGCGGCGAAGCGGTTGAGCCGTTCCAGCGCGCTCGCCTCGCCCGGCCTCCAATCCTCGCCGAAGCGGGCCGCCCAGTTGGGACGGGTCGGCAACAGGTCCCAATCCGCCAGCCGGTCGCTGTCCGGCCAGTTGGCGGGTGCCTCGACGTGGTTCGGCGCCGACAGCGGCTCGGGGGGCGGCAGCAGGGGTTGCATCGCCCGCCAGTAAGGCGTGTAGATCTTGTACGGCGCACCCGATCCGGTTCGGACGCGGTCCGGATCGATCAGCCGCCCGCCATCGTGAAGCACGAGTTCGAGCTCTCCCGCGACCTCGCCCTCCGCCGCGCGCCACCAGGGCTCGTAGTGGCGGATCGCGTGGACGCGGCGCGTGCCGGTCTCGGCGGCAAGCCTGGCCAGTTCCGCAGATGCTCGACCCCGCCGCAGGATGAGCCGAGAGCCGCGCGCCCGCAGGTCCGCGTCGAGCGCAGCCAGGCTGTGATGCAGCCACCAACGCTGCGCGCCGCCGATCCGCCAGCGGCCGGGCGTCTCGTCATCGAGGATATAGACCGGGGTCACCGCGCCCTGCGCGACGGCGGCGGCGAGCGCCGGCTGGTCGCCCAGGCGCAGATCCTGCCGCAGCCATAGAATGGAAGATGTCACCTCGGTCCAAAGCGCGAAACGGGAATGCTGTTCCGTTCAGTCGGCCGACGGCGTCAATCGGGCTCGCGTTTGTCCTCCAGCCGCAGCGGCTTGCCGGATATCCAGCTGGACAAGGCCCGCCACATCCGCCGCGCTTCCAGTTCTCGGGCGAAGATGTGCGTGATCGACAAGGGCTGTTCTTCGCGCCCCATCTCCGCTTCGTCTTCGCTCAACAGCGATCTGGCGAGCCATATCGTCAGGGCCATCACGCCCAGCGCGCCGAACAAAAGCAGGACCAAGAAGATCGCCAGCATGGATCAGCTCCCCGCGTCGGGCTTAGGCCGCAACGCCGGCAATGACCAGCGCCACTCCGAAATCGTCCTGCGAAGGGACGCAGGAAACCTGTTCTGTAAGGATCGCGCGAACAATCATGTCGGTCGTGGCCACGACAATGATCTTTCGACGTTGTTGACCTGACTTGTATCCGCGCTAAACGTCGGAAATTGTCTTAGGAGATATCGAATGACGGACGACGCATCCGGCCTCAATACAGTTGAGCTTGCAACCGAACTGACGGTTGCCTGGCTCAGCAACCCGAACAACCGTGTTTCGGCCGATGAAGTGCCCGCTTTTCTGCAACGGATGCATTCAACGCTTGCCGGTCTTTCCGAAAGCGAAGAGCCGGAGCAAGTCGATGAAGAGGTGGCACAATCCTTCACGCCGGCGGTGACCGCCCGCAAATCGCTTTCTTCGCCCGATCACATCATTTCGATGATCGACGGCAAGCCTTACAAGACGCTGAAACGTCACCTGTCGCGCAATGGCCTGACGCCGGAACAGTATCGCGAGCGCTATAATCTGAAGCCCGATTACCCGATGACCGCGCCGACCTATTCCGAACATCGCCGCGCAATGGCGCACAAGATCGGCCTGGGCGCCAAGGGCCGCCAGGCAAGAGCCGCCCAACAGGAACCCGCCCCCGCCAAACCCGCCCGCGGCCGCCGCAAAGCCGCGCCCAAGCCCGAGTAAGATCGCCTGGTTTGAGAGGTTGGTGGACAGGGCTGGATTCGAACCAGCGTACGGGAAACCCGGGCAGATTTACAGTCTGCTGCCTTTAACCACTCGGCCACCTGTCCCCGCCGGCGGGGCCTCGTGAGGGGGCGCCCGCTCGGGAAGGCGGCTCTTTGACGAAAGCGCGCGGCGCTGTCAACGCGAGCCGACCTGGGCGCGTGCCGGGTTGCGGCGCCGCCTCCGGCTCCGTAATCACGCCGCTCGATCCTCTTTCTTGCGGGAACTCAGCACCCATGCGCATCGCCCTCACCGCTCTCGCCGTGGCGCTCGCCGCCGCGCCCGCCCCCGCCCAGGACGTCAGCCGCACGGAGATCAACCGGATCATCGCCGAAGGCACCGGCCAGAGCCAGGTCATGGACACCGCCTTTCACCTGACCGACCGGATCGGCGGCCGGCTGACCAATTCGCCCCGGATGCGCGAAGCGGAGCGCTGGACGGCGGCCAAGTTCAGCGAATGGGGCCTCAGCAACGTTCGCGCCGAGCCGTTCGCGTTCGGCCGCGGCTGGTCGATGGTGCGCCACTCCGCCCGCCTCGCCGGCGCCCGCCCGGACGAGCTGATCGCGATCCCGGTCGCTTGGACGCCCGGCACGAAAGGCACGATCACGGCGCCGATCGTGGTCGCGCCGATCGACGAGGAAAGCGACTTCGACCGGTGGCGCGGCAAGCTGTCCGGCCGCATCGTCCTGCTCAGCTTGCCCGGCACCGGCAGCGAAGGCACCGAGCCGGCCTTCAGGCGCTATTCGGCCGAGGATCTGACCAAGCTCAACACCTATCCGTCCTCCCCGTTCTCGCCGGAGCGAATCAACCGCAGCCTGAAGCGCGACCGGACCCGCTTCGCGCTCACCCTCGACCAGTTCCTCAGGGCGGAGGGTGCGCGCGCCTGGGTCCGGATGTCCTATCGCGACGGCGGCCTGGTTCACGGCACCGGCTACACCTACAAGACCGGCCAGACGCCTGCTTTGCCCGGGTTCGAGATGGCCGCGGAGGATTATCGCCGCCTGACCCGCCTCGCCCGCACGGACGCGCAGCCGACGCTCGAGCTGATGAGCGAAGTGCGTTTCCACGACGAGGACCAGAACGCCTACAACATCATCGCCGAAATCCCGGGCATGGCACGTGGCGGCGAATATGTGATGGCCGGCGCGCATCTCGACAGCTGGGTGGCGGGCGACGGCGCCGTCGACAATGCGGCGGGCTCGGCCGTGGTGATGGAGGCCGCGCGCATCCTCAAGACGCTGGGCGTCCGTCCCAAGCGCAGCATCCGCTTCGCGCTGTGGAGCGGCGAGGAGCAGGGGCTGCTCGGCTCGCTAGCTTATGTCGATCGCTATCTCGCCTCGCGCCCGCCCGAAACCGATCCGGAGCGGCTCCAGGTCGGGTCCGACCGGACCTGGCGCTACCGGTATCCGGTCACGCCCAAGCCTGGCCATCGCGATCTGGTCGCCTATTTCAACATCGACAACGGGTCCGGCAAGTTCCGCGGCATTCATGCCGAGGGCAATGTCGCGGCGATGCCGATCTTCTCCGAATGGCTCGCCCCCTTCGCCAGCATGGGTGCAACAACCGTGGCCGCGGGATCGACGGGCGGCACCGATCACGTCTTCATGCAGTCGGTCGGCATCCCCGCCTATCAGTTCATCCAGGATCCGCTCGATTATGGCAGCCGCCTGCACCACACCAGCATCGACACCTACGATCACCTCAAGGCGGACGATCTGCGCCAGGCGGCGGTGATCATGGCCGCGTTCCTGCTCAACGCCGCCAACCGCACCGAGCCGCTGCCGCGCATGCCGCTGCCGACCCAGCCACGCGTGACGAATCCGTTCGAATATCTCGACGACGACGACTGAACTAAACCAACCCGGCCATGACATGCGCAAAGGCGAGCCAGGCCTGCGTGTGCATGATCGCGACCCGCAAAAGCTGGCTCAGGATCAGCAGGCTGCCGCCCCACAGCCACACAGCGTGAACACGTCCCCCCGTCAGCTTGTCGTAGGTCGCGCCGGCCAGGATCACGAGATCGGCGCCAAGGTAAAAGGACCATGGCGCCGTCGCCACCACCGCTTCGAGCGGCAGCCGCCCCACCGCCGCCTCCAGGATCGCCGCGTTGGACAGCAGCATCAGCCGCTTGTGCGCTTCGCCGTCGTGCCGCTTCCAGATGCCCAGCGCGACGATGATCGCGAATGCCTGGATCGAGGAGAATGTGATCGCGTAGAAAGCGTGGGGATCGCCCAGGCCCTTGTAGCCGACGTGCATCGCCTCGATCGCCGCCCAATTGCCGAGCACCCACACCAGCCGCGCCAGCATCGCGCCAACCCGGCCGACACGCTTGTGCGCCTCGATCCCGCCGGACGCGACCAAGGCCGGCTGGACCACGCCCAGTAAGATCCACAAAGTGAAGCTGACCGCGTGGACGTGGATCAATGCCGTGATTTCCGGCGTGCGCGCCGGCACCTGCGACCAGCGTGCCAGATAATAGCTTTGCGCATAGCCCGCGAAGACCAGCCCGGCGATCAGCAGGCCGGTGACCGTGTAGAAAAGCCGCCCCTGCCGCTCGGCGGGAAGCGCGATAGGCTGGCTCGCCATCAGCTTGATCGGGCCTGAAACGAAGGAGGCATTCGCGCCCAACGTGTCACCCGGACGGCGGTTCACAGGTCATGACGTCGGCGCGGCGGGCGCGGCTCTTGTCACCTGCGGGCGAGCCCGCCATTGCGGGCCGATGCGCCGCAAAGCCCGTCAGGCATCCGCCCCTCAGAACCGCCCCCGCTTCTGGGGCCGCCATGCGGTCTCGGCCGCGCTTGCCAATCCGGAGCGCACGATCGCGCGCATCTGGGTCAGCCGCGATGTCGCGCCCGATTACGACATCGATCCCGCCATCCCCGTCACCTTCGCCGAAGCCGCCGATCTCGGCCGGCTGGTGCCGGGCGACGCACCGCACCAGGGCATCGTCGCCGAAGTCGAGAAGCTGCCCGACATCTGGCTCGCCGATCTGCTGGACGGCGCGCCCGAACGGCGCCCGCTGCTGGTGCTGGACCAGGTCACCGATCCCCACAATGTCGGCGCGATCCTGCGCTCCGCGGCAGCGTTCGACGCGCTCGGCCTTATCACCCAGGATCGCCACGCCCCGCCCGAATCCGGTGCCCTCGCCAAAGCGGCCAGCGGCGCGCTGGAAACGGTGCCGTGGGTGCGCGTCGTCAATCTCGCCCGCGCGCTCGACGAGATCGCCGAAGCCGGTTTCTGGCGGGTCGGGCTGACCGGCGAGGCGGACCTGACCTTGGGCGAGGCGCTCGGCCCGGCGCGGGTCGCGCTGGTGCTCGGCGCCGAAGGCGAAGGCATGCGCCAGAACACCGAAAGCCATTGCGACGCCCTCGCCCGCCTGCCGATCAGCGACCGGATCGAAAGCCTCAACGTCTCCAATGCCGCGGCGATCGCCTTGTACGCGGCGGTGACCGCCGGCAGCCCGAGCTAAGCGTGATCATCTCTAACCGCTAAGCCTGAGCTTGTCGAAGGCCTGCCCTTCTTACGTCGGATGCCGTTGAGTTGAGCCGCTACCTTCAACGGGTTTAACGATCGTGCCGTTCAGGCAAGCGGCCGTTCCCCGGCGAAAAGCCGGGGCCCAGCCCAATCACCTTGCGCGTGGTAGCGCGCCTGCGCTGCCGCGCAGCTTTTTTGTTGAGCTGGACCCCGGCCTTCGCCGGGGAACGACCCGCTCTGATGGAACAATTACCGATCAGGTCCGGGGCTGGCAGATCAGGATGATGCAGTCTGAAAGTCCACGCTGTGACGCTCAAGCCGGTGCGTATGCGAGCAGCGCGTCGCGGCGGCTCGCCGCCTGCTCGTAGCTCATCGCACCCGACAGGTCCGCAGCCCAGGCGACAGCCTGGTCGAGCCTGCGCGAAGCTTCGGAGCCGATCTCGGGCAGGCCGGCGCAGATCGCCCGGCCCTCGTCCAGATCGCCGGAACAGTGCAGCGCGAGGTCGCACCCCGCCTTGATCGCCGCAAGCGCGCGAGCGGAAACGTCGCCGGATAAAGCGCCCATGCCGATGTCGTCCGAGATAAGCAGCCCGTCGAAGCCGATCCGGCCGCGGATCACCTTGCCGATCACGAGCGGAGACAAGGTCGCCGGCCAATCCGGGTCCAATGCCCGATAGACGACATGGGCGCTCATCACGATCGGCGCCCAAGCAAGACTGCGAAACGGCCGGATGTCCTCCTCCAGCGCATCCTCCGACGCATCGACGATCGGCAGCTCGGCATGGCTGTCCGCCGTCGCCCGCCCATGGCCCGGCGCGTGCTTGAGGACGCCCGCGACGCCGCCGGAGCGCATGCCGTCCAGCATCGCCCGCCCGAGCGCCGTCACCTGCATCGGCTCCTGCCCAAGCGCTCGATCCGCAATGATCGGGTGCGAGTCCGGATGGCCGATGTCGAGCATCGGCGCGCAGTTCACGCTCGCGCCCACCTCGCGCAGCAGCGCGGCGATCGCTCGCCCATGATGCCGCATCGCCTCGATAGCGCTGATCGGGGCCAGCCGGTACAATCGGTCGAACGGGCCCGCTCCGGGCAGTTCCGGCCAGGCGGGCGGCTTCAGCCTGGCGACGGTCCCGCCCTCCTGATCGATCAGCACGGGCAGATCGTCACGCCCGCTCAGCGCCCGCAGCTCGTCGGTCAGGGCCCGCACCTGCTCCCGGTCGACGCAATTGCGACCGAACAGGATGTAACCGGCCGGCTCGGCTTCCCCGAACAGGGCGCGCTCGTCCGCCGTGAGGCACGGGCCGGACAGGCCAAGGATGACTGGAAGCATGTGCGACCGTGACGCCGGACTCGATCCGGCGTCCACCTTTCTCCCGGCCAGCCAAGAAGAAGGTGCCCCCCGGGTCAAGCCCGGGGTGACACCTTCGGGTCTGCGGCCTCAGTTCACCTGGACGCAGGATTCGCCGGCAACCCGAAGCCGCCCGCATATGCCGTTCAAGTCGCCGCCACTCGCGCGAAGGCGATAGAGCGTCTTGCCGCCGCTTTGAACGGGGACGACATTGTGGGTGAGCGGCTCCAGATATTTGAAGCGGCCGGACAGGTTCTTCCAGGCGTTGTTGGCCGAAGCGAGGCTCGAAAAAGCGCCGAGCTGCAGGCCGGGCCCGCCGCTCGCGGCCGGTGTCTGGGCGGCCGGACCGGGCTGGGCCGCGCCGGTGGCAGGCCGCTGGGCCGGACTATTGACCGCCACCTCGATCTGCCGGCCGGCCTTGGCCTGACCTGGCTGGGGTTGCGGCTGCTGCTTCGGGGCAGCCGCGATCGGCTCCTCGGGAACCGCGCCCATGTCGATCCTGCCTTTCGGCTCCTGACCGGCGCTGGCGGCAAAGGCGGTATCGCCCCTGCCTTCCACTTCCATCCCGCCCGGCTGGTCGGGCTTGATCTTGTAATCGTCGGCGGGCGCGGCGATCAGTTCGCCGCCTTCCACCGTCGGATCGCTGCTGCCCGTGCGGCTGCCCATCCAGAACAGGCCGCCGACGATCAGGCCGATCGCCACCAGGCCGATCACGACAAAGGCGATCAGCTTGGCCGCGGAGGGGCCGCCACGATCGTCATCCTCGTCGACTGCTTCCAGCCAGGGCAGGCGATCGTCATCAGTGTTGATCGCCGATCCCTTTCCGGCCCGAATGTCGCTCATCAGTGCATCTCCTCCGCTGCGGCGACCCCCATAACAGCAAGGCCGTTACGAATTGTTTGCCTTATTGCCCGCCCAAGTTCCAGACGCGCCCGTGTCAGTTCGGGATTCTGTGCCAATAAGAACCGGCGCGAGGGATCGTCGTTACCGCGGTTCCATAGCGCGTGGAACGAAGCTGCCAGATCGCCGAGGTAGAAGGCAACGCGGTGTGGCTCGTGCGCCGCCGCGGCAGCTTCCACTATGCGCGGGAACTGAGCGGCGACCTTGATCAGCCCAAGCTCTTCCTCGTCCAGGAGAGAAAGGTCGGCAGCGGCGGACATATCGATACCCTCCTCCCCGGCCTTGCGCAGCAAGGACGATATCCGCGCATGCGCATATTGAACATAGAAGACGGGATTGTCCTTCGACGCCTCGACCACCTTGGCGAAATCGAAGTCCATCTGAGCGTCGTTCTTTCGGGTCAGCATGGTGAAGCGGACCACGTCCTTGCCGACTTCCTCGACCACCTCGGCCAGTGTGACGAAGCTGCCGGATCGCTTGGACATCTTCACCGGTTCGCCGGCCCGCAACAGGCGGACCATCTGCACCAGCTTGACGTCGAGCGCCGGCCGCCCCGCCAGCGCCTGAACGGCGGCCTGCGTGCGCTTGACCGTGCCGGTGTGATCGGCGCCCCAGATGTTGATCAATTCATCCGATTGCTCGAGCTTTTGCAGATGATAGGCCGCATCCGCCGCGAAATAGGTCCAGCTCCCGTCGGATTTCTTGAGCGGCCGGTCCTGGTCGTCGCCAAAGGCGGTCGACCGGAACAGGGTCAGTTCGACCGGCTCCCAATCCTCGGCGACCTTGCCCTTCGGCGGCTCCAGCACGCCGCGATAGACCAAATCCTGCGCCGCCAGGGCGTCCACCGCACGATCAACCGCGCCCGACGCCTGCACCTCGGCCTCCGAGGAGAACAGGTCGTGCCGCACGCCCAGCTTGGCGAGATCGGCGCGGATCAACTCCAGCATCTTCTCGACGGTGCGCCGGCGGAACAGCGGCAGCCACTCCGCTTCCGGCGCCGCCGCATGGAGATCGCCATATTCGGCCGCGAAAGCCTGGCCGACCGGAACCAGATAATCGCCGGGGTAGAGCCCCTCCGGGATCTCGCCAATGTCCTGCCCCAGCGCCTGACGGTAGCGCAGCCATGCGGACCGGGCGAGCACATCGACCTGCGCGCCGGCATCGTTGACATAATATTCGCGGCGGACCTGGTAGCCGGCATGTTCGAGCAGGCTCGCCAGCGCATCGCCCACCACCGCGCCCCGGCAATGGCCCATATGCATCGGCCCGGTCGGATTGGCCGACACATACTCGACATTCACCCGCCGTCCGGCGCCGACGTCGGAACGCCCGTAAGCGTCGCCCTCCGACAGGATGGTGCGAAGCTCCTCCTGCCACACGGCGGGATCGAGCCGGAGATTGATGAAGCCGGGCCCCGCCAGCTCGGCGCTCGTCACCTCCGGCAGTTCCGCCAGCTTGGGCGCGATCAGCGCCGCCAGCGCGCGCGGATTGGTCCCCGCCCGCTTCGCCAGCACCATCGCCGCATTGGTCGCCAGATCGCCATGCGCGAGATCCCGGGGCGGCTCCACCGCGATACCCTCACGCCCGATGCCGGCGGGCAAAAGCCCCTCCTGCTCGAGAGCATCGAGGGCACCGCCAATATGCGCGGCAAAACGGGCGTAAAGCGTCACGTGAAGTTCCGATCAAAAGCAGACGCGCGCCTTAGCGGAGGCGAAGCGGGATTTGAAGCGGAGGGGGCGAAGTCCGGTTTGAGTGGAAAGCGGACGTTAGGCCGCAATCTCGTTCTCCCAGCCTCGCTCTGTCAGGTCCGGCTGGTCTTCCCGGAACTCAGTTTCGAAGTCTGGCTCCCAAGGGAATCTCCCAGATCGGTCTGGCCAAACGATTTGCAGGCAAGTGAAATCATCTCCGCCGTAGAACCAGCGGCTCCAGCTGAGCAAATCTCGGTAGTGCTTCTTTGCGATGACAAAGGCGTAGGCGGGTAGATCGGCGAACACGGCATCCGTGCGCTCACCGATGGGCAGGGGTTTGCCTGCCTTGGCATCGCGGAAGAGGTCCCAGAATACATCGTGAACGATGTCGTCCTTCATGCTGAAGATGATGATCTCAGGCTGGCTCGCATTCACCCCAAAGCCCGTGGTGAATGAAAAGCCGGGACCTTCATCGTCGCCGAAAACACTCGTCCGAAACCAACCATGCTCCCTGACTTTGGCGACGAAAGACTGTTCGCCGTCATCGAGCGCTTCTGGTGGAGCATCCAAGGCTGTCCGCATTCGTCCGGCTTAGGCGGGTTGCGCCAATGTCCGCAATGGGTCGAAGCAGGCCTCGGCGTTCATCGCTAAAAAGCTTCCGGCATATCCACCGGCCCGACCAGCTCCCGATGGCGTGCAATCGCATAGCGGTCGGTCATGCCGGCAATGAAGTCGCCGATGCGGCGGGTCGTTGCGGTCGGGTCGGCGGCGTCGGTGCGCCATTCGGGCGGGAGCAGCGCGGGATCGGCGCGGTAGGCGGCGAACAGGCTGGCGAGGACGCGCTGCGCGTCCTCCCTGACTGCGCGGATCGGGGCAGCGTCGTAGACGCGGGCGTAGAGGAAGCGCTTGAGCGCCCGCTCCTCCTCGGCAAGCGCGGGCGAGAAGCCGGTGAGCGCGCGGCCGGCCTGGCGGACCTCGTCGATGCTTCCGATCCCGGCAGTGGCGATGCGGCGGCTTGTCTCGTCCAGCACGTCGTTCACCATTACGCCGATCTGGTGGCGGACGAGCTCGGGGAGGAGGCGTTCGACCGGAGCGTCCGGGTAACGCCTCCGCACCGCGTCCCAGCAGCGGGCGACGAACGGCGCCTCCAGCAGATCGTCGAGCGTCAGCAGCCCGGCGCGCAGGCCATCGTCGATGTCGTGATTGTCATAGGCGATATCGTCGGCAATCCCCGCGATCTGGGCCTCCAGGCTCGGCCACAAGCCGAGATCGAGCGGAAATTGCGCATCGGCCTCCGCCAGCGCCCAGCTTGGCGAGGCGACCGGCCCATTGTGCTTGGCGAGCCCTTCCAGCGTCTCCCAGCTGAGGTTCAGCCCGTCGAACCCCGGATAGGGCGTCTCCAGCCGGGTCAGCAGCCGCAGCGTATGCGCATTGTGATCGAAGCCGCCCGCTCGGCCCATCGCCGCCTGCAGCGCCTCCTCGCCGGCATGGCCGAACGGCGGATGGCCGATGTCGTGGGCGAGGCACAAGGCTTCGGTGAGATCCTCGTTAAGCCCGAGCGCCCGCGCCAGCGTGCGGCCGATCTGCGCGACTTCCAGGCTGTGGGTCAGGCGAACGCGGAAATGATCTCCGTCCGGGGCGACGAATACTTGCGTCTTATGCCGGAGCCTGCGGAACGGGACGGAGTGAATGATGCGGTCACGGTCGCGCTGAAACGCGTCGCGCGGCCCGCGCATCTCCTGCTCGTCCAGCCGGTGACGACGCCCGCGCGACCGGGCCGGGTCGGACGCATAGGGGGCAGGCTGCCTCACTTGGCGGCCAGCTTCACGATCTCCTGCCCGGCCGGGCTCGTCCAGGTGAATGCCGTCAACTCCGCCTTGGCCAGTTCGTTGACGAACGCCTGCGCTTCGCCATCGTTCTTGAACGGCCCAACCAGCAGCCGATTGGTGAACCGCAGCGGCGTTGTCCAGGCCGTCTTGCCGGCGAGCAATTTGGGCGCCCTGCCGCGGATACGGGCAAATTCCCGGGCGAGGCCGGACTTGTCGGCGGTCCCGGCCACCTGCACCCAGTGGCGGCTGGGCTCCTTGAGCTTGGCCGGCTCCGCTCTAGCGGGCGTAGTTGTTTTAACTGACGCTTCGGCTGTCTTGCTCGGCGCGGGTTTGGACGAGACTTGGCGCGCTGGGCGTTTGGCCGGTTCGGTGGTCGGCAGGGCGCGAATCGTGGCTGCAAGGCTCGCCAGACCGGATGACAGGCCAGACGCGACCGGTGGCACGGAGCTTGAAACGGTCGGCGGAATGGCGATCGCCTGAACTACCGCTTGGCCGGTCGCAGCCTCGGGCGGCGGCGCGACGTTGGATGCGGGTGGCATCACTGTCGCGATCGTCGGCGAGGGTGCGATCGAAGCCGGAATCGCCTGGGCCAGCGGCGGGGCGGCCGCGACCGTTGTGCCCGCCGGGGCCGGCGTGGCGTTCGCGACGATCGTCGTGATCGGACCGGCGACCCGGTTCGAGACTGCGATCTCGGTCGGTCCAACGCCGGCCGGGGCCGCGCTGATCGCGCCGTTCAGGACCAAACTGGGCGGTCGTGTCCCATCCGGGGGACCCTGCACTCCGAACCCGGGTGTCGGAGCGAGGCTGGGAGCAGCCGTCGGCGCGGCGGGCGCTGGAGACGACACGGTTCCCGCAGGACTATTGGCCGCAAGACTGGTCGAAGTGGGAGCCTGCACCGTAGCGGTGCTCGCCGGGGACGTGCCGAGTTGGACCAGGCGGCTGCGGGTCACTGCTCTGGGCTCGTACCCGCGGGCCAAGTCGAACGCACTTATTCGGAGCGGCTGGGCGGTAGCCGCGGGAGCGGGCGTCACGGTTTTTGATACCTGCGGCGCGGGCGGCGTGGTTTGCGCCGACTCCGCCCTGACCTGAGGCCGCGCGATCACCGAAGCGAGCGATCCCGTTCCGCTCGGCTGAGCGGCAGCCAAGGGGGCGGATGGCGTTGGCCTCGTTTGTACCGGCCCGTAACTGCGCGCCGTGATCGCCGGAAGAGCGTCCATCCGGACCGCCAATTGCGTTCGATCCTCGGCCTCGCCGGGGCGACGGCGCGAGGCGGTCGAGACCGGTTCGGGCATCGGATTACGACGGGCCAGCCCCGTCTGAGTCGGGTCCGGCTTGCCGCCCAGGATGACGTTCGGCGGCAGGCCGGCATAGGATGGCACCGGCGTCGGCGCCTGGCCCGGTGGCGCGTC
This sequence comes from Allosphingosinicella sp., assembly GCA_036387855.1. Lineage (GTDB taxonomy): Bacteria > Pseudomonadota > Alphaproteobacteria > Sphingomonadales > Sphingomonadaceae > Allosphingosinicella. The sequence goes on along the minus strand of DASVSZ010000038.1, from coordinate 214,701 downwards.
GCCCGGGAAGCGGCCGAAATGGACGGCCATCGCGCGCTCGGCCGGCCGCAGCGATGGCAGGCGCGCGAAGAATGGCTGCATCGCTGCGGCTTGCGCCGGCATCGCCGCGCGCGCCGCATCGGTCGCGCCGGACGCATCGCCGGTGAGAGCGAGCACGAACGCGCGGATCCGCCGTCCCGCCGGGCTGCCGCGCCGCACCTGATCGTCGATCGCCGCCAGCGCGCCGCCACGGTCCCCGCTGATTGCGCGCGACAGAGCGAGACGGCGGCGCACCTCGTCCGTGTCGCTGGCGCGCATCGCAATCGCGTAGTCGCGCTGCGCCTGAGCAGGGTCGCCGAGCAGATCGTGCGCCAGGCCGCGATCGGCGGCGATCACGCCCTCCGGCAAGCCTAACGCACGCGCTTCCTCCAGGAACTTGAGGGCTGGGACCGGCTGTTCCATCGCGAGGAACGCAGCCCCGATGCCCGCCTTGATGCGGCCGTCGCGCGGCGCGATATCCTCCGCGCGTGCGTAGAAAGTTACCGCCGCCTGCGGATCGCCCAAATCCAGGGCCGCCTTGGCCGCGCCGAGCAGCGCCGACAGGCTGCGGGGAGAATCGGCCAGTTCCTTCAAGTGCCGGTTGAGCGCGGACCCGCTATCTTCGGGAAACGTGCTTATCCCACCAAGCTGGGTCCGGGCCGGGCTGGCGCCGATCCCGCCTACCAGCAGGACCATTCCGAGCGGAAAATTGCGCCTGATCTGCTTGAGATTCATAGGCCATAGCTGCCCGTCCCAACCTGTATCGGCAATGACCGAAGCGCGATGTCTGCGCCGAGCGGGTCTGCTTGGACGCCGGACCGGGCGCGGCGGTGGAACGTGGGCATATCGTCCGGACAGCAAAACGGGCCCGGCAACTTCGTCGCCGAGCCCGCTTGCCGGGTGTGAACCCTTACTGGTTGTTCTGACGATTGAGGAAGCGCGGAATATCGAGGGACTCGCGATTGCCACGGGCGGTGGTCTCTTCCTCGTCCACCTGGGCCTTGGCCGCGCCGCGCGCGATGTTGGACATCCGCTCGAACAAGGTGCCGCCCTGGCGCGGTGCCGGTTGCGGAGCAGGCATTTCCTCCGCCGCGATCCAGCTGCGATTGCCGCCGGCGGGGGCCGGCTGCTCCATTTCCATCATCGCACCGCTGTCGAGCAGCAGCTCATCCCCGGCCTCGTCGGCATCGTCGAAGCTGATCGTCGGCGCCGGGCCTTCGACCTTGGCAACGACGGGCTTCAATGTCGGGGCCGGCATTTCGGCCATTTCAAGGGCAACACGAGCAACCGGCTGCGGGGCAGGCGCGGCGGCCTGAACCGGAGCCGCGCTCGGCACCTTGATCGACGCGGCAGGCGCGGCCTGCTGAGCCTTGGGCGCTTCCGAGCCACGGCCGTTGCCAGGGAAAGCAAAAACCTTGGCCGGCGCGGCGGGCTGGGCAACCGCGTCGGCATCGATGCCGGTCGCGACGACCGAGACGCGTATCTTGCCTTCCAAATTGTTGTTGAACGCCGAACCCCAAATGATGTTGGCGTCGGGATCGACCAATTCCTTGATGTGATTGGCGGCTTCGTCGACCTCCATCAGGCGCATGTCCTCGCCGCCGGTGATCGAGATGATCACGCCCTTGGCACCCTTCATGCTGACGCCATCGAGCAGCGGATTGGCGATCGCCTGCTCGGCCGCCTCGATCGCGCGATTGTCGCCCTCGGCTTCGCCCGTGCCCATCATCGCCTTGCCCATCTCGCCCATCACGGAGCGGACGTCGGCGAAATCGAGGTTGATCAGGCCCGGCATGACCATCAGGTCGGTGATGCCGCGAACGCCCTGCTGAAGGACTTCGTCGGCCATCTGGAAGGCTTCCTTGAAGGTCGTGTTCGGATTGGCGATCCGGAACAGGTTCTGGTTCGGGATGACGATCAGCGTGTCGACATGCTGCTGCAGCTCATCGATGCCGGCATCGGCCGAACGGGCGCGGCGATTGCCTTCGAACGCGAACGGCTTGGTGACGACGCCGACGGTCAGGATGCCCTTGTCGCGCGCGGTCTTGGCGATCACGGGGGCGGCGCCGGTGCCGGTCCCGCCGCCCATGCCGGCGGCGATGAAGCACATGTGCGCTCCTTCCAGCGCCTTTTCGATGTCGGCGATGGTCTCTTCGGCGGCCGCCTTGCCGATCTCCGGCCGCGAGCCGGCGCCGAGCCCTTGCGTGATCTTGAGACCGAGCTGAATCCGGCGGTCGGCGTCCGAAGCGTTCAACGCCTGCGCATCGGTATTGGCAACGATGAAATCGACGCCCTGAACATCGCTCTTGATCATGTTCGCGATCGCGTTTCCGCCCGCGCCGCCGACGCCGATCACGCTGATCCGAGGCCGAAGTTCGTCAACTTCCGGCCGGATGAAATCGATGCTCATCTTACGCTCTCCCCTGCTCGAAACGCCACACAAGCGGCCCGTCCGGGATTCTTTTTGCACGGGCGATTCAGCGGCTCCAGCAAAATGTTAACGTCCCGGTAATTTTTCTTAATATTGAGTCCTGAATGCCGCGATCAGGCGCGAAACGACATTGCCGCCTTCGCTTCTCGGGGCCGGCGCGCTGGCCGGATTGATCGTGCGCAGGTCCAGCTCCTTGGACGCGGCGAACTGGGCCAGCCCGGCCAGGGTGGTGAAACCGGGGCCGCTATGCGCGTCCGGCAGCCCGGGCAGCTTTGGCCGCCCAATCCGCACCGCCCGGCCCAGCACGCCCTGAGCGTAATCGGCGACGCCCTTCAGCTCCGATCCGCCGCCGGTCAGCACCACCTGCCGACCGAACGGCCCCGAAAAACCGAGCTCCTTGAGCGCGTTGGCGATCTCACCCATCAGATGTTCGAGCCGCTGGCGGATCACCGCGATCAGCTGGGCTCGGGTGACGCGGATCGCCTCCACCCCTTCCTCCGCCGAAGCGACCGGATTTACGTCGATCATGTCGTGATTATCACGCGGGGACGTAGTCGCCGAGCCGTAGAAGCACTTCATTCGCTCGGCTTCCGCCCGGCGGGTGCCAAAGGCGGAGGCGATGTCGTCGGTGATGTCGATCCCGCCCATCGGCAGCGATTTCAGGCCGACCAGCATGCCGCCCGCGAACACCGAGACATTGGTCACGCCCGCCCCAAGTTCGACCAGGGCGACGCCCAGCTCACGCTCTTCCTCGCTCAGGCACGCTTTGCCCGCGGCGACCGGCGAGGCGACGATCGCTTCCACGCCGAGATGGGCGGAGCGGACGCAGTGGTCGAGATTTTTGACCGGCGACGGCTCCGCCGCGACGACATGGATATCGACAGCGAGCTTGTCGGCGTGCAGCCCGATCGGCTTCTTTACGCCCTGCAACCCGTCCAGGGTGTAAAGCGCCGGAAGCGCGTGAAGGATCATACGACCGCCCGCATCCATGCTCTGCTGACCGACGGTGAGCAACTGGTCGATATCGGCCTGCTCGATCCGGCGGCCGCCGATGTCGAGCTCGACACTGGCGACGCTGCTGACCAGACCGCCGGCCGAGAAACCGACATAGACCTGCTCGACACTGATCCCCGCGATCCGCTCGGCCTGTTCGACAGCTTCGCGGATCGTGGCCTCGGTGCGCTCCATGTCAGCGACCAGGCCGCGCTTGACGCCCCGGCTTTCGCGCTGGCCGGTGCCGAGGATCCTGATCGCGCCGTCCTCGCCCGGCTCGGCGATCAAGGCCGAAACCTTCGACGAGCCGATATCGACGGCGGTGACCAGCCTGCGCGCCGGCGATGCTGTGGGCCGCTTGCTCAAATCACGGTCGCCGGATCGACGGGGCCGTTATTGACCGGCGCCGGGGCGGCCTTGGGCGGCGCGGGCGGCGGCAATTCGGCGGGCACGATGCTGCCCGGCTCGCTGGACACGCGAACGATGAACTTGCCGGGGATGCGCATGTCGAAACGGACCAGGCCCTTGCCGAGCAACTGCGTCATCTTGTCCATCCGCGCGAAGTAGACCAGCGCCTTTTCCGAAGTCTCCTCGCCTTCGGGAAGGGCGAGCACCTCGCCGGAATGGAAGCGCAGGTCCCAACGCCTGCCGCCCACCCACGTCGCGCCGGCCAGCATCGGCTTGAGCTGGGGCGCGGCGGCGAGCAACTGGTTCAGGTCGGTGGCGTGCGCGTTCGCAGCCGGGCCGATCACCAGCGGCAGGTCAGGCATCGCATCCAGCTTGACCGGCTCCAGCACCACCCCGTCACGATCGATCAGGCTGAGCTGCTGATTGTGCTGCCAGATTGCGGCGGGGGCGCGCTCGACGATGTCGACGACCAAAGTGTCCGGCCAGCGCCGCGAGACCCGGGCTTCACGAACCCAGCCGAGCCGCAGCAGCCGCTCGCGGGTCAATTCGAGATCGACCAGCGGCATCGCCATCGAATTCTGGCTGGCGGCGATATATTGGGCCTGCATCGGATCGAGGCGGTTGGCGCCCTTCACCTCCACTCGCTTCACCGCGAAGCCGGCCTCGCCGATCGCCTCGCCGGCGGCCGTGCCGATCAGCTGCGGCACTTGAAACACCGACAGCAACGCCAGCGCGACCGCGCCGATCATGCCGAGCAGGATATACCAGCTGATCCGCTTGACCGTTTCGGCCGGGATCGGGAGCGAGTCCAGCAGATGCGACGACGAGCTCCTGCGCCCCTTGCCGCCACGCACGGGCTGTTTGCCCTTGGGGCGAGCGCGCTGGGGCGAGCCGCGGGCGATCTTTGCACTCACAAGGCTTCCTCCACGATACGCTGGACGAGCTCGACATAGCTCATTCCACGATATTTGGCTTGCTCCGGAAACAGGCTGAGCGGCGTCATGCCGGGCTGGGTGTTGACCTCGAGCAAATACAATCCGGCGATTCCCTGCTCGTCGTCCCAGCGGAAATCGGAGCGGGACGCGCCTCGGCATCCGAGCAGCTGGTGAGCGCGGACCGCCATCTCCATCGCCGCGTCACGCACCTCGTCCGGAATTTGCGCCGGGCAGACATGCTGCGTCATGCCGTCCGTGTATTTGGCGTCGTAATCGTAGAAACCCGACTTGGGGCACAATTCGGTCACCGCCAGCGGCTCATCGCCCAGCACGGCGACAGTCAGTTCGCGTCCGCGGATGAACGGCTCGGCCAACAGCCGCTCGAATTCGTTCCAGGGACCGGCGCTGCCACGCGCGATCGGGTCCCCGTGATTGCCTTCCGCCGTCACGATCGCGACTCCGACCGACGACCCTTCGTTGACCGGCTTGAGCACATAAGGCCGCGCCATCGGATCGGCCTCGAACAGGCTTTCGCTCGCAATGACCTTGCCTTCCGGCATGCGGATGCCGTGCGGCACCAACACCATCTTGGTCAGCTCCTTGTCGATGGCGATGACGGAGGTCTCGAGCCCGCTGTGCGTGTATTTAAGGCCCATCAGGTCCATCAGGCCCTGAACGGTGCCATCCTCGCCCGGCGTGCCGTGAAGCGCGTTGAATACGACGTCCGGCCTCGCCTCCGCCAGACGCTGCGCCACGTCCCGGTCCATGTCGATCCGGGTCACGCGATGACCTTGCGCTTCGAGCGCATCGGCGACGCCGGCCCCGGACGTGAGCGACACCTCCCGCTCGGCCGACCAGCCGCCCATCAGGACGACGATGTGCAACGGCTGGGTCATGCGACCGCCGTCACCCCAGCGAAGGCTGGGGTCCATTCCGTTCCAGCATGGATGCCAGCCTTCGCTGGCATGACACAAATAGTCACTTCACCACCCCCACACGCTGGATTTCCCATTCCAGCTCGACACCCGAATGCGCCTGAACCCGGCGGCGAACCTCCTCGCCCAGCTCTTCGATGTCACGGGCGCGAGCATTGCCCAAATTGAGCAGGAAGTTGCAATGCTTTTCAGAGACTTGTGCATCGCCGATCCGCAAGCCGCGGCAGCCGGCGGCGTCGATCAGCTGCCACGCCTTGGCACCCGGCGGGTTCTTGAACGTGGAACCTCCAGTGCGGCTGCGCAGCGGCTGGCTGGCTTCGCGCTCCGCCGCAATCCGGTCCATCTCCGCGCCGATCGCAATCGGATCGCCCGGAGCGCCTTGGAAGAGGGCTTCGACCACCACCGCGCCTTCGGGCGCGTCGCTGTGGCGGTAGGTGTAGCCCAGGCGCGCCGCCGGCCAGGTCTCGAAGCTGCCGTCGCGCAACACCAAGGTCGCCTCGACCAGGATATCCGAGATGTCGCGGCCATAAGCGCCGGCGTTCATACGGACGGCTCCGCCTGTCGTACCGGGAATGCCGCGCAGGAACTCGAGCCCAGCAATGCCGCCGTCCCGCGCCTTGCTGGCGACACTGATGCCCATCGCCCGCGCGCCGGCCCGGACCCGGTTGCCCGGCTCGATCGCCACCTTCGCGAAGCTCTTGGGCAGCCGCACGACCACCCCGGGCACGCCGCCATCGCGGACGATCAGGTTGGAACCGACGCCGACCGGCATAACGGGCACAGCGGGATCGAGTTCGCGCAAAAAGGCGGAGAGATCGGCGACGTCCTTGGGCCGGACCAGCCACTCAGCCGGGCCGCCCGTGCGGAACCAGATGAAGTCGGCCAGCGAACCATTCGGTTCGACCGTTCCACGCAGGTTGACAGCCCCCACCCCCAACTTCTCCCCTGAAGGGGAGGGGCTATGGTTTGCGCCTGAGTTAAGCCCCTCCCCTTCAGGGGAGCGGTTGGAGTGGGGCTTGTGCGAAACCAAGCTCATTTGCTGAGCCTCGCCTGGAGCACGCCGTCGGCCAGGCCCGCGGCCCATTTGGTGATGTCGCCCGCGCCCAGGCAGATGACCATGTCGCCCCGCGCCGCGATATCGCGCAGCTGGCGGGCCAGATCGTCCGGACCGTCGACCGTGCGGGCGGCCCGGTGGCCGCGCTGTTTGAGACCTTCGACCAGGCTATCGGCGCTGACCCCCTCGATCGGCTCCTCGCCGGCGGCATAGACGGGCGCGACATAGACGATGTCGGCATCGTTGAAGGCGCCTTGGAAATCGTCCATCAGATCGCGAAGCCGGGTAAAGCGGTGCGGCTGGACGACGGCGATCACCCTGCCCCGCGCGCCTTCCCGCGCCGCGGCCAGAACCGCCTTGATCTCGACCGGATGATGACCGTAATCGTCGATGATCGTCGCGCCCTCGACCTCACCGACCCTGGTGAAGCGGCGCTTGACGCCGCCGAACCGTTCGAAGCCCTTGGCGATCACCGCGTCCGAAATGCCGAGCTCGGCGGCCACGCCGATCGCCGCCAGCGCGTTCTGGACATTGTGCCGCCCCGGCATCGGCAGCTCGACTCCCTCGATCGTGCGGACCTCGCCCGCCCGGTCGCGCAAGCTGACATCGAAGCGGTTGCCACCCGGCACCGGCACAACATTGTCGCCGCGCACGTCAGCCTGAGCCGCAAAGCCGTAGGTCACCACGCGCCGGTCGCGCAGCCGGGGAATGATCGTCTGCACTTCGGGATGATCGACGCATAGCAAAGCCGCGCCGTAGAACGGCACATTCTCGACGAACTCGACATAGGCGTCCTTCGCCTTTTCGAAGCTGCCATAATGGTCGAGATGTTCGGGATCGATGTTGGTCACCACCGCGATCGTCCCGTCGAGGCGCAAGAAGGAGCCGTCGCTCTCGTCCGCCTCGACCACCATCCAGTCGCTCGAGCCGAGCCGCGCGTTCGAGCCGTAGGCGTTGATGATGCCGCCGTTGATCACGGTGGGATCGATCCCGCCCGCATCGAGCATCGCCGCGATCATCGAAGTGGTGGTCGTCTTGCCGTGCGTCCCGGCGACCGCGATGGTCAGCTTGAGCCGCATCAGTTCGGCCAGCATCTCGGCCCGGCGGACCACCGGCACGCGCCGTTCATAGGCGCATTCGACTTCCGGGTTGCCGCGCTTGATCGCAGTCGACGTTACCACCACCGCCGCGTCGCCGAGATTTTCGGCCCGGTGCCCGATCGCGACCGGGATGCCCTGTTTGCGCAAAGCTTCGACGACATAGCCTTCGGCGACGTCGGAGCCCTGCACCTTATAGCCCAGGATGTGCATCACCTCGGCAATGCCCGACATGCCGATGCCGCCGATCCCGATGAAGTGGATCGTGCCGATATCGGTGCCAACACCCTTCATGCATATGCACCTTGGGGCAAAGGCCGGAACGCGACCTGCTCAGCACCGACCAGTTCCTCGGCGGGATCGCGGCCGGTCCGCTCGACCAGATCGGCGAGATCCTTGGTGGCGTCGGGGCGGCCGACTGCCTTTGCGCGCTCCGCGGCCCGCATCAGCGCATCCGGCTCCAGCCCGAGCTTCTGCATCTGCTTGGCAAGCTCGATCGGCGTGAAGCTTTTCTGAAGGATCGTGCGGGCGCCGCCGGCCGTGGCCATTTCGCGGGCGTTGGACACCTGATGATTGTCGGTCGCGGTCGGGAGCGGGATGAGGATCGCGGGACGGCCCGCGGCGGTAAGCTCGGCGATAGTCGAGGCGCCCGCACGCGCGATCACCAAATGCGACCAGGCGAGGCGACCGGGCAGGTCCGGCAGGTAGGTGGCGAGGTCCGCCGGAATGCCGATACGGGCATATTTGGCGCGGACCTGCTCGATATCCTCGGCCCGGCATTGCTGCGTGACCTGAAGCCGGCGGCGGAAATGCTCGGGCAGCAGCGCCAGGCCGTCGGGCACCACGTCTGACAGGATGGTCGCGCCCTGACTGCCGCCGGTCACCAGCATACGGAAGATGCCCTCCTCCGTCAGCGGCGGAAAGGGAAGGTCGCGCAAGGCCAGAACCTCGTCGCGGACCGGGTTGCCGACCAGATGCGCCTTGCCCGAATGTTTGGGCGCGAGCCGATCGACTTGCGGATAGGCGGTCGCGATCGCATCGACGCGTCCCGCCATCAGCCGGTTGACCCGGCCGAGCACCGCGTTTTGTTCGTGGACCAAGGTCGGAATGCCGTCACGCTGGGCGGCGAGCAGGGCGGGCAGCGCCGGATAGCCGCCAAAGCCGATCACCGCCGACGGTCGGAACGTCTCGTACATGCGCGAGGCCATGGCCCGGCCGGCGGCGATGTTCCTGATCGCCTTGAACAGGCCGATCGGATTGCGGCTGAGCCGCCCCGCCGGCAGGATATGGACCGGAACGCCATCGAACAGGCCGGGAATACGCGCGCCGCGATCATCGGTGACCAGCGCGCAATGGTGGCCGCGCGCGCGCAACTCCTCCGCCAGCGCATGCGCCGGGATCATGTGCCCACCGGTGCCGCCGGCGGCGAGGACATAGTGGCGGGAGATCATAGCCTCTCACTCCTTGGGAGGGAGAGCCTGGGGTGGGCGGTGCGCTCGCAAAGCGAGCGCGCGAAGCCATGCTTCGCACCCCCCATCCGACCCTGCGGGCCACCCTCCCCCGCAAGGCGGGAAGGGAGTAGAACCGACGTCATCGCCCGCTCCATTTCACGACATAAGGCGAGCGGTGCAGATACGGATTGCGGCGGGTAAAGGCGAGCAGCAAACCGAACGCGATCGAGAGCGCGATCATCGACGAACCGCCATAGGAGATGAACGGCAAAGTCATGCCCTTTGACGGGGCGAGCTGCACATTCACCATCATGTTGATCATCGCCTGTAGCCCAAGCTCTCCGATCAGCCCGGCCGTTGCGAGCACCAGGAAGCGGTCCTCCTCGTGCAGCAGCTTGACGAGCACGCGCGCGATGATCGTCATGTAGATGATCGCGATCGCCAGGCATGCGATCAGGCCGAACTCTTCGCCGATGACCGAGAAGATATAGTCGGTCTGCGGCTCCGGAAGCCTGAACTTGTGGACACCCCCGCCGGGGCCGGTGCCGAACAGTCCGCCGGCGGTCAACGTCCGAAGCGCGCTGTCGGTCTGGTAGGTATCGACGTCCCCCGATGCGCCGAACAGGAAGGCGTCGATCCGCACGGTCGCAACATCATAGAAGAAATAGGCCGCAACAATCCCGCCCACGGCACAAGCGCCCAGGATCATCAGGAAGCGCATCGGAACGCCGGCCAGGGTCAGCAACATTACCCAGGCCGCGCCGAAGATGATGGTCTCGCCGAGATTGGGCTGCTGCATCAGCAGCAGCGCGACAACGCCGGTGATGATGCCGGACAGCGGCACCACGGGCAGGCTCTTGTCCTTATCCTGCAAGGACAGAAGCCAGGCGAGGCTGACCACGAAGAGCGGCTTGAGGAACTCCGAAGGCTGAAACTGTGTAAAGCCGACTCCGAGCCAGCGTTTCGCTCCGTTGATTTCCTGGCCGACGATCGGAACAAGGAACAGAAGGACCGTAAAGAGGATCGCGCCGAACAGACAGAAGCGGCGGGCGGTGTTCTTGGACAGCATCGAAACGCCGATCATCACCGGGACGGAGAGAAGGACCCAGACGAGCTGACGATAGAAGAAGTAGAGCGGCTGATAGTGAATGCCGCCGCCGGAAAGGCGGTTGGCTCCGGCCGGCGACGCGGCTGCGACCGCGATCAGCCCGATCGAGATCAGCACCGCCACCAGCAGCAGCAGCACCCGGTCGATCTCCCAGAACCAGCGCCCGATCGGGCTCCGGTCCGAGCGGCCGAACTTGGCGCCTTGTCGCTTGCCGCCGGCAGCCCCCACGCCCCCCATCATGTTCATGTCAACGCCTCCACAAGAGCGCGGAACGCCTCCCCCCGCGACTCGTAATCCTTGAACTGATCGAACGACGCGCAGGCCGGCGACAGCAGCACCGTCTCGCCCGGCTTCGCCTGCCCGGCCGCGGCCCCGACCGCGCGCTCCAGCAATTCGCATTCGTTTACGGTGACCTTGCCTCGCAGCAGGCGCGCGAACATCGGGCCGGCCTCGCCGATCGTGTAAGCGGCGCGAACATGGCCCAGATAAGGCTCGCAGGCGTCGAGCTCGTCCGATTTGGGCAGGCCGCCGAGGATCCAATGCACGGCCGGGTAGGCCGCCAGCGCGGGCGCGGTCGAGGTCGGATTGGTGGCCTTGGAATCGTTGACGAACAGGACGCCGTCCCGCTGCGCGACCCGCTCCATACGATGCGGCAGGCCAGGATAGGTGGCCAGCGCGTCCGCGATGACCGGCTCGTCGATCTCAAGCGCGCGGGCAACGGCCACCGCTGCGGCGGTGTTTTGCGCATTGTGCGGTCCCTGAAGGGTCGGCCAGCCTGACTGGTCAGGAAGGTCGTCCGTCGTCACTGCAGCCTTCTCACCCGCGATCTGCCCGAAGATGGCGCGGGTGTAATCGTCGTCGGTCGCGACCACCGCCAGATTGTCGGGCGATTGCATCAAGAACAACCGCGCCTTGGACGCGGCATAATCGTCCATTCCCTCATAGCGGTCGAGATGATCGGGGGTGACGTTGAGCAACACGGACAGGTCGCAATCGAGGCTGTGGGTCAGGTCGATCTGGTAGGAGGAGAGTTCGAGCACGTACACACCGCCGGCCGGGAGCGGATCCTGGGCGAGGATCGGCAGGCCGATATTGCCGCCCATGTCCGTCGGGATGCCGGCAGTCTTGAGGATGTGGTGGACGAGCGCGGTGGTGGTCGATTTGCCGTTGGTGCCGGTGATGCCGACCACCTTGTGCGGCGGCAGGCTGTCGCGGGCCTGCGCGAACAGCTCGATGTCGCCGACCAGCGGCACGCCGGCCTGGCGCGCGCGGGCGGCGATCGGGTGCCGGTTGATCGGCACGCCGGGCGACACGACGATGCCGGAATAGCCGTAAAGCGAGGTGGCAAGCGGGTCCGCGATGCGCACTTTAGAAGGAAGCGCCGAACGGGCCTCAGCCTTCTCATCCCACGCCATCACGCTGGCCCCGCTCGCCAGCAGCGCCTCCACCGTGGCAAGCCCCGAGCGCGCCAGCCCGTAAACGGCGTAGCTCTTGCCCGAAAAGACGCGGCTGGTAATCACCGCAGCTTCAACGTCGACAGGCCGGCCAGCGCCAGCACGAAGCTGATGATCCAGAAGCGAATGACGACGGTCGGCTCCGACCAGCCCATCTGTTCGAAATGATGGTGGATCGGCGCCATCTTGAAGACGCGCTTGCCGGTGCGTTTGTAGAAGAAGACCTGGATGATCACGGATAGAGCTTCGAGCACGAACAGCCCGCCGATGATCACCAGCACCAGCTCGTGCTGCGTCGCCACAGCGATCGCGCCAAGGGCACCGCCGAGTGCGAGGCTGCCGGTGTCGCCCATGAACACGGCCGCCGGTGGCGCGTTGAACCACAGGAAGGCGAGCCCGGCGCCGACGATCGCCGAGGTGAGCACGGTCAGCTCGCCCGCGCCGAGCACGAACGGAATGCCGAGATATTCGGAGAAGACCGCGTTGCCGACCAGATAACTGATCAGCAGAAAGGCGAGGCTGGCGATGATCACCGGCATGGTCGCCAAGCCGTCGAGACCGTCGGTCAGGTTCACCGCATTGCCCGCGCCGACCACCACCACGGCCGCGAACGGGATGTAGAGCCAGCCCAGATCGAGCACCGGCCCCGAGTAGAAGGGAACGTACAAGTCGGTCCCCGAGCCCTGGATGATGATAAAGCAGCCGATCGCCGCGACGACGAACTCGGCGAGGAGGCGGGTGCGGCCGGAAACGCCCTTGTGATGCCGCTTGGTGACTTTGTCGTAATCGTCGAGGAACCCGATCAGCCCGAAGCCGACCGTGATGAACAGGCAGGCCCAGACATAGCGATTTTCCAGGTTCATCCACATCAGCATCGCCAGCGACACCGACGTCAGGATCATCAGCCCGCCCATGGTCGGCGTGCCCCGCTTGGCGAGGTGCGATTGCGGGCCGTCGTCGCGGATCGGCTGGCCCTTGCCCTGGCGAACGCGCAGCCAGCCGATGAACTTGGGCCCGATGATCAGGCCAATGACGAGCGCGGTCGCGGTGGCCGCGCCGGCGCGCAACGTGATGTAGCGGAAAAGGTTGAGCAGGCCTGGAAACCCAAGCTGTTCCGCGATCCAGAGAAACATCAACTCATCCCGCCCGCAACGGCCTCGACGACGGCGGACAGTCCGACGCTGTTCGATCCCTTGACGAGGATTGCGTCGCCCGGCGCCATCGCTCCCGCAAGAGCCTCCAGCGCCGCCGCCGCATCCGGGACATGCGTCACGTTAACCTTTTGGCCAAGCGCTTTCACGAGCGGCGCCATTTCAGGGCCGACCACTATTGCAAATTCGACACAGGCGGTCTGGATCGGTTCGGCGAGCCCGGAATGAAATGCGTCGGACTCGGGGCCAAGTTCGCGCATCGCGCCCAGCACGGCGATGCGGCGCCCGGCGACCTTGGTCGCGCCGAGCGACTTGAGCGTCGCGCGCATCGAAGACGGGTTGGCGTTGTAGCTTTCGTCGATCAGCAGTGCTGTGCCGCCGTCCAGCCGGACCTGGTGGCGCTCTCCCCTGCCCTTGAGCCCGGCCATGTCGGCGAGCGCCAGTCCGGCGATCGCAAGATCGCCGCCCAAAGCCTGCACCGCGCCGAGAACGGCTAGCGAATTGGACACCCAATGCTCGCCGGGCTGCGAGATCGTGTAGGTCAGCTCTGCCCCCGGCAGAAGCGCGGTGACCAGCGAACCCCCGTTCGCCGTCGCGACGACATCGCGCCCGCGTATGTCCGCGCCCTCGCCCAAACCGAAGGTCAGCACCGTCGCCGCATAAGGACGGGCGGCGGCGACAAGCCGGTCACGGTGCGGGCTGTCGAATGGCACGATCGCGGTTCCGCCGGGTTCCAGGCCCTGGAAGATTTCGCCCTTGGCATCGGCGATCGCTTCGTCGCTGGCGAAGAATTCGCGGTGGGCGGGAGCGATCGCGGTGACGATCGCGACGTGCGGGCGCACGAGCCGGGTCAGCGCGGCAAGCTCGCCTTTATGGTTCATGCCCATCTCGAATACGCCGTAGCGCGCGTCCCGCGGCATCCGCGCAAGGCTGAGGGGCACGCCGGTATGGTTGTTGTAGCTCTTGACCGAACGATGCGTCTTGCCTCGTGCCGAGCGGTCCAGCGCCGCCCACAGCGCTTCCTTGGTCCCCGTTTTGCCGACCGAGCCGGTGACGCCGCAAATGCGCCCTTCGCTGCGAGCTCGCGACGCGCGGCCGAGGTCATTCAGCGCCTGCGTCGTTTCGGTAACACGGACGTGCCTGTGCGAGGTCTCTACGGACGTGATCGCGCCGGCGGCGCCGGAAGCGAAGGCGCGGTCGAGGAAACGATGGCCGTCGGTCGTCTCGCCCCGGAGCGCGATGAACAGATCGCCGGGGCCGATCTCGCGGGAGTCGAACGCGACCCCGGTGACGGCGAAATTCCCGTGGACCGTGCCGGACGTTGCGGCGGCGATTTCCGTGGCGGTCCAGAGGCTCACTGCCCCTCTCCCTTGAGGGTAGAGGGTTGCGCAGACTTGGCGAGCCACTTCGGCGAGCCTAGGCGAACCTGGGTGAGGGTGAAACGGACCGCGGCGATTCTCGAGGGCCGCGCCCTTACCCTCCCAAGTCTGTCGGCTTGAGCCCCTCCCTTTGCCCTGCAGGGAGAGGGGGTCATTGCGCGCACTCCCGTGCGACTTGAACATCGTCAAACGGCAGCACTTGGTCGCCGACGATTTGGCCCTGCTCATGCCCCTTGCCCGCCAGCAGCACGATGTCGTCCGGCCCGGCCTGCGCGATGGCCTCGGCGATCGCTTCGCGGCGGCCCGGCACTTCTCGGGCATCGGGAGCACCGACGAGGATGGCGCGGCGGATCGCGGCCGGGTCTTCGCCGCGAGGATTGTCGTCGGTTACGATCACCAGGTCCGACATCCGCACCGCAACTCGGCCCATTTCAGGGCGCTTCCCCTGATCGCGGTCGCCCCCTGCGCCGAACACGGTAATCAGCCGACCGTGGGCATGGGGACGAAGCGCCTCGATCGCGCTTTGCAGCGCGTCCTCGGTATGCGCGTAATCGACGTAAACGGGGGCACCGGTGCGGGTGATGACCGCGCGTTCGAGGCGGCCGCGAACCGGCTGCAAGCGTCCGATATCGGCGAGCGTCCTGGCAAGGTCGCCGCCGGTCGCTACAACCAGACCGGCCGCGGTTAAAACATTGGCGGCCTGATAGGCGCCGATCAGCGGGATCGACACCGCCTGCGTGCGGCTGTCGGCCTCGATCGTCAGGGTCTGCCCAAGCTGCGTCGTCTCCCGCCCGATCAGCCGCAACGTCTCGCCGCGCGCCCCGACGGTGAGGATCCTGAGGCCCCGCGCCCGGCACCGGCCGATAACCTCGTCCGACTTGGGATCGTCCGCCCACACCACGGCGGTCCCGTCCGGCTCCAACACATCGCTAAACAGCCGCATCTTGGCCTCGAAATAGGCCTCCATTGTCTCGTGGTAATCGAGATGGTCGCGACTGAAATTGGTAAAGGCGGCGGCCCGCACCGGCAGCCCTTCCGTCCGATATTGCGACAGGCCATGGCTCGACGCTTCGAACGCGGCGTGGGTCACGCCCTCGCGCGCCAGCCCCGCCATGTTGGACAGGAAGGTGACGACGTCCGGCGTTGTCAGCCCAGTGGTGACCCGATCGTCGGCCGTGGTGACCCCCAGCGTCCCGATCGAGGCGGCATGGTGGCCGGCCATGCGCCATAGCTGCCGAGTCATCTCGACGTTCGATGTCTTGCCGTTGGTGCCCGTTACCGCGACCACCGTGCCGGGGAACGGCTTGAAGAACCGCGCGGCAAGCTCTGCAAAAACACGGCGCGGTTCGCTGGCGCGGACATGCGCCGCGCCTTTCACCAGCACTTCGGGCCGCGCGACGACCGCCACCGCGCCAGAGCCGATCGCCTGTGGGATATAGTCCTCGCCGTTCAAGCGCGTGCCCTGAAAGGCGCCGAAAACCGTGCCGGGCGCGACCTTGCGGTGATCGATCGCGAAGCCGGTCACTTGGCGATCGTCGTCAACTCCGGCGAGATCGCCCAGGCGCATTCCTCACTTCTTCTCATGGTCACGAACAAAGGGAAGCACTTCGGCCAGGTTTGCGTCGCGGCGGCTATCCGGCACCACGCCTAGAACCGGCGCGATCCGCGACACCGTTTTCGAAATGACTGGTGCCACGTTCCAGCCGGCGGTGTGGAAGCCGTAGGTTTCCTTGGTCGCCTTGGGCTCGTCCAGCATCGCCACGATCACGTAGCGCGGCTCGTCCATCGGAAACACACCGGCGAAGGTGGTGACGACTTTGGTGCCGGTATAGCGGCCGCCGATGATCTTTTCGGCGGTGCCGGTCTTGCCACCGATCCGGTAACCCGGCGCATCCGCCTTTTTGCCGGTGCCGTGCGTCACGACCAGGCGTAGCAGCGCGCGCATCTTGTAGGATGTGTCTTCGCTGAACACCCGGCGGCCGGCGGGGACCGGATTGTTTTTGTTATGCTTGAGCAAGGTCGCCGGACGCCAAAGGCCGCCGTTCAGCAGGGTGGCATAGCCATTGGCGAGGTGCAGCGGCGTGACCGCGATGCCGTGGCCGAAGCCGACAGTCATGGTCGCCACTTCGCCCCAGTTCGCGCCCGGCGAAAGGGTCCGGCCGCGCTCCTTGAGCTCGATCGAGACCGGCTCGAGGAAGGCCATCTGCTTCAGGAATTCCTTTTGCCGAACGCCGCCCAGCTGCGCCGCGATCTGGGCGGTGCCGATGTTGGAGGATTCCTTCATAATCTCGGCCACCGAGCAGGGGCGGCCGAAGGGGTGAGTGTCGGTGATCGTGTGATTGCCGGCGGCGAGCCCGCCCGGGCAGGGATAGATCTGGCCCAAGCTCTTCACAACGCCTGCATCCATGGCCATTGCGACGGTGAACGGCTTGAACGTCGAGCCGAGCTCGTAAACGCCCAAGGTGGCGCGGTTGAAGCGCGCTTCCATCGACCCCTGGCCGGGCGCATTGGGATTGAGCTCGGGAAGCGATGTCATCGCCATCACTTCGCCGGTATGGATGTCGAGGATGACGCCGGCCGCGCCGATCGCGCTGAACTTGGTCATTGCCGCGTGAAGCTCTGCCTCAAGCGCATGCTGGACGCGCGCGTCGAGCGAGAGCTGCAGCGGTTCGCCGCGCAGCGCCGGATCGGACAGGCGATCATTCAGCGCGCGCTCCATCCCGGCCGCGCCGTTGCCGTCGAGATCGGTATAGCCGACGATGTGGGCAGCGAGCACGCCGTTGGGATAAAGTCGCTCGGGCTCGCGATCGAACGCCAGACCGGGCTCGCCGAGCGCGTTCACCGCGGCGACCAGCTCGGGCATTGCGCGGCGACGCAGGTAAACAAAGGTCTTGGTCGAATCGAGCATGCGCCGATAATCGACCGCCGACTTCTCCGGCATCAGTTCGGCAAGCTTAACCGCCAGCGCGTCCTTGTCGCCGATCAGCTTTGCAGGGTGGACGCCGATCGACCAGGCGTTGAACGTTCGGGCCAGCGGCGCGCCGCTGCGATCGATGATGTCGGCGCGGGCCGGGATCAAGGGATTGATCGCTCCGCCGTCGTTCGAACGATCGGTGAAGATTTGGAGGAACAGCAGTCGGCCGACAATCAGCGTGGTGATGCCGGCGAACACCAGCATCATCATCATCAATCGCTGATAGGTGAGCGCAAGCGGGGTCGCCGGTTTAACCGGCGTGCCGAGCTTCGCAACGGTCGGCGAGTAGGCGTTCACTGCCCGCCCGCCTCGGCGGCCGGCTCCGGTTTGGAGGTTGGCTTGGAGATGCTGGTCTTGGCGGCGGACTTGGCGACTTTTTGCTCTGGCGCTTTCTCGGCGGCCTTGACGGGCTTGGACTCAGGCGTGGCCTTCGTTGCGGTCGGCTTAACCGCCGAGGCCTTGATCACCGCCGCCGGCTTGTCGTCGTTCGAGAAGGACGCCTGGCGCACGATCGATTGCGGCTGGGCGGCGTTGCGCGCCGCAGCGGCAGCATAATCCGCCGGAGCCAGCTTCCTGCCGATCACGGCCGGGCGAGCGCTGGCCGCCGGAGCGGCAGCAGCGCCGGTGGCGACGGAGGCCATTTGCACCTTGGCCTTCTCTTCGATCGTGCGCTCATGAGTTTCGAACCGCGCCAGCATCATCTCATTCTCGACGAACTGCGTCGCGGCCGGCGCGGACAGGGCCAGCACCTCGGCGTTCCAATGTTCGAGCTGCTGCAGGCGGCCGCGCGTCCCGAGCTCGGTCTGGAGCGAGCGAATTTCCTGCTTGGCAGCAATGATCTGGCGCTCGACCTTGGCCAGCTCCGCCCGCTCGGAGGCGACGTTCAACGACAGCATGTAGCACCCAAGCGCGGCGCCGCCGACAGCGGCAACCCAACCGACAGGCTTGAAACCACGGGGCATCATTGGGCAATTCCTTCAGGAGCGGAGGACCAGGGGGAGGCGGAGGTGCGGCGCGCAACGCGAAGCGTCGCCGATCGCGCGCGGGGATTGGATTGGAGCTCGGCCTCACCCGGGCGAACCGGCTTAGCGACCGCCTCGAACGTCGGCGCCGGGCCATCTTCGGCGCGAGCCGGGGCATGACGCGAGGCAGCAGGAACCGCGCCGCTCCGCTCGCGCAGGAAGCGTTTCACGACCCGATCTTCCAGGCTGTGGAAGGTGACCACCGCGAGACGACCGCCGGGCGCGAGCACCTGCTCGGCGGCTTCGAGACCGTCTTCCAGCTCGTCCAACTCTTCGTTCAGGTGGATGCGGATCGCTTGGAATGTCCGGGTCGCCGGGTCCTTCTTCATGCCCGGATGCCAGCCGACCGCGCGACGCACGATCTCGGCCAGCTGCGCGGTGCGCTCGATCGGGCGGGCGGCGACAATGAAGCGGGCGATCCTGCGCGACTTGGGCTCCTCGCCATAGCGGTAGATCACGTCGGCGATCTCGGCTTCATCCGCTTCGTTGAGGAAGTCGGCGGCGCTCTGCCCATCCTGGCCCATGCGCATGTCGAGCGGTCCGTCCGCCTGGAAGGAGAAGCCACGCTCGGGCCGATCGAACTGCATCGACGACACGCCGATATCGAGCGCCACGCCATCGACGCCAGTAATGTCCTGGCGAGCAAGCGCCTGACGCATCCGGGAAAAACGCTCCGGAACAAGCGTCAGGCGCCCGCCACTGCCATCCGCGAGCCCACTCCCCTCGCGAATGGCATCAGGGTCGCGATCGAACGCGAACACGCGCGCCCCCTGATTCAACAATGCCTTGGTGTAGCCGCCAGCGCCGAACGTGCCGTCGACATGCGTCTCCCCCGCGGCCACGCACAGGCCGGCAATCACTTCGCCGAGCAAGACGGGGACGTGCGGGGCGGCGGCGCTCATTGCAGCGGCAACCCTTTTTCTTCGAGCCGGTAAGCGGCGAGATCCTTCAGATCCGCGTCGTCGCTTTGCAGCGCAACGTACGGATTCCAGATCTCGAAGGTGCCGCCGACGCCGACGAACAAGGCGAGATCCTCGATCTGGCCCTTGCGGCGCATCATCGGGGGCAGGATGATGCGGCCGCTGGTGTCGTAGGGAACTTCCTCGGTGATGCCGAAGGTGCGGCGGGCGCGGGCGAAATGCGCGGCCGCGTCGCCGCCCTGGGCTTCGTCCTGCAATCGCTTGCGCTCGATCTCCGCCTGAAGGTGACGGCCATAGCCGCGGTCATAGGCGGTGAGGCAGGAATCGACGGCATGTTGGCCGATCACGATCGCCTTGGCATCCGAGCGGCGCTCCACCACTCCACGGATGAACGCGGGCACGGACAAACGGCCCTTGCCGTCGACCGCGTTCAACGCGCTTCCGTTGAAGAGGTGCTCCAACTCCACTTGGCGACCCGCCCCCTGCACACGAGGCTCTCCCGTTCACGGAAGCGCACGCCTTCGCCGCCGTGTGGCTTTCAACTCAGCCAGGAGATGCCCCAAATCTTGAGATCGGTGGATAACATCAACCAGGGGAGGACGGAAGGGTTTTCATGCCTAGAACGGGGATTTCATGCCACTCTCTGGGCAAGAGCTGCTTTTTCTTGGTCTGTTCTAGCGCGTGTTGCATGCCTGTTCTTGTGGTATGAGCCTGTGGATAAGTTTGGGTGTGAGTTTCATCGGCAGCTGCATCGGGACTCGCGCATTCGCGCGCATGCGCCTGAAAAGGCCGCTGCCGGTGCGCATGTTTTTTCGAGACGCGACGCTTTCGGCTCGCGAATAAAGCCGAAACGCTTTTTCGAATTGTCGGGCCGGCGATGGAGCTATGCAGACAGAATTGGGCGCGAACGCACCTGAGTTGGGCTATCTCGCTCCGGGCTGGGCGGTAGTATTTTGAACATTGGCGTCCGCGTTGCCCGGCGCGACTCCCAATTCAGCGAGGGGCTCCTTGGGCTCCTCGGTCGCAACCTGATTCACATCGCCTTTGCCGAGTTCCTGCTCGATGCTGTTGGCGGTGATCGGCTCTTCCTCGCTCGGCGACGTGAATACCGCCCCTAGCAGCACCAGCACGAATATGAACGCCAACCCCGTCAGACCCACCCGAACCCGCTGCATGCCTTCGATCACCCTTGCCACCCCGTGTCGGAACCGGGAAAGGTTAACGCAGCTTTAAGGGCTTGTCGAACCCACCCTCCCCAAGGCCGGCGAAGGTGAAATAATTGACTTGACGGTCTTTGCTGCACTCGCGAATTGATCCACATGCAGAAAACCTCATTCCTCCTCGCCGCGTGCGCGGCAACGACCCTTTCCCTGGCCGCTTGCAAGCCGGAGCCGGAGGTGGTCGACACCACCGTCGATCCGCAGGCCGAAGCGCTTAAGAACGCGCCGCCGGTCGAGCTGCCGCCCGCGATCAAGGTCGCCAAGACTTATCGCTGCAAGGACAACAGCCTTGTCTATGTCAGCTTCCTGACGGACGAGGTCACGGCCAACGTCCGCGACAAGCAGGAAGAGCCGCCCGTTGCGACGCTCAAGGCCGAGAAAGCCGGCGGGCCGTTCGTCGGCCAAGGTGATGCCGGCAAAGGCTTCTCGCTCAGCGGCACCGGAGACACCGTGTCCTACACCTCGCCCGACAGCGGTACTCAGAGCTGCAAAGCCTAACTTTCAGACATCGTGACCCAATGAAGTGAGCCGGCCAGACGCAAGTCTGACCGGCTTTTTCGTCTCAATCCGCCGAAGCCATCCTGGTTTCGCCGCTCTTTGCATTCAGCGCGGTGATCACCTTGCCGTCGCGGCCGTATACGTCCGGGTAGCTGATGATGCCCTCGGCATTGGCGAGGGCAGCGGCCGTGAAATACGTGATGTAGACAGGCGTGGCGACCGCGGCCTGCGCCTGGACGGTCTTCCCTTCCGCAACGGCGCGATTGATCGCGGCCCGGTCCCATTGCGGTGTGCCGAGTAGGGCAGCGGCGAAGGTCAGCGGATCTTCGGTCCGAATACAGCCGTGGCTGAACGCACGCGCCGGCTTCTTGAATGCCGCCTTGGACGGCGTATCATGCAGGTAGATGGCGTAATTATTCGGCATCACCACCTTCATCCGGCCGAGCGCATTGGCTGGCCCCGGAGGCTGACGGTAGCGGACGCCGCCGTCCGGCGTTTTGACCGTTACATACCCCTTCTTGCCCCGCACTTCCGGCGTGATGCTCTTGGGCACTTCCCACCAGGGATTGAGGATCACGCCGGTGGCGGTCGCCATGAGTTGCGGCGTGGCCGTCTTGGGGGCGCCAACCACCGCCCGGTGACGCGCGATCACCCCGCCATCCTCGACCAGCGCGACGGAATAAGCCGGCACGTTGACGATCACATAACGCTGGCCAAGATCGCGCGGCAGCCAGCGCCAGCGATCCAGGTTGGTGCGCACCTTGTCGAGCAGCGCCTTGTCCTTGGCGGTTCCGAGCAGCGCCTTGAGTTCCGCATATTGCGGATGGGTCGGCAGCAGCGAACTCAGGCTATCCTGGACCGAATCGTTCTCGATGGCCCGCTTCATCAGCGCGATCTGGTCGGCACTGTTCAGATCCTTCTGATCGCCCACATGCCAATCCATGCGGGAGTCACCGCGGACATGGCCGAGCGCCAGGTCGGAGGAGACCTTCAGGAACACGTCGGTCGCGGTCGCGCTCAGCGCGGCCTCATCCTCGGCATCGATTCCCGCCCGCAACCGCTGAGGATCGTAGTCGGCCGGGTCGAGCCCCTCTTCATTGATCCGCTCGACATAATCGAGCAGGTCCTGCGCGGCCGCTATCGTCCACCGTGGTGCGGCCATTCCGGCCGGCAGAGCCCGCAAAGCCCGTTCAGCCTCCGAGATCGGCGCGGCCGGCACTTCGCCGCTCGCGACCTGCTCGGCGGTCGGCTTTTCGCCTTTCTCCAGCTGAGCGAAAGCCGGCGAAGCGGCGGCGGTGACGAGCAGCACGGCTGCGATGTGACGCGTCATAAGCATATACTCCCTGTAAACCATGATGCTGCGCGCAGCCAGCTTAAGCACGGCTGACCGCGACGGGCGCCCCACGAATTTCGACGAGCGGTTCCCGGCGGCAACAGTTTGCGACAACCGGATTATTCCGGATGTGAAAAGTTTCAGCCCCGATTTCTCGCGGTTAAACGCAGTTTAGCTTCGACTTGGACATTTTGTCTGCGCCGCCGATCAAAACTTGGGAACGGAGCCGTCCCAATCGGGTTTGATCAGACACTTCCCGAGTATTGGAAAAGTCGCCGTGTCCGACACGCAGAATGATGTTCGCATACCGCTTATCGAAGAGCAGCTGATTGCGGGCAAGCGGCGGGTCGAGACCGGGCGCGTGCGTGTTCGCACCGTTGTCGAGGAAGAAGAGCGGATCGTGCGCGAGCAATTGGCGCGTGACCATGTCGAGGTGGAACGGGTTCCACTCGATGTGGAAGTGGACGAGGTTCCGCCCGTTCGTGAAGAGGATGGCGTTACGATCGTTCCGGTCGTTCGCGAAGTCCTGGTGATTTCGAAGAAATTGATTCTGACGGAGGAAGTGCGCCTGAAACGCGTCACGGCCTTTGAAGAAAGCGCTCAGCCCGTGATCCTGCGAACACAGCGGGCATTGGTTGAGCGGGATGAAAAGAGCGGGGAAACTGCAACTCTGAACGAAGGAGACACTTGATATGTCGCGTACCGTCACCGCCATGTTCGACAGCCGATCGGAGGCTGAGGCCGCCAAGGCCCGCCTTTCCTCTTCCAACATCGACGCAGAGCGCGTCCGTATCATCGACCAGAGCTCGACATCCAGCTCATACGCCTCGTCCGGATCGGCCACGTCCGGCAGTGAAGGCCACGGCTTCTGGGCGTCGCTGAAGGAAATGTTCGTCGACGACAACGACCGCCATGTCTACGGCGAGGGCATCAGCCGCGGCTCGTTCCTGCTGACCGCCGAAGTCGATGAAGACGAAGCCGATCAGGCGGTTCGCCTGCTCGAGGAATCCGACAGCATCGACATCGACGAGCGCCAGAACAGCTGGCGCAGCGAAGGCTGGAACGGTTATAGCAGCGCCGCGGGAACGAGCGCTTTCGCCGGTTCAACCATGGACACGGACCGGACCAGCGCGACCGGAACCGGATTTGCGAGCACCGCCACGACGGGCACGCAGAATTTCGGCACCACCGATCGCAGCACCACGGTCGATGAAGAGCGCATTCCGATCGTCGAGGAAGAGCTGCGCGTCGGCAAGCGTGAAGTGAGCCGCGGCGGCGCACGTGTCCGCTCCTATGTCCGGGAAATCCCGGTGCATGAGCAGGTGTCGCTGCGCGAGGAGCATGTCAGCGTCGAGCGTCGCCCGGTTTCCGACACGCTTCGCGCCGGCGAACTCGGCACTGCGGACGCGTTTCAGGAGCGCAATATCGAAATGACCGAAACGACCGAGGAAGCGGTTGTAGACAAGCGCGCCAAGGTCACCGAGGAAGTGGTGGTCCGCAAGACGGCCGAAGAGCATGTCGAGAATGTGGACGACACCGTTCGCCGGACCGAAGTCGAAATCGACGAAGGCCTGCGTGGATCGGAAGACCGCTCCGCGTTCGGCAGCTTCGGCAGCGGCACGGCGGGGACGTCCGGCACGACCGGCACCACCGACCGGACCGACACCGATCTGGAAGGCAGCAACCTCCAGGATCGCAGCCGCGGTTTCTGAGCCGTTCAAACTGGGTAACGAGAGGGGCGGCGGGCAACGGTCGCCCCTTTTCACATGCGCGGCGCAGCGGCCCTGAGCAGGCGGTCGTTGATTGCGACCCCGGCACCGTGCTCGGGAACTGGTGCAATGGCGATGCGCGGCTCACTTTGCTGATCGGCTCGATGAAGCGCGGCAAACAGGTTGGCGGCGGCTTCGTCCAGATCGCCGTCGATACTCAAGCTTTCGGCTCCCTCGATTGGGCCGAACCCGATCAGCCACTCCCCAGCCTCGGCCTGCCGCGCATTGAGCCGGACCGGCTTGGCCGGCGCATAATGGCTGTCGAGTTGTCCCGGCGCTTCGATCCGCGCCGGCGCGGAGGTGGCGGTCAGGCCGGGTAGCTCAAGCGGACCGGGCCGCAGCAATCTCAGGCGGTCGCCCGTCACCGCTACAATCGTCGACTCAAGTCCGAGCACCGTTTGGCCGCCATCGAGGATCAGGGCGATCCGTCCGGCCAGCGTCTTCAAGACATGAGCTGCGCTGGTGGGGCTGACCGTCCCGCTTGCATTGGCCGACGGCGCGGCGAGTGGGCGGCCGGTTCGCGCGAGTAATTTGGCCATGAGCGGATGGGCGGGGCAGCGCAGCGCGACCGTATCGAGCCCGGCCGTTACGGCCGCCGCGAGGTTCGCCTCCGGCCGGCGCGGAAGCACAAGGGTCAGCGGCCCCGGCCAATGCGCAAGCGCGAGGCTCCGGGCCGCGTCCGAGAACAGCCCGATCTCCTCCGCGTGGGCAAGATCCCGCACGTGCACGATCAGCGGGTTGAACCCGGGCCGCCCCTTGGCCGCGTAGATGCGCGCCACCGCGGCCTCGGAGGTCGCGTCGGCGGCCAGGCCGTAGACCGTCTCGGTCGGCACCGCGACCGTCTCGCCGGCGAG
Source organism: Allosphingosinicella sp. (assembly GCA_036387855.1). Taxonomy (GTDB): domain Bacteria; phylum Pseudomonadota; class Alphaproteobacteria; order Sphingomonadales; family Sphingomonadaceae; genus Allosphingosinicella. Next base: position 189,697 of record DASVSZ010000038.1, on the reverse strand, counting down.
GATAAGCGCGGCGGCTCTCGCGATCGCGGCGTCGGTGGCGGGAAGGACTTCGGTCACCATCGCATCATAGATGCTTGCGCTTGCCGCGTCATTCCAGCGAAGAGGCCGGATGAGCTACGCACCCCCGATCGCCGAACAAAGCTTTCTGCTGCGCCACATCGTCCGGCTGGACGAACTCGCCGGCGGCGACGGCTTCGCCGAAGTCACGCCCGATCTGGTCGAGGCAATTCTTGAGGGCGCCGGCGCCTTCGCCGCGGGCGAGTTCGCGCCGCTGAACCGGGTCGGCGATCAGACGGGTGCACACTGGTCGCCGGAGGGCGTGACCATGCCGCCCGGCTTTCGCGAAGCCTACCGTGCTTATGTCGAAGGCGGTTGGGGAACGCTGGCCGGCCCTGCCGAGCATGGCGGACAAGGCCTGCCCTTCACGCTCGCCACCGTCGTGATGGAGGATCTCGGCTCGGCCAACATGGCCTTTTCGCTGTGCATGATGCTGACGCCGGGCGCTGTCGAAGCGCTCAGCCACCACGGCTCGCCCGAATTGCAGCGGACCTGGTTGCCGAAGCTGATCAGCGGCGAATGGAACGGCACCATGAACCTGACCGAGCCGCAGGCCGGCTCCGATGTCGGCGCGCTGCGCACGCAGGCGGTGCCGCGCGGCGACGGCACCTTCCTGATCAAGGGCACCAAGATCTTCATCACCTTCGGCGATCACGACCTGAGCGACAATATCGTTCATCTGGTGCTCGCCCGCCTGCCGGACGCGCCGGCGGGAACGAAGGGTATTTCGCTGTTTCTGGTGCCCAAGTTCCGGCTGGACTCGGACGGCGCTCCGGCGGAGCCGAACGACGTCCGCTGCGTGTCGATCGAGCACAAGCTCGGCATCCATGCCTCGCCCACCTGCGTCATGTCTTTCGGCGACCGCGACGATTGCGTCGGCTGGATGATCGGCGCGCAAGGCGGCGGCATGCGGGCGATGTTCACGATGATGAACAATGCCCGGCTCAATGTCGGGCTGCAGGGCGTGTCGATCGCCGAGCGGGCGACCCAGGCGGCGGTCGCCTATGCCGGCAGCCGTGTGCAGGGCGTTCGCGCCGGCTGGGCACGGCGCGAGCCGGTGGCGATCATCAATCATCCGGACGTGCGCCGGATGCTGGTGCGGATGAAAGCGCTGACGCAAGGCGCGCGGGCGCTGACCTACTACACCGCCGGGCTGACCGACCGCGCGTCGCTCGGGGATGCGGAAGCGCGAGCGCGGGCCGATCTGCTGACGCCGCTGGTCAAGGCCTATGGTACCGACATCGGCGTCGAGGTGGCGAGCCTCGGCGTCCAGGTGCATGGCGGAATGGGTTTCGTCGAGGAAACCGGCGCCGCCCAGCATTATCGCGACGCCCGGATCGCGCCGATCTACGAAGGCACGAACGGCATCCAGGCGGCCGATCTGGTCGGCCGTAAGCTCGGGCTGGAAGGCGGCGCGGTGCTGACGCGCCTGCTCGACGAAATGCGGGCGGACGCGCGGGGCGAGCCCGCGCTGGCCGCGCTGGTCGAAGCCTGCGTCACGACGGCCGAGCATCTCTCGGCGGCCGACGTGGAGGACCGGCTTGCCGGATCCTACCCGTTCCTGACGATGCTTTCGACGGCGACATGCGGCTGGCTGATGGCGAGACAATTCGCCGTGCTGGATGAGGACGAACTCGATTCGGATTTCGGGGCGATGAAAGCCGCGGCCTGCCGCTTCTACCTCGATCAGATCGTGCCGGAGGCGACCGGCCTGAAGGCCGCCGCGACCGCCTCCGCCGCGCTTTTTTACGCCGTTCCCGAGACGGCGTTCGCACGGTGAATATCTCACCGCAAACAGCCTGGAATATCGAAGACTTCGACGCTTTTCCCTGATTGCCTCGCGAGTCGTGCCCGCTCATAAAGGTTAACCGGGGGAGTGGGCGCGTGGGCAATTATTTCGATATCCTGACGAAAGCGCGTGATCTGGCACCGCATGGCTACTGCCTGCTGTGGCAGCCGGAGCTGATCTGGACGCATGTCATCGCCGACGCGCTGATCGCCGCCGCCTATTTTTCCATTCCGATCGCGATCGTCCGCTTCGTTACGCATCGCAAGGATATCGAGTTCAGCTGGATCTTCTGGCTGTTCGCCCTCTTCATCGTCGCCTGCGGCACCACCCATCTGATGGCGATCTGGACTTTGTGGAACCCGGATTATGGTTGGGAGGCGTTGATCAAGCTCGTCACCGCGATCGCGTCGGTCGGCACCGCGATCGTCTTGTGGCCCTTGATCCCCAAAGCGCTCGCCATTCCGTCCCCGCTTCAGCTCCGGCAAGCCAATGCCGAGCTTTCCGAGCGCGTGCGCGAACGCGACAATGCGCTGCAACGCTTGCAGCTTGAAATCAAGGATCGCGAGCGCGCGGAAGCAGCCTTGATCCAGGCGCAGAAAATGGACGCGGTGGGCCAGCTGACCGGTGGCATTGCGCATGATTTCAACAACCTGTTGGCGGTGGTGATCGGCAATCTCGACATGATCGGGCGCAAGGCTCCCGACGAGCGCACCCAGCGCCTCGCGAATAACGCGCTCCAGGCAGCCGAGCGCGGCGCCAAGGTCACGGGACAATTGCTGGCCTTCTCCCGCACGCAGCGGCTGGAGGCACGGCCTACCCAGGTCGGCCCGCTGATCGAAGGCGTGCGCGATCTGCTGCGCCAGACGCTTGGCCCGTCGGTCGAGCTCCGGCTCAGCCTTGGTGAGGATCCGGTTCCGGTCATGGCCGACCCGACCCAGCTCGAACTCGCGATCCTGAACCTTGGCATCAATGCCCGCGATGCGATGCCGGACGGCGGAATCGTCACCATCGCTACCCGCACCGTGCAGGTGGATCATGACCCCGATCTCACCGATGGCGAGTATCTCGAGCTCAGCGTTTCGGACACCGGCACCGGCATGACCGCCGAGGTCGCCGAGCGGGCGTTCGATCCGTTCTTCACCACCAAGGAGATGGGCCAGGGCACCGGGCTGGGACTCAGCATGGTCTATGGCGTGGCCAAGCAATCGGGAGGCGTCGCGCGAATCGTCAGCAGGCCGGGCGAGGGCGCCACCATATCCGTGCTGTTGCCCCGCACCCGCGAGGCCGGGTCGGTCCAGGCGGACCGGCCGGCCGAGCCGGGCACGCGCGCGCCGAGCGCGACCGTGCTGGTGGTGGACGACGAGGCGGACGTTCGCGGCGTGCTTGCCGAAACTCTCGAGGAACTCGGTCACAAGGTGGTCGCGGCGGAGGGCGGCGCCGAAGCGCTTCGCTTGCTCGGCAATGACGAATTCGATTTGCTGATGCTCGATTTCGCGATGCCGGGGATGAACGGTGCCCAGGTGGCGGAAGCCGCGCGCCGACTTCGGCCCGGGCAGAAGATCGTGTTCGTGACCGGCTATGCCGACACCGGCGCGATCCGGGCGGCGGCCGCTGACGCGCCGATCCTGCACAAGCCGTTCCGCGCGAACGAAGTCGCCCGCGCGGTTTCGGCCGGCCTGGGCGAACCCTCCGCCGCAGCCTGACCTACTGTTCCAGGCCTTTGGACTTGCCCCACGCGCGCGCCGCCGTGTAGCCGAGATAACCGGTGCCGAAGAGCGCGTAGAGCTCTTCTGGAATGCCGCTCAGATAGGCGCTCATGCCCTTGGCGATGCCCTGTGCCATGCCGGGGTTGACGGCTGCGATCAGCCCCATCGGGATCGACCAGAGCAGCAGGGTGTACATCACGTACAGGAAGCTCGGTCGCGCGCGGCTGGTCCAAGGGTCGGCGCTGCCGGCTTCCGCGACGATCGCCTTCATCTGGGTTTCCAGCGCAAGCATCTCCTGGCTGCCCTGGACCTTGATCAGCTCCAGCTTGGCGCGGTCGCGCGCTTCCGGATCGGGGATGATCTTGTCGAGCAGCTTGGCGACCGGCCCGATGATTGCTTCGATAAGTGCCATTTGCGTCTCCTGAAGTTCACGAAGTTCACGGTGTGACGGGGTTTGCGGCCGGGCGGGCTCAGCCGAGCCGGTTTGCCAGCCAGCCGTAGAGAAAGGCCTCGTTGCCGGGCCGCTGCTCCGCGAGGCGCATGTAGCGCTCGCCCTGCAGCGCCTCGATCGCCTTGAGCAGCACGGTTTCGCCCCGCTCGCCACGCCGCTTCAGGAAGCCGCGAAGTGCGTTCAGCGTCCGCGGCCCGATCTTGCGATCGACAGCGATGTCCGGGTAATCGGACGCGCCGCGATTGAGCGCGTTGAGCGCGCGCTGGAGAAATCCGGACGCGATGCCCGGACCCATATTGACGCCGGTGTCGAATAATTCGGTGGCGATCAGCGGAGCGTGCTCGGCGACGCCGTCGAAGCCGGGGCGAAGCCAGTAGAGCCGGCGATAGATGCTTATCGCTTCGTCGCGTGGAAACGTACGCATGTCGCCGCGATAGCCATGCGCGCGCGCCACCCGCTCCGTCACGCCCCAGCGCGTCGCTCCGCCGCGATCGGCGGAATGGTTGGAATAGCCGCCCTCGCGGCCGATGACTTCGTCGATCAGATTGTCCACGTCCACGGGCCCGCTCCTTGCTGGTTTTCACGATTCGAGTAATCGTAACCAGATCGGTTCTGTGTAGGACAGCCTGTTTCGCAGTCGGAGGAGGTGGACGGAGCGGTTCAGGTTCCCCGCCGCGCAGGCATGCTCTATCGGTCGGACGTGGAGTTCTTCCTGCTCATCGTCGCCGCCGGGGGATTGGCCCTGTTCCTGTCCGACCGCCGACAGGCGAGCAGGCTCGCGCTATTGGAACGCGAACTGGCCGCCATGCGCGCGCAACTCTCCAGGCGCGCGGCAGCCGATCCGGCGCAACCGCAGCTGGACCGCCCCAAGCCGGCTGCTGCTTCGACCGCCAGCCCGGGTGAGAGTGATCGCCTATCCAATTGGTTCGAACGGGTGGTCGCTGGCCGCCTGCTGATCTGGACCGGCGGCATTGCGCTTGCGGCCGGCGGCATTTTCCTGATCCGACACTCGATCGCGTTGGTCAGCCCCGGCGCGCGGATGATTGCCGCCGCCCTGCTCGGAATCCTGCTGATCGCGACAGGCGAAGCGGCGCGGCGCGGGCGCCTGCTGTCGGGCGACCCGCGCATCGCGCAGGCGCTGGTGGGGGCCGGCATCGCCGTGCTGTTCGCGGCCGCTTATGGCAGCCATGTCCTGTTCGGTCTGATCACGGGCTCCGGGGCTGCGATCCTGATCGCGCTGATTACCGGTGGCGCCCTCATCCTGTCGCTCCGCCACGGCGCGCCGACCGCGGCTCTGGGCTTGGTCGGCGGGTTCTCGGCGCCGTTGCTGGTCGGCGAGCCGGAAGCGGGCGCCCTGCCCGTCCTCCTCTACGTGGCCCTGCTGGATGCGGCGGTGCTGTTCATCGCGGCGCGCACCGGGCGAGGCTGGCTGGCCGGGGCCGCCTTCGCCGCCAGCCTCGCCTGGACCGGCTACTTCATCTCGCGTGAGCCGGTGGATGCGCTTGCCGGTGGGATTTTCGCTGCCCTGTTCGGCGTTGCGGCGTCGCTTGGGCGCTCTCGGCCGACCTTGCCGGCAACGATACCTGCCTCCGCCGCGCTTGCCGAACTGGCCTTGCTGGTCGGCCGCGACGATCTTGGGGCACCCGCCTGGCTGCTGTTCGGGGCGCTCGCCGCTGCGAGCCTTGCCGCCGCCGCGATCCGGCCGCAGCAACGGCTCTTACCAGCCGTCGCGCTGTCGATCACGCTGCTGCTGATTGCCTGGCAGGCCGTGTTCGCACAGGATCCGCTGCTGCCATGGGCGGCGGCGCTGACGACCCTGCTCTTCTCGACCGGATCGCTGCTCGCCGGGCCGCGCAGCCGAGCGGCGGCGGTCACCGCCTGTGCCGCGCTCGCCGGTCCGCTGCTGATCCTGCGCGCGCTCGACTCCGATCTGACGACCCAGTCGGCCTACGGCGGGTTTGCGCTGCTCCTGTCGATCGCGTCGCTCGGCCTGTTCTGGTGGGTTCGGCAGCGCGCGCCGAAGACCGTGAATCCCGCGATTGGTGAATACGCTAGCGCCGGCACGGCGGCGTTGCTGGGCGCGGTCGCAGCTCATGATCTCGCCTCGCCCGATTTTCTATCCGGCGCGTGGCTGCTCCTTTCGGTCGGGCTGCTGCTGGCCGGCGCCCGATTGTCGAACAAGCCGCTGCGCACGGCCGGGCTCGCCCTGCTGACGGTCACCGTGTTCAAGGTGTTCCTGGTCGATGCGGCGGAGCTGGAGGGCGTGCTGCGCATCCTGTCCTTCCTCGGCCTAGGCGTCGCGCTGATCGGCATCGGCCTGCTTTACGGGAAGGTGCTTGGCCGGGAACACAAGCCGGCCGCAATCCCCGGAGCGAGGTCCCCATGAAGTGCCACTTCATGGGGTGATTTGGTCGGGGCGACAGGATTCGAACCTGCGACCCCTTGACCCCCAGTCAAGTGCGCTACCAGGCTGCGCCACGCCCCGACCCATCGCAAGCCGACGAGCGGCTTTCGAAGAGGCGGCGTCTAAGCGCGCGGTGCCGCGATGGCAATACCGGGCAGCCTTGACGATGTCGATTACGCCTGCTCTGGTTGCGAAGTGAAACTGGGTTGCCATGCAAACCGGGCCAATCCTCGGGCGGAAGATCGACCATGACCAGCTTTGGCGTGTGCAGTCCGGAGCAGATCGCCGGGCTTTCCGGGCGCGAGTTCCTCCAGCGGATGATCGCCGGCGACCTGCCGGGAGCGACAATCGGGCGGACGCTGGATTTCCGCCTGGTCGAGGTCAGGGACGGGCTGGCGGTGTTCGAGGGCGAGCCGGGACCGCATCTGCTCAACCCGCTCGGTAGCGTTCACGGCGGCTGGGCGCTGACCCTGATCGACAGCGCCGCCGGTTGCGCGCTGCACACCCGGCTTCATGCCGGCGTCGGCTACGCCACCGTCGAGACCAAGGCCAACATGACCCGCGCGATCGGGCCGGAGGACGGCACCGTCCGCTGCGAAGGGCGGGTGCTCACCCATGGCCGGCAGATCGCCACTGCCGAAGCCAAACTGACCGGCGCCGACGGCAAGCTGCTGGCGCATGGCACGTCGACTTTGATCATCCTCCACCCGCGCCGCTGATCCGCCTTAACTTGCGTGGGCGGGGGCACCATGTTAGTCGCGCCCGCTTCTCGGGCCGGCCCAGAAGCCGCCTCCTGTCAGGTCCAAAACACGCATGTTCGCATCACCCGCTTATGCCCAGGCAGCAGGCGCCGCAGCTCCATCCGGAGCAACGGGATTCCTTCTACAGACGTTCCCGCTCCTCCTCATATTCGTCATCTTCTATTTTCTGTTGATCCGCCCGCAGCAGCGCCGGGCCAAGCAGCACGCGGCGATGATTGGCGCGGTCAAGAAGAACGATGTGGTGGTGACGGGCGGCGGATTGGTCGGCAAGGTGACCCGGGTCGACGAGACCGAGGTCGAAGTCGAACTCGCCCCCAATGTGCGGGTCAAGGCGCTCAAGGGCACATTGACCGACGTGCGCCCGCACGGCGTCAAGCCGGCCAACGATTAAGCCGATGCTCGATTTTCCGCGCTGGAAGGTTTGGGGCATCAGTCTCATTTGTCTGCTCGGCATCCTGCTTGCCGTGCCGACTTTCGTTCCGGAATCGCAGGTCGCTCGCTGGCCCGCTTTTCTGCCGTCGGCGCGCATCAACCTCGGCCTCGATCTGGCCGGCGGCAGCCACTTGCTGCTGGAAGGCGATACCGGCGATGTCGCCCGGCAGCAGCTCGAGCAGATGGAAGAGAATGTGCGGCTCGGGCTCCAGCGGGCGTCGCCGCGGATCGAGGTCGGCGAGGTCTCGACCGCCGGTGGGCGGCTGAGCTTCCTCGTCCGCAACCCCGCCCAGGCGGATGCAGCGCGGGAAATCGCCTATAATCTGACGGAGGCGGTCGGCCTGACCGGGCAGCGCAACTGGACGGTGCAGGTGGTGGACACCAGCCGGATCGTGATGCAGCCGACCCAGGCCGGCACCGAAGCGGCGCTGGAAAGCGCGATGGATACCGCGCGCGAGGTGGTCTACAATCGCGTCGATCCTGGCGGGAACAAGGAAGTCACCGTCATTCGCCAGGGCGCGACGCGCATCCTGGTGCAGGTGCCGGGCCTGGAGGATCCGGAAGGGCTGAAAGCCCTCCTCGGCAAGACCGCCCGCCTCGATTTCAAGCTGGTGGACGTAACCGCGGATCCATCCGCCCAACGCGCGCCGCCCGGCAGCCAGTTCCTGCCTTATCCCGACAATCCTTCGGGCGTGCCGCGGATCGCGGTCAAGCGCCGCGCGATGGTGACCGGCGATCAGCTGGTCGATGCCAAGCAGACCTTCGACCAGCAAAGCGGCGAGCCCGCGGTCAGCATCACCTTCAACAGCGAAGGATCGCTGCGCTTCGGGCGGACCACGCGCGAGAACGTCAACAAGCCGTTCGCGATCATCCTCGATAACGTCGTCATCTCGGCGCCGAACATCAACGAGCCGATCCTTGGCGGCCAGGCGCAGATCGCCGGCAGCTTCACGGTCGAAAGCGCCAACGATCTCGCGGTGCAGCTGCGATCGGGCAAGCTGCCGGTCGATTTCCGCGTGATTGAGGAGCGTACCGTCGGGCCGGAGCTCGGCGCGGATTCGGTGAGGCTCGGGGCGATCGCCAGCATCGTCGCGGTGACCGCGGTGATCGTGTTCATGCTGCTCACCTATGGCCGCTTCGGCGTTTACGCGACGGTCGCGCTGATCCTCAACGCGCTGATGATCCTGGGGCTGCTGGCGGTATTCAACGCCTCGCTGACCCTGCCCGGCATCGCCGGTTTCGTGCTGACGATCGGCGCCGCAGTCGATGCCAACGTGCTGATCAACGAGCGAATACGCGAGGAGCAGCGACGCGGCCGCAAGGTGCTGGACGCGATCGACACCGGCTATCGCGAAGCCTCCACCGCGATCTTCGATGCCAACATCACCAACGTGATCGCGGCCGGGCTGATGCTCTATTTCGGCTCCGGCCCGGTGCGCGGCTTCGGCCAGGTGCTGCTGATCGGGATCATCACGTCGGTGTTCACCGCGGTCAACGTCACCCGCATGCTGGTCGCGCTCTGGGCCCGCAAGGCGCGGCCGAAGGAGCTGCACATATGATGACCCTTGTCACCCCAGCGAAGGCTGGGGTCCATTCTGGCGCGGAGCCCCTCTCGCAGCCTGCTTGGATGCCAGCCTGCGCTGGCATGACGCGGTTTGGAGCGTCGCCATGCGCCTGCTGAAGCTCGTCCCCGACAACACCAACGTCGATTTCATGAAGTGGCGCAACATCGCGCTCATTCTGTCGATTATCGTGACCGTCGCCTCGATCGCGCTGGTGGCGGTGCGCGGGCTCAATCTCGGTGTCGATTTCGTCGGCGGCCAGCAGATCCGCGCCAGCTTCGACCGGCCCGCGCCGATCGAGGATATCCGCTCGCGGGTAGGAGCGCTCAATCTGGGCGATGCGTCGATCCAGGAATTCGGCAATCCCAACACGCTGTCGATCCGGCTGCCGCTGCCGCCGGGTGGTGAGGAGGCGGCCAATGCCGCCGGCAGCCGCGTCCGCCAGGCGATCAGCGCCGCTTATCCCAACACGGAATTCGCGGTGGACACCGTCTCGGGCAAGGTTTCGAACGAGCTCTACCGGTCCGGCGCGCTTGCGATCGCGCTCGCGATGCTGGGCATCGCCATCTACATCTGGTTCCGGTTCGAATGGCAGTTCGGCGTCGGCGCGCTGACCACGCTCTTCCACGACGTCGCGGTGACGATGGGCTTCTTCTCGCTCACCCAGCTCGAATTCAACTTGAACGTCGTTGCCGCGATCCTGACCATCGTCGGCTATTCGCTGAACGACACGGTCGTGATCTACGACCGCATCCGCGAGAATCTTCGCAAGTTCCGCAAGATGGAGATCGTGCCGCTGCTCAATCTCTCGCTCAACGAGACGCTGTCGCGCACCATCGTTACCAGCCTGTCGATCATGCTGGCCCTGCTGATGCTGCTGATCTTCGGGCCGGAAGTGATCGTCGGGCTGACCGCCGCGATCCTGCTCGGCACGTTCGTCGGCACCTATTCGTCGATCTACATCTCGGCGCCGGTTTTGGTCTGGCTCAAGGTCAATTCCAACAGCTTCCTGCCGGCCGGCTCCGGCCCCGGCTCGGCCGAGCGGGTCGCGCCCAAGGAAGGGTATAGCTGATGCCGCGCTGGGACCGCGACGCCCCGGCGTCCGGCCCGGTCGTGCAGGGCGTGTCGGATCGCGGCTTCAGCGTTGACGGCGGCATCTATCCCGGCCTGCTTCTGACCCCGGTCCGCGCCGACGGCTGGGCACCGCCCGCGCTGGCGGACCTCGGCGTCGGCGATCTGGAGGCGGTGCTGGGGCTTGATCCCCCACCTGAGTTCCTGCTGCTCGGCACCGGCGCCAAGCTCGCCTTTCCGCCGCGTTCGCTGGTCCGGGCACTGGACGAGCGTGGGATCGGCATCGAGCCGATGGACAGCCGCGCCGCCGCCCGCACTTGGGGCGTGCTCCGCGCCGAGGAACGCTGGATCGTCGCGGCGTTGATGCCACTCTAAGGACTCCCCTCCCGGAGTTCCGGGAGAGTTTGGGGGTGGGGCGAGCGAGGCGAGCACTTCTTGCAAGAAGTTGGAAGCTCGCGCCTGCGGCGTTCGCCCCACCCCTCAATCCCCTCCCGGAAGTCCGGGAGGGGAGGTCAGTCGCAGCAGATGCTCCCGCAGCTCGGTCGCATTGCGATCCCAGGTGAAACGCTCGGCCGTTTTGCGGACCACGAGCGGATCGGGCGGATTCGCCAGCAGATCACGTACCGCCGCCGCGATTGCCTCTGGCTCTCGGCCCACGATCCGACCCGCGCCTTCGTCGGTCAGCACTTCGCGCGCGCCGCCGATGTCGCTGATCACGATCGGGGTGCCGCAGGCGAGCGCCTCTACCCAGACGTTGGCCAGCCCTTCCGAACTTGACGGGAGGATCATCGCATCCGCCGCGCCCAGCAGGTCCGGCAGGTTGGCATGGGGCTGGTTGCCGAGCAGGCGGACGCGCTCGCCCAGCCCAGCGTCGCGGGCCCGGCGCTCCAGCGACGCGTGATCCGGTCCTTCGCCTACGAGGATCAGGCTGGCGTCCGGAATGTGCCGCAGCGCCTCGATCGTGATCGCCTGGCCTTTGCGCGGGATCAGCGCGCCGGCACTGACCAGCAGCGGCCCGGCCACGCCCAGCCGCGCCTTGGCCGCCGCGCGATCGATCGGGCGGAATCGGTCCAGCTCGACGCCGGTATAATGAACGCGGATGTGATCGGGCATGCCGAGCCCGATCATCACCTGCCGAAGCGCCGCGCTGACCGCGAGCAGGCCCGAAGCGCCCTGCCCGGCCTCCCTCACCTGTTCGGCGATGCCCGGCCGGCCGCCCCAATATTGGATGTCCGCTCCCCGCGCCTTGACCGAAAAGGGAACACCGAGCGCCCGCGACAGGATCATCGCCGCCGGCCCATCCGGCCAGAAGAATTCGACATCGATCACGTCGAACGGGAAGTCACGACGCAGCTCCCGCAGCAGCGGCAGCAACGCGCGCGCCATCAATCGCGCCGTCCAGCGCTCGCCAAGGCGGGGCAGCACGGAAAAGCGGGGGCGATGGACGGTAAGGCCCTTCCACTGCTCGCGCTCTGCCAGATCGGCGGAGAGCCGGTAGTGCGGGTGCCGTGACAGCGGCCAGGGCGGCAGTCCAATGGGCGAGACGACCTGCACCTCGACATCGGCCAGCGCCGCCAGCCCGAGCGTCTGCCGTTCCACGAATACGCCCAGGGTCGGGCGTGCCGCGTTCGGGAACAAGGTCGAAAGGGTTAGGACACGCAGCATAAGCCTCGTCGGCGAAGATATCTTAAATCTGACCTTGCCGTCTTTGCGAGGAGCGCCGCGACGAAGCAATCCAGTGGCTCTGAGTCAGTCTGGATTGCTTCGCTTTGCTCGCAATGACGACTAGGCGAAGAACGCTGAGGGGCCACTTGCCGGGCCATTAAAGCACGGTTCAGCCGCGTTGCTCTTCACCTTGTCACAGTTCACCGTCGCGCTTGGCCTCAGCCGGCGCCTCAGCTAAGAAGCGGAGCCATGTTCCAGAAATCCAAACGCCCGCTTTGCGCGCTCCTGATCCTCGCCGCCTGCGCGCCGCTCGCCGGCTGCGGCACGCTCGGCATTGGCGGCCGCAACAAGACCGGCGCCGATACCTCCTATGTCGCGCGCGACGTCAACACGCTCTATACGGCGGCCAAGGAGCGGCTGGACCGGCGGCAATATACGACGGCCGCGGCCCTGTTCGACGAAGTCGAGCGCCAGCATCCTTATTCGGTCTGGGCCCGACGCGCGCAGTTGATGAGCGCGTTCAGCTATTATCTCGCCAAGGATCACACCAAGTCGGTCGACTCTGCACGGCGCTTCCTCGCGATCCACCCGGGCAACAAGGACGCGCCGTACGCGCTCTATCTGGTAGCGCTGAACTATTACGAGCAGATCGAGGACGTGAACCGCGATCAATCGATCACCAAGCAGGCGCTGGATTCGCTGGGGGAAGTGGTCCGCCGTTATCCGGAAACCCGCTACGCCGCTGATTCCCGGCTGAAAGTCGATCTGGTTCGCGACCATCTGGCTGGCAAGGAGATGGAGATCGGGCGATTCTACCAGCGCCGCAACCAGTGGCTCGCCTCGATCGTGCGCTTCCGCAACGTGGTCGACGAATATCAGACCACGACGCACACGCCCGAAGCGCTGATGCGGCTGGTCGAATCCTATCTGGCGCTCGGCATTCCGGAAGAGGCCCGCAAATCGGCTGCGGTGCTCGGCGCCAATTATCCCGGCACCGACTGGTATCAGCGCGCTTTCGAGCTGGTTCAGCGCAATGCGCCTGCTGCGCAGCAGACCGCCGCCCGGACTACGTCGTAGGAGAGCACGACTTCGACAAGCTCAGCCTGAGCGGAGTTGAGCAAAACATCATCACCGAACCGAACACCCTGAGCTTGTCGAAGGGCTGCTTTTCCTTCAGCGGGCAGCAAAGATGCTGACCGCCCTTTCCATCCGCGACGTCGTCCTGATCGAGACGCTGGACCTGGAGTTCGGCCCCGGGCTCGGCGTGCTGACCGGCGAAACCGGGGCGGGCAAATCGATCCTGCTCGATGCGCTTGGCCTGGCGCTGGGCGCCCGTGCCGACAGTGGGCTGGTCCGCGACGGGCAGGCGCAGGCAGTGGTCAGCGTCAGCTTCGACCTTCCCGGCGACCACCCGGCGATCGGTCTGCTCGCCGACAATGCCCTGGAAAGCGAGCCGGGCGAGCCGGTGATCATCCGCCGCATCGTCCGGGCGGACGGGGGCAGCCGGGCAATGGTGAATGGGCAATCCGCATCCGTCGCGTTGTTGCGTGAGTTGGGCGCCACCCTGGTCGAGATCCATGGTCAGCATGACGACCGCGGGCTGCTGAACCCGCGCGGCCACCGCACCTTGCTGGACGCGTTCGGCCGGATCGATACCGGGCCCGCCGCGCTCGCGTGGCGTTGGCTGCGGGAGGCGAGCGCGGCCTTGGCGAACGCGCGCGCCGAGCAGGATGCGGCGGAGCGCGACCGCGAGTGGCTCGAACATGCGGTCGCGGAGCTTGTCGCGCTCGCACCCGAGGCCGGTGAGGAGGATGGGCTTGCGGGCCTGCGAGCATCGATGCAGACTGGGGAACGGCTCAGTGGAGAACTCGCCACGATTGCCGAGCAGCTGGAAGGCTCCGACGGCGCGCTCGCACTGCTGCGGCAGGCAGCGCGGCGGCTCGACCGGATCGCGTCGGATCACGAGCGGCTCGAGGAGGCTCTCGCGGCGATCGACCGGGCGCTGATCGAAGCGTCGGAAGCCGAGGACAAGCTGGCCCGCGCGGCCGAGGAACTCGCCTTCGAGCCGCGCCGGCTCGAGGAAGCGGAGGCTCGGCTGTTTGAGCTGCGGGCCGTTGCGCGCAAGCACCGGGTCGCGCCCGACGATCTGCCTCGCCTGGCCGAGGAGCTGACGTTCAAGCTCGCCGCGCTGCAGGCGAGTGGCGGCCGCATCGGCACGCTCAAGGCGGAAGTCGACGCAGCTCGAAAGAGCTTCCAGCAGGCGGCGTCGGCGTTATCAAAGGCGCGCGAGGCGGCGGCGGCCCGTCTTGACGCGGCGGTCGCGGGCGAGCTTCAGCCGCTCAAGCTGGACGCGGCGCGGTTCAGGACGATGGTGACCGGGCTGGATGAGTCGCAGTGGAACGAGGCCGGCCGGGACCGGGTCGAGTTCGAGATTTCGACCAATCCCGGCGCGCCGTTCGCGCCTTTGGTCAAGATCGCCAGTGGCGGCGAATTGTCCCGCTTCATTCTCGCGCTCAAGGTCGCGCTCGCCGAAGCCGGGCGGGCGACCACGATGATCTTCGACGAGATCGATCGCGGGGTCGGCGGCGCGGTCGCCTCCGCGATCGGCGAGCGGCTTCATCGTTTATCGAGTCAGGCGCAATTGCTGGTGGTGACGCACAGTCCGCAAGTCGCCGCGCGCGGCGCGCATCACCTGCTGATTGAAAAGAGCCACCAAGGCTTGGTCACGCGCACCAGCGTCCAGGCCCTGGATGAAGGGCGGAGGCGCGAAGAGATTGCCCGGATGTTGTCGGGCGCCGAAGTGACGGACGAAGCGCGGGCGCAGGCGATGCGGCTGCTCAAGGCAGCGTGAGGGAGGTGGACCTTTCGAGCACTGCCATAATCGAGCGGACAACCCGTGCTCCTGCGAAGGCAGGAGCCCAGCGGTAGCGCCTATCGTGGGCTCCTGCCTTCGAAGGAGCGCAGATGCCCGGTCTTTTGATGCTGGGAGTATTCGGAGCCAGTGAGCGGGGCCATGCTCGATCTATCCCGCGGCTTTTCGGCCTGATGCTGGACAAGGCCGCGTCAGGGACAAGGCTCGCAACGAGGGAAGCGGGCTGGTCCATGCTAGGCGGTCAACACTCAAGAACAACCCGGGAGATCGCACGAACTCCTCGCGCACAATGGCGGATCACGGAAGCTCAAGTCCTCAATCAGTTTATGCCGCGCAAACGGAAACGGCGCCGCTCTGATGAGCGACGCCGCTTCTCGCCACGTTGGCCTGATCAGAAGTTCGCGTAAGCCTCGTTGCCGACGAAGCCCATCGCCTCGACATTGGCGCGCTTGGTGGTGGCGAGCACTTCGTCGACGGCTTCGTAGCGCGCCTGGGGATGCGGCTGAAGATGCAGTTCCGGGACCGGTGCCATCTGCTGGGTGAGATCCAGATACTGACGCAGCTGAACCTGGTTAACCGGCGCCCCATTCCACAACACCGCACCGTTCGGTTCGACCACGATCTTGTTCTTGACCGGATCGATCGGAGGCGGAGTCTGGTTCGGATTGTCCTGCGGCAAGTCGAGCTTCACCGCGTGCGTTTGAATGGGGATGGTGATGATGAACATGATCAGCAGCACGAGCATCACATCGATCAACGGCGTCGTGTTGACGTCCATCATCGGCTCGCCTTCGCCGGACCCGCCGAGTGACATTGCCATTTGGAATTACTCCTGAACTAAAGTCGAGTGGTCACGCCGCCGGGCGCTGGCTCCGAGATGAAACCGACCCGGCTGAAGCCGGCACGCTGCATGGTGAAGACGGTGCCGCCGATGCAGCTATAATGAGTATTCACGTCGCCGCGGATGTGAGCTTCCGGCAATTCGGTGACGTTGGCAGGGCCGCCCTGCTTCTCGATCTCGGCCTTGAGCTTCTCGACCGCCCGGTCGAGAAGCTGCTGCGAATTGACCTTTTCGATACCCCAGTAAACCTGGCAATTGCCTTGCGTGCCCGTAACGGAGAGGTTGACGTTCTCGGGCTTGGTCGTGGTTGGCTCGAAGGCCACCTTCGGCAGGGAGACCGGGACCGTTTGCAGCACAACGGGCACGGTGATGAGAAAGATGATCAACAGCACCAGCATGACGTCCACGAGCGGCGTCGTGTTGATCTCGGACATCGGGGTCTCTTCGGCGTCGCCGTCCGGTGATCCCACACTCATTGCCATCTTGAACTGATCCTATCGTGGAAGCCGCCTGATGCTGGACGGACGAGACCGATCCTCGTCCGTCCAGAAGTGTTACATTTTGTTCGCGCCGGCCGTGGTGGTGCCAGTTGCACTGCCGGTCGACGTGGTGCCGGCCTTTGCGGTAGACACGCCGGCCGCTCCAGCCGTGGCGCCAGCCGCGCGTGCAGCGCCAGCCGAGATCGGCTTCACGCTGCCGCCGGACATCATGTAGCCGTGGATGTCGTTGGTGAAGCGGGAAAGCTCCTCAAGCACCGACTTGTTACGGCGCATCAGCCAGTTGTAGGCCATCACGGCCGGGACCGCGACGACCAGACCGATGGCGGTCATGATCAAAGCCTCGCCGACCGGCCCGGCGACCGCGTCGATCGATGCCTGACCGGACGAGCCGATCTTGATCAGCGCGCGGTAGATGCCGACCACCGTGCCGAACAAGCCGACAAACGGCGCCGTCGAGCCGACGGTCGCGAGCAAGGCCATGCCATTGCTGAGCTTGGACGCGATCGCGCCCTGGCTGCGCGCAAGCGAGCCCATCATCCAGTCATGCTGGTCGATCGGATCGGTAAGCTTGTTGTGCTGATCCTGGGCGACCAGGGCATCGTCGACGATCTGCCGATAAGCGCTGTTCTTTTCGAGCTTCGCGGCACCTTCGCGAAGATTGGCTGATTGCCAGAAGGTCGTGCGGGCGCGCTTGCCCTGATTGATGATCTTCTGCTGCTCGAACAGCTTGACGAACAGAATATACCAGGAGGCGGCCGACATCACCACCAGGATGAGGAAGGTCGCCCAGGCGATCGTGCCGCCCTGCTCGAGCGCGGCCATCAGGCCATAGGGGTTTTCGCCGCCTGCGGCGCCTGCTGCGGGGGTAGCCATGAAGTAAGTTCCTCTCAGTGGAATGTGCGAATAAGTTGCTGGAATTCGAAGCTCAGTCGGCTGGCAACACCCAACGGATGCGGCTGGAAACCGAATCACTGACGGAGGCGCCGGTTGTGTCCTTGGCCGGAGTGAATCGAGCACGTCGCCTCATGATGTCGCAAGTCGCCCGATCCAAGGCAGACGAACCGCTCGACGACGTCACGCTGCACGCGGATACGCGCCCGTCCGCTCCGACCTGAAGCGTGAACCCGGTCGTCCCCTGCTCCTCCGCCCGGACGGCGGACGGCGGGTAATCGTCATCGGAAATATACGAGGACAGAGTCGCGCGCGCCCTGGCAGCCTGCTGCTTGACCGGCGGCGGAGGCGGGGGCGGCGGCGGCGGCGGCGGCGGCGGCGCGGCCACGGGCGCCGGGGGAGCCGGCGGCGCGGTGTAGGTGATCTGCGGCGGCGGCGCGACAGACGTGGTCGTCACCGGCGGCGGCGGCGTGTTGGTGCGCACCAACGGCGGCGGCGACACGACGGGCGGGGGCTGCACCTGCTGCACGTCCGGCGGCGGGGGCGGCGGCTCTTCCTCAGGGGGCGGCGGCTCTTCCACCACGTCGAAGGTCTTCAGATCCTCGGCCGTCTTCTTGATGACCTGGTAGGCCAGGCCGGTAATGAAGGCATAACCGATGATCGCATG
Organism: Allosphingosinicella sp.; assembly: GCA_036387855.1. Lineage (GTDB taxonomy): Bacteria > Pseudomonadota > Alphaproteobacteria > Sphingomonadales > Sphingomonadaceae > Allosphingosinicella. Next base: position 172,028 of record DASVSZ010000038.1, on the reverse strand, counting down.
GAGCAACGCGACGATCACGATCGCGGCGATGCGTCCGTTGCTCATCTTTTGATCAGCGTACGACATTAACCAGCCACACTCCTTTGATCGGTTCTGCCGGTAACGGCCGACAAGACAACGCAGCCGAACCGTAACGGGTCCATGGACGTGTTAAGATCACATGGACAAGGTGGTGCGTCTCTATCGCGCCGTCCGAAGCGACGCAACTCCCCTCGGAAAAGCCGCAAAACGGCGACGAAAACGGCTGCGCAACGTGGGCGAGTGGGCTAAGTGGGCGGGAAATGCCGTGTTCAGGCGCGGCGGTTTAGAGGTTAAGAATGAGAATCATTCGCATCACAGGCCTCTCCGTTTCGCTGATTCTGGCGGCTCTCCCCGGTGCTGCCGGTTCGCAGACGGCGCGGACCTCGCCAGCGCCGGCGCCGTCCTTTGCCCTGACCTATGCCGACCTCGCCGATCTCGCCTTCCCTGCGCCGGTCGTCGCGCAGGTCCGGATCGCGAACGCGGCGCGGCTCAAGCCGTCCGAGGCTCCAGGCTTGGCAGCGGGGCGCACACGATTCTACGTTCAAGCGGACGTGATCTCGCTTATCCGCGGCCCCGGCCAGATGCCGGCGCGGGTAAGCTATCTCGCCGATCTGCCGAACGAACCCGATGGCAAACCGACGAGGCTCCGCAAGAAGGATGAACGGCTGATTTTCGCGCAGGTCGTGCCTGGGCGGCCCGGCGAATTGAGGCTGGTCGCTCCCGACGCACAGATCGCGGCACTACCTGCCGATGCCGCCCGCCTGCGCGCCATCCTGCGCGAAGCGACCGCGCCCGGCGCCGCGCCGCGCATCACCGGCATCGGCAAGGCGTTTCACGTTCCCGGCTCCTTGCCCGGGGAAAGCGAGACCCAAGTCTTCCTGCTAACGGCGGAGAACCGGCCAGTGTCGCTCAACATAGTTCGTCGGCCGGGCGAGGCGCCGCGCTGGTCGGTCGCGCTGACGGAGATCGTCGATGAAAGCGCGGCGGCGCCGAGCCGGGATAGCCTGCTCTGGTACCGGCTCGCCTGCGGGCTGCCCCGCGCGCTGCCGCCGTTGAGCCTGGCCGATGTCAGCGCGGCGGAAGCGGCGGCGATCCGCTCCGATTACCGCCTCGTCCTCGATCAGCTCGGGACCTGCGCCCGAACGCGCAGGCGCGCTTAGAAGGAAGCGAGGTCGACACCGACGCCGGCGCAATCGGGATAAATGTCGGGCTTGCGGCTGCGCACCCGCAATGCGGTAACGCCGCGCCTGGCCGCGATCAGGTCGTAGATCGCCCGCACCAGCGTTTCCTGGAGATTGTAGCGGCGCCCCTTGGCGAGCGCGGCGATCTCGGTGCGCAGGAAATCATAATTCCAGGCTCCGGCCGCGTCATCCTCCTGAGGGAAGGATTGTTCGTCCACCCAAACCTCGATCGTCAGCAGCAGCCGCTGCGGCCGCCCGACCTCGAAGTCGTGAAACCCGATGTCGACCGCGAGGCTATAATTTTCGAGCACGATCTTGCGGGTGCGCGGACGAAGAACTTCGGGGACGAGCCCGTCGAGCCGGGCGTGGTGGTTCATGAATTTGGCTCCAGAAATTGGACGTCGCGGGCCAGGCCGAGAAAGCGCTGGCCGGCATCGAGCGTGATAATCTGACCGGTAATGGTCGGGGTGGCGATCAGGAAGCGCAGGGCGGCGACGATCTCCCCGACTTCCACTCCGCGGCCCAGCGCGTTCCGCCGATGCACCGCATCGAAATTGTCGCGGCTTTGCGGGCCGGAGACGAGCGTCACGGCCGGGGCGATGCCGCACACCCGAACGCCCCGACCTGCATAAGCGCGCGCGGCGAGTTCGGTCAGGCCGGCCAAGCCCATTTTGGAAACGGTATAGCTGAAGAAATCCGGATTGGGCTGAGCGAGCTTGGCGTCGAGCAGGTTAACGACCAGCCCTCCCCCGGCTCCAACCCGCGCCGCAAATGCTTGCGTGAGCAATGCCGGCGCGCGGAGGTTGACCGCCTGATGCCCGTCCCATTGCGCGACGCTGAAATCGTCGGCGCCGTCGTAAACGAAGCGCGACGCGTTGTTGACGAGAAGCCCCGGCGGCGGGAGACCATCCAGGGCGGCAATTACGGCTTCTGCGACTCCGGGATCGGCCAGCTCCGCCTGAACAACGGCGGCATTCCCGAGCTCGGCCGCGAGCGCATCGGCTTCGTCGCGCGACTCGTTGCAGTGGATCAGCAGGTGCCAGCCATCCGCGCTTAGCGCGCGCGCGATCGCCGCACCGATCCGCCTGGCACCGCCCGTCACGATCGCGGTTCGGGGCCCCTGGAACTCCGCAGTCATCAGGGGCGATTAGGGGGAGCCAGACCTTGCCGCAACCGCCACGCCGCCCGCCGTCTCTGCGAAGCAGTCCAGCTCGTGCAGATGTGACCTCGCGCGAACTGGATTGCTTCGTCGCTCCGCTCCTCGCAATGACGTTCCATGCCGATGCCCGCCACACCTGAGGATCTGAGCGGCCTGTCGCTGGCCGAGATTGCCGAGCTCGTCGCCGAGCGCAGGCTCCCGCCGGTGGACAAGTGGAACCCGAGCCATTGCGGCCACAGCGCGATGCGCATCGCCGCCGATGGCACCTGGTTCCACGAAGGCAGCCCGATCGGACGCGAAGCGATGGTTCGGTTGTTCTCGACGATATTGCGACGGGAACCTGACGGGCGGTTCGTGCTGGTCACGCCGGCCGAAAAGCTCGACATCGACGTCGAGGACGCGCCGTTCACCGCAGTCGAGGTGAAAAGCGAAGGCGACGGACGGGAACGACGGCTCGCCTTTCGGCTCAATGTGGGGGAGCTGGTCGTCGCCGGCCCGGAGCATCCGCTGCGTTTCGATACCCGGGCCGACGGGCCGCATCCTTATCTGCAAGTGCGGGCGGGCCTCGACGCACGCATCGTGCGCAGCGTTTATTATGAGCTGGCGGAGCTGGCGCTGGGCGAGGGCAGTGAGCCGGTGGGCCTGTGGAGCGACGGCTTGTTCTTCCCGCTGGAAGATGCGACGTGAGCCTGACCGAGACGCTTCGGGAGGCGCTGGCGAGCGGGGCCCGGCGAGAGCCGCAGCTGCTGCCGGGCGACATGCTCGACACAGACGCCGGCTACGAACAGCCTGCCATTCCGGCTGCGGTGCTCGTGCCCATTGTCCGCCGGCCGGAGCCTGGCGTGATCCTGACGCTCCGGACCGACACGGTGCGGCGCCATGCCGGCCAGGTCGCCTTTCCCGGCGGGCGGATCGACCCCGGCGACGACGGACCGATCGACGCGGCGCTGCGCGAGGCGGAGGAGGAGATCGGCCTGCCTCGCGCCTGCGTCGAGCTGGTCGGCGCCGCCGATCCCTACCGCACGATCACAGGCTACCAGGTCACGCCCGTGATCGGCGTGGTCCCGCCCGATCTGCCGCTGGTCGCGCAGCCGTCCGAAGTGGCCGCCATTTTCGAAGTGCCGCTGCTGTTCCTGCTGGATGGGCGAAACCACCAGCTGCGAACCGTGGACTGGCGCGGGTCGGAGCGGACCTATTATGAAATCCAGTGGCGGGACCGCCGAATCTGGGGCGCGACCGCGGCGATGATCGTCAACCTGAGCCGCCGGCTCGAGCTGGTCGCGTGATGCTGCCGGACGCGCCCTGGCGCAGCCGGCCGGGAATGGCCGAGCTGATCGATGCGCTCGGCGGCGGCGAACAGACGCGCTTTGTCGGCGGCGCGGTGCGCGACACCTTGCTGGCGCTGCCCGTCAGCGACATCGACCTCGCCACCCGGCTGGAGCCGGCGGTGGTGATGGACCGGCTGCGGGAAGCAGGGATCAAGCCAATCCCGACCGGCATCGCACATGGCACAGTCACGGCTGTGTCGCGCGGAACGCCGTATGAAGTGACCACCCTTCGCCGCGACGTCTCGACCGACGGCCGCCGCGCGACGGTCGCGTTCACCGACGATTGGATGGAAGACGCCGCCCGCCGGGATTTCACCATTAACGCCTTGTTTGCCGATCCGGCGAGCGGCGTGGTGCAGGATTATTTCGGCGGCCTGGACGATCTCCGGGCGGGGTTGGTGCGTTTCATCGGCGATCCGCTCACACGCATCGCGGAGGACCACCTGCGGATGCTGCGCTTCTTCCGATTTCACGCGCGGTTCGGGCGGGGCGAGCCAGACGCGGCGGGACTCGCGGCCTGCGCCGAGCGCGCCAATGACTTGATGGCCCTGTCGCGCGAGCGGATTGCCGACGAGCTGCTCAAGCTGCTCGGCCTGCCCGACCCGGTCGAGACGGTCCGGCTGATGACGGAGCGCGGCGTCTTCCAGCCGTTCCTTCCAGAGGTCGACGAGGCCGGCATTGTCCGGCTCGCGCGGCTGGTGAAGCGGGAGCACGCCACCGCAACCGCTCCTCACCCGCTGCGCCGTCTCGCCGCCCTGCTCCCGCCCGACCCGGCGCTGGCAGAATCGCTGTCGGCCCGGCTGCGGCTGCCGAACAAATCCGCGCGGCGGCTGGCAACAGCGGTCAAGTGGCGGCCCGACGGTGAAGCTGCGCCGCATACCATCGCTTACGAGATCGGGACTGAGGGTGCGATCGATCGGATGTTGCTGAGCGAGGAGGACGACCAGGCAATGGCGGCTAAGCTGGACGTGCTACGAGACTGGAAGAAACCCAGACTTGCCCTGAGGGGCGGCGACCTGATCGCGATGGGGTTGGTGCCGGGACCGATCGTGGCGGGAACGTTGCGCGAAATCGAACGGGAATGGATCGCGCGTGGATTTCCGAGCGACGAGGCCGTGATGACGATGGCTCGAGAGCGGGTCGAGCGGGCTCTGCAGCGTCAGTAGCTCACACCAGCGGCGAGCATTGGACGGAGCAGGCGAGGCTCGCTTCCCGGCTGCTGAGGCGGAATGGCGTGGCGAGGACGGCGCGGAGGCGTTCGGCCAGTTCCAGCGCGTCCGGCCAGCCTTTCTCCAGCCGCATCAGGACCGCGAAGCTACGCTCGCCGCTGCGGGCGAGGAGATCGCCGGCACGGAGCGCGGCGAGCAGGCGACCGGCGACCGCGATCAGCATCTCGTCGGCTTCCTCCTGTAGCTGGCCAGCGGCGAGCATGACGGTCAGCAAGGCGTGGCTGCCCGGTGCGAAATTGGGGTGGCCGAGTATCTCGCCGACCCTTTCCTCGAACGCGCGACGGTTCGGCAGACCCGTCAGCGGATCTCGCGCCGGCGCGGGGCGGTAGCTTCGTTCGGGTGCGCGGTCGCCGCTCCTGTCGAGCAGGGTCAGCAGGCAGCGGCGCGGATGGTTCGCCGATCCCGACAGGCGTGCGAGGCTGGCGACCAGCCAACGCCCATCCGGCGTTTCGACATCGATCGGTTCCGGTCCGAAGGCTGGCGCGTCGCCGGCGAAATGGTCGCGCAGCGCCGCGGCGATCGCTCCTGCCCCGAGCAGCGGCACGTCGGCGGCGAGGGCGCCGCGCAAGCGCTCGTCATGCCGGACGAGGGTGCGATAGGCTTCGTTGGCGCGGACGATCTCGGTCGATCCAACCTCGCGGCGACCGATCAGGGCGGCGGGGATGGGTAGGCCGTCGAGCAGTTCCTGCCCGTCATCGGGTGCGGCGAAGTCGGCGGGTCGGAGCGGTCGGGCCTGCATGTGAACTCTATAGGCAGGCGGCCGTTAAAACTTGTTGTCGCGCGGAAAGCCGACCGGAGGCATGCGGCCGGCAGCGCCGCGGGCGGTGCGCCAGGCGGACAGATCCGGCTCGGTGCGGGTGCGGCCGGTCGCACCGCCCATGCTCCAGCTCAGGCCATCCGCGAAGCGGAAGGTGACCGCGTCCGACAGGCCGCCGTCGCGGTACCGCTGAATGCCGACACCCGCGCCCCGCGACATGTCGGGCAGCTCGGTCAACGGGAACACCACCATTTTGCGATTGTCGCCGACCGCCGCCAGATAATCGTCACCCTCGCCGATCTGGCGAATGACCTTGAGGCGGGCGCCTTCGCGAACGTTGACGACCTGCTTGCCCTTGCGCGTTTCGGCGATCGCCCCCCGGGCGGACGTCAGGAATCCGCGCCCGTCGGACGTCGCCAGCAGCAGCTTGGCGCCGGACGCGGCCGGCAACAGCGCGATGATGTCGCCCTCGCCTTCCAGATCGACCATCAGGCGCACCGGCTCGCCGAACCCGCGTCCGCCGGGCAGCCGGTCGGCCGCGAGCGTGTAGAAGCGCCCGCCGGCAGTGGCGAGCAGCAGTTTGTCGGTGGTCTGGGCGTGGAAGAAGAAGCGCGGCCCGTCCCCTTCCTTGAACTTGCATGCTTCCGGAGCGGCGAGATCGACATGGCCCTTCATTGCCCGGATCCAGCCGCGCTGCGACATGATCACCGTGATCGGCTCGCGATCGATCATCGCTTCCAGCGGAATGTCCCGGGTCGGCCCGGCTTCCTCGATCGTGGTACGGCGCCGACCGAGCGCCGTCTCGGGTCCATAGCGGGCGCGCAGGGCCGCCAGATCCTTCTTGAGCCGGTTGCGCTGGCGCAGCGGCGATTCGACCAGCTTCTGAAGCTCCAGCCGTTCCTTGGCCAGCGTGTCGCGCTCGCCGCGAATTTGCATCTCCTCCAGCTTGCGCAAGGAGCGCAGCCGCATGTTGAGGATCGCCTCGGCCTGGCGATCGGTCAGGCCGAACTCCGCCATCATCACCGCCTTGGGCTCGTCCTCCTCGCGGATGATCTGGATGACGCGATCGAGATTCAGATAGGCGATTAGATAGCCGTCGAGCAGTTCGACGCGGTCCTCGATCTTGCCGATCCGGTAATTGGCGCGGCGGACCAGCACCTCGATCTGGTGGGCGAGCCAGGCCGACAGCGCCTCGTGCAGGCTCATCACCCGCGGCGTCCGATTGGCGTCGAGCACGTTCAGGTTGAGCGGAATGCGGACTTCAAGATCGGTCAGCCGGAACAGGCTGTCCATCAGCATCGCGGGATTGACCGAGCGGCTGCGCGGTTCGATGACGATCCGGATCAGCTCGTCCGATTCGTCGCGGACATCGGCCAGGATCGGCAGCTTCTTGTCGTTGATCAAGGCCGCGATCTGCTCGATCAGCTTGCCCTTGGGCACCTGATACGGAATTTCGGTGACGATCGCGGTCCAGGTGCCGCGGCCCTGATCCTCCTGATTCCAGCGCGCACGGACCCGGAAGCCGCCGCGCCCGGTGCGGTAGGCGGAGGCGATCGATTCAGGGCCGTCGACGATCACGCCGCCGGTCGGGAAATCCGGGCCGGCGACGAAGTCCATCAAGGCGGCATGCTCGGCCTTGGGATCGTCGATCAGGTGGATGGCGGCGTCGATCAACTCGGCCGCATTGTGCGGCGGGATCGACGTCGCCATGCCGACCGCGATGCCGCTGGCGCCATTGGCGAGCAAATTGGGGAACAGGCCGGGGAAGACTTCCGGCTCTTCCTCCTCGCCATTGTAGGTCGGCTTGTAATCGACGGTGCCGTCGTCGAGCCCCGCCATCAGGTCGATCGCGACCGGCGTCAGCCGCGCTTCGGTGTAGCGATAGGCCGCCGGATTATCGCCGTCGACGTTGCCGAAATTGCCCTGCCCGTCGACCAGCGGATAACGAAGCGAGAAGGTCTGCGCGAGCCGGACCATCGCATCGTAGACCGACTGATCACCATGCGGATGATATTTGCCGATCGTATCGCCGACCACGCGCGCGCACTTCTTGTAGGCCGAGGCAGGGTCCAGCCGCAGCAACCGCATCGCCCACAACAGGCGGCGATGGACCGGCTTCAGGCCGTCACGCACATCGGGCAGCGAACGCGCGGTAATCGTCGACAGCGCATAGACGAGGTAGCGCTGCGACAGCGCCTCGTCGAACGGCGCGTCGGCGATCTGATCGAAGCCGGTGTCCTTTTCAGCCATGAGCAACGGTTAACAGCCGCGCGACGCCGCGCAAGAGCCCGGCGCGCTTAGTGGGAGCCCGGCGGCGATCCACTTGTTGTGCCCCTCATGCCTTATTCGACCATCGTGCTGATCGTGGGCGCCGCGACGATCGGCGCGCTGCTGATCGCGCAATGGCGCCTGATCCACAGCCGGCCGGAGCATTTCCGTATGGAACGGCTGCGCGGTGGGCTGTTCCTCGCGATCCTGTTCGTCAGCTTCGGGGTTCTGCACTGGCATATTAGAAAGGCCGAGCGGGAGCCGGAACGCTGCTGCCTCCAGGTTTTCGAAGCCCCGGAACCGTCGCCTCCACCCGCCACCGGCCCGGCGCCCGAGCCCCCGCCCGCGCCGCCCCGTCCGCCCAGCTGAGACGGGGCCGAACGTCTTATGCGCTTCACGCGTCCCGAGCGCTTCCATTCCGACCGACAGACGCTAATGGGCCGCGCATGACCCAGTCATTCCAGATCGATGCCGTCGCGGACGGCGAAGGCACGCGCTACACCGTCCGGCGTGACGACACCGTCCGTCACTACCGACTCGGTGGCGGTGAACAGGACGATTATAGCCGGTTCTTCCGCGACGTGGCGGCGGACTTCGGTACGCGGGCGCCGCACAATTTCGCGGAGCCCAGAGGCTTGGCCGAGGATCACCCGGGCTGGAAGCCGCTGATCACGACCAATATCGAGCCGCGCATTCGCGCCGGCTATGGCGATCCGGCGGTGCTGAAGACGGATGCGGGCTATTATCTGGTCGCCACGTCCAACGACGCCGCGGACGCCTTTCCGATCCTGCGCTCCGACGATCTGGAGGCTTGGGAGCCGGTCGGCTTCGTCTTCCCGGAAGGCCGGCCGCCCGAATGGACCGCGTCGGGCCGGCATGTCGGCGATTTCTGGGCGCCGGAAATGGCCCGGGTCGGCGATGAATATTGGATTGCCTTCACCGCCCGCGAGAAAAGCAACGCGCTCGCGATCGGTCTCGCCAAGGCGCCGCATCCGGAGGGGCCGTGGACCGATGTCGGCCGGCCGCTGCTGACCGGGGGCGTGGTCGTCTGCCCGCCGGCCGGTGCCGATCCCGCCGTGCCGCCCAAGATGAGCGGCGGCGTGATCGATTCGCACATCTTCATCGATTCCGACGGCTCCCGCTATCTGTTCTGGAAAGCCGACACGAACGGGGTCTGGCCGCGGCCGCTGGCCGGCTGCCTGCGCGACCATCCCGAACTGATCGAAGAATTGTTCGAGACCGAGCAGGACCGCGCCACCGCCGCCTTCGCCGCCGCCGTCCAGCCGTGGGCGAACGGGCGCCGGCCGATCGAGCGCTTCTTCCTGATGCAGCCGTTGATCGAAGCGGCGCTGGACGTGTGGCCGAAGGTGCGAGGCGTGCTCGAGACGTGCGGCCATGCCGGGCATATCGTCGATGCGATGCGAACCCCGATCCGGGCGCAGCGGCTGGCCGAGGATGGGATGAGCTTCATCGGCGAGCCGACGATCGTGCTGGCCAACGATCTCGATTGGGAAGGCCATCTGATCGAAGGGCCATGGGTGACGCTCCAGCAGGGCCGCTATTGGCTGTTCTACGCCGGCAACGATTTCTGCACGCCCAATTACGGGATCGGAGTCGCGGTCGCCGATCATCCGCTCGGGCCGTACGAGAAGTTGCCCGAGCCGCTGCTCAAATCGACGCGTAGCTGGTGGGCGCCGGGCCATGCTTCGGTCGCGCCCGGGCTGGACGGGGCGCCGCAGCTTTTCTTCCACGCATTCCACCCCGGCACCGGCGGCTACAACACGTTCCGGGCGCTGCTGACGGCGAAACTGCGGTTCAGCGAGGCTGGCGTGGATTTGATCTGATCGGCAACATCACCGGAGCGCTTGTGACGGCCCGACTTGCCCGAACCGGAGCGGCCGTTCAAAGCGCGGGCGTGACGATGCGCTCAGCCCTTGCCCTTTGCCTTTCGGCGGCGTTAGCCGGATGCGCCGTGAACAGCCCCGCGCCTGCCCCCGCTCCTCCGGCCGCGTCCACGGTCGCGGGGGCGGCCGAGCTGTTGAAATGGCCCGACCTGCTCGAACGGCCGCGGCCCGAGCCCAGCGCGACGATCGATTACGGCAGCGAAGGCATGCAGCGGGTCGACGTCTGGGTGCCGGACGGAGTGGGACCGCACCCGACCGTGCTGATGGTGCATGGCGGCTGCTGGCAGAGCGACATCGCCGATCGCCGAATCATGAACTGGATCGCCGACGACCTGCGCCGGCGCGGGATCGCCGTGTGGAACATCGATTATCGCGGCGTCGATCGCGCGGGCGGCGGTTATCCGGGAACGTTCCTGGACGCGAGCGCCGCGGCGGACGCGCTCCGGACGCATGCGGCGGCTTACAAATTCGACCTTTCACCGCTGGTCGCGACCGGCCATTCGGCGGGCGGGCATCTCGCGCTCTGGCTGGCGGCGCGGCCCAGGCTGCCGGCGAATAGTCCGCTCCGAACCGCAAGCCCGATCGGCATCGACAGCGTGGTAAGCCTCGGCGGCTTGCCCGATCTCGAGGAAGCGGCGCGACCGCCCGGCAGCGGTTGCGGAACCGAGGTGATCGCCAAGCTGACCGGCGGGCGCTTCGCCGACACCTCGGTGCCGCGGCTGGCGCCGATCGGGGTCGATCAGGTGCTGGTCAACGGCTTGCAGGACCGAATCATCCCGCCCGCTTATGCCGAAAGCTATGCCGCGCCGATGCGGGTCAAAGGTGACAAGGTGCGGGTGCGGATGGTCGACCGCACCGGCCATGTCGAACTGATCGCGCCGGAAAGCGCGGCCTGGGGCGTGGCGGTGGAGGAGATCGAGCGGGCGCTGGGGCGGCGGCGGTGAAAATTACAACTGAAGCCTCCAACCCCGTTCGGCCTGAGCTTGTCGAAGGCCGCTCCTTCCTCGCTCAAGACACGTTCAAGAGTAAGGGGGGGGGTTCGACAGGCTCAGCCCGAACGGGGTTCCAAGTGAGAGAAAACGCTCTCAACCAGGCGCGCGCGCTCGATGCCGCCGATCCGCTGCGTGCGTTACGGGATCGGTTCGTGCTGCCGGGCGGGATCATCTACCTGGACGGCAATTCGCTCGGCGCCCTCCCCGTGGCGACCGTCCAGCGCCAGCGCGAGATCGTCGACGGCGAGTGGGGCCGCTCACTTATCCGCAGCTGGAACGATCACCGCTGGATCGAGGCGCCGGCCCGGATCGGCGCCGGTATCGCGCCGCTGATCGGCGCGAAGCCGCACGAAGTGATCGCCGCCGATTCGGTTTCGGTCAACATCTTCAAGCTCCTCACCGCCGCCGCCGCGCTGGCGCCCGAACGGCGGGAGATCCTGTCGGAAGCGGGTAATTTCCACACCGACCTCCATGTCGCGAGCGGCGCGGCCGAGCTGATGGGGATGAACGTGCGGGTGGTCGAGCGCGGCGCGCTGGAAGCCGCGATCGGCCCCGACACCAATCTCGTCCTGCTCACCCATGTCCATTTCAAGGCCGGCTACCGGTTCGACATGGCCGCGCTTACCGCCCGTGCAAAGGCGGCCGGTGCGCGCGTGATCTGGGACTTAAGCCACAGCGCCGGGGCGGTGCCGCTGCGGCTGAACGCCGACGGCGCGGAGCTGGCGGTCGGCTGCGGCTACAAATATCTGAACGGGGGGCCGGGAGCTCCGGCCTTCCTCTATGTGGCCGAGCATCTGCAGGAGCAGCTGCTCCCGACCTTGTGCGGGTGGATGGGGCATTCCGCCCCGTTCGCGTTCCACGATCATTACGAGCCGGCGCCGGGCATCGCCCGCTTCCTGGTCGGCACGCCGCCGATGCTGAGCCTGCTCGCGCTGGAAACCGGGGTGGAGAGTTTCGACGGTGTCGACATGGACGCGGTCTGGGCCAAGTCGGTCGCCCTGTTCGACCTGTTCGCCGGGCTGGCGGCGGAACAGTGTCCGGGGCTCGACTGCATCTCGCCGGCCGAACCCGAGCGGCGCGGCAGCCACATCTCGTTCCGGCACCCCCACGCCTTTGAGCTCTGCCAGGCGCTGATCGAGGCGGGCGTGATCGGCGATTTCCGGGCGCCCGACGTGATCCGCTTCGGCCTGACCCCGCTCTATCTCGGCTTCGAGGATGTGTGGACGGCGGTCGAACGGCTGCGCGACATACTCGCCACCGAGCGCTGGCGCGACCCGCGCTTCGCGGTTCGCGGCAAGGTGACCTGAGCTTGCCGAGCGGCTGGACCCTGGGCTAGCCTGTCGGCCATGAAGCGGCTCGCCTTTCCTGCCCTGCTCGCCCTGGCGGCGTGCGGGAATTCTCAGGACATGAAGGTCAAGACGGAGTCGCTCGAGACGTTCGATGTCGCCGAAGCGCCACCTCCGCCCGAGTTCGAGCCGCCAGGCCTCGTCGCCAAGCAGGACGCGGAGCCGGACGTTGCCGCGCCGCAGATCGCCTATACCTACAGCTTTGGCTATCGGGTCTCGGCGGACACGGTGCCGCAGGTTCAGCGTCAGCATGTCGCGATGTGCGACCAGCTTGGGGCCGTCCGGTGCCGGATCGTGTCGATGACGCGGGACAGCGGCGACGGGCAGTTCGTCCGCGCGGCGCTGTCGCTGCTCGTCGATGCCCGGATCGCGCGCGCCTTCGGCGACCGGCTCGACGCCGCCGTGACCGGATCGGGCGGCGCGGTCAGCGCGCGCGGGACGCAGGCGGAGGATTTGTCCAAGCAGATCGTCGACACCGAGGCGCGGCTGCGCGGCAAGGAAGCGTTGGCCCAGCGGCTGCTTGCGCTGCTCGGCAATCGCGAGGGCAAGGTCGGCGAGTTGGTCGAAGCCGAGCGCGCTTATGCGCAGGCGCAGGAGGAGCTGGATTCGGCGCGGTCCTGGCTGGCGGAGATGCGCGGACGGGTGGCGATGTCGAAGCTCGACATCAGCTATTCCAGCGACGCGCCGGAGGGCGGCGGCATGTGGCAGCCGGTCCGGTCGAGCGTCGCGCAAGCCGGCCAGGTGTTCGGCGCCAGCATCGCCGCGCTGATCACGTTGACGCTGGCGCTGTCGCCCTGGCTGCTCGTGATCTGGGCCTTGCTGTGGCTGTTGCGGCGGCTGGGCTGGCTGAAGCGGTTGCGCCTGCCGTCGCGACGACCGGCGCAACCCCGTGAGCCTTCGCTCGACGGGTAAGCCCGCGTTGCGCCTCTTCCGGGCGTTCGCTATAGCCCCGGCTCCGCCCCGCCCGCGCGTCGCCTGGCTACGTCGCTCGCGGGGCGCAGTTGTTTATTCGCCGGAGACTTCGCCCCATGTCCCGCCGCCGCCAGATCTACGAAGGCAAGGCCAAGATCCTCTACGAGGGGCCGGAGCCCGGCACGCTCATTCAGTATTTCAAGGACGACGCGACTGCCTTCAATGCGCAGAAGAAGGGCACGATCAGCGGCAAGGGCGTGCTCAACAACCGCATTTCCGAGCATTTGTTCACCCTGCTCGGGACGATCGGCATCCCGCATCACTTCATCCGCCGGCTCAACATGCGCGAGCAGCTGATCCGCCAGGTCGAGATCGTGCCGATCGAAGTGGTGGTGCGCAACGTCGCGGCCGGGTCGCTGTCCAAGCGGCTCGGGATCGAGGAAGGCACGCAATTGCCCCGCACGATCATCGAATATTATTATAAGGACGATGCGCTTGGCGATCCGCTGATCGCGGACGAGCATATCGCCTGCTTCGGCTGGGCGAGCCAGGAGGAGATGAACGACATCGCCGACATGGCGGTGCGCGTGAACGACTTCCTGTGCGGCCTGTTCGCCGGGATCGGCATCCGCCTGGTCGATTTCAAACTGGAGTTCGGCCGGGTGTGGGAGAATGATTATGCCCGCATCATCCTGGCCGACGAGATCAGCCCGGACGGCTGCCGGCTGTGGGACATGAGCTCGGGCGAGAAGCTCGACAAGGATCGCTTCCGCCTCGATCTCGGCGGCGAAGCGGAAGCCTATCAGGACATCGCCCGCCGGCTCGGCCTGCTGCCCGAAGGCGAGGCGAACATGGTGCTGGACTTGGACAAGCACCGGAAGCGCAAGGGGAAGTAACTGAGCACGCGCCCTGCTATAAGCCGTCGGGGCAGGCGAGAGCAGATTGCTCTTGGCCTTTTGGCTGCCTTGTTCCTCTGGGGCTGCGATGACGGTTCGGCCTCCTTCAGCTCGCTCCAACGTTGGGCGACCGGCCGGGCTCACACGGTCGGCATGGACGAAATCCGGGCCGACCCAATACGCTCATCCGAATTGGCCGCGTGGGCCGATGACTGGCGCCTGGTTTCTGTGTTCACGCCGGATGGGAACCGGATCGAAGGGGTCCGCTGCAGCGTCCCGATTGATCGCCTGCCTTTTAGAAGCGCAACTGAGCTTGTCTTCAGCGATGTCGCCGAGCCGGACACACCGCCGCGCTATGACTCGGCCGGGGTTCGGAATGGGGCGGCGCGCTACAATGCCGCATTAATCCACCGCTCCGGCAGCCCTTACTCGTCCTTGTGCCTGCCCGGCGGGGCGACGATGCTGGATCCAGCGCGGGCGACGGATGCTCAGGTCGTGCCGCCTTGGGCCGTGCTGAAGCCGTTGCCGCCGCAGGCGTCGCTCCTGGCCGCAGCGCGAGCTGGCCAGACCGCTCGCGCCGCCGCCCCGCCACTCGAATCGCTTCGCCGCCGCGACGGTCTCGGCCTGTCCGCGCTCGATTGGGCCATCCTGCGCCGAGACGATGGCCTGGTGAGCCGCTACGCTCGCGATCCCCGGCAACGCAAGCTGTTCTGCGAGGATCAGCGTTCGCCGCCGACGGAGGGCGGCCGGTATTGGCAAGCGGCTCCGGTCGATCCTGTCCGGCTGGCGATCACTGAACGAAACGCGGCGGCGGCTCGCTCCCTCATGACGATCGCGGCCGACAGGAGATGCGATGCGACCGAGGACGACCACGTCTCCGCCGACGTTTTCAGAAATGCGACGATGCTGGCGCAAAAGCGGCGCGACGAGCTCATGATCGCCGCATTGGCGAGGGGCTTCATCGGCCCGACGATTGACAATTTCGAGGCCTCTGACTTGCGCCGTTTGGCCGAGGCTGTTCGCGAGGAGGGCTTGAAAAACGCGGCGCTCTCGGTCGCTGGCCTTTTGAGCCGTGATCCGAGCTCGACAAGCGACATGCCGCTCGTCCGCGCCGCCGGGAGTTGCACGATCTCCTCGTTCGATTTCTGGGTCAAGCCGGCGCGTCAGGATCCGCGCGCTCTTCAAGCCGCTCTTCGCGAGACGGAAAGGAGCCTCCCGACCTGGCGGCCGGACGCGGAGCCCGACAAGGATTGTCTCGGTATTTTCGAGACGTTGGTCGCCGCCGGCGCTCGGATCGATCCAGCGTCGCAGATGTTGCTGAACGCGATCGAATCGGATCGCTACGGGGATCGCCCCGGCTTCGATAAAGCCACAGCCCGCCAAATCGTCGAGGCGTTCGTCCGTGCCGGCGGGAGCATCAGGCTCGATTCCGGAACGGCACCGGCGCAGCGGGTCGATAACGACTGGCCAACTCGGCCGTGCAACGCCTTCGAGCTGGCGCAAGGGCCGCCGCCGACGCACTGCCCCACATCGATCAAAGCGGGACGACGCGCCAGCATCTTCGCCAGCGTGTTGGATCGCGGCTGGCCGCGTCAGAAGGCCGAGGCCCAGCGCAGCTTTGAGCAGCGCGAGCAGATTGCTCGGCGCACGCTGCCTCCCTTGTGCCAGTCACCAGGCTCGAGCCCGCGTTCCTGGCGGGCTTTTCGGGATTGCGCGAAGCGGCATGGCAAGGTTCGCGTGATCAGCTAGGCTAATCGTCTCAAGTGGGACGTTCAGCGCGCGTAACCGTTGGTTAAACGTCGCCGCGACCGTTGACGCCCAGAAGTCGCCCGGTCGCCACGGCCATAACTGTTTCAGCGCCAAGCATCGTGGATCGTGGAGCCACCCTCGGCAGGCGCAAAGATTGCTGGGTGGCCGCACCTAACCCAAACGCAAGAAAGCCCGCCGAACCTCAGTTCCGGCGGGCTCTCGCAAGCTTCGGAATGATTACTTCGCGGAGTTGACCGGGCCGCCCATCGCGACGCGAGTGGCGCCTTGGGCGCGGCGTTGCATGGCGAGGAGGAGGTCGTTGGCTTCCATGAAGGGAATGGGGTTCACGGCCTTGCCATCGATCCGCACTTCATAGTGGAGGTGGCTGCCGGTCGAGCGGCCGGTCGAGCCCATGTAGCCGATGAGATCGCCGCGCTTCACCTTCTGGCCGGCGCGGACGATCGAGCGGGTGAGGTGGCCGTAGCGGGTCTGGATGCCGCGGCCATGGCCGAGTTCGATGAGGTTGCCGTAGCCGCCGGCCCATTCGGAGCGGCTCACGACCGCGTCGGCGGTGGCATAGATCGGCGTGCCGAGCGGGCCGGCGAGATCGATGCCGGCATGCATCGCGGCGCGGCCGCGGAACGGATCGGAGCGGACGCCGTAGCCGGATGTCAGCGCCGTGCCCTTGACCGGCTGGGTAGAAGGAATGGCGATGGTGCCGGCGGCGGGCTGTTCCAGGCTCTTCCAGCTGGCGAAGAGCTGCTTGAAATTGGGAGCGGACTTGAGCGGCTGAACCGCTTCGAAACCGGCGCGGGGCGCGGCATCGGCGGCAACCGCCGGAGCGGAAAAGACGGAAAGGATCGCGGCGAACGCGCCGGCCACGAAAAACCTACGTGCGTTGAACAGATCGCGGAACTTGCCCGCACCCCGCACATTATACGCCTGAACCAAACCAGTCATCGCAATCCCCGATCGACCTGACGATCGGCTGCCTTGTGACTGGCCGCCGTCGCGCTTGTTGGGCGTTTTCGCCCGGCTGTTTCTGTCAGGAAGCTGCCCACCCCGTGACGTTGAGCGCAGATTGTTAAACCTTGCTTGCTTCGTCCAGCCCTGAAACGGTTCGCCGGGACCAAGCGGGTTGGCGGCGCGGCGAACGGTTGATCAAGCGACCGGCCGCACCGGAACGGGACGGCAAAGCGACGTTCGGTGAACATGTCCGGCCGGAAAAGTCAGCAATTCCGCGGTTGTGGAGAATCGCTTCGTTCCACATGCGGCATGAAGGCGTGACGATCGTTGCCAGCGCGCGCTTGCCAGGCGTTTAGCCGCGCATCCGGACATAGCTGCCGGGCGCCGGCTCGATGGCGGAAAGCTGCCCACCGCCCGGCACACGGGCGGCGACCTGTTCGCCGTCGCGGGCGAGCCAGGCCTGCCAGTGCGGCCACCAGCTGCCCTCCTGCTTGGTCGCGGCTTGAAGCCAGGCGTTCGCCGTGTCGGGCATATCCGGATTGGTCCAATAACCGTGCTTGCCGGCCGAGGGCGGGTTGATCACGCCGGCATTGTGCCCGGAACCGCCGAGCAGGAAGCTGGTCGGTCCGCCCCACAAACGCGCACTGTCGTAGGTCGCATTCCAGGCGGAGACGTGATCGTCCTTGAGGCTGATCGCCATCAGCGGCGCCTGAACCGCGCCGAGATCGAGGGGCACGCCGTCGATCGCCACGCCGCCCGGCTCGCGCAGCTTGTTGTCGCGCAGCAGCTGCGTCGCATAGCTCAGCAGAAAGGCGCGCGGAATGTGGGCGCCGTCGGCGAACCAATAGAGAATGTCGGATGGCGGCGCCTCGCGGTCGAGCAGGTAGTGACTGACCACCGACGACCAGATCAGATCGTTGGCGCGCACCGCGCTGAACAAGGCCTGGAGGTCCTGCGCGGCCATGAAGCCGCGATGCTCCAGGTGCCGTTCCATGGCTTTGAGCTGTTCCGGATCGGAGAAGGTCGACCATTGGCCGAGTTCGGCGAAATCGAACAAGGAGCCGATGCTGGTCACCGACGCGATCCGCTCGCCTTGTCCCTGGCCGGCGAGATAGGCCGCGGTCATCGCCGCCAGCGTGCCACCCATGCAGAAGCCGAACAGATCGACCTGCCGCTCGCCCGTCGCCTGCTCGATCGCGTCCAGCGCGGCGACCGGGCCGAGCTTGATGTAATCGGCCATGTCCATGTCGGCGAGGTCGGCGCCCGGGTTGATCCAGGAGATCACGAACACTGTGTGACCCTGCTCGACCAGCCAGCGCATCAGGCTCGATTTGGGCTGAAGATCGAGCAGGTAATATTTGTTCACCAGCGGCGGCACGTACAGGACCGGGTGGCGATACACCTGATCCGTGGTCGGCGCGTACTGGATGAGCTGCATCAGCTCGTTCTGGAAAACGACGCTGCCGGGCGTGGCGGCGATGTCGACGCCGAGTTCGAACTCTTTTGACGCGCGGCGCTGGACAATGCCAGGCTGGGCGGCCGCGTCGGCGAGCATATTCGCGAGGCCGGAAATCAGGCTCACCGAGCCGGTATCGATGGCGCGGCGAATCGCTTCCGGATTGGTCAATGGGAAATTGGCGGGTGATAGCGCGTGCAGCGATTGCTGCGTGTAGAACAGCATCTGCGTCCGTGTGGCGGGATCGAGCCCTTCGGCGCGCTCGACCATCTCGACCACGCGCTTGGCGGCGAGCAGATAGGCTTGCTTCAGATAATCGAAAACCGGCTCCTCGCTCCAGGCGGGATCGCTGAATCGTCGATCGCCGCGCTCGGGTGAGATCAGCGGTTCCGGCATGCCGCCGCTCGCGCGGGTGGCGGCCGCGCTCCACAGCTTCATCATGTCGGCCGCCGCCTGCTGCTGCGCTTGCAGGGCCTGGGCGGGATTGGTCAGCAGGTGGGTGGCGAAAGCGGAAAAGGCGCGAACCGCTGAGGCCGGATCATAGGGCAGCGGCGTGGCCGGCTTCGCGGCCGCCTCGGCCGAGGACCGCAGCACATCGGCGGCGCTCGCGATCACCCGCGACCAGGCCTGCGCGAACTCGACCGGGCTCGGCGCGGTTTCGGGAAGCTTCCAAACGCGGGTATCGGTCACGATCTTTCTCCGTCAATCAGACCCGTTCGGGCTGAGCCTGTCGAAGCCCTGTCCTTATAATGGCATACGAGGAAGAAAAGCAGCCCTTCGACAAGCTCAGGGTGAGCGGGTTAAGATGCTCAGTCCGACCTTACAGCGCCATCAGCTCATCGACCGCGCCGCAATCGCGCGGGCTGACGAACAGGAACGCGAGCGCCTTGGTCGGGTTGCGAGTCGCCCAGCCGGCTTGCGGGTCGGCCACGTCCGCATGGGCCGGAAAGGCCGGGCGCGGGGCGAAATGGGCGAAATCGATTTCGACCGCGTCGGCGAACGCGCTCGCGGGGGCGACGAACGTCATGGCTTGTTTCCTCTTGAAGGGGTGCGGCCATCTCCCATAAGCCGCATGGGAAAACCATCGCAATCGTGTCGCAACCGTAGCGCGAAAGTTCACATATTCCGGCCGATTTCGATTGGAACAGCTTGCGCGCCTTTCTGGCGATCGCCCGTAGCGGCCGGCTGACCGGCGCGGCGGCACGGCTGCGGGTCGATCACATGACCTTGTCGCGGCGGATCGGCGCGCTCGAGCACGGTCTCGATGCCAAATTGTTCGAGCGCAGCCCACAAGGCTATAGCTTGACCGAGGCCGGCCAGCGGCTGCTGCCGATCGCGGAGGAAATGGAGCGGCTCGCGCTCGGCGCGCACGAAAGCGTCGGCGGCAGCGCCGCCAGCCTGTCCGGATCGGTGCGGATCGGATCGCCCGAAGGGTTCGGCAGTTATTTCCTGGCGCCGCGAATCAGCCGCCTGACCGAACGCCACCCGCAGCTCGGCATTCAGATCGTCGCCACCTCGGCCGCGTTCAGCCTGTCCCGGCGCGACGCCGATCTGGTCGTCACCGTTGGTCGCCCGCCATCGGGCCGGTTACAGGCCGAGAAGCTGATCGACTACGATCTCGCGCTCTATGCGGCGCCTTCCTACCTCGAACGGCATCCCGCGATCACCAGCGTCGCGGGCGTGCGGGAACATCGGCTGGTCACCTATGTCGGCGATCTGCTGAGCTACCCGGAACTGGACGTGCGAGGCGAAATCGCGCCGGAAGGATCGACCGCGCTGGAAAGCAGCAACCTCGTCACCCAGCTCAAGGCGACTCGCGCCGGCGCCGGTTTGTGCGTGCTGCCCGCCTTCGCGGTCGGCGCCGAGAGCGGCCTAGTGCGGGTTTTGCCAAAGGAGGTGTGCTTCACCCGCTCCTTCTGGCTGGTCGTCCACCAGGACCTCGCGGGTCTCGCCCGCGTGAAAGCCGTGCTCCGCTTCATCCGCGACGAGGTCGCCGCGGCGCAGGCGATCTTCAAGCTGGGCTGAAAAGGCGCACGCGCCTGGGCAGTCGGCGCGTGGGCCAGGGCTGGATCAGGCCGCGTCGAGGAAGGTCGGCTTGAAATTGCGGCTGTGCATGCCCGAACCGCGTGAGGTCGCTTCGGCGAGCGGCAGCGCGGTCGAGCAGAAGCCGCATTCGGCCAGCGTCCGGCCGACATACCAATGCGTGCGCCCGCAGCCAGGACAGTGATTGACCTGGTTCTCGCGATAGACGGCATGGTAGCCGCGGGCCGCCGGGTCGTGGGCGAAGATCTTGTCGGTCACCTGGATCATGGTTCGCATCGCCTGCCGTTGCTGTTCGTGGAGCCCGTGTTTCACGGCCCCGCGAACCTGTCACGCCCCCGAAACGGCCTGTGCCGAAAGGAAACGCGGCCTCGCCAAAGGTTAATCCGCTTTGGCGATCAGGATGTTAGCCGGTCGGGCGGAAGCGACGGCGGTCAGGATCGAAGCTGCAGCGGTATCGGCGCTTGATGCATTCGTTGAAGAAGCGCCCGGCCGAAGGCGCGCGCTTCAGCGCATCGTAGATCGCTTGCGGCACGCCATGATAGACGTAGCGGCCGGTTTCCTTGAACCAGATGCTGAGCGCCGCCGCTTCCTCATCATAGGCGATGCGGGAGATCAGGCTGGAATTGAGCTTGGCGGCGCGCATGCGGCGATCCCGGTGACGATCCGAGCGCCAGCGTCTTTGCGACTCGCGTGTTCCTGCGCCTTCGACCACCCGAATCGATTCCGGGCCAGAGCGAGTCGCGCGCTTGCGCGAAGGGCGGTTCGAGCGGATGAAAGCGGCGGAGGACCAATGCCAACGGACCCGCGCGTCGACGCTTATATCGCTGACCAGGCGGACTTCGCCCGGCCGATCCTGCTGCATCTGCGGGCCGCGATCCACGACGCCTGCCCGGGATGCGAGGAGGCGATCAAATGGGGCATGCCGGCCTTCACGTATCGCGGCAAGCAGATCGCCGGCATGGCCGCCTTCAAGTCGCACGCGACATTCGGCTTCCGGCAGGCGGCCGCGGTGATCGAAGACGGTGGGAAGCCGGGTGCGATGGGGCAGTTTGGGCGACTCACATCGATCGCCGACCTGCCAGCGTCGCAGGAGCTGGAGCGGCTGGTTAGGGCGGCGATGGCCTATGTCGAAAGCGATGCCGGACCGGCTCGCGCCAGGACGGAGAAGCCGCCGCTCGAAGCGGCGGCCGATCTGCTTGACGCGCTCGCCGGCAATCCCGCCGCCTGCGCCACTTTCTCGGCCTTCCCGCCGGGAAGCCGGCGCGATTATGTCGAATGGGTGCTCGACGCCAAGCGGCCCGACACGCGCGCCCGGCGGATCGCGCAAGCGGTGGAGTGGATCGCGGACGGCAAGAAGCGGAACTGGAAATACGAAGGCTGCTGATCGCGACGCCCCGCCTCGCCCGCGCTTGATCGCCAGCACCGGCCGGCCCACATGGCGACCATGCTGATCCAGACCGAATCCACGCCCAATCCGCTCACGCTCAAGTTCCTGCCCGGTGAGACGGTAATGCCGAGCGGAACGCGTGACTTCGCGACTCCGGAGGAGGCCGAAGCCTCGCCGCTCGCTCATGCCATATTCTCGACCGGCGACGTCGAAGGCGTGTTCTACGGGCGCGACTTCGTGTCGGTGACGGCCTCGCCCGGCTCCGACTGGCGGCAGCTCAAGCCGCAAGTTCTGAGCGTGCTGCTCGATCATTTCGCCAGCGGCGCGCCCTTGTTCGCGCCCGGCAGCGCGGCCGGGATCGAGGTCGCCCCGAACGAGGATTTCGGGGACGATCCGCAGGATGCCGACATCGTCGCGCAGATCCGCGAGCTGATCGACACGCGGGTGCGGCCGGCAGTGGCGAATGACGGCGGCGATATCGTCTATCGCGGCTTTCGCGGCGGCACGGTCTATCTCGCGCTGCAGGGCGCCTGTTCCGGCTGCCCGTCCTCGACGATGACGCTGAAGCAAGGCATTGAAAGCCTGCTCAAACACTACGTCCCCGAGGTTAACACGGTCGAAGCGATCTGAGCGCCGGCTCGCGTGCAGCTGGTGATCGATTGCGCGACGGCGGCCTGTTCGGTCGCGCTGATCGAGGGTGAGCGGCTGATCGACGAGCGGCACGAGCTGGTCGGCCGCGGCCATGCCGAGCGGCTGGTGCCGCTGATCGAGGAGCTGCTGGCCGGGCGCAGGCCGGATTCGATCCTGGTCGATTGCGGTCCGGGCAGCTTCACCGGCCTCCGCGTGGGGCTTGCCGCGGCCCATGGCCTGGCGATCGGCTGGCGAGTGCCGCTGGCCGGCTTCTCGTCCCTCGCCGCCATCGCCGCGGCGGTTCCGGGCGACGGCGAATTGGCGGTTGCGCTGCACGGCGGACATGGGCAGCTTTTCGTGCAAAGCTATGGCCGTCCCCCGCTCTCACCCTTGGATGAACTGCGCTCGCTCGTTCCGGACGAGGCGGCGCAGGCCGTGACGGCCGAGCTCGTGGTTGGATCGGGCGCGCAAGCGCTGATCGATGCGCGCGGCTCCGGCACTGCCCTGGATACCTTGGCCCGCGCCGCCGACGCGCGGCTGCTGCCTCACGATTTGCGCAGCCTTCCTCCCCGGCCGATCTACGGCCGCGCGCCGGACGCGAAGCCGGGCCGATGAGCGGACTCGCCGTCACTATCGCCGAGGGCAGCGCCCGCGATCTCGACCAAGTCATGGTCGTGATGGCCGACAGCTTCGATCCCGCTTTCGGCGAAGCCTGGACGGCACCGCAATGTTCCGGCCTGCTGCCGCTGCCGGGGGTCTGGCTCAGCATCGCCAGCCATGATGGCGATGTGGTCGGCTTCGCCCTTTCCCGGATCGTCTTGCGCGAGGCCGAGTTGCTGCTGCTCGCCGTCCGGCGCGACGGGCAGCGCCGCGGCGTCGGTCGATTGCTGCTCGACCATTTCACCGCCGTCGCAGCGCGAAGCGGGGCCGACAAACTCCATTTGGAAGTCCGCGACGGCAATCCGGCAATGAGGCTGTATCGGGGTGCGGGCTTCGCGGAGGTCGGTCGCAGACGGGCTTACTATACCGGCCGCGATGGTCAGATTTACGACGCTCTGACGCTCACCCGGGACGCGGTCCTTTAGTCCCCCCTGCGGATATTACTGCTCTGATTTTGCTTGCGAAAGCTCTCCTCACCTACCATTTGGGCAAGCGAGGCCATACCCAATCCTGTGGATGGCAAGCAGTAGGCTTCTTATGGACTCCCATAGCAATCTAAACGAGACACTGATTACGTTGACCGCCGACATCGTATCGGCCCATGTCAGCAACAACAGCGTTTCAGTAAACGACCTGCCTAATCTGATTCAGAATGTGCATGGCGCCCTGACTGGACTTGGCGTCGAGGTCGAAGCGCCCGAAATCAAGCCGGAGCCGGCCGTTTCCGTCCGTTCTTCCGTCAAGCCCGACTATATCGTCTGTCTGGAGGATGGGAAGAAGCTCAAGATGCTCAAGCGGCATCTGATGACTCATTACCAGATGAGCCCGGAGGAATATCGGTCCAAGTGGGGCCTGCCCGCCGACTATCCGATGGTTGCGCCCAATTACGCGGAACAGCGCCGCAGCCTTGCCAAGAAGATCGGCCTTGGCACCAAGCGCAGCCGGGAAACTGCCGCACGCAAGTAAGCTTGGGCATAGGCAGAGCGCTTTGACGCGCGGTTCCCATCCGCTAAGGCCTGCGGCGATGACCCGCCGGATCGACATCGAAGCGCTCTGCAATCAAAAGGGCTTGCGTATCACCGAACAGCGCCGCGTGATCGCGCGCGTCCTGTCGGAATCGGAGGATCATCCGGACGTCGAAGCCCTGCACGATCGGGCGGCGGCGATCGACAGCGGAATCTCGATCGCGACTGTGTATCGCACGGTGCGCCTGTTCGAGGAAGCCGGCATCCTCGAGCGGCACGATTTCGGCGACGGCCGTGCCCGATACGAGGCTGCGGACGCCGAGCATCACGACCATCTGATCGATGTCGAAACCGGAACGGTGATCGAGTTCGTCGACGACGAACTCGAAGCGTTGCAGCGCAAGATCGCGGAGAAGCTCGGCTTCCGCCTGGTCGATCACCGCATGGAATTGTTCGGCGTTCCGCTCGACCGAAAGCAGTGAGGGGCTTCGACCAGGTCCCGCTGCCGCTGCGATGAGCCATCTTCGTCTGGTGTTCCGAGTCGCTTCGATCGTGCTCGGCCTGCTGGTCTGTCTGCCGCTCCATTATGGCTGGAAGCTGTCGGGCGGCCGCTCGCCATGGCCGCGCCGATTCCTGTTCTGGGTCGGCCGATCGGCCGGGATTCGGACGACGATCATCGGCCGCCCGCTCCCCTCCCCTGTTCTGTTCCTCGCCAACCATCTGAGCTGGCTCGACATCATGGCGGTGGCGGGCGCGAGCGGGGCGGCGTTCGTATCCAAGGAGGAGGTCGGGCGCTGGCCGGTGATCGGCTGGCTGGCGCGGCTTAACAACACGGTCTTCATCGCCAATACCGACAGGCGCGCGGTTCGCGGCCAGGCGGACGCGTTGCGCGATGCCCTGGCGGGCGGGCAGCCGGTTGCCTTGTTCCCGGAAGGCACGACCGAAGGCGGAACGCAGCTGCTGCCCTTCCGTCCGAGCCTGCTCGCGTCCCTGTTCCCGCCGCTGCCGGGCCTCGCGGTCCAGCCGGTCGCGCTCGATTACGGGGGAGCCGGCGATGATATCGCCTGGACGGGCGAGGAACCGGCCGGCGCCAATGTCCGCCGGGTCCTGAGCCGGCGCGGCACGATCCCCTTGGCCATCCACTTCCTTGAGCCGGTCGACCCGGTCGCGGCCGGCGATCGCAAGGCGCTGGCCGAGCAGGCCCGCGCGCGGATCCTCTCCGCGTTGGGTTCCGCGCGCGCCGACGATCGCCTATAGCTGGCGCGATGTCTCTTCCCGCCACGTTTCACGTCAAATCTTTCGGCTGCCAGATGAACGCCTATGACGGCGCGCGCATGGCCGAATTGCTCGAATCGCAGGGCATGAGCGCGGCCGCGGACGGGCCGTCCGCCGATCTCGTCGTGCTGAACACCTGCCACATCCGGGAAAAAGCGGCCGACAAGGTCTATTCTGACATCGGCAGGCTCCGGCGCGAGGACGGATCGCGGCCGATGATCGCCGTCGCCGGCTGCGTCGCCCAGGCCGAAGGCGCCGAGATTCCACGCCGCGCGCCCAGTGTCGACATCGTTGTCGGCCCGCAGGCCTATCACCGCCTGCCCGCCATGGTCGCGGCCGCCGCCCGTGGCGAGACCGCGCTCGATACGGACATGCCGGTGGTCGCCAAGTTCGGCGCGCTGCCCACCCGCCGCCGCCAGGGTCCGTCCGCCTTTCTGACGGTGCAGGAAGGCTGCGACAAATTTTGCACTTACTGCGTGGTCCCCTACACACGGGGCGCGGAGATATCGCGGCCTTGGAACGCGATCGTCGAGGAAGCACGTGCGCTGGTCGACATGGGCGCGCGCGAAATCACCCTGCTCGGGCAGAATGTGAATGCTTGGGTCTCGGAAGACGGCCGCGGGCTGCACGATCTGATCGCGGCGCTGGACCGGCTGCCTGACCTGCGGCGGATCCGCTACACGACCAGCCATCCCAACGATATGAGCGAAGGCCTGATCCGCGCCCATGCCGAGGTGGAGAAGCTGATGCCGTTCCTGCACCTGCCGGTGCAATCGGGCAGCGAGCGCCTGCTCAAGGCAATGAATCGCAGCCACGGCCGCGATTCCTATCTTCGGCTGCTGGACCGGGTCCGCGCCGTCCGCCCCGACATCGCCGTGTCGGGCGA
This sequence comes from Allosphingosinicella sp., assembly GCA_036387855.1. GTDB lineage: Bacteria > Pseudomonadota > Alphaproteobacteria > Sphingomonadales > Sphingomonadaceae > Allosphingosinicella. The sequence continues at coordinate 146,018 of DASVSZ010000038.1, read as the reverse complement.
TTTCATCGTCGGCTTCCCCGGAGAAACGGAAGCGGAGTTCCGCGATACGTTGAGCCTTGTCGATCAAGTGAACTACGCGCAGGCTTACTCGTTCAAATATTCTCCGCGTCCGGGCACCCCGGCGGCGGGCATGGCCGATCAGATCGAACCGGAGATCATGGACGAACGATTGCAACGCCTGCAGGCGCTCCTGAATATGCAGCAACATGCGTTCAACAGGGCAAGCGTCGGCCGGCGGGTGGAAGTGCTGATCGAACGGCGTGGCAAGAAGCCCGGGCAGATGATCGGCAAGTCACCCTGGCTCCAGTCGGTGCATTTGCAAACGGAAGCGCAGTTGGGAGACATGATCGACGTGGAAATCATATCCGCCGGGCCGAACAGCGTCGGTGGCGCCGAGTTGGTGAGACAAGCAGCTTGACGCTTCCTGCTCCCGCCATCCCGGCCGAGGCCGGGATCCAAGCTGCCGTCGCCCTGGTTGCTAACGTCCGATGGACCCCAGCCTTCGCTGGGGCGACGAGGAACAGCTAGTGGCTCAACCCAGGAAACCCGCCCAAGCACCCGCCACCCCGCCCCGCGCTCGCGTCGAGCTGCAATTCGCCGAGCCGCATCTGCTCGGGCCGCTGTTCGGTGAATTCGACCGCAATCTGGTGGCGATAGAGGATCGGCTGGGCGTTTATATCGCCGCCCGTGGCTCGCGCATCCAGATCGAAGGAGAGCCCGATGCGGCCGCGCGCGCGCGCGACGTGCTTCAGGGACTCTATAACCGGCTTGACGAAGGACAGGACATCGATGCCGGCACCGTCGATGCGGTGATCGCCATGTCGGGTCAGCCAGTGCTGGACGGCATCATCTCGCCGGATGTCGCCGAGCCGCCCAAGGTGATGATCCGCACGCGCAAGAAGACGATCGTGCCGCGCTCCAAGACGCAGGCCGTCTATATGGAAGCGCTCGGCCGCGACGACATGATCTTCGCCCTCGGCCCGGCCGGCACCGGCAAGACCTATCTCGCGGTCGCGCAGGCCGTGCAGCAGCTGATCGGCGGCTCGGTCGATCGGCTGATCCTGTCGCGGCCGGCGGTGGAGGCGGGCGAGCGGCTCGGCTTCCTGCCCGGCGACATGAAGGAGAAAGTCGATCCGTATCTGCGCCCGCTCTACGACGCGCTGTACGACATGCTGCCGACCGAGCAGGTGGAGCGGCGGATCGCGAGCGGCGAGATTGAGATCGCGCCGATCGCCTTTATGCGCGGCCGCACGCTCGGCGATGCCTTCATCATCCTGGACGAGGCGCAGAATACCACGCCGCAGCAGATGAAGATGTTCCTGACCCGCTTCGGCATGCGCAGCCGGATGGTGATCTGCGGCGATCCCAAGCAGGTCGATCTGCCCAATCCGGGCATGTCGGGCCTCGCCGACGCGGTCACCAAGCTGGAAGGCATTCCCAAGATCGCAACCATCCGCTTCAACAGCGCGGACGTGGTGCGCCATCCCTTGGTCGGGCGCATCGTCGATGCTTACGAAGGACCGCAAAGCGAGTGATCACTGTCGAAAGTGACTTGTCCGAGGAATGGGACAGTAGGATTGACTGGGCCGCGCTCGCCGAGCGCGCGGTGTATGCGGCGCTTGCCCACAGCGAGCATTCCGGGCTGATCGAAGCCGCTTTGCCGATCGAAATCTCGGTGCGCTTCACCTCCGACGAGGATGTGAGGGCCCTCAACGCGCAATATCGCGGCAAGGACAAGTCGACCAACGTCCTGTCCTTTCCAATGATCGAACCGGAAATGATCGATGACATCGCGGTCGGCGGCGAAGGCGAGTTGCTGCTCGGCGACGTCGTGCTGGCGCACGGCATCTGCCTGGCCGAAGCCGCCGACAAGGCGATGCGGGTCGAGCATCATGCGGCGCATCTGATCGTGCATGGCACGCTGCACCTGCTCGGCTACGATCACGAGATCGGCGATGCCGACGCGGAAGCGATGGAAGCTGTCGAGCGCGCGGCGCTTGCAACGATCGGCATCGCCGATCCTTATGCCTTGATAGAGGAACCGGCCCAGCACCATGCCTGACGAGGAAGACAGTCGAAGCGCGCGCGGCGAGCGCAGTTTCTGGGGCGGCCTGCGCACCCTCCTGTTTGGCGATGACAGCGAGCCGACGCTGCGCGACGAGATCGAGGAAGCAATCGAAAGCCACGAAGGCGAAGTGCCGGCGGTGGGCGACCTCAGCCATGTCGAGCGGCAGATGCTGCGCAACCTGCTCCACTTCGGCGAAAGCGACGTCGGCGACATCGCGGTGCCGCGCGGCGACATCATCGCGGTTCCGGTCACCACCAGTTTCCAGGATCTGGTCGCCGCCTTCGCCGAGGCCGGCCACAGCCGCTTGCCGGTGTTCGAGGACAGTCTCGATACGGTAATCGGCATGGTTCACATCAAGGACGTGTTCGCCGTCGCGGTAACCGGCGCGGCGCAGCCCGAAGACCTGCGCACCCTGATGCGCGCGCCCCTGTTCGTGCCCGAATCGATGGGGGTGCTCGATCTCCTCGCCCGCATGCGCGCCGAGCGTGTCCATCTCGCGATCGTGGTCGATGAGTTTGGAGGGACCGAGGGGCTCGTCACGATCGAGGACGTGGTCGAGGAGATCGTCGGCGAGATCGAGGATGAGCATGACGACGAGCCGGTCGGCATGCTGATTCCGCTGGAGGACGGCATCTGGGACGCGGACGCGCGCGCCGAGCTCGACGATGTCGCCCGGACGATCGACGGCCGGCTCGCCGACGTGGAGGAGGATGTCGACACGCTCGGCGGCCTGGCGGTGATTTTGGCGGGACATGTGCCGCAAGCCGGCGAGATCGTCGAGCATCCAAGCGGCTGGCGGCTCGAAGTGACCGACGGCGACACCCGACGCGTCAACCGATTGCGCCTCCACGCGCCCGAGGAGACCGTCCTGGCGGATTGATGGACGTTGACGTGGTCGCGAAGACCCGCGCCCGGGTCAGAAGCGGAAGGCGGTGCCGAGGTAAACGGCCTGGCTGTCGCGGCGCTGGTCGGAAAGCGGCTCGAGCCGATCGCGGTCGATCTTGTAGCGGACGCCGCCGGTCACATCGATCCGGGAGCTGACGGCATAGGAACCGCCGACGTCGAGCGAATAGCTGCTCTCGATCGGAACGATCCGCGGGAGCGAACCGTCGCTGCGCTCGGCACCGGCGGACACGCGACCGGCGAACTTCTTGCCTTGATAGCTGATGCCAACTTCCGCGGCTTCGCGACCGACCGGGATTGCCCCGCCCTGGACACGCGCGACGTCGCCGGACAGCGCGAACCGCTTCCAGCCCACGGACAGGCCGAGATTATAGGCGGTCGGCGTGATCGCGGTGACCGGCAGGCTGACCGTGTCCCGCGACGCCTGCGCTACGGCGGCCGGCGTAACGGTGCGTGCCCGCACGGCGACTCGAACCGCCTTGCTCTTGTCGGGCGTTGCCGAGGATGGCGTGAACCGGAAGCTGCTCGGCTGCAGCCCGCGGCGGGCGAACTCGGCCGCGAGCCGCGGGTCCGACACCGCGGGAGTGAAGCTGCCGATGCTGAGCGAGGGCGCGCTGCGTCCCTTTTTCTTGGCCTGGCCCTGAGTCGATGCGGCGATCGCGGGCGACAGCAACAGAGCAAGCGCGGCCAACGACGCGCCCCCCAGTGCAGCAAACCCACCCGACCTGATCACGACCCGACTCCCTAACGACCCGAGATGTAGTTTCCCTGAACGTGCGAGACCAGCAAATCGCCCCTGCCGGCCTCGAATCCGAAACGGATGTTGCATCTTTCCCACAACAGCTTGCGCCCACCGTCTTTTTGCGCCCGATTCGACGCTGGGCACGACGGAAAAGCGCCCGCGTGGCATAAGGTGGAACGGCTTGCCGCCCGCGCCCGCGAGCCTATAACGGCACGGCTGTTCCGTTTACCTTGAGGATTTCGCGCATGTCCCGCTTCGTTTCACTCGGCCTGGCCTTCGCATGCGCCGCGACCCTGCCGGCTTGCAGCTTCATCCGGGACGACATCAACGCGACCCTGGGCCGCGGCAACGGCCGCGATGTCCGCTCGGCGGATCTGGCCGCCTCGCAGGTCACCACGATCGGCGTGAACGCTTATCTGTGGCGGGCGGCGCTCGATACCTTGTCCTTCGCGCCGATGGCGCAGGTTGATTCCACCGGCGGCGTGATCGTCACCGATTGGTATGCCAACCCGCAATCGCCCGGTGAGCGGATCAAGGTCACCGCCACCATCCTCGATCGCGACCTGCGCGCGGATGCACTGCGCGTCGCCGCCTCACGCCAGGTGATGCAGAACGGCCAATGGGTCGAAGCGCCGGTCGCCGCCGCGACCGTGCAGAAGCTGGAGGAGATCATCCTCACCAAGGCGCGGGACTTGCGTCGCGGCGCGGTTGTCGGCTGACGGAACTCAGTTCCATGGCGTCGCGATTCAATCCGCTCGCGGCCGACGCGCGCTGGCAGCAGATCTGGGAAGAGCGCGGGACATTCCGCGCCGATAGCGCCAGCCCCAAGCCGAAGAGCTATGTGCTCGAGATGTTTCCCTATCCATCGGGGCGCATCCACATGGGCCATGTCCGCAATTATACGATGGGCGACGTGCTCGCCCGATATCGGCGGATGAAGGGGTTCGAAGTGCTCCACCCGATGGGGTGGGACGCGTTCGGAATGCCGGCCGAGAATGCGGCAATGGAGAGAAACGTCCATCCGGGGACATGGACCCGCGCCAACATCGTGACCATGCGCGGCCAGCTCAAGCAACTCGGCTTCGCGCTCGACTGGAGCCGTGAGCTGACGACCTGCGAACCCGATTATTACGGGCACGAGCAGGCTTTGTTCCTTGATCTGTACGAAGCGGGCCTGGTCTATCGCAAGCAGAGCGAAGTGAATTGGGACCCGGTCGACATGACCGTGCTCGCCAACGAGCAGGTGATCGACGGCCGTGGCTGGCGTTCCGGCGCGCTCGTCGAACGGCGCAAGCTCAACCAGTGGTTCCTGAAGATCACCGACTTTGCCGATGAGCTGCTCGAGGGCTTGAGCACGCTCGACCAATGGCCGGACAAGGTCCGGTTGATGCAGGAAAACTGGATCGGCAAGAGCCAGGGCATGCGGTTCCGGTTTCGAGTTGCGCAGAAAGAGAAGGAGCTGCCTTCGACAGGCTCAGGCCGAACGAAGATGGACAGAATCCCTCAAACCGTTTGGGCTGAGCTTGTCGAAGCCCACTCTTTTCTGGAAGTCTACACCACCCGCCCCGACACCATCTTCGGCGCGAGTTTCGCGGCCGTGTCGCCCGACCACCCGATCGCGCTCGCCGTGGCTGAAAAGGACGAGGCCGCCGCCGCGTTCATCGCCGAATGCAAGCGTGGCGGCACCACCGCGGCGGAGCTCGATACGGCGGAGAAGAAGGGTTACGACACCGGCCTGGCGGTGATCCACCCGCTCGATCCGGATTGGACGCTGCCGCTCTACATCGCCAATTTCGTGCTGATGGATTATGGCACCGGCGCGATCTTCGGCGTGCCGGGCCACGATCAGCGCGATTTCGAGTTCGCGAGCAAATACGGCCTGCCGATCTGGCGCGTGGTGGCCGCTTCCGCGGACGCAGCGGCGGCCCCGATCAATGGCGAGGCCGAAACCGGCGGCGGCGTGATCGTCAACTCCCACTTCCTGGACGGGCTCGCCGTCGAAGACGCCAAGGCCGAAGTGATTCGCCGCGCCGAAGCGGACGGCTGGGGTCAGGGCACCACGGTCTGGCGGCTGCGGGATTGGGGCGTGTCGCGGCAGCGTTACTGGGGCACGCCGATCCCGATCATCCATTGCGAGACGTGCGGGCCGGTCGGCGTGCCGCGCGATCAGCTGCCGGTCGTGCTGCCTGAGGATGTCGGCTTCGACCTGCCGGGCAATCCGCTCGATCGGCACCCGAGCTGGGCGAAGGTCGATTGCCCGCGCTGTGGCGCGGCGGCGCGGCGGGAAACCGATACGCTCGATACGTTCGTGGATTCCAGCTGGTATTTCATCCGCTTCGCCAGCCAGCCGGGCGACAAGCCGTTCGACAAGGCGGAGGCGGAAAGCTGGCTGCCCGTCGGCCAATATATCGGCGGCGTCGAGCATGCGATCCTGCACCTGCTCTACGCGCGGTTTTGGACGCGCGCGTTGAACCGGATCGGTAAGCTGGACGTGGTCGAGCCTTTCTCGGGCCTGTTCACCCAAGGCATGGTCACGCACGAGACGTATCAGGACCAGGATGGCCGCTGGTTGACGCCGGACGAGGCGTTCGACGCGAAAACGGCAGGCCGGACGGTGATTGCCGGCCGCGTTGAGAAGATGTCCAAGTCCAAGAAGAACACGGTCGATCCGGACGCGATCGTGGACCAATATGGCGCGGACGCGGTGCGCTGGTTCATGCTGTCGGACAGCCCGCCCGAGCGCGACCTGCCGTGGAGCGAGGCCGGGATCGAGGGTGCCTGGCGTTTCGTCCAGCGGCTTTGGCGGATAAGCGCGCAAGCGGATCCAGCCAGTGGCGAAGACCGGACGCTTGCCCGCAAGCTGCATCAGACCATCGCGGCGGTCGGCGCCAATATCGAGGCGCTTGCCTTCAACAAGGCGGTGGCGAACATCTACGAACTGGCCAATGCGGTCGAGAAGTCTCCGCCGTCCGCAACCCGGGCGGAGGCGGTCGAGACCTTGCTGCGGCTGGTCGCGCCGATGGTGCCGCATCTGGCAGAAGACGCATGGGCTGCGCTGGGCCGCGATGGGCTGATCGCCTATGCCGCGTGGCCGCAAGCCGATCCGGCACTGCTGATCGAGGATGAAGTCACCATCGCGGTTCAAGTGAACGGTAAATTGAGGGACACGCTGACCGCTCCCAAAGGCGCGCCCCGCGAGGCGCTGGAGGAAATGGCGTTGGCATCGGAGAAGGTCGTTCGGCTGCTGGAGGGCCGCGCGCCGCGCAAGGTGATCGTCGTGCCCGACCGCCTGGTGAACCTCGTCGCATGATGACCCAAGCCTCACTTACCGTTCGGCCTGAGCCTGTCGAAGGCCGCTCCTTCTTTCCGGGCCACCCAACAAGAAAGGGACTTCGACAGGCTCAGCCCGAGCGGTCATTATTGGTGACAGCACTATTCGCATCGATACTCCTGTCCGGCTGCGGCCTTCGCCCGCTTTACAGCGGCGGCGGCGCCGGGCCGGTGGCGCAGAGCCTGCGCTCGGTCCAGGTCGCGCCGATCGGCGGCCGATCGGGCTGGCTGGTCCGCACCGCGCTCGAGGATCGACTGGGCGCGCAGACCGGCGGGCAACCGCGTTACCGGCTCGAGGTCGAACTCGACGACGACGTGATCGGTTTCGGCATCCGCCGCGACGATGCGGTGACGCGCGAGCGGCGGACCTTGCGGGCGCGCTACCGTCTGGTCGATGCAGCGGTCGGCACCGTGTTGCTGGACGCGACCGCCGGCTCGGACGCCGGGATCGACGTGGTCAGCTCCGAATATGCGACGGTCGCCGCCGAGCAGACCGCGCTCGAACGGCTGTCGCGCGAAGTGGCGGACCAGATCGTCTCGCGGCTTGCGCTTTACGCGTCCCGGACCCGCCCGGCCCGGTGAAAGCCGACCGCGCCGCCGTCGAACGCGCGCTCAAGAGCCCGTCTGCCGCCACCCGCTTCGTCCTGCTCTACGGTCCCGATGAAGCAGGTTCCCGCGCGCTCGCCAAGCTGGCCGCGACGGATGGCGGCGAGCGGGTCGATCTGAGCGGCGCCGAGCTGAAGGCCGATCCCGCCCGGCTCGCGGACGAAGCAGCGTCATTGTCACTGTTCGGGGACAAGCGGCACATCCTCGTCGCTCCGGCTGGGGACGAGATTGTCGGGGCGGTCGAAGGCCTGCTCGAAGCTTCGTCGACCGGCAATCCGGCGGTGATCGTCGCCGGCGCGCTCAAGCCGACCAGCAAGCTGCTGAAGCTGGCGCTCGCCTCCAAACAGGCGCTAGCGCTGGCGAGCTATGTCGAGGCGAGGAACGCGGTGCGCGTGGTGCAGGATCTCGCCCGCGAGCAGGGATTGTCGGTCCGCCCCGATCTCGCCCGCGCCTTGTTCGAAAGCGCCGCCGGCAATCGCGCGATCGTCGCGCAAGAACTCGCTAAATGCGCGCTTTATCTGGATGCCGCGCCCGATCGCCCGCGCCCGCTCGACGAGGACACGATCGTCGCGATCGGCGCGGCGGCTGAGGAGGGCGATCTTAGCCGGCTGGTCGACAGCGTCGGCAATGGCGACGCGGCCAAGCTCCAGGCCGAATTATTGCGCCTGGCGAGCGAGGGCGTGGACGGCATCGTGCTGATCCGCGCAATGCTGCGTCGCTTGTCGCTGCTCGCAGGCATGCGCGCGGAGGTGGACGGCGGCAAGGGCGTTGACGCGGTGATGGCGACCCGCGGCAAGGCGATATTCTGGAAGGAGAAGGACGCGGTCGCCAGCCAGCTCGGCCGCTGGAAATCCGAAACCATCGCGCGCGGCATGGGCCGGCTGCTGGAAGCCGAGCGCCAGGTCAAGGCGACGGGCGGGCTCGGCCCGCTCGCGGTGGACGAGGAATTGTTCGCGATCTGCCGCCAGGCGGCGCGGCTGCGCTGAACCAGCGACCGGCAAACGGCTAACCGGAAGCCCGCGCGCCCCTCAGCATGCGGCGGGCGATCGCGCGCACGGCCTCGTCGTCCTTGGTGTCGTCCTCCGCCGGATCGCCGAGATGGTCCAGGCTCTTCTCGATCGAATCGATCAGTCCGGGCTGGCTCTCTTCGATGTAGCGCAGCGTCCAGAACAGCACATGCTCGACGGCGATCTCACGCCGCCGCGCCTCGATGGCCGGATCCGCCCGTTCCCTGTCGCTCGCCACTCGTCGCCTTTCCTTGCCGCGTGGCCAACCCGGCATCGGCCTTCGGGTTCCGCACACCCCCGGGTCTTGCGTGTTTCGCCGGCCGGCGGGGGCCGCTATGAGTGGGGCGATGGCCTCGCTTCTCCTGCCGCGCCCGTCCGGCCGCTTCCACGATCTGCCGCTCGCGATCAAATCGATCCTGGGCTTCTGGTTCTTCTATTTCCTCACCGTGATGCTGCGCGCGGTAGCGATCGGAGGTGGGATCGGCGAACTGCTCAGCCGTCGGACGGCGGGCATCCTGGTCGGTATCATTCTGACATTCGGCATCTACTTGGCCTTGCGATTTCTCGCTCCGAACGGAGGTTTAAGACGAACGGTTACGGTTGCGGCAATCGCCGGTATCCCGGCGGCGCTGATCTTCTCCACGTTCAACTTCAACGGCTTCCTGATTTACGAACCGCTCGTGAGCCGGACTTCGACCGAGCGTGCCAAGGACGGCACGACGCTCAGCAGGACGCCGAGCGGAGAAATTCGTGTGCTCCGGCGGGGCGAGCTGCAGCCGATCACCGTTCACATGCCGTCAACGCGCGACCTTCTGATGCAGCAGGCCCCCCGGCTGATCGCCGACGGCGCCGTGACTTGGTATTTCTTCTTCGCCGCGTGGGCCTCCTTCTATGTCGCGATGAGTGCGGCCAACCAGCTGCGCACGGCCGAGCGGCGGGCGTCCGAAGCCGAGCGGGCGGCGCAGTCGGCGCAACTCCGGGCGCTGCGCTATCAGGTCAACCCGCATTTCCTGTTCAACACGCTTAACTCACTGTCGTCGCTGATCATGAGCCGGCGTGAGGAGGAGGCGGAGGAGATGATCCTCAGCCTGTCCAACTTCTTCCGCTCGACGCTGGCGATCGACCCGACCGCGGACGTCAGCCTGGCCGAGGAAATCCGATTTCAGATGCTTTATCTCGATATCGAAAAGGCGCGCTTCCCCAGCCGCCTCAAGGTCGTGACCGACATTCCCGATCATCTGCAAGGCGCCCGCCTGCCGGCGCTGCTGCTCCAGCCGATCATCGAGAACGCGATCAAATATGGCGTGGCGCGGGCGAAGCAGGTCGTGACCCTCGCGATCCGGGCGCGGCAGGAGGATGGCCGGCTCGCGCTGCTCATCGAGAATGACGCCAATCCCGCCGATCAGGCCGGCGCCGATCACGGCACGGGCGTGGGCCTGGGCAATGTCTGCGAGCGTCTGTCGGCCCGCTTCGGTGGGGCAGCCCAATGCAGTTACGCGCCGATCGAAACGGGAGGGTTCCGCGTGTCTTTGACCATGCCGCTGGTGCGCAATGACTGATGATCCGCCGCTGCGCCTGCTGGTCGTGGACGACGAGCCGCTCGCCGTCGAACGGCTGCAATTGCTGCTCGCCCGATTGGGTGGTGTTCATCTGGTCGGCACGGCCTCGGACGGGGATTCGGCGTTACGCATGGCGGACGGCGTCGCGCCCGACGCGGTGCTGCTCGACATCGCCATGCCGGGAATGGACGGGATTGATGTCGCCCGCGCGCTCGGCCGGCTGCCCAAGCCGCCGCTGGTCATCTTCGTAACCGCGTTCGACACGTTCGCGGTCGCGGCGTTCGATGTCGAAGCCGTCGATTACCTGATGAAGCCGGTTACGCCCGACCGCCTGGCCCGCGCCGTGGAGCGGGCGCGAGAGCGGCTCGACAAGCGCGCTTCCGAGCCGGCGCCGGCCCCGACCAACCATCTGGAGGAATTCTGGGTATCCGAGCCGAACGGGCTGGTCCGGCTGGCCGCGCGGGACATCGACCGGATCAGCGCCGAGCGCGATTATATGCGACTCCATTGCGGCAAGCGCAGTTGGCTGATCAACCACACGATCGGCAAGCTGGAGGAGGAGCTCGATCCCGCCCAGTTCGTCCGCATCCATCGCTCGGCGATGGTCCGGCGCGACTATGTCGCCGGCCTACGCCGTGACGACAGCGGCCGCTGGTTTGCCCGCTTCCCCGATGGCGAGGAGCAGAAGGTCGGCCGTCTCTACCTGAACAACGTCAAGGAGCTCGCCGGCAAGTCGCGCTGAAGTCAGCGCCGCTGCCAGACCCTGCGGCCCGCCACATAGGTTTCCAGCACCTTGGTATCGCGGATCTGCTGTGGCGTGATCGCGAAAATGTCGCGGTCGATGAAGATGAAATCCGCGAATTGGCCGCGATCGAGCGAGCCGATCCGGTCCTCGGCGAAGCCGGCATAGGCGGCACCGCGCGTGAACGCGTCGAGCGCCTGGGTGAGGCTCAGCTTCTGCTCCGGCAACCAGCCGCCGGGGGGCTGCCCCCCAGCATCCTCGCGCGTGATCGCCACCGCCAGCCCGGGAAACGGATTGGGCGATTCCACCGGGAAATCGGAGCCGAATGCGAGCGGCACGCCGTTGGCGATCATGCTGCGCCAGGCATAAGCGCCGCCGAGCCGCTCCAGCCCCATCCGCGCTTGCGCCATCCGCCAGTCCGAGCTTTCGTGGACCGGCTGCATCGAGGCGATGATGCCGTTGCGGGCGAAACGCGGCAGATCAGCCGTGTCGACAATCTGGGCATGCTCGACACGCCAGCGCCGATCGCCCTTGTAGGTCAGCGCCAACTCCTCGATCGCGCCTAGCAATTGCGCGTTGGCGGCGTCGCCGATCGCATGAACCGCCACCTGGAAGCCGTCCATCGCCGCGCGGCTCATCAGGTTCTTGAGCGTCGCATCCGACAGGAAGCCGAGACCCTTCTCGCGCGCCGAATCCTTGTAGGGCTGCTTGAGCCAGGCGCCGCGCGAGCCGAGCGCGCCGTCCGAGTAGAGCTTGACGCCGACCATGCGCAGCTTGCTGTCGTACAGCCAGGGCGTCGGCTTCGTGCCCGCCACCGCCAGCAAGGTATCCACGCCCGATGCGTAGGACAGGATCCGCAGCTTGAGCTGTCCTTCATCGCCGGCGCGCCGGATCACGGTCCAATCCTCGCCGCTCGTGCCCATATCGGCAACGGTGGTGATGCCGTTCGACAGGAGCAGGTCCTGCGACCGTTGAAAGGCGCGGTCGCGCACGATCGGCAGCGGTGGCGGCACCGCCTTGCCGACCAGTTCGGCGGCCGCGTCGATAAACACGCCGCTCGGCACCCGGCCGGCCAGCTCGATCTTGCCGCCGGCCGGCGATTTGGTCGCGGCGGTCACCCCGGCTTCCTTCATCGCCAAGCTGTTGGCCCAGCCGGCATGGCCGTCGACGCGCTCCAGCCAGACCGGCCGATCCGCGACCACCTTGTCGATGTCGGCTGCGGTTGGGAACCGGCCGAGTCCCCAGATTTCCTGATTCCAGCCCCGCCCGACAATCCAGCGCGGGCTTGGATTGGCGGCGGCATAGGCGGCGATTTTAGTCTGCGCTTCCTCCAGGCTCCGCGTGTCGCTCAGATCGAGCTGGAGCGCGCCCAGTCCCAAGCCCATGACGTGGCCGTGCCCATCGATCAGGCCGGGGATCAGTGTCCGCCCGCGCCCGTCGATCCGGAATTGCGTGCGCTCCACCCGGCGCTCGCCACGCCCGTAGAGCTGGCGCACGCGGCCATCGTCGCCGACCACAATCGCGCCGAACCGGACCAGCTTGCCGGCCCGGTCGAGCGTGTAGCCGTTGACGTTATCGATCAGCGTGTCGGCAAGGGCGGCCGAGGTCATGAACAGCGCCGCAACAGCGGCCAACAACGCCTTCATCCTTCGAGCCTTCTCACCAGCGCCGACGTGTCCTGCCGGCCGCCGCCGAGTTTCTGCACATCGGCGTAGAATTGATCCACCAGAGCGGTCAGCGCCAGCGTCGCGCCGTTTGCCCGCCCTTCATCCAGCGCGAGACCGAGATCCTTGCGCATCCAATCGATCGCGAAGCCCGGCTCGAAGCCGTCAGCCGCCATGCTGTGCCAGCGATTGACCATCTGCCAGCTTTGCGCCGCCCCGCCCGAGACCGCCTCGAACACCCGGCCGGTGTCGAGCCCGGCCGACTTGGCGAAGTGCAGCGCTTCGGAGAGGCCCTGCAGCACGCCCGCGATCGCGATCTGGTTGACCATCTTGGTGAGCTGGCCGGTGCCCGCCGCGCCGACATGGACGATCCGCTCGGCATAAGCCGACAGGATCGGCTCGGCGAGCGCCATTGCCTCAGCGCTGCCGCCGCACATGATCACGAGCCGGCGGTGCTCGGCGCCGGCCTGACCGCCCGAGACCGGCGCATCCAGCGTGGGGATGCCCTGCCTTCCGCCAACCTGCGCCAGATGACGCGCAATGCGGGCCGAGACGGTGGTATGGTCGATTAGCAGTGCGCCGGCCTTCATGTTGCGGAACGCGCCGTCCGGCCCGAGCGTCACCGCCTCAAGATCCTCGTCCCGCCCGACGCAGGTGATCACCGCGTCGGCGCCTCCGGCCGCGGCCGCCGGGGTGCCCGCATAGGCGCCGCCGTTCAGCTTCACCCACTCGCGGGCCTTGTCGGCGGTGCGGTTGTAAACGACCAGGCTATGACCCGCCTCGGCCAGGTGCCTGGCCATGGGTGAGCCCATCACGCCGAGCCCGATAAACGCGATCCGTGCCATGGTGCGCGGCATAGGGCGTGTTTGCCCGGGGCGCCAGATGGGTTTAGGGGCGGCCATGGCTAAGGCTGACCCGCTTCCCGTCACTATCGACGACATCAGGGCGGCCGCCGACCGCATCCGAGGCGCGGTGGTGCGCACGCCTACCCTGCTCAGCCGCACCCTGTCCGAAGTGACGGGCGCGACCGTGTTCGTGAAGTTCGAGAACCTTCAGTTCACCGCCGCCTACAAGGAGCGTGGCGCGCTCAACAAGTTGTTGCTGATGGACGAGGCGAAGCGCTCGCGCGGGGTGATCGCCGCGTCGGCCGGCAATCATGCCCAGGCGGTTGCTTACCACGGCCGCAGACTGGGGGTGCCGGTCACGATCGTGATGCCCAAACCGACCCCGATCATAAAGGTCATGCAGACCGAGGGGCATGGCGCAACGGTGTTGCTGCATGGCGAGCTGTTCGACGAAGCTTTCGCCAAGGCCAAGGAGCTGGAGGCGGAGCAAGAGCTGACCTTCGTCCACCCATTCGACGATCCGGACACGGTCGCCGGACAGGGCACGGTCGCGCTCGAACTGCTGGAGGACGCGCCCGATATCGATGCCCTGGTAATCCCGATCGGCGGCGGTGGGCTGATCGCCGGCATGGGGGTGGCCGCCAAGGCACTCCGGCCGGACATCGAGGTGATCGGGGCGCAGGCCGAGCTCTACCCGTCCATGTATTGCCACCTGACCGGCGATGAGCGGCCTTCGTCGGGGGACACGATCGCGGAGGGGATCGCGGTCAAGCGGCCCGGCGCGCTCACCGCCGCGATCGTCCGCCAGGTGGTGGATGAGATCCTGCTCGTCCCCGAGCGCGACATCGAGACAGCGGTCAGCCTATATCTACAGATCGAAAAGACGGTTGCCGAAGGCGCCGGCGCGGCGGCGCTCGCGGCTTTGCTGACCCACCCCGAGCGCCTGAACGGCCGCAACGTCGGGCTGGTCGTCACCGGCGGCAATATCGACACCCGCCTGCTCGCGACCGTGTTGCTGCGCGACCTCGCCCGCTCCGGCCGGATGGCGCGGCTGCGCATCCAGCTGCAGGATCGGCCCGGGGCCTTGTTCTCGGTCGTGCGGCTGTTCGAGAAGCATCAGATCAACATCGTCGAAGTCTATCACCAGCGCATCTTCACGACCTTGCCGGCCAAGGGCCTGTTCACCGATTTCGATTGCGAGGCGCGCGACGCGGCGCATCTCGAACGGCTGGTTGTGGACCTCGGCGCGAGCGGCTTCGACGTTCACCGGGTGGAAGTGGACTGAACCTAGCATAGTCATCCCGGCGAAAGCCGGGACCCAGAATACCGCGCTCGCAAGCGAGACACCGGCTTACCGCTGGACAATGCCAACTTCGTTTCTGGGTCTCGGCTTTCGCCGGGATGACTAACCTATGTCCGCTTTCCCGTCCCGCGCTGGAACGGCCGGAAACCCCGAGTCCCCGCGCCCAGTCCGCCTCTTCCTTTCAGACCGGTGAAGGCTCATAATGTGCCCTTCCGCAGCACCCTTTCCCGGAGTCCCGGTGAGCGCACCGTTCCGCTTTCCCCGCTTCTTTGTCACGACGCCCTCCGCCTGCCCCTACATACCGGGCAAGACGGAGCGGAAAGTGTTCACCGAGCTGAACGGGCAGCATGCGGGCGAGCTGAACGATGCGCTCGGCCGGATCGGATTTCGCCGCAGCCAGGGCGTCGCCTACCGCCCGAGCTGCCTCGATTGCACCGCCTGCGTGTCCGTCCGCGTGGTCGCCGGCGAGTTCCAGCCGAGCGCGACCCAGCGCAAGATGCTGCGCCGCCACGCCGATCTGGAAGTCACCGCCTGCAAGCCCTGGACCACGGCTGAGCAATATGCGCTGCTGCGCCGCTACCTGAAGCAAAGGCATCCGGGCGGCGGCATGGTGGACATGGACGAGAGCGATTTCGCCGACATGGTCGAGCAGAGTCCGGTCAAGACCTATGTCGTCGAATATCGCGAGCCGTCGCTGGACGGGCGCCCGGGCCGCCTGGTCGGCGCGTGCCTGACCGATCAGCAGGCGGACGGGCTGTCGATGATCTACAGCTTCTACGATCCGGATTGCGCGGACCGCCCGGGGCTGGGCACCTACATCATCCTCGATCACATCATCCGCGCCGGCCGGGCCGGGCTACCTTATGTCTATCTCGGCTATTGGGTCGAGCAGTCCAGGCGGATGGCCTACAAAGCCAAATTCCGCCCGCTCGAGCGGCTCGGCCCCGACGGCTGGCGTGCGTTCGAGCCGGACCAGAAGGAACTCCCGCTCGGCGCTTGAGCCGGCCGGCCGTCATCGCGGGCGTGATCCGTTGTCATTGCGAGCGAAGCGAAGCAATCCAGACCGGCTTCCGAGGCACACTGGATTGCCGCGTCGCTGCGCTCCTCGCAACCACGATCAGGGGCGGAACGCCGTCGCGACCTCCGCAAAAGCGCGCACCGGGAAGGTGCCGACGCCGCTGAATTTCGGCGGAACCGCCGAGAAACGAAACCTGCTTTCCGGCAGCGCGCGCAAGTTGGTCAGATGCTCGCAGATCAGCACGCCCGCGCCGAGCAGGATCGTGTGGACCGGGCGGGTGCGGGTCCGCGTGTCGTCAATATTGTAACTGTCGATGCCGACCAGGGCCGCGCCGCCTCGGGCAAGCGCTTCGGCGGCTGCGGCGGTGAGGAACGGGTGGTTCTCGAAATAAGCGAGGCTGCGCCAATGTTCGTCCCAGCCGGTGTGGAACAGCACCGCCTTGCCGCGAACGTCGATGCCCCCAGGTCCCCCGCGTCGATCGCGAGGCCGCCGGCATGTGGCTTGCGGATGACCATGCCGTCGAGCGCGGCAACTTGGTCGAGCGCGATCCCGGCCAGGTCGGCGCCGTCCTCGAGCCGGTGAAAGGGCGTGTCGAGATAGGTGCCGGTATTGGCGACCATGTCGATCCGGCCGATCTGGAAGGTCTCACCGTCGTCATAGAACGCGGCCGAATCCGCGCGCGACCAGAAGTCGCAGATTGCCGGCCCGGGAAGACCCTTGTAGGTCGTCATGCCCGGCTCGATCAGGTGGCTGAGATCGACGAGCGTTTCATCCTCCACAGGGCCACCAGCCCGATTCCCATCCAGATCACGTTGAGCACGGCCGACGGGATCGCGCCATGCCACCAGCCGTTGACGATGAAGCCGGCCGCGCCGAGCACGTTCATGCCCTGGTAGAGCGCCGAGCGCGACGTCACCCGCTCCGCCGTGAGCAGCGCGTAGCCGCCCAGGATCAGCAAGGCGCCGCCCCAGCCGGCCGCTTCGACGAGCAACTCTGTCACACTCAAGCCGCGAGCCGCCGCAGCACGTAGTGGAGGATGCCGCCGGCGCGGAAATATTCGAGTTCGTTGAGCGTGTCGATGCGGACGCGGGCGCGGAAGGAAGCTGAGCTTCCATCCGCTCGTTGCACTTGAACTTCGATTTCCTGGCGCGGTGCCAAGTCGGCGATGCCGGTGATCGTGAAGGTCTCATCGCCGGTGAGGCCGAGGCTTTCGCGGGTTTCGCCATTCAGGAACTGAAGCGGGACGACGCCCATGCCTACCAGGTTGGAGCGGTGGATCCGCTCGTAAGTCTCCGCGATCACCGCGCGAACGCCGAGCAGGTTGGTGCCCTTCGCCGCCCAGTCGCGCGACGAGCCGGTGCCATATTCCTTGCCGGCGATCACCACCAGCGGCGTGCCCGCTTCCTTGTAGCGCATGGCGGCGTCGTAGATGGGGAGCACCTCGCCGGTGGGCACGTGGCGGGTGACGCCGCCCTCGATGCCGGGGACCATCTGGTTCTTAATGCGGATGTTGGCGAAAGTGCCGCGCATCATCACTTCGTGATTGCCGCGGCGGGCGCCGTAGCTGTTGAAGTCGGCACGGCTAACCTGATGTTCTGTAAGGTATTTTCCGCCTGGACTGTCCAATTTTATGCTGCCGGCAGGCGAGATGTGATCGGTCGTGATGCTGTCGCCGAACATTGCCAACGCGCGGGCGCCGACGATGTCGGTCAGCCCCGCCGCCGTCATGCTCATGCCTTCGAAATAAGGCGGGTTCTGGATGTAGGTGGAGCCCGCGTCCCAGGCGTAGGTGTCGCCGCCGGTGACGTCCACCGCCTGCCAATGTTCGTCGCCCTTGTAGACGTCGGCATAGCGCGCCTTGAACATGTCGGCATTGACATATTGATCGATCATCGAGCGGATCTCGGCGTTGCTCGGCCAGATGTCGCGCAGGAATATGTCGGTGCCGTCGCTGCCCTTGCCGATCGGCGAGGTGACCATGTCCTCAACCACCGTGCCTTTGAGCGCATAGGCGACCACCAAGGGCGGCGAGGCGAGATAATTGGCGCGCACATCCGGGCTGACCCGGCCTTCGAAATTGCGGTTGCCGGACAGGACTGAGGCCGCGACGAGGTCGTTGGAATTGATCGCCCTGGAGATCGGCTCGGGCAGCGGGCCTGAATTGCCGATGCAGGTGGTGCAGCCATAGCCGACCAGATCGAAGCCGAGCGCGTTGAGATCTTCGCTGAGGCCGGCGCGGTCGAGATAATCGGTGACGACCTGGCTGCCGGGCGCGAGGCTGGTCTTGACCCAGGGCTTGCTGGTCAGCCCCTTCTCCCGTGCCTTGCGGGCGACCAGCCCGGCCGCGACCAGCACCGACGGGTTGGAGGTGTTGGTGCAGCTGGTGATCGCCGCGATCACCACGTCGCCATGGCCGAGATCATGTTTGGGCCGGCCGAGCAGGCTCCCGATCGCGCCGGTAATCGCGCCGGTAATACCGCCGCCCGCATCCTCGACCGGGAAGCGATCGGGAAGTTCGTCGGCGGAATGGCCGAATTCGGTGGTGAAGTTGCGGCGAAACTCCTCGTCCACCTCGGCGAGCAGGACCTTGTCCTGCGGCCGCTTGGGGCCGGCGAGCGAGGGCTGGACGGAGGACATGTCGAGCGCGATCGTGTCGGTGAACACCGGATCGGCATCGCCGGCGGTGAGCCACAGGCCTTGCTCCTTGGCATACGCCTCGACCAGGGCGACGTCCGCGTCCGCGCGGCCGGTGAGGCGGAGGTAATCGAGCGTCTTGTCATCGATCCCGAAGAAGCCGCAGGTGGCGCCATATTCGGGCGCCATGTTGGCGATGGTGGCGCGATCGGCGAGGCTGAGCTCGGCGACGCCCGGCCCGTAGAATTCGACGAAACGGCCGACCACGCCCTTCTTGCGCAGCATCTGGGTGACGGTGAGGACGAGATCGGTAGCGGTGATGCCCTCGCCCAGCGTCCCGGTCAGCTTGAATCCGACCACTTCGGGGATCAGCATCGACACCGGCTGCCCGAGCATCGCCGCTTCCGCCTCGATCCCGCCGACGCCCCAGCCGAGCACGCCCAGGCCGTTGACCATGGTCGTGTGGCTGTCCGTGCCGACGCAGGTATCGGGATAAGCGACCTCCTCGCCCGACGGATCGCGTGACGACCAGACCGAGCGGGCGATATTTTCGAGATTGACCTGGTGGCAGATGCCGGTGCCGGGCGGCACCACCTGGAAATTGCTGAACGCGGACGAGCCCCATTTGAGGAACTGGTAGCGTTCGATATTGCGCTGATATTCGAGCGCGACATTCTGTTCGAACGCCTTGGGCGTGCCGAATTCGTCGACCATCACGCTGTGATCGATGACGAGATGGACCGGCACCTGCGGGTTGATCCGCGCCGGATCGCCGCCGAGCTTGGTAATCGCATCGCGCATCGCGGCGAGATCGACCACGCACGGCACGCCGGTGAAATCCTGCATCAGCACGCGCGCCGGGCGATACTGGATTTCCTTGGAGGTCGCGCCCTTGTCGCCCAGCCAATCGACGATCGCCTGGATGTCGTTGCGGGTAACGGTGACGCCGTCCTCGAACCGCAGCAGATTCTCGAGCAGCACCTTCATCGAGAATGGGAGGCGCGAGACGTCGCCCAATTGCTCGGCCGCCTTGGCGAGCGAGTAATAAGCGTAAGACCGCCCGCCGACATCGAGAGTGGAGCGGGTATTGAGCGAATTGTTGCCGATGGCGGTCATGGAATCCTCGTCGCGAAGTGATACTTCGCGCCGGGTTGGGCGTGCCCGGCAGCGATTGCTGCGGGCCTTAGCAAGCGGGGCAGGCCCGCGAAAGGGCGCTAGGCGGCGAGCAGATGTTCGATCCGGGCGATTTCGTGCCGGAACTCGAAGCAAAGCTGGGCGGCTTCGTCGTCCGGCAGCCAGCGCGCCATTTGCGGGAACACGACCTGGTGGAATCGATGCGTGCGCCGATCCCAGGGAGCCTGATCGCGGGCGGCGCGGGCAAGCGCGAGAACAGCCTGTAATTCCTCGCGGATTTCCTGCGGATCGACCATCGTCGGATCGGGCCTGGTTTCCTCCAGCGCGAGACCCAGCTGAGCGGGGCCGAAGAGATCGTCCTGTTGCATTGCCGGCCTTCTCTTGCGGGCGGCGATCCACCCGTGCCACCAGCAGTGTATGGGGACGTGCACATGACGCAAGATGAGCAGCTTGCAAAAGCTGTGAGTAGATTCGGGGATGCGGCGGGAAGCAAACTGAATAACTCGGGCGCCTCCGGCGCGCCCGAGGATCAGCTGCGCGCACCTCTCGAAACACTCATGACCGAGCTGGCCGCGATTACCAGCCCGACGGCGCAAGTGACGCTGGTCGGCGAAACGAGCTTGGCTGATCTCAAGACCCGCCCCGATTACTCGGTCACGATAGGGGCAGGCAAGCTGAAGGCGCTGGTCGGCTTCATCGAGGTCAAGGCGCCCGGCAAGGGGTTCGATCCCCGCAAGTTCAAGGACGAGCACGACAAAACGCAATGGGCCAAGCTGAAGGCGTTGCCGAACCTGCTTTACACGGACGGCAATGGTTTCTCCCTGTGGCGAAATGGCGAGCTGGTCGGCAGACCGGTGCCGCTCGACGGCGACGTCGAAACATCCGGCGCGAAGCTGGGTGCCCCGAACGCTCTCTTACCGCTGATCGGCGACTTTCTCGCTTGGCAACCGGTCGCGCCGAAAGGTCCGCAGGAACTGGCCGCCACCGCCGCGCGCCTGTGTCGGTTCCTGCGCGACGAGGTTCTGGAGCAGATGGGCGAGGGCGCCACGCCGCTGCTCGGCTTGGCCCGAGATTGGCGCACGCTGCTCTTCCCGAACGCCAACGACGCGCAGTTCGCCGACGGTTACGCCCAGGCGGTGACGTTCGGCCTGCTGATGGCCAAATCGCTCGGCCTGCTGATGGCCAAATCGCTCGGCCTGCCGCTGGACGGCGATCTCGACGCGGTTGCAAAGAAGCTGGGGCAGACGAACACGCTGATCGGCACCGCGCTTCGTATCCTGACCGAACAGCCGGAGACCCTGCAAACCTCGCTCGGCACGATGACGCGCGTTCTGGACGTGGTCGATTGGGCCAAGGTCTCGAAAGGCGACGGGGAAGCCTGGCTTTATTTCTACGAGCAATTTTTGGAAGTGTACGACAACCGGCTGCGCAAGCTCACCGGTTCCTATTACACGCCGCCGCAAGTGGTGCAGGCGATGGTGCGGCTGTGCGACGAGGCGCTGAAATCGCCGGGGCGGTTCGCGATCCACGCCGGGCTGGCGAGTCCGCAGGTCCATATCGCCGATCCGGCGATGGGATCGGGCACCTTCCTGCTCGCGCTCATCCGGCACATCGCGGAGGCGATCGCGAAGGATCAGGGGCAGGGCGCGGTCGGCCCGGCGCTGACCGCGGCAGCCAAGCGGCTCTATGGTTTCGAGCTTCAGTTCGGAGCGTTCGCGGTCGCCCAGCTACGGCTGCTCGCCGAAACGCTCGAGCTGAAGGCATCCGAGCCGCCGCGTCTGTTCGTGACGGACACGCTCGGCGATCCCCACGAGCATGAGGAGACCGGTACCGGCATCGGCCGGCTGCTGTCCCATTCGCGAGTTGAGGCCAACAGGGTAAAGGCGGAGCAGCCGATCACGGTTGTGATCGGCAATCCGCCCTACAAGGAAAAGGCAAAGGGGCGCGGCTCTTGGATCGAAAACGGATCGGCGGCGCGGCCAATACCGGTGCTCGACGACTGGCAGCCACCCAAGGAGTGGAAGGCGGGCGCCCACGCCAAGCATCTGCGCAACCTGTATGTCTATTTCTGGCGATGGGCGGCGTGGAAAGTGTTTGAGCAAGGGAGTGGCGGGCGCCACAGGGAGCCGCCCGTGCCTGAGCAGCTTTCCGGAATGGTTTGCTACATCACGGTGGCGGGTTTTCTGAACGGCCCGGGATTTCAGAAGATGCGCGCGGATCTTCGCCGCGACTGCGACGATATATGGGTGATCGATTGCTCGCCCGAAGGACACCAGCCGGAAGTCGCGACGCGCATCTTCGAAGGCGTCCAGCATCCGGTGTGCATCGTGCTGGCCTCGCGTTCCCCGGACAATGATCCGGGCGTGCCAGCGAAGGTTCGGTATCGTTCCCTCAAGGCCGGGCATCGCAAGCAGAAGTTCGACGAGTTGGCGGCGCTCTCGCTCGCAAGCCCCGGCTGGGTCGAATGCGCTGTCCAGCCACGCGCGCCGTTTCTCCCGGAGTTCGTCGGCGGATGGGCGGACTTCGTGCCGCTGGACACGATGCTTGGGGATGGCGGTTCGGGCGTCATGCCAGGGCGGACTTGGATCATTGCTCCGGACATTGAGTCTTTAGCCCAGCGTTGGGCGAAACTGATCGGCGAAAAGGACGCCGCTCAACGAGCTGCAATCTTTCATCCGCACGAAGGCGGGGACCGCACGGTGGGGAAATCGAGTGATGGTCTCCCGCCTCAGGAGCCGGTGCAATCTATTGAGCTTGGGCTAACCAATAGGGCGAGCAAGGATGATGAGGAGCGTGGCAAGGCGGGAGCGGCACTGCGCTTGCGTGACCCGGTCCGATACGGGTTTCGATCGTTCGATCGACAATGGATCATCCCAGACAAGCGGCTGATCAACAGGCCTAACCCAAACTTGTGGAAGGCTTCGGGAAAGGAGCAGATATATCTATCGGGCTTGATGGCGCACAGCCCGACAGCGGGTCCGGCCCTGAGCGCCACGGCGCTCATCCCGGATCTGCACCAGTATAAGGGCTCATTCGGCGGTCGCGTCTTCCCGCTCTGGCGCGATGCCGCTGCGGCCCAGACAAATGTTTCCGACGGAATCATCGCCGCTCTGACAAAAACCTACGGCTCCGCGCCCGATCCGGCGGACGTCTTCGCCTATGTCGCGGCACTGCTCGCCTGCCCGGCTTACACCGAGAGGTTCCGTGCCGATCTCGTTCGGCCGGGCCTGCGGGTGCCGCTCACCGCCGATCGCCGCCTGTTCCGGGTCGCGGCGGCGATCGGGCGCAAGGTGATTTGGCTGCACACGTTCGGCGAACGGTTCGCGCGCAACAGGCCGGCCGGCCCGCCGCGCCTGCCGCTGGCGCGCCGGCCGACGATCCCGGCCGAGGGCGCCATTCCGTCCACGCCCGAGGGTTTCCCGACGCGATCGGCTACGATCCCGGCAAGCGCCGGCTGAGCATCGGCACCGGGTATATCGACAGCGTCGCGCCGGCGATGTGGTCCTATCAGGTGTCCGGCAAGCAGGTGCTTCGGCAATGGTTCAGCTATCGTAGAAAGAACCGCGAGCGGCCCCAGATCGGCGACCGGCGCAAGCCTTCTCCGCTCGGCGACATCCAGCCCGATCGCTGGCTGCCCGAATATACGGAAGAGCTGCTGAACGTGTTGAACGTGCTTGGGCTGTTGGTCGAACTTGAGGCCAGGCAAGCGGCGGTCCTGAACCGCATTTGCGAAAGCCCGCTGATTCCGGCGAGCCGGTTCGCAGGGTGAGTACTGCGTCTTCAACTCCGTCGGGGGAGGCCGAAGCGGCGGCGCTATGCGCGGGCGATCGCTTGGCCTAGCGTGGCCGCCACGGCCGTCCGAGGGAGCCAGGCGCGATGAAGCAACTGATCTACGCATCGCGGCCGTTCGGATTTGATGCGGCGATGCTGGCCGGCATCCTGTCGGGCGCGCGACGCAACAATCCGCGGGATGACATCACCGGTGCGCTGATCTGCCGCCACGATCTGTATCTGCAGCTGATCGAAGGTCCGCCCGCCGCGATCGATGCCCTGTATGCGCGGATCGCGGCCGACGACCGCCATGACGATGTCAGATTGCTGCTGGCGGACGAGGTAGCCGAACGGCTATTCCCGGATTGGTCCATGCTCGACGACGAAGCGCCGTCGCTCTTCTGGTCGCCCGCCGAGATCGCCGCCGGGGCACTGGATGCGGCCAGCCCCGCCACCTTGCGCGAGGCGTTCGGGCGGTTGCGCGGGTAATTGGCGGCGACCGGCACCGGCGCGAGTGGCGGTCGCGACCTCGCTGCACGAGCGCTTTTCGGAACGCCTGTGCAATGCAAGCATTCAACCCGAGCGGCATCGGCGCCGTTGGCAGAGGTGAGGTGATCCGGTGATCGGCAAGATTGCGAGAATGATGGCGGGGCGCTCGGCGGCGCGCAGGCTCGGCTACGGCGCCGGGAGCGGCGCCCTGGTCGGGCTGGTGGCTCCGTTTGCGATCAGGACTTTGGTGTCGCTGGTCGGGAAAGCGGGCAGAAAGGCGACGGATGCGCGGCGACGGCCGGTCGAGCCTGAATTCGGGCAGCCGGTGAGTCGCCAGGGGATCGGCCCTGACAACAGCTAGCCGATCGTGAGCCCGGTTATCGATCAGCTGCCGTAGAGGCCGCCCCGGCAGGGCAATCCACACTGTCCTACACGAACCCGCTGGTTACAAGGTTGCATGGATAACAGACGGAGGCGGTGTGGGGAATCGAACGGGCGAGGCGGACGGATCGGGCGCGGCAGTGCCCGCGATCGTGGATGGGCAGGCGTTGCCGATCGGCGGGGCGGAGGAGCGGGCACTGTTCGAGCAGTGGAAGGCGGAGCGCGGCTTACCGCCGCTCGATCCGAAGCTGTGGCTGGAATTGCGCGATGGCGGCGGCCTGTAAGCGGAGTCAGTGCCAATCGGCGTCCGGCGCGACGTCCAGCGCGCGGGCGGCGGCGATCACGTCCTCGAGATCGACCGGCTTGTCGAACGGATCGGCATCCAGCGTCGTCGGGCGCTCCAGCCGGGCCTGCCAGCGTTGCAGCATCTGGACATAAGGGGCGAACGGCGTGCGCATCAGCGCGCCACCGGGGAGTTGCTCGACATCGGCAATGCCCATGTGAAGCCACTCGCCGCTGTGCCAGTCGGTCATGTCGACGGCGGGGAACAGGCAGATGCCGTGCAGGTCAACGCCGCGGTTGACGGCCGCGAGCGATTCCGAGACCACGTCGTTCAGCCAATCCGGCCGGCCGCCGTGCAGGCCGGAGGTTTCGGCGACGATGCACGGCCGCTTGTACCTGGCCCAGCCTTCCTCCAGCAGATCGCATAGGGAGCGAATGCGCGGATCGCCGGGCTCGAGCGGCTGGTTGGGCTTGCCGCCGCCGCCATATTCCATCTGGCCGAAGCTGTAATTGTTGAAGCCCAGGATATCGATCGTCTCGGGGCTGCCGCCATATTCCGGTTGGCTGAGGCCGGAGATCACGTCCCAGGCGATGTAGGCGTCCCCGTAGCTTTCGCGCCGCGCTTCCTCGGCCAGATCGGGCCGGTCGCGCGGCGGCACGACCCAGATGAGCGGATCGATATGGACCATCCGCGCGTCCGGAAAGTCGGCCCGGATCGCCTGAACGGCGGCGATGTCGGCGCGGGCCAGCGCCAGGGTGAAGCGACGGCGATCGTCGGCGGACTTGCCGAACGGCGCGCACCAGCCCCATTCGCCGCCCATATAGCCCCAGAAGGTCGGCTCGTTGACCGGGGTGAAGCAAAGCGGGCCGTGATGGGCGCGCTCGGCAACGTAGCGCGCGGCGGCCCGGGCGTAAGCGGCGAAGCGCGGGGCGAAGGCATCGGAATAGGGATCGAGCCCGGCCGGATAGCCGTAATGGCACAAGTCCCAGATCGGCAGCACCCGCTGGCGCCGTTGCGCGGCGAGGAAGCCGTCGATGAGGGAGAAATCATACTGGCCGGGGCTTTGCTCGACGAGCGGCCACGGAATGCCCTCCCGCGCGACGCCGATCCCGAGACGGGGGAGCATCGCATAATCCTCCTCCGCATGGGCGTAATGCTGAAGTTCGGCCGACAGGTCGCGGCGGCCGCGATCCTTCCAGTCGAAGGTCGAGCATTCAAAGCCCGACAGGAAGAAGGTCGGGAAGATGCCGGATCGTGTGTTCATCGCAGGAAGACGCGGCAGCGGGCGGACAAGTTCATTTCGGGCGTCCCGCCCTTGTGGCGGCGCGTGCCAGCGGCTCTAATGGAATGAAGGGAGCGGGTGAGCGAAGACGTGAGCGACCTGAACGAGCGATCCGAGAGCCGCGAGCTGTTCCGGGACTGGCGGACGCACAACAAGCCGGCGTCGCTGCGTGAGCAAAGCCTGGGCATGCTCGCCTGCATGGCGGCGATGCTGCCGCTGGATTACCTGTTCTTCCCCGCCGCGCTCGCGCCCTGGGCGACCTTGCTGCGGGTGCTGGCGATGAGCGCGGCCGGCATCGGCCTGCTGGTCGCGGCCAGGCTGCCGCGCACGAAGTGGTGGTTGTTCGTCTCGCCCTGGGTGCTGCTGCCGACGCCGGTGGTGGCGACGCTGGCGCACCTGCTGATGGTCGGCTGGGGGCCGTATGACAGCCGGACCACGACCATCATCGTCACCTTCGGCCCGTGCTTCGCATTCTACCTGTCGTCATTCCGGATCTACAGATATCTGCCGGAGTGGATCGCGTTCACCGCGATCTGCTGCCTCGCCAATCTCGCCCTGCTGCTCTCAAAACCGGAGCTTGGCGGGGAAGCCGGCGTGTTCTTCTTCGCGATTTCGGGAACGGTGACGATGTTCCTGGTCAGCCGCCGCCTCTTCGAGGACGGACTGCTGGACAAGTTCAGAACGCTGCGAAGCCTGCAGCCCTCGATCGTGGCCAGGCGGCTGACGGTGTCGGACAAAAGCCTGTCCGACGACGAGGCGTTCAGCGCGCGCGACCGGTTCACGGTCTGCCTGTCGTCGGACTGGCGCAACTATCAGGAGATGGCCGGCGAGAAGGACGGGCAAGTCATCTCGCGGCTGTTCGAAGTCTATTACAACATCGTCTTCGCGGAACTCGCGCGGACGGTTCCGTCCGGCCGCTACTATGCCGACTGGACGGCGGACGAGATCATGGTGATCTTCTATGGCGACAGCGATGAGGAACGGGAAACCGTGATCGGCGAAGCACTGGCCTTCACTCGCTCGCTCGCCAGCGAGATCCCGGCGCGGGTGCAGGCCGAGATGGGGATGATCCTGAAATACGATATCGGATTGGCGGCGGGGATCGGCTATCTCGGCCTGCAAGGGCCCAGCGAGCGCCGCAAGACCACCATAGCCGGGGAAGTGCCGGGCACCGCCAAGCGCCTGGAAACGGAAGGCAAGGACTTGCGGCCATTGGGATTCGACAATGAGTTTCCCAATGTCGTGATGGACGAGATCGTCGGCGCGTCGGCGGCCCGATTGTTCGACCAGGGCTGGCAATCGACCTTCCCGGCCGGCTCCCGAAACATCAAGGGCCGGCCGGTCACCTTGTGGCGCTGCACCGGCACCGCCCAGCATACGTTGCTGCGGCTTGGCCGGAGCGCGGCATGACCGCGCGCGAGGGAACGAACGTCACGGGAAACCGGGTGCTCGCGGCCGGAGCGCTGCTGGCCGGCGCGGGCGTGGTGCTGGGCGCGTTCGGCGCGCATGCGCTGCGGGCGCGGTTCGAAGCCGCGGAGCTCGGCTGGTGGGAGACCGCCGTCGCCTATCAGATGTGGCACGGCATCGCCCTGGTCGCGCTTGGCGCCGGGCGGGTCGATCGGATCGCGGCGCCCGCCTGGCTGCTCGGCGCCGGCGCGGCGATCTTCTCGGGCACGCTCTACGTGATGGCGCTGACCGGCCTGCGCTGGCTCGGCGCGGTCACGCCGGTGGGCGGCCTGCTGATGATCGCCGGCTGGGGCCTGCTCGCCTGGCGAGGGTTGCGGGATTAGAGCAGGATGAGATTGGTCTCGATCGTCATTGCGAGAAGCGGAGTGACGAAGCGATCCAGTTGAGCTCCGGGTCAGTCTGGATTGGTCCGCCTTCGGCTCGCAATGACGGCCGATTATACGCAAGATCATCGCGCTTTAGCCCGCAGCGGGGGAGGCTGGCACAAGCGAACCGATCGACGCTGTTTGAAGTCGCGACTGATTGCCAGCGCACAGCCCGCCTTGGCTGAAGCTATGGCGGGCAGCCTTCGCCCCTGCCTTGCCTTCCAGTGGCTTGCCAGCCGAAGCCCCGTCAGGGGCGAAGGCTGGTGGAGCCGAGGGGGATCGAACCCCTGACCTCTGCAATGCCATTGCAGCGCTCTCCCAGCTGAGCTACGGCCCCGATCCTGGCTTTCGACTGGGTCGCGAAAGCCTGTGCAGCGCCGCCTCTAGGCGAAGCCGCGGCGCTTGCCAAGCGGATTAGATTTCCTCATCTTCGCCGCCCGCGCCGGGCACGCCGATATCGTCGTCACCGCCGATATCGACTTCGTCGTCCGGATTCTCGCCGGCTTCTTCCTCGATCTCCAGCTCCTCGGCGGCGAGATCGGCATCGGCCGCGACGTCCACCGCGACTTCCTTCTTGGGCGCGTCGAACGGCATCGGCTGCTTGGACTTGAGCACCGGCTCCGGCTCCCAATTCACGCCGCAATTGATGCAGGTGACGGGCGAGTCCTTGCCGAGGTCATAGAAACGCGTTCCGCATTTCGGGCAGCTGCGCTTGCTGCCCCATTCTGCTTTCACCATCGGTGAGAGAGCCTTTCGTGTGTCGATAAAAGAGGGCGGCCAAGAATGTCGGCCGGCCGCAGGTCGGCGCGGCCCTTGCCACAGCCCCGCGCCGCTGTCAAAAAAAGCTGCCGGTAGGTGACGTTCACTACGGCACGGCTGATGGCGTCCGCCGAATGTTCCTCTCCTGCGCGGACCTCCTGGCGTGTCAGTCGGCCCTGCGCCCGGCTTTCATGCGGCCTATGGCAGCACCAAGGGCGATGCCCAAGGCGATACCGACGCCAAGATGACCGGTCGCCGCGCCTACCGCGATGCCGAGTGCCAACCCGATCGCAACGAATTTCCTGTCCATACCGCCTCCTTGATTTGCGCTGACCATACAGGAAATAAGCGGCTGCGCGCGCGATTAGCGGCGCATCCGAAACTGACACGGGCTGCCGATGACGTTTCGCGATTGATCAGTCGATCCGCACCGGGCCGCGCCCGGCCTTTACCGCCGCCCGCCCCTTCTTCTGATCGACGCGCCTCGCCTTGGCGGCGCGGCTCGGCTTGGTCTTGACTCGCCTGGGCTGGACCAGCCGCGCCTTTTCGATCAGTTCGGCCAGCCGCTCGCGCGCATCCTGACGGTTTGCTTCCTGCGTTCGATAATTGCGCGCGGTGATCACGATCTCGCCGCCGCTCGTCATTCGGCTCCCGGCCAGGCTCTTGAGCCGCTCATAGGCATGTGGCGACAGCTCCAGCTTGAACACGTCACAGCGCAGCTGGCAGGCGGTCGCGACCTTGTTGACATTCTGCCCGCCCGGCCCGCTCGCGGCCAGGAATGTCTCGCTCAGCGCCTCCTCGGGAACCGGCGGCGCGTCAGTCCTCGGCATCGCCGAATCCCGCATATGCGAACGAAGGCGGCAGCGGCGCCCGCGCGTCGATCGGCGGCTTGGCCCCTCGTTCCAGTCTCAATGCCAGCGCGTGGAGCAGCATCGGGCCTCCTGAGCCTCTCGGAGGACGGCGCCCATAGACCGGATCGCCGACGATCGGCAGCCCGAGCCCGGAGGCCGCGTGGACGCGCACCTGATGTGCGCGTCCGGTCTCCGGCTCGAACGCGATCGCCGAGCGCCCGTCCCGCTGGGCCACCAGCCGCCATCGCGTCGCCGCCGTCTTGCCGCGCTCGTCCGGCACCATGCGCCAGCCTTCTTCCTTCGAGGAGATCTTGGCCAATGCCATGTCGATCCGTCCGTCGCTTGCGTCCGGCACACCTTCGACGATCGCGAGATAGCGTTTCTCCACCGCGCCCGCCTCGAAAGCCTGCTGGAAGCGCTTGGCCGACCCAGGATTGCGGGCCAGCAGCAGGCAACCGCTGGTGTCCCGATCGAGCCGGTGAACCGGCTGCGGCGGCCGCTGAAAGCCGAGCCGCAGATGGACGAGATAATCCTCCAGGCTTTCGCGCGTTCGCGGACCCGCATGCATGGCAAGGCCGGCCGGCTTGTCGATCACCAGCGCCTCGCCATCCTCGAACAAAATACGGTCCTGCCACATCGTTGCCGCCCTGCCACCGCTGTTGCACCGGCGCAACGTTCGACGTCCGTCGCGCATTGTCTACCGCTTTACGCGTAATTAACCTTTCCAGTTCACTTATGCCGTGATTAACCAAGGTTACCGGGCTGCTTTCAGACCAGGAGGTCGCAAGCCGCTCAAACAAGGGGCGAACGACATGCGTGTGCTGCTGATCGAGGATGAACCGACCACCGCCAAGAGCATCGAACTGATGCTGACCAGCGAAGGCTTCAACGTCTATACCACCGATCTGGGCGAAGAGGGTTTGGACCTCGGCAAGCTCTACGATTACGACATCATCTGCCTGGACCTCAACCTGCCCGACATGCACGGCTATGACGTGCTGAAGAAGCTGCGGGTCGCCAAGGTCGGCACGCCCGTCCTGATCCTGTCCGGCATCAACGAAATGGATTCCAAGGTCCGCGCATTGGGCTTCGGCGCCGACGATTACGTCACCAAGCCGTTCCACCGCGACGAACTGGTTGCCCGCATCCACGCGGTCGTGCGCCGCTCCAAGGGCCATTCGCAATCGGTGATCAAGACCGGCAAGCTGGCGGTGAACCTCGACGCCAAGACGGTCGAGGTCGACGGCAGCCGTGTCCACCTGACCGGCAAGGAATATGCGATGCTGGAGCTGCTCTCGCTCCGCAAAGGCACGACTTTGACCAAGGAGATGTTCCTGAATCATCTCTACGGCGGCATGGACGAGCCCGAGCTCAAGATCATCGACGTGTTCATCTGCAAGCTGCGCAAGAAGCTCAGCCTGGCGTGCAGCGGCGACAATTATATCGAGACCGTCTGGGGCCGCGGCTACGTTCTGCGCGATCCCGAGGACATGGAACAGGCCAAGGTGGCGTGACTCTGAGCCCCTCTCCCATTTCAGGAGAGGGAGGGGCCGCTCGGCGACAGCCGAGTGGGAGGGTGAGGGCCCGGTAGCCGCAGCCATGCTCCACCGGTGTCACCCTCTCCCAGCTACGCCTAAGCTCGCCGAAGAAGCTCGCTAAGGCTGCTCAACCCTCTCCCGTCCAAAGGAGAGGAGGGGCTCTACTTTGCTTTCTGCTTGTCCTTCTCGGACGCTGATTTTGGCTTCGGCGTCACCGCCCGTTTCCCCTTCCACGCCAGCATCGCCGCGAGCATGGCGGCGATGTTCGCCACCGCCGCTTACCGTCCGCTCGCGCGGCGGCGGGCGCGGTTGGTGCTGGGGGCGCCGGCCGACCCGAAGTTGGGGCGGCGGCTCTTGGGCCGGTTGACCCGGTTGCGATCCTCAGGCGCGCGCTCCGGGCGCTCGACCAGCGCAGGGCCGGTGCGGGTCGATTTGATCCGGTTGGCCTCGTTCAGGAAGTTCTCCGGCAGCGGCACCACCTCGATCTTCTGCTTGGTCAACTTCTCGATGCCCTTGAGATAGGCGCGCTCATCCTCGGCGCAGTAGGCGATCGCCACGCCAGCCGCTCCGGCGCGGGCGGTACGGCCAATCCGGTGGACATATTGCTCCGGCACGTTGGGCAGCTCGAAATTAACGACGTGGCTGACGCCGCTGACGTCGATGCCGCGGGCGGCGATGTCGGTCGCGACCAGGATCTTGGCCTTGCCCGACTTGAACTCGGCCAGCGCCCGCTCGCGCTGCGGCTGGCTCTTGTTGCCGTGAATGGCGTTGGCCGGGATGCCGTTGCCGGCGAGCAGCTTCACCACCCGATCGGCGCCATGTTTGGTACGGGTGAAAATCAGCACCCGGTCCATATTGCCCTTGTCGGAAAAACCGGCGCGCAGCATCATCGTCAGCAGCGCCTGCTTCTCCGACTGCTGCACGAAGGTGACATACTGATCGACCCGCTCGGCGGTGGTCGCGGCCGGAGCCACCGACACCTGGGCCGGATCGCTCAGGAACTTGTCGGCCAGTTCCTTGATCGCCTTTGGCATGGTCGCCGAGAAGAACAGGGTCTGGCGCTTGGCCGGCAGCATCTTCACGATTGCCTTGAGCGCGTGGATGAAGCCCAGGTCCAGCATCTGATCGGCCTCGTCCAGCACCAGGATCTCGACCGCTTTCAGGCTGAGCGCGCCCTGCTCGATCAGATCGATCAGGCGGCCGGGCGTGGCCACCAGCACGTCGACGCCGCGCGCCACATCCTGCCGGTTCTTGCCGAGGGAGGTGCCGCCGAACACGGTGGCGACCGACATGTGGCTGAAGCGGCTATAGCCCCGCGCGCTTTCGGCGATCTGGCTGGCCAGCTCGCGCGTCGGCGCCAGCACCAGCATCCGGCAGGTGCGCGGACCGGGGCGCTTGTCCGACTTGGTCAGCCGATCGATCGACGGCAGCATGAACGCCGCCGTCTTGCCGGTGCCGGTCTGGGCGATGCCGAGCAGATCGCGGCCCTGCAGCACCAGCGGAATCGCCTGCGCCTGGATCGGGGTGGAGGTGGAATATTCCTTGAGCGCGAGCGCCTGCAGGATGGGCTGCGACAGCCCGAGTTGTTCGAAAGACATGTGTAGACTCACAAATGCGCGGCGAGCGCGCGCAATGGTGGCGAGCGAACGCGGCGGGTTCTGGTGACCCGCGTGAAAAGGGAAACCTTGGGGTTCGACGAAGCAGAGCCGGAGCCTTGGAGGCTCGATCACGCTGCAATGGCGCTTCGCTGAGGATGTATGTGGCACAATGATGCGCGAAAGTCAATGAATAGCCCCTCTCTCTTTGAAGGGAGAGGGAGGGGCCCGCTCGCGAAGCGGGGGGGTGGGTGAGGGTGAGGCGATGGCATAGCTCGACAGCTGTCACCCTCACCCAGCTTCGCCTAAGCTCGCCGAAAAGGCTCGTTAAGGCTGCGCAACCCTCTCCCCTCAAAGGGAGAGGGCGATTGTGTGACACCTCGCTCAAACAGAGCTTGACCTGTTGGACTGGATCAGGGACTTACGCGCTGTGAACGCTTCTTTCCGATCGCAGCTTCCCTCGCGCGCAACCGCGCAGGCGTGGCGTCCGTGGCGCAGTTCCTCTCCCGTGGCGGCATGCTCCGATCGATGGTGACGCAGATCCTCTGATCTCGCCTCGACACAGGAACCCGCCCGACCGGCGGGTTTTTTATTGCGCTTTCATCAAGGTCCGATTCCGATGCCAAGAACCGACAATCTCGCCCGCCTGCCCGTCCCGGCTTCGAGCTTCGAGGCCGAAGCGAACGCCGCGCTTGCCCGCCTCTATTCCGGCGAGCATCTCGGCCGCGAGGAAACCGGCATGTTGTTCAGCGAGCTGGTCGCCGGCCGGCTGTCCGAACCCCAGATCGCCGGAATGCTGGTGGCGCTGCGCCTAAAGGGCGAGACCACCGACGAGATGATCGGCGCCGCCAAGGCGCTGCGCGACGCCGACGCGCCATTCCCGCGCCCCGATTATCTGTTCGCCGACACCTGCGGGACCGGCGGCGACGGATCGTCGCTGATCAACGTTTCGACCGCGGTGGCGTTCGTCGCCGCAGCGGCGGGCCTACCGGTCGCCAAGCACGGCAACCGATCGGTGACCTCGCCCTGCGGATCGGCCGACGTGCTTCAGCAGCTCGGCGCCCGGCTCGATGTCGGCGCGGACGTCTCCCGCCGGGCGCTGGACGAGACGGGCGTGTGCTTCCTGCTCGCGCCGCTCTACCATCCGGGCCTGCGCCACGCGGCGCCCGTCCGCCGCGCGCTCAAGGTGCGCACAATCATGAATTTGCTGGGGCCCTGCCTCAATCCCGCCGAGCCCGAAGTGCAGTTGCTCGGCGTCGCCGAGGCGCGCCACCTGGAGCCGGTCGCGCGGACCCTGGTTTCGCTCGGCGTCCGCAACGCGCTGGTGGTGCACGGGTCGGGGATCGACGAAATGGCGCTGCACGGCGACACCAGGGCGGTGCGGATCGCCGGTGAGCTGTTCGAGACGATCAGCATCACGCCCGAAGATGCCGGGCTGCAACGCCGGCCGCTGGCGAGCCTGAAGGGCGGCGGCCCGGAAGAGAATGCCGAACGGATGAAGGCGCTACTGATGGGCCATGGCCTGGAGGCGGAAGTGGATTCGGTGGCGCTGAACGCCGGCGCCCTGCTGTTCGCGGCCGGCCTCGCCGCGGAGCTGCGTGAGGGCGTGACCCGGGCCAAGGAGGTGATCGCGTCCGGGGAGCCCTATCGCCGGCTGCGGCTATTCGTCGAGGCGACCAATGATTGAGCCGTCCGGGGTGCTGGGCGAAATCGTCGCGCGCAAGCGCATCGATGTCGCCGCGGGCCTGGCGGGCGTCTCGCTCGCGGAGCTGCGCGCCCGGGCGGAGCCGACCCGGCGCAGCCTGCGCGCGGCACTGGCGCGGCCCGGCGCGCGCTTCATCATGGAAGTGAAGCGCGCCTCGCCTTCGGAAGGCACGCTCCGCGCCGGCGTCGATCCGGCGGCGATCGCGCGCGCCTATCGCGGCGCGGCGGACGCGATCAGCGTGCTGGTGGACAAGCCTTATTTCGGCGGCTCCCTCAGCGACCTCCAGGCGGTGCGAGCCGAATATGACGGCCCGATCCTGGCCAAGGACTTCGTGATCGATCCGCGCCAGGTGCCCGAAGCGAGGCGCTTCGGCGCGGATGCGGTGCTGGTGATGCTGTCGGTGCTGGACGACGCCGCCGCCGCGGAGGTCATCGCCGAAGCCTCGCGCTTCGGAATGGACGCGCTGGTCGAGACGCACGACGAGACGGAAGTCGCCCGCGCGGTCGCGCTCGGCGCCGGGCTGATCGGCATCAACAATCGCGATCTCAAGACGCTGAGGATCGATCTGGCCGTAACCGAGCGGCTCGCCGCGCTGGTTCCCGCCGATCGCCTGGTGGTCGCCGAATCCGGCATCACCGACCGGGCAGACGTCGATCGGCTCGCGCGCCATGCCGATGCCTTCCTGGTCGGCTCCTCGCTGATGCGTGCCGAGCGCCCGGCGGAGGCCGCGCGCGCGCTTGCCTTCGGGCGCGTCAAGGTTTGCGGCCTGACCGACGCCCACGATCTGGCGGTCGCGGCCGATGGTGGCGCGACCTTTGCCGGCCTGGTGATGGTGCCGGAAACGCCGCGCGCGCTGACCCTTGCCGAGGCCGGGCGCGTCGCCCGCGATGCGCAGGTCCCGCTGGTCGGCGTGTTTCGCGACGAGACGGAGAGCCGCGTGGCGCAAGCCGCCGGGGCGCTCGGCCTCCACGCCGTGCAGCTGCACGGGCGCGAGGATTCGGACTATATCGCCGGCCTGCGCCGACTGCTTCCTGACTCGACCGAGATTTGGGCCGCGACGCCGGTCGGCGCCGATCTGCCTGCCCCCCGCGCCGGCGCCGACCGCACCTTGTTCGACACCGCCGCTGCGGGCGGCCAGTCCGGCGGCACCGGCCGTGCCTTCGACTGGTCCCGCCTCCAGGGCCGCCCCGACCTCGCCACCGGCCTGCTCGCCGGCGGGCTCCACTCGGGCAACGCCCGCGCCGCCGCCCGGGTGGGGGCGTGGGCGCTGGACGTGAGCTCCGGGGTGGAGATGGCGCCGGGCCGAAAGGATGTGGGCAAGCTTGGTGCGTTCTTCGAAGCGCTGCGGCCTGGGTGCAGGGGGGACGGGGACAGCTCTCGATTGTCCTCCCTATCGCGCAGCGATGGGGAGGGGGACCATGCGAAGCATGGTGGAGGGGTATTCGGCGCGGCTTACGCCTCCACCACCTTTCAGGTGGTCCCCCTCCCCACGAGCTCCGCTCGCAGGGAGGATAAACGATGCTCTTAACTGGACGCTTTGGCGCTTTTGGCGGGACTTACGTGCCCGAAATCCTGATGCCCGCGCTGGAGGAGCTCGAGGCGGCTTTCCTGGCGGCGCAGGAGGATCCGGCCTTCCAGACGGAACTCGCGGACCTGCTTCGCAACTATGCGGGCCGGCCGACGCCGCTCACCTTGTGCCGCAATCTCGGCAACGAGCGTGCGCGCATCTATTTGAAGCGCGAGGATCTGCTCCATGGCGGCGCGCACAAGACCAATCAGGTGCTGGCGCAGGCCCTGCTCGCGCGGCGGATGGGCAAGACGCGGCTGATCGCAGAGACCGGCGCGGGCCAACATGGCGTCGCCACCGCGCTTGCCGGTGCATTGTTCAAGCTGCCGACCCGCATCTACATGGGCGCGCACGATGTCGAGCGGCAGCAGCTCAACGTCTTCCGGATGCAGCTGATGGGCGCCGAAGTGGTGCCGGTGGAAAGCGGCGGCCGTGGGCTCAAGGATGCTGTCAACGAGGCGCTGCGAGACTGGACGGCGAGCTTCGCCGACACCCATTATCTGCTCGGCACCGTCGCGGGACCGCACCCGTTCCCGCTGATGGTGCGCGAATATCAGCGCGTGATCGGCAAGGAAGCGCGCGCCCAGATGCTGGAACAGGAAGGCCGCCTGCCCGATGCGGTGATCGCCTGCGTCGGCGGCGGCTCCAACGCAATGGGCGCGTTCGCCGAGTTCGTGGACGACGGAGACGTTCGGCTGATCGGTGTTGAAGCCGCCGGCCGCGGCCTCGACGGCGCGGAGCATGGCGCGACCCTGCTGCGCGGCCGGCCGGGCGTACTGCACGGCGCGCAGACCTACGTTCTGCAGGACGCCGACGGCCAGATCTCGGACAGCTGGTCGGTATCGGCCGGGCTCGACTACCCGGCCGTCGGCCCCGAGCATGCCCATTTGAAGGAAAGTGGCCGCGCCGAATATGTCGGTTGCACCGACGCGCAGGCGCTTGACGCGTTCACTTTGCTCGCTCGAAACGAAGGGATTTTATGCGCGTTCGAGAGTGCGCATGCACTCGCCCACGCGCTGGAGATGGCGGAGTCGGCCGAGGCCGGCACGATCCTGCTGGTCAATCTGTCCGGGCGTGGCGACAAGGATGTCGGCCAGGCGCAGACCTTGCTGAGCCCGTCGGCATGACCGACCGTTATGCCCGCATGTTCGCGCGTGAAGGCGGCGCGTTCGGCGCGTTCGTGATGCTCGGCGATCCCGACCTCCAAACCAGCGCCGCGATATTGGACGCGCTAGTTGAGGGCGGCGCCGACATGCTGGAAGTGGGTATCCCCTTTTCCGATCCGGTCGCCGATGGGCCGACCATCCAGGCGGCTGCCGTTCGCGCGCTTGCCCGGGGCGTCGCGCCCGCCGATTGCTTCGCCCTGCTGCGCGCCTTTCGGGAGCGGCACCCCGACGTGCCCCTGGGCGTGCTCACTTATGCCAACATCGTCCTCGCCCGCGGCGCCGACGCATTTTACGCGGCCAGCGCGGAAGCCGGCGTCGATAGCGTGCTGGTTGCAGATGTCCCCGCCCGCGAAGCCGAGCCTTATGCCAGATCGGCTCGGGCGCACGGCATCGCGCCCGTCCTGATCGCGGCCACCAACACGCCTGACCCAACGCTGCGGCGCATCGCGGAGCTTGGCGGCGGCTACACCTATTGCGTGGCGCGGGCCGGCGTGACCGGCGCCGAGACGGAGATGAAGCTCGGCCACGATGCCTTGTTCGCGCGCCTCGCCGAATATCGCGCGCCGCCGCCGGTGCTGGGCTTCGGCATTTCCCGTCCCGACCAGGTCCGCGCCGCGCTCGACGCGGGGGCGGCCGGCGTGATCTGCGGCTCCGCGATCGTCAAGCTGATCGAGAGCGAGGCCGATAAGCTGGCGGCGCTGCGAGCGTTTGTGGGTGAGATGAAAGCGGCCTGCTATCCTCCCTAAGTGTAGCTTGGGGAGGTGACCACCCGAAGGGTGGTGGAGGGGTAACGGGCGCTGTTTACCCCTCCACCATGCGTTGCATGGTCCTCCTTCCCACGCCTGCGGCGTGGGGAGGATAGATATCAGCCGATCGGCAGCCGCACTTCGAACAGCGCGCCGCGCTCCGCCGGGCGGCTCGCGATCGTGCCGTCGACGGAGGCGAGCAGCGAGCGGGCGATCGACAGGCCGAGCCCGGAGCCGCCCTCGGCGCGGCGGCTGGTGTGGAACGGCTCGAAGATGCGCTCGTGCTGGCTGTCCGGCACGCCGGGGCCGTCGTCGCTGACACTGATGAGAAGGCCGCCGGCGATTGCTCGGGCGGCGATGCGGGCCTCGTCCGCGCCCATCTGCCGGCTGTTCTCGACCAGGGTCTCCAAAACCGCCTCGATCAGCTCGGGCGGCGCGGCGGCGCCGGGGAGGCCGTCGGGCAGATCGACGTGGACCGCGAGCCGATCGCCGCGATGTGCGTCGGCAACCGCCGCGATCGGGCCGGCCAGATCGGTGCGCGCGCCTTCCGCAGCGACCGCCATGTCCGCCCGCGCCTGGGCGAGCAGGCGCTGGAGCAGGTGCGACAATCTGTCGGCATCGGCGGTGGCATTGGCGATGAACCGCTCCCGCTCCTCCGCGCGCATGTCCGAGCCGTGGTCCGACAGCAATTCCAGCGCGCCGCGGATCCCGGCGATCGGCGTCTTGAATTCGTGGCTGACCGCGGCGGCGAAATCCTTGAGGTAGCGCGAGCGCCGCTCGATCCGCTCGGCCATCGCGCCGAAATTCTCGTACAAGGCACGAATCTCGACGGCGGCGGTGGCCGGCGGATCAGGGACGATCATCCGCCCTCGCCCGACATCTTCCGTCGCCTGGCTCAGCACCTCGATCGGCCGTGCCACCCCCCGCGAGAGCAGGCCGGCGAGAAACAGCAGGATCAGGAAGATGATGCCGGTGCCAAGCGCGATCTTGCCGCGATCCTGGTACATTCCGAGGAACAGGCCGCGCGGCGAGCGCGACAGCAGGACGATGCCGATCACCCGCCCATCGAGCGTCACGGGCCGGGCGTGGTGGACGCGCAGCGCCGACGCGCGCGACAGCATTTCCAGCGCGTATCGCCGTTCGTAGGCGCCGCGGCGGCGCAGCACGGTGCGGGTTCCGCCCTCCATCGCACCCGCCACCTCTTCGAGGTCCGGATAGCATAGGCCGAGATCGGAGCGGCCGATCAGGACGCAGCCGCGCGCGTCGAGCAGGCGAATCGCGGCCAGGGTAACTGGGCTCGAATCGGCGACGATCGGCTGCAACGCCGCCGCCGCCTTTAGCGCGCGTGGATCGGGCTGGCCGCCAATCTCCCGCGGGTCCGGCTGGACCGGCAGGATCGGCATCGCGTTCAAATCGATGGTCGGCCGCTCGGGCGCCAGCTTGCCGGGTTCGGGCGGAACGCGGCGCGGCCCCGCCCAAGATTGACGATAGACGCTGCCCAGCACGGCCCCTTGCGCGATCAGCTCGGCTTCCGTTTGCTGCACCAGAGTGTTTTCGTATACGCGCAGGAACACCGCGCCGAAGAACGGCAAGGCGGCGACGAACAGGAAGGTCGCCAGCAGGATCGTCCGCAGCCGCAGCGCCGGCCAGTGACGTTTGAGGATGACTTTGGCTTTGCCGATCAAGCTCCCCTCCCTGAGTTCAGGGAGGGGCCGGGGGTGGGCCGAGCCTCGGCGCTGGCTCGACGCCCGCGGCGAGGCTTCCGACGCGCAAGAGGGTGCTCGCTGCGCTCGCCCCATCCCCTGCCCCCTCCCGGAAGACCGGAAGGGGAAGTCACGCTCCCTTGCACGGGCCGATCCGGTAGCCGATGCCCGGGCGGGTTTCGATCAGGTCGGTGGCGCCGAGCGCGGCGAACTTGGCGCGCAGGTTGCGGATGTGGCTGTCGATCGTGCGATCGGTGATCGCGAAGCCGGGACCGTGCAGCCGATCGATGATCAGATCGCGGCTGAATACCCGGCTCGGCATTCCGGCGAGCAGCAGCAGCAGCTGGAACTCGGTCGCGGTGACCGTTACCGGCTGGCTGGCCCAGCGTGCTTCCCAGCCGTCCGGATCGAGCCGGAGGAGGCCATGCCCGAGCGGCTGTTTGGCGCCGGCCCCGGCCAGCGCCCGCCCGCCGCGTTTCAGGATCGCGCCCACCCGCGCCACCACTTCGCGAGGGGAGAACGGCTTCACCACATAATCGTCACCGCCAAGCTCCAGCCCCACCACCCGGTCGACCTCGTCGTCGCGCGAGGACAGGAACAGGATCGGCAGGTCGCCCGCCGCCCGCAGCCGGCGGCAGACCTCCAGCCCGTCCATGCGCGGCATGTTGATGTCGAGCACGACCAGGTCCGGCCGCCGCGCGCCCACGGCGGCGAGCGCGGCTTCGCCATCGCCCGCCTCGCTCGTCTCCATGCCTGCCTTGGCAAGCGCGAAGCTCAGCACTTGGCGAATGTGCGGATCATCGTCGACGATCAGGATCTTGTGGCTCATCGCGCCCATGTTCACCGGCCCTTCGCCGCTGTCAAAGGCCGAGGCGCAGGCGCAGGAGGGGCAGGTTGATTTGGGTCCAGTAATCGGCCGTTGCAGTCGCTCTCGACCACGGTGATCCGGGGCAGTCTGTGCTGAGCCACCAGTTTGCGAGCCGCTTCAAGTCTTCGAGAGCCGCGCCACGTCCAACCGTCACCTGCGTGCTGATACTCCAGCTGGAACATCGCCCGGTTTCGCATTACCGCCACTCGACTGCTTAGCTCTGGCGAAAGGCTTCGCGTTTCAAGTTCGACCAATGGGAGAAGGGCGGAACTTCCCACCGTATCGAGGTAGCAAAGGTCGATCGCTGCGCCCCGCCCGCCGACCTCGCGGGCATGGCGCACGTTCCAGCCGGCCGCGATCCGGTCATAGTCGATTGCGACGGACCCCGAGAGCACGAGAGTGGCGGCGGCCATGTTGGCGTTGATCAACCAGACGCTGGTTTTGCCAAAAGCGAGCCGCAAGCAGATGAGCAACAGGCCGAGTGCTACCAGGGTCATCCAGACCAGCGCCTGGATGCGCAATTCGGTCAGCTGATACACCTCGATATAGTCGATCGTCCGCAGCATGGTCGACGAGACCAGGAAGATGTTCTGCGCGAGCCAGAGATAGACCAGCCGCTGGATCGCGCGGCTTTCGGCCATCGGGCTGCCCGCCCGCGTGGTGACGAGGACGAAGCCGCCTGCCAGCAAAGCGGTCGCGATCAGCGGGTAGGCGCCGCGGTGCGCATATTCAGCCAAGGTCATTCCGTCCGGCAACGGCGCGCCGCTCCACAGAAAGGCGAGATCGAGGCCGTTCTGCATCGCGAACAGGATGTTGAACGCGATCAGCGAAATGATGACGGACGCCGTGCTGATGCCGGGCAAATCCAGCCAATCGATGGTCGGAGCATGGCGTTCGCCGGGAAGCCACAAGCGTGGCCTGAGCAGGCGCCAGACGAGCGCGCCGATCAGGAACCAAAAGGCGAGGCGAAGCAGCGACCAGCCGGACAGGAACCAGAACGGGTCGATCCCGCCGACCAGATTTCCGACGATCGGATTGGCGGCCGAGAATAGAGCAACGAACAGCCCGGTGCCGAGCAGCGGCAGGACGAGAGTAGACGCGGTGCTGGACAGGCTGATGCGCGCCGGACGTCGCTTCCGGGCGCGAGCAAGGCGTTTGAAATCGAGCAGCGGGCGGAACGGCGTCGCGAGACTGTGGAGGAGGAGACGCTGTACCCAACGCAGCCCGCTCCCGAAGCGCTCGGCGCGGGGCAGAAGGACGACCATGCCGAGCGAGGCCCAGGCGAGCAGCAGCGCGAGTGGCCCCGGATCGTCGACCAGCC
The DNA here is from genome assembly GCA_036387855.1 of Allosphingosinicella sp. Lineage (GTDB taxonomy): Bacteria > Pseudomonadota > Alphaproteobacteria > Sphingomonadales > Sphingomonadaceae > Allosphingosinicella. The sequence continues at coordinate 104,606 of DASVSZ010000038.1, read as the reverse complement.
ACAAGCCGAACCAGCTCGCAGCGCCCACCGCCGCCAGCGCGGGCCCGCTTCGCCGCACCTCCGGGCGAAGCGCGACCAGCGACGCAAGCAATGCGAGCACGAATAGTCCCAACGTCGCGCCGGCATCGTCGGGCAGGTAGAAGAGCCGGTCCGCAAGCGCCACCAGCGCCGCTAATGCGAGCAGCTTGATCAGGAAGGTGAACCGCCACGGCGCTATTACGCCTCGTGCTTGCCGCATGACTGCTTCCATCAGATTTCTCCCGCTCGCATCGGAAGCGATCTTGCAGGTCGCGGTGCAGCGCCGATGGGATCGGCTTGCGCGGTTCGAGCGATTGCGGTGCAGAAGCCGTGCAGATCAGAAGCTTGCGTGCTCCTGCCAAAGCAGGAGCCCCGGAACCGGCGCGATCGCTGGCTTCTGCCGTCGCAGGAGCACTAGACGAAGCGCTTCAATTCCACCCACCGCGCCAGCTTGGTCTCGAAAGGGAGCGTGTAGGCCGGGCTGCTCGACGGGAGCGCGATCAGCTCCAGATCAGCGCCCGCGAGCGCCTTGCGGCCGATCTCGGCGGATTTGGCCCCGTTGAACGCCACTGCCCTGAGTTCGGGCAATCCGTGCACCAGTTCGGCGAGCGGATTGGGCTCGTGATCCCGAATGGCGGCGTCGAGGCTGCCTTGTCGCTTCGCCGAAGCGATGACGTCCCAAAGGCCGACGCCGGCTCGAAGAAGCGCGGAAAGCCGATGGTCATACGGCATCGACGCCAGATCGACCTCGATCACCGCGCCGATCAGCTCCCAGAAATGATTGCGGGGATGCGCGTAATAGCGCGCCTGGGCGAGCGAGGCTTCGCCGGGCAGGCTGCCGAGCAGGAGCAGCCGCGTGCCCGCGTCCACAACGGGCGGGAAGGACCGCTTTAGAACGGGATCAAGGGCGGGATGCACGACCCTTGGCGGCATCCTGTTCGGATTGCTCGTCGCAGCAGGCGGGGCGCTTGCCGTCTTCGCCCGGCTTGCAGCATTCCATCGGCGAGCCATCGGCATTCTTGTGATCGCAACAGCCGCCAGGCTCGCCGCCACCCTCCCGATGTTCGCTGCCATGCTCGGCGTGAGCCGGTGCGATCTGCGCCGCGACCGGAGCGGCAACGATCAACGCGGCTGCGGCAATCAGAAACTTCATGCACATGCTCCCTTGCTGCACCGCCCATAGCAAGATCGCAGCCCAAAAGAAAAGGGCGGCCCTCCCGAAGGAGAGCCGCCCTCATTCTGAAACCCGGACCGAATTACCATTTCGGTCCGAATGTCTTTTAGTTTGCCAGCGTCTTCACGCGCTCGGCGGCAACCGTGTAGCGGCTGGTGAGCGGCTGGGCGACATCGCCGGCCAGCTTGATCACCTGCTCGCTCAGCTTGCTGCTCTCGGACACCATCGCGTCGAACTGGGCGCGGGCGAAATCGCTCTGCAGACGGAAGAAGTCGGTCGCTGACTTGACTTCGGTGAAGCTCTTGAGCGCGGTCGAGGCACCTTCGAAGCTGCGACGGCTGAAGTCGGCGACTTCCTGCGTCAGCGTCTCGACGCCGCGCGCCGCGACCTTGGACGACGCAACCATCGCTTCCACGTTGCCGCGGGTCAGCTCGGTCATTTCTTCCATGACCTTGGCGCTCTTTTCCATGCCGGTCTTGGCGCGCTCGTTGATGTCGCCGAAAGCGGACTGGAAACGGTCAGCAGCAACGCGGCCGGCCTGGGTGGTGTTTTCGATGGTTTCGTTGATCTGGTCGGTCATGATTTCGGATCCTTTTGGTTCATTGTCGAAAGAAACCGCTGCCACGGAGGCCTCGGCCTGGATGGGTTCGGCGATGGCCTCGGCAAGCGCGACCGGATCGATCGTTACCGGCGCGGATGCGACGATTTCGAGCGCCTCGACCGGCGCCGTCTCGATCGCGCAAGGCGCGACGAGCGTCTCGGGAACGTGGAATTCCGCAGTGCCCGGCACCTCGGCCACATTGCCCGGATTCTCGATCACGCTCGGCTGGACGGCCTTGTTCTTCCTGACTTTACGGTCAGACATGCAGTTACTCCCTGAATGCTGCGCTGCAACATTTAGGGAGCAATCGAGTCGGGTGCAAGCAATTTTTGTGCAGTGCAGCATTCAGCGCGTCATGCCAGCGGACGCTGGCATCTCGGGACGAGAAGGCACCAGCGTCTTTTCCGGCCTGAAACCCCAGCCTTCGCTGGGGTGACGACTAGGTGCTTACCGCGCCTTCACGTAGCGTCCCGGTGCTTCCTCGATCGCGAGGAGCTTTCCCTCCCCCGGCAGCCGCGGGCCGATCGCGAATACGGTGGCATCGCTGCGCGCCTTGATCCAGGCGAGCCAGTCGGGCCACCAGCTGCCCTTGGTCTCGGTCGCGCCCGCGATGAACTCGTCGAGGCTGCCGACTTTGGCGTCGTTGGTCCAATATTGATATTTGCCGGCGTCCGGCGGGTTGACCACCCCGGCGATATGGCCCGATCCGGCCAGCACGAAACGCAGCGGCCCTTTGAAATGGTGGGTGATTTTCCACACGCTTTGCGGCGGGGCGATATGGTCCTCGCGCCCGGCCTGGACATAGGTCGGCGTCTTGACGCGCGACAGATCGATCGGCGTGCCGTCGATGGTGATCCCGCCGGGCTGGACGAGCTTGTTCTCCCCGTAAAGCTGCTTGAGATAGATCTGGTGCCACTTGGCCGGCAGATTGGTCGTGTCCCCGTTCCAGTGCAGCAGATCGAACGGCGGATAATCCTCGCCCATCAGATAATTGTTCTGGACATAGTTCCAGATCAGGTCGCGGCCGCGCAGCAGGTTGAACGTCGCCGCCATGTAACGGCCGTCCATATAGCCCTTCTCCGCCGACACTTGAGAGATCAGCTGCATCTGCTCGTCGCCGAGAAACAGACTGAGGTCTCCGGCTTCCGAGAAATCTACCTGGGCAGTGAAGAAGGTCGCGCTGGCGACCTTGTCGGCCTCGCCCCGCGCATCCAGCAATGCCAGGCTGGCCGCGAGCTTAGTACCCGCCACGCAATAACCGATCGCGTGAACGGCATCGACTTCCAGCAGATCGCGAATCGTGTCGATCGCCTCGATCTGCGCCAGGACATAATCGTCCATCGTCGTGTCGATCAGGCTTTCGTCCGCGGATTTCCAGGACACCATGAACACGGTCAAGCCCTGCTCGACCGCCCAGCGGATGAAGCTCTTCTTGGGGTTGAGATCGAGAATGTAGAAGCGGTTGATCCAGGGCGGGAAGATGACGAGCGGCACCTCCAGCACTTCCTGCGTCGTCGGCGAATATTGGATCAGCTCGTACATGGGCGTGCGCTGAACGACCTTGCCGGGCGTGACCGCGATATTGCGGCCGACTTCGAACGCTTCCGTATCGGTATGCGTCAGCTGCCCCTTGCCGACGTCGCGCAGCATGTTCTCAAGGCCTTTGAGCAGATTCTCGCCGCGCGTCTCCAGCGTCCGTTCGAGAACCAGCGGGTTGGTCAGCGCGAAATTGGACGGGCTCATCGCGTCCACGAAAGCGCGGGTGGCGAAGCGCAGCTTGTCGCGCTGCTTGTCGTCCACCCCCTCGATCGCATCGACGCCGCCGAGCAGCCGGTCGGCGATCAGCAGGTAGCTTTGCCGCACGGTGTCGAACAGCGGATTGTCCCGCCATTGCGGCGCGTTGAACCTTTTGTCGTCATTGGCCTGCGCCTCAAGCGGGCCGTGCACCGGTTGTCCGCCGAGCGCACGCTTCCAGATGTCCAGCCCTTGCGTCCACATCTCCACCTGCGCCTGCGCGATCTTCGCCGGATCGGCGTAGATCGGCGCCGACGGCCAGGCGATTGCCGGCATCGAAAAGCTGGGCGTCTGCGGCGCTGCAATGCCCTTGGAATGCGCCTCGCTGGCCTGCTGGGCCAGGAACTCCATCATCAGCTGCTGGGCGCGGCCCATCACCGACGTCCAATGCTGCAGATCCTGGAGCGTCGGCAGAGCGGGAGCGGCGGGCGGCGGCGGCGCTGTGTCGGTGTCGGCCATTGCTGATTCCTTTCAGGCGCTGCGCTAGAGAACGAGAGGCCGCGACGAAAGTGCCGCTGCTCGACAAGCGGCCGCCCCTCGCTTATCCGCTCGCCTTTCCCCGAACGTAGGTGATGAACGACATGGTGACTGCAAGCCATACGCTTGATCGTGTGCTGGTGCTCGAAATGGTGCGGGTCACCGAAGCGGCGGCGGTGGCCGCTTCCAGGCTGATCGGCCGGGGTGATGAGAAAGCGGCTGACGCGGCGGCGGTGGAAGCCATGCGCGAGGCGCTCAACGGGCTCGATTTCGACGGCACCGTGGTGATCGGCGAAGGCGAGCGCGACGAGGCGCCGATGCTGTTCATCGGCGAAAAGGTCGGCCGCGCCCAGGGCACCGGCCCCAAGATCGACATCGCCCTCGATCCCCTGGAAGGCACCACCATTACCGCCAAGGCCGGGCCGAACGCGCTTGCCGTGCTCGCCATCGCCGAGGAAGGCGGACTGCTCAACGCGCCGGACGTCTACATGGAAAAGCTGGCGGTGGGGCCGGGCTATCCCGACGGAATCATCGATCTGAATCGCTCGCCGACCGACAACATCCTCGCCGTCGCCCGCGCCAAGGGCGTGCAGCCGTCCGACATCGTCGTGTGCGTGCTCGATCGGCCCCGGCATGAAGCGCTGATCGCCGAATTGCGCGGCCTTGGCTGCGGCATCCAGCTGATCCCGGACGGCGATGTCGCGGGCGTGATCGCGGTCACCGATCCGGACACGAGCGTCGATGTCTACATGGGCTCGGGCGGCGCTCCGGAGGGCGTGCTGGCGGCGGCGGCGTTGCGCTGCGTCGGCGGCCAGTTCCAGGGCAAATTGCTGTTCCGCAACGATGACGAGCGTGCCCGCGCGGCCAAATGGGGCGTCGAAGATCTCGATCGCATCTACGGGCTCAACGATCTCGCCAAAGGCGACTGCATCTTCGCCGCGACCGGCGTCACCGACGGTTCGCTGCTGGAAGGCGTGCGCCGCCGCAAGAATTGCGTGACCACCGAAAGCATCGTCATGCGCGCCTCCACCGGCACCGTGCGCTGGGTGAAAGGCGAACATCGCGGCGAACCGGGCGGGCGCTGCTGATCCTCGTCATGCCAGCGAAGGCTGGCATCTCGGGACAAGAGCACGCTTCCGGCCTGAGACCCCGGCCTTCGCTGGGGTGACGTGAGTTACCGCACCTGCTTCTGCGCGGTCAGCGCGGCGAGGCAGCTCGCGCGGTCGAAGTCGCTGCCGTCGGGCCGGCGCGCATCGACATAGGTGACGATCGGCTCGCCGGGGCCGCTCGCGGGCGGGTAAAGATAGGCGTCGAGCACGCAGACGCTGCTGGCGAACTGGAGCTTGCGGGCGCTGCCTTCGCGCACGTCCAGCGCGGCGGCGCCAAGCTGGCCGGCGAGCACGCCTGCCGTGCGGCCCATGATCGCCTCCAGCCCGGTCGGCGTCATCGGCGGCATCGCGATCGCGGCCGTGTTGCGCGCAAGCGGCTGCTGAACCGCGGTCGGCGCGCAGGCGCCGAGCACGAAGACCAAACTCGCCCCGCCCGCCAGTCGTGCCCAGTTCATCGCCCCGCTCCCCCCGCCTGCTTTGTCCCGCGACGCTCGCCCGGCGTCAAGCGGGCGTCGGTTGCCGAGCTTGGGATCGGCGGCTAGGGCGGCGCTTTTCCGAGCCAGAAAGAGAATAAGTGCCCGAAACCTTCCTCGACATCCTCGCCATCGGCAATGCCATCGTCGACGTCATCGCCGCCGCCGACGACGCCTTTCTGGAAGCGGAGGGTCTGACCAAGGGGGGCATGCAGCTGATCGACGCCGGCCGCGCCGAGCAGCTTTACGATCGGATGGGCCCGGGCCGCGAGATCAGCGGCGGCTCGGCCGCCAACACGCTTGCCGGAGCGGCGGCGCTGGGCGCTCGCTGCGCGTTCATCGGCCAGGTCGCCGACGATCAGCTCGGTGCGGTGTTCCAGCACGACATCCGTGCGCACGGCGTGCGCTTCGACACGCCGGCCCGCGCCGGCGATCCGCCGACGGGTCGCTGCCTGATCATGGTCACGCCGTGCGGCGAGCGGACCATGAACACCCTGCTCGGCGCGTCCCACTATCTGCCGATGGAAAGCCTCGACGAAGCGCTCGTCCGCGACGCCTCGATCCTCTACCTCGAAGGCTATCTGTGGGATCCCGAGCAGCCGCGCGCGGTGATGCGTCACGCGATCGACGTCGCCCGCGCCGCCGGCCGCAGGGTGGCGATGACCCTGTCCGTCAACTTCATCATCGAACTGCACCGCGCCGACCTTCAGGGCCTGATCGACGACGGCCTGATCGACATCCTGTTCGTCAATGAAGAGGAACTGCTCTGCCTGACCCAGCTCGCCGACCGCGAACAGGCGCTGGCGCAAGTCGCCGCGAAGGTGCCGCTGCTGGTGGTGACGATGGGTGCCGAAGGCGCGTTGGCGGTACGGGGCGGCGAGCGATTCACTGTCTCGGCCGAGCCGGTGGAACGAGTGGTGGACACGACCGGCGCCGGCGACCTGTTCGCTTCCGGCTTCCTGGCCGGGCACGCGCGAGAGCGCAGCATCGACGATTGCCTGCGCATGGGGGCGATCGCCGCGGCGGAGGTCATCTCCCATTATGGCGCGCGGCCAGAGGCGGATTTGCAGGCGCTGGTGGCGGAGAAGCTGGGCTGAGCTTCAAGCTCTACAGCAAACAAAAGAAAAGGGAGGCCAGAGCCTCCCTTTTCCTTGCAGCTTGGTGGTCGCCTCAGCGGCCGAGGCGGGCATCGTCCACGCCGGGAATGCCCGGCTCGATATCGTGAATTTCCTCCTCATGCACCTCGATGATGCCCTTGCCGAGGTGGCTGTTCCGGTATCCGTAGAGATAATAGATGACGAGCCCGATCCCGCCCCAAATGGGGAGCACGATCATCGCCTCGAACGGCAGGTTGAAGAACAGGAACAGGCACCCCGCGATGGTGAGCGGGCCAACCAGCCAGAGTGCCGGCGTCTTGAACAGGCGCGGCCGATCCGGCTCTGATTTGCGCAGCATCATCACCGCGATCGCCACCATCATGAAGGCGTAGAGAGTACCCGCATTGGCGATGTCGGCAAGCTGCCCGACCGGCAGGAACGCTGCCGCGAACGCGACGATCGCGCCGGTGATCGCCGTCACCACATAGGGCGTCTTCCACTTGGGGTGAATTTTGGACAGCCCCTCGGGAAGCAGGCCATCGCGCGACATCACGAAGAAGATGCGGGTCTGACCGAACAACAGGATGAGGATCACCGAGGGCAGCGCTACGAAAGCGGCGATGCCGAGTAGATTGCCGATGCTGGAGAAGCCGATCTGGCGCAGAACGTGGGCCAGCGCCTCGTTCGAGCAAACCAACATTTCGGCATATTGCGGCATGGCGCACTGGCGGGCGAGTTCTTCCGAGCCGGCGGGGAAGGGAATGCCTCCCGGAGCCATGATTGGCTGCCCGCCGATCGTACCGACCGCACCGGCCGCAACGAGGATATAGAAGACGGTACAGAAAAGCAGCGACCCGATAAGGCCGATCGGCACGTTGCGCTGCGGGTTTTTGGTCTCCTCGGCTGCGGTGGATACCGCGTCAAAACCGACATAGGCGAAGAAGATGGTGGCGGCCGCTCCGACCGCGCCGACGCCCGAGCCGAAACCGCCGAAGACGCCCGCCGGCAGGAAGGGATTGAAGTTCGCCATCTGTGCCTTTGGGAGGGTCAGGATGATGAAGGCGGTGAGGGCCGTAACCTTGATCGCCACCAGAACGGCATTGACCTTCGCCGATTCATTGGTGCCGAGCATCAGCAGCCAGGTGACGAGGAGCGCGATCACAACGGCTGGCAGGTTGATGAGCCCGCCTTCGACCCCGCCCAAGGCGAGCGGGCCGCCGCTCAGCGCCGTTGGCAATTGTATCCCGAGAAACTCGTTCAGGATCGTGCCTGTGAAATAGCCGGACCAGCCCACGGAAACGGCACTCGCCGCGACCGCATATTCGAGCACCAGCGCCCAGCCGACCGTCCATGCGAGCAGCTCGCCCATCACCGAATACGTATAGGTGTAGGCCGACCCCGCGACCGGAATCATCGCCGCGATTTCGGCGTAGCAGAGCGCGGCGACGATGCAGATCGCGCCGGCGATGGCGAAGGCGAGCATCAGGCCCGGGCCCGCCTTCTGCGCGCCGGCCGCGGTCAGCACGAAAATCCCGGTGCCGATCACGCAGCCGATGCCGAACAAGGTCAGCTGGAACGCGCCCAGTGTCGGGTGCAGCGACTTCTTCTTGGCTGTTGCAAGAATGGCGTCGAGAGGCTTGACGCGGCCGAACTTCATACACCTACCCCTTGGGTCCGGCGGCCTGATCCTCCGCCTGGTTTGTTTCGGTAAGAAGCCTAACCGCTAATCTCGACCGCGCAACCGCTAATCGCGGCGGCTCCCGATACCGCTCAGCGCGCCAGCATCGGCCCCAGTGGCTCGCCGCCGAAGATGTGGACGTGGAGGTGCCCCACCTCCTGCCCCGCCAGCCGCCCGACATTGGCGAGCGTGCGATATCCCCGTGCCACCAGCCCCATGTCCCGCGCGACATGCCCGACCGCGCGCACGAACGCGACGATCTCCTCGGGCGAACCGCGCTCGGAAAAATCGTCCCACGATACGAACTCGCCCTTTGGGATGACCAGGATGTGCACCGCGGCCTGCGGGTTGACGTCGTGAAAGGCCAGCACATGCTCGTCCTCGTACACCCGGCTACACGGCAATTCGCCGCGCAGGATCCGGGCAAACACATTGCCCCGGTCATAAGGCTTGGTCGCGTCGATCGGCATCAGGCGAGTTCTCCCCGCGCGATGCGCTACAGTTACACCGCGCCGCGTGCAACGCGCGCTTGGGCAAAGGTCAGGACGTGCTTGACCCGGCACGGGCGGGCGCTACCGTTTGTCGGTATGACCGAGAACGCGCCCGACAGCCTGATTCCCTATGACGAGATCGTCCAGGAGGCGCTTCGGGCGGTGGTCGGGCGGGTGCTGGGCGAGGTGGAATCGACTGGGCGGCTGCCGGGCGAGCATCATTTCTACATCACCTTCAAAACAGGCGCGGCCGGCGTCGATATCCCGCGCCACCTGTCCGAGCGCTTTCCCGACGAGATGACCATCGTCATCCAGAATCGCTTCTGGGACCTGAAGGTCAACAAGAGCGGCTTCGAAGTGGGGCTGAGCTTCAACCAGATGCCGGCCAAGCTGATCATCCCGTTCGCGGCGATCACCGGCTTCGTCGATCCCGCCGTGAACTTTGCGCTTCAGTTCCAGGCGCAGGCGGACGAGACGGGCGTGCAGGCGCACGACCCGGCCGAGAATGACGCGCCCGTCGCGGAGCCGGTCGAGGACGGGTCCAACGTCGTATCGGTGGATTTCAAGCGTAAGAAATAGCGTTCGCACGTCATCCCGGCGAAGGCCGGGATCTCAGGACAACCCGCCGTGACTTCTTGTCCCGAGGTCCCGGCCTTCGCCGGGACGACGAAAAAATGACCGATACCCGTACCGAAACCGACAGCTTCGGCCCGCTCGAAGTTCCCGCCGACGCTTATTGGGGCGCGCAGACGCAGCGTTCCATCGACAATTTCCCGTTTGGCCCGCGCGAGACGATGCCGCTGGAGATCGTTCACGCGCTCGGCTTCGTGAAGCAGGCGGCGGCGCGGGTGAATGCCCGGATCGGCGGGCTCGACGCCGAACTCGCCGAAGCGATCCAGCAGGCGGCGGGCGAAGTCGCGGCGGGCGGGCATGACGACCAGTTCCCGCTGGTCATCTGGCAGACCGGCTCCGGCACCCAATCCAACATGAACGCCAACGAGGTGATCGCCGGCCGCGCCAACGAGATCCTCTCGGGCACACGCGGCGGCAAATCGCCCGTCCACCCCAACGACCACGTCAACCAGGGCCAATCTTCAAACGACAGCTTCCCGACCGCCATGCATATCGCCGCCGCGCGAGCGGTGCAGCGGCGGCTGTTGCCGGCACTCGGCCTGATCCACAATCGCCTCGCCGCGCAGGCCGAGGCTTGGGACCGAATCGTCAAGATCGGCCGCACCCACCTCCAGGACGCGACGCCGCTGACGCTCGGCCAGGAATTTTCCGGCTATGCCGCCCAGATCGCCGCCAACATCGCCCGGGTGGAGGCGGCGATGCCGCGAATTCTCCAGCTTGCCCAGGGCGGCACCGCGGTCGGCACCGGGCTCAACGCACCGGCCGGTTTCGGCGAGGCCTTCGCGGCCGAGGTCGCCAACCTGACTCAGCTCCCCTTCGAGACCGCGCCCAACAAATTCGAAGCGCTCGCCGCGCATGACAGCCTGGTCGAGCTGTCGGGCGTGCTCAACGTGATCGCGGTGTCGCTGACCAAGATCGCCAATGACATCCGCCTGCTCGGCTCCGGCCCGCGCTGCGGCCTGGGCGAACTCAAGCTGCCCGAGAACGAGCCAGGCAGCTCGATCATGCCGGGCAAGGTCAACCCGACCCAGGCCGAGATGCTGACCATGGTCGCGGCGCAGGTAATGGGCAATCACGTCGCGGTGACGATCGGCGGCCTGCAGGGCCATATGGAACTGAACGTGTTCAAGCCGCTGATCGGCGCCAACGTGCTGCGCTCGATCGAATTGCTGTCGGTCGGTATGGAAAGCTTCACCGAGCGCGCGCTGGACGGGCTCGAGCCTGACGAACGCCGCATTTCCGACCTGATGAACAAGTCGCTGATGCTGGTCACCGCGCTGGCGCCGGAGATCGGCTACGATAATGCCGCCAAGGTCGCCAAATATGCGCACGAGCACGGCCTGACGCTCAAGGAAGCGGGGCTGGAACTGCACTTGGTCGACGACGAGACGTTCGACCGGGTGGTCCGGCCGGAGGCCATGCTCGGGCGCTGAGCGCGACGGCCGGACGGCGGCGATTATGATTCAGATAGGTTAGGGCCGGCCAAGCTTGCGGAACCGACCATCCGTCTTCGGGTTCTGTTCTGGCCCATTTCGTAGCCGGAACAGCCCCGCTCATGCTCTTCGATTTCGCGACCTCCGCCAATCCGCTCGGCGATGCTCTGGTGTTGCGGCCGGAGATGCCGCGATGGGGCGCGAACAGCGAATATGGCGTGTTGCGCGAAGTGATGCTGGGCAGCCCACGACATCTCCAAATCGTGCCGTGCAACAAGGTCGCCCGGATCGGCCTCGAGCAGGGCCTAAGCTGTTCGCCGCAAATCGCCATGCAGCAGCACCGCGACCTCGTTCGCCTGCTGGAGCGCGCGGGTGTGCGCTGCCATCAAGTGGCGTCCGTGCCGGGGCTGCCCGATCTGTGCTTCACCCGCGACAGCTCGTTCATGACGCCCTGGGGCCTGGTCCTGCTGCGGCTCGCGGCCGAACATCGGCGGAGCGAGACCGAACAGGTCCGCGCCGCCGCGTCGGGCTGGGGCGTGCCGATCCTGGCCGAGATCACCGAGGGGACGGTCGAAGGCGGCGACGTCTGCCTGCTTCGCCCCGGCCTGGTCGCGATCGGCTGGTCGGGCGAGCGGACCACCAAGGCGGGGGCGGAAGCGCTCGCGGCGATCTTCGAGGCCCGGGGCTGGCGCGCATTGCTGACCCGGTTCGATCCGCAATTCCTGCACCTCGACACATTGTTCACGCTGGTCGATCGCCATTGCGCGGTGGCCTGCGTCGAGGCGCTGGAGGATGGCTTCCTCGCTACTTTGGCCGATCTGGACATCGGCACGATCCCCGCCAGCCTGATGGAGGTCGATACGCTCGGCCCCAATCTGCTGAGCCTGGGCCGCGGTCGGGTCGTGTCCGCGACCGACAATTACCGCATCAACGGCGAATTGGAGCGCCTCGGCTATGACGTGCTTGCCGTCGAAATCGATCAGTTCACCCGCTGCGGCGGCGGCGTCCATTGCCTGACCATGCCGCTGTCGCGCCTGCTGTGCTGATCCAGATCAGGAGTAGCCGTTCCGGACGGAACCGCGGTCGGACCCATGATGTTCAATCGGCAATGTTTTCAGGGATGGAGATCAATATGAAGCGCTTTCTTCTGATTGCCGCCGCGTCGGCTTCGCTGGCCGGCTGCATGTCCGCCACCGACGATGGCTCGTCCGCCATGTCGAGCAGCATGGCGCCCGGGGACATGACGCCCGAGGACCGCGCCAATTACGTCAAGATGGCCGGCGCCAGCGACCTGTTCGAGATTCAGTCCTCGCAGCTTGCGCTGTCGCGGGCGCAGCGGTCCGAAACGCGGCAATATGCGCAGATGCTGGTCACCCATCACACCCAGACCACGCAGGCGACGGTGCAGGCCGCCCGGGCGGCCGGCCTGAACCCGCCGCCGCCGATGCTCCTGCCAATGCAGCAGCGCATGATGGATCAGCTGCGCCGCGCCGACGGCGCCCGGTTCGACCAGCTTTATTTCACGCAGCAGATCCCGGCGCACGAAATGGCGCTGGCGCTGCACAGCAATTATTCGCGCAGCGGCGATACGCCTTCGCTTCGCGCCACCGCCGCAACCGCGGTGCCGCTGGTCCAGCAGCATCTGGACGAGGCACGGCGCATGCGCGGCACGATGTGAGCGGGCCGGGCGACATCAAGCCGGGCGACGAAGCGCCGCCCGGCACGCCCGGAACCGGCGAGAATCTGTGTCGGGCCTGCGGCGGCTCCGGCAAGCGGGATGGCGCGCCCTGCGCCACCTGCGACGGCACCGGCACGATCGTGGAAGGCATTGGCGGCGCCTGATCTGCGGCCGGCTACCCAAGGCTCTCGGCACGATCTAAGGAGCCGCGATGATCTCGATCGGCATCCTGGAAACGGGCCAACCGCCGCCCGATCTGAAGGCGCGATTCGGCGGCTACGCGGCGATGTTCGAACGGCTGCTGGGCCCGGACTTCGCCACCCGGACCTACGATGTGGTGAACGGCGATTATCCGGAAACGGTGGAGGCGCATGACGGCTATCTCGTCACCGGGTCGCCCGCCGGCACTTATGACGGCCATGCCTGGATCGCCGACCTCAAGGCCTTTCTGCGCCAGGCGAAGGGTCGGGCGCGGCTGGTCGGCATCTGCTTCGGGCACCAGATCATGGCCGAAGCCTTTGGCGGCCGGGTGACCAGGTCGGAGCGTGGCTGGGGCGTCGGGCTGCAACGCTACGAATTGTGGGAGCCGCAGCCCTGGATGGCCGATCTCGCCCCCTTCTCGATCGCGGTCTCGCATCAGGACCAGATCGTCGAGCCGCCCCCTGCCGCCCGGATCGTCGGCGGTAATGCCTTCAGCCCGTTCGGCATGCTCGCTTATCAGGACCAGCCCGCCCTCTCCTTTCAATGCCACCCGGAGTTCGAGCCGGCTTTCGCCAAGGCGCTAATCGAAAGCCGCCACGCTCGCTTGCCCGATCCCGACGCGGCTTTGGCGAGCTTCGACGAGCCGGACGACCGCGCCCGCGTCGCCGGCTGGATCCGCGACTTTCTCCGGGCAGGTTTGGCCGCATGACGGAAAGCCAGGCAGTGGCGGAACTGGCGGAGTTGGCGGCACGGATCGCCCGCCATAACCGGCTCTACCACGGCGAGGACGCGCCCGAAATCTCCGACGCGGACTATGACGCGCTGGTCCGCCGCAATGCGGAGCTCGAAGCGCAATTCCCGCAGCTGATCCGCGCCGACAGCCCATCGCGTGCCGTCGGGGCCGCGCCCGCCCCGCATCTCGGCAAGGTGCGCCATGCCCTGCCGATGCTGAGCCTGGAAAACGGCTTCTCGGACGTGGACGTGGCCGAGTTCGTCGCCCGCGTCTGCCGCTACCTCAACCTCGGCGCGGATGAGGAGCTGGCGCTGACGGCGGAGCCGAAGATCGACGGCCTGTCCTGCTCGCTTCGGTACGAGGGCGGCCGGCTGGTGCAGGCGGCGACGCGCGGCGACGGCACCACCGGCGAGGACGTGACCCGGAATGTCCGCACCATCGCCGACATTCCCGCCGCTTTGCCCGCGGGCGCGCCCGACCTGTTCGAGATCAGGGGCGAAGTTTACATGTCCAAGGCGGATTTCGCCGCGCTCAACGAGCGGCTGCTCGGCGAGGCGGACGATCCCGCCAAGGCGCGTCAGTTCGCCAATCCGCGCAACGCCGCCGCCGGATCGTTGCGCCAAAAGGATGCGGGTGTGACCGCCTCGCGCCCCTTGCGCTTCTACGCCCATGGCTGGGGCGAGACGTCCGCGCTGCCGGCCGACACCCAGTTCGGCGTGATGCAGGCGATCGCCGGTTGGGGCCTGCCGATCGCGCAAAATCTCGGCCGCTTCACCGCGATCGACGATCTCATCGCCCATTATCGCCTCATCGAAGCGGGGCGCGCCGACCTGCCGTTCGATATCGACGGTGTGGTCTACAAGGTCGACCGGCTCGATTGGCAGGAACGGCTCGGCTTCGTCAGCCGCGCCCCGCGCTGGGCGCTCGCCCACAAATTTCCGGCCGAGAAGGCCGAGACGTTGCTGGAGGCGATCGACATTCAGGTCGGCCGCACCGGCAAGCTGACTCCGGTCGCGCGGCTCACTCCGGTCAGCGTCGGCGGCGTCACCGTCACCAACGCGACCCTGCACAACAAGGACGAGATCGAGCGGCTGGGCGTGCGCCCCGGCGACCGTGTGCGCATCCAGCGTGCTGGTGATGTGATCCCGCAGGTGCTGGAAAATCTCACGCCCGAAGCGAACCGACCCCCGTACGTCTTCCCCGAGACCTGCCCGCAATGCGGCTCCGAGGCGGTTCGCGAGGAAGGCGAGGTCGATATCCGCTGCACCGGCGGCCTGGTCTGCCCCGCCCAGCGGGTCGAGCGGCTGCGCCATTTCGTGTCGCGCCACGCTCTCGACATCGAGGGGCTCGGTATCACCTCGATCGAGCAATTCTTCCACGACGGCCTGCTGCAATCGCCCGCCGATATCTTCCGGCTGAGCGCCGACCAGCTGCTCGCCCGCGAACGCTGGGCCGAGACGTCCGCCACAAACCTCATCGCCGCGATCGACGCCAAGCGCCGCCCGCCGCTCGATCGCTTCCTGTTCGCGCTAGGTATCCGCCATGTCGGCGAAGTCACCGCCCGCGACCTCGCGCGCCGCTATCGAGGCTGGGCGACCCTGCGCGAGACGATCGATGCGGCGCTGGCCGTCCGGGCGGAGATGGTACCTGCGCTCGGCGAAGAGGAGCGCAAGTTCCTCGCCCGCCGCGACAAGGCGGTAGTCGCCGCGATCGCCACCCCCGGGATCGGCGCCGAAGTCGCCAACGCGCTGCTCGACTTCTTCGAAGAGCCGCACAATCGCCATGTGCTGGACGATCTCGCCGCCGCCGGCGTCGAGCCCGCCGATCTGGTCTGGGAAACCCGGGCATCCCCGGTCTCCGGCAAGATTCTGGTATTCACCGGCACCCTCGAAACCCTCTCCCGCGACGAAGCCAAGGCCCAGGCCGAAGCGCTGGGCGCCAAGGTCGCGGCTTCCGTCTCCGCCAAAACCGACCTCCTGATCGCCGGCCCCGGCGCGGGCTCCAAGCTCAAGAAAGCGCAGGAACTGGGGATCGAGGTGATCGACGAGGCCGGATGGGCGGCGCTGGTCGCGGGGGCGTGAGGGGCTCTCGTTGATGAACTCATGGGGTATCAGACAGACGGGGTTGGTACCGGCTCTTTTGGCGCTACGTTGGCCGACATGAAGATGGGGGCAATCGACGATAGCACGCGCGCAGCGATCATGCGCCTGACCGAAGCCGAGCGGGAATGCCTCAAACGCTGTCTTGACCATCAGACCGCCAAGCAGATGGCCCTCGATCTGGGTGTCTCACCCCACGCCGTCGAGAAGCGATTGAAGATGGCCCGCGCCAAGCTGGGCCTGTCGTCGTCTCTTGAAGCTGCCAAGCTTGTGGAATCGTCGGAGCGGTCCGGTCGGCTGGGACCCCACTCGTCGGACCTTCCCTCGGGCAATGCGAGGCCCGACGAGGATGGTTCAGTGGCCGTCCCACGAAACGAGACCGGGTGGATGAAGCGGCACCGAGTTCCTGTGGTCTCGGGAGCAATGCTAATGAGCGTTTTTGCCGCAATAGCCCTGATGGTCGGTGTTCAGTCGTCTGGCGTCGGCGAGGGGCAGACAAACCCATCGGAAAGGGTCATTTCGGAAGCGCCCGCTGCCAAGCCGACGGCTGGCACCGAGGCTGCCGTGCGAAGCCTTGTCGCCGGGCTGGCGAGCGGCTCGCCTGACTACGGCAAGCTCTCGCCGGAATTCGCCGAAGTCGTCCGCCGGGACCTGCCCATGACCAATGCCATGTTCAGTGAGATGGGCGAGCTGAAGTCGATGACTTTCCGCGAGCGCGGCGCCAGGGGCGACGATGTTTACAACCTCGGGTTCGCCAAGGGGGAGCTAATAATGTCGGCCGCCCTGGACACCGAGGGCAGGATGATTGGCGGCATTCTTCAACCGGTGGGACCCTCTGCATTGCCCGCCACGCCCGCTGGCGAGCCGACCCCCGGCACCGAGGCTGCGTTGCGCAGCCTTGTCTTCGGGCTGGCAAGCGGCTCGCCTGACTACGACAAGCTCTCGCCGGGGTTCGCCGAAGTCGTTCGCCGAGACCTGCCCATGACGCATCCCATGTTTAAGGGGCTGGGCGAGCTGAGGTCGGTCACTTTCCGCGGGCGCGGCGCGAGGGGCGATGACACCTACGATTTGGTGTTCGCTAATGGCGCGCTGATCATGTCGGCCGTGCTCGACGCCCGGGGCAATATGGCAGGCGGCGTTCTCCAACCTGGCGGTCCCGCTGGGCGCTGAGTGCGAGAGCCAGCTGCTGCATCGAAGAAAGAGACTTCGCGTTCCATCCAAAGCAGACATAGCTCGTTGTCTCGGCCGAGTAAGGAGAAACGAGCATGAACGAGCACCACGGAAGCTGCCATTGCGGGCGGGTTCGGCTGACCTTGCGCGGGGAGCCGTCCGAGGCCGGTGAATGCAATTGTTCTATCTGCCGGCGCACGGCCGGGCTGTGGCATTATTGCCCGCCGGAAGCCGTGACGGTGGAGGGCGACGGCGTTTCGTACCAGCAGGGCGATCGCGCGCTCGACCTGTGGCACTGCCCGATTTGCGGCTGCACGACGCATTGGACGCCGACCGATACGGCCTATCCGCGCATGGCCGTGAACCTGAGGATGTTCGACCCCGCTTTGTGGCGCGACCTGCCGCGCCGCCCGATCGACGGCGCGAGCTACTAGGGCATTCTCGCCTTCTGCATCGACGCGCCACAGACGCTCGGCCGCTGCCGACTTCCACCCGAAACGGATGTCCGCGCTACAGCAGCAGATCGTGGCTCGCGGCCCGCGTCTCCACGCCCGGTCCTTCAGTCCCGGTCAGCTGGTCGGCGGTGACGCCACTGACGTTCAGCAGGGTGACCATGCCGCTCGAAAACTGCACCACCGTGTCGAGCGTGCCGTTGCGATCGACATCCCGCTCGACGATGCTGCGGATCGTGACGCCGTCCAGCTGGAGCAGGTCGCGGCCGACCTCGAAGTCGATGACCGTGTCGCTGTTGCCGCCGCGCGAGAAGACGAACAGATCGTTGCCCGCGCCGCCGGTCAGCAGGTCATTGCCGGAGCCGCCCGCCAGCAGGTCGCGGCCGTCACCGCCGTCCAGCTGGTCGTTGCCGCTGCCCCCCAGCAGCTGATCGCGCCCGTCGCCGCCCAGCAGGATATCGTTGGCATCGCCGCCGTCCAAGAAATCGGCGCCTTGGCCGCCGTCCAGATAATCGTTGCCCGATCCGCCGTTCAGCCGGTCGATGCCGTCGCCGCCGTACAGCTCGTCATTGCCGTCGCCGCCGTTCAGCGTGTCGGCGCCGGCCAGCCCGAACAGCTTGTCGTTGCCGTCGCGCCCGTTGATCGTGTCTTCCGCGCCCGCCCGGTCCTGATCGCCGGTGATCGTGTCGCTGCCGCCGGTGCCGGTATAGGTCCGGTCGTCATCAGCCAGCGCCACGTTGATCGTCAGCGTCGCCGTGTCGGTCCCGCCCTTCCCGTCGGACACCTTGTAGGTGAACACGTCCTTGAGCCCGGTCGTGCCGGTCGGCACCGTATCGAGCAGATCGGCATCGGCCGAATAGCTGTAGCTGCCATCCGCATTGAGGATCAGGGTGCCATAGTCGCCCTGGATCCTGCGGCCGACGGCGCCGCCGCTGACGTCGACGACGCTCAGCACGTCGCTGGTATCGGGGTCGGTGTCGCTGCCGGTGATCACGTTGCCGGTCACCGCCGGCCCGTCCTCGACCGCCGCCGCGACGTCGTCGTTCGCTGTGGGAACGTCGTTGCGGCCCTGGATGGTGAAGGTCGCGATCGCGTCGTCGGTCTCGTTATTCGCCTTGGTCGCGAAATATCGCACCGTCACCGTCGCCGTTTCGCCTTCGGCGAGATAATTATAAGCGCCGCCCGAGTCATAGACGAGCCGGTTCTGGTTGGCGTTCGGGGCGGCCGTTCCAAGCCCGGTCAGGACGGTCGCCGAAGTGACCTTCAGATTGTTGTTGGGGCCCGTCGCGCTGTCGTTGGAAAGCACGGTGTAAGTGTCGGATTCCTTGTTTTCCCCGATCGTATATCGATCGTCTCCAGCAACAACTGCCATGCCGTCTCTCCCCTGCGACCCCTGCTGACGAAAACAGCTCGAGGACGCATCAGCGGCTCATCCCCCCGAACGAAGCGCAGAGTGGCGAAGGAGCTGTGCGCTGTCCACCTCTATTCGGGCCCGCGAAAGCTTGGGCGTCTCGGTGACAGGCCAGCATCTTGACGGCGTCTTGCCGGCAAGGAAGATTGTCGCCCGAGGCTGACCGAGGGACGGAAATGAAATCGACGAGGATGGTTGGCGCGGCTTCGCTCGCGTTGGCGCTTCACACGGGCGTCCTCGCCCAGCAGACACCGTTGCCCGCCGAGGCCGAATATGAGGGCGCGTTTCTTCGCACCGCGCCCAACGTCGTCGTTTTCCATGAATCCGGGAAGTTGCGCAACGGCGTCCTCAAGGTCGATTACATCCGCGACGGCATCACCTATCAGGCCGACACTTACGTCTGGTTCTTCGAAGACGGCACCGTCTCGAACGGCGTGCTGAGAGCGCCGACCAGGATCGGCGATCTGACGTTCGAGGCCGGCCACATCGAATATTATCCGTCGCGCCAGGTGAAGAAGGCCGTCGTCAAGGAAAGCACGACAGTCGACAATCTGTTCATCCCGCTCAGGTCCGATGTCATGTTTCGTGAGGACGGACGCATTTTCAGCGTGCAGCCGCAATCGCAGAACAACCAGACCTACCGGGTGCTGCACCGAACCATCCGCGGCAACAACTACAACGTGACCTGGAACCCGCAGGCGCGCCAATATGAGTTCCAGAACTACACGACGGGCGTGAGCCAACTGGTCGCGCGTATCGCCACGCAATGGACGCAGGCCAGCATCCCGGTGCCGGCGACGGTGGTTCCGGTGATCGTGCCACCCGGCAGCACGATGACGCGCAACAATGCCAATCCCGCCGAAAGCTTCTGGGTGGTGCCGACACCGGGCAATTTCGTGCTCAACGGCGTGAATTACGGGCCGGGACCGCTCCTCAAGGTGCGCGACATGCAGCTGCTGTCGATCCAGGTGCGGCAGCCGGTGGTGATCGGCGGCGTCACCTATCCCGCCAACACCAGCGTCGCCTTTGACGGCGCCGGCCGGCCTTCGCCGATCGGGATGTGACCACCCTACCCGGGGCCGGAATCCTCGGTCTGACGCCCGCCTGCCCCCCCGTTGTTCGGGGGGTGCGTCGCCCGGCGGACCGGTCCATGAGGGTGCGGCGGGGGCATTCGGGCCGGCTTTGTCGGCTCGCGCGAAGGGACCGGACATGCGGAAACGATCCGATCTGGCCGATCTGGGGGCGGTCGCGGCCTGGTGCGCCGTGCTCGCGACATGCGTGCTCGGGTGCGGCGCGATGCCCGGCCTGGGCCAAAGGCCCGGTTCGAAGCACGCCACTGCGGTGCCGGCCAAGGATGCGCGCCTCGACGGGGACGGCTGGTTCCTGCTGGACCCGGGCTTGGGCCATGAAGGCCTCCCGATCCTGTTCCGGCTGGACGGCGGGGTCGTGTCCGAGATCGTCTCCTGGCCCTGAGCGGCGGGCCGATTGCTTCGGCGACCGGCCGAAGCTACGAGCTGCTTGATTTCATTCGTCCGGAACGATGTGCTGCGCGACCCGCTGATGCCCTCCGCCGAGCTTGCCAGGCGCGCCTTCGACGGCGTGGCCGCGATGAAGCGCGCGTCCAGTATCGACGCGCTTGGCGCCACTGCCGGCCGGCTGTTCGCGGGCATCGGCCTGCCCTCCTACGCCCTGACGCGCTTCTTCGCACGCGACCGGCGGGCGGACGCGGCGGTGATCAGCGGCGCCTTCGATCAGACCTGGTCGCAGCGCTACCTCGCCCGCCGCTACGTCAGCTCGTCTTCCATCGCGCGTGAAATGCTGCTTACCTCGCGCGCTTATTCCTGGGACGAGGTCATGCAGCGCCGGCAGGTCGATCCCGCCCAGCTGCGCATCCGCAACGAGGCGGCCGAATGCGGATTGCGGACCGGCCTGTTCACCCCGGTCGGCTGGCACGATGGCAGCTACACGGCCGTTGTGCTCGCCGGTGCCGATTGCGATCTCGGCGATGGCCTGGTGCGCACCTCGGCCGAGATCCTGTCGGCTTATTACGGATCGGAGCTGCGCCGGCTGATCTCGCCCGCAGCCGGTGCCGGAATCGAGCTCAGCCCCCGCCAGCGCGAATGTCTCGCCTGGGTCCGGCAGGGCAAGAGCACCGGCATGATCGCCGAAATCCTGGGCCTGTCTGCCGACACCGTGGAAGAACATGTCGCGGCCGCCTGCGCCAAGCTCGGCGTCAGGACCAGGCTCCAGGCCGCTGTCGAAGCCTGCATGCTGGGCCTGATCGATTAGGGGGGCGCGAGCGCTCCCCCTGGCCTTGGGGGGTGTCGAGCATGGATGCCGCCGGGCTACCTGCGACGGGCAAGCCGAAAGACTTGCAGGGCGTCCGGTCATCATCCCCCGGACGCCCTTCCAGCTTCGCTGAGGCGGTCCGTGCAACGCTGGGTTAACCAATCGAGGTTAGCGCCGCGGCATGAGCCTGCAATGCCTGATCGGCCTTCACGAAGCCGAACCGAACGCCGTCTAAAACGCCGGCTATTTCGTCGGCCGCTGCCGGCGCTGCGCCGCCGAACTGATCGCCCGATGCATGGCAAGTGGACCCCGGTTCCCAAGAACCAACGGATCGTGTGGAACCCGCGCCGGCCGATCATCCCGACTGGAACAGCATCGCCAGCCAGCGTGGCCGCGATCCGGCGCAGCCCGCGCAGCCCGCGCCCGATCGGTCGCGCGAGCGCGTCCTGCTACGACTGGTCAAATGCGAGGCGACGTCCGGTGAAGCGGCGCCGCATGTTCCGACTTTCCGCGACTGGCGCGAGCGGACGCGCGGATCGGCCATGCAGGCTCGGGGCAGGGCCTGATCGCAAGCGCGTCGCGGCTTGCTTCGTTGGGCCGGCGCTGGCAGGCTGCCACTTCCGCGGATCGTGTCAGGCCGCTCCTAGCTCAACTGGATAGAGCGCCGGGCTTCGAACCTGGAGGTTGGGGGTTCGAGCCCCTCGGAGCGGGCCAAGCCGCACGGCGGATCAGCGGTGCGCCGGCTCCAGCGGAAAGGTCACGCTGACCAACGTGCCGTTCGTGCCGGTAACGGCCGTTTCGCCGCCCAGCGCCCGGCCCAGCGCCCGCAACAGCCGCATGCCGAGCGAGCCGCGACGCTGTTCGGCGGTGAAGCCAACGCCGTCGTCGCTAATTTCCAGCCGCGCGGTGCCGCCTTCCGCGCTTAGCCGAACGGTGGCCACGCCCGCGCGGCCCTCGGGAAACGCATATTTGTAGCTGTTGAGCAGCGCCTCGCCGGCAATCAGCGCGACGTTGATCGCTTGCGCCGTGCTCAGCATCAGCGGCGGCGAGAGCACCAGAACCTGCACGTCCGGCCGCTGGAACGCACCCGCCAGCGCATCGACGATGTCGCCCAGGAACGCCGATATCTCGATCGCCTGGACGTGATCGCCGCGCTTGTAGAGCAGTTCGTGGATGCGGGCGAGGTAACCGAGCCGCTGCGCGGCGCCGTTCAGCGCCTCACGGGTGCGCGCGTCTTCCGATGCCAGCGCCTGCATGGACAGCATCGCCATGGCCATCTGCAGGCTGTTCTTGGCGCGGTGGTTGACTTCGTGGATCAGCGCGCGCGCTTCCTCCAGCTCGCCCTCGCGCATCGCCAGCGCCCGCTCAAGCGCCGCCTTCTCGCGCAAGGCCACGTCCAGCGGCGACGGCGCAGCCGGGATGGACGGAACCGCGTTGCCGCCCGCGTCCGGTTGTTGATCGTCGGGCAGCACGCCTCGCCCTCCCATGGGAGCTGATGGGATCAGCTTACCGCTCTAATGTCCACCGAAACATAAGCGATCATGCTTGATCGGGTGTTGAGCTTGTTCAGCGCGGCGGCGTTGATCGAAACGCGTTGCGGTCCGTTACCGTCCGGCATTCCACGATCAAGGGGTTTTCCTGATGACTTCCGCACCTCGCGCGCTGGTGACCGGCGCATCGGCCGGGATCGGCGCCGTTTACGCCCGCCGGCTGGCCCGCACCGGCCATCATCTCGTGCTGGTCGCCCGCCGCGCCGACCGGCTGGAGGCGCTCGCGGCGGAGTTGCGCGAGGCGCACGGGGTCGAGGTCGAAGCGCTCGCCGCCGATCTGGAGGCAGACGACGGCATCGCCCGGGTCGAGACGCGCCTTGCGGCGGATCCGCCGGTCGATCTGCTGGTCAACAATGCCGGCTTCGCCACCCGCGCGCCGGTAGCTCGGTTCGACGCCGCCGCGTTCGAGGCGATGGTGCGCGTCGACATCCTCGCGCTCGCCCGGCTGTCGGCGGCGGCGATGGCGCGGATGAGCGCGGCCGGCCGCGGCACGATCGTCAACGTCGCCTCCGGCACCGCCTTCATGCAGATGCCCGGCAATGCAGGCTACGGCGCGACCAAGAATTTCGTGATGGGCTTCACGCGCACCATGCAGGCCGAGGCGGCCGGCACCGGCGTCCGCGTGCAGCTGCTCATTCCCGGCGTAATCGCGACCGATTTCCACGCGGTCGCCGGCAACAGCCTCGACCGCTTTCCCCCTGAGCGGGTGATGAGCCCCGAGGATCTCGTCACCGCGTCCCTGCGCGCGCTGGAAATGGACGAGCCGGTCTGCATTCCGTCCTTGCCGGAGATAAGCGATTGGCAGGCCTACGAAGCGGCCGAGCAGGCAATCGCCGCCAACGTCTCGCGCGACCGGATGGCCGCCCGCTACCACCCATCCTGACCGGCGGGTGGCGGCGGGCTGAGCCGCTTAGAGCATCAGCATCTCCGACGAGATGGCCGGCATGTCGTGCAGCGCCTGCGCGGCGGCGGTCGGCGGCCGCTCCGTGCCTTGGAGCTGTTCCGCGGTGGTGCCGCTCGCCACGTCCAGCAGGGTGATCGTGCCGCCGCCGCTGCTCAGCGTGACGACCAGATCCATGTCGCGGTCGCCATCGACGTCGCGGCTGACGATCGTGCGGATGGTGAGATTATCCAGCACCAGCCGATCGGTGCCGACGCGGAAATCGGTGATCACGTCGTCGCCATTGCCGACGGTGAACGCGAAGCGATCCGCGCCGGAGCCGCCGGTCAGCCGGTCCTTGCCGCTGCCGCCGTCGATCAGGTCATCACCGGCGCCGCCGTCCAGCGTGTCGGTGCCGCTCTCGCCATATAGCGTGTCGCGCCCGTCGCCGCCCAGGATGGTGTCGTTGCCCGATCCGCCGAACAGCGTGTCGGCGCCGTCCAGGCCGGAGATGCGGTCGTTGCCGGTGCCGCCGCGGATCGTGTCCTCGGTGCCGGGCCGATCGACATCGCCGGTCAGCACGTCGTCCCGGCTCGTGCCGTTGATCGTGCGGTTGTCGTCCGCCAGATCCACGGTGATCGTCAGGGTGGCCGTGTCGAGACCGCCCTTGCCGTCCGACACCGTGTAGCTGAACGTGTCGGTCGCGTCGGCGGCAAGCGTATCGATCAGATCGTCGTCGCCGGCATAGCTGTAGGTGCCGTCCGCGTTGAGGATCAGCGTGCCGAACTGGCCCTTGAACGTGCCGGGATTTTGGACTGTGAGCACGTCCGCCTTGTTTGCGTCGGTGTCGTTGGCAAGCACGTCGCCAGCGATCACGGCCGCCCCATCTTCGTTGTAAATCGCGCTGTCGTCATTCGCGACTGGCGCGACCTGGGCGTTCGCCAGGAACAAGGACGCGTAAGCCGCCTGTCCGATGAAGTTGAATGCGCTATAAACCAGCACGTCGCCCGGCGAGACGGCGATCGTAAAAGCGCGGTAAATGACGTCATTCCCGACCGCCGCCGCCAACGGATCGTTCGTGTTGTAGACGCGGATTCGGTAAGCGAAACCGGTTTCGCCCGTTGTCTGGTTCGTCACGTTGAAACGCGCGGTCGATTGAACGACGCGGCCGGCGGGCTGACCCTCGAGTGCCGCCGCCAGAACCTGCGAGGATGAGTCGAATGTTTGCCCGCTGTCGCTCGCCTGATCGTCCAGAACGAGGTCGTTATCGGTGACGGTCGCCGTCTTGGCCGTACCTGTAACCGTGCCGCTCGGCTCGTCATTGATGACACCAAGCTGCGCTTGCGTGAAAACCGTGAATTTGAAGTCCGCCACCGCTTGTTCCCCCTGGATGTTCCGCCGGAAGAACCCGCATCTCCCGTGTATCAAACAGCCGCCAAGATCAAAGCACAACAAGATCAAGCGATTGCTTATTGGCCTTTAGAAACAAAAAGGAAGTTTGTCGAATCGGTGAAGCCGGGCTTTTGTAAAACCAATCACGCCAAGTCTCGCCCCCTCCTTGCCGCAATTGCAGCGCCACTTGCGCTGCCCTTCGGAGGGGATTGACGCCGTCGGTTAGACCAGGAAGCGTCGCGCCCTTATCCAACGGCTGGCGATATATTTCTGCCCGCTGGTGATCGTGGCGCCGCGATGCCGGCTGAGCGGATCGACGGCGCCATCGTCCAGCACGTTCCTGAACAGGATCGCATCGCCCTTTGCGCCCCGGATCGTCAGCCCTGTCTGGCCGAAGATCGTCTCGCCGCCGGCATAGCCGTCGTTCAGATAGATCAGGACGGTGTGGGTCCGCTGGTTGTCCAGCCCGTGTAGATAATCGAAATGCTCCCGATATTCCTGGCCGACGCTGTAGCGCAGCACCTGTAGCGGCTCGCCGTTGTCGACCGGCGTGCCGCTGGCGGCGGCGATCCGACGGTTGATCGCGTGCACCGCCGGGTTTTCGAGCAAGGGGGACAGTTCGGCGCCATCGGACGTGCGGATCGGGTTCGCCACCTGCCGCCCGCTGCTTGGATCGACGATCACGGAGGGACGCAGGAACAGGCCGGCGAAGCGGACCAGGTAATCGCACTCTTCATGCGTCAGCAACCTGTCGAAGCGGCGAACATGCGGTTGCTCGCTGAGCGGCTCCGCCGGGGGGACCGCGACCGGATCGCCGGACCGCGTCAGCCGCATCCGCTCGATGAGCGCGAGCGGCTCGGCCGCCCGCCGATCGCGCCGGGCAAGCAGGCGAAGCTGGGCGATGCCGCGAGCCCAATCGGCCGGCCCGCCGACGCCCGCGGCGACGAAGTTGGTGTGGATCAGCGCGCCCTCGATCCGCCCGGCTTGGCCGGCGCGCTTGAACAAGCCACGCGCCGCGCGGATGTCCCGCGCTCCGCATCGCCCGCCCAACCGCCACAAGCCGAGCGTGAATAACGCGTTGGCGTCCCCCGTCCCGGCCAGCGCGTCAAGGGGTCGCCAATGCCTCGTCGCCGCGCCCGGCATTGGCCAGCCATTCCGCGCGCTGAATGCTGGGTGCAGTCGCCATCGCCGAACCTTGCCAGCCTCTCCGCGATCGCACCAGCCCGGGCCGAGAGCTTGGCCGCGCTTCTGCACCCTTTCTCCTCTTCCCCAGCATGATCGCTGCAGGCGGCGTCTCCACACGGCACCGATGCCGGTCCGGTCCAGTCAGGGGAGAACATCATGTCGAACGAAGCGCGTCCACGGCTCGGCTTGCCCGATCGGGTCCCAGGCTCCAGGATCGGCAGGAGGAGGGTTGCGATTGCCGCTGCGAAGCTTCTTGCCAGGATCGCTTTTGGCGGCGCGGCGGTGACGGGCGCGGGCGCAGCCCAGCCGCCGCCCACCCAGAGCGACGCCGCCTTGGTGGCTCAGGCGCAGGCGATAATGGGCGCTGCCTATCCTGCGGAGGGCCCCGGCGCCGCGGTCATCGTCTCGCGCGCTGGGCAAACGATCTTCTCGGCCGGGCGCGGGCTTGCCGATCTGGAGGCCCGCCGCCCGATCACGGCGGGCACGGCGTTCCGGCTGGGCTCGATCACCAAGCAATTCACCGCCGCCGTCATTCTCCAGCTCGTCGCCGAGGGTCGGATCTCACTGGACGATCCGCTGTCCCGCTTCTTCCCCGATTGGCCGCCGCCGGGCGCGGGTGCGACGGTCCGGCAGCTGCTCAACCACAGTTCCGGCCTGATGGATTATTCCAAGATCCCGGGCTGGATGGGCAGCGAGCCGTCGCTGCGGCCGCACACGACTGCCGAACTGCTCGCGCTGACCAGAAGCCGCCCCGCGCCTTCCGCCCCCGGGGTGCGCTGGGAGTATAATAATGGCGGCTATGCCGTGCTCGGCGCGATCGTCGAGCAGGTCACCGGCAAGCCGTGGCATCAGGCGGCGATCGATCGGATCGCGCGGCCGCTCGGCCTGCGCACGATCGCTTATGCCGGCGATGCCGATCTGGCGGTGGCGCGCGGTTATTCGGGCCAGGGGGATCGGCAGCAACCCGCGCGCGGCGTTCATATCAGCGTCGCCGGTGCCGCGGGCGGGCTGGTCGGCAGCGTCGAGGACCTCGCGAGATGGGCGGCGGCACTGCACGGCGGGCGGGTGGTCGGCCCCGCGCTCTACGCGGAGATGGTCAGGCCCGCGCGACTTGCGGATGGATCGACCCACCGATACGGCTTCGGCCTTCGGCTGCTCAGCTTGCGGGGACAGCCGGCACTGGTTCATGGCGGATCAGGCCGTGGGCTTGATGCGGAGAGCATCTATCTGCCGTCCGAGCGGCTGTTTGTCGCGGCGCTTGCCAACAGCGACGATCCGACCACCGATCCCGCGATCCTGGTCCGCCGTCTTGCGGCGCTCGCGCTTGGCAAGCCTTATCCCGTGTTCAGCCGGGCCGAAATCGACGTGGCGGAAGTGGAGCCGCTGTTCGGCCAATATACACAAGCCGACGGACCGCCGTTTCGCTTCTTCGCCCGCGACGGCAAGCTGCTGGTCGGCCACGGCGACGACGAGAAGGAGGCTTTCGCCGCCGGCGCGGACCGTTTCTTCTTCGGCCCGGAATCGCTGATGTGGTTCGAGGTCGCGCGCGCAAGGGACGGCGCCCACCTCATGCGGATGCACGAACCCGACGCCGCCGAGCCGAGTCGCGCGCTGCGGACCGGGCCGGTGCCGCCCCCGCTCGCCGTCTCCGCCCCCGTGCTGCAAAGCTACCTCGGCGCGTACCAGACCGAGACGCTGGCGGTGACGATCGCGCTCGGCCCGGACGGCGCGCTCACGGTCGCCCCAGCCGGCCAGCGGGCGATGCGCATGCGGCCGGTGTCGCCGACCGAGTTTCGCATCGACGGCGGCCCCATGCGCCTGGTCTTCCACCCGGAAGGCGACCGGGTCGATCGCTTCACCCTGTACCGGGGAGCCCGCGAGCTGCACGGAAGGCGGGTGGACCGATCGCCCGCGACGCCGGAGTGACTGCGGGGGCCTTACCGCCGCGCCACCTGCGCCGCGGCGCTGACCCGCCAGATCGCGTTGCCGACATCGTCCGCCACCAGCAGCGCGCCGTCGCGGGCGATCTGGACGCCGACCGGACGGCCGAGCGCCTTGCCATCGGCGCTGAGGAAGCCGGTCAGGATGTCGCGCGGCGGGCCGGCCGGGCGGCCGGCGGCGAACGGAACGAAAATCACCTTGTAACCGCTGCGGGGCTTGCGGTTCCACGATCCGTGCTGGCCGACGAACGCGCCGTTGGCGAGCGTCGGGCCGAGCCGTGCCCCGTCCGAAAAGGCGAGGCCCAGCGAGGCGGTATGCGGGCCCAGTGCGTAATCGGGCTTGATCGCGCGGGCGACCATGTCCGGCCGGGCGGGCTTGACGCGCGCATCCACCGTCCCGCCATAATAGCTCCACGGCCAGCCATAATGGCCGCCGGGCCGCACGCTCGTCATGTAATCCGGCACCAGATCGCTGCCGAGCTCGTCGCGTTCGTTGACCGATGTCCATAACGCACCTGACTCCGGGTTCCAGTCGAGCCCCACGGGATTGCGCAGGCCGGAGGCGAACACTCGGCGCGCGCCCGTCGCAGGATCGATCTCCAGGATCGCCGCCCGCTCCCGCTCCTCGGCCAGGCCGTGTTCCGCGACATTGCTGTTGGAACCGACGCCGACATAAAGCCGTGACCCGTCCGCGCTGGCGACCAGGCTTTTGGTCCAATGATGGTTCCGGCCGGCCGGCAGATCGGCGATCTTGCGCGGCGCCGCATCGATCCGGGTCGCGCCCGCCGCATAGGGGTAGGCCAACAGCGCGTTCGCGTTGGCGACGTAAAGCGTGTCGCCGACCAGGGCCATCCCGAACGGCGAGAACAGGCCGGTGAGGAACGGCGTCTTCACCTCGGCAACACCGTCGCCATCGCCGTCGCGCAGCAAGGTGATCCGGTTCGCGCTCGGCACGCCGGCGCCGGCACTGCTCATCACGAGGCCCTGGATCCACGACTTGATGCCACCCTTCTTGCCTTCGGGCTTGGGCGGCTTGTTGGTTTCGGCGACCAGCACGTCGCCATTGGGCAGAGCCAGCATCCAGCGCGGATGATCGAGGCCCGAAGCGAAAGCGTTGACGGCGAGCCCCGGCGCGGCGGTCGGCTTCGCGCCGGCCGGCCAGGCCGAGGCCTCGGCGATGTTGACGGTCGGGAACAGGGTCTTGTTGGGCGCCGGTAGGGTCGGATCCGGCCCGAAGCCCTGGGCGACGTCCAGCTTGGCCCGCTCGCCGCAGCCCACGAGGGCAAGAGCGGCCGCCGCCAGCATCGCAAATCCGCGCATCCGCCCTCTCCCGTTGTTCCGCCGCTCCCTAGCGCAAGGCCGCGTGACACCGATAGCCCGGCCTGCGCGTTGCGCCGGCGATGGCGCACAAAAAGCTGAACCTGCCCGAGAAGATCTGTGCGAGCTGCCACCGCCCGTTCGCCTGGCGCAAGAAATGGGCGCGGGACTGGGAGGCGGTGAAATATTGCTCCGACCGCTGCCGCGCCGTGGGCGAGAGGCCGGCGCCCTGATCTGCGCTTAAGATCCGTCATCCCGGCGAAAGCCGGGATCTCGGGCTGCGCGCCGTGCTTTTCGGACTGAGGTCCAGGCTTTCGCCGGGATGACGATGAAGATGTCGATCTAAATCGCGCCACAACCTGGTGCCCGAACAGGCACAAGCCGCACCTTGCCGCGTTGGGCTGTCATGAATGAAGCCACGAAGACACTGAAGGACGGCGCGCAGGCGCTGGAGGACGCGGACGCGGCGGTGGCGGAAGCGGTGCTGCCAATCCGGCATGCCCCCGGGATGCGCTTCGTTGGCGCACTGTCCGACATCGCCGATCAGCCGCAGCTGCGCGCGCTGTCCGGAGGACTCGTCGCGCTGGGGCTGCTCGGGCGCAACCGCCGGCTCGCGCGGGCGGGCCTGCGGATGCTGATTTCGCACGAGCTCGCGACGGCGGCGAAGAACGCGATCAAGCGTCGCGTCGATCGCACCCGGCCGCGTTCGCTGGGCGATGGCGAAGCGCCCACCATTCGCGCGGGCGAGACGCACAGCAAGGAGCAATCGAGCTTCCCGTCCGGCCACAGCGCCGGCGCCGCCGCGACCGCGCGGGCGTTCGCGCGTGAATATCCCGAGCATCGCGCCGCCGCGCACGCCGCCGCCGGCCTCGCCGCCCTCACCCAGATCCCGCGTTGCGCGCATTACCCGACCGATGTCGGCGTTGGCCTCGCCATCGGAGTCGCCACGGAAGCGGCGCTGAACCTGGTCTTCCCGCGCGAGCGGCGGCCGCAAGCGGCCGAACAAAGGCCCGGCCTACCAAATCCCGCCTGAAAGGCTTATATTTCAATCATGACAAGGACGGGCCTCAAGAAAGCGCACCTGCTCGCCGCCGCGCTGATCGTCGCCGGTGCGGCTGGGAGTCTCGCCGCTCCCTCCCCCGCGCTCGCGCAGGGCAATGACAAGGCGCAGGCCAAGACGCCCGACAACTTCCCTTATGAGATCGTCAATGGCCGCCGCGTCGCCCGCGGCAAGCGGATTACCAATGCCGACGGCTCCTGGCGCGAGGAGATACGCGACGGTGCGTGCGTGACTCTCAAGGAGCAGAACGCGGCGGGCGAGTATCGCGAAACGCGCAAGTGCGATTGAGGAAGCGGGGCTGGCGCAGTCACTGAGCCGGCCTTATCTTGGCGCCATGGCTCTTCCCCGTCCCGCCGGCCCGCGCACGCTCCTGGCCGATCTTCGTGCCTTTACCCGCGAGCGGCCGCGCCACCAGTGGTTCGGACTCATCGCGGCGATCGCGATGCCGGTGATCATTATCTACGGCTTCTATCGCGACTCCCAGACCAACATCGCGCCCGGCGAGCAGCTCATCTACGCCGAAAGTTGGACCGGAAATCGCACGGACGCGGAGATCCTCGCCGCGCAAAAGGAACGGCAGGCGCGGCTGGAGGCGACCCAAGCGGAGCGGCAGCGGCAATTCAAGAAGCTCGAGCAGCGCTTCGGGATGAAGTGAGCCGCGACGGGCGCGAAGACGCGCGCTGGATGGCGCAAGCGCTCGCTTTGGGCGAAAAGGCGCGCGGCGGCACGGCTCCCAATCCCAATGTCGGCTGCGTGATCGTCCGGGAGGGGCAAATCGTTGGACGCGGCTGCACTGGGACGGGCGGCCGCCCGCATGCCGAAGCGGCCGCATTGTCCCAAGCCGGCGATCAGGCGCGGGGCGCTACCGCCTATGTGACGCTCGAGCCCTGCTGCCATCTCAGCGAACGCGGTCCCGCCTGCGCCGACCTGCTGATCGCCGCGGGAGTGTCGCGCGTCGTTGCCTCGCTCCAGGATCCCTGGCCGGCGGTGAAAGGCGGCGGCTTCGACCGGCTGCGCGCGGCCGGCGTGGAAGTCGCGGTCGGAGAGGGCGCGGAACAGGCGCGTCGCTCGATGATCGGCTTCCTGACCCGCCAGAGGCTCGGCCGCCCCCATGTCACGCTCAAGCTCGCCATATCGATCGACGGCCGCATCGCGCTCGCCTCGGGCGAAAGCCGCTGGATCACTGGCGAGGAAGGGCGCGCCGACGTGCACCGCGAGCGGGCGCGGGCCGACATGATCCTGGTCGGGCGCGGCACATACGAGGCGGACGCCCCGCAGCTCGACGTGCGGCTGCCTGGCCTTGAGCATCTCTCGCCCAAGCGGGCCTTACTGACGCGCGGCGAGGCTCCGGACGGGTGGGTGAACATGGCCAGTCCGGATGACGTCTCCGAACTCACCGACGTCAACGAATTGCTGATCGAAGGCGGGGCGGGTGCAGCCGCATCGTTCCTCCGCGCCGACCTGGTCGATCGCCTGCTCGTATATCGCGCCCCGATCCTGATCGGCGCCGGCCGCGCGGCGGTGGACGAACTGGGCTTAGGCTCCCTCGCCGACGCCCATGCCCGCTGGACCCGCACGCAAACGCGCCCGCTTGGCACGGACCTGCTCGAGGTTTACGAGCGCACCCGAGACCCTGACCTCCGCTCACCCTGAGCTTGTCAAAGGGCTGCCTTTCTTTCTTGGATCGGCGAGGAAGGGCACGGCTTCGACAAGCTCAGCCTGAGCGGAAAAGAGTGACAGAGCCATGTTCACCGGCATCATCACCGACATCGGCCGGATCGAGGCCGTCGAGCAACGCGGCGACCTGCGGGTGCGGATCGGCTGCGGTTACGACATGTCGACCGTCGATCTCGGCGCCTCGATCGCCTGCTCGGGCGTGTGCCTAACCGTGGTCGACAAGGGTGCCGGAGAAGATGGGGACTGGTTCGCGGTCGATGTGTCGGCCGAGAGCGTCAGCCGCACTGCGTCCGGAATGTGGGCGGCGGGGCGGCGGCTCAACCTGGAACGCGCGCTTCGACTCGGCGACGAGCTTGGCGGGCATATCGTCACCGGCCATGTCGATGGCGTCGGCCGTGTCGTCGGCATCTGCCCGGAAGGCGATTCGCACCGCGTCGGCATCGCTGTCCCGGCCGCGCTCGCGCCATTCCTGTCGGCCAAGGGATCGGTCACGGTCGACGGCGTCTCGCTCACCGTCAATCAGGTCGCGGACCAGCCGGACGGATCCACGCACTTCGCGCTCAACCTGATCCCCCACACCGCCGCCCAGACCAGCCTTGGCGATCTTGCGGAAGGAACCGAGGTCAATGTCGAGATCGACGTGCTGGCTCGGTATCTCGGCAGAATGATGGAGCTGCGGAGGTAATCCAGAATTCCGCTTACCCTCCTCGTCATGCCAGCGAAGGCTGGCATCCATACTGAATCAGAATGGACCCCAGCCTTCGCTGAGGTGACGGCCTGATGTGATGCATAAGATTGCTCTTCACACTGAAATGTGATATTCGCGCGCAATGTCCACAATCCTGATCGATCGCATCGCCGATATCGTCACCGCCGGGGAAATGACCCGCGCCGGGCTCGCCCGTGCCGCCGGGCTCCACGCGAATAGCCTGCGCCGGCTTGGCGAGCCTGACTGGAACCCGACCGCGGAGACGTTGATCAAGCTCGAGCGATTCCTCGCCGGCGGAGGCCGGGGCGTGATGGCGAGCGCGGAAGCGATTATCGACGAAGCGCGCAACGGCCGCATGTTCATCCTGGTCGATGACGACGACCGCGAGAATGAAGGCGATCTCGTCATCCCCGCCCAAATGGCAACTCCGGACGCGATCAACTTCATGGCCCGCTACGGGCGCGGCCTGGTCTGCCTGGCGTTGACCAAGGCGCGCGTCGATCAGCTGGGGCTCGGGCTGATGAGCCGTCACAATGGCACGCGGCACGAAACCGCCTTTACCACCTCGATCGAGGCGCGCGAGGGCGTCACCACCGGCATTTCCGCCGCCGACCGCGCCCGCACCATCTCCGTCGCGATCGACGCGTCCAAAGGTCCGGATCATCTGGTCACGCCGGGTCACGTCTTTCCGCTGGTCGCCAAGGATGGCGGTGTGCTGATCCGCGCCGGCCACACCGAAGCCGCCGTCGACGTATCGCGCCTGGCCGGGCTCAACCCGTCCGGCGTGATCTGCGAGATCATGCGCGAGGACGGCACCATGGCCCGCATGGACGACCTCGTCGAATTCGCGCAGCTGCACGGCCTCAAGATCGGCACCATCCGCGATCTGATCGCCTACCGGCTCAAGAAGGATCATCTGGTCGAGCAGACCGCCGAAGCCCGCTTCGAAAGCCGCTGGGGCGGCACCTGGACCGCCAAGACCTTTCTCAACAAGGCGCTCGGCAACGAGCAGATCGCGCTGGTCAAGGGGCGGATCGATCCCGGCAAGCCGACCCTGGTGCGCATGCATGCGCTCAGCCTGTTCGGCGATGCGTTCGGTGAAGCTTCGGACCGGGCCGGGCTGTTGCAAGGCGCCATGAAGATGATCGGGGAGGAAGGCACGGGCGTGATCGTGGTGATCAACCGGCCGAGCCCCGACGCGCTGACCCGCGCGCTCAAGGTCCGCGCCGGTCAGGCGGAAAGCAATGATGCCGAGGCGCTGCGCGATTACGGCGTCGGCGCGCAGATCCTGACCGCGCTCGGCGTCCACGACATGGTGCTGCTTACCAACAGCCACCATATGCCGGTCGCGCTCGGCGGCTACGGCCTCGCCATTGTCGGCGAGCGGCCAATCACGATCGTGGAAGGTTGAACCGATGGCGCGTGTCCTGATCGTCGAAGCGCGCTTTTACGAAGTGTTGAACGATCTGTTGCTGGAAGGCGCCCGCGAGGCGATCGAGGAAGCCGGCCACCGCCACGAGACGGTCACCGTTCCCGGCGCGCTCGAAATCCCGGCGGCGATAGCCATGGCGGCGGAGACCGGTCGCTTCGACGCGTTCGTGGCGTTGGGCGTGGTGATCCGTGGGGAAACCTACCATTTCGAAGTGGTCGCCAACGAAAGCGCGCGTGCGATCATGGCGCTGACGCTGGATGGCCTGGCGATCGGCAACGGCATCCTGACCGTCGAGAATGAGGCTCAAGCCCTCGCCCGGGCGCGCCGGGACGAAAAGGACAAAGGCGGCGAGGCGGCGAAAGCGGCGCTGGTGATGATGGCGCTGAAGGAGCGGTTCGCCAACTAGCCCCTCTCCCCGCCGGGGAGAGGGAGGGACCCGCTCGCGTAGCGAGTGGGAGGGTGAGGGTCTGTTCTCGTCACCCTCCCCTCAATCAACTGCGACTAAGCGCCCGCGGCGCTGAGTCTTCGTATCCTTCTCCCCTCAAGGGAGAGGGGCTAAGAGCCGGCGCGTGAACCCCGCCCGCCTCGCCTTTCCGGCTCTGATCGTCGCCAACCTGTTCCTGGCCTGCGGGCCGTGGATGGTGCGGCTGGCGGATGTGGGGCCGGTGGCGGCGGGGTTCTGGCGGCTGGCGCTGGCGATCCCATTATTGTTGCTGTTCGCCAAGGTGGCCGGGCAGCGGATGAGTCCCGGGCGGGGGCTGACATTGCTGATCGTCGTCGGCGGGCTGTTCTTCGCCGCCGATCTCGCCGCCTGGCATGTCAGCATTGTCCGCACCAAGCTCGCCAACGCGACCCTGTTCGGCAACATCTCCAGCTTCATCTTTCCAATTTACGGCTTCGTGCTCGCCCGCGCTTATCCGGGGCGGGCGCAGGTGATCGCCTTGTCGCTGGCGCTGGTTGGCACGGGGTTGCTGCTGGGATCGAGCTACGAGTTATCGCCGCGCAACTTCTCCGGCGATCTGTTCGCGATCCTGGCTGGCATCTTCTACGCCCTTTACCTCATCTCGATCGACCGCGCCCGCAAGAGCCTCGCGCCGATGCCGGTGCTTGCCTTGTCTACGATCGCCGGCGCCGGGCCGCTGCTGCTGTTCGCGCTGCTGCTTGGCGAGCAGGTGATGCCGGGCAATTGGACCCCGCTTATCCTCTTGTCGCTCGGCAGTCAGGTGATCGGTCAGGGTCTGCTCGTTTATGCGATGGGCCATTTGAGCCCGCTGGTGGTGGGCTTGGGCCTGCTGACCCAGCCGATCGTAACTGCCACTATCGGCTGGATGGTTTATGGCGAGCGGCTCGGCACGGCCGACTTCATCGGCGCCGCCCTGGTCTGCGCGGCCCTGGTGCTGATCCGCCTTCCCGAGCGGCTTGCAACCGGGCGGCGGCCCGCTCATCTTGGCGAGACATGACGGATGCTTTCTCCCCAGCCGAGATGACGCTCGACGAGCTGCGCGCCGCGTTGGCACCGTTGCTGCCGGCGCATGCCGCCTTCGATGGCTGGAGCGAGGCGGCGCTGGCGATGGCCGCCGGGGAGCTCGGCGTGCCGGCCGAGCGGGCCCGGCTGTGCTTCCCGGACGGGCCGGTGCAGATGATCGACGCCTGGTTCGATGCGGTCGACATCGCGATGGCGCGCGCCTACCCGCTCGAGCGGATCGAGACGCTGAAGATCCGGGAACGGATCCGTGATCTGGTGCTGTTCCGGATCGAAACCTTCAACCCGCGCAAGGAAGCGTTGCGCCGCGCGCTGGCGATCCTGGCGCACCCGCAGAACGCGCTGGCGGGCGCGCGCCTGGCCTGGCGCTCGGCCGATCGGATGTGGCGCATCGCCGGGGACCGGGCGACCGATTTCAACCATTACAGCAAGCGCGGCATCCTGTCCGCGCTCTACACCTCGACCATGCTGGTGTTCATCGACGATGACGGCGAAGACCTCGCCGCGACACGAGGCTTTCTCGACCGCCGCATCGACGACGTGATGAAGATCGAGAAGCTCAAGGCGAGCTGGCGTGGGCAGCGCGAACGATTGCCCAGCCTCAGCCGGTTCCTTGGCCGGCTGCGTTACCCGGCGACCTGACGCCTGGCCCATTTCGCGATCACCTGCCCGCCGCTGCCCGGCCACATCAATCCCATGGCCGTTCTCGGGCGTGAGTTGATCGGCAGGGGGCATCGCGTCACCTTTTTCGGCTTCCCGGACATGGCGCCGCGCCTGCCGCCGGGCTGCGCGTTCCAGGCCGTGGGTGAGCGCGATCAGCCGCTCGGCAGCCTCGAGCCCTACCTTCAGCGCCTATCCCGCCTCGGCGGGCCGCTCAGCTACTGGACCTTCATCCACGATCTGGCCGGCTTCACCGACGTCATCTGCCGCGACCTGCCCGGCATCCTGAATCGGCTCGCGCCCGACGCGCTGATCATCGATCAGACCGATGCTGCGTCGAGCCTGGTCGCGACGGCCTTGGGCGTTCCGTTCGTGAATGTCGCCAACGCGCTGCCGCTCAACCTGGAGCCGGCGGTCCCTCCCCCGGTGCTGCCCTGGCCCTACGATCCGTCCAGCAAGGGCTTGCGTCGCAACCGGGGCGGCTATCGGGTCGCGCGTCTGGTCGAGCGCCCGATCACGCGGGTGATCCGGCGCCATGCCCGACGATTCGGCCGGCCGGAAATCCGGTTCGCGGACGACACTTGGTCGCAACGCCTGCAGATCACCCAATGCGTTCGCGGTCTGGATTTCCCGCGCGTGCGGCTCCCGGCGACATTTCACTATGTAGGGCCTTTCCGGGAGGCCGATGCGTCGCTCGATTTCGACCTTCCGGCCGATGGAAAGCCGGTCATCTTCTGCTCGCTTGGCACGCTCCAGGGTTCGCGGGCGAAGCTGTTCCAGGCGGTTGCGGGGGCTGCGGCTGATCTCGACGTGACCTTGGTGATCGCGCATGGCGGCCTGCTCCCGGAATCGGAGATCGCGCGACTGCCGGGCCGGCCGATCGTACGCAGCTACGTTCCCCAGCGCGCCTTGTTATCGAGCTGCGCGCTCGCCGTGACGCATGCCGGGTTCAACACGGTGATTGACGCTTTGAGCTTCGGCGTGCCGATGGTCGCCCTGCCGATCGCATTCGAGCAGCCGGCGACGGGCGCGCGGCTGGAGCGCGCGGGGGCGGCGGTGGTGGTGCACCGACGCCGCACGCAGGCGCGGATCGGCGAGGCACTGCGGGCGGTGCTGACCGGGCGGACCTATCGGGCGAACGCGGGGCGGCTCGCGGCGGAGATTGCGGGTGCTGGCGGGGTAAAACGGGCGGCATGTCTGGTGGAACAAATCCTCCCCTGAAAGGGGAGAGGGACCACGCGAAGCGTGGTGGTGGGGTATCAGCGTCCGAGAACATCTTCCGTTGCTGACACCCCTTCGTCAGCCCCGGCCCGAGGCCGGCGCTGCCACCTCCCCTCGAAGGGGAGGATTGTCGCGCACTTCCGGCAGCCGCCACCAGGGCGTCCCTGGGGAGCGATGATGCTCGTGATGGTAGCCGAAATGGTAGCAGCTGAGCAGCGACGCCAGATATCCATAATCGTTGCTGCGGGTGCGATGGCGGTCGCCGAACGGCTGCTCGTCGTGGCGGTGCGGGAGGTAGGTCCCGAAATAGAAGAGCTGCAGCGATGACGCGATCGCCGGGACGCCCCAGAACAGCAATGCATTCACCGGCGATGCGCCCAGCAGCAGGATGTAGCTCCACAGCAGCACCGTCAGCACGCCGAACTCGCGCCAGCCGAAGTAGCGGCGGAAGAAGGTCCAGTACCAGGGCCAGAAGCGGGTCGGGTGATCCTCCGCGAAGTCGGGATCGCCGGCGAGGCCGGCATGCTTGTGGTGATCGTGATGCTTGGGCAGCAGCTTGTCATACCAGAAGCCGGCGTAGAGCAGGAGCATCACGCGCCCGACATTGCGGTTCACCCCCGGCCGGCCGGGCGCGAGCGAGCCGTGCATGCAATCATGCGCGACGATGAACATGCCGACGTTGAGCCAGCACAGAATTGCCGCGAGCAGCGGCGCGGCCGCGATGCCGCCCGGGCTCAATTCGTGGAAGAAAACGGCATAGATGTGCAGCACCGCCCAGCTCGCGACGATCGCGGCGGCGAGCGCGAGCCCGATCGCGGTCTGCCGGGCCTTGGTCACTTCAGCCGGATCGCGTGAGCGGTCGGCTGACCACCGAGGCGGAACGCGGCCTTGGACCAGGCCGGCGGCCCGAACAGGCCGCGGCTGTTGTTGGAAAATCCGTACGGCTCGGTCGGCATGCCGACGAGGTTGAAGTTCATCTTCCCGTCCAGGTTCAAATCCTGGAACACCATCGCGCCGTATGTGCCGGGTTTGAGTCCTTCCACGCTGATCTCCGCGCCGCCCGCCGCCACGGGTTTGCGCACTTCGCGAACCGCGCCGGCTTTGGCGTTCCAGCTGCGCTCGGCATCGTAGAGCACGACCATCACCTGACCGCGCGATTTCAGGCCCGACAGCCTGAGCTTGAGCTCGCTCGCGGCGGCGGGGCCGGCGGCGAGGGCTGCGGACAAGATCAGCATTTGCAGGGCGTTACGCACGGGTCACCTTCGGATTCTGGCGTTTCTGACCTCTTAGCGAGGTTCGGCCCTGCAAGCGAGCCTCGCTCTGTTCCTCGTCACCCCAGCGAAGCTGGGGTCCAAACTGACTCAGCATGGATGCCAGCCTGCGCTGGCAGGACGGAATGGGGCCTTCCGACTTCTTCTGGATTTCCCCTCTGGATAATGATAATCACTCGCATCTAGCTTCGAAGAGTCGAACGCCTTGCGCCTGGACCAGCTGCCTTTCCGCACACCCGCCATCGTCGGCGCGATCGATTGGGCGGCCTTGTCCGATGGCGATGGCAAGAGACTGCGCAATCTTGGCTTCGATGAAGGCGTCGAGATCGAGGCTTTGCACGCCGCGCCGTGGGGACGCGACCCGCTCGCCGTGCGGATCGGGCGGATGAGGGTGGCGATGCGCCGCGCCCAGGCGAGCGCGGTCAGCGTCCACGTCCAGCGACTCGATCTCGCCGCCGAATGACCGCGATCCCGCTGATCGCGGTGGTCGGCAATCCCAATGCCGGCAAAAGCGCGCTGTTCAACATGCTGACCGGCGCCCGCCAGAAGGTCGGCAATTATCCGGGCGTAACCGTCGAGCGCAAATCGGGGCGGCTGTCGCTGTCCGATGGACGGCCGGCCGAACTGGTCGATCTGCCGGGCGCCTACAGCCTCGATCCGTCCAGCCCAGACGAAGCGGTCACGCGCGACGTGGTGATCGGCCGCCAGCAGGGTGAACGTCTGCCGGATGCGTTACTGGTGGTGCTGGACGCGACCAATCTCGACAATCACCTGCGGTTCGCGCTGCAACTGATCGATCTCGGCATGCCGACGGTGGTCGCGCTCAACATGGTCGATCTCGCCCGCCGCGACGGCCTCGCCATCGATGTGAAGCAGCTGGCGGCCGAGCTTGGCGTGCCGGTGATCGAGACGGTGGCGGTGCGCCGGCGCGGACTGGACGAGATCAAGGACGCGCTCGGCCTCGCCGTGACCGCCGAAAAGCGGCCGCGCGGCAACGAGATGGACTTCATCGCCGTGCAGCGCCGCGCCCGCCGGATCGCGCAAAGCGCGGTCAGCGGCGATCCCGCCGGCCACCGCTCGACCAGCCTGATCGACCGGATCGCGCTCAACCCGTTCGCCGGCCCAATCCTGTTTGCCGCGATCATGTTCTTCATGTTCCAGGCGGTTTTTTCCTGGTCCGAAGCGCCGGTCGGTTGGCTCGAAGCTTTGGTCGGCGCGATGCAGGGCGCGGTCGCCGCCACGCTGCCCGAAAGCTGGCTACGCTCGCTGCTGGTCGATGGCGTGCTGGGCGGGGTCGGCGCCGTAATCGTGTTCCTACCGCAGATCCTGATCCTGTTCTTCTTCATCCTGCTGCTGGAAGCGAGCGGCTACATGGTCCGCGCGGCTTTCCTGATGGATCGGCTGATGGCGCGCGTGGGCTTGTCCGGCCACGCCTTCATTCCGCTGCTCTCCTCCTTTGCCTGCGCGATCCCCGGCATCATGGCGACCCGCACGATCGAGGATCCCAAGCACCGGCTGACCACCATCCTGATCGCGCCCTTGATGACCTGTTCAGCGCGGCTGCCGGTTTACGCCGTGATCATCGGCGCGTTCATTCCGGCCCGCGAGATCGGCTCGGGCATCGGCCTGCAAGGGCTGGTTCTGTTCGGGCTCTACGTGGCCGGCATCGTCGGCGCGCTGCTGGTCGCGCTGGTGCTGCGCAGCACAGTGGCGCGGGGGCAGCATCAGAGCTTTATGATGGAAATGCCCAAATATCAGCTCCCCTCGCCGCGCGATATCGCGATCGGCCTGTGGCAGCGCGCGACCATCTTCCTGCGCCGGGCGGGCACGATCATCCTGCTGTCCACCGTCATCCTCTGGGCGCTGCTCGCCTATCCGCAGGCCGGGCCGGGCGAAAGCCAGCTCGACGTCTCGATCGCCGGGCGGATCGCGGACGGGCTGGAGGAAGTGGTCGAGCCGATCGGCTTCAACAAGGAAATCGCGCTGGCGTTGGTGCCGGCGATGGCGGCGCGCGAAGTCGCGGTTTCCGCGCTCGCCACCGCTTATTCCATCGACGCGGCCGATGAAGCGCAAGCCGAGCAGTCCCTCACCCAGCGCCTCAGCGGCCGCTGGTCGCTGCCGACCGCTCTGGCCTTCCTCGCCTGGTTCGTGTTCGCGCCGCAATGCCTGTCAACGGTCGCGGTCACCCGGCGCGAGACCAACGGGTGGAAGTGGCCCGCCTTCATGTTGGCCTACCTGTTCGGCCTCGCTTACCTTGCCGCCGGCGCGACTTTCTGGTTAGCGACCGCAGCTGGTCTGTAGGAGTTTCGAGCGATGGCGGGCGTGAAC
This sequence comes from Allosphingosinicella sp., assembly GCA_036387855.1. Lineage (GTDB taxonomy): Bacteria > Pseudomonadota > Alphaproteobacteria > Sphingomonadales > Sphingomonadaceae > Allosphingosinicella. The sequence goes on along the minus strand of DASVSZ010000038.1, from coordinate 63,490 downwards.
AAGGTCATTCTGGTCGGCAACCTCGGCGACGACCCCGAGTCGCGCTCGATGGGATCGGGCGGCGAAGTCGTGAACCTGCGCGTCGCCACCTCCGAAAGCTGGAAGGACCGCGACGGCAACAAGCAGGAGCGGACCGAATGGCACCGCGTCGTCATCTTCAACGAAAATCTCGGCAAGGTCGCCAAAAGCTATTTGAAGAAGGGCTCCAAGGTCTATCTCGAAGGCCAGCTTCAGACCCGCAAGTGGACCGACAATAGCGGCCAGGACAAATATTCGACCGAAGTGGTGCTGCAACGCTTCCGCGGCGAACTCGTCCTGCTCGACAGTCGCGGCGGCAGCGGGGGCGGCGGCGATTATGGCGACAGCTTCGGCGGCGGATCGAGCGGCGGTGGCTATGGCAAGAGCTCCGGCGGCGGCGTCAACCGCCAGCAGCGCCCGGCCCCAGCGTTCGACTCAGACCTGGACGACGACGTCCCGTTCTGAGCTATTCCGCCCCGGAATGGGGAAGGGGACCGCCGCCGAAGCCAGAGGTGGAGCGGGCGCTCCACCGCCGCTCGCGCGGCGGCCCCCCCACCACGCCGCTACGCGTCGCGGTCCCCCTCCCCGTTCCGGGGCAAATTTCTATCCAGCAAGTCCTTGAGCCCGGCCAGCGGCCCGGTTCGCGGCTCCTCGCCCTCCTTGTGTACGCCGACTTGCGCGAGCGTCGCATCGGCGTCCGGACAGCGCGGATAGGGGTCGAGCGCCAGCGACAGGCTCTCCGCGACGGCTTCGCCCAAATCGACCGCGCCGCTGCCGTAGAATACGACGTCGAGCTCGTTTTCGCTGAGCTCAATCTCCTCTTCGGAGCCCCCGATTTCCGGTTGCGGGCGGAACTCGATGTGAAATGTCTCCGCCACCTCGGCCTCAACCGGCGCGCCGGTGACGACGCAGCTTTGCGTCACCGCTGCCGCAAGCTTTCCTTTTGCCCGAACCGTGTCACCGCTGCGCGTCAGCGCGGCGTCGGCAGACAGGCGCGCCACCGCTTGCAGGCCGAAGCGGCGGGCGATCGAGGCTCGCTCATCCTCATTCGCTTCAACGGAAAGATCGCGCGGCGCGGGGCCAAGCGTGTCGATTTGCACCGGCCGGCTGAACTCGGGAGGGATCATGCCCGCGGCACCTCGCCGGCGAGCAGCGCGGAAACGGGCGTGTCGCGCAGCCCCCGGGCGAACTCGAGAAGCCGTTCGGCAACGGTGCCGACCGCGTCGGCCGAAGGAGCCGCTTCATGAAAGATGTTGCGTTCGACCGCCGCCCGCATCAGCTCCGGCTCCGCCACGGCCGGCCGGAATGCGGTCAGGCGTCCGCCGAGCGCGCCCATCATCCGGCCCATATGCTTGCCAACCACCAGATCGCCGATCCCGATTTGGCGGAGCGACCCGTCCATATCGTCGACGAACAACTCGGTCAGCAGCGCGGAGGCGGTGCGCACCTCGCGCGCATCCTCCCGCTCGAGCCGGAGCAGCACCAGCGCCAGCACCGCCGCGATCATGTCGAAGCGGCCGTTCAGCGTATCCGGCACCTGGCCGTCGCGATACCAGGCGGGATCGCGACCGATCGCAACGACGGCGCCGTAGAGCGGCTGCAACTGGGCGCGGTCGGACGTGCCGCCCAGGATGCGGGTCAGTAAGGACAAGTTCAGGCTCCTCGCGGCAGGACGGCGCCGAGTCTTGCGCCCCCAGGCCGCTTTCCATAATGGTTGCTGCCACGATTGCCTGCAAGTCGGGCTCGGGCGGGCGGGGGCGCCGTTCGTTTCAGGAGAGTATAGATGCCGACCCAGTTTCTCGCCCGCGGCGCCGGTGCCGCGCTTGCCCTGGGCGCCCTGATCGGTGTTTCGGGATGCAGCCAGATCAAGGATCGCCAGGGCTATATCGCCGATCCGGTGCTGGTCGCGGCGGTGCAGCCGGGCGTCGACAATCGTGATTCGGTCGCGAGCACGCTGGGACGTCCCACCTTTGTCGGCCAGTTCGATCAGCGCGACTGGTATTATGTATCGCGCGAGACCGCCAATCTCGGCTTCAACAAGCCGCGCGCGTCCAAGCAGGAAGTGCTCCACATCCGCTTCGACGCCGCCGGCAACGTCGCGTCGGTCCAAAAGAGCGGCCTGGAGAAGGTCGCCTCGATCGATCCGACCAAGAAGGAAACGCCGACCTTGGGCCGCGACAAGAGCTTTTTCGAGGAATTGTTCGGCAATATCGGCCAGGTCGGGACGGTCGGCCAGGCCGGGCGCACGGCCGACAACCCGCAATAAGCCGCTAACGGCTGCCATGCTCCCAGCCGAGCGGGCCATCATGGTCGATTATCGCGCCCCTCCAGCTCAGGGCTAGGCCGTGGCCCGCCGCTGCCCGGCCGACCGGCGTGAGTGGAAGTCCCAGCCGCCCAGCGGTTTCGCGGATCGCGAGCGTGTCCGGGGCAGCGAACAAAAGCTCGTAATCGTCGCCCGCGCTCGCCGCCGCCAGAACATCGTCGCGGTCGCCGCCGCAAGCCGCGCGATAGGCGTCGGACAGCGGCACCCGCTCGAGGTCGATGTATATCCGCACCCCGCTCGCCGCCGCCACCCGTTCGGCATCGATCAACAAGCCGTCCGACACGTCCATCATCGCGCTCACCAGCGGCGCGAGCGCCTGGCCGGCGGCAAGCCGAGGCTGCGGCCGGCGGTAGCGGTCGAGCAAGGCCGGCGCGTCCAGCAGTCCCCGCGCCGCGCGTAGCCCGGCGCCGGCATCGCCGATCGTGCCGGTCACCCAGATCGTGTCTCCGGCTCGGGCCCCAGCGCGCGAAGGCACCTCGCCTTCCGCCCGGCCGATTGCGGTCAGGCCGAAGCTGCGCGCCGCGCCCGGCGGACCTGACACCGTATCTCCACCCAACAGCGGCACCGCGAAAAAAACGCCGACCTCGGCCAATCCGCGCGCGAACGCCGCGTCCCACTCGGCCGAGCCGCTCAGCATGTAGCCGCACAGCATGCCCACCGGCACCGCGCCCTTGGCGGCCAGGTCCGACAGGTTCACCGCGACCAGTTTCCAAGCGACATCCTCGGGCGGATCGCCGGGCAGGAAGTGAACGCCTTCGACGATCATGTCGTAAGTGAGAACCAGCCGGGTGTCGCCGAACGCGAGCACGGCCGCGTCATCGAGCAGGCGGCGGGCGGCGGGATCCGTCGCAAGGGCGCGCAGGGCGGCGATGAAGTTGTGCTCCATCCACGCATGCTCCATTTTGCCCCCCGTTTACCCTGAGCTTGTCGAAGGGCTGACTTTCTTCCTGGCTCGGGGGCGGGCAAAAGAAAAGCAGGGCTTCGACAAGCTCAGCCTGAGCGGGTTCAATATTGCACCTGAGCGGACGCTTTCGTCGCTCCCCGTCCTGGAAAGGATCTTACCCCCGGACATCCTTGGCGACCGCGTCGAGCAGGCCATTCACGAACGCGGCTTCCTTGTTGCCGTAAAAGGCTTTCGCGACGTCGATATGTTCGGAGATAACGGTCGCGGTCGGCACGTCGATCCGCGCGACCAGCTCGTAAGCGCCGACCCGCAGGATCTGGAGCATCGGCTTGTCGAGCCGGGCCAGCGCCCAGCCCTTGGCCAGCCGGGCCGAGATCAGCTGATCGAGCTCGGCTTTCCGTTCCGAGGTGCCGCGTACGAGATCGTCGAAGAAATCGACTTCGGCTTCGGCATATTCGACATCCTCGATGGTCGCGCCGAGCCGGTGATGATGAAATTCGTGCAGCAGCATTGCCACGGGCGTGCGCTCCATCTCCTGCTGATACAGCGCCTGCACGGCGGCGAGCCGCGCGGCGGAACGGGAACGGGAGCGAGCGGGAGCGGACATGGAGCGGCGGGCATAGAGGCGAGGCGCAAGGGGTCAAGCCTCGGCCAGGAAATCCCGGATCGCGCTCGTCACCACTTCCGGCTTTTCCCACGGGATGAAATGGCCGGCGTCGCGCTCCACCACGGTGCGCAGATCGGGCACGAGCAGGTTCAGATGCTCCAACTGGACCGGCAACAGCGCTTTGTCCTTCAAGCCCCAGATCACCAGCACCGGCATCTTCGGCGTCGGGAACAGCGGCGACAGGGTCCAGAGCGGCTTGTGCGCCTTGTCGCCCGGAGCCGGCACCTCGATGTTGGACGCGCGGTACCAGTTCAGCATCGCGGTCATCGCGCCCGGCTGCGACCAATCATGCAGATAGGCGTCGCGCTCCGCTTCGGAGATCAGTCGCGGATCGACATGGGGCGAGAAGCTCTTCTCGAGAAACGTCTCGTAGCCCATCGCCGCAATGGCTTTCTCGAAGCCGGGCTTGCGAAATGCATTGATATATTGGGAAGCGGCACGCTGCGCCTCGTCGTCGATCACCGTCCGTTGGAAGATGAGCGGGTGAGGCGCGTTAACGATCACCAGTCGCTTGATCCGGTCCGGATGCTTGAACGACGCGGCCCACGCCGCCGCCCCGCCCCAATCATGCCCGACCAGGTTGAAGGTCGTGAGCCCGAGCGCGTCTGCCAACGCGATCAGATCGGCGACGATCCTGTCGATGCGATATTCGTCCACCCCGTCCGGCTTGTCGGAGCCGCCGAACCCGCGCTGATCCGGAGCGATCACGCGATGATCGCGCTCCAGATTGTGCAGCTGATGCCGCCAGGTGCGGTGCGATTCGGGAAAGCCGTGCAGGAAAATGATCGGCTCGCCATCCTCCGGCCCGCCGATCGCGACCTTGAGCGTCACTCCGGTCGAAAGACCGATGCGGGTGGTTTGGAGCTCGTTCATCGCCGTTCCTCCTGCCCAACCCGGACTGCCCGAGTCCAGTAGAACCAGTCACCGCGTCGCCGCTAAGGGTTTCCCTCGCCGCCATGGGCGCCGACCACGCCGCCGGTGGTGAAGCTGGTCTCGTCGGACGCGAGCACGACATAGAGCGCGGCCAGCTCGGCCGGCTGCCCCGCCCGGCCGAGCGGCGTATCCTGGCCGAACTCGCCCATCTTGCCGGGCAATTGCCCGCCGGCGACCTGGAGCGGCGTCCAGATCGGCCCGGGCGCGACCGCGTTGACGCGGATGCCGCGCCCGGCAAGCTGCTTGGCCAGGGCCTTGGTGAAGATCAGCAGCGCGCCCTTGGTCGAAGCGTAATCGAGCAGCTCGATTTCGGGATTGTAGGAATTGACGGAGATCGTGTTGATGATCACCGAGCCGGGTTTCATGCTCGGGATCGCCGCCTTGCTGATCCGAAACGGCGCGTAGATGTTGGTCTTGAACGTTCGATCGAACTGCTCGTCCGACACGTCGAAGATAGACTCCTTGCTTTGCTGATAGGCGGCGTTGTTGACCAGGATGTCGAGCCCGCCGAGCCGCTTGACTGCGCTCGCGACCATGGTCTCGCAGGCTTCGCGCGTGCGGATGTCGGCGGGCAGGGCGACCGCTTCGCGACCGGCGGCGCGGATCAGCGCGACCACCTCGCGCGCATCCGGCTCTTCCGTGGGATAATAGTTGATCGCCACATCGGCGCCTTCGCGCGCGTAGGCGATCGCCGCCGCCCGGCCGATGCCGCTGTCGCCGCCGGTGATCAGCGCCTTGCGCCCGGCCAGCCGACCGCTGCCTCTGTAGCTGGTCTCGCCATGATCCGGGCGCGGGTTCATCTTGCTCGCCAGCGCCGGCCAGGGCTGGCGCTGCTCGGGAAACGGCTCGCTCGTATACTTACGGCGCGGGTCGGCCGGCGGCGCGGCGGCGCGTCCCGTGCCGGGCTGGGCGGCGCCCGGCGCGGCGGCCGCGGCAAGGCCCAGCACGGCGCCGCCAAGCACGGCGCGGCGGGAAGCGTGATCCTGACTCAACGATAGGCTCCGAACTGTGCCGCCCATGTTGAGCGGTTCGGCAAGCGAACGAGCGATCGATGCTCGGGTTCAGCGCTTTCGTCGTGATGTATGTTGGACTTGCGGCAGTTACTCAGGCTGCGTCGAACAGGCTCGCCAATTGCTCCACCATCGTGCCGCCCAGCTGCTCGGCATCCATGATCGTCACCGCGCGGCTGTAGTAACGGGTGACGTCATGGCCGATGCCGATCGCGATCAGCTCGACCGGCGAGCGGCTTTCGATCCAGCCGATCACGTGGCGCAGGTGGCGCTCCAGATAGGTGCCGCTGTTCACCGACAGGGTCGAATCATCGACCGGCGCGCCGTCGGAGATGACCATCAGGATGCGCCGCTCCTCCGGCCGGGCGATCAGGCGATTGTGCGCCCATAGCAAAGCTTCGCCGTCGATATTCTCCTTGAGCAGGCCCTCGCGCATCATCAGGCCGAGATTCTTGCGCGCGCGGCGCCAAGGCTCGTCCGCCTTTTTGTAAATGATATGGCGCAGGTCGTTGAGCCGGCCCGGCTGGGGCGGGCGGCCTTCGGCGAGCCAACGCTCGCGGCTCTGTCCGCCTTTCCAGGCTCTGGTCGTGAAGCCGAGCACCTCCGTCTTGACTCCGCAGCGCTCCAACGTGCGGGCGAGGATGTCGGCGCTGATCGCCGCGATCGAGATCGGCCGCCCCCGCATCGATCCGCTATTGTCGATTAGCAGGCTGACCACCGTGTCGCGAAAATCGGTCTCGCGCTCGATCTTGTAGGACAAGGACTGCGCCGGATTGACCACCACGCGGGCAAGCCTGGCCGCATCGAGCAGCCCTTCTTCCTGGTCGAAATCCCAGGATCGCGATTGCTGCGCCATCAGCCGCCGCTGGAGCCGGTTGGCGAGCTTGGTGACCGCGCCTTGCAGATGGATCAATTGCTGGTCGAGATAAGCGCGCAGTCGCCCGAGCTCTTCCTCGTCGCACAGCTCGGTCGCTTCCACCGTCTCGTCGAACCGGGTGGTGAAGGTCCGGTAGTCTGATTGCGGCGGCAGTTCGGACAAGGGCCGGTTCGGGCGGACGGGGAGCATCCCCTCCTCGCCTTCCTGGCCGTAACCGTCCTGCGCATCCTCGCCCCCCTCCTCGACGGTGTCGCTGTCCGCCTCGTCCTCGCCGCTCTCGCCTTGCTCGACCCGGATATCCGCTTCGCCATCCGCGCCGGCGCTTTGTTCGTCCTCGCCCTGCTCGCCCTCGTCTCCGCTATCCTCGTCCTGGCCTTCGTCCTCGCTGCCCTGGTCGGGATCCGGCTGCGGATCGAGATCGCCTTCGACCAGCTCCAGATCCTGCAGGACCTTGGTGGCGAGCGCGGCGAAATTGGACTGATCGTCGATCGCCAGGCCGAGCGCGTCCAGGTCGGCGCCGGCTTTCTCCTCGATCCAGCCGGAGACCAGTTTCAGCCCGCCCCGTGCCGCTTCCGGCGGCGGCTCGCCCGTCAGCCGCTCGCGGATCAGCAGCGACACCGCCGTCGACAGCGGCACTTCCGAAGCGTTGCGGGCGCGCCCGATCGGATCGGTGCGCATCCGGCTTTCGGTCGCCCGCGCCAGATTCTCACGCACGCCCGTCATCGCGCGGGCGCCGATCGCTTCCACCCGAGCCTGTTCGGCGGCGTTGAACACCGCCCGCGCGGTCTCGTCCAGCGGCGTGTTGCGCGCGTGAAGCCCGGCGTCGTGATGGCGAAGCTTGAGCGCTGCGGCATCGGCATAGCCCCGTGCTTCGGCCACCTCCCGCGCGGGCAGCGTCCGGCCCGGAAGCGGCACCTTGACCGACTTGCCGGCCGAGGTCGGCGCGTCCGAAGTGAAGCCGAGCTCCATCTCCGCTTCCCCCGAAATCGCCCGCGAAGCGCCCGCAAGCGCCTGACGGAAGGCTTCGATCGGATTGTCTGAGGCGGGCATCAGGCGAGCGGAAGCAGCGATAGTCGATGCCGCGCGGCAGCGCTTCTGGCCCCAATTTCCGACCAGTGCGTCGCCTCGATGCCGAACCCGGCAAGCGCATCGGTCCAGCGCGGCGACAGGTTCATGTCGACCAGAAGCCTCATGCGCGCTGCAAGGCAACCTCCCGCTCTTCCGCACGCCATGCTGCGTAACGGAGAGCCTGGAAGACATCCTCCCGCTCCAGATAGGGGTAATCAGCAAGCACACTGTCGACACTGGTGCCTGCTCCGATCTGCCCCACGATCATCCCAACCGTTACGCGCATATGCCGTATGCAGGGCCGCCCTCCCATAACCGCGGGGTCGACGGTAATCCGGTCGAGTTCGCTCATCTCGAACCGCTCCTTGCGACTGGCGTCATGCCCGCCCCACCACACTCTCCGGCAGATCCTTGCCGAAGACGCGCTGGTAATATTCCGCAACCAGCGGCCGTTCCGCTTCATCGCACTTGTTGAGAAAGGTCAGCCGGAAGGCAAAGCCGACATCGCCGAAGATCAGCGCATTCTGCGCCCAACTGATCACGGAGCGCGGGCTCATCACCGTCGAAATGTCGCCCTGGACGAAGCCGGTGCGGGTCATCTCCGCGACCTTGATCATCCGCTCCACTTCCTGGCGACCGCCCTTGTGATCATATTCGCCGGACTTGGCGAGCACGATCCGTGCCTCCACCTCGGCCGGCAGGTAGTTGAGCGTCACGACGATGTTCCAGCGGTCCATCTGGCCCTGGTTGATCTGCTGGGTGCCGTGATAGAGCCCGGTCGTGTCGCCAAGGCCGACCGTATTGGTGGTCGCGAACAGCCGGAAATAGGGATTGGGACGGATCACCCGGTTTTGGTCGAGCAGGGTGAGCTTACCTTCCGTTTCCAGCACGCGCTGGATCACGAACATCACGTCCGGCCGGCCGGCATCATATTCGTCGAACACCAGGGCGGTCGGCGTCTGCAACGCCCAGGGCAGCAATCCTTCTCGAAATTCCGTCACCTGCTGCCCGTCGCGCAGCACGATCGCGTCGCGGCCGACCAGATCGATGCGGCTGATATGCGCGTCCAGGTTGATCCGGATCAGCGGCCATTTAAGCCTGGCCGCGACCTGCTCGATATGGGTCGATTTGCCGGTGCCGTGATAGCCCTGCACCATCACCCGGCGATTCCTGCCGAACCCCGCGCAGATCGCCAGCGTCACGTCCGGATCGAACACATAAGTCGGGTCGAGGTCCGGCACCCGCTCGTCCGCGTCCGAAAAGGCGGGCACCTCCATGTCGCTGTCGATCCCGAACAGATCGCGCACCTTGGCGATCTTGTCGGGCGCCGACATGAGGGTGGTCGAGCGGCTGTCGGGGTGGGTGTTGGGCAAGTCGGTCATGATCTTCTCTGGCTCGTCTAGCAACCTCGTCACCCCAGCATCCGCTGGGGTCTCGGGCCGAAAAAGGCGCGGGCAACATCGCGTGGAAAGATGCCAGCCTGCGCCGGCACCACGACCTCACGCGAAAGCCGGCCTGCTCTTGAGTTCGGTATAGGCGCGGATCACGGCCTGCAACGCCTTCTCATGGCTGCGGTCGCCACCATTGCGGTCGGGATGATAACGGCGCACCAGCTCGGCATAGCGCATCCTCAGCGCGCGCCGGTCGACATCGGTTCCGAGCCCGAGCAGGTCGAGGTTCTTGCGGTCGCCGGCGCTCAGCTCCCGGCCGTCCACCCGCGGTGCCGGGCCTGGCGGTGCGTGGCGAAACCGCGCCCCGATCGCGTCCAGCGGATCGGTGAAGTCGGCCCAGCGCGGCGGCGGCGAACCGTTGGCGGAAAAGGCCCGGGTTTCGCGCTCCCAGCCGCCATAAGGGGTCTGCGCGGCCTCGATCTCCTCCGAGCTCATGCCGTTGAAATAATTGTAGCCTGAGTTGAATGCCCGGACATGGTCCAGGCACAGCCAGCGCCACTCGCCGGGTCCGTCGAACCCCGGCCGGCGCCCGCCGGCGGGTGGCGCGCGGAACTCGCCATGTTCTGTGCAGCCGGGCTGCGAGCAATGCCGGTCGCCTTCGACGCGCCCGTGAAACTTGCTTTCCCTGCGACCCGCGCTTGCCAAACCCAACTGCCTTTCCCAGCCAAACCGGCTATATAGGCCCGATGTTCAGCCAGGAAACCGGCCCCGTCGCCGCCGAGATCACACGTCGTCTGACCCAGGCGCTCGCCCCGACGCAGCTGCGCGTCATCGACGACAGCGAAAAGCATCGCGGCCATGGCGGTCACAATGTGAAAAGCGGCGAAAGCCACTTCACGGTGGAGATCGAGTCGCCCGCCTTCACCGGCCTGAGCCGGGTCGCCCGACAGCGCGCCGTCAACGACGCCTTGCGCGAGCTGCTGGTCGAACGAGTCCATGCCTTGGCGATCAAGGCTAGCGCGCCGGGGGAAGGTTGAGGTGTGGCTTGACATGAGTCGGAGCGGACGTGTCGATGACGATCGAGCAGCTTCGGAGCGAATTTTGGAACTGGACGGAAGGCCATCCGGCTGGCGCTTACCTGTTCCGCGGGCAGGCGGACGCAAGTCCGATCCTGCCCAAGATCGGCCGCCCAGCTTACAATTTCGATCTGTCTAGAGAGCGTGCCCTGTTCGATTCTTTCGAGCGGGCAGCCCGGCCGTTCCTGCGCGGAGAGCTTAGCCGGTTCGAGTTGCTGGCATTGGCTCAACATCATGGAGCGCCAACGCGCCTCGTGGATTGGTCCACGACACCCCTCGTCGCGGCCTGGTTTGCCGTGAGTTCTTTTCCGGAAGATCAGGACGCGCAGATATACGCGTTGGACTTGAGCCGGCAGGACCTTGACACAATCGACACCAAGTCCGGCGAAACTGGCGCTGGAGTGCGGATCGATGATCCGCTGGCACCACGCAAGGTGTCTTCCTGATAGAAACAGCCCAAGTTTCGAGCCGCATTACGACCCAGAGAGGTATCTTCACGCTCCATGGCGAGCCGACCACTGCGCTTCCCGTCCCGCCGAGCGAGATGTTCTCACTTCCGAAGGCACTTCGCACCGAGTTCCAGTCGCGGCTCATGGACTTGGGAGTCGATGCTTCCCACATCTTTCCAGACATCGATGGTCTTTGCAAAAGTCTCGACTGGCGTTTGAAATCGGGTAAGGCTTTGTCGGCCTTCGCGTAGGAGCTGATATGATACGGGATTCGCGGATCAGGACGAAGGTGAACGACGCTCACATCGTAGGTGCCAAGCCCGCCGGCATCACAAAAAAGTGGCGTCCGGGGTGGAAGAACAAGTAAAGAGTGCTTTCGGGAAAAGCGGAAAGCAGGTCACGGTTAAGGGGATGCGATTTATTCCCTCGACGAAGGTGGATCTTGGCCAAGGCGCTTTCCAGGTGATGGCGAACACCGTGGTCGAAGTTGCGGGAACGGGAAGCCACAGACGCGAAGAATCGGTCGACTCGGTGGTCACCGTGGATCGAGGTGAACGCAGAAGCCAAACACTCCGGGCGGTCAAAATTCCCTCATTGGATCGGGCATACGCGACCGCTTGATGATCTATAGCTGAAGGGGTTCATGCGATCGTGGCTCGCCTAGTCGAACGCTGGGTCAGGCGGCTTCCACCTTCCCCGCCCGGCCGAACAGCCAGGCCGATCCGAGCCACACGCTTCCGATGATCATGCTCAGCACCGCTCCGCGCACGTCGCTGAGTGCGCCGCCGGCGGCGATCGCCAGATGTGCCGCGCCCGCCGCCAGCATCGCGCGGGACATGCCGGCCGGCCTCAGCCGCGCCGCGGCCGCGCCGATCGCGGACAGCGCGATCACGCCGATAAACAGCAGATTGTACGGATTGTCTTCCGATCCGATCATGCCGGCGGCGCCGTTCACCCAGACGTTCAGAAAAGCCGCCAGCAGCGCCAACACGGCGCCGACCCGATAGGACAGGTTGGCCGATTGCCGGACCAGGAATTCGATGCCGAGCCCCACGCCGCCAAACAGCAGCCCCGCGAACACGAAGTCTGCCGCGGTCCAGTTCACCTCGTCGGTGAACCGCATTGCCACCGCCGGAAGGACGAGCAGCGAAATCGCCGCGCCCCAGCCGATCGCGCGCCACCCGCTCCAGCCCCGTTCCCCGCCCGCGTTCGCGATGCCTGTCATCTTGCCTGTTCCCCACGCTGATCGATTGTGCATCCTCATCCCTACCGCGCTTCCTTGCACGCCCGATGCCGCCGACAAGGAGAAATTGTGCACAAGGCGGTCGCGCCCGGCCACCGCGACCCGTTAAGGCCTCCAGGATGACAGACGATCCGATCCTGCAGACGCTTCACCCGGTTACGCACGATCTGGGAGGCTTCAAGGTGCATCGCACCCTGCCCCACAAGCTGCGTACCACGGTCGGGCCGTTCATCTTCTTCGATCAGATGGGCCCGGCGCACCTGCCGCCCGGCGACGGCATGGACGTGCGTCCGCACCCGCACATCAACCTCGCCACCGTGACATATCTGTTCGCCGGCGCGATCGAGCATCGCGATTCGCTGGGCACGTTCCAGGTCATCGAACCGGGCGCTGTGAACCTGATGACCGCCGGGCGCGGCATCGTCCATTCGGAGCGTTCGCCGGCCAGCCTTCGGCCCGACGGGCCCGAACTGTCCGGCATCCAGACCTGGCTCGCACTGCCGGGCGACAAGGAAGAAACGGACCCGGCCTTCCAGCATGTCGCCGAGCGGGAGCTGCCGGTGATCGAAGCGTCCGGTGCCCGCGCCCGGATCGTGATGGGCAGCTTGTGGGGCGAGACTTCGCCCGTCACCCAGCACAGCCCGACCATCTATGCGGACATCGCGCTGGCGGCGGGCGCGAGCATGCCGATCGATCCGCTCGCCGACGAGCGCGCCATCTACCTTGCCGCCGGCGCCGCCAGCCTGGACGGATTGGAGCTGCTGCCGACGGTGCTGTACGTGCTTCGGCCCGGGATAGCTGCCACCTTGCGCTCGGCACGGGGCGCCCGCGTGATGCTGTGCGGGGGCGCTCCGCTCGACGGGCCGCGCCATGTCTGGTGGAACTTCGTATCCTCCCGCCGCGAGCGCATCAACCAGGCCAAGGAGGATTGGCGGGCCGAACGCTTCCCCCTGGTTCCGCAGGACGATGCCGAGCGGATCCCGCTCCCCGTCGTCGCTCCCAAGACGGTGAGCTACCCCTGACGGGGCCCGCGCCGGCTCAGCCGGTCGCGAGGCGGTAACCGACGCCCGGCTCGTTTCTCAACAAGGCCGGCGCCGCCGGATCCTCCTCCAGCTTGAGCCGCAGACCGCGCATCGCGACGCGCAGATATTCGACATCGTCGAGATGCGCTTCACCCCACACCGCCTTGAGCAGGTGGCTGTGCGTGACCACCCGGCCGGGGTGCCGGGCGAGCTCGGCCAGCACCGCATATTCCTTGCGGGTCAGCCTGACCTCCGCGCCGTCGCGCGACACGAGCCGGCCGGGCAGGTCGATCGCAACCGCGCCGATCTGGACGATTCCGCCCTCCGCGGCCGCGCCCGCACGATGCCGAAGCGCGGCGCGGATGCGGGCGAGCAGCTCGTCCGTATCGAACGGCTTGACCACATAATCGTCGGCACCGAGATCGAGCGCGGCGACCTTCTCGGCCGTGGCGTCGCGCGCGGTCAGCACCACGACGGCGCGGTCCATTGCGGCGATCAGCGGCACCAGCTCCAGCCCGTCGCGATCCGGCAGGCCGAGGTCGAGCAGCACCAGCTCGCAGCCTTCGCGCCGGGCGGCAATCAGCGCCTCGGCGGCACTTGCGGCTTCGGCGACGCGGTACCCCGCCCGCTCCACCGCGCCGCGCACCAGCCTGCGAATGGCGGGCTCGTCATCGACGATCAGGATGCGCGCGCTCATCCCGTCACCCCGCCGGGCAGGGCGCGGCGAATGCTTTGCTGCGGCCAGCTCACTTCGAACATTGCACCGCCCTCGCCGCGATTGCCGGCCGAGACGCTCAGCCCCATCGCGTCCGCAAAGCCCTTGACGATCGCCAGGCCCAGGCCCGTCCCGCCGCTCATGTCGTCCCCGTCAACGCGGGTGAAGCGGTCGAACAGATCGGTCTCGCGCCCCGGCGGCAGGCCGGGTCCCTCGTCGAGCACGGCCAGCGTCAGGCGATCGGGCACGCGGCGCGCCTGGATCGTGATGGGCGTGTCGAACGGCGCGAACTTGGCGGCATTGCCGAGCAGGTTGATCAGGATGTGGTGGAGCATGCGCGGGTCCGCTTCGACCAGCGGTAGCGTCGCCGGCACGTCCAGCACCAGCCGGTGGCGGGCAAGCTCGGCGCGCAAATCCTGGGCGGCAGCGGCGACCGCGTCGGTCAGGTCGGTCGCCTCGCGTCGCACGGCAAGCGCGCCGGATTCGATCCGGGTCATTTCCACCAGATCGTCGAACACGCGGCGCAATCGCCGTGCTTCGGCCTTCAGCGTCGCGGTGGTGGCGGATTCGCCATGCTCGGCGGCCAGGGTGTCGGCGGCCGCGACGACGGCGGTCAGCGGTGTCTTGAGATCGTGCCCGATCGAGGACAGCAAGGTCGCGCGCAGATCGTCGCGCTGTTGCAGGGCGCCGACCTCGCGCGTGTTCGACTCGAGTTTGAGCCGTTCGTGGGCGAGCGCCGCCTGGCCGACCAGGGTCGTGAACAGAACGCGCTTGTCGGCCGGCACCGGATCGCCATTGCCCGCCCGCGCGATGCCGAGCACGCCCAGCGTGCCGAGCGCCGTCGACAGCGGGTGGAACTGCCAGTCGCTCGCGGTCAAGGTATTGGTATCGCGGCCGGCCACTTCGCCGCGGTCGAACGCCCATTCGGCGGCGGCGCTATCGATCGGGCTGAGCGACGGCTTTTCCGGGCTGGCGCCGATCGTGGCGAGCCGGCCCTCCTCCCGCGCGAACAGGATCGTCGAGACGTCGAGCAGGCGCGCCACTTCCTCGCACACCGCCGCCGCCGTTCCCGCCTCATCCGACACCGCCGCCAGCCGCTGGCCGAACGCGGCGAGCGCCGCATTCTCCGTGGCGGTGCGCGCGCCGATCGTCGCTTCGCGCTTCAGCCGGCCGGCCAACTGGCTCGCCACAACTGCCACCACCGTGAGCACCACCAGGGTGACGACATTCTGGGGGTCCGAGATCGTGAAGGTGTAGAGCGGCGGCAGGAAGAAGAAATTATAGGCGAGCGCCGCCGCCACGCTGGCCACCAGCGACGGCCGCAGCCCGAACAGAGTGGCGGTGGCCACCGTCGGCAGCAGATACAGAAGATCGATCGAATTGGGGCCGACCAGCGGATGAATCGCGACCGCGATCGCGGTGGTCACCGCCACCAGGCCGAGCCCGAGCAGGATGCCCCGCACCGCGGGTGGGCGCACGCCCGGCTGCTCGGCATCCGGCGCCGGCCCTTGCGCCACCGGCACGACGTGGACCGCCACTCCGTCCAGCCGACGCACCAGCCGATCGACGACCGATCCGTGGCGCATCTCGAACCACCAGCTGCGGCGCGATTTGCCGATCACCACCGCCGTCGCGCGGGTCTCGGTGATGTGCGCGCACAGGCCTTCGAACACGCTGGTCGCCGGAACGGTGACGATGCTCGCGCCCAGGCCGCTGGCGAGCTTCAGCGCATCGGCCATGCGGGCGCGGGCGGCCGCGCCAAGCGTCGCGTTGCGCGGCGTTTCGACGCTGACCGCCGTCCAGGGCGCGTGCAGCGCGTCGGCCAGGCGCTTGGCGGCGCGGATCAGCGCGTCACCACCGGGCTGATCGCCGATCCCGACCACCACCCGCTCGCCCGCCGCCCAGGTGCCGCCTTCGCCGACGCTGGCGACATGATCGAGCAGGTGGCGATCGACGGTTTGAGCCGCGCGCCGGAGCGCAAGCTCGCGCAGGGCCGACAGGTTAGACTTGGAGAAGAAATGGCCGAGCGCGCGGGTCGCCTCGTGCGGCACATAGACCTTGCCGGCCTTGAGTCGCTCGATCAGTTCGTCCGGCGGCAGATCGACCACTTCGATCTCGGCATCGTCCAGGATCGCGTCCGGCACCGTTTCGCGCACTCGGACGCGCGTGAAGCCGGCGACCAGGTCGTTGAGGCTTTCGACATGCTGGATATTGAGCGTGGTCAGCACGTCGATGCCGGCGTCGCGCAGCTCCTCGATATCCTGCCAGCGCTTGGGGTGGCGGCTGCCCGGCGCGTTGCTGTGCGCGAATTCGTCGATCAGCGCGATCGTGGGCCGGCGCGCCAGCATCGCGTCGATGTCGAATTCGGAGAGATTGTGGGCGCCGTGCTGGATCATCCGGCGGGGCAGCACCTCGATCGGGGCGACCAGCTTCTCGGTTTCGGCGCGGCCGTGGGTTTCGATCACGCCCGCCACAACATCGATGCCGGCGCGGACCAGTTCGTCGCCTTCGCGCAGCATCTCGAACGTCTTGCCGACCCCCGGCGCCGCGCCGAGGAAGATCTTCAGGCGACCCCGCGTCTCGCGCCGCGCCGCTTTCAGCAAAGCCTCGGGGGATGGACGGGCGGCGTTCATCGCACGGCGTTAGGCGCGATCCGGTCCAATTGTCGATTGAGGGCGAGCACGTTGACGCGCCGCTCCCCGATCAGGCCGAGCAGCGGCCCGGCGACGTTGCGCTCCACCAGCTCCCGCACTTGGCGCTCCGGCAGGTTGCGCGTCGCAGCGATCCGCGAACTTTGCGCAAGCGCCGCTTCGGGGCTGAGGTCGGGATCGAGGCCAGACGCACTGGTGGTAACCAGGTCCGCCGGGATGCCGCCCGTCTTGAGGCCCTCGGCCCGCGCCTGCGCCGCGCGGGTCGCAACCGCGTCCCGCAAATCCTGCGAGCCGGGCGCGAGGTTGGTCGCGGCGGTGGCGGCGGCGTTATAGCCCTTGCCGGCCGCCGAAGCGCGCGGATGGAAATAGCCGGGCCCCGCGAACCCCTGCGCGATCAGCTCGGACCCGACCACGCGGTCGCCCTCGCGGACCAGGCTGCCATTGGCCTGCGCCGGCATCGCCACCTGAGCGACGCCGGTGATCAAGGCGGGATAAGCGAGCCCCAGCAGCAGCGAGAAGAGGATCAGCAGCACCAGCGCCGGGCGCAGTGAAGCGAGCAGTTCGGAACGCATTGGATCCTCCTAGAAGCGGGTCGAAACGCCGAAATAAAGCTGCACGTCCGGCGTCGCGCTGTTCAGCCCGAAATTGCCGCCGACATCGAACTGGAGCGTCGGCGCCGCCAGATAGGCCACCGCCACGTCCGCCGAATATTGACGGACGGTGCCGGCCGGATCGTAATTCTGCGCGGTCCACAGCTCGGCATACGCGGTCACCTTGGACGATAGCGATTTGCCGACGTTGACCGCGCCGACCAGCTGCACATGCTTGCCCGAGCCGTCGCCGTCGGCCAGCACATCGAGCTCCGGCGCGAGCGTCAGGGTGAAGCTTTGCGGCAGCGAGAACTGGACGGGCGCGACCACGCCGCCTTCCCATTCCCGGTTGCCGATGCCGCGCTTGGCGACCGGCACCTTGACGTAGGGGACGAGCCCGAACTGGACCTTGGAAGCCGGGTCGCTGAGCCGCTGCTTCAGCCGGATGAAGAGATCGCCGACCCCGCGCACATGATCGACGGAGCCGCCGGATCGGGTTCGCACGTCCACGTAAGGCGCGATGTTGAACTGGATGTCGGTGTTCGGCCCCAAGCCGTATTTGAGCGTCGGATTGGCGTACAGGGTGACGTCCGTGCGGGTGCCGCCGCTGTCCAGCCGCGTCCAGTTCGGCAGGTCCGTTTCCAGCTGGAAGCTGCCGGCCGGAACGGTGCATACCGACGTCGCCTTGGTTGGCCGGTCGGTGCAGATCGGGCTCGGTTCGCTCGCCGGTTCGCCCGACGCTTGGGCGAGCGCTGGAGTGGACAGACCCGCAAAGCCAAGGGCGAGCAGCGCGAAATGGGCTTTCATTTGTGGTTCCTGTTCAGGCGAGGTGGAGACCGGTGACGACCAGATCGATGAGCTTGATGCCGATGAACGGCGCGATCAGCCCGCCGACGCCGTAAACCGCAAGGTTGCGGGCCAGCAGGGTGCCGGCGGCGGCGGGGCGGTATTTGACGCCTTTGAGCGCAAGCGGGACCAGGGCGGGGATGATCAGCGCGTTGAAGATGATCGCGGACAGGATCGCGCTTTCCGGGCTACCCAGCGCCATCACGTTGAGCACGCCAAGGCCGGGGTAGAGCACCACGAAGATGGCCGGCAGGATCGCGAAATATTTGGCGACGTCGTTGGAGATCGAGAAAGTGGTCAGCGCCCCGCGCGTCATCAGCAGCTGCTTGCCCAGCCCGACGATCTCGATCAGCTTGGTCGGATCGCTGTCGAGGTCGACCATGTTGCCGGCCTCGCGCGCGGCCTGCGTGCCGGTGTTCATGGCGACGCCGACATCGGACTGGGCCAAAGCGGGCGCGTCGTTGGTGCCGTCGCCGCACATCGCGACCAGCTTGCCGCCATCCTGCTCGCGCCGGATCAGCGCCAGCTTGTCCTCCGGAGTCGCTTCCGCGAGGAAGTCGTCGACACCGCTTTCCGCGGCGATGCTGGCCGCGGTCAGCGGATTGTCGCCGGTGATCATCACGGTGCGGATGCCCATCCGGCGCAATTCGCCGAAGCGCTCGCGGATGCCGGCCTTGACGATGTCCTTGAGGTGCACGACGCCCAACAGCCGGCCGCCGTCGGCAACGGCAAGCGGCGTCCCGCCCGACCGGGCAATATCGTCGGAAATCTTGGTCAGTGCGGCTGCGGCATTCGCGTCCGCCGCCTCGCCCAGCCGCCGCATCACCGCGTCGACGGCGCCCTTGACGATCGATCGATCGCCGACTTGCAGACCCGACACGCGTGTTTGCGAGGTGAACGCGATCGGCTCGGCGCCGGCCGGCATGGCCTCGCCCTCGCCGGCCAGCACGACGATCGAGCGCCCTTCCGGGGTTTCGTCGGCCAGGCTGGCGAGCCGCGCGGCCGCGATCAGGTCGCGCTCCGGAACGCCAGGGATCGGCAGAAAGGCAGTCGCCTGGCGGTCGCCGATCGTGATCGTGCCGGTCTTGTCGAGCAGCAAGGTATCGATGTCGCCGGCGGCCTCCACTGCGCGCCCCGATTTGGCGAGCACGTTGAAGCGCACCAGCCGGTCCATGCCGGCAATGCCGATCGCGGACAGCAAGGCCGAAATGGTGGTCGGGATGAGCGTCACGAACAGGGCGACGAGCACCGGCACCGCGAGCGCGCCGCCGGAATAGGAGGCAAAGGCCGGCAGCGTCGCCACCGCGATCAGGAAGATGAGGGTCAGCCCCGCCAGCAGGATGGTCAGCGCGACTTCGTTGGGAGTCTTCTGCCGGCTCGCGCCTTCGACCAACGCGATCATGCGGTCGAGGAAGCCCTGGCCGGACGCGGCCGTCACGCGCACCTTGATGCTGTCCGAAATGACGCGCGTGCCGGCGGTCACCGCCGAGCGGTCGCCGCCCGCTTCGCGGATCACGGGCGCGCTTTCGCCGGTGATCGCGGCTTCGTTGACGCTGGCGACGCCGGCGACCACCTCGCCGTCGGCCGGGATCAGGTCGCCAGTCTCCACCAGCACGATCTCGTCCACCGCGAGCAGGCTGGCGCCGACCACTTCCCAAGTCTCGCCGACGCCCAGCATGCGCTTGGCCGTGAGCTCGGCCTTGGTCGCGCGCAGGCTGGCCGCCTGCGCCTTGCCGCGCCCTTCCGCCAGCGCTTCGGCGAAATTGCCGAACAGCACGGTCAGCCAGAGCCAGAAGACCAGCTGCGCTTCGAACGCCGCATTGCCGGTGCCGGTCGCCAGCCCCTTGATCAGCAATATCGTCGACAAAGCGGCGACGATCGCCGTCACGAACATCACCGGGTTGCGGATCAGGACGCGCGGATCGAGCTTCGCAAAGGCGTCACGGGCGGCCGCGCCCATCAGCGGGCCGGTGAACAGCGAGGTCTGATCGGACATGTGGGCGTCTCTCAAAGAAGGGTGCCGGCGGAGACCTGGGCCTGGTCGGCGATCGGGCCGAGCGCGAGGCTGGGCAGGAAGGTGAGCCCGCCGACGATCAGGATGATGCCGACCAGCAGCCCGATCCACAGCGCGCCCGTGGTCGGGAACGAGCCGGCGCCGGGCGGCACGTGGCGCTTGGCGGCGAGCCCGCCGGCGATGGCCAGCACCGGCAGGATCACGCCGAACCGGCCGACGAACATGCCGAGCGCCAGCAGCAGATTGTAAAAAGGCGTGTTGCCGGTCAGCCCGCCGAACGCGGAGCCGTTATTCCCGACCGCGCTGGTAAAGGCATAGAGGATCTCGCTGAAACCGTGCGGCCCCTTCGCGAGCGGCCCGGCGAGACCGGCGGGGGTGACGCTGGCAATCGCGGTCAGGCCCAGGATCATCAGCGGCAGGATCGCGATCGCGATCACCGCCAGCTTCATCTCCCGCGCTTCGATCTTCTTGCCGACATATTCGGGCGTGCGGCCGACCATCAGCCCGGCGAGGAACACCGCCAGGATCGCATAGATCAGCATGCCGTAGAGGCCGGCGCCGACCCCGCCGATCACGATCTCGCCGAGCTGGATGTTGAACATCGTGACCAGCCCGGCGAGCGGCATGAAGCTGTCATGCATGCCGATTACCGCGCCGCAGGAAGCGGCGGTGGTGACGACCGCGAACAAGGCGGTCGCCGCGATGCCGAAGCGCACTTCCTTGCCTTCCATGTTGCCGCCGACGACGCCCAGTGC
The DNA here is from genome assembly GCA_036387855.1 of Allosphingosinicella sp. GTDB lineage: Bacteria > Pseudomonadota > Alphaproteobacteria > Sphingomonadales > Sphingomonadaceae > Allosphingosinicella. Next base: position 42,938 of record DASVSZ010000038.1, on the reverse strand, counting down.
CTGGTGGATCGGGTTGCCGGCCGCTTCCGCCCAATAGGTGACTGTCACGCCCAGCAGGAACAGGATCGTCATCGCCGCCAGCAGCGCCCAGCCCTGGCGAACATTGCCGACCGCCTTGCCGAAGGTCAGCGTCAGCCCGGCGCCGAGCACGAAGATCGACACCATCTGAACGAGGTTGACCAGCGCCGACGGATTTTCGAACGGGTGGGCGGAATTGACGTTGAAGAAGCCGCCGCCATTGGTGCCGAGCATCTTGATCGCGAGCTGCGATGCGACCGGCCCGAGCGCGATCACCTGCTGCGCGCCTTCCACCGTGGTCGCGGTCACGGAAGCCGCGAATGTCTGCGGCACGCCAAGCGCGACATAGACGAGCGCGAGCAGGATGCAGGCGGGCAGCAGCAGGTACAGCGTGACCCGCGTCACATCGACCCAGAAATTGCCGATGCCGGTTGCCCCACGCCGCGCGAAGCCGCGGATAAAGGCGAATGCGACGGCAATGCCGGTGGCGGCGGACAGGAAGTTCTGAACCGTCAGTCCGAACATTTGCGACAGGTTCGACAGCGTGCTCTCACCGCCGTAATTCTGCCAATTCGTATTGGTGACGAAGCTGACCGCGGTGTTGAAGGCCAGCAGGCTTTCCATGCCCGCATAGCCTTGCAGATTGAGCGGCAGCGCGCCCTGCAGCTTCAGGATCGCGAACAGCAGCGCGATCCCCGCAAGGTTGAAGACGAGCAGCGATGCCGCGTAGCCGACCCAGCTTTGCTCATGCTTGGGATCGACCCCGGCGATTCGATAAAGTCCGCGCTCGATCCCGCCCAGCGGCAGGCTCTCGCGTCCGTAAAGCGCATGAAGCCAGTCGCCCGCCGGCTTGGCCAGCGCGAGGAACAATGCGGTGAATAGGAGAATCAGGCCCCAGCCGGCGAGTGTCATGCCTCCCGCTCCGTTCAGTAACGCTCAGGCCGCGCGAGCACGGCGAGCAAATAGGCGAGGATGAGCGCGGCGACGATCGCGCCGAGCAGCAGGTCAAATGGCATGGGCCGCCTTTGGGTCAGTTCGAACCTGCCCAATGCGCTTGATCTGCGTTAGGGATCGCCGGGGAAGATGGCCGCCCAGCATAAAGCGGGCGTAAAATCAGCGGCCGGAGCGGAGCGGGAGAGTGGTGCCCAGGGACGGGATCGAACCGCCGACACTGCGATTTTCAGTCGCATGCTCTACCAACTGAGCTACCTGGGCGCGTCCGGCGAAGCGGAAGTGGAGGCCTCTTAAGAAGCCGTCCCGTCGCTGTCCAGCCCGTCGGCGCGGTATTCCTCGGCCGGTGGGCCAGGCACGGCATAGGCATCGCCGAGCCAGTTGAGGAGGTCGCGATCGCGGCAGCCCTGGCTGCAGAACGGCCCGTGCGCGCCGGGCGGCGGCTTGCCGCACAAGGGGCAGCCGGAGCGGCGGCGCGGGTTAGATCGAGGCGCTGTGGACATGGCCCGAGGATATGGCGAGGCCCGGATCGGCCCGCAAGGCAACTGGCGCGCCGAGGCCACGGGCCAGCCGGTCGATCCAGTCTGGACGCGCCTGCAAGTGCAAGACGACGAGCGGCGCGGCGACCAGGGTGCGGGCGCCCCTGCCGCCGTCCCTCTCGGCGCGGCGCAGCAGCGCACGTGCGGCGGCGCCCGCAGGATCGGCGCGGAGCAGTTCCGGCAGCGATGCGCGTTCGCGGCGGCGGACGATCTGGAGAAAGCCGAAGCCGTTCACCGCCGTGCGCTCGAACGGCTGCGGCAGGACAGCATCCAGAGCGGTCGCTGCGGCCTGGCGGTCGGCCTTAGCGGGGAGCGTCGGGAGGTCGATGCCGATCGAGCCACTAATGCCGAAGCGGCGGATTGCCCGGCCCGCCGCCGCCGCGCCCGCGCGCGCCAGATCGGGCGGCGGCAGCGCGCCATCGACGTCGAACAGTGTCATGGCGGGCGTCAGGCTCATCCGCAGCGCCCCGCCTGGAAAGGCGATCTCGCCGCTCGCCGCCTCCTCCAGAAGCTCCGACCAGCGAGTTGCTTCCAGCCGATCGGGCCCGTGCGCATCGAGCCTCGTCACCGGCAGGCCGCTGTCGCCGATGCGCTGCTCCAGCGACGGACCCGGACGGAGCGCGTCTTCGCTCAGCCTGGCCTTGGCCAGCCGCGGCCGGCCGGCCTCGGGCAGCGCCTCGCGGACGATCTCGACCCTGATCCGCGCCCCTTGCGTGATCGTGGGAGCGAGCGGCTCCAGCAACGCCTCGCCACCTTCGGGAAAGGCGATGATGCCGCGTTTGCCCGGGAAGAGGATGGTGGCGAGGCGGCCCTCGATCACGGCCCCGGCGCGGAGCGGGTCCGGCAGTTCGATCGCGGCTTCCAGGATGTCATCGCCGTCGACCAACGCCGCCCGGTTCTCGCCGATGCCCGCCTCGAAGAGCCACTCAGCCAAGCGGTCGGCCCTGCCGGACAGGACCGAACGCATTGTCTTCATCCCGGCGAAAGCCGAGACCTAGAGCGGCAGGGAGCAGCTGGATCCCGGCTTTCGCCGGGATGACGGGACGGTGCGCGCCGCGACTATTCAACTGGATAGCCGGCCGAGCGAAGCAGGGTGCGGGTTTCGTGGAGCGGCAGGCCGACGACGCCCGAATGGCTGCCGGACAGGAAGCGCACCAGGGCTTCGGCCCGGCCCTGAATCGCATAAGCGCCGGCCTTGCCGCGCCATTCACCGGTGGCGAGATAAGCGTCGAGCTCGGCCGCTTCCAGCCGCTTGAAGGTGACGATCGTCGTCGACAAACGGCGCCGGGCCTGGCCGCTGGATTCAATTAGCGTGATCGCGGACAGGACGCGGTGGCGACGGCCGGACAGAAGGCCGAGGGTCAATCGGGCTTCCGCCTCATTCTCCGGCTTGGGCAGAATCCGCCGACCGGCCGCGACCACCGTGTCGGCGGCAAGGATCAGCGCGCCGGGCTCAGCGGCCGCCACCGAAGCGGCTTTCTCGTCCGCCATTCGGGCCGCATAGTCGCTCGGCCGCTCGGCCTTGCGCGGGCTTTCGTCGATGTCGGCCGGGATCACGGCATCGGGAACAACCCCGATCCGGGCGAGCAGATCGAGCCGGCGGGGCGAGGCGGATGCGAGCACCAGGCGCACCGCGCCGCCCGCCGGCGCGGTCAGGACGGTCCGGGCCCGCCGCGCCCCGGCATGAAGCGATAGGTGATCCGCCCCTTGGTCAGATCATAAGGCGTGAGCTCGACCAGCACTTCATCGCCGACCAGTACGCGGATGCGGTTCTTGCGCATCTTGCCGGCGGTGTGGCCGAGGATCTCGTGATTGTTCTCGAGCTTCACGCGGAACATGGCATTGGGCAGCAGCTCCACCACCTGCCCGCGCATTTCGAGGAGTTCTTCCTTTGGCATTCAGACCTTTGGCAAAGCCTTGCGGATAAAAGTTCGCGCGCGCCATAACGGTGCTCCCGGGAAAAGGGAAGCATGCCGCGATGTCGTCAGGCGCGAACTGGCCAACTCGGCCGCCAGCCTTCGCTTCGCCGGTCTCGATCCTGCAAGAAGGTCTGCGCCGTCGCGCTTTTACGCCGCGAAGGCGTGCTCGGGCGCGTCGAAGACTGGGCCTCGGACGATGCGCACGCTCTGGCCGCCGGCGACCATGCTGGAGCTTTCCAGCGGCAGCGCCGTCGCGCAGAAGGCGCATTCCGCCATCATGCGACCGATATACCAATGGGTGTGGCCGCAGCCCGGGCAATGATTGGCCTGATGCTCGCGGTACACGATGTGATAACCGCGCTGGCCCGCTTTGGGGATGATACAACCGCCGCGCGCTTCCAGAACACTCGCTGACATCTAACGCTCCTGCTACTCGAACTTGGAAGCGTTAACGAGCAATTCGCTGAATCGGTTGCATGTCGCCCAGATGAACGAAAGCATCAGCCGCCGCGGCGGCGCGTGACGATTTCGGACGCCAGCAATTTATCGATCTTGCGGCCGTCCATATCCACGATCTCCCATTGCCAGCCGCGGTAGGTGAACCGCTCGCCGACTTCGGGCAGATGCTTGAGCACCGACAGCGCGAAGCCCGCGGCGGTGGCGTAATCGCGCTCCTCGGGCAGATTGATGCCGAGCTGGTCGATCAGCATGTCGGCCGGCAGCGACCCCGACACCCACCAGCTGCCATCCTCGCGCTCGACCAGCGGCGGATCGGTATCGACATCCTGGTCCGACGCAAACGACCCGGTCAGCGCCGCGAGCAGGTCGGCGGGCGTCACCAGCCCGTCGAAATGCCCGTATTCGTCATGCACGAACGCCATCGGCACGTCCGCCGAGCGCAAGGCGGCGAGCGTATCCATTGCATCCATCTGATCGGCGACGATCGGCGCCTGGCGCAGCAGCGCGCGCAGATCGAGCGGCCGCCCTTCGGCCAGCGCGGCGGCGATGTCCCGCGCCTGGACGACGCCCAGCAGCTGATCGACCGAGCCTTGCGCGACCGGCAGCCTAGTGTGCGGCGTTTCGATCAGCTGGCGCCGGATCGCATCCTGGTCCGAATCGACGTCGATCCAGTCCACGTCCGTGCGCGGGGTCATGATCTCGCGCGTCGGCCGGTCGGCGAGCCGGACCACGCCCGAGATGATCGCCCGCTCGCTTTCCTCGATCACGCCGGCATGATGCGCTTCGGCGACCACCATGTGCAGCTCCTCGGCGGTGACCTTGCCGTCCTTTTCGCGATTGAGCCGCAGGATGCGGAAGATCAGCGCACTGGTACGGTCGAGCAGCCAGACCAGCGGCGCGGTGGCCCTGGCCAGCCACAGCATCGGCAATGCCATCGCGGCCGCGATCGGCTCGGGCGCGCGCAGCGCGAACTGCTTGGGCACCAGCTCGCCGACGATCAGCGAGGCATAGGTGGTCAGAATGATCACCAGCACGAAGCCGAGCGTCTGCGCCAGCGCCGGCTCGATCCCGAGTGCGGCGAGGCGATAGCCGACCGGCCCGCCCAGGCTCGCGCCGGAATAAGCGCCGGCCAGGATGCCGATCAGCGAGATGCCGATCTGCACGGTCGACAGGAACCGGCCTGGATCGGCACCAAGGTCCAGCGCGATCTGCGCGCCGCGACGCCCCGCCTTGGCCATCGACTTGAGGCGCGGGCGGCGGGCGGAGACGATCGCCAGCTCCGACATGGCGAACAGCCCGTTCAGCCCGATCAGCAGCGCGATCAGGACGACGTCCAGCCAGGGAAAGGCGGTCTGCGGGGGCGAAAGGGGCGACATGGCGGCGGCGCGGAGGTCTAGCCGCTAATCTTCCCGAGCAACAACAAGTTCATCAGATTGTGCAACACCCGAGCGGCGCAACGGCTCCGCTAACGCCGCTCGCCGAAGAAGCGGCGCAGCAGCCGCGCCGCCTCGCCTTCGCCGATCCCGCCATATATTTCCGGCAGGTGGTGGCAGGTCGGCTGGCCGAACAGCCGCGGCCCGTGCAGCACCGCGCCGCCTTTCGGGTCGGGCGCGGCGAAGTAGAGCCGCGCAATCCGGGCCAGCGCGATCGCGCCCGCGCACATCGCGCATGGCTCCAGCGTCACCCAAAGGTCGCAGCCGTCGAGCCGCGATGTGCCGAGCTTGGCTCCTGCGCCCCGCAGCGCTTCGATTTCGGCATGAGCGGTCGGATCGCTGCCGGCGCGCATGCGATTGGCGGCGGCCGCGATCAGTTCGCCCTCCCGGGTGACAACCGCTCCGACCGGCACTTCGCCGGCCTGCGCGGCTTGGGCGGCGCAGCGCAGCGCGACGCGCATCGGTTCGGGCAAAGGAAAGGCCATGCGACGCGTTACCGCCGCATGGCCTTCTTTGTAACCGGAACTGGTATCGGCGCGGCTTATTCCTCGCCATTATCCTTTACGCCGATCACCGGAACCGAAACCTTTTCCTTCTCCGTCTCGATCTTGGGAACCTCGATGGTGGTGTTGGTGGTGCCGACCACCACTTCCTTGGAATCGACATCCACTTCCGGCATCTTGCCGCCGGTGGCGCTCACATCGACGTCGGGCAGCGCGCCTTCCTTGACGTTCGCCTTCCAGAAGCCGGTTGCGAACAATACGATTGCGATCAATACGACGATCGCCAGAATGGCGAGCAGCTTGCGTGACATGGAAATCCCTCCTGTTGGCAGCCGAGGTGGCTTCGGCGGCATCAACGCAGGCTAGCGGATTCGGTTGCAGGTCCGCAACGACCTTCGCGCCCGCCTACCCGCCCGGGCCCGGTTGACGAAAGCCAGGCACCGCTGTATCCGCGCTGACTTTCCGGGGCGAAACGCGCCCGAAATCCAGGACGAGATCAACATGTCGCGCATTTGCGAGCTGACCGGCAAGGGCCGTCAGGTGGGCCACAACGTGTCCCACGCCAACAACAAGACCAAGCGGACCTTTCTGCCGAACCTGCAGAACGTGACCCTGATCTCGGACCAGCTCGGCCGCGGCGTCAGCCTGCGCGTGTCGATGGCCGGGCTGCGCTCGGTCGAGCATGTCGGCGGCCTCGACAATTGGCTGGCCAAGACCTCGGACGAGAAACTCAGCCTCAAGGCCCGCCGCCTCAAGCGCGAGATCGCCAAGAAAGGCGCGAGCGAGCAAGCCGCGGCGTAACTCTGAGGCTGACGCGCCCGTCTCCCGTCATCCCGGCGGAGGCCGGGATCTCAGCGGGTGAAGAGCGCTGAGCCTGTAGTGGCCCGAGACCCCGGCCTTCGCCGGGGTGACGAATGAGACTGCGTTGCCGATGTCGGGTGCCATCACTCGCAACGCCCTCAATCCAGCGCGAACTTCATCAGCAGCGTTCGCTCCAGATCGATGAAATTGTCGTCCGACGCGATCCAGACAATCGTGCTGCCACCCTCCCGCGTCACGCTCAGCGCTTCGTAATTGTCGGTCGTGACCGGCGAAGCGAAGCTGGCGATCTCCTCGCCTTGCAGCAGCTCGCCGGCGCGCAACGTCGGCGGCGCCGCCATCGTCAGCTTGACCGAAAAGCCTTCCGGAAACCCCACCCGGCGATTCAGGAACAACAACCGCCCATCGGTCAGCTCGGCCGCATCGGTAATCCGGTAGCCCGGCGGCGCGCGGTAGCGCATCGCGGTCGCTCGCGTGCCGGGCAGCGCGGGATCGCCGGACAACAGGATCACTTCCGTCGCGCCCGCCGCATCCGAGCCTCCTTCGCGGAACAGCAGGAAACGCCCGTCGCGCAGCCTGATCATCGCCTCGCCGCCTGAATTCTGAGACCAGGCCTTCATCGCCTCTGGCCGTGCCGATGCGTCCAGCGTCCAGCCGGGCAGGCGGTAACGATGCACCGCGTTGCGCCGCTCGAACGCGATCCAGGCATGATCGTCCGCGATCGCCATCGCTTCCGTGTCGCGCTGTGTCTTGGCCACGCCCGCCGTATCCGGCAGCGGCATCAGGCCGAGTGGCGCCCGGCCGCGCCGCGCGGGGATCGGAAACCGCAACACGCGCCCGGCATCGGTCAGCGCCAGCACCGCACCGTTCTCGACATGCATGGCCGAGATACCGCCGAATTCGGGATGATCGCTGCGCAGCCACCAGCCACCCAGGAAGGTCAGCCGCCCAAGCTTTCGCTCTCCCGGCGCGTCTTCGCGCAGCTGCACCGGTTCCGCCCAGACCGTCGGCCGGGCCGGGCTGACCGGCGTCTCCCGCATCGATAAAGGCGCGAAGGTAGCGAGCAAAGGCGTGGCGAGCAGGAGCAACAAAGGACGCATCACACCGGCCATGTAGGGCCGCGGAGCCGCTCCCGCGAGGTGAATGGCGGCTGACAGGTGCATTCAGGACCGACTCAAGCGAATCGCCGCATAAGCAACCTCACAGAACGGCCGCGCGCTTCGCTCCGAATGCGCCTCCGACCGGAAGAGGAGTACAGTGCCATGTTCAAAAAGATCGCAATCACCGCCGCCGCGGCAGCCACCGCGCTCACCGCCGTTCCGGCCGCCGCGCAGGCCCGTCATTATGACGGCTATCGTGATGGCGGCCGCTACGAGCAATCCTATCGCGGCGACCGCTACGGCCGCGGCTACCAGCAGGGGCGTTATTACGGCCAGCAGCGCTATTACGGCAACCGGTCCTACGACAACGGCTATTATGGCCGCACCGACCGGGGCTATTACGGCGGTCGTGGCTGCAGCGGCACCACCGGCACGATTGTCGGCGGCGCAGCCGGCGCGTTGCTCGGGCGTTCGCTCGACGGTGGCCGCAACCGCACCACCGGCACCATTGCCGGCGGCCTGGTCGGCGCCCTGCTCGGCCGTGAGGTCGGCAAGGACAGCTGCCGCCGCTAACCAGCTTCCTCCAGTCGCGTAACGAGGGCGAGGCCCGGCATTCTTTGCGAATGTCGGGCCTTTTCGCGTCGACGGGCCTTGCGCGACCTGCGACGACTTGCTCAAAAGCCGGCAAACGGAGGGGCTTGGAATGCGCGGACAGATTTTGGGGGTCGATCGGGTCAGCGGCGAAGGACAGATTTCCGGCGGAGACGGCTTGCGCTACTCCTTCACCAAGCGCGATTGGAGCGACAGCATCGCCCCCGCCATCGGTGCCGAAGTCGATTTCACGGTGGACGGGGACCGCGCGTTGCGCATCTTCCGCTTGCCCGATTCAAACAGCCTCGCCCACCGCACGCATCCGGCGCCGGCCAACGACCGCAACAAGCTGGTCGCCGCCCTGCTCGCCTTCTTTCTCGGCATCTTCGGCCTGCACCGCTTCTATCTCGGCCGCACCGGCTCGGCGATCGTGATGCTGGTGCTGACCCTAACGCTGGTCGGCGTGCTCATCACCGGCGTGTGGGCGTTCGTCGATACGATCCGCTACCTGATCATGTCCGACGACGAATTCGCTCACCGCTACGCGCGGCGCGACCGTCAGAACGTGTAACTCACCCCCAACGCCGCGAAGAACTGGTTGCGGTCGCCGGCGTCGCGGACGATCGGCGAGTTCTTGAAGTCGCCGAGCAGCTTGGAATAGCTGCCGACCGCGAACAGGCCCCAGCCGCGGCGCAGGTCGCCGGACAGGGAAACGCTGCCGAGCAGCGTGGCACGGATGTTCTTGAAGCCGCCGTCCAGGTCGTAAGCCGCCAATCCGCTCGCCGCCGCGCCCATCGGCGTGACTCCGAAATAGGTGCGGGCGAAATTGCCGCTGACATGGTCGGCGGACAAGGACGCGCCGATCAGCGTCTTGGTGCTGAGCGGAGTCGCATATTCCAGATTGGGCGTGACGATCAGCCCGTCATGCGTGTCGGTCACGTCGTGCGTCACATCCAGCCGGGCAGTCAGGAAATCATATTGGTGGAGCACGCCATTCTTGGTCACGCCGACGAAGCCGCCCGCCTCCACCGCCGTGTCGATCTCGCCGAGCGCGCGGACCCGGGCATCCCTGATCCGGCTCGTGCGGTCGAGGCCCAGATTGACCATCGGCCCGGCTTCGAAGTTGATCGGCGCGTCGGCCGGCTCGCGGACCACGTCCAGGTAGAGGGCGGTTGCGCGCGAATAGAAGTTGAAGCCCGACACGCGCCCGCGCACCAGGCCGGCCGCGCTCAGCACGTAATTGTCCGAGCCCTCATAGGATGGCAGATATGAGCCGCCGACGCCGATCGTCAGCGTATCGCCGCCATCATCGACCGGCTCGGCCTCCTGGGCCAGGGCCGGCGAGGCCGCGATCAGGGACAGGAGCAAGGCCCCGGCCGTCAGTTTCGCTCGGGTCATCGTGTCGTCTCCTGTTCGATCCGGCCGCCCCACGCGTCATTGCGAGGAGCGCGGCGACGAAGCAATCCAGAAACGGGCACGCCACTGGATTGCTTCGCTTGTCGCTCGCGATGACGAAGATGAGTTGCCGACCGCTGGACCCGGTGAACACGTCACTCCATCGTCGCAACAGTCCCAAAATGAGGCTGGCGGGTTCCGCTTGCAACAAGCGGTAGCGGTTGGCGAAGCGCCTGATGTAAGTGGGAGCCGATGGTGAAGGGCAAACGGGACGGATTGCTGATCGCGGGCGGCGGACTTTCGGGTTGCCTCGCCGCGCTCGCCATGGCTCGCGCGCGGCCCGAAGTGCCGGTCCTGCTGGTCCAGGACGGCGACACGTTCGGCGGCAACCACACCTGGTCCTTCTTCGACGGCGACATCGCGGAAAGCGATCGCTGGCTGATGGAAGGCCTGATCTCGCATTGCTGGCAGGGCTATTACGTCGCCTTCCCGGAGCATAGCCGCAAGCTCAAGTCGGGTTACAACAGCGTGCTTTCCACCGACCTCGACCGGCTGGTGCGCGAGCGGCTGCGCCCGGACCAGTATCGGCTGGGGACCAAGGTTGTCGCGGTTCGCGACAACGAACTGGTCCTGCTCGGCGGCGAGAAGATCCGGGCGGACGGCGCGATCGACGCACGCGGGGCCGCCAATCTGTCGATGCTGGACTTAGGCTGGCAGAAATTTTTCGGCCGCGAATATCGCTTCGCCAAGCCGCACGGCGTCGATCGCCCGGTGATCATGGACGCGACGGTGGACCAGCTTGACGGCTACCGCTTCGTATACTGCCTCCCCTTTTCCGACACGCGGATGCTGGTCGAGGACACTTATTACAGCGATACGCCCGATCTCGACACCGCCAGGCTTGGCGAGCGGCTCGACGCTTATCTCGCCCAGCGCCGCTGGGTGGCGGCCGAAGTCGAGCGGGAGGAATCCGGCGTTCTGCCGGTCGCGATCGGCGGCGATTTCGGCGGCTTCTGGCGGGTCGGCGGCGCGCGAGTCGCCAAATTCGGGATGCGCGGCGGCTTCTTCCACCCGACCACAGGCTACACGCTGCCCGACGCGGTCCGCACCGCGATCATGCTGACCCGGCAGAAGGACCTGAACGGGGCCGTGCTGCACAATGTTTTCGAGACCTACGCCGCCCAGACCTGGAAAAAGCGCGATTTCTACCGCGCGCTCAACACCCTGCTGTTCCGCGCCGCCGAGCCGCCGCAGCGCTACAAGGTGCTGGAGCGTTTCTACCGGCTCGATCAGGCGCTGATCGCGCGGTTTTACGCCGGCCAGTCTAGTATGTTGGACAGGGTGCGCATACTTAGCGGCAAGCCGCCCGTCCCCGTTGGCAAGGCGATGTCGGCGCTGAACCAAAGAGTGAAGTGAACCTCCACGCGTGAAAAGTGCAGCGGTCATCGGCGCCGGTTTCGGCGGGCTCGCGCTCGCTATTCGGCTGCAATCGGCGGGCATCGCCACCACGCTCATCGAAGGCCGGGACAAGCCGGGCGGCCGCGCTTACCATTGGAAAAAGGACGGCTACACGTTCGATGCCGGGCCCACCGTCATCACCGATCCCAATTGCCTCAAGGAGCTGTGGGCGCTGTCCGGCCGCGACATCGCCGACGACGTCGAACTGATGCCGGTGACGCCTTTCTACCGGCTCAATTGGCCCGACGGCACCAACTTCGATTATTCCAACGACGAGCCCGAACTGATGCGCGGCATCGCGGCGATCGAGCCGGGCGACGTCGCGGGTTACCTGCGCTTCCTCGATTACTCGGCCGGCGTTTATCACGAAGGCTATGAAAAGCTCGGCCAGGTCGCGTTCCTGGATTTTAAGTCGATGATCAAGGCGGCGCCGAGCCTCGCCCGCTACGAGGCGTGGCGCTCGGTTTACTCGATCGTTTCGCGCTATGTGAAGAACGAGAAACTGCGCCAGGCGTTCAGCTTCCACACCCTGCTGGTCGGCGGCAATCCGATGACGACGAGCGCGATCTACGCGCTGATCCACAAGCTGGAAAAGGATGGCGGCGTCTGGTTTCCGCGCGGCGGCACGAACGCGCTGGTGGCGGGGATGGTCAGGCATTTCGAGCGGCTCGGCGGCACGATCCGGATCGGCGATTCGGTCGACGAGATCGAGACGATGGGCGACAAGGTCACCGGCGTGCGCACCCGCTCGGGCTGGTCGGGCCAGTTCGATCAGGTCGCGTCCAACGGCGACATCGTGCACACTTACGACCTGCTAAAGCATTCCAGGCACGCCACTCGGGCCGCGCAAAAGCTCAGAAAAAAGCGGTTCTCGCCGTCCTTGTTCGTGGTTCATTTCGGTTTGCGCGGCACTTTCGCCAACATCCCGCACCACACCATTCTGTTCGGCCCGCGCTACCACGGCCTGCTGTCGGACATCTACGATCACGGCGTGCTGTCCAAGGATTTCTCGCTCTATCTGCACCACCCGACCGTCACCGATCCGAGCCTCGCCCCGCCCGGCTGCTCGAGCTTCTACGTGCTCGCGCCCGTGCCGCACCTCGGCAAACTCGCGGTCGATTGGGACGAGGTCGGCCCCGCTTATCGCGACCGCATCCTCCATCATCTCGAGCAGCGGCTGATCCCGGAATTGCGCCAGAGTCTGGAAGTCTGCTTCCACTACACGCCATCGGATTTCCGGACCGATCTCAACGCTCATCTGGGCTCCGCTTTCAGCCTGGAACCGCTGCTGACCCAGAGCGCCTACTTCCGCGTCCACAATCGCGACGACGCGATCCCCAATCTCTACTTCGTCGGCGCCGGCACCCATCCCGGCGCCGGCATCCCCGGCGTGGTCGGCAGCGCCAAGGCTACGGCGGCACTGATGGTCGATGATCTGCGCTGATCCTAAGCCCCTCCCCTTCAGGGGAGGGGTTGGAATGGGGCCTGTCCTGCAGTCGTGCGGCACCTTCGACATGCCCCACCCCCCGACCCCCTCCTCTGAAGGGGAGAGGGAGTGACGTCGCGCGAAGCCCTGGTCGCCACCGCCGGCGAGACGATCGCGCGCGGCTCCAAATCCTTTCGCCTCGCCAGCCGCCTGTTCGACCGCACCACGCGCGAGCGCGCCTGGCTGCTCTACGCCTGGTGCCGCCATTGCGACGATGTGTCGGACGGCCAAGTGCTCGGCCGCGGCGCGACCGGCGTTGCCGACGCCCAGAACCGCCTGTCGTTAATCCGCATCGGCACCCAGGCCGCGCTCGACGGACGCGCGGTGGGCGAGATGCCGTTCGACGCGCTGCGCCTGGTCGCCGCCGAATGCGCGCTTCCGCACCGCTACATCTGGGACCACATCGCCGGCTTCGAGCTCGATGCCCGCGACTGGCGGCCGCGGACGCAGGCCGACATGATCCGCTATTGCTACCATGTCGCCGGCGCGGTCGGCTGCATGATGGCGGTGCTGATGGGCATTTCCCCCGATGACGAGGAGACGCTGGCCCAAGCTTCCGATCTCGGCATCGCCTTTCAGCTCGCCAACATCGCCCGCGACCTGTGCGACGACGACGCGATCGGCCGCTGCTACCTGCCGCAGGAATGGCTGGTCGAGCAGGACATCCCGCCCGGCGAGCAGATGCGCCCGGATTATCGCGTGCGGATCGCGGTCTTGTCGCGGCGGCTGGCCGATCTGGTCGAGACCTACGAAGCCTCGGCCCGGATCGGCGCGCGCAAGCTGCCGTTCCGCGCCCGCTGGGCGGTGCTGACGGCGGCCGGCATTTACGGCGACATCGCCCGCGAAGTCGCCCGCCGAGGTCCCCGCGCCTGGGACAGCCGCGTCGTCGTCGGCCGCCCCACCAAGCTCAGCTGGATGGCGCGGAGCTGGCGCGAGGCGCGGCGCTGAGTGCTTCCAGCGCGTCGGCGATCCGGCGCTGTTGCCTGATCCCGCGCCAGAGCAGCAGGCAGGCAAAGGCGGCCAAACCCGCCAGCGCGAGCAGAGCGTAGCTCATCGCCTCCAACCAACGCGCGGGATCGACCGGCTTGGGCGGGACTGGCGCCGCAATGGTGTCTCTCGCCCCCGCCTTGGCAGGCTCGACGCGCTCTTCGTCCGCTCCCGTTTCGGCCAGGTCGGGTGTGGGCTGATCGCCCTGACGGTCCTGCGGCACAGGCAATGTCTGCCGCTCCAACCCAAGCTGCTGCGGCACGATACCATTCGGGATCGCGGCGATCGCGCCGATGATCGACAAGGTGATCATGCCCGCCAGCGCCAGCATGATCACGCGGCCGAGCCAGTCGAAGAAGTTCACGGCCGCTCGGCGGGCGCCCGCAGCCGCTGTTTGTCGAGCCGCGCTTTAAGCGCTTCCGGCCGGGGCGCCCAGATGAAGCCGAAGCTGACGGCTCCCTCGCGGCTGTCCACCGCGTGGTGCAGGCGATGCGCCTGAACGATGCGTTTGAGGTAGGTCGAGCGCGGCACGAAGCGGTGCGGCAGGCGCTTGTGCACGATCACATCGTGGAAGCCGAAGTAAATGAGGCCGTAGGCCGCGACCCCGCCGCCGACCCATGTGGTCCAGGCGGGCCAGCCAAGATTCATGCCGCCGAAGATGAGCAGCACCGATGGTATCGCGAAGATCAGGCCGTAAAGATCGTTCGCTTCCAGCCGCCCGCTCGGCTCGTGATGGCTCTTGTGGAGGAACCAGCCCGGCCCGTGCATCACCCAGCGGTGCACGGCATAGGCGACGGCCTCCATCGCGGCGACGACGCCAATGGCGAGGAGGATGCCGAGCGCAGGGTGCATGGGAGGCTTATAGGGCCCCTCTCCCTTAGATGGGAGAGGATACGAAGCCTTAGCGACGAAGGAGCTTAGGCGAAGTTGGAGAGGGTGACACGGTCAGCGCATATGCGCATTCGCTGTCACCCTCTCCCAGCTTCGCCTAAGCTCGCCGAAGAGGCTCGCCAAGGCTGCGCAACCCTCTCCCATCAAACGTAGAGGGTGAACTCGGACCGCTTTTCTTCCTCGCGCGTCTATGCTTTAGCCCGCGCCGACATCCCTGTTCCAAGGACCCCCATGAACATCCACGAATATCAGGCCAAGGAGCTGCTCGCGAAATTCGGTGTGCCCGTCCCTGCGGGTCATGCCGCGATGAGTGTCGACGAAGCCGTCGAAGCGGCGGGCAAGCTGCCTGGCCCGCTTTACGTGGTCAAAGCGCAGATCCACGCCGGCGGGCGCGGCAAGGGCAAGTTCAAGGAGCTCGGCCCCGACGCCAAGGGCGGCGTGCGCCTCGCCCGCTCGGCCGACGAAGTTCGCGCGGCAGCGCAGGACATGCTCGGCAACACGTTGGTCACGATCCAAACCGGCGCGGAAGGCAAGCAGGTCCAACGGCTTTACGTGACCGACGGGGTCGACATCGCCAAGGAATTCTACCTCGCCTTGCTGGTCGATCGCGACAGCGGCCGGATCGCGATCGTCGCATCGACCGAGGGCGGCATGGACATCGAGGCGGTCGCGCATGACTCGCCGGAGAAGATCGAGACCTTCACCGTCGATCCGGCGACCGGACTGATGCCGCATCACGGGCGCGCGGTTTCGGCGGCGCTTGGCCTCAGCGGCGACTTGGCCAAACAGGCGACGAGCGTGCTCGCCAGGCTCTACGACGCGTTTGTCGGCACCGACGCCAGCCAGATCGAGATCAACCCGCTCGCCGTAACCGAGGACGGCAAGCTGCTCGTTCTCGACGCCAAGGTCGGCTTCGACTCCAACGCCATGTTCCGCCACAAGGACCTGGCCGATCTTCGCGACCTGACCGAAGAGGACCCGATGGAGATCGAGGCGTCGAAATACGACCTCGCTTACATCAAGCTGGATGGCGACATCGGCTGCATGGTCAACGGCGCCGGCCTCGCCATGGCGACGATGGACATCATCAAGTTGAACGGCGCCTTCCCGGCGAACTTCCTCGACGTCGGCGGCGGCGCCAACAAGGAGAAGGTCACGGCCGCGTTCAAGATCATCCTGTCCGATCCTGCAGTGAAGGGCATCCTGGTCAACATCTTCGGCGGCATCATGCGCTGCGACATCATCGCCGACGGCATCGTCGCGGCGGCCAAGGAAGTGAATTTGGGTGTGCCACTGGTTGTCCGGCTGGAAGGCACGAACGTGGAGCAAGGCAAGCGCATCCTCGCCGAGTCCGGCCTGCCGATCGTGGCGGCGAACGATCTCGGCGATGCGGCCAGGAAGATCGTCGCGCAGGTAAAGGAAGCGGCATAGGTTTTAGTCGTCACCCCAGCGCAGGCCGGGGTCCAAGCGAACTCAGCATGGATGCCAGCCTTCGCTGGCATGACGGGGAAAGAGGAAAGAGCATGAAGCTGCTGGTGCCGGTCAAGCGAGTGATCGATTACAACGTCAAGCCGCGGGTCAAGGCGGACGGGACGGGCGTCGATCTCGCCAACGTCAAGATGAGCATGAACCCGTTCGACGAAATCGCGGTCGAGGAAGCCATCCGCCTCAAGGAGAAGGGTGCGGCAACCGAGATCGTCGCCGTCTCGATTGGGCCAGCCAAGGCGATGGAAACGCTCCGCACCGCGCTCGCCATGGGTGCGGACCGCGCGATCCTGGTCACCAGCGATCAGGATGTCGAGCCCCTCGCCGTGGCCAAGATCCTCGCCAAGATCGTCGCCGAGGAGCAGCCCGGCCTCGTCATCCTCGGCAAGCAGGCGATCGACGACGACGCCAACCAGACCGGCCAGATGCTCGCTGCCCTGCTCGGCTGGGCGCAAGGGACCTTCGCGTCCAAGGTTGAGGTCGACGGCGACAGCGTGAACGTCACCCGCGAAGTCGATGGCGGCCTTGAAACAGTGAAGCTTAAGTTGCCCGCGATCGTCACCACCGATCTTCGTCTCAACGAGCCGCGCTACGCGTCGCTGCCCAACATCATGAAGGCCAAGTCCAAGCCCCTCGCGCAGAAAACGCCGGCTGATTACGGCGTCGATATCGCGCCCCGCCATACCACCGTCAGTGTTCGTGAGCCGTCCAAGCGCGAGGCCGGGGTGAAGGTGAAAACGGTCGACGAATTGATCGACAATCTGCGCACCAAGGGAGTTGTCGGATGATCGCGCTCGTTCTCGTCGAACATGAAGGCAGCCAGCTCAAGGACGCCACCCTGTCCGCGGTCACGGCGGCCGCGAAGCTCGGGACGGTGCACGCGCTCGTCGCGGGTTCAGGCGTCGGCGCCGTCGCCGAACAGGCCGCGAAGCTGGCCGGTGTCGAGCGCGTCCACGTCGCCGACGATCCCGCGTTCGAGCATCAGCTCGCCGAGAATGTCGCGCCCGTGATCGTCCGTCTGATGCGCGATCATTGCGACGCACTGGTCGCGCCCGCCACCACCACCGGCAAGAATGTCGCGCCCCGGGTCGCCGCGCTGCTGGACGTGATGCAGGTGTCCGACGTGCTGTCGGTGGAGGGGCCGGACACGTTCACCCGCCCGATCTATGCGGGCAACGCGATCGCCACCGTTAAGACCAGCGATTCCAAGCTGGTCATCACCGTTCGTGGCACCGCCTTCGACAAGGCGGCCAGGGAGGGCGGCAGCGGCGTGATCGAGCCGATCACGGACACTGGCGACCAAGGCCTGTCCAGCTTCGTCGGCTCGGAAATCGCCGCCAGCGAACGTCCCGAGTTGACCAGCGCCAAGATCATCGTTTCCGGCGGCCGGGCGCTCGGCTCGTCCGAGCAGTTCCACGCGCTGATCGATCCGCTTGCCGACAAGCTCGGCGCTGGCGTGGGCGCCAGCCGCGCCGCGGTCGACGCCGGCTACGCGCCGAATGATTACCAGGTCGGCCAGACCGGCAAGATCGTCGCCCCGGAAGTCTATTTCGCGGTCGGCATTTCCGGCGCGATCCAGCACCTCGCCGGCATGAAGGACTCGAAGATCATCGTCGCCATCAACAAGGACGAAGACGCCCCGATCTTCCAGGTCGCGGACCTGGGGCTGGTCGGCGACCTGTTCAAGCTGGTGCCGGAGCTGACGGAGAAGCTGTGATGCCGCCTGGCAAGCTCGGCGCGATCGCGGCGTGCGCTGCATTGCTGATGTTCGGAGCAGGTTGTGCCAGCGAAACGGGTTCGCGACCGACACTTTCGCCATCGGAGGCTATTCCACGAGCGGCGGCAGCCGTTAGCGGTGTGCGAGGTTTTTTCGCCATGACGGTTCGGGCGACTGGCAGGGCTGATGGCAATCGGCTCTACCTGAATTCCGAGTTCGACTATCGGGATCAACGCAATCTCTCCATCTCGATAGCGCCCGATGTCGCGCGTTCTGTGCTGAGCAAGTCGGGGGCGGGGAATGACGAAGAGCTCCGGGGAAGAAAGATCGTCGTTGAGGGTCGTGCGGAGCGGGTGCGCATCAATTTCACGGCTTACGGACGCTCGACCAGAAAATACTATTACCAGACGCATGTCCGCGTGGACACGGCCGACCAGATCGAGTTTCGCTGAACCTGCGCTGCTCGTCACTTTGTCGGCGCCGTCGCCTGCCGATCTATGCCGACCACCTCGCCCTTGCCCAGCACGTGGTCCTGCATCGCCTGCAGCATCGCTTCGCGATCGCTGCCGAGGAGGCTGTCGAGCGTCACAAGCGCTGTGCTGACGCGGGATCGCGCCGTTCGGTCCGAATGCGGATAAGGAGACGGTGCCATCGCCGTGGGTGGCCGTTTCGAGCCGGGAAGCGCGATCGGGCTCGCCGCGGGCTGCTCGTTCACGAGCGGTGGCTTAGGCGACGCGGCTATTCCGCCGCGATCGCGTCCGACAGCGCGGGATAGTCCGTGTATCCCTCCGAGCCTCGCGAGTACCAGGTTGCCATTGCGTCAGGGGTGAGCGCCGCGCCGACGCGCAGGCGCTCGACGAGATCGGGGTTGGAGATGTAGGGGCGGCCGAAGGCGATCGCGTCGGCCAGGCCCGAAGCGATGTCGGCCTGGGCGGTGGCGAGATCGTAATCCTGGTTCAACACCAGCGGCCCGCGGAACACCTTGCGAACGTGTGGGGAGACCTTGGCCTGGTCGCTGGCGCCGAACGTGCCTTGCGGTCCTTGTTCGCGCAACTCGAGGAAAGCGATGCCGATGCGGTCGAGCGCGCGGGCGGCGGGCACAAAGACGGCGGGCGGATCGCTGTCGATCACGCCTTGCGTGTCGCCGTTCGGGGAGAGCCTGATCGACGTGCGCTCGGCCCCGGCCACGCTCGCGACCCGCTCGGCGACTTCGACCAGCAGGCGGATGCGATTCTCGGGGGCGCCGCCATAGGCGTCGTCGCGTCCATTCGACCCGTCGCGCAGGAATTGATCGATCAGATAGCCGTTGGCGGCGTGGATCTGGACGCCGTCGAACCCGGCCGCCAACGCGTTGCGGGTGGCGTGCGCATAATCATCGAGGATGCGTGGCATTTCGTCGAGCCTGAGCGCGCGCGCCTCCGCATAAGGCTGCTTGCCGGCATAGGTGTGCGCTTTGCCGGGCGCGGTGGTCGCCGAGGCCGAGACGGGCGCGGCGCCGCCCAGGAAGTCGGGGTGAACGATCCGGCCCATGTGCCAGAGCTGCGCGAAAATGCGCCCGCCGGCGCGATGCACGGCCTCGGTGACCGGCTTCCAGCCCTCGACCTGGGCATCGGTCCACAGGCCGGGCGCAAACGGCCAGCCCAGGCCTTCGCGGCTGATGCCGGTCGCTTCCGAGATGATCAGGCCCGCCCCGGCTCGCTGCCCGTAATAGTCGGCCGCCAGGTGCGAAGGCACTCCGTCCTGTCCCGCGCGACCACGCGTGAGCGGCGCCATCAGCACGCGGTTCGGCGCGTGGATCGCACCAAGCTGAATGGGATCGAACAAATCGGGCATCATGCACTCCGGCAACTGGCGAGACGCTCAGTTAAGTTGCGGATCGCAACCTTCAAGGGTCGATGTGGATCCAAGCGGGTGCATGATCGCTGGCGCCCTCACGCCCGCGAGTCTCGCGATCCACACCGCCGCCCTTCAGCTTAGGAACCAGGTCCGGGCTGAGCAGAAAATGATCGATCCGCAGCCCGGCGTCACGCGCGTACGCGTTCCGGAAATAGTCCCAAAAGGTATAGATGCGGGTGTCAGGGTGGAGGTGGCGCAACGCATCCGTCCAGCCTTGTTCGAGCAGGCGCGCATAAGCGGCCCGCGCCTCCGGCTGGAGCAATGCATTATCGAGCCAGGAACGCGTGTTGTAGATGTCGAAGTCGGTCGGCACGACATTGTAGTCACCGGCGAGCACCGCCGGCACGCCTTGCGCGAGCAGATCGGCGGCATGGCTGTGGAGCCGCTTCATCCAGGCCAGCTTGTATTCGAACTTGGGGCCGGGCTGGGGATTGCCGTTGGGCAAATACAGACAGCCGATCAGTGTGCCGTTCACGGCCGCTTCGACATAGCGGGCCTGAGCGTCGCCCGGATTGCCGGGCAGCGCGCGCCGCGTCTCGACCGGCTGGCAACCGCGCGCCAGCAGGGCCACTCCATGCCAACGTGGCATCCCGACCCAGACAGCGCCATAGCCGGCCTTTTCCAAGGCGGCTTGCGGAAACTTGTCCTGCGGTGCCTTGAGCTCCTGCAGGCAGGCGACGTCCGGCTGCGTCTCCTCCAGCCATTCGAGCAGGCGCGGCAGGCGGCCGTTGATGCCGTTCACGTTGTAGGTCGCAATCCTCATGCCGGCACCAACCCGAGCCGATCGCGACGGGTCCAGCGCACCAGCATCATCACAGCCACTGCGGCGAGTCCGGCGGCGAGGCCGGACCAGATGCCCACGCCTTCCCAGCCGAGCCCGAAGCCCAGCCCGACCGCGGTTCCCATGCCGATCACCCAATAGCCAAACAGCGCATAGTACATCGGGATCGTAGTATCGTGAAGCCCGCGCAGCATGCCCGCACCGACCGCCTGAGCGCCGTCCGCGATCTGGAACAAGGCCGCGAGCCCGAGAAATACGACCGCCAACGCGATGACCGGCGCATTGCGCGGATCGGCGGTGTCGAGGAAGATCGAGACCAGGCTGCGTGGCATAAACCATAGCAACAGCGCCATGCAGGACATGAATCCGACGCCCATTATGAAGCTGGTCCAGCCGGCGCGGGCGATGCCGGCCGCGTCCCCACGCCCGAGCGCATGGCCGACCCGCACGGTTACCGCCTGCGCCAGGCCCATCGGCACCATGAACGACAAGGCCGCGATCTGGATCGCGATCTGGTGCGCGGCGAGGCTTTCCGTGCCGATCAGCCCCATCAGGAAGACGGCCGCGTTGAATACGCCGACTTCCAGCGTCAGCGTCACCGCGATCGGAAGGCCAAGCCGCCAGAATTCGCGAAAGCGCGGCCAATCGGCCCGCCAGAAGCGGCCGAACAGGCGATAGCGGCGGAAGCGGGGATGGCGGGTGACGACCAGCGCGATACCCAGGAACTCCAGCGCAACGGTGAAAGCGCTGCCGATCCCGGCGCCGACAAGCCCGAGCGGCGGCAGGCCGATCGCCTCCACCCCGAAGATCAGGCAGGTGTTGACCATCGCATTGAATACAACCGCGGCGACAGCGACGACGAGCGCCCAGAGCGGCCGCTCCAGCGCCGCCAGGAAGTTGCGCAGCACCAGGTAGAGAAAGGCGGGCAACAACGCCCACATCAGGTGCCGCACGAAGCTTTGCGCGCCTTCCGCCAGGGCGGGATCCTGGCCGAGCAGGATCAGGATGGCCTTCGTGTTCCACAGCAGGGCCCACATCGGCAGCGCGATCAGCACCGCCGTCCACATTCCCTGCCGCACCGTCCTGCGCACGTCGCGGACGCTGTGCGGGCGCGCGCCGCGTTCGCGCGCGATCATCGGCGCGGCGGCGGTCATCAGCCCCATGCCGAAGATCAGGCAGAAGATGTACAGATTGACGCCGAGCGCCGCCGCCGCCAGCGCCTCCGGCCCGACCCGCCCGAGCAGGACGATATCGGTCGCGTGGATCAGCGATTGGGCTAGGTTGGTCAGCACCATCGGATAGGCGAGCAGCAACGTCGCCCAGGCCTCGACGCGCCAGGCCGGGGGAGATGAGGTGCGCCGCAGCATGTGGGGGCCTTAGGCGACCTCTGGGGCAGCGAACAGACCGTCCGTCCACTCCGCTCGTCCCGAGCTTGTGGAAGGCCTGTCCTTGTCCTTACTGAGCGAGCGCAAGGTGGGGCTTCGACAAGCTCTGCCTAAGCGGTTCGACAATCCAGGACCGAGGAAGAGTGTCATGATCATCTATGGTTCGTCCATCTCGCCTTATGTCCGCAAGGTGCTTGCCTTCGGGTCCGAGAAGGACATCGAGCTCGAAAGCCGGCCGTTGCCGCTTGGATCGGACGATCCGGATTTCCTCGCCATCAGCCCGTTCCGCAAGATACCGGCGCTCCGGGACGGCGATTTCGGAATCTCGGATTCATCGGCGATCATCGCCTATCTCGACGCGCTCCGGCCCGATCCGGAGCTGATCCCGGCCGAGCCGAGGGCGCGGGCACGGACGATCTGGTTCGAAGAATTCGGCGACACCGTGCTGATGGGCTGCGGCCGCACCATGTTCTTCAACCGGCTGGTGGCGCCGCGCTTTCTCGGCCGGCCGGGCGATCTTGACGCGGCCGACAAGGCCGAGCGCGAGGAACTGCCGCCGATCCTCGATTATCTGGAAAGCGTAATCCCGGAAAGCGGGTTCCTGGTCGAGGACCGGCTCACCCTTGCCGATCTCGGCGTCGCCAGCCCGTTCGTCAATCTCCGGCATATCGGCGTGGATCTCGGCGCTCGTCCGAAGCTCGCGGCGTATCTGGACGGCATTCTGTCACGCCCGAGCTTCAAGCACTGGGTGGACCGCGAAACCGCCTTCCTCGCTCGCGCGGCTTGAGCTGCCCTCTCCGACGAGGGGAGAAGGGAGAGAATCGTCGGCCCACTGCTCCAGCGGCGTCAGTCCTTGCAGCCCATCCGGGCGCGCAGGGGATCGCGGTCGATGGACGCGATCGGACGGCCGCCGGGGCGTTTGGGCGCGGCATTCTGTTCTTCCCGCGTCAGCCGGAAGCTGCCGTCCGGCCTGACCTGCCACATCAGGTAACCGCAGACGAATTCCAGCTGCTCGAATTCGGCGCTGAAATCCGCGGCGACGTAGAGGCCGGGCTCAGGCGCCTCTTCGGGATCGCGATACCAGGTGATCTCGACGATGCGGCGGCCTCTGACCGCGCCGGCGCCTTCGTTGAACGCGCGGGCCGACGCGCTCCACGGGGCCAGCGGGAAGCGACCCTTCAGGTTCTCCGACAGGAGTTGGTGCGCCCCGGCATAGGCGCCTGAGTCCTTGGCCGCGAAATAGCGATAGCTGGCGGCGAGCACCGCCTGCTGGTCGGCGCGGCTGGGCTCGATCGGCCCTTCCGCCCGGGCGAGCAGACTGAGCTTGTGACCCGGCTCGACGCACAGCAATTCCTGCTCGAACGCCGTTTTCGCCTCGGCAGTCACGAACCGAAACCGGCCAAGCACCGGCCGGCGCGCCTGGCAGGCCAGCCCGGCCGCCGGAGCGAGCCTGGTCTGCGCCTGCGCCGTCGAAAGCGCCGGATCGGCGACAAGGCTCATCAGAAAGCTGTTCTCGTCGAGCCGCTCGACCTGAGCGGCCGGCGCCTGTGTCGACGCCGCCAGCAAATAGAAGAAAATCATAGTCCGGTCCCCACCCGCGAACCCATCGATACCACCAAATCTGGCTGTTCTGAAAGCCGACGAGAAAAGCGGGCTCGACGTGGATTACGTGCGAGCCGGCGATCTGGTAAGACTTTCTTAACCATTCGGGGCGCCAAGGCTCGCGGGTCGACAGCGCCGGGGGATCGAGGACAATGACGGCCATTCCACGCTTCGCTTTGTGTACCGCCGCCCTTTTCGCGGCGGGGTGCCAGACCGCGCCGACCCAGCCGGAACTGCGCCCATCGGTCGAGGTGGCCGTCGACGAAAGCCCCGAATGGCAGAATGTCGCCAACGCGCAGGATACGCAGGATATTGCAAGCCTGGACGCGGCCTGGCGCGAGGCGCTGGCCGATGCCGGTCGGCAGGCGAAGGGTGAAGGCGTGCTGCTCGATCCGGCGGCGGCGCTCGCCCGGCCGGCGCCGAGCCCTGGCTCCTATATGTGCCGGCTGATCCGGCTCGGATCGGCCAAACCGCGCGAGCCCGCTTTTCAGGCGTTCAAGCCGTTTTTCTGCCATGTCGGCGTCAACGGCGATCAGCTCAGCATCACCAAGCAGACCGGCTCCGAACGCCCGGCCGGCTATTTGTGGGACGACATCAACAAGAAAAGGATGGTGTTCCTGGGCTCGCTGGCGCTCGGCAACGAGGATGCGCCTTTGTCCTATGGCGAGGACCCGCAGCGCGACATGGCCGGCGTGTTCGAACGCGTCGGCACCTTCCGCTACCGGTTGGTCGTTCCACGCCCGCGCGGCACCGCCAAGCTGGATGTTATCGAGCTGGTGCCGGCCCCGGTGCAGGTCGAGGGCTGATCGGCGGTTCAGAGCAGTTCCCGCCCGGATTCAACCGCTAACCACATTCCGCCAAGCCTGAGCTTGTCGAAAGCCTCCTCCTTCCTGGTCCGGGTGTCTTAAGAGGGACAGGCTTCGACAGGCTCAGCGTGAGCGGGAAATAGCTCCACCGAACCGCAGGCTAAGTGCATAGCGCCAGGTAAGCGATTTCCATCACCGTGCCGCCTTCCACCTTGAGCGCGCCTTCGCCGTTCGCGCCATAATCCTTTTCCTCCGTCGTCGCGCCGTCTCCGCCGGTCTTGCGCAGCGCCATCGGGTTGATGGTGCGGCCGCCGCAATCGATGCGCAGGCGATAGGAGGCGCCGGTCGGGCCGGTGTCGCCGGGATTGGTGATCCGGAACCAGGCTTCGCGGTGGCCGGGCGTGTCCTGGACGCTGGCGGCGTCGATCGCGATCGCCTGGCCTGTCGGTGCAGCACCGAGATTGAGCCAGGATGAGCCGCGTGGAGCCGGCCTGACCGGCGCCGCCACGCTTTCGCCTGTGCTGCGGACCGTGAGCCCGTTATCGACCGTGAGCCCGTTATCGACCGTGAGCCCGTTGTCGACCGGTGTCGCGCCCGATCGCGCGATGGTCGGGTTGGTCAGCAGGTTGCAACTCGCCGAGGCCCGCGACAGCTCGGCCGCGACCTTGCGGTCCTTCACGAAGGTCGAAACGTAGAGCAGGTCCTGGACGGTCAGCCGTTCGGGATCGGTATAGCCGCGCTTGACCAGTCGCGTGGTGCGGGCAAGCAGGCCGAGCTGGCCCTTTTCAAGCCGGGTCGACAGAGACTGCGTGACGCAGGCCACCTGCGGCTCGGTAAGGCCATAGCGGACCAGTTCGGGTCCGATGATGCTTTCCCGCGACTTGGTGTAATCGATCGCGTAGCCGGCGCATCCGGCCAGCGCGGCGGCGGGAAGCAGGGCAAGAAAGTTGAGGCGCACCAAGCAAACTCCGGCAAGTCAGGCGCGCAGATAGCAGGCTTCGCCGCCGCTGGGGATAGAGCAATTGCGCCGTTCAGCCGCCCGGAGCCCGCCCCGGCACGCCATAATAGTCCGAGATGCGGCGGGCGTAGGAGGCATCCCAGACCGGGGCCGAATCGGGACGGTAGCTGGGGCTGCCGTCGAGCAGCGACCTGTCAACATCGACCGTGTAGCCGCCCCGCTCCGCATCGACGCTCAGCAGCGAAAAGGGGATCGGATGGTAGCTTTGGCCAAGGCCGAGAAAGCCGCCCAGCGACAATACGGCATATTCCACCCGGCCCGATGCGCGATCGATATGAAAGGTGTAGATGCTGCCGAGCTTGCGGCCCCCGCGCTCGTATACCAGGGTATCGTCGACCCGGGCGGAGATCAGCCGCTTGAGGCTTTCCGGCCCGCCGCTTTCCGTTTTCGCCGCTGCGTCTTCCATACCGGTTCACCCCATCGATTGCCCGATCACAACTCGGCTGGCCCGCCGGGTGTTCCGGTCCGCGCGCGCCTGTTCCGGATCGCCAGGACAATTCCGTCCGGTGCTCGATCGTTTCAACGCAAATCGGCGCCTAGATTTACTCTTTTGTAACAGAAGTTTCTCCGATCGGGTCTATCGGGCGTGCAGCTGCCCGGTGGGCGGATTCGGGGGGAGCGGTCCGGCGGATCGGGACCCAATCGGTGAAAGCGGAATGGCACGGCGCAGGCACTCACGCCCGGCGTCGTCTTCCGCCGAGCGCATTGAGCAGGAAGGTTCCGCATGCCCATCTCGTTGACCAAGACGACATACACGCAGGATTTCAACACGCTGGCCAATACGGGCGCGACGGGTACCGCCCTTCCCGAAGGATGGGTGCTGGGCGAAACGCTCGCCAACGCCGATACCAGCTATGCCGTCGGTACGGGCAGCTCCAACGGCGGCAACAGTTATAGTTTCGGCTCGGCGGGCAGCGCGGATCGCGCGCTTGGCGGGCTTCGCAGCGGCAGTCTCCTGCCGGCGATCGGCGCAAGCTTCACCAACGACACCGGCGAAACCATCACGGCGTTGAACATCGCCTATACGGGCGAGCAATGGCGTCTTGGTCAGTCGGCTCGTGGCGCCGACCGGCTGGATTTTCAGTATAGCCTGAACGGCACGACCTGGATCGACGCCAATAGCCTCGACTTCTCGTCGCCGATCACGGCCGGCACCGTCGGGGCGCTGGACGGCAATGCCGCCGCGAACCGCGCGTTGGTGTCGGGCACCGTCGGCGGGCTCAACATTCCGAACGGCGCCACCTTCTTCATCCGCTTCGCCGACGCCGATGCGACCGGAGCCGACGACGGCCTGGCGGTCGACGATTTCTCGCTGACGCCCGTGACCTCCGTGGCGGTGCCGACGCTGTCGGTCGGTGACGTGAGCCTGAGCGAAGGCCAGAACGGGACGACCAACTTCACCTTCACCGTTTCGCTGTCCAGCCCGTCGACCAGCGTCGTTACGGTGAACTACGCGACAGCCGACGGCACCGCGCTGGCCGCCAGCGACTATGCGGCGGCGTCCGGCACGCTGACCTTCGCCGCCGGCGAGACCAGCAAGCCGGTGACGATCGCGGTGTCGGGCGACCTGACGATCGAGGAAGCCGAGACCTTCTTCCTCAACCTGAGCAATCCGAGCAATGCGACGATCGCCGACGGGCAAGGGCTGGGCACGATCGGCAATGACGATTCCCCGGCGGTGCGGACTGGAATGCTGTCGATCGGCAACGCGACGGTCGCGGAAGGCAATAGCGGCACGACCGACATCAGCTTTACCGTGACGCGCGCCAACGGCACGGACGGCGCGGTTTCCGCGACCTGGACCTTTGTCGCGGGCAGCGCGACCGCTGACGACCTGAGCGGCCCGCTGACCGGCACGGTCGCATTCGCCGCCGGCCAGACCAGCGCCACGATCATGCTCAAGGTCAACGGCGACCTCACCGTCGAGCCGACCGAGACGTTCAACGTGACCCTGTCGGACCCAATCGGCGGCGCGACGCTCGGCACCGCCAGCGGCGTCGGCACGATCACCAACGATGACGTGCCGCCGCTAAACACCGCCGTGTTCATCAACGAGCTTCATTATGATGACGCCAGCATCGACGCGAACGAGGGCATCGAGATCGCCGGCCCTGCGGGGACGGATCTAACCGGCTATACTTTGGTGCTGTACAACGGCTCGAACACGCCAAACGCCGCGCCCTTCTACGGCACCCCCCGGGCGCTCGCCGGCGTGATCGCCGGCCAGGATGACGGCTACGGCACGATTGCCTTCGCTTATCCGGTGGACGGCATCCAGAACGGCGCCAACGACGCGATCGCCTTGGTCGATCCGTTCGGGCGGGTGGTGCAGTTCCTGTCCTATGAGGGTCAGGTCACCGCGTCGAACGGTCCGGCGGCCGGCCTCACCAGCCAGGATATCGGCGCGTCCGAAGCCGGCGTGGCGGAAGGCTTCTCCCTCCAGCTGGTCGGCAATGGCGCAAGCTACGCCGATTTCACTTGGGCGGAGGCAAAGCAGAACACGTTCGGCGGCGTGAACAGCGGCCAGAACTTCATCGGCGCGAATGAAACCGGCCTCGTCCGGATCGGCGATGCGCGTGTTGCCGAAGGGAATTCGGGCGAGCAGTTGATCACCTTCACTGTCAGCCGCGCCGGTGGCCTTGGCGGATCGGCGAGCGTTCAGTGGAACCTGAACACGACCTCCGGCACCGGCAGCGCCGACCTCGCCGACTTCAAGACCGGCCAGCCGCTCACCGGAACCGTGTCCTTTGCTCCCGGCGTGGCGTCTCAGACGATCACCCTGACGGTGACCGGCGACACGGTCGGCGAGCCGAACGAGACCTTCAACATCCTGCTCGCCAATCCGACCGGCAACATCTCGATCGTCGATGGGACGGGCGTCGGCACGATCCTCAACGATGATGTCATCCAGGCGCGGATCTTCGAAATCCAGGGCGCGGCGCATCGCTCGCCACTTGAAGGTCAGCCCGTGGTAACGGACGGCATCGTTACCGCGATCACCGGCAACGGCTTCTATCTTCAGGACGCAACCGGCGACGGCAACGCCGCTACGTCAGACGCCCTGTTCGTGTTCACGGGCACGGCGCCGACATTGGCGGTCGGTAACGGCGTGCAGGTGTCTGGCCGCGTGTCCGAATTTGCTCCGGGCGGAGATCCCATCAACCTCACCACGACGCAGATCGTCAGCAGCGCGATCCAGTTGCTGACGAACAGCAACCCGCTTCCGGCCGCCACTCTGATCGGCGAGGGTGGGCGGCGCCCACCGACCGAGACGATCGACGACGACAATTTCGCGGTGTTCGATCCGCAGAATGACGGCATCGACTTCTACGAGTCACTGGAAGGCATGCGCGTCACGATCGACGCGCCGACCGTGGTCGCGGCCAGCAACAGCTTCGGCGAGACCTATGTGGTCGCCTCGAACGGCGCCGGCGCGACCGGCTTCAACGGTCGCAGCGGCCTCGTTATCTCGGACGGCGATTACAATCCGGAAAAAATCCAGATCGACGACGCGTTCGTCACCATCCCGGCGCTGAGCCAAGGCGATCGCCTGGCCGACGTGACCGGGATCATGTCCTACGGCTTCGCCAGCTACGAAGTGCTGCTGACGGAAGCGCCGGTGGTGGTGGCCGACGTGACGCTCGGGCGCGAGACCACGGCGCTGGACGGTGACCGCGACCATCTCACGATCGCGAACTTCAACGTCGAAAATCTCGATCCGAGCGACGCCCAGGCCAAGTTCGACATCCTGGCGTCCAACATCGTCCTCAACCTGTCCGCGCCCGACATCATCGCGGTGCAGGAGATCCAGGACGCGGACGGCGCCGGCGGCGGATCGGACCTGTCCGGCAACGCCACCGCCGACAAGCTGATCGCGGCGATCAAGGCGGCGGGCGGACCCGGTTACGTTTATGTCGAGATCGCGCCCGCGACCGCCAACAGCTCGGGCGGCGAGCCGGGCGGCAATATCCGCAACGGCTATTTCTACAATCCCGATCGCGTCGATCTGGTCGCCGGCAGCCTCGCGGTGATCAACGACCCGGCCTATAACGGCACCCGTAAGCCGCTGGTCGCGACCTTCGACTTCAACGGCGAGCAGGTGACGTTGATCAACGTCCACTTCACCTCGCGCGGCGGCAGCGATCCGCTGTTCGGATCGGAGCAGCCGCCGGCCAATGAAGGCGATGCGGCCCGGACCGCGCAGGCGGCCGCAGTGGCAGCCTATTTCGAGGACCGGCTCGCGACGAATGAAAACCTCAAGCTCGGCGTGCTCGGCGACTTCAACGGCTTTTATTTCGAGCCGGTTTCGGACGTGATCGAGGCGAAAGGGCTGACCAACCTGCACGAGATCAATCCGCTGGGGGAGCGTTACTCCTATCTGTTCGAGGGCAATTACCAGGCGCTCGACAATTTCCTCGTCACCGGCGGCCTGCTCGGCGGCAAGGGGGACACGCAATATGACGCGGTCCACATCAATGCCGAGCTGGCACCCGGCACCTTCCGCGGCACCGACCATGACCCGACCGTGGCGCGCTTCTTCATCGAAGCGCCGAACGAGGCGCCGGCCAATCTGGCGATCGACACGCAGAGCGTCGCTGAGAATGCGCCGGCGGGCACTCTGGTCGGCACCTTGTCGGCCACCGACCCCGACCCGGAGGATGCGCTCACCTATAGCCTGGACGACAATGCCGGCGGCCGTTTCACGGTCGATGCCAAAACGGGCGCGGTCAGCACGACCGGGCCGCTCGATTTCGAGAGCGCGGCCAGCTATACGATCGTGGCGCGGGTAACCGATCCGGACGGCCTGTTCACGACGCGCGAGCTGAGCGTCGCGGTGACGGACGTCAACGAAGCGCCGAGGGCCGTCGCCGACAAGATCGCGGTCAACGAGGATGCGGCCACGGGCAATCTGTGGGACGTGCTGCTCGGCAACGACAGCGATCCCGATGCCGGCTCCAGTCTGTCCATCCAGTCGGTGAGCGGTCAGGGCACGCTCGGCAGCCTGCAGTTCGACGCGGGCAGCAAGACCCTGGTCTATGTCGCCGACGATGACAGCTTCGACGCGCTCGCGCCCGGAGCCACCGCGATCGACCGCTTCACCTACACGATCACCGACGGCAACGGCCTGACCAGCACCGCGACGGTGGAAGTGACGGTGACCGGGATCGACGACACGATCCGGATGAACGGCGGCAGCGGCTCCGATCGCTTGACCGGCGGTAGCGGCGAGGACGTGCTGAACGGCGGCACCGGCAACGACGTGATCTTCGGGCTTGGCGGTCTGGATCGGCTCGACGGCGGCAGCGGCAACGATCAGGTCTATGGCGGCAGCGGTGCCGATCGCCTGTTCGGCGACAGCGGCAACGATCTGTTGTTCGGCGAGGCCGGCAACGACCGGCTGGACGGTGGCACCGGCAACGACCAGCTGTTCGGCGGCGATGGGAACGATTTCCTGATCGGCGGCGGCGGCAACGACGCTCTTTCCGGCGGTGCGGGCGCGGACGTGTTCCGGTTCGACCGGGGCGGTGGCAGCGACGTGATCAGCGACTTCGATACGGCGTTGGATCGGCTCGAGCTTGGCAACGGCGTCGCGGTTCGGAGCAGCGTCGTCCGCGACTTCGACGGCGACGGCATCGCCGACCTGCGGATCACGCTGACCAACGGTGCCGGCGACATCACCCTGCTGGGCGTGAACGACTTCGGCAGCGTCCAGTTCACGGGCGCCGGCGAAGTGCTGCTCTAAGCGGTAGCGAGCCGCCCCGGATCGCCGGGGCGGCTCATGCCCGTCGCGTCTGTTGCGCCCATGCAACTTTCGTCGATTGCTTTGCTCAATTCGTCGTTGGTCAGGAACGGTTCACCGCTCGACGCGCTATAGTAGGCGCAGGTCAGGAGGATCGAACCGTGCTCAATCTCGTCTCACTCGAAGGCAAGGCCTACAATCCGGGAGCGCGCGGCTATTACGCCGCCTATCGCCCGCACGAGGTCAACCACTGCCCGGGGTGCGGGCGCAGCCATTGGCTGGTCGGGCGCGCGCTGGCCGAATGCGCCTTTTGCGCCACCGCGCTGCCGCTGCTGGACGGCGGCATGAACGGCATCGGCCTGTTCCGACGCGGCCACCACCAGCCTGGGCATGAGACGGTGCTGGCGGCCTGACATTCAGGGCTTGCGCCGCACCGGCACGTTGACGTTACACAGATCGGTGCCGCCGGCCGGCACCTGAAAGAAGCTGCCGGCGCGATTGGCGCGGCCGAGGACGTAGGCACCGAAGGACGGCGTGTCGGTCCGCATGACCTGCATAGCCGGCCGCTCCGCCGCGGGCATGTCCGCCGCGAGACGGATGCGGCTGATCGGGACGTGCTGCGCCGGATCCTTGATGAAGCCGAGTGCTTCAGTCCCGCGCCGGCGCGCGGTCATCGTGTCGAAGCCCTCGATCACGCGGCCAACGACGGCGATATTGCGATCGAGATGGCGTGGCGCGTGGCCGATCACCGCATAAAGTTCGCCCCCGGTGCCGGTGTCGGGCGCCAGATCGCGGCCGACGCCGACCGCGCCGTAGCAATGGGCCAGCCACGCGCGGCCGGAGTCCGGATCGTAGCCGACCGGCCAGCCGCCAGCATGACCGGCGACCGGCGCATAGC
The DNA here is from genome assembly GCA_036387855.1 of Allosphingosinicella sp. Lineage (GTDB taxonomy): Bacteria > Pseudomonadota > Alphaproteobacteria > Sphingomonadales > Sphingomonadaceae > Allosphingosinicella. The sequence continues at coordinate 11,061 of DASVSZ010000038.1, read as the reverse complement.
TGTCGGGATAGCCGAGCGGGCGGAGGGCGAGGCCGGCGAGCGGGCGGTGATATTCGGCCGGCGGTTGCTTGACGACCGAGGCCGGCAGCGGCTTGTCGCTTTCGTTCAAGCCCCATTGCACGACATAATTGTCCTGCACGCGATAGATTGAGGCGCCGCCCCACCAGCCGCCGCGCGCGAGCGCGCGGATGTTGGCGACGTGCACCGGTGCGAAATCAGGCGCCAGTTCGATCAGCACTCGGCCGCCGTCGCCTAAATCCATCACCAGCAGATTGTCGGCAGCGATGTCGCGCCAGTCCCCCGGCCCCGCTGCCTTGATCACTTCGGACGGCTCGGTCGCGCCCGAGACGGGGGCCGGCCGCCATTGGCCGGATCGGGAGGATACCGATTGCTGCTGGGCGGGAGCCTGGGTGCAGGCGGCGAGCAGAGCCATCGCCGATAGGTTCGCCACTCGTCTCATCCCGCATCCTTCCGATCGTCACGGGGCCGACTTTCGGGGAGTGATGCGGGGAGATCAAGCGGGTTGGCGAGGAGAAAAGTGGGCGTACTCCCCAAAGGGGGAACACGCCCAAGGAAGCACGCCGGACCGGAGTGGACAGGAAGTCCGGTGCGCTTTAACCGAATTATTCGGCGAACGTCTGCGCCGGCGACTGAAGTCCGCGCATATGTTCGAAGTGAAGAGAGGACAGAGCGAAATGGGCGCTGGCGGCCTGAGTGGAGCCTGCCCGCAAGGCAAGGTCGAGCTCGGTCATTGCCCGGTTCGAATGATATTGAATTCGATCCTGATCTTCCATGCCCCGTCTCCGCTCCGACTGATCGACACCAATTTGCCGCACTGGGTAAGCCCGGGCATTCAAAGAAGTTAATAAGAGTCGCGCAAGCCGCTGTTTTCAGATGATTGTTAGGATCGAAGTGCTTGATCTAGTTTAGATGTGCTCGCGCTCACGCGCCAAGGCATCTGTCGCCACGATCAGACCCTGATATTCCTCCGCCAGCTTGCGATGGCTAAGCGCCGCCAAGGGGTGGGACGCATTCCGGGCCGCGCGTTCCTCGGCGACGATGCGGGCGAGGTAATAATCTCGGTCGATCTGATCCATCTATCCCCCCCGGGACTCGGCATGTCCTTGATATAACAGGTGGGATCGCTCGTGAGAAGAAATCTGGATCAGTAATGATCCGACGGGTTGCCGGTATCCACTTCGACCAATTGACCGCCACGATCTGCAAACGGCGCGTCGCGCCGGCGCGTTGGGCTGTTCCGTTTCGACACTTGGCCCTATGCAGTTGCGATCGGGTCGTAATCGTGAGGGGATGAGGGATGAAGACGAAATTCGGGCTACTGGTCGCCACGGCGGTGATTGCTTTGGCCGGCAGCGGATCGGCGGCGATCGCCGCGCAAGGCGCGAGTGCCGCGCCGGCACGGCTCAGCGTCCCTCCGCTCGCCTACAAGATGCGCAAGCTGCGCAATGGCCTGACCGTCTACACGCTGCGCGATACGAGCACGCCCAACGTGTCGGTCTCGCTCTGGTATGAGGTCGGCGCCAAGCATGATCCCGCTGGCCGCTCCGGCTTCGCCCACATGTTCGAGCATATTCTGTCCCGCAAGACGGTGAACATGCCCTACAACATGATCAACAAATTGACCGAGGATGTCGGCGGCATCCGAAACGCGTCCACCAGTTGGGATCGCACCAATTATTACGAGACGGTGCCGGCCCGTTATCTCGAGACGATGTTGTGGACGCATGCCGAGCGCATGGCCCGCCCGGTGATCGACGCCGAGGTGTTCGAGAATGAGCGTAACGTGGTCAAGGAGGAGCTTCGCCAGCGCGTGCTCGCGCCGCCTTACGGGCGGCTCGGGTCGTTCGTGCTGACGGAGAATGCCTGGGATCGGATGCCTCATCGGCGGCCGACGATCGGTAGCATCACCGATCTGGAAGCGGCCAAGCTGGAGGACGCGCGCGCTTTCCATGAAGCTTTTTACGGCCCGGACACCGCGACGTTGATCGTTGCCGGCAATCTCGACGAAGCGCAGCTCAGCCGCTGGGTGGACAGCTATTTCGGCGCCATCCCGGCCCGCGCCCGTAAGACGTCCCTCGCCATCAAGGAACGCGACGCGCCGCGCACGCGCGAGCGGCTGGTGACGGCTTACGCGCCGAACGTGCCGCTGCCGGTGGCCGCGTCACTGTGGCAAACGCCCGGCTCGGCCCACCCGGACATGCCGGTCCTGAGCGTGCTCAACGCGATCCTGAGCCGCGGCAACAACAGCAGGCTCTATCAGGCGCTGGTTCAGAAGGGGCTGGCGACGCAGGTGTCCGGCAATCTGGCGGACACGGAAGAATCCGGCTTCTTCGCCCCGATCGTGATCCTGGCGGGCGGCAAATCGATCACGGACGCCGAAGCGGCGCTGGCGGCCGAGCTGGAGCGGTTGCGCTCCGCTCCGGTCACTGCGGCGGAGCTGGCCGAAGCCAAGAACGAGCTGATTGCGGACGCATTGCGTCAGCGCGAAACCTTCCAGGGCCGCGCCTTCGTGCTCGGCGAGGCGTTGGTCCGCACCGGCGATCCGCGGGCACCCGACAAGGAGCTGGCGGCGATCCAACGGGTGACCGCGGCCGATATCCAGCGGGTGGCCCGGACGCGTCTTGCGCCCAACAGCCGGGTCGGCATTCGCTACGTCAACGACAAGGAGCGCCCCGCCGGGCAGACGGGCGACAGCTGGGCCAATCCGACGCCGCTGCCGACCTTCGCTTCGGTCCCGCCCGCGACCCGCCCGGCCAATGCGCTGGCGCCCGAAGGCCAGCGCCAGCAGCCGCCCGCACCCGGCCGCGCCGTTCCGGTCACACCGGCGGTGATCGCCGAAAGCAAGCTCGCCAATGGCATGACCCTGGTCACCGCCCGCACCGGCAACGTGCCGCTCGCGACGATGACAATGGTGTTCCGCGGCGGAGCGGCCACAGATCCGCGCGGCAAGGCCGGGCTGGCGACGCTCGCCGCCGATCTCGCAACCCGCGGAACGAGCACCCGCACCGCACAGCAGATTGCGACCGAGCTCGAATCGCTCGGCGCGTCGATCGGCGCCGGCGCGGGCCCGGACGGAATCAGCGTGTTCGTCTCCGCGCCGGCCACCAACCTCGAAGCTGCCGGCCGCGTGCTCGCCGACATCGTCCAGAATGCCAGCTTCCCGGCAGACGAGGTCGAGCGCCAACGCACCCGCGCGATCGACGGTCTCGGCGTCGCGATGAAGGATCCGGGCGCACTCGCCTCGATGGTGGTGCAGCCGATCTTGTACGGCAGCGCGCCCTATGGCGCGCTCGCGGGCGGCACGGTGAACTCGCTCAAGGGCCTGACGCGTGACGATTTCGTCGGCGCGTACCGGACCTGGTGGCACCCGGCCAATGCAGCTCTGGTCGTGTCGGGCGGAATCGAGCCACGCGCCGCTGCGGCGATGACCGAGCGTCTGTTCGGCACCTGGCGCGGACAGGGTCCGGCTCCGGTCGTCCCCACCGCGCGTGCAGGCGAGGCGCAGAAGGTTCGAACGGTTGTGGTCGACATGCCGGGCGCTGGCCAGGCGGCGGTGGTCGCGGCGGTGCGCGGGATCGACCGTGCCGATCCCGACTATTACAATCTGGTCGTCGCCAACGCGATCCTGGGCTCGGGCTCCAACGGCCGCCTGTTCGAGGAAGTTCGCACCAAGCGGGCGTTGAGCTATGGCGCGAACTCGAGCTTGCCGGCCCGCGCCGACGATTCGTTGCTGACCGCTTCGGCCCAGACCAAGAACGAGAGCGCCGCCGACGTCGCCAAGATCTTTCTCGACGAGCTCGACCGGCTCGGCAAACAGCCGCTCACCGCGGACGAGATCGAGAAGCGCAAGACCTTCGTCTCCGGCATCTACACCTTGCAGACCGAAACCGGCGCGGGCTTCGGCGCGACTTTGGCCGGCCTCATCCAACAGGGCATGTCGCCATCGGAAGCGGTGCGCTACCTCCAGAACATCGAGACGGTCACTCCGGATGCGGCGAGCAAGGCGGCCGCCCGGCTCAGCTCGGGCGACCGGGCGACGTTGGTCATCGTCGGCGATTCGGCGAAATTCATCGACAAGGTTCGGGCGCTGCGGCCGGACGTGGAGGTGATTTCGGCGGACCAGCTCAACCTGGATCTGCCGACGCTCAAGGCGAGTTGAATTCTCGTCATGCCAGTGGAGGCTGGCATCTCGGGACGCGAAAGCGCCTGAGCTTTCAACCGCCTGAGACCCCAGCCTCCGCTGGGGTGACGAGATGGGGCGCGTGCGCGTTGCGTAGGATCTGCGTGCTTCGGGTCGCTCTTAGCCGGCGCGACATGCTATGATCGCAAGATGCGTATCGTGTTTCTCGCCGCCCTGCCCTTCACCCTCGCCGGCTGCATCAGCACCGCCGTCGATATCGTCACCCTGCCGGTGAAGGCGGCCGCCAAGACGGTGGACGTGCTCACCACCAGCCAGTCCGAAGCCGACGAGAAACGCGGCCGCGCGATCCGCAGACAAGAGGCATGTATCGGCAAGTCGGATCGCCGGGCCGCGCGGCGTGGACGGCAGCCGGACTACTCGGATTGTTCCGAGGCTAAGTAGATCCGCCCCGGCGCCGGGGCGGGGCTCCTACGAGACCAGCACCGCTTCGACGCGCCGGTTATCCGGCGAGGCGGCGGAGCGGCCGGGGAGCGGGCGATCGAAGCCGAAGCCGCGCACTTCGAAGCGATCACGCGAGACGCCGAGGCTCGACAGGTAGTCGGCGACGGCGCGGGCGCGGCGCTGCGACAGATCGAGGTTGGACGCGCGATTGCCCTGCGCGTCGGTATGGCCCTCGATCACGAAGCGCTTCGACTGGAGCGACGGCATCATCAACGCCTGCGCAAACACCTTGGCTTCTTCCATCGCCTGGGGCGTCAGGTCCGCCGAGCCGAGCTGGAAGCTGAGCCGCAGATCAACCCGCCGGGCTTCGGACTTGGCGGCCATCGTCTTGGAAGCGCCGGATTTGGGGCGGTTGACCGACGCAGTCTTGACCGGTTGCGGCTTGCCGACGGCACGAGCGGGCGTCGAGGCGGCGCTGCGTCCCGGTGCTGGAGCGGCGGGCTTGGCGGACGGCTTGGACGCCGGGCGCGACAGGCTGAAGCCTCGCGTGGCTCCCGTCCGAGCCTTGGGGCCGGTGCTCGGCGCGGCGTCGGCGGGCGTTTCGGCGGCGGCGTCGCATTCATCGGTAAGCGCGCAGACATAATCGTCGGCGCTGCGAGTCGCTCCGCCTTGAGCGAGGGCGGCGGCCGGTAGCGAGGCCAGAACCAGCGAGATCATCACAAACTGACGCATAAACTCCCCCGAGCCTCCAATCCTCACAATCAAACCCCCATAGCGCAAAGCCGGTGCCGAGATAAGCGGCAATAAGCCAGGCCCGTCTTCTTGTCCCTTTTCGGGCGGGACCAGGCGTTTGTCTTTACGGCGAGTGTTTCAAGCCCGGCCAAGGTCGCGCGACCAAAGTTCCGATCGGCGCGACGGGGATAACGCTCCGCGATGCTGCCTTCCTCGGGAGGTGCGGCGGACGCCGGAACCTCAGACTGGCAAGCACCACGCGTCCTGAGACCGAGCCTTCGCTGGGGTGCCGATCGGTTCTGGGGTGACGATCGATCAGACCAGGATGCTGCGCGCTTTTTGCACCTGTTCGGCGCTATTCTGACGCGGCGGCCTGGCCACGCCCGCCTGGACCGCGGGCCGGGCGGCGATCGCGTCCATCCAGCGCTTCAGGTGCGAGAGCCCATCGATGCTGACGCCCGGCCATTCGTGAATGTGCACCCAGGACCAATTGGCGATATCGGCGATCGAATAGTCTCCGGCGAGATATTCATGGCCGGCGAGATGGCCGTCCAGCACTTCGAACAAGCGCCGGCTTTCGCGCTGGTAACGGTCGATCGCGGCCGGGATCTTCTCGGGGAAATAACGGACGAAGACGTTGGCCTGCCCCATCATCGGCCCGACCCCGCCCATCTGGAACATCAGCCATTGCAGCGCGCGGCTGCGGCCTTTGGCATCGGCCGGCAGCAGCCGCCCGGTTTTCTCGGCCAGATAGACCATGATCGCGCCCGATTCGAAGATGGCGAAACCGTCCGCGTCACGATCGACGATGGCCGGAATGCGCCCGTTCGGGTTGATCGCGGTGAACCAGGGCTGCTTCTGCTCGCCCGCCGACATGTCGATCGGATGCAGTTCGTACGGGAGCCCCAATTCCTCCAGCGTGATCGAAACCTTCCATCCGTTCGGCGTAGCGGCAGTGTAGAGATCGATCATGGCTGGCCCTTTCGCTGGATCAGTAGCGAATGGGAACCGGTCCACGCGGTTTCAACCGGCTCCGTTCAGAAGGCGCAGTCGCCGTCCAATGCCATCGCGGGCGCGCGCGGCTCCAGTTCGCCGTCGAGGCTCTGCCGGAGCAGAGTGAGCAGCGCGCCGGGCGCATAGGGCTTGGTAAAGAAGATCGCGTCCTGCGGATAATCGGTGCCGCTTGGCCGGGTGCGTCCGGACACGAGCACGATGCGCAGGTGCGGCCAGCGTTCGGCAACCGTCCGGGCCAGCGCGATCCCGTCCTGTTCGCCGGAGATGCCGATATCGGTCACGATCGCGGCCAAATCGGGACAAGCCTCGATCCGGCTCAGCGCTTCCCCATAGCTGCTCGCTTCGAGCACCCGATAACCGCCCTCGCTCAGCAGATCCGCGGTGGTGCGCAGGACCAGAGGCTCGTCCTCCACCAACAGGATCGAATGGGAGGCTTGGTGCATCGGTGACTTCCTGAACAGGGTGCGGCCGGCGTGCCGCGATGTGCGTCACGAAACCGTCATACGCCGCCTCTGTTCCAGGCGCCACCGGCCCGTTCGCTAAAGCGAGCGCAGCGCCCGAGCGGGCCGGGCGGCGAGCGCCGGCAGCGACCCGAGCAGGCCAAGGATCAAGGTGACAAGCGCGCCCGCCCCGAGCGTGGCGGCGACGACTGTCCAATCCGGCGCCCAATCCAGTTCCAGCACCTTCACCACCACATACCAGCCCGCGCCCGCGCCGAGCGCGAAAGCCACGCCGGCCAGGATTGCGGCCAGCACGGAAAATTCGAGCGCTTGGGCGAGCAGGATGCGGCCGCGTGTCGCCCCGAGCAGTTTCAGCATCACGCTGTCGTAAACACGCGCACGTCGGCTGGCCGCGAGCGCGCCAATCAGCACCGCGATGCCGGCCAGCACCGCGACCGAGGCGGCCGAGCGAACCGCGACGGAGAGCTGGCCGAGCATCCCCGCCACCGTTTCGACCACATCCTTGACGCGGATCGCGGACACGCCGGGAAAGGCGTTGGACACGGCGCGCGAGAAACCGCGTTCCTGTTCGACCGGCATCGCGATCGTCGCCATGAAGCTGTGCGGAGCATTTTCCAGCACGCCGGGCGCGAACACGATCACGAAGTTGAACCCCATCGTGTCCCAATTGATTTCGCGCAACGACGCGATCCGCGCCTCGATCTCGCGGCCGAGGATAGAGACGGTGAGCATGTCCCCGACTCCCAGCCCCGCCGCCCGCGCCGCCTCGACATCAAGCGAGATGAGCGGCGGCCCCCGGTAATCGGCCGGCCACCAACGCCCCTCCACTACCCGGCTGCCTTCCGGCACCCGCGCCGAATAGGTCAGGCCACGATCGCCGCGCAGAAACCAAGCACCGTCTGGGATCTCCGCCATATCGGCGACACGCTGGCCTTTGACCGCCACCACCGATCCGCGTAGCGACGGCACGGTGATCAGTTCGGCTGAGGGCGCGGTTCGAGCGGAAAGCGCGCGGAAACGGCCGATCTCCTCGACCGGGATGTCGAGCATGAAGAAGCTCGGTGCCTTGGCCGGGATATTGGTCCGGATCTGGCCCGACAGGTTGGTTTCAATAATTGCGAGCGTCGTGAACAGGGTGAGGCCCAGCCCTAGCGCGACGACCAGCCGCCCGGTCTGCGCCGCCGGTCGGTGCAGGTTGGCGAGCGCGAGCCGGAACAGCGGATTGCGCGGCCGCGGCAGCCTGGAGGCGGCCAGCCGGATCAGCCAGCCGAGCAGGGTCAGCAGCAGCACCAGCCCAAGAACCGCCGCGATGAAGGTCGCGGCGAAGGCCGGCTCCCGCGCGGTCGCGATCGCAAGCCCGGCGATCGCCCCGCCCGCGGCGAGCACCGCCAGCAGCAGCCGCCATCCGGGCCGGCGGGCCGGCTCGAGACCGCCGCGGAACAGGCTCGCCGCAGGCACGGTCCGGGCGCGCGACAGCGGCAGGATCGCGAACAGAAAGGCGATCAGCAGGCCATAAGCGGCGCTGGCGGCGAGCGGCACCGGAAAGAGCGACAGGCGGGGCGGGACGGGCAGCGCGCTACCCGCCACCAGGGTGACGATCCACGGCACCAGCGCGCCGACCGCGAGCCCGGCAACGATCGCGGCGAGCGCAACGATCCCGATCTGGAGCAGGTAGCTTTGGAAGATGGTCGCGGAAGTCGCGCCCAGCATCTTCAAGGTGGCGATGATTCCGCGCTTGCCGTCCAGGTAGGAGGTGACACCGTTGCCGACGCCGATCCCCGCCACGATCAAGGCCGTCAGCCCGACCAGGGTCAGAAACTGGCCGAGCCGCTCGATGAACCGACGCACACCTGGCGCTCCGTTGGCGCGGTCCTGAACCTGGTAACCCGCATCCTTGTAGGTTTCGGTCAGCGTCTTGGCGGTGGCGGCGACATCCCCGCCGGGCGCGAGCCGCAGCCGGTAGGCGCTGGTGTAGAGGCTGCCCGGCTGGACCAGGCCGGTCGCAGCCAGGCCGGTGCGATCAACCAGGGCGGTCGAGCCGAGCGTGAACCCCTGCCCCGCCCGGTCGGGCTCCTCCGCGATAAAGCCGACGATCTTAAGGGCCGCGTTGCCGATCCGCAGCCGGTCGCCGACACGAAGGCCGAGCCGATCGCCGAGCTCCACGCCGATCGCCACTTCCGCCCCACGCGGCCGCGCCCGCAATGCGCCGGGCTGCAATCGGAACGTCCCATACAGGGGATAGGCCTCGTCGACGCCCTTGAGTTCGACCAGAATGCTTTCGGCGCCGTCGAGCCGCGCCGCCATTGCCCGCATCCGCGTGAGTTCGCTGAGCTGCCCGGTCCGGCGGAACGCGGCGAGTTCCTCGGTCGTCGCCACGCGCTGCGAGACGCTGAGCTGGACATCGCCGCCCAGGATCGATTGTCCGCGCTCCGCGAGCCCCGACACGATCGCGGCGGACAGCGAGCCGACCCCGGCCAGCGCGAGCACACCCAGGAACAGGCACACGGCGAGCAGCCGCAAACCCGACAACCCCCCGCGCAAATCGCGCAACGCGAGGCGGAGGGGGAGGGGCGTCATTTAGATCCTCCCCGGGACGGCTAGGGATGCCACGCGGAGCGTGGTGGAGGGGGTTTTCCACCCGCACCATTTTCCGGCTGCCCCCCTCCACCCCCGCCTTTGGCGGTCCCCCTCCCCGTCCCGGGGACGATCGGCAACGCGCATCACGACTTGCTATCCCGCACGATCCGTCCGTCCGCCATCTCCAGCACTCGCCCGCAGCGCGCGGCGAGGCTGGGGTCGTGGGTGATGACCAGCAGGGTCGCGCCCGTGTCGCGCTGGCGGGCGAACAGCAGGTCGAGGATCGCGGTCCCGGTTGCCAGGTCGAGATTGCCGGTCGGCTCGTCCGCGAAGATCAGTTCAGGGCGCGAGGCGGTCGCGCGGGCGATGGCGACCCGTTGCTGCTCGCCGCCCGAAAGCTGCGCGGGATAATGGGTGAGGCGGTGGCCGAGCCCGACCGCTTCCAGTTCCGCCGCCGCGATCCGGAACGGATCGTCCGCGCCGGACAGCTCCAGCGGAACCGCGACATTCTCGAGCGCGGTCATTGTCGGCAGCAGGTGAAAGGCCTGCAGCACGATGCCGATCCGGCCCCGGCGGGCGCGGGCGAGCCCGTCTTCATTGAGCGCGGTGAAATCCGCCCCGGCGACGTGGATCGAGCCACCGCTCGCGCGTTCCAGGCCGGACAGCACTGCCATCAACGACGATTTTCCCGAGCCCGACGGCCCAAGCAGCGCAACACTTTCGCCCTTCGCGACTTTTAGGTCGATCCCGCGCAGGATCTGGACGCGGGCGACGCCGGAGCCGAGCGCCAAGGTGACATCCCCGGCGTCGATAACCATTTGAGAGTTGAGCATGCGGGAAAAGGAAATCCGATGTCGTTACGGGTGGCATATGGGGCGCGCCGACTGTTTGTCTATCTGGCGCTGCTCGTGACGCTCGGCGCTGCTCAACCGGCGCTCGCCCGCGACGTGCACATCCTGGCGTTCGGAGACAGCCTGACCGCCGGCTACGGCCTGCCGCGCGGACAGGGGTTCGCGCCGCAACTGGAGGACGCGCTGCGCCGCAACGGCGTGCGCGCCCATGTCACCGATGCGGGCGTATCCGGCAACACGGTCGGGCAAGGGCGGGCACGGCTCAAATGGACGCTGGACGGGCTTGCGCGAAAGCCCGATCTCGCGATTGTCGCGCTGGGCGGCAATGACATGCTGCGCGGGCTCCCACCGGCCCAGACCAAGGCGGACATGGAAGCGATCATGGCCGAGTTCGCGCGCCGTGAGATCCCGGTGCTGGTGGCCGGCATGCTTGCCCCGCCCAATCTCGGCCCGCGCTACGGGGCGGAGTTCAACGCGATCTTCCCCGACATGGCCCGCAAATACCGCGCCGCGCTATACCCCTTCTTCCTCGCCAACGTCGCCGGAGCCGCGGGGCTCAACCTGCCGGACGGGGTGCATCCCAATTTCCAAGGCATCAAGCGCATGGTCGGCGGCATCCTGCCGACGGTCACGCAGGCGTTGGGGACGGAGGCGATGTGAGGCCGGCTCCACATTCCTCTCCTTGATGGGAGACCATACGCAGCCTTAGCGACAAAGGAGCTTAGGCGCAGTTGGAGAGGGTGAGCGCCGCGAGCAGCGGCGCGCGCGGCGGAACCGCGCTTCGACCGTGCAGGCATCGAGCCCTGCACGGTCGCGCCCCCAC
>DASVSZ010000037.1:0-113091 GCA_036387855.1 Allosphingosinicella sp. | reverse complement strand
CGTCGCCGGGACAAAGGAAGGAGCGGCCTTCGACGAGCTCAGGCCGAACGGACGGGGGACAACGTGAGGACTTAACCCACATTCCCATCGTCGCGATCGATCCCGCGGATGCGCGGGATCATGACGATGCGGTTTGGGCGGCGCCGGACGACGATCCGGCCAATCCGGGCGGCTGGAAGGCGATCGTGGCGATCGCGGACGTGAGCTTCTTCGTCCGCCCCGGCTCCGCGCTCGACAAGGAAGCGCGCAAGCGCGGCAACAGCGTTTATTTCCCCGACCGGGTGGTGCCGATGCTGCCCGAGCGGCTCAGCGCGCATGTCTGCTCGTTGGTGGAGGGCGAGGACCGGGCGGCGCTGGCCTGTCATCTTCAGGTGTCCAACGAGGGGCAGCTCAAGAGCTGGCGCTTCACCCGTGCCCGGGTGCGGATTGCCGCCAATATCGCTTATGAGGATGCGCAAGCGGCGATCGACGAGGCCCATAACCCATCACCCGTTCGGCCTGAGCCTGTCGAAGGCCTCCCTTCTTCTTTTCAGGTTCAGGGAGAAGGGGAGGGCTTCGACAGGCTCAGCCCGAACGGGTTGGGGGGCGTGCAGGAAAAAGCCATTGCACCAGAGATCGTCGAAGGCACGCTGAAGCCGCTCTGGGATTGCTGGCGAGCGCTTTATGCTGCGCGGGAGAAGCGCGGGCCGCTCGATCTCGATCTGCCCGAGCGCCGCGTTCAGCTCGACGAGAAGGGCCGCATCCTGTCGGTCGCGCCCCGCGAGCGGCTCGATGCGCACAAGCTGATCGAGGATTATATGATCGCCGCCAACGTCGCCGCCGCCAAGGCGCTGGAGGCGAAGAAGGCGCCCGTCATGTATCGCGATCACGAGCCGCCGAGCCGTGAGAAGCTGGTCGCGCTCAAGGATTATCTCAAGACGTTCGACGTCGAGTTCGCGCTCGGCCAGGTGGTGCGCCCGTCGACCTTCAACCGCATCATCGAACGGGTGGGGGAAGCCGACTTCAAGGCGGAGGTGATGCAGCAGATCCTGCGCTCGCAGACGCAGGCTTATTACGGCCCGGACAATCACGGCCATTTCGGGCTTGCGCTCGGCTCCTACGCGCACTTCACCAGTCCGATCCGGCGCTATGCCGACCTGCTCGTCCACCGTTCGCTGGTCCGCGCCTATGGTCTTGGCGAAGGCGGGCTGACCGACGCGGAAGCGGAGGCGATGGACATCATCGGCACCAGCATCAGCCAGTTCGAACGCCGCGCGATGGAGGCCGAGCGCGACACGATCGACCGCTATGTCGCCGCCTTCCTGTCGGAGCGGGTCGGCGAACTGGTCGATTGCAGGATCACGGGAGTGCAGCCGTTCGGGTTTTTCGCGACCGTGGAAGGGCTTGGCGGGGACGGGCTGGTGCCGGTCAGCACGCTCGGATCGGAATATTTCCGCTACGAGGAAGCCGGCCAGGCTTTGGTCGGGGAAGAAACGGGCGAGCGCTTCACACTCGGGCGCAAGCTGAAGCTGAGGCTTGCCGAGGCCAACCCGGTCTCGGGGGGACTGCGCTTCGAATTGCCCGATGCCGAGCCGGCGCCGCGACGTGTTGTGCGCCGGGATGGCAAGCCCGGAGGCGAGAAGAAGGGCAGGGTGGCGGGCAAGCGCGGCCGGCCCGGCAACATCCGGCATCAGGGCAGGAAGTAGCGGAAGGCGAACGTTGCATCGGCGGTCCGAACCCGCCATCTCCGCGACCATGAACGATCCCGCTTCACCTCCGGATGGCGACCTGGTCGCGCCCGCGCCCCCGATCCCGGTTCCGGAGGAGGTGCGCGAGGCGGTGCGGACGATGATCCGCTGGGCCGGCGACGATCCGGAGCGCGAGGGGCTGCTCGACACGCCAGACCGCGTCGCCCGCGCGTGGCGCGAATATGCCAGCGGCTATGAGCAGGATCCGTCGCATCATCTCAGCCGGACGTTCGACGAGGTCGGCGGCTATGACGAGATCGTGCTGCTCAAGGGCATCCCGTTCCAATCGCATTGCGAGCATCACATGGCGCCGATCATCGGCAAGGCCGCGATCGCCTACCTGCCGCACAACCGGGTGGTCGGCATTTCCAAGCTGGCGCGGGTGCTGCACGGCTTCGCGCGCCGCTTGCAGGTGCAGGAGCGGCTGACGGCGCAGGTGGCGGACTGCATCTGGACGCATCTGGAGCCGCAAGGTGTGGCGGTGGTGATCGAGGCGAGCCACGCCTGCATGAGCGCGCGTGGCGTCAACACGCCGGGCGTGCTGATGACCACCAGCCGGATGATGGGCGCATTCAAGCAGGACGAGCGCAGCCGCCGCGAGGTGCTCGCGCTGATGGGCTACTGATGGCCCGTTCCTTTTGCGGGCGGAACGACGTCCCGGGGCGGTCGTTGCTGAAGCGGGCGTTCGAACGCCTTGCTTGACAAAGGATGTAACCATGAGCCGACAAATCGTATCCGCCGTGTTCGACAATCGTGCCGAGGCCGAGAGCGCGCTGACGCAGCTCCGCGCCTCGGGCGTGACGGACCGCTCCATTTCGTTGGTCGCGCACAACGATCATCATGGCGGCGGCGCGACCGGGCATCACGATCATCACGGCCACGATCATGATGGCGACAAGACCCGCGCCGGCCTTGGGCTCGGCCTGACGGCAGGCGCGCTACTGGGCTTTGGATCGTTGCTGATTCCGGGCGTCGGACCGTTCCTCGCCGCCGGCGCGCTGGCAGAGACATTGGGCGTGACCGGCGGCGCGATCGCGGCGGGCGCGGCGATCGGCGGCGCGACCGGCGGCCTTGCCGGAGCACTTCGCGAACATGGCGTCAGCGATGAGGATTCCAGCTATTACGAGGATCGCATCAACCGTGGCGGCGTGTTCGTCTCGGTCGACACGGCCGGCACCGGCATCGACGACGATGTCGTCCGCAACATCCTCTACAACGCCGGCGGCCACAGTGCACAGCGGGCGCGGACCTCGACCATCTGATCGAACATAACGGCGAGGGCTGCCCGTGGGGGGCGGCCTCCCATGCCCGACATGCGGGCCACCTTGTTGCGGCGCAGCAAGGTGGCTATAGGCAGGCTCGAACCCTAAAATCAGGACATCGAAATGAGCCTCCGCAACGTGGCGATCATCGCGCACGTCGATCATGGCAAGACGACGCTTGTCGATCAGCTGTTCCGCCAATCCGGCACCTTCCGCGACAATCAGCGCGTGGAAGAACGGGCGATGGATTCGAACGACCTGGAAAAAGAGCGGGGCATCACGATCCTGGCGAAGTGCACTTCCGTCGAGTGGCAGGGCACGCACATCAACATCGTCGACACGCCCGGCCACGCCGATTTTGGCGCCGAGGTGGAGCGTATCCTGTCGATGGTCGATGGCGTGATCCTGCTGGTCGACGCCGCCGAGGGGCCGATGCCGCAGACCAAGTTCGTCACCGGCAAGGCGCTGGCCCTCGGGCTCAAGCCGATCGTGGTCGTCAACAAGATCGACCGCCCCGACGCGCGCCCGCCCGAAGTGCTCGACGAATGTTTCGAGCTGTTCCTCAGCCTGGATGCCAATGACGAGCAGCTCGATTTCCCGGTGCTCTACGCGTCCGGCCGCAACGGCTATGCGGGGATGACCGACGATGTTCGTTCTGGCGATCTCAATCCGATGTTCCAGACCATCGTCAAGCACGTCCCCGCGCCCGATGCCGATCCGAACGGCCCGTTCAAGATGCTCGCGACTCTGCTGGACCGCGACAATTTCGTCGGCCGGGTGCTGACCGGGCGGATCGCCAGCGGCAAGCTGCGGGTCAACATGCCGATCAAGTCGATCGACGCAGACGGCAAGCTCGTCGAGGAGGGCCGCGCCACTAAGCTGTTCGCGTTTCGCGGCATCGAGCGGGTGCCGGTGGAGGAAGCGGGTGCGGGCGACATCATCGCGATTGCGGGCCTGACCAAGGCCACCGTGTCCAACTCGATCGTCGAGCCTTCGGTGACCGACCCGCTACACGCCCAGAAGATCGATCCGCCAACGCTGGCGATGACCTTCACCGTCAATGATTCACCAATGGCCGGCCGCGAAGGCACAAAGGTGACCAGCCGCATGATCCGCGACCGCTTGGAGCGCGAGGCGGAAGGCAATGTTTCGTTCAAGATCACCGAAAGCGCCGACAAGGACAGTTTCGAAGTCGCTGGCCGAGGGGAGCTGCAGCTTGGCGTGCTGATCGAAACGATGCGCCGCGAGGGCTTCGAGCTGACCATCAGCCGGCCGCGCGTGCTGTTCCGCGACGGCGCCGACGGGCGCGAGGAGCCTTATGAGCAGGTCGTGATCGACGTCGACGACGAGCATAGCGGCACGGTCGTCGAGAAGATGGCGATGCGCAAGGCCGAGATGACCGACATGCGCCCGTCCGGCGGTGGCAAGACCCGGATCACCTTCTCCGGCCCGTCACGCGGCCTGATCGGCTATCATGGCGAGTTCCTGTCGGACACGCGTGGCACTGGCATTATGAACCGTCTGTTCGAGCGCTACGGGCCTTATAAGGGCCGGATCGAGGGGCGGCAGAACGGCGTGCTCATCTCCAACGGCGCGGGCGAGACGGTGACCTATGCTCTGGGCCCGCTGGAGGAGCGCGGCATTCTCATGGTTGGCCCCCAGGAGCCGGTCTACGAGGGCATGATCATCGGCGAGAATGCCAAGCCCGACGATCTCGAAGTCAATCCGATGAAGACCAAGCAGCTGACCAACTTCCGCGCGTCCGGCGGCAAGGACGATGCGATCCGGCTGACTCCGCCCAAGCGGCTTACGCTGGAGCAGGCGATCGCTTACATTGGCGATGACGAGCTGGTCGAGGTCACGCCCAAGTCGATTCGGCTGCGCAAGCGCTACCTCGATCCGCACGAGCGCAAGCGGGCATCGCGCAAGGGCGACGCCGCCTGAGGCCCGCGGCGGCGCCGGCCCGGTGACCTTGCTCTACCGCCTGGTCGGCTTCACGTCGCTGGCGCTGGGGTTCGTCGGGCTGTTCCTGCCGCTGTTGCCGACGGTGCCGTTCGTGCTGCTGGCCGCATTCTGCTTCGCGCGCAGCAATCCGGCACTGGAGGCCCGCATCCTGGCGGATCCGCGCTTCGGACCGCACATCCGCGCCTGGCGCGAGCGGGGCAGCATCAGCCGGCGAGGTAAGGCGGCGGCGGTGGGCGCGTTCGGGGTGAGCGCCTTGCTTGGGCTGGCGCTGCTGCGCTGGCCGTTGGCGCTGGTGCCAGTGGCGGTCGGTCTGATCGGCTCGACCTGGATCCTCAGCCGGCCGACATCCTGACTCGACTGAGCGGCACGGCCTCCGCTTGTAAGTTCGCGCTCAATTGTATGCGTTGAGGCGCGGATCGTCCTGGAGAAGGATTTAACGTTGCGGTAACCAATGGACCGGCATGATCGCGCCGCATGAGGAGGGGCGCGCCGCGTCGTCGGCCCGAGTCATCGTTCCGGGAGAGCAAGATGGAATCGAACCACCGATACTTCTCCAGGCGTGCTCACGAGGAACGGCGCGCGGCTCAGCGAGCGATCACTCCGCAGGCTCAAGCCTGGCATCGCCAACTGGCCGACGATTTCGCGCAGCGGGCCGAGCAGCATTCCGCGGCGCAGGCGCTGTAAGCCACAGCGTCCAAAAACCATCGAATCCGGTCGACGCAGCCTGCTGCGGACGAAGCGCCGGTCAGCGGGTGAACCTCTCGCCCGCCTCGGCCTTTCGCACGAGCAGATCCGAAAGGCGCGGGTCGGCGAGGCGGTCCTGCTGACGACGCAAGCCTTCGACGATCTTGGTCAGGCCTTCGGTATCCGCCCAAAACATCGGGCCGCCGCGATAGACCGGCCAGCCATAGCCGTAGACCCAGACCACATCGATATCGGACGCGCGCTGGGCCATGCCCTCCTCCAGGATCTTCGCGCCCTCGTTGACCATCGTGTAGAGCGTCCGCTCGATGATCTCCTGGTCGGTGATCTCGCGCTTCTCGACGCCTTCGCGTGCGCGGAAGTCGTCGATGATGCCCTGCACGACTGGGGACGGTGAGGGGCGGCGCTTCTCGTCATAATCGTAGAAGCCGGCCTGCTTCTTCTGACCCCAGCGGCCCTGCGCGGCAAGCGCGTCGCGGATATTCTCGATCCTGTTCGGGTCACGGTGCCAGCCAATATCGACGCCGGCGAGGTCGGCCATCTGGAAGGGACCCATCGGCATCCCGAACTCGACATGGACGCGGTCGATCTGCTCGGGCGTCGCGCCTTCGAGCAGCAGCTTGGTCGCCTCGACCTGGCGGGGCATCAGCATGCGATTGCCAATGAAGCCGTGGCATACGCCGGCGACGACTGCGACCTTCTTGATCTTCTTGGCGAGTTGCATCGCGGTGACGAGCACGTCGGGCGCGGTCCGCTGCCCACGCACGACCTCGAGCAGCTTCATGACGTTGGCGGGCGAGAAAAAGTGCAGCCCGACCACGTCCTGCGGCCGCGAGGTGCTGGCGGCGATCTCGTCGATGTCGAGGTAAGAGGTGTTGGAAGCGAGAATCGCCCCCGGCTTGCAGATCGTGTCGAGCTTGCCGAAAATCTCTTTCTTCACGTCCATATTCTCGAACACGGCCTCGATGATGAGGTCGCAATCGGCGAGCGCGTTGAGATCAAGGGCGGGAGTGAGGAGCCCCATCGCGCCTTGCGCCTGCTCCGCCGTGATGCGCCCCTTGGCGGCGGTCGCCTCGTAATTCTTGCGCATCACGCCCGTGCCGCGATCGAGCGCGTCCTGCGCCATCTCGACGATGGTGACCGGGATGCCGGCTGACAGGAAGTTCATCGAAATGCCGCCGCCCATTGTGCCGGCGCCGATCACGCCGACACGGGCGATCGGGCGCGGCTGCGTGTCCTCCGGCAAGCCCTCAATCTTTGAGGCCTTGCGCTCGGCGAAGAAGAAATATTGCTGCGCGCGCGCCTGCGTTCCGCTCATCAATTCCATGAACAGCTGGCGTTCGGTGCGCACGCCTTCCGCATAGGGCTTGGCGACGGCAGCCTCGATCGCGCGGATGTTGAACTCCGGCGCGTCGAACCCTTTCATCTTGCGCGCATTCGCCATGCGGAACTCGTCGAAGACGGCCGGGTTCGACCGCGCCTCCGCGAGCTTGTCGTCATTCTCGCTGGATTTCGGGATGGGCTGGTAGCTTGCCACCTCATGCGCATAAGCCACGGCATGCTGCTCCAGATCCCCTTCGATCAACTTGTCGAGCAGGCCGACCTCATAGGCCTCCTTGGCCGAGATCGGGTTGCCGGTGGCCGCCATCTCGAGCGCTTTCTGGACGCCAGCGACACGCGGCAGGCGTTGCGTGCCGCCGGCTCCGGGCAGCAGGCCGAGCTTGACCTCGGGCACGCCGAGCTTGGCCGAGGGAACGGCGATCCGGTAATGCGAGGCAAGCGCCACCTCCAGCCCGCCGCCGAACGCGGTGCCGTGGATCGCGGCGACCACCGGCTTGGTGCAGCCCTCTATCCGATCGACCACCTGCGGCAGCATCGGCTGGGCGAACGCCTTGGGCGTGCCGAACTCACTGATATCTGCGCCGGCGAAAAACGTGTTTCCCTCGCACAGGATCACCACCGCCTTGACCTGGTCGTCGGCATCCGCCTCCTCGATCGCGGCGACCAGGCCTTCGCGGACGGCATGGCCGAGCGAGTTTACGGGCGGATTGTTCGACCGGACGATCAGGACGTCGCCGTGGCGGTTGGTGGTGATCGGGTTCATAAACTGTCTCCAACTCAGGCCGAGGTCTGGCCATATTCCTGACGGTTATAGGGGTGGGATATGCTGAGCCCGCCGTCGACGACCAGCGCGTGGCCATTGACGTAGCTGCTCTCGTCCGAGGCTAAGAACAGGGCGGCTTGCGCGATCTCGTTCGGGACGCCGCCACGCTTGAGTGGATTGAGATGGCCAAGCCGATCCTCCTTGCCGCTCGCCCGCGCCCAATCATAAAAGGGCTTGGTCATGCCGGTCTCGATCAGGCCCGGGCAGATCGCGTTCACGCGGACGTTCGATCCGGCGAGCTGAGTTGCCGAGACCTGAACGAGGTTGATTACGCCCGCCTTGGACGCCGAATAAGCCGGTCCGCCCGCGCCGGCTCGGATTCCGGCAACGGAGGCGGTGCAGATGATGGAGCCCCCGCCGCGTTCCTTCAGGAGCGGCGCGGCATGCTTGATGGCAAGAAACGGGCCGATCAGGTTGATGCGCAGGATCTCCGCCCAATCCTCCGGGCTTTGTTCGAAGATCGAGGCGAGGCCGCCGGAAATGCCGGCATTGGCGAAGACGATGTCGAGCCCGCCGAAACGCGCGGCGGCGCTGCGGACGAGATGGGCGACATCATCTTCCCGGCCCGCATCGGCCTTGAGCGGGACGATGTTGTCGCCGCCCTCCGGCTCGTTCACGTCCGCGGCGATCACATGCGCGCCCTCCGCCGCGAACAGCAGCGCGGCGGCGCGCCCGATGCCGGACGCCGCACCGGTGACGATCGCGACTTTGCCGGCGAGCCTCATGACAAGCTCGTCACCCCGGCAAAGGCCGGGGTCTCAGGACGCGAATGCGCCAGCGCTTGTAACGGCCTGAGGTCCCGGCCTTCGCCGGGATGACGGCTGGCACTGACGCTCACAGGCCCACTCCGATCGTGCTGCCACCATCGACTACAATCGTCTGGCCGGTCATAAAGGTGGAGGCGGGGGAAGCGAGGAACACGGCCGCGCCGGCGATCTCGTGAGGTTCGCCAATGCGGCGCATGGGTGTGCTTCGCGTGACGGCCTTGAGGGTGTCCGGATTCTCCCACAACGCGCGTGCGAAATCGGTTCGGACCAAGCCGGGAGCAATGCAGTTCACGCGCACGCCCGAAGGACCGAACTCAGCGGCGAGGTTGCGGGCGAGCTGAAAATCGGCCGCCTTGGAGATGTTGTAGGCGCCGATCACGGTCGAACTGGTCAGGCCGCCGATCGAACTCACGATGATGATCGATCCTTCCTTGCGCTCCAGCATCTCGGGCGCGACCATCGAAATCAGCCAGTGATTGGCGAGCACATTGTTGTCGAGGATTTTGCGGAACTGATCGTCCGTGATGCCCGCCATCGGCCCATAATAGGGGTTAGACGCGGCGTTGCAGACCAGCACGTCGATCCGCCCGAACTGGCGACGGGTTTCGTCGGCTAGGCTCTGCAGCGCATCTTTCGACGAGATGTTGGCCGGCACGACGATCGCCGTCTTTTCGCCGTGCTTGGCGTTGATCGCGTCCGCGGCTTCCTGACACGCCTCCGCCTTGCGGCTGGAGATCACCACTTTGGCGCCCTGATCCGCGAGCGCGTCGGCGATCGCGCGTCCGATGCCCCGTGAGGAACCGGTGACGATCGCGACTTTGCCAATGAGGTCGAACAAGCTCATGCTGCTGCTCCGCCACCTGCGCCGCTCGGCTGCCCGGCTTCGCTGACCCGCAGGTCAGCGGGCGTGTGCTTGGCGAATTCCATCAAGGCGATCGCCCGATTGTGCACCTCGTCAGGCCCGTCGGCGAGGCGCAAGGTGCGGATGCCGGCCCAGCTATAGGCCAGCCCGAAATCTTGGCTGACGCCCGCGCCGCCGTGCGCTTGGACTGCGTCATCGATGATGCGCAGCGCCATGTTGGGCGCCTGGACCTTGACCATCGCGATCTCCAGCTTGGCGGCTTTATTGCCGGCCTTGTCCATCATGTCCGCGGCCTTGAGGCAGAGCAGGCGCGACATTTCGATGTCGATCCGGGCGGCGGCGACCCGCTGTTCCCAGATCGAATGTTCCGACAACCGCTTGCCAAAAGCGACCCGGCTCTGCAGCCGGTTGACCATCGCGGCCAGCGCCTCCTCGGCCGCGCCGATGGTGCGCATGCAATGGTGGATGCGGCCCGGCCCGAGCCGTCCTTGCGCGATCTCGAAACCGCGCCCTTCGCCGAGCAGGATCGCGGACGCGGGGACGCGAACATCCTTGAGCTCGATTTCCATATGACCGTGCGGCGCGTCGTCATAGCCATAGACGGTGAGCGCGCGCTCGACGGTCACACCGGGCGCGTCGAGCGGGACCAGCACCATGCTCTGCTGCTGGTGCTTGCGCGCGCCCGTATCGGTCTTGCCCATCACGATCGCGACCTTGCAGCGCGGATCACCGGCACCCGATGACCACCACTTGCGCCCGTTCAGGACATAGTCCTCGCCGTCGCGGCGAATCTCCAACCGGATGTTGGTTGCGTCCGAGGAAGCGACGCCCGGCTCCGTCATCAGGAATGCCGAGCGGATCTCGCCATTCATCAGCGGGCGGAGCCACTGCTCCTTCTGCTCGCGCGTGCCGTAGCGGTGGAACACCTCCATGTTGCCGGTGTCCGGCGCGGAGCAGTTGAACACTTCCGAAGCCCAGCCGATTCGGCCCATCTCCTCGGCGCACAAGGCGTACTCGAGATTGGTGAGCTGGGTGCCCTCGAACTCGAAGCTCTCGTCGACATGGGCGAGCGCGGAGCCCGGCGGCATGAACAGGTTCCACAGGCCCGCAGCCTTCGCCTTGGGCTTGAGCTCCTCGATCACCTCGACCGGTTGCCAGCGATCGCCGGCCGCGATCTGCTTTTTATAGTCGCCGGTTCGGGGGCGGATGTGAGTCTCGACGAAGTCGCGGATGCGGTCCCGGTAGAAAGCCTCGCGTTCCGTAAGGGTAAAATCCATCGTCCGCCCTCGCTTGGCTTTACGTGTCCGTCAACTTATGCTCGCGGCTAACTTGGGACGCCGTCGGAGACAAGAGCAGTGGCTGATTTGGACGCCTTTCGGCAAGACACGCGCAACTGGCTGGAGGCGAATTGCCCGCCGGAAATGCGCCAGCCGATGCTGGACGAAGGCGATGCCTGCTGGGGCGGGCGCAATGCCACGTTCAAGAGCGAGGCGCAGGAGCGCTGGTTGCGCGTCATGGCGGAGCGCGGCTGGACCGTTCCGGATTGGCCGAGTGCTTATGGCGGGGGCGGGCTTTCGGCTGCGCAGACCAAGATCCTGCGCCAGGAGATGGCCCGGATCGGCGCGCGCAACCCGCTCTACAGCTTCGGCATCTCGATGCTCGGACCGGCTTTGCTGAAGTACGGGACTGAAGAGCAGAAGAAGCGCTTCCTGACGGAGATCGCGCGGGGGGAAATCCGGTGGTGCCAGGGCTATTCGGAGCCGGGCGCCGGGTCCGATCTGGCATCGTTGCAGACCAAGTGCGAAGATCGAGGCGATCATTGGTTGGTCAATGGTCAGAAGGTCTGGACGAGCTATGCCGACAAGGCGGACTGGATCTTCTGCCTGGTCCGCACCGATCCGCAGGCGCCCAAGCATAAGGGGATCAGCTTCCTGCTGTTCGACATGGCCTCGCCCGGCGTCTCGACCAAGCCGATCCTGCTCATTTCCGGCAACTCGCCCTTTTGTGAGACCTTCTTCGACGATGTGCGGGTGCCGAAGGATCAGATCGTCGGTGAGCTCAACCGCGGCTGGGACGTAGCCAAATATCTGCTCGGCCATGAGCGCGAGATGATCAGCGGGATGGGGCTCGGTGGCGGCGGCGAGAGCCTCGGGGCGGCGATGAAGGACAAGGTGGCGGGCGACCCGCTGCTCCGCGCCGACCTCGCCCGGTTCGATGTCGACGCGATGGCGTTTCGCGCGATGAGCGAGCGGTTCATCGACGAGCTCAAGGCGGGCCAGGCCCATCCGGCCCAGCCGAGCATGATGAAATATGCCGGGACCGAGCTCAACAAGGACCGGCACGAACTGGTGATGGCGGCCGGCGGATCGAATGCGCTCGAATGGGAGTCGGATCGTTCGCGCGGCGGCAAGGCGGCGCGCGAATGGCTGCGCACCAAGGCCAATTCGATTGAAGGCGGCACCAGCGAAGTGCAGCTCGGCATCATCGCCAAGCACATTCTGCAATTGCCGGGGGCTTGAGCCAGCTCGTCACCCCGGCGAAGGCCGGGGTCCCGGCAAGATTTGGCGCCGTTCTTTTCACCCGCTGAGACCCCGGCCTCCGCCGGGGTAACGGAGAACACGATGCCCCTCTACCTCACCGACGATCAGATCATGCTGCGAGATACCGCGCGGGACTTCATGGCCTCAGAAGGCGCGATCGCGTCGCAGTTGCGCAAGTATCGCGACATGAGCTGCAAAGACGGGTTCGGTCACGCGCTCTGGCGGCAGTTCGGCGAGATGGGGTTCAACGGCATCCTGGTCGACGAGGCGGACGGCGGGCTGGGCCTCGGCCATGTCGAGGCCGGGATCGTGCTGGAGGAGATCGGCCGCAACCTGACGCCGTCGCCTTTTCTGATCACGGCGGTGGCGGTGGTCGAGGCGTTGCGCGGCACGCCCCACCGGGAACGCTGGCTTCCCGGTATCCTGGCCGGCGAGACGGTCGCGGCGCTGGCCGTGGACGAAGGTGCGAAACATCGGCCGGAGGCGATCGCGACGCGGGCCACCCGCTCGGGCAACGGCTTCCGCCTGAGCGGTGGGACCAAGCAGTTCGTGGTGCAGGGCGCGTCCGCCGATTTTCTGGTCGTCGCGGCGCAGGCGGAGGAAGGCCTGACGCTGTTCGCGGTCGAGAAGGAGACGGGCGGCATACAGGTCGAGGGCATCCGCCTGGCCGATGGCAGCATCGGCGCGCGGATCGCGTTCGAGGACGTCGAAGTGGATGCCGACGCGGTGATCGGCGAGGTGGGGCAGGGGAGCGCGATCCTGGGGCGGGTGCTCAACGCGGGACGCGTGGGCGCGGCTGCTGAGATGGTCGGTCTCGGCTCGGCGGCGATGGACATGACTGTCGATTACCTCAAGCAGCGCAAGCAGTTCGGCCGGCTGATCGGCGAGTTCCAGATCCTTCAGCATCGCTCCGCCCACCTCTACTCCGAACTCGAGATCGCCCGCGCGGCGGCGCTCAAGGCGCAGCAATTGCTGGACGAGGGCAGCGCGGAAGCGGAAGCGATGGTGTGCGTCGCCAAAGCCAAGGCGGGGCGCGTCTCCACCCTTGCGGTGCAGGAAGGCGTGCAGATGCACGGCGGCATCGGCATGACGGACGAGTACGATATCGGCCTGTACATGAAGCGGGACCGGGTGCTGAACGAGCTGTTCGGCGATCCGAACTACCAGGCGGACAAGCTCGCCAGGCTGCTGGGGTACTGAGGGCAGAACACTCCCGTCCTTGCGAGCGAAGCGAAGCAATCCAGACGGCCTCGTCGCTCGCTCGGCGACCGATCTGGATTGCTTCGTCGCTGCGCTCCTCGCAATGACGGGCCATGCCACTCGACGCCGACACGTTCGCCCTCCTGCTAACGACCATCCGCCGCTTCGTTGCCGAACGCCTGCGACCGCTGGAGGGGCAGGTCGATCGCGACGATGAAGTTCCACCCGAGATCGTCCGGGAAATGCGCGACATGGGCCTGTTTGGGCTGTCCATTCCAGAGGAATATGGCGGCCTCGCTTTGTCCATGGGCGAGGAGGTGCGGGTCGCGCTCGAGCTCGGGCGGACCACGCCGGCATTCCGGTCGGTGTTCGGCACGAATGTCGGGATCGGCAGCCAGGGCCTGATCATGGCCGGCAGCGACGCCCAGAAGGCGCAATGGCTGCCGCGCATCGCCAGCGGCGAGATCATTACCAGCTTCGCGCTGACCGAGCCCGGCGCCGGTTCGGACAGCGCCGCCGTTCAGACCCGCGCGGTCCGCGATGGTGATCTCTACCGCCTGACCGGCACGAAGCGCTACATCACCAATGCCGACAAGGCATCTTTGTTTACAGTCATGGCCCGCACCGGCGGGGAGGGCGCGCGCGGCGTTTCCGCCTTTCTCGTGCCGGCCGATCTGTCGGGACTCACGGTCGGCCGGCCGGAGCGCAAAATGGGGCAACAGGGCGCCCATGTCTGTGACGTCAATTTCGACGGCGTGGCTGTTCCCGCCGCCAACCGGCTCGGAGCGGAAGGCGAGGGCTTCAAGATCGCGATGCGTGTGCTCGATCGCGGGCGGCTCCACATCGCGGCGGTGTGCGTCGGCATCGCCGAGCGGCTGATAGGCGACGCGGTCGGCTACGCGGCCGAGCGTCAGCAGTTCGGCAAGCCGATCGGCGAGCATCAACTCGTGCAAGCGATGATCGCGGACTCGAAGACCGAGACGATGGCTGCGCGTGCGCTTGTGCTCGAAGCGGCGGCGCTAAAGGATGCCGGTGAACCGATCACACTGGAGGCAGCAGCGGCGAAATACTTCGCGAGCGAGACGGTCGGTCGGGTCGCGGACCGCACCGTCCAGATCTACGGCGGCGCCGGCTATATCGCCGATTACGGGGTGGAGCGCCTGTACCGCGACGTGCGCCTGTTCCGCATCTACGAGGGAACCAGCCAGGTCCAGCAACTCGTGATCGCGCGCGAGACCATGAAGCGGGGTGGGTAACGATTGCCCTCTCCCCTTTAGGGGAGAGGGTGCCGCCGCAGGCGGCGGGAGAGGGGGGCGGTTGGCTGGCCTGCCCCTCTCCCGGCGTCGCTTCGCTCCGCCACCTTCTCCCCTGAAGGCGAGAGAGTATCCTAGCGCCGGATCAGCAGGTTCATTCGCGCCGCTGCGATCGGCTTGGTGCGATCCCCTTGCCAGCAATGGGCTTCGACATTGGCGACCCGGCTGCCGAGCCTGGTGATCACCGCGCCGGCGAAGGTGTCGTGATCGACGCCGCCGCGCATGAAATCGACGGTGACGTTGATCGGCTTGATGGTCGCCGGCTCGGTGCCGAGCGCATCGTGCAGCGCGCCGAGCGCGGCGAACTCGAGCAGGCCCGCGATCGCGCCGCCGTGCAGGAAACCGGGACGGCCGACCACAGCTTCGCGAAAGGGCATGCGCCAGACCAGGGCACCGGCATCGTCGCGTTCCGGCCGGAGCCCGAGTAGATCGGCATAAGGAGGGAGGGGGCAGTTCATAGCAGTTCCCGCACCTGATGCAGATCGAACGGCTCGTCCACATCCCGCAAGATGTCGCCGGTCCACAAGGACCAGCCGAGCGCATCGATACGAGCGATAGTATCCGCGGCGACTTGGCTGCCGCTCCAGCCGATGCCGGCGAACAGGCTGGGGTCGAAGCGGTTAAGACCGAGCAGGGCGTAGCCGCCATCCTGTGCCGGGTAGAGCGCGGCGTCATGGCGCTCCAGCGCGGCGGCGGCGGCGCGTAGGCGGAGGCGGTCCAGCATCGGGCAATCGGCGCCGATCAGCATAGCCCGCTCTCCCGTGAGGACGATCCGTTTGGCGGCGCGGGCCAGCCGCTGCCCGAGATCGCCCTCGCCCTGGTCGGTGAAGCGGATTTCGGCGCGGGGCAGGAACGGCTCCCATTGCGGGTCGAACGGGTGTGGCGTCGCGCACAGTTCGGGAATGGCGAGCCCGGCCGCTTGCGCTTCCACGACAGTCCGCTCCAGCATGCGATGGGCGAGGCGGGCGGCGCCGATCGGACCCAGAGCCGGAATCAGGCGGGTCTTCGCGCTGCCGGGGACGGGAGCCTTGGCGAAAATGACGATTCTCGTCCGCCTCACCCGCGCCGCCAGCCGTGATAGCGCTCCAGCCAGCGTAGCACCCGCTCCGGCTTATGCGTTTTCTTCCACTCTCCCGCCGCATATTTGTTGGCCTCGCCCATGGTCGGATAGGTGTGAATCGTGCCGAGGATCTTGTTGAGGCCGAGCTTGTGCTTCATCGCAAGCACATACTCGGCGATCATCTCGCCGGCATTGTGGGCGACAATCGTGGCGCCGAGGATCCGGTCCGTGCCGGGCGCGACCAGCAGTTTGACGAAGCCGTGATTGGCGCTTTCCGTAACCGCGCGATCGAGATGGCCGAGGTCGTAGCGGACCAGCTCATACGCGATGCCAGCTTCACGAGCGCTGAGCTCGTTATGGCCGACATGGGCGACTTCCGGATCGGTGTACGTCGCCCAAGGAATCACGCGATTGTCGACGCGGTATTTACGGAATGTGCCGAACAAAGCGTTTACGGCGGCATACCAGGCCTGGTGGGCGGCATAGTGGGTAAACTGATAAGGTCCGGCGACATCGCCAGCCGCAAAGATGTTGGGATAAAGCGTTTCGAGATAATCGTTGGTAGTGACGGTCCGGTCGGTCGGAATTCCGAGCGCTTCCAGGCCGTACCCAGTGAGGCGGGCCTTGCGACCGACCGCAACGATGATCTCGTCGAACGGGAGCTGGACCTGAGCTCCGGCGGCGGAGCGCAGGATGAGCGTCTTGCCCTCGCAGCGCTCGGCATCGTGGCCGGTGAGGATTCGGACACCCTCGCCGCGCAGCCGCTCCGCGATCAGGGCCGACACCTCCTCGTCCTCGCGCGGCAGGATGCGAGGTCCGTGGTCGACCTGAGTCACTTGCGCGCCGAGCCGGGCGAAGGTCTGCGCCATTTCCGTCCCGATCGGCCCGCCGCCCAGGATCGCGACGCGGCGCGGCACCTCGTCGCGATCACGCAGCGCGTCCCACATCGTGTCGCTGGTCAGGTAACCCGTCTCGGCCAGCCCGGGGAGGTCTGGCACGGCTGGCTCCCCGCCGGCAGCGATCACGATCGATCGGGCAGTGACTCGCTCGCAACCATCGATTTCGACCGTCCACGGATCGACGATGCGGGCATGGCCGATCCGCACATCGACACCGAGGCCGCGATAGCGTTCGACGCTGTCGGCCGGCTCGATATGGCGGATGATGTCGAACACGCGGTCCATGACGGCGCGGAAAGGAATACGCGGCTCGGCGGGTCTCAGCCCGAAGCGGCCGGCGGTGCGCATTTCTTGGGCCAGCCGGGCCGTCCGGATCAGCGCCTTGGACGGCACGCAACCGGTGTTGAGGCAATCGCCGCCCATCTTGTTTGCTTCGATCAGGATCACCTTCGCACGGACGGTGGCACCGATATAGGCGGTAACCAGGCCGCCGGCCCCGGCGCCGATCACGACCAAGTTGGCGTCGAACCGCTTTGGCTGGGTCCAGCCTTTGTAGATGCGGCGGCGCCTGACGAAGCCGACCACCGCCTTGGCGAGCAACGGGAACAGACCGAGCAGGACGAACGAGCCGAGCAGGGCGGCAGAGAGGATGTCGCCGGCGCTGTCGATGCGGGCGAGCTGCGTCCCGGCGTTCACGAACACGATCGTGCCGAGCAGCATTCCCGCCTGGCTGACCAGCGCGAACGTGGGCAGCCGGATCGCGGTCAGTCCCATGGCGAGGTTGATCAGGAAGAACGGAAAGGCGGGGATCACCCGCAAGCTGAGCAGGTAAAAGGCGCCGTCCCGCGCGATGCCGCGATCGATCGCCTCGACGCGGGCGCCGAACCTGGCGCGGACCCAGTCGCGCAGCAGGTAGCGGGAGGACAGGAAGGCAAGGCTGGCGCCGATAGTGGAGGCAAAGGAGGCGATCAGGGTGCCGAGCAGCAGCCCGAAGATTGCCCCCGCCGCCAGCGTCAGGATCGCCGCGCCCGGCAAGGAGAGCGCGGTCACCGCGACGTAAACAAGAAAGAAGCCGCCGATCGCCAGTGCCGGCCGACGTTCGACCAGGGCGGCCAGCTCGGCTTGGCTGGCCTTAAGCCGGTCGAGGGTCAGGTAATCGCCCAGATCGAGCAGGAAGAACGCGATCACCGCGCCCACGAGCAGCAGCAGCAAGGCCGCCTTGCCCAACTTCATCGCTCAAATCTCCCCCCGCTCGTGCTCAGCTCCCGAACACCCGCTCGAAGATCGTGTCGACGTGCTTCAAATGATAGCCGAGGTCGAAGCTTTGCTCCAGCTGATCGGGCGGGAGCAGGGCGGTGACGTCCGCGTCCGCTTTCAGCAGCTCTAAGAGCGACAGCGCGCCGTCGGATTCCCAGATCTGCATCGCGTTGCGCTGGACGAGGCGGTAGGCGTCCTCGCGTGACGCGCCGGCCTGGGTGAGGGCAAGCAGGACGCGTTGGGAATGGACGAGGCCGCCCATGCGGTCGAGGTTCTTGCCCATCCGCTCCGGATAGACGACCAGCTTGTCCATCACGCCCGTAAGGCGGGCCAGCGCGAAATCGAGCGTGATCGTCGCGTCCGGGCCGATATAGCGTTCCACGGACGAATGACTGATATCGCGCTCGTGCCACAGCGCCACATTTTCCAACGCGGGCGTGACATAAGCGCGGACCATGCGGGCGAGGCCGGTCAGGTTCTCGGTCAGCACCGGGTTGCGCTTGTGCGGCATCGCCGAGCTGCCTTTCTGGCCCGGCGCGAAATACTCTTCGGCTTCCAAAACTTCGGTGCGCTGGAGGTGCCGGATCTCGGTCGCGAGCCGCTCGATCGAGGAGGCGATCACGCCGAGCGTCGCGAAGTACATGGCGTGGCGGTCGCGCGGGACTACCTGCGTGGAGATCGGCTCCACGGTGAGGCTGAGCTTCTCGGCCACATGCGCTTCGACGCGCGGGTCGATGTTGGCGAAGGTGCCGACCGCGCCGGAGATGGCGCAGGTCGCTATCTCCTCGCGGGCACGCACGAGCCGCTCGCGGCAACGGGCGAATTCGGCATGGGCGAAGGCAAGCTTGAGCCCGAAGGTCACCGGCTCGGCATGGATGCCGTGGCTGCGGCCGATCGTGGGCGTGAGCTTATGCTCGACCGCGCGGCGCTTCAGCACGGCGAGAAGCTGATCCAAGTCTGCGAGCAGCAGATCGGACGCGCGGGCGAGCTGCACCGCCAGCGCCGTGTCGAGCACGTCCGAGCTGGTCATGCCCTGATGCAGGAAGCGCGCTTGCGGCCCGACCTGCTCCGCCACCCAGGTCAAAAAGGCGATCACGTCATGCCTGGTGACCGCCTCGATCTGGTCGATGCGGGCGACGTCGATTGCCGGGTCCGTTCGCCACCAGGCCCAGATCGCTTCGGCTGCTTCCCGCGGCACTACACCGAGGTCCGCCATCGCATCCAGCGCGTGGGCTTCGATCTCGAACCAGATCCGGAAGCGTGCTTCGGGCTCCCAGATCGCGGTCACGGCGGGACGGGCGTAGCGCGGGATCATGACCGCTCTTCGTTTTTGACGATCGCGATCTCAAACTGAGCGTTCGGCCTGAGCTTGTCGAAGGCCGCCCCTTTCCCCTCCTGCCCAAGGCAAAAGAAGTGGCCGCCTTCGACAAGCTCAGGCTGAACGGATGGGGAGTTCGAACTCATCCTGTGCGGCTCGTGAGTCACCCTTGCAGCCGCGCCTTCACGAGCCCGCTCGCCTTGCTCATGTCCAGCTGCCCGGCGTGACGCTCCTTGAGCGCGGCCATCACCTTGCCCATGTCCTTGGGCGAAGTCGCGCCGAGCTCGGTCGCGATCGCGTTGATCGCCGCGCGGGTCTCGTCTTCGCTCATCTGCTGCGGGAGGAAGCTTTCAATCACGGCGACTTCGCCCGCTTCCGCCGCGGCAAGCTCGGCGCGCCCGCCTTGTTCGTACATCGTGATCGATTCACGCCGTTGCTTGATCATCTTCTGCAGCACCTCGGTGACCAGCAGATCGTCGTCGGGCTTGGCTTCGCTCGTGCGCAGCTCGATGTCGCGATTTTTGATCGCCGACTGGATCAGGCGGATGGTGGCCGTGCGCTCCTTGTCGCCGCCCTTCATGGCGGAAACCAGCGCGGCCTTGATCGACTCTCGAATCATCATTGTTCCGGTGCAGATGAAAAGAAGCGCATAACCGGGGCGGCCCGGCGATGATAGATTGACGCTGCCCGCCGCCATCTCTAGCTCCGGTGCCTTAGCGACATCGTCAGTTTTCCCGACCAGGAGTGCCCGCCCCCATGGCCCACGCCAACCCCGCACGCGCGCCGAACGGAGCGACGGGCGTATTGGTTCTGGCGGACGGCACTGTGGTGTGGGGCAGGGGCTTCGGTGCGGAAGGCGCGGCTGTGGGCGAGGTGTGCTTCAACACCGCCATGACCGGCTATCAGGAGATCATGACCGATCCGTCCTACGCCAGGCAGATCGTCACCTTCACCTTCCCGCACATCGGCAATGTCGGCGCCAACTACGAGGATCTTGAGGCGGACAATCCCTGGGCGCTCGGCTGCGTCGTCGCGCAGGATGTGACTGCGCCCAGCAACTACCGCGCGGTGCAGGGCTTCGCCGAGTGGATGCGCAGCAACGGGCGGATCGGGCTCAGCGGCATCGACACCCGCGCGCTCACCCGCCGCATCCGCGACGGCGGCGCGCCGAACGGCGTGATCGCGCACAATGCCCGCGGGGAATTCGACCTGGACGCGCTCATCGCGCAGGCGCGGGACTGGCCGGGGTTGGAGGGCATGGACCTGGCCAAGGAGGTCTCCTGCCGCCAGATGTTCAGATGGTCGGGCGGCGGCTGGAAGCATGGCGAAGGCTACGCCGAGCATGCCGAGGACGAGAACCGCCCGCACGTGGTCGCGATCGATTACGGCTCCAAGCGCAACATCTTCCGCAACCTCGCCGATGCCGGCGCGCGCGTGACCGTGCTGCCCGCCAGCGCCAGTTTCGACGAGGTGATGGCGCATGGCCCGGACGGCCTCTTCCTGTCCAACGGCCCCGGCGACCCGGCCGCGACCGGGGAATATGCCGTGCCGGTGATCCGGCAGCTGCTGGACACGGGCAAGCCGCTGTTCGGCATCTGCCTCGGCCACCAGCTGCTCGGGCTGGCGGTCGGCGCGAAGACCGTGAAGATGCACCAGGGCCACCGCGGCGCCAACCATCCGGTCAAGCGCCTCGCCGACGGCCGCGTCGAGATCACCAGCATGAACCACGGCTTCGCCGTCGACCGCGACACGCTTCCGGCAAACGCGCGCGAAAGCCACGTCAGCCTGTTCGACGGCTCGAACTGCGGGATCGAGCTGACGGACCGGCCAGCGTTTGGCGTGCAATATCACCCCGAGGCGAGCCCAGGTCCGCAGGACAGTGCGTATTTGTTCGAAAAGTTTGTGGCGGGGCTGAAGTGACTTCGCCGTATCTCGGCAAATCGCTTGAGGATTGGCTGTTCGACCTTAACGTGCACCTAGAGGTGCTGGCAGAGGAGAGCGTTGATCTTTCCGGACCTCAGGAGGCGACAGTCGAGTTTGCAGGCTCCCCCGAAGTCCGCGCTCGCATCCAAGCGGATTTGCAGCAGCTCGGTTGGACTGCCTTCCGGGGGGTCGGACAAGAGCCTGATGCAACGGTGATTCTGGCCAAAAGCGCAGTCTGGTCCTCCGACGTGCTTCGCTTCTGTATGGAGTCTTTGTTTCATCGTGCGAAGGAGGAAGGCGCCATCTTCGAAGGCATCTACGTTTCGAATTCGGACACAAGCAACGATGCCTAAGCGCACCGACATCTCCTCCATCCTCATCATCGGCGCCGGCCCGATCGTCATCGGGCAGGCGGCGGAGTTTGATTATTCGGGGACGCAGGCGGCCAAGACGCTGAAGGCGGAGGGGTATCGCATCATCCTGGTCAATTCGAACCCGGCGACGATCATGACCGATCCGGAGTTAGCGGACGCGACCTATATCGAGCCGATCACTCCCGAATATGTCGCCGCGATCATCGCCAAGGAGCGGCCCGACGCGGTGCTGCCGACGATGGGCGGGCAGACGGCGCTCAACACGGCGCTGGCCTTGTTCAAGGACGGCACGCTGGAGAAGTATGGCGTCCAGATGATCGGCGCCGATGCGGGGGCGATCGAGAAGGCGGAGGACCGGCTAAAGTTCCGCAACGCGATGAGCAAGATCGGGCTGGAAAGCCCGCGCTCGTCGATCGCGCACAGCCTCGATGAAGCCATGCAAGCGCTCGAGATTACCGGGCTGCCGGCGATCATCCGCCCGAGCTTCACGCTTGGCGGCACGGGCGGAGGGATCGCCTACAATCGCGAGGAATTCGCCCGGATCGTCACCGGCGGCCTCGATGCTTCGCCAACCACCGAAGTGCTGATCGAGGAATCGGTGCTGGGGTGGAAGGAATATGAAATGGAGGTGGTGCGCGACCGCGCCGACAACGCCATCATCATCTGCGCGATCGAGAATGTCGATCCGATGGGCATCCACACCGGCGATTCGATCACCGTCGCGCCGGCGCTGACGCTGACCGACAAGGAATATCAGATCATGCGCAACGCGAGCATCGCTTGCCTGGGCGAGATCGGGGTCGAGACGGGCGGCTCCAACGTCCAGTTCGCGATCAATCCCGCCGATGGGCGGCTGGTCGTGATCGAGATGAACCCGCGCGTGTCGCGGTCCTCGGCGCTGGCGTCCAAGGCGACCGGCTTCCCGATCGCCAAGGTCGCGGCCAAGCTGGCGGTCGGCTACACGCTCGATGAGATCCAGAACGATATCACGGGCGTGACGCCGGCCAGCTTCGAGCCGACGATCGACTATGTCGTCACCAAGATCCCGCGCTTCACCTTCGAGAAATTCAAGGGATCGGAGCCGCTGCTCTCGACCGCGATGAAGTCGGTCGGCGAGGTGATGGCGATCGGGCGCAGCTTCCACGAAAGCCTGCAGAAGGCGTTGCGTGGCCTCGAGACCGGGCTGATCGGGCTTGACGGGGTCAAGCCGCTTTATGGCGCTCCCCGGGCCGAGATCGAGGCGGCTCTTGCCCGCCCCACGCCCGATCGTCTGCTGGTCGCGGCGCAGGCGCTGCGCGAAGGCTTCACCGTCGCCGAAGTGCATGCGATCGCGAAGTACGATCCCTGGTTCCTGGAGCGGCTTGCCGAAATCGTCGCGGCCGAGGACGAACTCGCCCGTCACGGCGCCCCGAATGACGCGGCGGGCATGCGGCGGTTCAAGGCGATGGGCTTTTCCGATCGCCGCATCGCCGAACTCGCGCTCAAGTCCGCCGGCATAAGGGGTGGCGCCCACAAGGTCCGCGCGCGCGGTCATGGCCTGCTGCACGATGCGGTGCGGGCGATGGTCGGCGCGACCACCGAGGAAGAGGTGCGCGCGCTCCGTCATCGGCTCGGTGTCCGGCCGGTGTTCAAGCGCGTCGATTCGGTCGCGGCCGAGTTCGCGGCCAAGACCCCTTATATGTACTCGACTTACGAGGCTCCGAGCTTCGGTGAGCCTGAGTGCGAGAGCGAGCCAACGGAGGCCCGCAAGATCGTGATCCTGGGCGGCGGGCCGAACCGGATCGGGCAAGGGATCGAGTTCGATTATTGCTGCTGCCACGCCGCCTATGCGCTGCGCGAGGCGGGCTACGAGACGATCATGATCAACTGCAATCCGGAAACGGTGAGCACCGATTACGACACGTCCGACCGGCTCTATTTCGAGCCGCTGACCGCTGAGGACGTGCTGGAAGTGCTGCACGTCGAGCAATCCCGCGGCGAACTGGTCGGCGTCAT
Source organism: Allosphingosinicella sp. (assembly GCA_036387855.1). Lineage (GTDB taxonomy): Bacteria > Pseudomonadota > Alphaproteobacteria > Sphingomonadales > Sphingomonadaceae > Allosphingosinicella. The sequence goes on along the minus strand of DASVSZ010000037.1, from coordinate 89,763 downwards.
TGTCCAGCTTGGCGGGCAGACGCCGCTCAAGCTTGCCGCCGCGCTTGCGCAAGCCGGCATTCCGATCCTCGGCACCTCGCCCGATGCGATCGACCTCGCCGAGGATCGCGAACGCTTCGCCGGGCTGGTCAACCTGCTCGGCCTTCGTCAGCCCAATCACGGCCTCGCGCGCAGTCGCGAGGAGGCGATCGCGGTCGCCGATCGGATCGGCTATCCGGTGCTGACCCGCCCCAGTTACGTGCTTGGTGGGCGGGCGATGGAGATCATCGACGGGCCGGCCCAGCTCGACGATTATATCGTCACCGCCGTCCAGGTCTCGGGCGACAGCCCGGTCCTGATCGACCAGTATCTGCGCGACGCGATCGAGGTCGACGTGGATGCGATCTGCGACGGCAAGGACGTCTGCGTCGCCGGCGTGATGCAGCATATCGAAGAGGCCGGCATCCACTCGGGCGACAGCGCCTGCTCGCTTCCGCCCTACAGCCTGCCGCCCGAGATCGTGGTGGAGATCGAGCGGCAGACGCGTGTGCTGGCTCTCGCGCTTGGCGTCGTCGGATTGATGAACGTCCAGTTCGCGGTCATGGACGGGCTGGTCTATCTGATCGAGGTCAATCCCCGCGCCAGCCGCACCGTCCCGTTCGTCGCCAAGGCGATCGGCACGCCGATCGCCAAGATCGCTGCGCGCGTGATGGCGGGGGAGAAGCTGATGGGGTTCCTTCCCATCCACCGCGACATCGCTCATGTCGCGGTCAAGGAAGCGGTGTTCCCCTTCGCGCGCTTCCCTGGAGTCGATCCCGTTCTGTCACCGGAGATGAAGTCGACCGGCGAAGTGATGGGTATATCATCTAATTTCGCGACCGCCTATCTCAAGGCCGAGCTCGGCGCGGGCGAGCGGCTGCCGGCGGGCGGCACTCTGTTCGTTTCGGTGAAAGACAGCGACAAATCGCTGATCGCGCCGCCTGTCCGCGCGCTCACCGAGTTCGGCTTTCGCGTGATCGCGACGACCGGCACCGCTCGCTACCTGAGCGAGCAGGGCATCGAGGTCACTGCGGTGAACAAGGTCGCGCAGGGGCGCCCGCATATCGTCGATCGAATCAAGGATGGCGAAGTCCACCTCATCTTCAACACCACGGAAGGGTGGCAGAGTCACAAGGACTCGGCCTCGATCCGCGCGTCGGCGCTGATGGCGAAAGTGCCCTACTTCACCACCGCGGCTTCCGGTGCGGCGGTGGTCCGTGCGATCGGCGCACAGCGCGAGGGCAGCCTTGAAGTTCGCTCGCTTCAGGATTATTATTACGCCTCCAGAGCGTAATCTCCGACATTCAGACGAGGCTCTCGCGGTTCCTGTCAGTGGCCGTGACGATTTTGATTGTATGAAAGGCTGAACCAATGGCGACAGTCGACAAGATGCCGATGCTGGCCGAGGGCTATGAACGGCTCCAGCGCGAGGTTCGCCACCTCAAGAGCGTCGAACGGCCTGCGATCGTCGAGGCGATCGAGGAAGCGCGCGCGCATGGCGACTTGTCGGAAAATGCCGAATATCATGCGGCCAAGGAACGCCAGGGTCAGGTCGAAGCTCAGATCGCGGAGATCGACGATCGGCTGAGCCGCGCCATGGTGATCGACCCCGCCACCCTGTCCGGCGACAAGGTGATCTTCGGCGCGACCGTTCACCTGCTCGACGAGAATGACAAGCCGATCAAATATCAGGTCGTCGGCCAAACGGAAGCGGACGCGAAGGTCGGCCGAATCAGCTATTCCTCCCCGCTCGGCCGCGCGCTGATCGGCCGGACTGTCGGCGACGAAGTCGAAGTCTCCGCGCCCTCCGGCGACAAATATTATTCGATCGAAAAGGTGGAGTTCATCTGATCCGACGCTTGCCGGGCCGAGACGAGAGCGCCTGGCATGCGGCCGCCTGAACGCTGGAGCGCCGCCCGGGGCACGCTCGCGATCGCCGGCCTGACCGTCGCGGCATGGGTGCTGGCGGCGATCCTGAACCTGAGCAATTGGGTCGTGATGTGGGCCGGCTTCATTCCGGCGCGGCTATCGGGCGCGGGCGCCGACATCGCTTTCGCGCCGATCTGGCTCACTCCGCTCACCGCCACCATCGCCCATGCCGGCATCGCGCATCTGCTGATGAACATACTGATGCTGCTCTTCTGCGGCCGTTCGGTCGAGAATATCCTGGGGTTGCGCGGACTGCTCATCCTCTACCTTGTCGGCGCATATGCGGCGGCGGCGGCTCATTACCTTGCGAACGTAAATGAGATCGCACCGATGGTGGGAGCGAGCGGAGCGATCTCGGCCGTGCTCGGGGCCTATTCGATGCTGTTCGGGCGCAATCGCGTCAAGGTTGCGGATCCGAGACTGGCTCTCATGCTGAACGCACTCTGGCTCGCTGCGGCTTGGGTCCTTCTTCAGCTGCTGGTCGGGCTGACTTTCGAAACGCAAGGCGCGCGGATTGCGGTTGCCGCGCATGTCGGTGGCTTCCTGGCAGGCCTGGCGCTCGCCAAACCGCTGCTTATTCTGCGCTATCGCGGCGCATAACGCCATGCCGGCGAGGGCCGAATGTCCTCCGAACAGGGCTTTCTCGGCCTGAGACCCCAGCCTTCGCTGGGGTGACGATTTACGCGGACGCGTTCGCGCGCAATTCAGGCTCGAGCAGGCGGTGGAGGTGGACCACCACATATTTCATCTCGGCATCGTCCACCGTGCGTTGGGCGTTGGCCCGCCAGGCATCCAACGCGCTGGCGTAATCGGGGTAGAGCCCGACCAGGTGGACCTGCTCCAAATCCACGAAATCCAGACCTTGCGGATCGCGCACGCGACCGCCGAAAACCAGGTGCATCTTGCTCATGTCTTGCCTTTAGCTCCGCTTGAGGAAACCCTCAACGTGCTCCTGCGAAAGCAGGAGCCTAAGCACAGCCTTCAATTGGGCCCCTGCGTTCGCAGGAGCACGAGCATCAGCCTCGGCTGCGCATGAAAGCGATCAGCCGATCGAAACCGTTGCGCTGGATGTAGCTGTCGAAGTCAGCGCCTTGCGCAACTGCCAGGTTGACGCCGCTTACGGTAAGGTTCTGGACCTTGTAGCCGGTGCCGCCCCGGGTCAGCGTCCAAGTCACGCTGGCGGGCCGCCCGCCGGGCTTGGTGACCTGCGTCAGCACCGCCGCATTCGCGCCCTGGTTCTGGACGCGCACGACTTTGAGACTCGCATCGGCATAGTCGTAGAGACGGTCGGCATAAGTGCCGATGATGAAGTTCGGAAACGTCGCCCGATATTGGGTATATTGCGCCTGACTGATCTGTGGCCGCCACCGCCGGATCAGGCGCTCGCCGATCGCGTCGACGGCGAAATGCTGGGCCAGAATGGAGCGAAATTTCCCCCGGGCGGCAGCGCGGGGACCTTTGAGCGATGAGAAACCCGTCTGGGCGAGGCTCTGCACGAAACGCGCCGGGTCGCGATTGTCGATCTGCGCCTGGGCGGGAGCCGCCAGCAGCGCCGCGCCAAAAGCTGTGACGATCGCACCGTTTCTGATTGAGAACATACGCACTTCCTCCCGCTTGGCGGCGATGGGCAAAGCGAAGCCGCCAGGTTCTCCGGCAAGGTAGGAACCGGAGCACCTGGCGGCTAGACTGATCAGATCCCGTCAGACGGTCGGAAGCGTGGACGCTCCAGTCGTCCCAACCGAACCGCCCTGGTCGGCCTGAGCCGTCGACTTGGCGGCCTGAGCGGCTGCGGTGGCGGATTGCTTGACCGCATCCTTGGCCTGGTTCGCGACTTCGCTCAGCTTCTGTTTGGCAGTGTCCTTGTTGAGGCCCAATTCGTCGAGCTTGGACTGGCCGGCTTCCTTGGCGGCCTGCGCGGCCTGCTTGGCCTTGTCGTTGATCTGACGGCCGTAGCTGCCGAGCAGTTCTTCTTCCTTGCGGGTCTTGGGCAGAAGCACCGCGGCCAGCGCGCCGAGTGCCAATCCGCCGATCAGGGCCGCACCCGGATTGGCGTCAATGCCGTCGGCGGTCGCCTGGCTGGCGCTGGCGGCACGCTCGCGAGCGCTGCCATAGGCGGCGCTGGTCCGCTCGCGAGCGGAGCTGTAGGCGTCGCTTGCCTTGGTGCGGGCGCTGCCCAGCGCCTCGCCAGCGCGCTGCTTTGCCGAAGACAGGCGGCCGCCGCTCTCGCCGTTGGTTCCGTTCTGCTGTTCGTTGTCGGTAACGATGGTCATGCAATCACTCCTTCATGTCTGGACCGTTCAACCGTCGGGGCGGTGAGGTCGAAATTCGCGTCATGCTGGTCGAGCTTGGCCGAAACGATGCTCGGGTCCGGCTTGTCTCGCCCATGTCCGAAGATGCCGGACAGGGCGCGCCAGACAGGCTTGCGGGCCAGGAACAAGGCCAACGCCGCGGCCACGCCGCCGATCGACGCCGGGTGGCCCTTGACTGCGCCCATCGCGCCATCGGCGGCGACGCTGCTCTTCTCGCGAACGCCGTCCCATGCGTTGTGCGCAAGATTGGCCGGCTTTAGCCGATATTGAAGCGCGCCCTTGGTGTTGGCGAAGCGCTTCTTGGCCTCGGCGAGCTCCTGTTGCGCCCGCTCCAGCTCGAGCTCGGGCTTTGCTGCTTGCTTGCTCATGCCCGGCTCTCCCCGGCGCGAAGCGCGGCTTTCTCTTCCGGATCCCCCGACAGCGCGGACATCTTGGAAATGCCGTAGCGGAACAGGAAGAACGCGACGATGCCGCTCACGGCGAGCACGATGACGCCGCCCAGCACGGGACCGACCAGATCGGCCAGGCCCATGACGAGCCCGACCAGAAACGCGATCAGGGCCGCATAAGCAAGGAACCCGCCCGCCACGAGCGCGACGATTCCGGTCTTTGCCTTGCCGGCGCGATAGGTGGCAATCTGCTTGTACAGATTGACCTCGGCGCTGACGACGCTGCGGCCGTCGGCGACCAGTTTGTGAAACAGGTCGCCGATGCCCTCATCCGCCGGAGTTTGAACCCGGGCGTCCAAGATCAGACTCCCGTGGTCGGGGCGACGTACGGCGCCTGACTGCCGATCGTGGTGGAGCTACCCGCGCCAATTGCGCCGCCAAAGCTCGACGAGCCGGTCGTTCCCGGACCGCCCAGCTGGGGATCGGCCTGGAACTGCACGTCCTTGTCGGCGTCGGGGATTCCGGCCTTGAGCACGCGCACGAGCGCGAACCCGATCAGGGCAGCGGCGCCGATCGCCACACCCGGGCTCTTGCGCACGATGTCGCGCGCATCGTCGAACAGCTCGTCGACATCCTTGCCGCGGACCGTGTCGGCGAAGCCTGAGACAGCGGTCGCGGCGCGGCGCGCGTAGTCGCCATATTGCGGACCAAGACGATCATCGATCGACTGCGCCGTCTCGTTTACCAGCTGGCTGAGATCGTCGAGCGCGGTGGTAGCCTTTTGCTTGCCGTCCACCGCATAGGAGCGGACCTTGTCGGTCGCCTGGCTTTTCAGGCCCTGCACGCCGCCCTTCAGCTGATCGGTCGCGCCTCCGCTCTGCCCGCCCAGGTCGCCGCCGGTCGAGCCGAAGCCGCCGGTGCTGCCCGAACCGAAACCTCCGGAGGAGCCGCCGAAGTCCGAACCACCGCCGCCAAGGCCGGTGCCACCGCCGCCGAGGCCTGTTCCGCCGCCGCTGCCCGAGCCGGCGAAGCCGCCCGCATCGTCACCGGACCCGCCGATGAAACCGCCGCTACCGGTCGTGCCGGTGCCGCCGGCGAAGTCGCCGCTTCCGCCGGGAATGGTTCCGCCGGAGCCCGTTCCACCGAAGCCGCTTCCGCTGGATCCGGTGCTGGCGCCCGCGCCCGCGCCGGTCTCCATCGCGCCGTTGATGATCTGGTCCGTGCCTTCCGGCAATTCGTCGTCACGAGGGGGCATGATGCGTCCTCCTTCCAATGTTGATGTTCAGGTTGCGCTTGGAAACACATGTCGCGGCCCATCCGTTCCGTATCCGGAAAGGAAAGTTGCGCGCCGCGCAGGCCGCCGATAGATCGACCTGCCGCATTGCAGCATTCCCGAAAGGCGCTCCCATGACCGCGATTATCGACGTCCACGCCCGCCAAATCCTGGACAGCCGTGGCAATCCCACGGTGGAAGTGGAAGTGCTGCTGGAGGATGGCAGCATGGGCCGCGCCGCGGTGCCGTCCGGCGCATCGACCGGCGCGCACGAGGCGGTCGAGAAGCGCGACGGCGACAAGTCGCGTTATGGCGGCAAAGGCGTGACCCAGGCCGTGGATGCGGTGCGGGGCGAGATCGCCGGCGCGGTGGTCGGCATGGAAGCGGAGGAACAGAGCGAAATCGACGCGACCTTGATCGAGCTCGACGGCACCGAGAACAAGAGCCGCCTCGGCGCCAACGCGATCCTGGGCGTCAGCCTGGCGACCGCGAAAGCGGCGGCCGATGCGCGCGGGCTGCCGCTTTACCGTTATGTCGGCGGAGTCTCCGCGCAATTGCTGCCGGTGCCGATGATGAACATCATCAATGGCGGCCAGCATGCCGACAATCCGATCGACTTTCAGGAATTCATGGTTGTGCCCGTCGGCGCCGAGACCCTCGCCGAAGCGGTCCGTTGCGGTGCGGAGATCTTCCACACACTGAAGAAGCGCTTAGCCGAGGCCGGTCATGCCACGGGGGTCGGAGATGAAGGCGGGTTCGCGCCGGCGCTTGCATCCACCCGCGACGCGCTGGACTTCATCATGCAATCGGTCGAGCAGGCCGGCTATCGGCCCGGCGACGACGTCCTCCTCGCGCTCGACTGCGCGGCAACCGAATATTATCGGGACGGCGCCTATCGGATGGACGGGGAGGGGCGGACCTTTACGTCCGACGAGATGGTCGCCTTCCTGGCCGAGCTCGCCTCCGCTTACCCGATCGCGTCGATCGAGGACGGCATGGCTGAAGACGATTGGGACGGGTGGAAGGCGCTGACCGAGCGGCTCGGCGGGACCGTTCAGCTGGTCGGAGACGATCTGTTCGTCACCAATCCCAAGCGGCTCCAGCAAGGCATCGAGCGCGGCATTGCCAATTCGATCCTAGTCAAGGTCAACCAGATCGGAACGCTCAGCGAAACGCTGGAGGCGGTGAGCGCCGCCCAGCGTGCGAGCTACACCGCCGTGATGTCGCACCGCTCCGGCGAGACGGAGGACACCACCATCGCCGACCTCGCGGTCGCCACCAATTGCGGGCAGATCAAGACGGGCAGCCTCGCCCGTTCGGACCGGCTCGCCAAGTATAACCAGCTGATCCGGATCGAGGAAGAACTCGGTTCGACGGCCAAATATGCCGGACGAGCGGTATTTCCGCTCGAGAGGGCTTGATTCCGGGCCGTTTTGCTGATTCAGTTAACGTCATGGCGGGGGCAAGAAATTCACTGTTCGTGATCAAGCGCGCGGCTCTGCCCGCGCTCGGCTTTCTGATCATCGCGAACTTCTTAGGGTATGCGGTCGTTGGCTCGAACGGCATTCTGAGCTGGGGCGATTACCGCCGGCTCAAGGCTGAACGGTCCGTCGAACTTGCCCAGCTCACCGAAGAGCGAAATCGTCTCGCGCACCGTGCCGTGCTGCTCGACCCGCGCAAGGCCGATCCGGACCTGGCGGACGAAATGATCCGCAGCGAATTGGGCCTCGTCCGACCGGACGAAGTGATCATCCCGATACAACAATAGGTCGCCACTTCCGTCATCCCGGCGAAGGCCGGGATCTCGGGTCGGACAAGCACCGAGCTCTTCACCCGCTGACATCCCGGCCTTCGCCGGGATGACGTGCTGCGGTTGACGTGCTGGGTTGAAGTCCGCCCCGTTGCGCCGCCTCCGCTTTCCCGCCATAGAGCCGCCCGAACCCGAACCGTAAGGACACGCCCAACGTGGCCAAAGCCTCGGCATCCCAAGCGCCTGCAACCCCGCCGACATCCAACCGCGAACGTCCCGCCGAGCCGCAGCGGCACACCGCCAATCGCGACGAGCTGCTGGAATATTATCGCCAGATGCTGCTCATCCGCCGCTTCGAGGAGCGCGCCGGGCAATTATACGGGCTCGGCCTGATCGGCGGCTTTTGCCACCTCTATATCGGCCAGGAAGCGGTCGCGGTCGGCCTTCAATCGGCGCTGGACGGGGAGCGGGATTCGGTGATCACCGGCTACCGCGATCATGGCCACATGCTCGCCTACGGCATCGATCCCAAGGTCATCATGGCCGAGCTGACCGGGCGCCAGGCCGGCATCTCCAAGGGCAAGGGCGGCTCGATGCACATGTTCAGCGTCGAGCGCCGTTTCTATGGCGGCCACGGCATCGTCGGCGCGCAGGTCAGTCTCGGCACCGGCCTCGCCTTTAAGCACAAATATGCGGGCGATGGCGGTGTCTGCATGGCCTATTTCGGCGACGGCGCCGCCAACCAGGGCCAGGTCTATGAAAGCTTCAACATGGCCGAGCTGTGGAAGCTGCCGATCATCTACGTGATCGAGAACAACCAATATGCGATGGGCACCAGCGTCAACCGGGCCAGCGCCGAGGACCAGCTTTACCGTCGCGGCGAGAGCTTTCGCATTCCGGGTCTCCAGGTGGACGGGATGGACGTGCTCGCGGTCCGCGGTGCGGCGACTACCGCGCTGGAATGGGTTCGCGCCGGCAAGGGCCCGATCCTGCTTGAGCTCAAGACCTACCGGTACCGTGGCCACTCCATGTCCGATCCCGCCAAATATCGTTCTCGCGACGAGGTGCAGGCGGTCCGCGACAAGTCGGACCCGATCGAACATGCCAAGCGCAATCTCGAAGCGCTCGGCGTCGGCGAGGACGAGCTCAAGTTGATCGACAAGTCGATTCGCCAGATCGTGACGGAAGCGGCCGATTTCGCCGAACAGATGCCCGAGCCCGATCCGTCCGAACTCCATACCGACGTCCTGGTCGAGACCTACTGATGCCGATCGAACTCAAGATGCCCGCTTTGTCGCCGACGATGGAGGAAGGCACGCTCGCCAAATGGCTGGTCAAGGAGGGCGATGCGGTGACGTCTGGAACTGTGCTCGCCGAGATCGAGACCGACAAAGCAACGATGGAATTCGAAGCGATCGACGAAGGCGTTGTGGCCAAGATCCTGGTTGCCGAAGGCACGGACGAGGTGAAGGTAGGAACCGTCATCGCGATCCTGGCGGGCGAAGGCGAGGGCGAGGAGGCGAGCGCGCAAGCGGGGGCCGCGCACCAGATCGCCGCACCCGAGGACAATGGGGCGGCAATCGCCGCCTCGCCGGCCGAAGAAGCGCAAGCACAGCAGGCGACCGTTCAGGCGCGTCCCAAGGAGGGCAGTGCGCCGGCCAGCCTGCAAGTCGAGCCGGAGGTTCCCGCCGGCACGGAAATGGTGCGCACCACCGTCCGCGAGGCGTTGCGCGACGCCATGGCCGAGGAGATGCGCACGGACGATCGCGTGTTCGTGATGGGCGAGGAGGTCGCCGAATACCAAGGTGCCTACAAGGTCACGCAAGGATTGCTCGACGAGTTCGGTCCACGTCGCGTGATCGACACCCCGATTACCGAATATGGCTTTGCCGGCGTCGGCGCGGGCGCGGCGATGGGCGGGCTGCGTCCGGTTATCGAGTTCATGACCTTCAACTTCGCGTTGCAGGCGATCGACCACATCATAAACTCGGCGGCCAAGACCAATTACATGTCCGGCGGGCAGATGCGCTGCCCGATGGTCTTCCGGGGTCCGAACGGTGCCGCCAGCCGTGTCGGCGCCCAGCACAGTCAGAATTTCGGACCCTGGTATGCCAGCGTTCCCGGCCTGATCGTGATAGCGCCCTATTCCGCGGCGGACGCCAAGGGCCTGCTGAAAGCCGCGATCCGATCCGAAGATCCGGTCGTGTTCCTGGAGAATGAGCTGCTCTACGGCCAAAGCTTCGACGTGCCCAAGCTCGACGATTATGTCGTGCCGATCGGCAAGGCCAAGCGGGTCCGCGAAGGCAAGGACGTGACCCTGGTCAGCTATTCGATCGGCGTCGGCGTGGCGCTGGACGCCGCGACGCAGCTCGCCGAACAGGGGATCGAGGCGGACGTGATCGACCTGCGCACCCTTCGCCCGCTCGACAAGCAGACCGTGCTGGAGAGCCTGGCCAAGACCAACCGAATGGTTTGCGTCGAGGAAGGCTGGCCGGTCTGCTCCATCTCGTCGGAGCTGATAGCGCTGGCAATGGAGGAAGGTTTCGACCATCTCGACGCGCCAGTTCTGCGCGTCACCAACGTCGATGTGCCGCTCCCCTACGCCGCCAATCTCGAGAAGCTCGCCTTGATCAAGATCGCCGATGTGGTCGAGGCGGCGAAGAAGGTGTGCTACCGCTGACTTGCCGTCACCCCGGCGGACGCTGGGGCCTCGGGTCGAGTGAAATTCCGAGTTTCTTCCTCGCTGAGATCCCAGCCTTCGCTGGGATGACGGGCTGGCTGTGACCGCTCTCGATCCCGATCGCACCCTCGCTCTGTCCTATGTTCCCGCCGAGCGCCGTCCCGCGCTCGCCGCCCTGTGGCGGCTGGATACGGCACTTGGGACGGTGCTCGCCGGCGGGCGCGAGCCGATGCTGAGCCAGATCAAGCTCACCTGGTGGCGCGATTCGCTTGCCCGGCTGGACGAAGCCCCCCCGCCCGCCGAGCCTGCACTCCAGGATGCCGCCGCCCACATTCTGCCGCGTGGCATCAAGGGCGGACAATTGGCCCGGCTGGAGGAAGGCTGGTCACTGCTACTCGCCCCAGAACCGCTCGGGGCCGACGCGCTTGGCCGTTATGCGCTCGGCCGCGGGGCACTGCTGTTCCGGTTCAGTTCCAGCCTGCTCGGCTTCCAGATCAACGAGCGCGTCAAGCGGGCAGGGGAGGGCTGGGCACTCGCCGATCTCGCCCGGCACAGCAACGATGTTGACGCCCGGGCGGCCCTGGCCGCCGCCGCCGAGCGGCTGTCGGACGTCGCCGCCCAGCGCTGGCCGGCACCGCTGCGTCCGCTTGGCATGCTCGCGATGCTGGCCGGGCGGGACGCCGAGCGCGGCATCGAAGCGCGCGAACCGCAAGGCGCTCCCGCCCGCATGGCACGGATGTTCCGCCACCGTCTCACCGGACGCTGACTCCGCCGATTGGATTCGCAGCGGACCTGCGTTAGCGTCACGGCTCCGAAACGGGGTGGAGCCGATGCTTCGATTCGCTGCTGGAGTGGTGTCCGCGTTGCTGCTGGTCGCGGCCGGCTTCTTCATCTGGAAGAGCCGCGCGCAATCGGAGCAGCTCATCCCGCCCGCGCCGGCCGCGCTTGCCGCGCCGTCCGGTTTCGTCAGGCCGCTTGGGGCCGAACGCATCCCAACTCCGCCCGAAGCCACCCCCAAATCCCGCGAGGAAAAGCGCTTCGCCCGGGCCGACAAGGACGACGACGGGCGCATCACCCGCGCCGAACTGCTCGAGCCGCGCCGCAAGGCCTTCGCCAAGCTCGATACGAACGGCAACGGCGCGCTCAGCTTCGAGGAATGGACCGTCAAGACCGCCGACAAGTTCGGCGACGCGGACGCGAACCGCGACGGGGCACTGACGGCTGCGGAATACGCCACCACCGCACCGAAGAAGCGCCCCAAGCCGAAATGTGGGTGTTAAGCCGGCACAGTCGCTGCATTGCCGATCCACCCCTGCAACGCCTCCCGCGCCCGCGCCGTGTACGCCGCCTTTCGATCCGCCTTGCGTTTACCCTCCACTGGCGGGAACAGGCCGAAATTGACGTTCATCGGCTGGTAGATGTCCGCCTCGGCGCCGCCCGTCAGGTGGCCCAGCAGGGCGCCCAGCGCGGTCGTTTGCGGGGGCGGAGGGAGTGGTGAGCCGGCCAGTTCCGCCGCAGCGAACCGTCCGGCCAGCAACCCGATTGCCGCGCTTTCGACATAGCCCTCGCAACCGGTGATCTGGCCGGCGAAGCGGATGTGCGGGGCGGTCCGCAGCCTCAGCGTCCCGTCCAGCAGGCGCGGCGAATTGATGAAGGTATTGCGATGCAGTCCGCCGAGCCTCGCGAACTCGGCATTCTCCAGGCCCGGGATCGTCCGGAACAGCCGCACCTGCTCGCCATGCTTGAGCTTGGTCTGGAAGCCGACCATGTTCCACAACGTGCCGAGCGCATTGTCCTGCCGCAGTTGCACGACCGCGTGCGGCCAGCGCCCAGTGCGCGGGTCATCGAGGCCGACCGGCTTCATCGGGCCGAACCGGAGCGTGTCCACGCCACGTGCGGCCGCGACCTCGATCGGCATACAGCCTTCGAAATAAGGCGTGTCCTTTTCCCATTCCTTGAACTCGGTCTTCTCACCGTCGATCAGGCCCTGGTGAAAGGCGAGATACTGCTCCCTGGTCATCGGGCAGTTGATGTAATCCTTGGTCTCGCCCTTGTCCCAGCGAGACGCCATCCAGCACACCTCCATGTCGATGCTGTCGCGGTGGACGATCGGCGCGATCGCGTCGAAAAAGGCGAGCGCATCGGCTCCGGTCGCAGCGCCGATGGATTCCGCCAGCCGCGCGGCAGTCAGCGGGCCGGTGGCCACGATCGTGGAGCCGGACGCGGGCAAGGCGTCGATCCGCTCGCCAACGATCGTGACGTTCGGATGCGCCGCCAGTCGCTCCGTGACCGCGGCCGAAAAGCCGTCGCGATCAACCGCCAGCGCCGATCCCGCCGGCACCTTGTGCAGATCGGCACACACCATGATCACCGATCCGAGCGCCCGCATTTCGGCGTGCAGCAGTCCGACGGCGTTGTGCTCCGCATCGTCTGACCGAAAGCTGTTGGAGCAGACCAGTTCGGCGAGCCCGTCCGTATGGTGCGCCGGCGTGCGCTCGCCCGATCCGCGCATTTCGGACAGGCGGACCGGAATCCCTGCTTGCGCCAGCTGCCACGCCGCTTCCGATCCGGCCAGACCGCCCCCGATGATGTGCACTCCAGCCGTCATCGCGGCCAATCTCCTAACCTAGGTTCTACGAGGCAACTTATGACGGAATAGCGCTTTAAGCGAATTGAGACAGCCAAAGGAGCAAGCGTGATGGACAGGCGGACTTTCGGAACGAGCATGTTGGTGGGTGCGGTCGGCCTTGCCGCCGCGCCGGCGCTGGCGCAACCCGGACGGATGCGTGCGCCGCCGATGGGCGACATGGCGATGGGGCCGGCCGAGCAGCGCCATGTCGAGGACACGCTGATGATCGGTGCGGTCGCGCTGCAGACGAGCCGGCTGGCGCTTAGCCGCGGGGTCCGCCCGCTGGTGCGCCAGTTCGCCGAATTCGAAGTGGAGGAGCAGACCACGGTCGCGCAGATCTTGGGTGAGATCAGCGGCATGGGTCCGCCACCCCCAGCGCCCGCCGACCGCCGCCTGCTAGATCGTCTGGAGCGGGCCCGCGGCCCAGCCTTCGAGCGGGAATATCTGCTGGGGCAAATCGACGGCCACCAGCGCCTGCTCGCCGTGCAGGATCGCTATCTGTCCAGCGGCCGCAACCGTCATCATCGCCACCTGGCGATGCTTGCCCGCGGCCGCATCAACGAGCATCTGCGCGAACTCTCCCTGGTGCGCAATTTCCGGGGCTGATCGCGACAAAGTTCGAGGACCGACTCTCGTCGGTCCTCGACACTCCTTCTAAACGGTAGAAGCTACCGCAGCATGCGCGCGTCCACCGTTGGCACGACGTCTTGTTGCTCGACGAACCACGTGTTCACCTTGCGTCCGAAATGAGCGATCGCGGACATGTTGAAGAAGTGCATGCCGCCCAGGACCAGCACGGCGAGGCCGACCTTGCTGCTGAGGAAACGGATCGCTTCCGGCAGGGTGGTGGGCTCCGTGCCAAGGCTCAGCGTCAGGGTGATGAAGCCGGTATTCACGAGGTAGAAGCCGACCACCAGCAGGTGATTGGTAGACCGCGCCAGTTCGCGATTATGGCCGAAACACTGGACCAGGAAGATCTCGCCGTTGCGGGATAGCGTCTGGGCGACCTTGACCGTCACGCCGATCGTGATGGCGAGGTACAGGGCGTAGGAAATCTCGACCATGTTCCGTTCCTTTCTTCTGCTTGGATGTCCGTTCAGATCACGCGACGTGCGTGTTTCGGGATAGCGGGGACTGCGGCGTCTATGCGGGCGGCAAGGCGGCCCAGGCGCTTCACCGGCACGCCGGGGAAGAGGTGATGTTCCAGGTGCAGGAACATGTTGTAGGTCGCTATGTTGATCAGCGGGGATCGCTGCGTGCGCGCAACCAGTGCTTCGCCGTGGCAGTTGCGGTGCGTGATCCACACGGCGAACAGGGCGGTCAGGCTTTGAGCGACCGCCATCGCGGCGATGTGATAGGCCAGCATCTCGGAGGCGAAGGTCACAGCAAGGGCGATCGTCATCCCGTTCAAGGCCAGATCGATGAGCATGCGACGCCGGAGCTTCGGGCCGCCGTCCCGCCAGGCGCGGATATGCATCTCGACCGGGAAGACCGGACCGTAAGCGAGCACGCGGAGACCACTCATCCGACCGCATTTGCCTTCCACGTCCCGCGCGGTGCCGAGATGGGCGTGGTGGCGCATGTGGTTGAACGCGACCGCGTTGTTGGACCCTAGCATCAGCGCGCTGAGGAGATGCAGGACACGCCGATGCCCGTTCGGGCGGAAGCCGAGTTTGAAGTGGATCGCCTCGTGGTTGAGCCTGAGCGCGGTCAAAAAGAACATGAAGGAGCAGGCTGGAGCCAGCAGCCAGAGCTGGTGCGCGGCGAGCCACCAGGACGCAGCCAGCCAGGGCAGGGGATGGAGGCATTCGACCAGCCCATCGCGACGGCTCATCGGCGCCAGGTCGCGCCATTTCACCTTGCCCGTTAGCGCGCGGGTCAGTTCCGGCTTGCGATCCACGTTCATCTCAGCCTTCCCTTCCGTCCGTTCTGAAACTTACGAAATACCTGAGCGTGCTTTTAGCGTATCTCGTGTTTGTCTTAGGCCTGTGACTTGGATCGCGGCGAAACGAACCGCGCGACCTTGCCGCCAAGCTTCATCAACGTGACCAAGGTCGGCTTGGGCAACACCCGGACCTGCTCGTACCAGCCGCCCAGGGTCGACATGAACTCGTGCATCCGGGTGATCCGCTCGCGCACATGCGGCGGAGCGGACTGGTCCGCCTTGAGCCGGGCCGAAAGTTCGGCGAGCAACGCCAATGTCGGGTCGATCTCTCGCTTCTTGCGCTCCGCCGCGATCCGCATCAGCATGTCCCACAAATCGGTCTCCGCAACGAAATGGTCGCGCCGATCCCCCTCGACATGGACGCGCCGGACGATCCCGTAGCCCTGCAATTCCTTGAGGCCAGTCGACACGTTGGAGCGGGCCAGGCCGAGCTGGTCGACGATCTCCTCGGCATGCAGCGGCCGATCCGACAGGTAGAGCAGCGCGTGGAGCTGCGACACCGACCGGTTCACGCCCCAATGCGTGCCCATCTCGCCCCAATGGAGCACAAAGGCTTTCGCGTCCGGATGATCGATGACGGCCATTCCTGCCCTTTCTGTAATTGCAGAAACTAGCGGAGAGGTCAGCCCGGGTCAAGCCGTTTTCCCGTTGGTCACGCTTACTCAAGCAACAGCCCGGAGCAGCAATCAGTGTCCAGTCGCTGGTCCGGCTCCTAACTGCTATCGAAACAGCCGGTTCAGATATAACTGGCGAACCAATGGGGGGGTAGAAGTATGGTCGTAAGCAAGACTGGCCTAGCGTTGGCGCTGGTTACCGGCACCATGATCTCCGCTGGGGCGGCGCAGCAGAAGGTCGATGATCGCTTCGATTACCAGCCCGGCGACCTCGTCCAGTTCGATGGGCGCGGCTACCCGCCGCGCGCTATCTACAAAGTGGTCTCTTGCGATCCGGCGGACAAACGGTTTCGCCAGTGTGAGATGATCCGCCAGTCGCCCGATCCCGAGGGCCATGCCCGGCCGTTCACCATGGAGAATTATCCCGGGCAGTTAACGCTGATCGGTCGCGCCGGGGCGCAGACCGCGGCCGCGCCGACCCCGGCTCCGGCCACGCCGGGCATGGCCAAGTCATCCGCTCCGGCCGCAGGAGCGGCCGCCAACGCTGCCGACAACAGCTGTCCCCGCACCCGTTACGGTGGCCCGGCTCCCGGCAACCGTCCCGCTTCCGCCGCTCTGTTCAGGCAGAAGATCAGCGACAACATCACCATGGCTGCCTACGGCCCCTATTGGTACGGTGTCGCGATCGACAGCTTCTCGCTGGGTTCGCCGATCCGCAACGCGGTTTCCGTGCGGCCTGGCGTCGGTGCAACGCGCGTCAACAATGCTGCGCCCCCAAACGCGACCTTGTATCCGGTCTCGGCCGCTGTGCGCGTCTGCGAAGGAGCGCCGGCCGGGTCGTCCTCATGGCGCAAGAGCGGCAACGGCAAGTATATGTGCTTCGTGTCCAAGGACAATGAATGGACCTGCGGCTCGAGCAACTGATCGGGCTTGCGCTGCACCCCCTACCCAGCGCTGCGCCATCATTGCTCCGTGTCGTCATCCTCCTGGACCCGCTCGCTCAGCGTCTGCGGGCCCGTGCCGTCGTCGAGCTGCACCTGGTCGACTTCCACCGGTTCGCTCGGTTGCGCGAGTTCCTCGGCGATCATCGCTTCGGCTTCGTTCTCCGGTTCCTCCGCTTCGTCGATCCGCGCGGCGGACACCACATGCTCGCCGTCGGCGACCCGGAAGATGGTGACGCCCTGTGTGTTGCGGCCGGCAATGCGGATGTCGCCGACGGTGGTGCGGATGAGCTTCGCCTGGTCGGTGACCAGCATCAGTTGCTCGCCATTATGAGCGGGGAAGCTTGCCACCACATGGCCGTTACGGGCCGAAGTCTCGATGTTCGTGATGCCTTGGCCCCCGCGATTGGTGCGTCGATATTCGTAAGCCGAGGTGCGCTTGCCATAGCCGTTGGCGGTCACCGTCAGAATGAACTCCTCGGCCTCCGCAAACTGTGCCATTCGTTCGGGCGGCAGCGTAGCCTCGTTCTCATTCTCCTTCCACGCGGCCGCGCGCAGATAGGCCTCGCGCTCTTCGGGGCTGGCCTGGAACCCCTGCAGGATCGAAAGCGAGATCACCTCGTCTCCGTCCCGCAGCGTGATGCCCCGCACCCCGGTCGAAGTGCGGCTCTGGAACTCGCGCACCGCGGTCGCCTCGAACCGGATCGCCTTGCCGAGCCGGGTCGCGAGCAGGACGTCGTCTCCTTCGCCGAGCAACGCCACGCCGATCAGCCGATCGGTCGCATCTTCGTCGAACCGCATCGCGAACTTGCCGTTGCTCGGCACATTCGCGAAGCTGTCCATGCTGTTGCGGCGCACGCCGCCATGCGCGGTCGCGAAGATGACGTGCAGGTTCTTCCACTCGGCCTCGTCCTCGGGGAGCGGCAGCACGGTCGAGATCGTCTCGCCAGGTGAGAGCGGCAGCAGATTGACCATCGGCCGGCCCTTGGCCTGGGGAGCACCTTCGGGCAGCCGCCAGACCTTGAGCCGATAGACCTTGCCATGAGTCGAGAAGAACAGCACCGGCGTGTGCGTCGAAGTCACGAACAGCTTGGTGATCGCGTCCTCGTCCTTGGTGCCCATGCCCGCGCGGCCCTTGCCGCCGCGATTCTGGGTCCGGAAGGAATCGAGCGGCGTGCGCTTGATGTAGCCGCCATGGGTGACGGTCACGACCATGTCCTCGCGCTCGATCAGATCCTCGTCGTCGATGCCGTCCGCCGCGGGCGCAATCTGGGTCAGTCGCGGCGTCGCGAAGCTGCTCGCGATCGCGTCGAATTCGTCGCGCATGACCTGGAACAACCGCACGCGATCACCCAGGATGTCGAGCAGGTCGGCGATCGAGGAGGCCAGATGACGCAGCTCGCCGCCGATCTCATCGCGGCCGAGTGCGGTCAGGCGGTGCAGGCGCAGCTCCAGGATCGCGCGGACCTGCGCGTCAGAAAGC
Source organism: Allosphingosinicella sp. (assembly GCA_036387855.1). GTDB lineage: Bacteria > Pseudomonadota > Alphaproteobacteria > Sphingomonadales > Sphingomonadaceae > Allosphingosinicella. The sequence continues at coordinate 71,803 of DASVSZ010000037.1, read as the reverse complement.
CGGTAGGTATCGGAGCCGGCCTGGTGCTCCACCGATTCGACCAGCGCGATATAGGGCGCGATCTCCGCCACCGGCCATTCGCGGGCCATCAAGGCCGCCCGTGCTTCCGCTGGCGATGCGGAGCCGCGGATGATGCGGACCACCTCGTCCAGATTGGTTACCGCGATCACCAGGCCGAGCAAGATGTGCGCCCGCTCGCGCGCCTTGTTGAGCTCGAACTTGGTGCGGCGGGTGATCACCTCTTCGCGGAACTTGACGAACGCTTCGATGATGTCGCGCAGCGTCAGCGTCTCGGGCCGCCCGCCTCGAATCGCTAGCATGTTGGCCGGGAAGCTCGCCTGCGCCTGCGTGTGCCGCCACAGCTGGTTGAGCACCACGTCCGGTGTCGCGTCGCGCTTCAGGTCGATGACGATCCGCACGCCTTCGCGATTGGATTCGTCGCGTATGTCCGAAACGCCTTCGATCCGTTTGTCCTTGGCGGCCTCAGCGATCCCCTCGACCAGCCCGTTCTTGCCGACCTGATAGGGGATCGCGGTCAGCACGATCGAGCGGCGGTCACCCCGGCCTTCCTCGATGATGTGGCGCGAGCGCATGATGATCGCGCCGCGGCCGCTGTGATAGGCGCTGCGCGCCCCAGCCTGGCCCAGGATCAGCGGCCCCGTCGGGAAATCCGGGCCGGGCACGATCTCGATCAGCTCGTCGATCGTAATGCCGGGATTGTCGATATAGGCTTTGCAGGCGTTCAGCACCTCGCCGAGATTGTGCGGCGGGATGTTGGTCGCCATGCCGACCGCGATGCCGCCGGCGCCGTTGACCAGGATGTTCGGAAAACGCGCCGGAAGAACCGTGGGCTCCTGCCGGGAGCCGTCGTAATTGGGCGAGAAATCGACCGTATCCTTGTCGATATCCTCGAGCAGCGTCATCGCCACTTTGGTCAGCCGCGCCTCGGTATAGCGCATCGACGCCGGCATGTCCGGATCCATCGATCCGAAATTCCCCTGGCCGTCCATCAAGGTGACCCGCATCGCCCAATCCTGGGCAAGTCTGGCCAGCGCCATGTAGATCGAGCTGTCGCCGTGTGGGTGGTAATTGCCCATTACGTCGCCGACGATCTTGGCGCATTTGCGATACGGGCGGCCGGGGACGAACCCGCCTTCCTGGCAGGCATAGAGGATGCGGCGGTGAACCGGCTTCAGGCCATCGCGGATGTCGGGCAGCGCGCGGCTGACGATGACCGACATCGCATAATCGAGGTAGGAGGTCTTCATCTCGTCGACGATCGAGATCGGGGAGATGTCGCTGTTTTCGATGGTCGGCGGTGCGCTGGCCAATGTGGATTCCCGAGATTGCGATTTGAGGCGCGCGAAAGGGCGCCCGAAGGTGAGCCGACGCTAGCGGCTCACGCGCGCGAACGCCACCCCCGCGCGCGCGCGTACGCGTGAGGGAACAGGGCGATCAGCTCCCCGTCATGCGAGCGGAGATCGGCCATGTCCGCACACCTCATCCGTCATGCCAGCGAAGGCTGGCATCCAAGATCGGTCAGAATGGACGCCAGCCTAAACTGGGGTGACCGGATAACCTTCACACCCGGGAGAACCGCCAACGCCCCTCGTCACTGCCCTCCTCGTCGAAACGGTAGCCGTCGCTGTCGAAGCCCTTCAACGCTTCCGGATCGCTCAGCCGGTGCTCGCAAATGTGGCGGGCCATCATGCCCCGGGCCCGCTTGGCGTTGAAGGTGTTGAAGCGCAGGCCGTTCGGGCCGGGCTCGCGGAAGTCGATGTCGATCACCCGAACTTCGGGCAGCAGCTGTCCATCAGCGGCGGTCCAATATTCCTTGCTGGCGAGGTTGATCACCGTTTGCCCGCCCGCCGCATCCAGATCCGCCTTCAGTTGGATCGCGATGCGATCGCCCCAATAAGCATACAGGCTCTTGCGGCGCGGCGCCCAGTTGGTGCCCATCTCGAGTCGGTAGGGCCTGATCTCGTCCAGCGGCCGGAGCAGGCCGTAAAGCCCGGACAGAATGCGCAGATGATCCTGCGCGAACAGCACGGCTTCGTCGGGCAGGCTGTGCACTTCGAAGCCATGATACACGTCCCCCGCAAAGGCGTAGATGGCGGGGCGTTCCGGCGCGTCCTCGAACGTGCGGAACCGCTCCGCGTTCAGCTTTGCCAAGCTGTCGGAAATGTGCATCAGCTCCGACAGTTTCCTGGCGGACATTCTGGCCGCGGCACCGGCAATCCTGTCGGCATCCGCCGCGAACAGCGGGCGCGTGACGGGCAGGGGCGGGTAGGGCCGCTGGTAGTCGAGCGACTTGGCGGGTGAGATGACGGCCAGCATGGAAGCCGGTTAGCCGCTCCACAGCACGGCCGTCAAACCGCGCCCGGCCGCCAGGAATTGGTCTGCGATATGCGTGGCTTGCGGTTCAAGCCGGGTTCAGCGCGCCGCCGCTAGCAAGCCGGACCGATTGGCGGTAGAGGCTGCCGGGCCGGTGTCGCGCTGTGCGTTTACAGGAGTTTGTGCATGACCGCATCGAGGATCGCTTTGGGCGCGGCGCTCGCGCTTGGGGGCTTCGCTGCGAATGCTCAGCTGCCTGCCGCGGGCCAGATCGCGCCGGCCCAGGCCGTCCGTCTGACCAAGGAGGAGCGCGCGACGCTCGCGCCGCTCAGCGCCGCCGTTCAGGCGCGCGATTGGAATGCCGCATCGGCGGCTTTGCCGGCCGCTCAGAGCGCCGCCTCGAATGCGCAGACGCGTTACATCGTCGCTAGCCATCAGTTCGCGATCGCGGCGGGTCGCGGCGACCCTGCTCTTCAACCTGTCGCTGTCGAGGCTCTGATCGCGAGCGGCGGCGTGCCGGCCGCCGAACTCCCCGCCTTGTATCGTGCCCGCGCATCATTCGTGCAACGGGCCAGGGATGCCCGGCAGCATGAGGCGGGCCTGACCAGATACCTCGAAACCGCGCCGAACGATGTCGAAGCGCTCGCCGCTCTGTCCGAGATCAAGGAAACGCTGAAGAAGAGCCCGGAAGCGCTCCGCCTGCTCGACCGCGCGATCGAGCTTCGCCGTGCCTCCGGCCAGATCGTTCCGGAAGCTTGGTACAAGCGGGCGCTGCGGCTGTCGTTCGACAATCGGCTGGCGCCGGAGAGCATGAAATTCGCCCGCGCGCTGGTCGAAGCCTATCCGAGCCAGACCAATTGGCGCGATGCCACCCATGCCTATCGCACTCTGGCCGGCGCCGATCCTGCCGCCGCGCTGGACGCGATGCGGCTCACCCGTTCGGCCAAGGCATTGGCCGGCGAGCGCGATTACCTCGAGTTTGCGCAGGCGCTGACGGCCGGCGGCTTCGCCCCGGAAAGCAAGGCCGTCCTGGACGAAGGCGTCGGCAATCGCATGGTCGATCCCGCAGAAGGCCAATACAAGGCGTTGCTGGCCAGTTCCGCCAAGGAAGCGACCGCTCAGCGGGCCGGACTGAGCGCTCGCCAGACCAAGGCCGGCGCCGCCGAGGCCACCGGCGCCGACGCGCTCGCCGCCGCCGACGCGACCTTCGCAACCGGCAGCTACGCCAAAGCCGCCGCCCTGTATCGCACCGCGCTGGAGAAGGGCGGCATCGACGCGGCCCTGGCAAACAACCGGCTCGGAATGGCGCTCGCCCTTGCCGGGCAGAGGGTGGAAGCGGAAGCTGCATTGCGGGCGGTCAGCGGTCCCCGCGCCGATCTTGCGTCATTGTGGCTCGTCTGGCTGGGCCAGCGCGGCTGATTCGCAATTCGATTATCCCTAGTTCAAGAGGAGAGGTCTCGTGAGAATTACATCGGCTCTTGCTATTACCGCATCGATGATCGGCGCCGCCGGCCTGTCCACGCCTGCGCCGGCGCAGCGAGCGCAGCCCAAGAAGGCAGAGGCTCAGGCCGAGCCCGCTGGACCGAAACGGACCTACACCAAGGGTGCGCAGAAGGCGCTTCAGGAACTGCAAACCGCCGCCAATGCGAACGATGTCGCCAACTTCCCGGCAAAGCTTGCCGCTGCCGAAGCCGCAGCCAAGAACCCTGACGACCGCTACTTCATCGCCCAGATGCGCCTCAGCATGGCGATCAAGGCGCAGGACAGGGCAGCCCAGCGTGCCGCGATCGACGCGGTGCTCCGCAGCGGCGGCGCACAGCCCGATGAGCTTGGCCGCCTATACCGGGCGCAAGGCGGCTTCGCGATCGAGGCGAAGGATTATGACGGCGCAATCGCGGCTTACAATCAGGCGCTGAAAATCTCGCCCAACGATCCCGACATCATCAACAACATGATCATCATCCATCGCGACCGGAAGCAGCACGCACAGGCTCTCGCCCTGGTTCAGCAGTCGATCGCGGCGCGCAAAGCAGCTAGCCAGCCGGTGCCCGAGAACCTTTACCTTCTCGGACTTCAGACCGCGCTCGACGGTAATATCAAGGGCCAGATGCTGCCGCTGACCCGTGAGCTTCTGACGGCCTACCCGACTCAGAAGAATTGGCAGAACGGGATCGCCATCTACCGTCAATCGGTGACCACGGACGACGAGGCGGCGCTCGACACTTTTCGCCTGATGCGCGCGGCGAAGGCGCTGCAGAACTCGAACGAATACATTGCTTTGGCGGACAATCTTGCCCGCGACCGCTATTATGCGGAAGCACGGGACGTGATCAACGAAGGCGTCACCTCCGGCAAGTTGAAATCCACGAACGCCAGCGCGTCCGCGATCCTCAAGGAAGTGTCGGGCAAGATTGCGGGCGATCGGACGGCGCTTGCCGGTCTGGAGGGCCGCGCTCGCTCCGAAGCCGCCGGCACGTTCGCGCTCAAGATCGCGGAAGGCTATTACGGCCACGGCGATTGGGCCAAGGCGGCGGAATTCTACCGACTGGCGCTGCAAAAGGGCTCGGTGGACAGCAACCTGGTCAACACTCGGCTCGGCATGGCGCTGGCCCAGTCCGGGCGAAAGGCGGAGGCCGAGACGGCGTTCAAGGCGGTGGGCGGCTCGCGGGCCGATCTCGCCGGTCTGTGGATGCTCTGGCTCAATCGCCAGGCCTGATCGGCAACCAGCGGCACAGCGGCTGCCGTGCCGCTTCTCGCTCAAGCGACCAGCTTCAGTTTCCCTCGTTTCGGCGTCCCAAAACGCAACTCGTCGAATTGGCCTCTTTCGCCACGCCAAGCGCCGCGTTAACGATTGTGAAGGCCGCTTCCGTCATGGTGAGGCCGGCATGATCTGGGGATCCGCAAGGTGCGCTTCGACGACAGGATCGCGACCGTCATGGCGCTGCCGGCGGCCAACCCAGCCGCGCGCTCGGCCAAGTGGCGTCAGTTGGTCGATCTGCTCGCCCAACGCCGCGATCCCGAATCGAGCGATGAGGTCGACGGCGCTTATCGCTTCCTGATCGCGCATCGCGACGATGTCGACTTCTTCACGCGTCAGGAAATCGCCAAGTCGCTGATCGGGCGCGATATCGCGCCGCGCCTGCTCGGCTTCTTCGCTGAGGATCACCCCTCCGTGGCGGCGCCGATCGTGGCCGGCGGGCGGCTGAGCGAGGATGAATGGATCGCGCTGCTTCCGGCCATGAGCCCGACAGCGCGGGCTCTGCTCCGGCATCGCCGTGACTTGGGCCGCACGATCGAGCACGCGCTGACCAGTTTCGGTTCGAGTGACTTCGTCCTGCCGGGCACCGTCGATCAGTCCGCGCCCAAGGTCAGGCGTTCCCACCATCGCCAGCCACCGCCACCACCGCCGGAAGGCGGAGAAGCGCAGATTCGCGAGCTCGTCGCCCGTATCGAGGCGTTTCGAAAAGCGCGGGTCGAGGCTGGCGCAGCCGAGGCTGCGGTTGCGGCGGGTTCTGCCGATAAGTTTCGCTGGGAAACCGGGCCCGATGGCGCGATCGTGTGGATCGAGGGCGCGCCGCGCGGGCCGCTGGTCGGGCAATCCATCGCCAGCATCGCCGAACGCGGCCAGTTCGGAGTTGACGGTCAGGCCGCGGGCGCGTTTGAAAAGCGCGCGCCGTTTCGGGATGCCAGGTTCAACGTTGCCGGAGCGGGTGCGGCGGCGGGCGACTGGCGCATTTCCGGCGTTCCGTTCTTCGATCCACGAAGCGGCTCATTCCTCGGCTATCGCGGCAGCGCCCGCCGGCCCCGCGTCGACGAGGTGGCCCGTGCGCAGCTGCCCGCCCGCGACGATTCGGGCCTGTTCGGCACCGATCTCCAGGCGGATTCGCTGCGCCAGCTCATCCACGAACTGCGCACGCCGCTCAACGCGATCATCGGCTTCGCTGAACTGATCGATGGCCAGCATCTGGGGCCCGCGCACGACCAATATCGCTCCCGCGCGAGCGAAATCATGGATCAGGCGGGGCGTTTGCTCTCGGCGGTCGACGATCTCGACACCGCGGCGCGGATCGAGACCAGCCGGATCAGTTTCGATGCAAGCGCGGTCGATGCCGTTGCCCTGCTGGTTCGGCTGCATGATGCCTATGAGCGCGTCGCCGGGCAGCGCAATGCGCGGATCGCGATCGAGATCACCCGCGATCTGCCGCCCGCCAAGGTCGAGCAGGAGGCGGCCGAGCGCATGTTCGCGCGGATGCTCGCCGCTACGATTGGCCTTGCCCAGGAGGGTGAGACGATCGGCGCGACGATGGGGCTGGGCGATCTCGGACGGCAGCGGATGCTGTGCCTCGCGATCGATCGTCCGCGCGCGATCGACGGCCTGACTGAAGCTGCGTTGCTCGACCCCGGCTACAGCCCGGAAGGCGATTGGCCGGGAGCGCCGGCGCTCGGGCTGGGCTTCGCGCTGCGCCTCGTTCGCAACCTCGCCGAGGCGGTCGGCGGAGCGCTGGTGATCGGTGACAGTCGCTTTTCGCTGTTCCTGCCTCCGCTTGGGGATCCGGAACGCTCGACGGGGCAGGGCAGCTAACCAGGTCCGTGCCGGCGGCTTCATCCCCCACGTCGGTCCCGGATCCCGCGCGTCTCGATCTTCCACCCCCCATCGGCGCCTACCTCGAACTGCCCCAGACGTTCGGGCGACGGGTCGCCGTCTTCGTCGACACTGAGGAAGAGTTCGACTGGACCAAGCCGCACAGCCGCGAGGAACGATCCACCGGCGCCGCCGAGTCCCTTCCGATCGTCCACCGGCGCCTGCGCGGCTACGGCGTCACGCCAGTTTATCTGATCGACCACCCGATCGCGACCGATCCGCGCTGCGTAGCAACCCTGCGCGAGTTTCAGGAAGCTGGCGAGTGCACGGTCGGCACGCAGCTTCACCCGTGGGTCAACCCGCCGTTCGAGGAAGAAGTCAATCGCACCAACAGCTTCCCCGGAAATCTTCCGCCAGCGCTGGAGCGCGAGAAGCTCGCTCGCCTGACCGACTTGATCGAGAACGGCTTCAGCCGCCGTCCGACCATCTACCGTGCCGGACGCTATGGCGTCGGCCCACACACGGCCACGCTGCTTCAGGATCTCGGCTACCGCGCCGACGTCTCCGTCCGCGCCAGCTTCGATTACACCGGCGAGAACGGCCCCGACTTCTCGCGCATCCGGCCATTCCCTTATCGAGTCGGTCGAAGCGGCCTGTATGAAATCCCGCTGACCGCCGGCTATGTCGGCGCGCTGCGTGGCAGGGGAGGGCCTCTCTTCCAGGCCTCCGTTCGCATCCCGCACCTACGCGGCCTGCTCGCCCGCACGGGCCTGCTCGGCCGCGTTGCGCTGACGCCGGAAGGCATGCCGCTCGCCGATGCCATGACGGTGGTCGATTGCCTGCTGGACGACGGGCTCCAGCTCTTCTCAATCTCCTTTCATTCCCCGTCGGTCGAGCCCGGCAACACGCCTTATGTCCGGGATCAGCGAGATCTCGCCACATTCTACGCCTGGTGGGACGGCATCTTCGATCATTTTGCCCGCCGCGGCATAACGCCCGCCTCGATCGACGAATGCCTGGACGCGCTCGCCGCCGCCCGGCCGCTTGCCTAGCTTGTCAATCGGGTTCCCCGTCCGCTATTCGCTCGGGCGGTGCTGGGCCTGTAGCTCAACGGTAGAGCCGGCCGCTCATAACGGCTAGGTTGCGGGTTCGAATCCTGCCGGGCCCACCAATGGCTGCGATCGAAGTGCTACTTCGATCGAGTGAGAAGAAGACGACGTTTCTTCTTTCATCTTGCCCCGGCTCAAAGTAGCACTTTGAGCCGATCAGTGTCGGGGAGTGGCGCAGGCTGGTAGCGCACCTGGTTTGGGACCAGTGAGTACAGTCATCGGTTTTCCTTACGTCTTGCTGGGTTTTCTGACTTCACGTCCCGGAGCGGTTCGGGACTATTTCGGGACTCGGCGACAATCATGTCGCGGCGGACGTCTTCCTCGATCGCGTGGGCGTAGCGCGCGGTGGTCGCGATATCGGTGTGGCCGAGCAGCTTCTGGACCGTCTTGAGATTGCCGGTCGCGCGGAGCAGGCGGGTGCCGCGGGTGTGGCGCAGGTCGTGGAACCGGAAGTCCTCGATTTCAGCGTCCTTCAGCCATTTGCGCCATTTGCGCATCCAGCCCTGCTTGCTGAACGGGTAGCGCTCACCGCGCAGGCGCCGCGGCCGATCGCCTCGCGGGGGCGCCGGGCGTTCGCAAACATAGGTGAAGACCTGGGCGCACGTTTTCGGCCGGTTGGCGATGATCGCCGCGAGACGCGGCGTGAGCGGGAAGCTGTGCCAGCCACCGCCCTTGACGCGCACCGAGGCGCGCATATCGATCAGGTCGACCTTCGACCAGAGCAGGGTCACAATCGACGTACGCCGCTGCCCGGACAGGAGAGCGAATTCAACGACGGCCGCCAGATCGTCGTTTGGCGCGTGCTCCCACAACCGCCGTTCCTCGTCGGCGCCGAGTTCGCGCACGCGCTCCTTGGGTTCCTTGAGCGTGACCTGGCCCCAGGCGATCGTCGACACGGCGAAGCCGTCCGGCGCCTGGTCGTGCGCCTGCGCCGCGTAGCGCCAAATACGGGAGGCGACCTCGAGTTCGCGGTTGATGCTGGCGTTGGCGAGCGGAGTTCCCTTGTTCGTGACATGCGCTCGCCGGCGCGCGACGAACTTGCGGAAGTCTGCAAGGTCGAGATCGGACAGCAGCCGCGCGCCGCCGAGGATGCGAAGCAGCGTCTTCACGTGGTGCTTGGACGTCGACCAGTTCGCCTCGTATTGCCCTTTGCCATCGCTCCACAGGCCGCAGGCTTCGCTAAGCGTAATCGGCGGCTTGGCCGTCTCCCCGATCGCGGCGCGCCGGCGAACCGCCGCCTCATAAGCGCGCGCTTCGGTTTTAGACGTGAGGTTGGTCGAGCCGGTGTAGCGCTCTCCCTTCATCACGAAATCGTAATGGTAGAAGCGGGACCGGGCCGGGCGGTAGACGCTCATTCTACCAGCCCCGCGCCTGAGCGAGCTGTTCGAACGGGATCACCTGGCCGCCGCCGCCCTGGGCTGGCGGCCGCGTCCGGCGCGGTTTGGCTGGCTTCTGGCATGGTTCGTTCCTCCGCAAGCGACTCGCGATAAATTCCGCGCAGTCCTCGGGACGGTACATGACCAGGCGATCGGTGGTGGCGACGTAAGAGATCAGGCCGTCCTTGCGTAATTTGCGCAGGGTGCGGACGCTGACCCCGATCGCGGCCGCCGCCTGTTCGGAATCGAGCAGGTCGATCGGAGGGTGGCGCGGCGGGCTCAACCGAGCACCCGGTATCGAGCGATGTCGAACGGGCAGCCGGTGAGCGTCCAGCGGCAGCCGCCCTTGCCGTCGGCGGCCCAACCTGGCGGGACCATCGGGCCGTTGTCGATCTTCGATTCCGCGCCGCCCGCGAGCTGGACGGCGACGCGCTTGCCGATCGCGTCGGTCGGGAGGTGACCGGGGTTGGCCGTCATGCGCTGCGCTCCGGGTGCTTCCAGTCCAGGAAGCGCAGTTCGGGGTGGCCGGCGTGATACTGGTCCCAAACGAACCAGGCGAAAGCGAGCGGGCCGCTCGTTTCGTCCGCCGCGAGCAGCCGGCCTTTGCCGATCGGCACGCGGCGGGACATGATCCAGACGCGGGCGAGCGGGGTGGCCGGAAACCAGCGGCCGCGCGCCTGGCCTTCGAGGAAGGCGAGGCGGAGGAAGAGCGCCACCTTGCGGGTGACGCCGCCCTTCGGGATCCACGCTCCCGGCGTGTGGCGGTCGGGGGGATGGGTCAGTTGCAGCGCGCGATCGACGAACTCGGTAGCGGAGCGGAACGGCGGGTTGGTGACGATGTTCGGGGCGATCGGCTGCCATTCGCACAGGAAGTCGCGGCCGCCCTCGCCATAGCCGCGATCGACCAGGTCGGTCGAAATCACCCGGTGACCGGCGGCTTCCAGGACACGGCTCATGTCGCCGGTACCGCAGGCCGGCTCCCAGATCGGCCCTTCGAACTTCTCGACCGCCAGCAAGGCTTCAGTGGCGCAGGGCGGAGTCGGATAGAAATCGTCCGTCTCGCGCGCGGCATGGCCGGTGCGATTGCCGGCGGCGAAAGCCTTGGCCGATGCGATGCTGGGCGCGGCGGTCATGCGCTCTTCGCCCGCTCGACCGCGTACATCAGCCCGCTCCAGTCGTTCAGCGCGTCCGCCTTGAAGCGGCCGGCATCGGCGGCATCGCACCCGAGCAGGGTGCCGATCAGTTCCGGCGAGGCGAACGCGGCAAGCGCGAGCCCGCGCGCATTCTCGACGAGCGCGGCCCGCGGGGGTGGGCGACGATCCCCCATCACCCTTCCGCCACCACTTGCATGCCGAGCGCGATCTCGGCCGTGAGCGCGCGGGCGTTCGGGCAACTGAATGTGCCGCTGGCCCAGACGCGCTGTTCCGGACGCTCCTCGTCGTCGTCGATCAGCACCAGGAGCAGGAAGCCGCCGCCATCGTCCGGCTTGACGATCGCGGTGTAGATCGGGCGGCCGTCGGCCGCGAGTTCGGGATCGAGGGGGCCGGGCATCAGCTCTTGGCCTTTCGCGGGCGGGCTTTGGCGGGGGTGGGGCGGTCGGCCAGGCGCGCGATCGCGGCGTCGGCGATCGCGCGGGCGCGGACATCGATGCCGGCGAGGAGTTCCGGGATGAGCTCGTCGCTCGCCAGCGCGGCGGCGGGCTGGGCGCGGGCGGCGCCGATCGACTGGTTGACCTGCGCCTTGAGCAGCTGGGCGGCTTCGTCGACCAACGCGTCCCGCTCGGCCGCGGTGACCGGGCGCGGCTTGGGCGCGGCCGGGGTGGGCGGCGGGGGTGCGGGTGGTGGTGCCGCAGCGACGCGTGGCTCGCGGTACCAGGCAAGCAGGGCGGACAGGCAGGAAGGGCAGAGATCGTCGGGCGTTTCGTGAACGCCTATACCGCCGTTGCCGTTGACCCTGCGGGCAACGATGCGGCCCCATTCGGGCGGGGCCTGGGCGCAGTCGCTGGTCTCCTCGTTGCCGCAGCGATCGCAGTGCATCACCTTGAACGAGGTGCTGCTCATGCCGCTTCACCCGGCAACGGCTCGGCGAGCCTGACGTTCTCGCCCGTCTCGACCGAGACGCCGTTCTGGCGCATGAGGGCGAGGCCCTTGCGAAAGTGACCGCCGGACGTGGAATAGCCGAGCTCGTCCGCGAGTTCCTGTTTCGACAGGCCGCGCGTTCCGCCGGCAAGCACCATCATCATTTTCGGAGCGGGCTCGGGCAGGATCGACAACCACAGATCGAAAGCCGCTGCGCGATCTAGGGGGGCTCCGCCCGGCTTGGCCGACCAGACATACTGGTCATTCGCGCTCAGCAAGCCGCGTTCGAGCGCGTCGCGTTTGCCAGCGCGGAAGTAGCCGCCATCCGGTGAATAACCGAGCAGCGACGACAGCTGCCGCCAGGTCAGCCTTGCCGGCGCGAGCGCGTCCATCTTTTCGACCATCTTGAGCGCCATCGCGTGAGGCTTGCCAGCTGGGTCGGGCCTCGGTTGACCGCCCACGCGGACGACGGCGCCGCGAGGAGTCTTCGCAGCGGCGATGAACGCTTCCACGCCTGCTCCGGAAGGTGCCGTCTCTCCGGCTGTCACGCCCAATGACGTTGCACTCGCGGCCGGAGCGTCGATCGCGAACGGTCCGCGACCGGCGCGAACATCGGCCACGAGCTGCTCGATCGCGCCGAGGCCAGTCTGGTAGCGGTCGCATTCAGCATCAATTCCGAGCAGCTGCTCGTGCTCTGCCCTGAGAGCTGCGAGTTCAGCCTCGAGCTCCGCGATGCGCGCGTCCCGCTCGACCAGCAGCTGGCCGACTTCGGCCCCGGCGTCGTAGGCGGCCATTGCCGTATCGAGCTTCTGTTCGACCGTGCTGGCGGCGATGCCTTCCAGGATTGCGCGCAGAGCTTCGGGCGGGGGCGGAGTGGGGAGCTTGGCTTGGCCGGGGCGGACCGGGGTGGTGGTGACGTCGGCGACGCGGAACAGGACCGGTTCCTTAGCGATCGCCGGGCCGAAGCCCCAGAAGCTGCGATCGGGCAGCCCTTGCAGGTCGCGCGCCTCGGCCGAGCTGTTCGCGAAGCCGAGCTGGTCGGCGACGGCGCGGCGATCAAGCGACTGGCCGACGCGGCCGAGCAGCCAGTTATTGATCCCGCCGCGGATGTCGGCCGAGATCTTGGCGATACGCTGGCTGGCATAAACGGCCGTGAAGCCGCGCTTGCGGCCCTGCGCGATCAGCGCTTTCATCCCGGCGGTGGCAGCGGTGGCCCCGTCCTGAGGGGCGAAGACCTGCGCCTCGTCGACCACGACCAGGACCGGGCGCCAGAGCTGCTTTGGAGCGCTGATCATAGCGGACAGAAAGCGGCCGACGAATTGGGGAGCGGATGCGCCGAGATCGTTGAGCTGCACAATCAGCGAGAAGCCGTGCTGCAGTGTGGCCAGCGCCAGGCCTTCGGCGCTGTCGATCGTGATCGGCGCGTCGCCACCGTCACCGCCGGCGATCACGTAATCGAAGCGCTCGCGAAGCGTGTAGAACTCGTCCTCGATGTCGAGCACGATGTGCTGGACGCGACCATGCGTCGTCTCGAGCAGGCGGCGGATCAGGCCGGACTTGCCGCCGCCCGAGTTCGCGACGACGCAGGCGTGGGTGCCGATCAGCCGGTCCAGGTCCAGCGCGAGCGGCTCGCCGGCTTCGGTGGTTCCAAGGACGTCGCTCATGCCCGCCTCGCGATCGCCGTTTCTACGACGGTCAGATTGCCGCAGGTGAACAGGCGGGGCGCCAGGGCGGCGGCCGTAAAGTGATCGCCGCGAAGGCTGGACGCCACGAAATCCAGGAGGACGCCAGCAGGCATCTCCTGCTCTTCTTCGTGATCATCCCCGCCCATGCCGATCTCGGCCAGCGCGGACGCGGCCTCGCCGGGATCGACATCGACACTTTCAATCTCGATCGGCTCGGCCGGGTCGCGGCCGGGCGGGAGCGAGATGCCGGCAGCTTTGCATAGCGCGCCGAGTGACACGGTCGCGTCCAGGCTGATGAACAGCTGGTCGGAGGTGACATCGGTGCTCATGCCGGCACCGCTTCGGCTGGGATGTCGAAGGCGGCGGCGTCGGGATCGGGGTCGGGCGGGGCGCGGCCGCTTTCCTCGGCGTCGATCGCACGTTCGGCGGCGGGGAGGTGGCGTTCGACGTCGGCCTTGGGAATGGTGAGCAGGACGGTGACGATATAGGCCTCGTCCGTTTCTCCTTGGATCACCCGGTCTGCCGGCCAGTTCAGACGACCGGCGAACGCGGTGTTCGCTACCGGCGGGGTGGCGCGCTTCAAAGCCTCGAGCATGATGCGCTGGCGGCGGAGGCGGCCGAGCTGCTCGATCTCCGATTCGGCGCGCGCCGGCGGGCGGGTTACTTCTGTGCCGGCGAACAGGCTGGGCGCTTGGGCGGCCGGGCCGGCTTCGGGGGCGAGCGGTCGGAAATAGTCCGGGACCAGCTCGAGGTCGGCGCCGTCGGCGGTGATGCGGTAGATGGCGATCGCGGCCGCGCGCTCCTGCTGCGTCGGGCTAAACGCGTAGACGAGGGTGAACCCGCCGGGCGCCTTGGGCCGGGCGAAGCTGCCGCCGGCCCAGGGCTGGACGATGCCGTCGGCGAAACCTGCGGCGCGGGCGAGGCGGGTGACTTCCGGGCCGGCCTTGTCGTGGACGAGCCGATCGAGCAGCGCGGTATCGACCAGCACTTCCTCGTCGGCCGAGCCCATGAACAGCTCGAGCTCCATGCGGCCGCCGGCGGCGCGATAGGCGTCGAGGCCGACATAGCGGACCTGGCGATCGCCGGCGCGGTAGACGTGGCCGGCGAGCGAAGCGCGGATGGAGGCGACGCGATGCTTGTCCGGCAGCCGCTCCTGGGCGGTGAAGATCTCGAGCTGCAGCTTGTGATCGGGATAGGCGGCATAAGCCTTGGCGGCGTCGAGGCTGATCGCGCCGTCGCGCAGCGCGTCCAGGATGGCGGGGGCGAGCGCCGCCAGGCGCAGGCGCTCGGTGACGTGGCGGACGGTCTTGCCGAAGTGACGGGCGCAGCGTTCGATCCGGACCTGCTCGTCGGCTTCGCCGCGATCGCGATAGTCGGCGATGATGGACGCATAGGCGGTGAACTCGTCGACCGGGTTCATCGCGACCTTGTGGAGGTTCTCGGCCAGGCTGACTTCGCGGCCGTCGACCGCGTCGCGGTGAACCACAGGGACGGCGTGGCTGCCGTGCAGCTTGCCGCGCTTCTTCAGCCGCTCGAGCGCGAGCAGGCGGCGGCCGCCGGCGATCACGCCGAAACGATCGCCGGCGGCCGGGATCACGATCAGCGGCTGGAGCAGGCCGTGCGCCTCGATGTCGTCGGCGAGAGCGTCGATGTCGAGCTCGCGATCCGTTTTGCGGACGTTCTTCCCGGAAATGTAGAGCTTCGAGAGCGGGACGGTGGCGGGCTGGTCCGATCCCAGCTGGACGGCGGCGTCGGCGATGCTAGTCATGGGCGGTCTCCGAGATTGTAGGAAATGTCGGGGGAACTGGCCCGATCGGGGCGGCAACCTCGATCGGGCTGGGATTTCCGGCCAAAGTGATACTTTGGCCGGGGAGGTCGAGCGCGTGGCCGAGCTGCTGGGCGCTGGATAGAAGAACGCCGAAGCATGCGAGCCCAGGCGCGGTCGAGGCTCGGTGCATCAGTTCGGCTTCGATGAGCGCCGAGAGAATGTCGCTGATCAGATCGCGCCTAATCGTCACGTGGCTTGCACCGGTGGCGAGCACGGCCGCGTCGGCGAGCTCGGCGATAAGTGGGGAGGCGGTGCCCATCAGCTGAGGCCCAGCGCGGCTTTGTAGGTGTCGAGCAGCATCTCCGCTTCGTCGCGGACGTGCTTTTCCATGCGGCGGAGGCGGATCACTGCGCGGATCGTCTTGACGTCGTAGCCGCGCGCCTTGCTCTCGGCGTAGACGTCGCGGACGTCGTCGGCCATTCCGCGCTTTTCTTCCTCGATCCGTTCAATGCGCTCGATCAGGAGCCGCAGCTCGTCGGCGGCGATCGTGCCCTCAGCCATGGGCCGCATCCTCGCCGGCGCCGAGAAACGTGGTCTCGCAGCCTGTGCACGTGCGGTGCAGTCCAAAGCCGAAAGCATCTCCGAGATCGCCACCGCAATCCGGACAGAGATTGCCGTCGACTGGTGAAACCGCGAAAACGATGCCCATGTCTGGATGGTCGAGATCCGCGTCCAGCTCGGCGCGCGTGAGTTCGGGAACCAGCTGCATCAAAACGCCCCCAGCGCGAAGGTGGCGAGAGCGCGGCCGGGGATGGCGGCGAAGCCGATCGCGGCGATCGCGACTGCGAACAGGCCGAGATTGCCGGGCTCCGGATCGCGATCGGCCAAAGCGGAGCGGAGCGTGTCGAAGGCCTGGCCGGCCTCCGCCTCGCAGGCGGTGCAGATGTTCGGGTCGGCGTCGCTCCACGAGCAGCCGGCGCCACCCGCCACCTGGCAGGCGTCGTGCCAGGTGCAGCCGCAGCCGCGGCAGATGTGCGGCGCCGGCAGGCCCGGGTTGTCGGCAAGCCCGACCAGCGCATGATAAACTAGGCCGTCGAGCGCGAAAACCTGGGCGAGGCGATCGACCAGGTCGTGGAAGCCGAGCGGAGCGCCTTCGAGGCTGGCGGTGGCGAGCTCGGGTTCGCCGCGTTCGAGCCGGGCGAGCTGATCCTGGACGTCAGCCTGGTCGACGATGTTGCGGCCGATCGCGGCGGCGACGTCCTGCGTGGTGAAGCCGGCGGCGCGGCGGCGCAGGCGGATATACTCGCCGGGGCGAAGACTATCCCCACGAAGTGGTACTTCGCGGGGACCCCGTTCGAGCGTGTCGTTTTGGTCGGTCATCGGGGCACTTCCTTCGGCAACAGAAAGGCCTTCGCGCCGGTAGGGCAGCGCGTGGCGGGTGGATGAAGAGGAGAAGTCAGCCCTTCAGCGGCGGCAAAGGGCGCCCGGGTCAGCCGTAGGAGACGGCCTCGCCGGCGCGGTCATCGTCGTTGGCGGCGCTGAGCGGCGGCACCTCCGGGCCGCCGGGGAGGACGATGGGAGCGGAGCCGTTGTCGTTGGCGGCCGCGCGCGAGCGGGGCGGCGCGGTGCGCAGGTTGAGCTCGGCATTGGGCCGGGCCGACGGCGCGATCGTGTAGAGGATCTCGAGCGCGGCCGCGAAAGTGTGCCGGCAATCGAAATTGGTGCATTCAAAATTGAGGTGCTTGTAAGTCGGGCTGACCGCGCGGCTGTTGCGGACGCGGGCCTTCTGCTCGCAATGCGGGCAGTGGATACTGAGACGCTGACCTGTCGCCATTCTAGTTCGTCCCCCCCAGGACATCGGACACCCCGCCCCGCCGCCCAGCGCGGAGAGTAGCGAGCGTGTTGGGCTCTCGATCCGAAGTATTACTTCGGATCGGAAAGGCAGGGAGGGAGCGGGCCGTCATTGGCGCTCACCGGTCGGCGCCGCGCCGAGAATCGTGACGATGTTGGTGATGCAGCCAATCGCCTCCTCGCCTTCGCGGCGGGCGAGCTCGCGATCGGCGGCCGTCGCACCGGGCGCGGAGGCCAGCACCGATGCGGCGAGCGCTTCTCCGGTTTCCTTTGCCGCCCGGGCGATATGGCGGACGAGAGCGCCGTTATCGGCGCTGGTCGTAAGCTCGGTTTCGAACAGCAGGGCGTAGCAGGACAGCAAAGGCGCGCCGTCACCACCGGCGGCGCGATAGGCCACGTCGAGATGGATGCAATCCTCGACGCAGAGCGCGCGGCCGGCGAGCGGGACGGTGTCAGGATCGGACCAATCGCGGACGGTTCGCTCGGCGACTCCGAGGATCTCGGCCGACCTGTCCCAGCCTAACAAGCCGGCGACGCGGGTGAGTGCGAGCTCGAAGGTGAGGGGCGGGCGCACTTTCGTCACGCGCCGAGCCCGGCGAAGGCGGCAGACCGAGACAGTTTCGGGTGGCTTGTCTCTTTGGGAAAGGCCGGTCTGCCAGCGGCCGCCCCGGGCAGGGAGCGCCCGGGGATGGGGATGGGGAGGGGGAGACCTTCCGGGGAGCGGGTTGAAGCCGCCCCCCGTCCGGCTACAGTCGACGCGTGACCAACGACTGAAGGAGAGAAAGAGTCGTGCAGATTTCGGATGACACCGCCGCGCTCGTCGCGGCGCACCTGACGCAGGCGGTCGCGACGGCTAAAGGACCGATGAGCGAAGGCGACGTTCTTAAAACCTACGTCAAGTTTTTGCGCGGGATCACAGACATACGAAGCGCGCAGCAGGATGACTGAGCGTTCAAGCATCGACCTGATCCGAGAAGTCGAAAGGATTGGCCGGACGAAGGGCCGCGAGCTGAGACTTGGCTTGGTCAACGGCTCGCCTAAGCTGCCGTGACACTTCAGCCTCGACGATGTGGCTAAAGCGACTGCCTCGTTGCAGCAGCTCCAGTAGGTCCGCCTCCTTGATTGGACTCGGTTCGGCCCGGGTCAGCGTCGGCGTGTCGCCGAAGATGATGAAGCGCGCGAAGCGGCGTGCGATCATCAGCTGATCGCCGGCGGTCAAGTTGCCGCCCTCGGCCTGCAAGGCGAGCTCGATGGCCCTAGTGCGGCGGAAGGCATCTTCGTCACCCCTCTCGCCAATGGCATCGTTGAGATCGGCCGCGTCGTCGATGTGGCGGGGCTCGGTCATCGCAGCGGTTCTCCGAGGTGCAATTTGGCGCTTCGATCGCACGGGCCTTTGCCGGGGAAGCCGCTAGGCTGAGCGATCGAAGCGCCGCTCCCGTCCCGAGTGCGCCCGGCGGGAGAGTCGTGAATGGGATACAGATCGGGGCGCAGGCGGTGGCGCGAGATGCCGGTGTGGCGCTCGAGCGTTAGGACATGCTGGGCGGCTGCGGGCTGGCGCTTCGACAAGCGCTGCCAGATCGAGGCCTGGCTGACGCCGAGGAGCCGAGCGGTCGCCGATTGCGAGCCGACCATCTCCACCGCCTCGCGGAATGCCTGGGCCGGATCAGTCATAGGCGCGCTCCGATTGTGCAGCGCAGATCCGGGCGTCGAGCCGCTCAAGCAGCGCGCGAAGTCGACCGGTGCCAATCGCTGCCGTAGACACCAGCGGGCGCCCGCTGCTGCGCGTCAGCCTATGGTAGGAGACGATGTGCAAGGCGGCCCTCACGTCGGGCCGGGCAAGCAAGCAGCGCGCCTGATCAAGGGTGAGTTGCGGGCCCATGCCGTTACCCTCAGGCGTGGCCAGCGGGGCCGGCGAAGCCCCAGAGCATCGGCTCCGGGAGCTGGGGAGCGCAAAACCGATCGTTCGCGATCCGGGCGGCAAGGTAGTCGGCGGCTTTGATGAACGGCTTTTCCCAACCATCACCTTCGAGCAGCTCGGGCTCCTCCATCCAGGTCAGGATTTCGGCGATCTCCGAGGATGTCATCGTGTCCGCCATGCCGACGATCTCGGCCCGCTCCTCCTCGGAGAAGTGGAGGAGGGAGAAAGCCAAAGCCGGCGATTCGAGGTGCTGCGTCGTGTCCATGCACAACAGCTATAAGACAGATTATAGCCCGTCAACCAGTAAACTGGACGTGCAAGCTAAAAGTTACTCTATAGCTTGCCGGTCCGTGTTGGACGCTGATCGCCTTCGTGCTCTTATGAACCGTCGGGGTTTCAGCCAGTCCGAGCTGGGCCGGCGGGTTGGAGTGAGCCAATCGGCTATCCATAACCTGCTTAGCGGCGAGGCCTATGGGTCGAAGCACCTTCATCGGATTGCCCGAGAACTTGGGACAACACCGGCTTACCTGACCGGCGAAGTGGACGATCCCGACGAAGGCGCACCGCCGCCGCCGCCCGAGCCCAGCGTGCAGACGGTCATGATGCCGGTCGAACTGCCAGGCCAACGGGTGCTGGCGCACATGTTCGAAGGATTGCTGCTGGCTTCGCCTGGATTGCAGGGGGCCGAGCTTGCTCATGAGCTCGCACGGCATCTTCCCAGAGCACTCGGGCTCGCGAGACGTGCGACGATTGCACCCGGCTTGGACCTCGCCGGTGAAGACGAAGCAGCCGTTGAAGCTCTCGCCAACGATCTTCTCGAACCCCGGCGAGCACAGCGCAGATGAGCGTGCAACGGGCGCATCCGATGCCACAAGCTGGGGCCGCCATCAGGGCGGTACTATTCACGCCGACTCGGGTCATTGTTCCCACTTTGTTCTGTAACAGAGACAAGAGCTTGGCGGGAGTCGCGGTAATTACGGGCATTACGAGGAGGCGCGGGTGAACATCGCCACGCGGGTCGAGCGGGCCGTTCAACCATTGCGGGTTACGCCGCCAGTGCCTTCCGGTCGACTGCCCGAAGCGTGCTCCGAGCAGGGGCCAATCTTTGGCAGCGATCGAGATCAAGCGTCGGGCTGGTGCGGCTACATCTCCTACCAGAACGCAAAGGGTGAGCGCAGCGAGAGGCGCATCACCTGCCACCGGATCGAGGGCTTCGGCGGGCCGGAAGTGGTGATGGCTTATTGTCACGAAAGCCGACGGGCGAAGAGCTTTCGGATCGATCGCATCATCGAACTGATCGACTATTCGACGGGCGAGGTGTGTGACCCCAAGGAGCGCTTCGAGCTGCTGTGCTTGCATGGCGCTTTGCCCGTCCATGACAAGGCGCTGGTCGAGCTCGCCAAGATCCTAGTGTTCATGGCTCGATGCGACGGCCGATATCATCCCCTGGAGGTGGCAGCGCTGGAGCATGCGTTCGGCCGCTACGCGCTCCGGTACGGAGGAAGCGACAAGGATCTTGAGCGGGTGCTCGTCGGCTGCGACAGCCTAGCCCCGGACGGCCGTGACCTGACCCGCTCGCTGGATAAGATCGCGGCCTCTGCCGTCGGCCCTCAACTGGCGCGGCTGGTCCTGGACAGTTCTGGAGCTGTCATCGACGCTGATGGGCGGCACGCTCCGGAGGAAGTTACGTGGGGCATAGAATTATCAGAAGCGCTGAAGACCATAGCGGCGCAGCGTTAGGGGGGAATGAGATGTTGGGTTTATTTCGATTGGCGGGTCTGGCGCTGAGCGTTGCGGCGGTGGGTTCGTTGGCGGTGCCGATCGAGGCGGCCGAGGCGCGGAGCCGCAAGAAGTCGAGCAGCAAGGCGTCGAAGCGGTCGGGCTCGCGCGCGGCCGCGTATAGTGGCGGATCGTTCCGCAGCTGCGCGCAGGCGCGGGCGGCGGGCGCGGCGCCGGTGCGGAGCGGCGATGCCGGGTATAGCCGCCGGATTGATCGCGACGGCGACGGCGTGGCCTGCGAGAGATGACGATCGTGCCGAAGTGGTATTTCGGCCCGGGCAGGGCAGGGCGGTAAGCGATGCTGCTGCTCGCCGCATTCCTGTGCGCCGCGCCCGCGTTTCACGACGGCGACAATATCCGCTGCGACGGCGGGCGGGCGATGCGCCTGGCCGGGATCGATGCGCCGGAAGTTGCGGGTTCGCCCAAGTGCCAGAGCCGTCGCGGGCGATCGGCGGATTGCGATTACGCCGCCGGCGCGCGATCGCGCGATCATCTGCGGCGGATCGCGGCGGGCCGGCGGGTGACGTGCGAGCGGGTGTCGATCGACGTTTACGGACGGCCGCTGGTGAACTGCTCGGCCGCCGGCGTCGGCGATCTGGGCGAGGCGCAGGTGCGGGCTGGGCAGGCGAGGCGGTGGCAATGAGCACGGACCCGAGAGGCGGCCCCGCGGCCGACGGCACGGGCGCGCTGCCGGCGCTGGAGCGGGTCTGTCCGGATTGCCAAGGCACCGGCAAGATCGCGCCGGTCCGGCAGGGCAACCATTACCAAGGCGGCGGATCGTGCAACACATGCCGATATACCGGCACCGTGCCGACCGAGGATGGGCTGAAGCTGCTGAACTTCTTGCACCGGCATCGGCGCTAGCCAATCTAACGCGCTGTGTCGATTATAGTAGACAGGCGCCTTATCGTCCACTAGAATGGACACATGATCGAAGTTCAACAGACTGAAATCTTCGAAGGCTGGTTCGCCGGGTTGCGCGACCTGATCGCCGCCAAGCGAGTGGCAAAGCGGATCGCGTTGATCCGGATCGGCCATTTCGGCGACGTCAAAAGCGTCGGCGACAAGGTTGCGGAACTGCGCATCGATCACGGCCCGGGCTATCGGCTCTATTTCACGCGGCGCGGCGAACAGGTGATCCTGTTGCTGGTCGGCGGTGACAAGGGTTCGCAGGAGCGGGACATCGCAAAAGCAAAGGAGATCGTGGCGGGGCTCGACTAGCCCCGTTCCAGATAACGACTATCGGCCAAGGAGGGCCAGGTAACATGAAGATAAGCAAGTTCGATCCGATGGAGCATCTGGACGCGACGGAAGATCATGTCGAGCTGCTCAACGACGCGCTCGCGACCGGCAATCCCAAGGTGATCGTGAACGCGATCGCCGAGATCGCGCGCGGCCGTGGCATGAGCGAGCTGGCGCGCGCCACCGGTATCGGCCGTTCGTCGCTGTACAAGGCGTTGGCCGACGATGCCAATCCGACGATGGAGACGGTGATGAAGGTACTCGCCGGGCTCAAGCTCGAGCTGACGGCCGCGTCCAAGAAGGCGGCGGCTTAGCCGCGCGTCTCGAGCTTGAGCTTAGACGTGAGCCCGTTGGCTTCCAGGGTGTGCGTGGCCTCGGCGATCAGCCAGGCGGTGGCGTCGATCTCTGGTTTGAAGCCGCGCAGGGTGACCGGGCGATCAGGGTAGAGATCGGGTCGGCCGACGGAGAGATCGTAATCGCATTCGGCGCCGGCGCGTTTGATGCGCTTGGCTTCGGCCTCGGCCGCGTGGCGGGCGTCGGCTTCGGTGGCGTAGACTTTCTTCAGGCGCTTCGGCTTTTTCACCTGCCCCACCCCCGACCCCTCCCCTGAAGGGGAGGGGTTGGCGGCGGCGCCGGCCTTGACGGTCTTGCGCTTGGCTTCGGACTGGTCGTGCCAGCGCGCCTCGACACCGTCGCCGCCGCCGCGATCGACGGTCTTGTAATTCACGCGCTCGTTTTCACGGCGGGTGAGAGTCGCGGACGGGATCGCGCGGCCGCTGGCGGTGGCCGGCTTGCCGATCGGCGAGAAGATCAGGCGCCCGTTCTTGACGGTCGCGCGGGCATCGTGCCGGCGGCCGAGCGCGCGCACCAGGGCCATGTCGCTCTTGCCGTCCTGGGCGAGGACCGGCACGGCGATGCCGGCGAGCTCGGCCGCGACGCTGGCCTTGAGGCCGTTGGCGGCGGCAACCTTGGCCACGATCGCGCCGATCGTCGTGTCGCGGTGGCTCTTTTCGCGGCGGGTGGCGTAATCGGCGGCGACGTCGGCCGAGCGGCCGCGGATGGTGATGATATCCGGCGGGCCGCCCCATTCGATGTCGTCGACCTTGAAGCTGCCCTTGTCGACCAGGCCGAGCGGGATGTCCGAACCCGCCTCCCAGCCCAGCTTGACGCGCAGGCGCGCGCCCTTCCTGGGCAGCGCCATGCGGCCGTCATGATCGTGGATGACGATATCGACCTGGTCGGCATCACCGCCACGCTTCTCCGTGACGGTGAGCGAGATCAGGCGCGGTCCGATCTTGGGCCCGAGATCCTCGCCGGCACCAAATTCGGCGCCGAGATCGCGGCCGTCCAGGGTGACGGCGAAGCCGGCCTTGCGATGTTCAGACATCACCGCGGCCGTTGTCGTTGGCGGCCGTGCAGTTGCACGGGTCGCGGTCGTGCGCCTGGGCGAGGGCGAGGCTGTCCCGCCCGAACCAGCGGCAATCGCAGCGGCGGCAGGCGAGCGTCAGATAGCCACGATCACCAACGCCCAGATCGACACCGTAAAAGCGCGCCGGGAAGGCTGGGCGGGGGGCGACAGAGCGGTCACGGCGGACACGCAGCAGGTGGTTCATCGATCGATCTCCTTCGACAGGCTCAGGACAGGCCGGAGGTTGGACATCAGTCCACCCTCCGCAGCTCAAGCGTGAAGTCCGTTTTCCGCGGGACGCCATTGTCCAAGAAGTTGCTCTGCCGTTCGTCGACACTCGTCAGGACGAAGTTGCCGAGTACGCGGCCGAGGCCGTCGACCAGCGGCCAGGAGCGGCCCTCGACCGTCATCGCGCGCCGCGCGTCGAGCTGGGCGCCGTTGCCGGTGAGCGGCGGGAGCAGGCGGCCGGCGAGCGAGATCGTCTCGTCGCCCGGGCCGAGATACTGGCTGGCGGGCCTGGCGCCGAACCGCGCGGTGGATCCGTGCCGCGCCTCGAGCTTGCGAGACAGATCCTCGTAAGGCGCGGTGCCAAGCTCGAACAGGAACATGCCGAAGGCGAGGAGCATCAATCGTCATCCCGGAAGCTGGAGCGCCGGGCGGCGGCGGCGGCGCGATCGCGGCGATCGAGCTCGATCGCGACCAGGCGGGCGAGTTCGGCCTCCGACTGGCCGGGCGCGCCGTAGACGTGGATCGTGACCGGGCCGCCCGCCGCGGCTGCGCCGGCGCTCGAGCCGATGCCGGCGGGCGACGTTGCCGGAACGCCCGCAGCCATGCCGGGCGCCATGATCGAGACGGCGCCGGCGGCCGCCATGCGAGCGGCGATGCTTTCGACCCGGGCGATCGGCGCCTTGGCGCCGCGATCGAGGCCGAGCGCCAGGCCGTCGGTGACGTGACCGCCGAGCCCCATGAAGACGCGCGACGGTGAGTGGATGCCGAGCGCGTTCTTGAACCATCCGGTCACGTTCTTGGCCAGGCCGACGATCTTGTTGCGAAGCCAGGCCGCGCTGCCGATGATTCCGCCGACCAGGCCCCGGATGATGTGACCGCCGAATTCGAAGAAGCGGGCGCCGAGCCCGGCGAGATAGGGCCAGACCTTGGCGAACGCCCGGATCAGCAGGCCCTGCGGCGTGAAGCGTAGGAACGCCTGGATCATCGCCTGGATCGCGGCGACCGTGACCGCCTTGATCTTCTGCCACAGCGCGGAGAACCAGGCGCTGATCGCGCCCCAATTGTCGTAGATCTTCTGGGCGGCATAGGAGAGGGCGAGCGCCGCGGCGACGATCGCGACGATCGTCAGCACAATCGGATTGGCGAGCATCATCATGCCAGCCTTGAGCAGGCCGCTGGCCAAGAACATCGCGGCTGTGCGCACGGCGAGCATCACGTGCTTCAGCATAAGCAGGCCCGGTCCCGACATGCGGGCCATGAACCCGAGGTAGGCCAGCGGCCCGAGCAAAGTACCGATCGTGACAAGCAGAGCCCCGCCGGCGATGAGCACGACGGCGATGACGGCCGCGATCTTGGTCAGAGTGCCAGCCAAAGCGGGATTCGCGTTCGCCCACGCGCGAGCGCCGCTTGCGATCCGACCAAGGGCTAGGATCGCGCTGTTGACGGGAGGAAGTAGCTTCTCGCCAATCGTAATGCTGAGTGCCGTCCAGTTGTTGGCAGCCAACTCGGCTTGAGCGGATGTCGTACCGATCCGGCCCAGAAACTCCTTGTTCATCGAACCGGCCCAGGCTGACTTGTCGCCAACGAGCTGGAGATTGGTCTGGAGCTGGCCGAGGTTGGTCAGCAAGGGCGCGATAGCGGCGATCGACTCCGAACCGAAAAGCTGGTCGAGCATCCCCGCCTGCTTGTCTTTCGACAGCTTCGAAATGCGGGTGAGCACGTCGACGATGGTCCCGTTGGAGTCGATCTGCATCTTTTTCGAAACGTCTTCCGCTTCGAGCCCCAGAGCAGCGAAGGCCTTGTTCTGGTCCTTGGTGGCGTTCTCACCTTTAGACATGGCGAGCATCATGTTTTTGATGCCGGTGGCTCCGATCTCGGATTCCACGCCGACGGAGTTCATGAGGCCGGCCAATGCGGCAATCGCCGGCGCCGCGACGCCGGCCACCTCACCGAGCGGGCCGATCCGGGTCACCATGTCAGTCACGTCGGCAGATTTGCCGCCGAACTTATTGGTCAGCGCGTTGATTCGATCGCCAAGGTCCTCCACGGCAGGTTGGGTCATTCGAAACGCCGTGCGCCATTTGGCCATCATCTCGCCGGACGCATCGGCCTCCATGTCGAAGGCAACCGCCATCTTGGCGGCGGACTCGGTAAACCGGGTGAGTTCCGCTTCGGGAACATTCGATCTGCCCGCAGCGGCTGCGATCGAGCCCAGCTCGGCGGCAGTTTTCGGAACTCGAGTGCTCATGTCGATGAGTTGATCGTGAAGCCGCTGGATGCCGGTCGCATCCTTGAAGTTCACGACCTTCTTGATATCGGCCATGGCGTCTTCGAGAGTCATGGCCTGTTTGACGGCCGCAACGAGCGGGGCGCTCATGACCGCGCCAGCACCCATCATCTTGGCGCCACTTGCCTGCATTTGCTCGCCCCGCTCACGGGCTCGATCCAGGCGGCGCTCGGCGGCGGCACGGTGCGCCAGTTGGTCGCGCTGCTCGCCCAAGCGGCGGTTCGTGTCGGCGATGCGGTCGGCAAGTGTGCGCTCATGATCGCCAAGCCGATTGACGTCCACGCCAGCTTCGCGCAGCTGTCGCTGAAGATCTCCGAGCGCCTTTGACTGGTCTTCCGCAAGGCCGGCGAGCTTGGCTTCCTTGCGCTCGGCAGCCGCCATGGCTGCCGTTAGCCGCTTGGTAGCGACGCCACGCGCATCGATCTCCTCTCGGATCGCGCGCATGCGGCGCCGCACCTGGTCCAGCTTGCTATGGCTATCCGACAGGTCGGAGTTAAGTTCCTGGAGCGCGCCGATCTTTTTTTGCTGCTGGTTGAGTTCGCGCAGCTCCTTCCGAGTGCCGGCCAAGGTTTCAGAGGTTGCTCGCGCGCCAGAGCGGATCGCGCGAAGCGGCGCGCTCAACTTGTCGAGGGCCGCAAACTTGACGAGCAGCGATAGTCCGGAGGTCAGGCCCATGTCAGCGTTTCTCCGATCGGTTGCGCTTCTCCGCCCGATCGTGCCAGCGCATCAGATCGGGCAGCGACATTTCGCACAGGGCCGGGAAGGTCATCCCGGGCAGGATGGCGAGGATGTTCGCCATCGCTTCCTCTACATCGTCCGCAATTCGTCCCGACGACGCGTCGTCAGAAAAAAATCGGCGAGCTCTCCCCCGATCTCCATAATGTCGGCGGCGTCGAGCTGGCCGGCCTCATGCTCGGTCAGACCCGGCTGGGTTATCCGCGGCAGCAGGCGGATGATCTCGTTCACGTCCATCTGCAGCAGCTTGGCGAGGCTCAGGCCGCGAAGCTCGCCGGCGCCGGGGCGGCGGAGGCGCAGCGAGTCGAGCTTGGTGTCGCCGCGGGTGAGCGGCGCATCGAGCGGCACGTCGACGAATAGCTTGCGGGCGGTGGGTTCGGTCACGGGGTGCTCCCTGTTGCTTGAGATCAGATACTGACGGAAATGCCGGCGCCGAGCGTGCCCCCGTCGGCGCCGATCGCGGCACGAATCTGGGCCATGCGGTCGAAGCCGCCGATCAGGTAGATGCAGTTGACCAGGTCGATCTCGACTTCCACGCGGGCGTCGATCGTCCATTTGAGATAGGACAGGCTGGAGCTGACCTTCCATTCGGTATCGTCGCCGGCCTTGGCGGAGCCGGGATCGATCTCCTTGTGGCGGCCGCGCACGACGAGTTCGGCCTGCTTGACCTGGCCGGCGCCGTCGGACTGGTAAGCGCCGATGAAGCGCAGCATGACGCCGTCGACCGCAGTGACGCCGAACTGACGAAGTACCGGTACGACCAGTCCGCCATAGGTCGCCTCCATCTCGAGCTTCTCCAGCCCCATGTCGATATCGACCGGGCCGAGCATGCCGGCACCGCGATATTCCTCCATCTGCGCGGACAGCTTGGGGAGGGCGATCTCCGACACCTGGCCGAGGAAGTTCTGGCCATCGTTGAAGACGTTGAAGTTCTTGAGCTTGTGAGGAAGCATCGCTGGCTCCTGAGATGGCGGTTAAGCGGGTGGGGCGGGTGGCGCCGGATCAGATCGGGGAGACCTGGCCGGCGACGTTGACGTAGAAGCGGTCGGTGATCCGCTGGTTGAGCTGGATGTCCTCGGCCGGGGCGAGCGGCGTGTAATCGTAATCGATCTGCACCTTGCCGGCGGCGAGTTGGCCGGCGACGTTGAGCGCGGGATCGATATAGGCCTCCGCCCCCATGATCCGCTGGCTGGGACCAGGCGTGGAGAGCGCGCGAAAGGCCGCGTTGATCGTTTCGAGCTGATCCTTGAGCAGCTGCACAGTGAGCGGCTGATCGGACGACCAGACCAGGCCGCGCGCAATCGTGTCGCGCAGGATCTGGGCGGTGCGGACGGAGGATTCGAACGCGAACTTGGGTTCGTCCGAGCAGGTGCGGTTGCCCCAGAAGCGGTAGCCGTTCATCCGGACGAGCGTGGTGACGGGCGCGTCGTTGAGCAGGCCGGCGTCGGTGGACGGATCCTGGAGGTCGAAGAAGATGTCCTTGCTGAGGCCGGTGACGCCGCCGACGACGACGTTGGAGATCGTCTTGTGCCAGCCAATCTCCTCGTCGATCCGGGCGCGCAGGCCGAGTGCGGCCGCGACCGCATGGCCGCCGAAGCGGGTGAAGTCCGGATAGATGAGCATCAGCTCGCGATCGCCGAACTCGCCGCGGTAGAGCACCGCCTCGGACACGGTATCGGCGCCCGGACAGGCGGCATAGACCATCGCGCGAAGCTTCTTGGCGATCACGACCAGCGCAGTGGTGACTTCCTGCGTATCGAGCCCGGGGCAACCGAGGATGCGGGGACGAACGCCGAGCTGGGCTTCGGCAGCGAGGAGGGCCTGCATGCCGGTGTAGGCGCCGGCCACGCTGCCGCCGATCACGTTCAGGTCGGTCGCCTCCTGGGCGGAGACGTCGCCGGCGGCGACGCCCGGAGCGACCCGGACCACCACCACGATCGGGCTGCACTGATCGGCGATCGCGGACAGCGAATCGGCGAGGGTGCCTTGCTCGCCGGCCTTCGCGATTGCCGAGCGGACGTCGGTGACCAGCACCGGCTTGTCGAGCGGGAACAGGGTGGCGTCCGCGTCCGGTGCGGTGGCGACCAGGCCGATGACGGCGGTGGACACAATGTTGATCGGCCGCGCGCCGGCAACCGGCTCGGTGACGAAAATGCCGTGGCGGATAGGCATGAGTTGCTCCTAGTTCAGGGTCGGGCGGCCGAGCCGCAGCGGGACGGACAGGCGGGTGAAAGCGGACGCGCGCGGGCGATCGGTGCGGACGCCTTCGAGATCGACGATCGGCCTACCTTCGGGGGAGAGGGTGACGCCGACGCGGGCGATCCGGAAGCGCGGCTCCCAGCGATCGAGCGCGATCGCGGTGGCGGCGAACATCTGCAGGCGCCAGCCTGGCGTCTGCGGCTGATCGACCAGGAACGGCAGAAGCGAGCCGTAATCGCGACGCTGGATCCGGGTGCCGATCGGCGTCGACAGGATGTCGCCGACCGATTGCGCCAGGTGCGCATCGCCTTCGATCGCAGCGCCGCTCGTGTTGCTCATGCCACGCATCACTCGGGCTTGCCCGACTTGGCGGTGCCGGCGGCGACCTTGGTGTGGACGTGATCCTGCAGGCTGATATCGCCGGCCTTTACATCGCCGCTGGCAGTGAGCTTGCCGTCGACCGTGACATCGCCGGTGATCGACAGGCCGCCATCGGCCGCGTCGATCGTGACGCCGCCGGCGGCGACGATGTTGACGCGGGCGCCGGCGGGCAGGGCGACATCGAGGACGTGCGCTTCCGGATCGTAAGCGAGGACGGCGCCATCGGCGAACTCGATCAGCTCGCGTGTCGAATTGCCGGCGGGCGGAAAGGCGTTCTGCGGGATGCCGCCGATCGCGACGGCGGCGGCGAGCTCGCCGCCGGGGCAGAGCAGCAGCACCTGTTCGCCGACGGATGGCGGTGACCAGCTGCGGGTCGCGCCGGCGCGGCCGCCGGCCCAGCGGATCGATCCGGAGCGGACGTCGCCCGAGTCGACGACGACGGTGCCCGCGCCAAGATCAACCTCGGCGACCGTGCCGAAGCGGATCAGGTCGGCCGGATCGACCGGATTATCGTCTGAGCTGCGCATTGCGGGCCACGTTGCGACAAGATGCCGCGCGGCGCTTGGCCGGGCTGTTGTATCGGCGGCGGTTACAACAGAGGCGATCGCGCCGGACGGGCGCGCTTCACTCGACCAAGAAGTCCTGGATGATCAGCCGGGCGGGGCCGGTGGCGCAGATGCCGTGACCGAGGCCGTCGCCGCCGCCCAGCGTGAAGCCAACGCGACAGGCATGCGTCAGCGCGGCCTTGAATGCGGCCGAGTGGTCGTGCGCGTTGGAGGAGATCGTTGCCGTCCAGCGGCCGTCGAGCGCTACGATGAGCTCGTGATCGCCAGGCTCGATCGGCATTACGGTCGCGAAACCCGCCCACCAGCGGTAAGTCTCGAACTTGCCTGCGGCGCTCCAGTCGTCGCCGGCGCGCTGCAAAAACATGGTGAGGAGGGCAGGGAGCGGCGGGCCGGTCCAAGGGAACAGGCGAACGCCTTCGTCCAGCTCGACGCGATAGCGCAACGTCAGGCGCTTCCTCCCCGCCAGCGAGCCGGGATTGAAGGTCACGTAACGCACGTCGCCGGCGCGCGCTTCGGGCCGGTCCGGATCGCCCATTGGAATGTCGATCGCGAGACCGCCGGGGTGGCGGCGGGGGCGGAGGGGAACGTTGGGCGTGCGGCTGAAGCCGCGCACGATCGGGCCGACTTCCCAGCTTTCCGGGTTGCCCGGACGCCCGACGGGGAGATCGCTCATGTGTTGCTTGGTCGCGCGGCGCGCGAGCAGGAAGGCAAGCACGGCGATCGGCAAGGCGATGAAGAGGATGAGCATGGCCATGATCAATCCTGCGTCGGAGGGCGAGTGGCCTCGATCACCTCGAGCATCGAGGCGAGGCGGTAATATTCGACCTGGTCCCACGGCGCCTTGTGCGCCCAGCACAGCAGCGTCGATCCGTCGGCGAGGCGCACTTCCAGGGGCGTCGGCCGGCGCGAGCGCGAGTCGTCGCGAGTGGTCTTGATCTTCCAGTCGTTCATCGGTCAGGTGCTCCCCGGGGCGGTGACGATCGGCGTCCAGACGCCGGCGATCTTCTGCGCGATCGACCATTGGCCGGGCGCGGGCGCCTTGTTCCAGCGCAGCTCGCCATCGCCGCCCTCGTCATTGGCGGGCAGAGCGGCGGTCGAGCTGATCGCGCTGTCGTTCAGGAAGAGCTCGGGAAAGAACGCGCGGGCGGGTTGCGGCGTCGCTCGGCCGCCGGTGCGCAGCGTATCGCCACCCGAGAAGAAGATCGGGACCAGGCTGTCCGCGCCGGCATATTGGAAGAACCAATCCTGCGTCGCGGCGTCCATCATCCGGCGCCAGTTCGGCGACGCGGTGAGATCGATGCCGAAAATCTCGAGCTGGCCGCTGTCGGCATCGCCGCCGGACAGCATGGTCAGCACCTTGCCGTCGCTGCGCTTTTCGAACGCGCCCATCGATTCGGCAACAAGGGCGCCGTTCTTCGGGCGGACGCTGACGCCGCCGCGAACGCCGGACGCAGTGAACGACTTGAGGAAGATCGTGTGCTGGACGCCCTGGCAGGCGGGCTGGCCGCCCTCGGCATAGCAGGCGTCGAAGTTGACGGAGCCGGCGAGGCTGGTCGCGGCCAGGCCGCCGCCGGCATGGTAATCGCGCGCGCCGCTCACCCAGGCCGGGTTGGCCACGTCCGGAGCGCCGACATCGCGCTCGTAGATCCAGTAAGGCGAGTCGAAAGCCGGGGCGGTGATCTTGGCGAGCGCCTCCTGGCCCATGACCACGGAGAACAGGCGCCACACGCCGCCGATCTGATAAGAGCACCAGGCTCCATCGGCGTTGCGGGCATAGCTTGGCCCGCACAGACCGCCGCCGGCACCGTTGAAATCGACATGGGCCGCGAAATGCGCGTTGCCGAGCCCCGACGCGTCCAGGATGCCGAAGCGACCGTTGCCGTAGCAGTTGAGGCCCATCGTGTAGCCGGCATTGGCATCGGACAGGTGGAAGAAGATTCCGCAGCGGCCGTTGTCGCGGAGATTGCCGCCCGAGATCTGGACCTGATTGGCATTGCCGGCAAGCGGGCCGGACAAGGTCACGTCCGCTTCGACATGTATGCCGTCGCGGATGAAATTCTCGGCCGAGCAATCGATCAGGCGACCATAGGTGCGGATCCTGAAACCGTCGCAATCGGCGGCGCCGCCGTGGCCGGTGGTGCGGACCTTGACGTTCTCGATCCGGAAGCCGGTGGCGCTGACTCCGCCGGGCCGCTCGCCGTTTCCGGCGGTGTTGTAATTGTGCAGGCGAAAGCCGGTCTGCCCTCCGTCGAAGGTGATAACGACCGGGTTGCCGCCATTCTGCGCGCCGAGTCCGTCGCCCTCGATGAACGGGGTTCCGAAATCGAAGTCCCAAGTCTTTGACGACCAATAATGGCCGGGCGTGATCCGAAGGCGCGGCAGCGCCTTGTAGAAGGCCGGGAAGGCATCGTGATCGCGGCCCGCCCAGATCGCGAAGCTACGGTAGGCGAGGAAGGCGGCGTGGCTATCGTCGCCGATCACGCCGACATGCGCGCCCGTGCGCTTGTAATCGCCGATCGCGCCGAACTGGGCGAGGGTGATGTGCTCCGGATCGGGATACCAGAACGAGCCGTCGGCGCTCTGGAACCACCACTCATTCTCGCCTTCGCCGGGCGCCGGCAGCGCCGGCAAGTCGTTCGACCAGCGTAGATACGTGCCGGCGCCGACATGCTTGAGCCGGTGGCCGGACGTGTGGACGCGGTCGGCCCCCGCGGGGATGTTGAGCTGCGGCGCGGCGGTGAACAGCCCGATCGACTGGACATGGCCGCCGGGATCGCCCTTCAGCATGCCGGGCAGCAGTGCCAGCACCGCCGCGGCGATCGTGCTCATCAGCGCGCGCTTGGTGCGGCCGCCTTGGGCGAGCGGGAGCGCCTCGGTGCCGTCGAGCGGGCCGGCGGGCGGAAGGCCAGAGATCTTAGCCAAGAGCGTCTCCCTCGGCCCGATCGGCGAGCCAATGCTGGTCGGCGGTGGGATCGAAGCCCGCGAGGTCGCGCGCGGCGCAGGCGGCGATCGCCATCTCGATCCGGTCGGATCGGGCGCGCAGCGCATCGATGCGGGCGCGTCGGTCGAGCGCGGGCGCGAGATCGAGCGTCGTCGATCCGCCGCCGGCGAGCTGGACGGCGGCGATCGCCAGCGCCGCATTGTCGTTGATCTGGGCGGTCAGCGGGGCGACCGCGTCGATGCGGCGGCGGGCCTCGCGCTTGACCGCCGCGATCAGCGCCGGGCGGCGCTCGGCCGCATTGGCCAGTGGGCGGCGCAGCTGTGGGCAGCCGTCGGGGCCGGCATGAATCTCGGCGCCGTCGGCCTGCGCGGCGATCAGCCGGCGATGGCGCCGCGCGGAGATCCCGACGACATCGGCCGGCATCCGGTCCGCGTGATCCTGTGTCGTGTAGAAGCCGCGCGTCGATGGGCTGAAGAAGATGCTCATCGGCCCACCGCGATGTAAGTGCAGCCATAAGCCGCGCCCTTGCCGTTCGACGCCTGGAAGCCCGCGGCGGTGATGGTGTTGGCGATGATTGAGACGTAATTGTCCTGGTCGGCCGCGCCGCTGAGGCCGCCGCCGGTTACGGCCGCGAAGCATTCGTTCGGAAAGGCGACGGGAAAGCTGATGCTGACCACGCCGTTCGCGACGCAAGTGAAGCGACCGCACTTGATGATGAACCCGTCGGGCAGTTCGGTGTAACCGTTCTGCTGGAGGCTGCGGCCGAGCGCGCCGTAGGTCGCCGGCGTGAGCGCGACCGCGTCGCTGGCCAGCGCGCGCAGCTGGGCGACGCTGGCGGCGGCGACGTCGATCGTGCGATCGGCGGTGAGATCGCCGCCGCCGGTAGCAAGGCCGCTGGTGGAGACCTTTCGCGAGCGAACGACGCGATCGAAGATCTCAAGCAGGATCAGAGCCAGCGACGAGGGCGCCAGTGCCTTGCTGGTCAGGCTGCCGGCGAGCGCTTCCTCCGGGCTGGCGCGCGGCACGTCGATCGTGCGATCGCCCGACAGGTCACCGCCGCCGTTCGCCAAGCCGGCGGTGAGGATCTTGCGGCCGAAGATCGCGGACAGGAAGCCGGCGAGGCGGGCGGCCAGCTTTTTCGAAGTGACGATCCGTTCGTCGTCGGCACCGGCGTCCACCTCCGGTTGATCGGCGATTTCCGCGACACCCTTCCGTACTTCCGTCGCGGGCGGGTAGAGGAAGTTGGCATCGCCGAACGCGATCGATGTCGCCTGGCCGGCCTGGAAGCGGATGTCCTGCGCGAGCAGGAAGGTGGACACGGCCGACTTGGTGAAGATCGGCACCGCCTGCGCGTAGGTGGCGAGCAGCGTGCCGTCGGCCAGAAACAGGCCGAAGCCGCGGACGGTGTAGACGTCCGTGCCGTCGTCGCGTGCCACCAGGTGGACGGTGCGCGCATCGACCGCGTCCCCCGAGACATCGACGAGCCGCTTGAACTCGCCGGGCAGAACGGTCAGCGTCGGCGCTTCGACGAAGTCGGCCGCAGTCAGGCCGACGCCGGTGATGACCACCGCCGCACTGCCCTGTGCCGCCTGAATCGCGGCCAGGCCGGCGTCGGTGATGGTGAGCTCGAGCGGCGTCACGCGGGTGCTCCCTCGAGCAAAGCCCCGGCTTCGTCGGTGATCGGCTCGCCTTCCTCGGTCTGCAGGTAATCGGCCCAGCGCGGGCTGGGATCGTGACGGGCGGCGGCATCGAGGCGGACGAATCCTGCGGCGCGGGCGGCGCCGACCAGGTAGACCGATGCCTGCGCACGCAGCTGTTGCACGAAGGTGAAGTGTGAGCGTGCCGGCTTGGTTCGGGTTACGTCGCGGACAACCGCCTCGGCGAAGGCGGCGCCGGCGCGTGCGCCGCCTTCGGCACCGATCGGCAGCACTACTTCGAACGTATGAGGGCGCTGGCGCGGGCTGGCTTCGAACCATTCGACGACGTGGAGCAGCGCATCGAAGGAGGCGAGCACCGCGTCGATCGACGCCGGCGTGCCCTTGATCCGGTGATCGGCGATCGACGTCCGGATAGCGGCGCGCTTGCGCGGCTCGCTCCAGCTCGACTCCCAGCGATCGACGGACAGGCCCCAGGCGAGCCAAGGCAGCAGCTCGGCCGGGCAAGTGTCCGGGTTCCACAGGCGGTCAAGCGGGATCGGCACTTCGCCGGCGCGGGTGGTTGCGGCCTCAAGCCCGCGCTCGAGCGCGGTCGATCCGGGCGGGAGCAGGCTAGCTGCCATAACCGGCCACGCTCAATTGAACGCCGGTGCAGTGACCAGCCTGGGTCGGCCCGATGCCCACGTCCGCCGGCGGGGAGGCGAGCTCGACGCGCTGGACGCCTTCGACGTGGAGCGCGGCCAGGATCGCCGATCGGGCGATGTCGCGGCCGAGCTTTCGCGCGTCGGCCAGATAGGCGTCGAGGCGGGCCTGCGCGGCGGTGGTAACGATGCTGCCGTCGGGGCCGGGAAAGAGGAACAGCTGCGCCGCGATCGCGAAGTCGACGATCGCGGCCGACTGGACGGTGACCAGATCGGTGAGCGGGCGGATGGTGCGCGAATTGACGATTGCGGCGACCTTGGCCACCAGCGCCGGCGATGCGGCGCCGTTGCCGGTGCGCGACAGGACGGACACGATCACTTCGCCGGGCTCCGGGCTGATCGCGCTGGCATCGAGCACGTCCGGATCGGCCGACTTGGCGTGATAGACGTAGGCGAGATCGGGGCCTGCGACCGAGAAGCTTTCGGGCGCGAGCACGACCCGGGCGCGGAAGGCGTCGTCGCCTTCGTACAACGCGGCTGCGCCGGTCTGCGCGTTCGCCGGCGTGATCAGGAAGCGCTGCACGCCGACCAGGGCGGCGAGCTGATCGAGATCGGCGCCGGCGGCATAGGCGACCATCAGCCCGCGCGCGCGATCGTTGAACTGCTGGCGGATCAGCAGCTCGCGATAGGCGAAAAGCTGGAGCAGCTTGACCGCCGGATCGGATTCCACCGTTGCGTCGAAGCCGGGCAGCAGCACTTGCAGGCGGGCGAGCCCGTCGGCGTAGATCTGCTCGAACGACAGCTGCTCGACCACGGTCGGGGGCGGCAGGCGCGAGAGATCGATGGCGGTGGACGGGAAGTCGGACACGCGGCCATGTCGCCGCCGGGTGCGCGCCGGGGCTAGCGGCGGCTGTTGTATCGGCGGCGGTTACAACAGGGGCGGTTCAGCCAACCTGCTTGTACTCGAGCGTGGAGCCGAAGCCGACGGTGGTCACGTCGGACGCAGCGCTGTTCGGTCCCCACTGGAACTGGAACTCGCCAGATGCCGTCACAATCAGCTCGATGTCGATAGCGACCCATCCCGCCGAGTTCGCGGCCACATGAGGCAGCGACGTGGAAGGGACCTGTGTCGTTCCCTGCGCCGTATTGGCGCTGTCTGTACCCGCGGCGGCGCCTGCCGCCACGTGAGTGCGATCGAAGCGGACCGCGGAGGTCGTGCCGGTGAATAGCGTCTGATACTTGAACCCGCTTGTTATCGCCGCTCCCGAGACCACCCGGACCTTCAGCCGCAACACCCATCGGCCGATGCCGAGCGTCACCTTCAGGGCGGAGTCGGTCAGAAAGGTCGTAGCGCTGCTTCTGCCGGCGTCGCTGCCCTTCGTGATCAGTGCGAAATTGCTGCTTCCGCCGCTGCCGGCGAGCGCGGTCTTCATGTCGGAACCGATTGCCTGAGCTAGTTCGAGAAGCTCGGTCGCTAAGGTCATGCTCTACGCCTTCGCGAGATTGTAAGCCGCGACCAGATCCTGCTCGGTGTTGCCGACCGCCGTCGTGAGTGCGGTCAGGTCGGCGGCCGAGGCCGCGCCAATGTTGGATCGCGCCTGCACCTTCTCCGTATCTTGGAGCACTTGAGCAGCGTCGAAGCGGATACGCTTAGCGACCGCATCCGCCAGCGCGGCCGCGGCCGTATCGTCGGCAGCGAGCGCGGCAGCAACCTCGGCGAACGTGTCGAGCGCGGCGCCGGCGCCGGCGCGTAGCTCGTCGCGAAGCGCAACACGCGCCGCCTCGATCGAATCGTAAATCTTGTTCGCCGACCAGGTCACGGCGGTAGCGCCATCGCCGGCGGTATCATTGATCGCGGCGCCGGCTGAACCGACCATTCCGTAGACCTCGTTGATCGCGGCGACGAGGTTGTTCTTCGCGGTGGTGGCGAGCTGTGACAGATCTCCATCGGCAAGGCGGAGGGATTTCACGTCGCCGCCGACAGCGGTGAGCAGCGCGAGCAGGTTGGCGTCGAGAGACATGGTCCGGTCCTTCAGGTTCGGGCGAGCAGATAGTGGGCGAGCAGATCGGTCGTGACTTCCGCGGAGGCACCGTCGCGGCCGCGCTGGCCAAGCCTGGAGATGCGAATCGAGCCGCGGCGTTCGGACCGGATCGTGCCGATCGGCTCGCTGGCGGATGCGATGCGCAGCACCGGGCCGTCGCGGGTGAAGCGGATCGCGCTCATTCGATGCGCACGGGCACGTCGTCGAAGATCGTCACCTCGCCAGCTGCGGATCGGACACGGATCCGCAGCCAGTGACGCGTGCGGGCGGCGAGCGACAACGATTGCACTTCGGTGATGGTTAGGTCCGCGACGCCCAGCGATGCCGAAAACCAAGCAACCGCCGGCGTGAACGGCAGACTAGTCGCGACGATGTCGATCAGCGCGCCGCGGCAGTCGAGTGGTGTCGTCTCGGCGTCATCCGCGAACAACTTGAGCTGCCAGCTCGGCGTCTCACCAGGGCGGAACTTAAGCATGGCGCCATGTCGCCGCGGCTCCTGCGTCCGGGCTAGCGCGCGGTGTTGTATCGGCGGCGGTTACAACAGGGCGGATCAGGCCTGCAGCTGCTCAAGGATCATGTCCATGATCGTGCCGGAATCGGCTTCGGTGAAGCCGAGCAGGACGCGCTTGGGGTAGGTCACTTCCGGCGCGCCGCGCTTGCGCTCTACGCGATCGCGGAGGCCGCCCTGGTGGACGCGCCCGACCCGGGCGACGGCGGCGCTGGCATAGCCGACCGCGACCTGCTCGGCCGACGCATCGACCTTCAGCAGGCGCGCCTGGCGGAGCTTGCGCATCATCGCGCCGGCCTGACGGCGGACGCGGCCTCGCTGCTCGCGGAGTCGCGGGCGTTCCTTGCGCGGCTCATAGGCCGAACCGTCAGGGTTTTGCTGCGCGCCGATCCGCTGGCTTTGCGAGCGTCGAAGGGCGATGCCGAGGCGGCGGGCGAGCGCGCGGCGCTGGCCGGGATCGAGCCTGGCGAGCAGCGCGCCCGCCCAGGCTTCGATCCGCTCCATGCCTTCGTCGGCCATCAGCCCGCCTGAACGATGAGTTCGCCGCCCAGATAGATCTCGCCGAGCAGGGTGGTGGCGGGGATGCCGAGCAGCGCGTCGACCAGCTGCGGCTCGCCGCGGTGGGTCGCGTCGAAGCCGCCGCCGGCGCGCGGCGTGAAGGTCACCGCCTCATTGAGCTCGAGCGTGAACGCGAGATCGATCGTGTCCGCGTCGATGATGTCCGCGTCGAAGCTGATCGCCTCGTTGCCGGCGCTGTGATTGAGCAGCAGCTCGGGCTGGTGATCGTGGATCCAGTTGAGCACCGCGATCATCACCGCGTCGGGATGGCCGGTGAAGTCCAGCAGCACGGCCTGGAGCTGGTACCGGTACTCGAAGCCGTTGGCCGGGCCGGCGCGGGCCGCGATCCTGCCTTTCTCGACGAACAGGGTGAGCTTGTCCGGATCCCGCGCGAGTTCGGGCACGGCCGCGACCAGGGCGGCGCGAAGGAGATCGGGCTTCAGCATCAGCGCTCGCCGAGACTGGGCCGGAAGCCGAGCCGGAGAAGGGCGCGCTCGAGCGACGTCCAGAAGCCGATCGCGTCCAGGCTTGGGTTGAGCCAGTCGGTGAGGATGCAATAGCGGCCGTCGGACGGCGGCCGATGGTGACGGGCGTGATGCTTGGGCGATTGGATCAGCCCGGTTTCCTGGAGCACGCGGAGCGGGCCGACCGCCGCCTTGGGCTGGTGCGCGAGCCCGTGGACGATCGACTGAATCGCGCCGCCGAGCGTGGCCGCAGCCCAGATTAGCGACGGGCCGAGCAGCATCGCCCAAACAAGTGAGACGGCGCCGGCGGCGATG
Organism: Allosphingosinicella sp.; assembly: GCA_036387855.1. Classification (GTDB taxonomy): domain Bacteria; phylum Pseudomonadota; class Alphaproteobacteria; order Sphingomonadales; family Sphingomonadaceae; genus Allosphingosinicella. The sequence goes on along the minus strand of DASVSZ010000037.1, from coordinate 33,153 downwards.
AAGGTCGACAGATTGCGATCGAGGAAGCTGCCGGCGGTGAAGGCGAGCGGCTCGCGGTGATGACGCCGGTTCGGCCGCACGATCGCGGCGCCGAGCAGCGGCATATCCTCAGTCAGCACGCGATCCTCGACCCAATGCAGGAAGCCGCCGATCAGATCCGCGAGCAGCCAACCGATCAGCAGCTGGCCGATGATGGACGAGCCGGTCACGGCCGTGATTCGCGCGAGCAGCTGCCCGGCGCGTTCCATTCGATCAGCCGCTCGAGTTGGCCGATTACCGCCGCGTAGGACTGGGCGAGGCGGATGATCGCGGCGCGAACCGGATCGCCGACCACGGCCGTCGCGTCGGCCGGAAAGCCCTCCGGGCGTTCGGGGCAGCGGGTCAGCTCGGCGGGAGCCACGTCCTTCACCTTGACGGTGACGATCGCCGGCGCCGGCGACGGGTCAGCTGCCCGGTGCGCGCAGCCCGGCAACGTCGTTAAGAGCATCAAACCAGGCAGCACCAACCCGATCATCCCCGCCCACTTGCGCATTCTGCTTCTCCATCTTGTTCGCGGCCGCCCGGGCCGCCTCGGCCGAGCGGCGGGCCGCGTCGGCATCGATCGCCGTTTTTCGTTCGTGAGTTGCGAGCGCCTCGCTCATCGCGGCCGCGCTGGCGCTGGCCGTGTCGCGCTCGATCGCAGCGAGGATGCGGACGCGCTCGATGCACAATTCGCCGCGGCGCTTGCGCGGCGCGGGCGCCAGGCTCGACCCCGCGGCGACGCAGGCGAGCTCGGCCGTCTGCAGCAGATGGTCGCGATCGCGCTTCACCTGCTCGAACTGGACGTAGAACCAGGCGCAGGCGCCGGCGACGAGCAGCAGGGTGATGTAGCTGCGCGCGCCGGTGACGGCCCCGATCAGGCGAAGAAAGAGCGTCTTCATGCGGCAACTCCCGTGCGCATCATCCGCGACAGGCGCTGCGCGCGCGTGCCGACCTGGCGCGCCCATTTGGACAGGAGCATGTTCTCCGACGCGGCCGCGAACTGGCGGCGCTCGATCATGCCGAGCGTGTTGCGGAAACCGAGCAGGCCGTGGACGCCGAGGTTGAAGCACATGTTGAGCAGCACGCGCTGGCGAACGCCGTCGAGCCGGCGCCACCAGGGCAGGTGCCGGTCGAGATCGGCCTCCGCGCGGTCGATGTCGCCATCCAGCAGCGCCATCGACTGCGTGGAGGTGATGCCGCGGGCGAGGCAGGTCGCGACCGTGATGCCGAGCCGGATCGTCTCGACCGGGCTGATGCCGACATCGTCGAGGTTGCGGCCGACGCCGATCGTGCGCTTGTCGGCGGTGCAGCGGTAGACGCGAAGCCGCTCGCCCTCGTCGCGCCGCAGCTCGGCGCGCAGGACCGCGCGATCGTAACTTCCCGCCAAAGTGCTACTTTGGCGGGGACCCGAGAAAGCACTCATTCCTTCCCTCCGGTTTTGCGGCCGAACCAGGCGCCGATCTGGCCGGGGAGCGCGGCAACGGCGTCGGCGGCGGCGCGGGTGAATTTCGGGGTGGCCTCGAAGGCGAACAGGGCAATCACGAAGCCGACGCCCTGGGCGGCGAAATCGGACCAGCCCATTGCGTGGATGACGATGCCGGTGACGAAGTAGGAGACGCAGATCCCGACCGCGAACTGGATCATTCGATCGCGCCAGCCCAGGCCGCGCTGATAGGCCTGGTAGACGGCCGAGCCGAGCGCCGCCGGCGTCACTGCGGACAGGAAGCTCTGCACCGCTTCGACGAACTGGATGTGTGGATCAGGCAAGGTTCAATCCCAGAGCTGGACGAGTTCGAGTTCGGCGGGCGCCGGCGCAAATTCGGGAAAGGTGACGGGGATGCCTTCGGGCAGGGCGGCGCCAATCGCGGCCAGGCCGCGGTTCGCCTCGAGCACCTGCTCGAGCGCGCCGGGCACCGCGCCGAGCTCGCGCCAGACCAGGGCGTCCAGGCTCTCGCCGGCATGGGCGCGGACGATCACTAGATCAGCTCCACGACGGTGCGGCCGACGCGCAGGATGTCGCGGATCGCGTGGAGGCCGTTGCGGCGGTGATCGTCGGCCGACAGCGCGCGTGTTTCGTTGCGATCGCGGCCGTCGGGCGTGGCGGTAATGTCGTGGTGCGTTTCGACCAGGTCCGCGGCCGCGAAGGCGTACACCGCGCGGCGGTAAAGGTGGACGAGCTCCGGCTCGAAGTTGATCTCGTCCTGGTCTTCGACGGCGGCGAGGGTGGCGGCGCCGGCGGCGACGCGGGCCGCCTTCCACCGGCGCAGATCGCGGCCGACAGTGATCATCGCGCCCAGGATCGCCTCGACGAGGCGCGGGTGCGTGACCGTGGATCCGAGGCGCACGCATTCGCGGAGTCCGTTGACGTCGGCACCCGGGTACCAGCCATCGTGATCGACGAAGCTGCCCGGAGGACTGGCCGGCGCGGGCGGAGAGGAAACGAAGCCGGCCATGATAGTGTCGAGGCTTGCGCCCTCCTGCTTGGTGGTCCGCCCGCGGTTAACGGGGGTGAGGAAGCTGAGCGGAGCGCAGGCCGAGAGGATGAAACCCGGCTGCTTCCTTCATCTTCCGCCCCCGAGCGCCGCGGGGCGAGATCGGGCGAGCCAAAGTGGTACTTTGGCTCGGATGGGTTAGCCGCCGAGCTTCTGACCGGTGATGACCAGATACAGGGCGAAGAAGGGGAGAGCGGCTAGTGCGAGCAGCCGTTTAACTTGACGCATCAGTGCTCTCCGTCAGCTTCCTCGCCTCGCGCTCGAGGCGTTCGATGTCCTTCTTGACGCCAGCTTTGGCGTTGAGCTCGCGGGCGCGGCGGAGGCGCTTGAGCGCGGCCTCGATCGCGGCGCGCTTGCCGCCGGCGGGGCCGTCGGCGCTTTCGTCCGCGGCGTCGGCCTGGCGGGCGAGCTCGCGGCCGAGCGCCTTGGCGAGCTTCGCGCGCACCTCGTCGTGCATGTCGTGATCGGCGGTGAGATCGTCGATCGTGAGCAACAGCTCGAGATCGACGAACCCCTCTTTTGGCTCCTCACCCTGGTCGAGCCGCTTCAACGCTGCTTCCGCAATCTCCTCGGCGATCATGGTCGCGGCGGTGCGGTTGAACCGTTCGGGCAGGGCGAGGCCCCAGCGCAGGACATATTCGACCAGCGGGAGCGCGCCCGCGAAGTCGCCCGTGTCGATGCGCCAGATCATCATGTGGGTCAGGATGTCGTCCTGGACGCCGCGCGCGCCATTGGCCGCGGCGTCCAGGACACCCCCCACCCAGGGATCGTAGTTCGCGATGAGCTCGCGCTTCAGGTCGATCTTGCGCTCGATCGACTGAATGTCCTTAAGCCGCTTGAGATCGACACCCAAGCGCTCGCGCTGCAGCTCATACTCGGTCGCCTCCGCGCCCGACGTCGGGCGCTGGAGGGCCGAGCTGGCCGCGGTCGACGCCGCCGCGAGGGCGGACGTCTTGCGTGCAAAGGCGCGTTGCGCGGGCGACATCAGGCGGCGCCGTCGACCAGTTCGATATTCTCGATCAGGACAACCGGATCGAGATCCTCGACGACATAACCTTCGTTCGACGACTGGTAATCGACGATCCGGTTCTTGACCGGCTCTTCCTGGATGAAACGACGACGCTTCCCATCCTGGTAATAGATCGAGAGGTTCTTGAACGGCGTGACCAGGATCGTGCCGTCCGGCACGTAGGGAACTTCGGCTGCTTGCCGACCGCCCATTCGCTTGGTGGACATGATCACGTCGCGAGCGACCTGCTCGGACGGATCCTGCTTTTCGTTGATCAGCGTGAAATATTTGTCGTGCAGCAAGCCGCCGCCGACGATGGCGACCAGATCGGTCCGCTTGCGTCCCCAGGTTGGCATGAAGCTGTGGATTGCGTCGTAAACCAGCGCGTCGAGCGTTCGATAATCGGTGGTCGCTTCGTCGGCGCCGACGCGGATCTTGTTCACGGCATGCGCGCCGTCGCTAAAGACGTGGTTGGCGGCTTCCTCGCGGATATACTGCAGCCAGCCCTTGTTGACGTCTTCCAGATCGGGGTTGGCAACATCGTCGGAATTGGCGGCGACGCTGGTGCCGTTGAAGCCGATCGCGATGCGATCGAGCGCGATCGCCTCCGCGACAACATTGCCGTACATCGTTTGGAAGTTCGGAAACTTCGCCCACAGGTCGAGCTGGCCGTAGCTGATGAAGGTATCGAAATCCGTCTTCGCGAGCTCGAAGCCGCGGCCAGTGAGGTTCATCGGATTGCGCGCCTTACGCACGCCGGCACCGCTCGTGTCCGTGCGGCTGGCGATGCGGCTGGTTACGCCCATTCCGATCTTTTCGCCCTTGAGCTCTGGCACCGGATAGACGTTGATCTCGCTCAGGAATGCGGAGCTTTCCTGAACGCGCGCTTCAAGCTTCTGCTCGACGCTCGGCTCGACGCTGAACTGCTTGGAGACATCTTCCACCCCGTTGAGCTCGCCAATGCGGGACATCAGCGAGTTGAAATGGACGCGGGTCGAATTGAGCATGCTGATGGTCCTCGGCGGATGAAGGCGGGCGGGGAGGGCGGATTGGCTGGCCTAGAAGTCGGTCACGGCGTAGTTGCCGTTGCCGGCGGCGCCGGTGGCCGAAGGCCGCTGGCTGCCCGGGTTGGCGTCGGTGTTTTCGATCGACGCCTTGAGCGCGGCTTGGTCAGCCTCGAGCTTGCCGAAGCGGGCCGCATTCTCTTTGGACATCGCCGTCACGGCGGCCGTGATCTGGGTGAAGCCCTGACCGATCGCGGCGCTGAGCTTCGCGACCGGATCATTGTCGTTGGCCGGCTGCTGGACGGGCGGGGTGACCGGCGGCGTCGGCTCGGCGGGCTTGGTGAACTGCTCGAAGAACTTGGTCGCGGCGGCGAACAGGCCGGTGCTTTCCGGGGTCGCGGGCGCCGCCTTATCCTCGAACTCGATCTTGGTTTCGACCGCGGCGCTGAAGTGATTGGCGGCGTCCAGCTTGCGGTGCGCCACGAACTTGAGCGCTTCGGTGCCGAGCGACGCCGGGCTGTCGGTGACGGCCAGGCCCATCAGATAGGCCTTGCCCTTGCCGGCGAAATTCGGGTTGATCTCGATCGAGGTGAAGATCTTCTGGCGCTGATCGTTCATCAGCACCAGATCGTCGGTCGGATCGATCTGGGCGAAAAGGGCGGTCTTCTTCTCGGTCTTGCCGTTAAGCTCGATATCGACCTGCTCGACCTTGACGGCGAGCACGTCGCCATAAGCCTTGAACGGCTTATCCGCGGTGATACCGCGAATATGCTCCATGTTCACGCGGGCGGTGTAGGTGGCCGGATTGTAGCTCGCGGCCATCTCGGTGAGCCAGTTGCGCTCGATCACGCGGCCATCGACAGTGTCGCCTTCAACAGCGACGCGGAAGAACTTGGACTGCTTGGTGGCCATGGCGCGAGGCTGCTCCGGATCTAGACTTCGGTGGCGGCGCGTCGTGACCCAGGGGAAAGCCCGGCGCGCCGCCTGAGCGCAAAAGGCGCCAGAAGGGCGCTTCGGATCAATTCGGGGCTGTTGTAACCGCCGCCGATACAATAGCGGCCGAGCGCGGGGCGGGGCGGGGCGCGGTTAGCGTCGGCGGCGATGCTTCTCGCCCCCGTCGAACGATCCGATTACGATGCCGTGCGCCGCCAGGCGCGCAGCCTGTATTGGCGCGGGTGGGGCATCACCCAGATCACGGAGGAGCTGAACGAGCTCTTCGCCGGCATGCCGGACTGGAAGCCGCTCAAGCGCTCCACCGTCGAATCCTGGAAACAGCGCGAGAAGTGGGCGGAGGCGCCGTCGATCCGGCGTGCCGAGGAATGCCTGTTCGTCAAGTTCGCGCAGCTGGTCGACAAGGACAAGAAGACCGGCGCCGACTTCAAGGAGATCGACCTGCTCGGCCGCCAGATCGAGCGGTTCGAGCGATGCCGGCGCTATCGCGATTCAGGCAACGAGGCCGATCTCAACCCCAAGGTCGAGAATCGCAACAAGGGGCCGAAAAAGCCGAAGCGGCCGAACCTGATCACGGCCGAGATGGCCGGGCAGCTGCGCGAGGCTTTCGAGCGCGAGTGCTTCGCGTTCCAGCTGCTGTGGTGGCGCAATTCGAACCAGCGCACGCGGTTCATTCTGAAGAGCCGGCAGATCGGCGCGACCTGGTATTTCGCGCGCGAGGCGCTGATCGACGCGCTCGAGACGGGCCGAAACCAGATCTTCCTGTCGGCCTCGCGGCGCCAGGCGGAGATCTTCCGCAAGTACATCATCGAATTCGTCTTCCGGGTGACGGGGCTGCAGCTGAAAGGCGAGCATCTGCTGATCGATCGCGGCGACGACGAGAATGGAATGCCGCTCGAGCGGCCGACGATCTTCTTTCTGGGCGCGAATTTCCGGACCGCACAGGGAGAGCACGGCAATTTCTACTATGACGAATGCTTCTGGGCGCAGGATTTCGACAAGACGGACGACGTCGCGTCGGGAATGGCTTCGCAGGCCCGGTATCGGGAGACTTACTTCTCGACGCCGTCGAGCATGGCGCACCAGGCCTACAAGAAGTGGTCGGGCGAGAAATATAACGAGGGCCGGGCAAAGGCCGACTGGACCAAGATCGACCTTTACGCCGAGGGGTTGAGGGCAGGGGCGCTCGGCGCCGACGGAATATGGCGCCAGGTCGTCACGATCGAGGATGCGGCCGCGGGCGGCTGCGACCTGTTCGACATCGAGGAGCTGCGCCGGCGCCGGGCGCCGGACGTGTTCGCTAATCTGTTCATGTGCGAGTTCCTGGACGACAGCCAGTCGGCCTTCCCGCTCGAGCTCATGAAGAGGTGCCGGGTCGATTCCTACGAGAAGTGGACCGACTTCGACGCTTACGCGATCCGCCGGTTCGGCAACGGCCCGGTGGCGATCGGCTACGATCCGCAGGAGAGCGCCGACGGCGACGAGGCGGCGGTGGTGGTGATCGCCCTTCCGCAGGCCAAGGGCGGCAAATTCCGGGTGCTGGAGAAGCTGCGGCTGCGCGGCGGCTACGAGGCGCAGGTGCCGGCGATCGAGAAGCTTATGGCGCGATATCATGTCGTGGACATCGGCATCGATCGCACCGGCGTCGGCGCGGCCGTGTTCAAAATGATACGTGCCAAGTTCCCGCTTGCGCGCGGGCTCGACTATTCGGCGCAGCTCAAAGCGATGATGGTATGGAAGGCCAAGAGCGTCATCCAGGCCGGGCGGCTCGAGTTCGACGCGCGCGACGGTGACATCACCGCCAGCTTCATCTCGATCAAGCCGCAGATCACGGCCAGCGGCCGCCAGGTTACCTACGTGGCGAGCCGGAGCGAGGCCACCGGCCACGCGGACGTGGCCTGGGCGATCATGCACGTCCTGTACAACGAGCCGCTCGACGGCGAGCTCACGACACGAAAAGCGAAAGTGGAGGTTTTCTGATGGACCAGCTGCCGATTATGAGCGGGATCGCCGGCGCGATCGAGGGCGATGTGCTTTCGCGCGAGGTGGCGCCGATCGGCGCGGCCGAGCCGACCGGCAAGGCGATCGCTTTCACGTTCGGCGATGCCGAGCCGGTACTGGATCAGCGCGACATGCTCGGCTTTTGCGAAACCTGGCATAACGGCCGCTGGTACGAGCCGCCGGTGTCGATGAGCGGCCTGACCCGCGCGTTCGACGTTCCGGGGCCGCATGCGAGCTGCATCCGGCTCAAGGTCAACCAGCTCGTCGCGCACTTCGTACCGAGCCGGTGGGTGACACGGGAGGATTTCCGCAAGCTGGCGCTCGACTTCATCGCGGTCGGTAACGGCTATCTCGAGCGGCGGGATAACCTCGCCGGGCGGCCTCTGGCCATGAAGCACAGCTTGGCGCGATACACGCGTCGCGGGATCGATGCAGGCCGCTACTTCTTCGTGCCGGGCTGGCGCCAGGATCATGAGTTTCGGGAAGGCACCGTCTTTCACATGCTTCAGGAGCATCCGAGTCAGGAGATTTACGGCATCCCTGAATTTTACCATGCGCTGCAGGCGGCGTTGATGGGGGAGGCGGCGACCCTATTCCGCCGGCGCTATTACCTGAACGGCAGCCACGCCGGCTTCATCTTCTATTGCTCGGAAGAGACGGTCACGAACGACGATGCCGACGCGATAAAGGAGCAGCTGAAAGGCGCAAAGGGCCTCGGCAACTTCAAGAACCTGTTCATCCATGCGCCGGGCGGCAAGAAGGACGGGGTGCAGATCATCCCGATCAGCGAGGTGGCCGCGAAGGACGAGTTCATGAACATCAAGCTCGTCTCGCGCGACGAGATGTTGAGCGCGCATCGGACGCCTCCCCAGCTAGTCGGCGTGGTGCCGGCGAACGCCGCCGGCTTCGGCAGCATCCAGGACGCGCGCGAGGTGTTTCACCGGCTCGAGATCGAGCCGCTGCAGACGCGCTTCGAGGAGGTGAACGACTTTCTCGGCGTTACGGCCGTGAGCTTCCGGCCTTACCAGGGCAGCGTCGCGGCCGCGGCGTAGAGCTGGCAGGCGACGTCGAGCGCCATGCTAGCGCCGGCGGCGGCCGTGAGGGCCAGGACGATGGTGAATTCGGCCTTCAACGCCGGGCTGGTCGGCGCCGTGCGCCTGGCTCGATCCTTCCACCTGCGCATCGCACGCCTCCCCGCATCCACAACATGGCGGTTGTAGCATGGTCTGACTGGATGATGTGACCGGCTGGCACATCGTCCAGCCCAGGCGCTCCATTTCGCCTACGATCAGCTCGGCCGCGATCCGGACCGGGTCCGGCTCGGACGAGGCATCAAACCACGCCCGGCTCTTCTTTGCCCGCTCGAAGCTGGGCTCCTTGCCCCACATCCAGCGCGGGCCCTGCATCAGCCAGCCCATCAGGACTGGCACGACCATGTGGCCAGGTAATACGACTCGCTCGGGTTCTGACATGCGGAACGGATAGCGAACGGTTCGCGTCCGGCCTAGTCCTGGCCCGCGTATGGAGCACACGTGCCGAGGAACAGGCGCAATTAGTTAACGACGTTCATATTCGCTAACATTTGTTAACACTTTTCAGCGTCGTTAACCTTTCCGGGACCGTTGGCACCTCCACCCCTAGCGTCGCACTTGCCCCCGCGCCTCGCTTGCATGCTTTTGGGGTTGGTTTTGATGCGCCGGGGACATTCGCAGGAGGTGGGGCTTTCTGCGCGCTTCCGGGTCGGTGTTAGAGGGGCGCCGGTGACGCGGATTGATGCAGCTGGGGCGCTATGCAGCGACGCGCTGGGCGACCGGGTCGGGGGGCTCGGGTTCATCGGGCTCGATGTCGATCGGCCGAAGGCCGTTCAAGCGGAACGGGTCCATGCTGGCGTTGACCAGGGTGAACAGCGGATCGAGCATTGATCGCGCGGCGATGAAATAAGCGCGGCCTCGGCAGTTCGTCACCTTGCAGACAGGCGCGGCGTCGATGAGCGAGTAGTGGCGGCCGCGCTTTTCGACGATCGCACGAAGATCCACGTCGAAGATGTTCTTGCACTTGGCGCAACCGACGCGAACGATCGCGCTGCGATCTAGCATCTCTCCGACGGAGCGCGCCCAAATGGGCCAGATTTTCCTACGCCACGGCATGTCCGGCAATCACAATATGTTCCGCCCGATGAATAGGAAATAGCCAACCTTTCCTCCCGCGAAACAATCTGTTGACGAGCGCGGCGTCCGCCTCACGCTCCCGGTCGGGAGCCCGCGCCGGCGCAAGCCGGCGCTACCGCCGGTGGAGCGATGCTCGGCGTTGATGTCTTCCGACGAGGGTAGGGCGGTCACCAGCGCAACGATAGGCGCCTCGCGAAGCGAGTCCTCATCATTCTAGCCTCATAGGGTGTCATTGATCGGCTCAGGAGGAATTGCACCCTGGTCCTTTGATTCACGGGCGTCGATCGTGCTCGCCATGCTCAGCAGGATCGCGCGAAGATCCGGATCGGCGGTTTCCGCCGCGACGTCCGTTGCGCTCCGGCTTGCGTCGGCGCGGTCGCGATCAGCGCGTTGCTTCTCCTCGACGATGCGGCGCATCTTCTCGGTCGGCCGACGCAGGATGCGCCCGACCATCTCGGCCGCGACGCCGCGCAGCTCGAGCAGGTAGGCGTTGGAGATCTGCTTGACGTATTGGCCGTCGGGTTCGGGGTCCTCGACCGGTCTGGTCCGGCGCAGCCAGTCCAGGAAGCCGAGCGCCTTGAGCCGCTGGACGGCCCTACAGACGGCGCTCTTGGATCGGTTGATCTGAGCGGCGAGCCAGGCGTAGCTCGGGTCCAGTCTCCCCGTCTTGCGATTGCGCAGCCTCAGCATGAAGCGCAGCACGCGCAGGCCGATATCACCGATCGCGCCATTGCGCTTGCCGGTCGTCCGCGTCGCGTCGTCCAGCTCCTCGGCCGCGCGCATCCAGGCATTGTGCTCGGCATCGGCGAACGTGTTGTGCCGGCGCCAGAGCCGGCCTTCGCGCTCGCCTTCGTGATAGCTGGCGCGATGGACCCGTTGATTAGTGCGCGCGCGGCGATCTTTGAACAGGCCGGCGCTGAGCGCCTGGAGCGATTCGGGGCTAGTCCGGGCGGCGCTCATCGGGCGGCCCCGACATTCGATGAAAGGGAAGTTGCGGCGGGATACAAGACGCACGAAATCATTTCGGCCCCCGGGGTCGGAGTCGAGTGGGCGCACGAAACCGCCGGCTGCGATGAGGTTCGCAGCCGCGCGGCTCGTGAAGACGGGATGCGCCGGAGCGCTAGGTCAGGGTGGGCGCGGGTCTGATTGGCTGCAGGCCGCGATCACGCTGGAGGCGGCGAGGCGCGGGGGGCCACGCACCTGGTGCGCGCAGCGGCGCGCGCAGGGGAGTGGTCCCCTCAAACCGTTCGGGAGGCCCGGCACGGGCCGGTGCCCCTAGCGAGCCGCGTTCTGGTTCGGGACTATTCCGGGACTCTGCCTGCCGATTACTGCCGGTCGATGCCGGTCGGTGCCGCTGAGGCAGGCTTCGATTGACGGATCAGCGCGCGAGAAGCTAAGGCTTTCTGCGGAACGGGGAGTGGCGCAGGCTGGTAGCGCACCTGGTTTGGGACCAGGGGGTCGCAGGTTCGAATCCTGTCTCCCCGACCATCATCAACGCGTCATCCCGGCGAAGGCCGGGACCTCAGGACGAGAAGACACGGGCGCCCTTTGCGAGCCGAGGCCCCGGCTTTGGCCGGGGTGATGAATGGGCATCTGCAAAAGGTATCACTGCCGCGCCGGCGCGTTATGGCCCCAATTCTCAGGCGCGTTCGCGACGATGCTGAGAAAGGTCGTGTACGCCGCCACATTCTGCCGCAGCTGCTCGCGGTCGATCTTGTCGAGCGTGTCGTCGGGCGTGTGGTGCAGGTCGAAATAGTCGGTGCCGTCCTGCTGCAGCGTAACGGCGGGAACGCCGGTTGCGACCAGCGGGCCGAGATCGGGGCCGCCGCGCGCGGTGGCGGTTCCGCGCGCGATTCCGAGCGGAGCGAGGGCGGCTTCGAGACGATCCGACACGGCGCTCGCCTGCGCGGGCAGGCCGAAGTCGACGCGCCAGATGCGATCCGCGCCAAAATCGGATTCCGCCGCCGCCGCGTGCAACTCGGCCGCGTGGCGCCGGGCATAATCGTTGCCGCCAAGGATGCCGACTTCCTCCGCGCCGAACCACACGACCCGGATCGTGCGGCGCGGCCGGCCCGCGTCCATCACGCGCTTGGCGGCGGCGGCGGTAATCGCGACGCCGGCGCCGTCGTCGATCGCCCCCGTGCCCAGGTCCCAGCTGTCGAGATGTCCGCCGACCAGCACCACGCCCGCCTTGAGATCACGCCCGGGCACTTCGGCGATGACGTTGCCCGACTTGCGCGTGCCGATCTGGCGCGGGGTCAGCAGCAGCCGCATCCGCACCGGGCGGCCACGATCCAGGATACGCTCGAGATTGTCCGCGTCCGGATTGGACAAGGCCGCCGCAGGGATCGGGGTCACGCCCGCCTGCCATTGCTGGACACCGGTATGCGGGAAGCGGTGGCTGTCCGTGCCGATCGACCGGATCACGATCGCGGCCGCGCCCTTGGCGGAGGCGACCGACGGCCCGGTCCGCCGCACCGCTCCGAAATAGCCGTAGCTCGACCCGTCCTGGGTCTTGGTCATGCGGTGGGTGACGAACACGATCCTGCCCCGAACCCGCTCGGCGGGCGCGGCCTGAAGCTCGGCGAGGCTCTGGAAGGCGACCACGTCGGCGTCGATCCCGCTCGGTGGTGTCGCGCCGGAATTGCCCAGCGCAGTCAGCGCCAGCTGCTGCGGGAAAGGCGACAGGACCTGACCGTTCTCCTCGCCCCGCACCCAAACCGGCATGGCGAACTCTTCCACCCGCACATTGGAGAAGCCCAGAGCCCGCAGCTTGCGCACCGCCCAGTCCCGAGCCCGCGCTTCCGCCTCCGTCCCCGCCAGCCGTGGCCCGACCTCGGTGGTGAGCCCCTCGACGATGTCGTAGGCGATGTTGTCCCCAGCGAGTGCCGCGTCGCGCAATCGTTCAACCTGGCTCGATGCGCCTTGCGCGGATGCTGAGATCGGAAGGGTGAGCAGGGCGGATGCAAGGAGAAGTCTCTTCATGACCTCCGCCATACCCGCCTCGCCGTCCCCGCGAAACCCGGGCCCAGCATTCTTCGGTTGCGCGGTGACAACGGACGCGACGCTATGGCTTTGCAAGCCAAGGCTGGCTCACTAGGTAAGCTTTCGAAATCCCTCATCACCGGAGACCAGCGCCGCCATGGCCGCACAGTATAGCTACGTCATGAAGAACATGACCAAGACCTTCCCGGGCGCGCCCAAGCCCGTGCTGAAGGACATCAGCCTGCAATTCTATCCGGACGCCAAGATCGCGATCATCGGTCCGAACGGATCGGGCAAGTCGACGCTGATGAAGATCATGGCTGGCCGCGACAAGGAATTTACCGGCGAGGCCTGGCCCGGCGAGCATATCCGCGTCGGCTATCTCGAACAGGAGCCGCAGCTCGATCCGGCCAAGACCGTCAAGGAGAATGTCATGGACGGGGTCCGCCCGGTCGCCGACATGATGGATCGCTTCAACGAGATCTCGACGATCATGGGCGATCCGCCCGAGGACGCCGATTTCGACGCGCTGATGACCGAGATGGGCGAACTTCAGGAAAAGATCGACGCGGTCGACGGCTGGAGCCTCGACAACCAGCTCGAGATCGCGATGGACGCGCTGCGTTGCCCGCCGGGCGATGCGACGATCGACAATCTGTCGGGCGGCGAGAAGCGCCGGGTCGCGCTCACCAAATTGCTTTTGGAAAAGCCCGACATCCTGCTGCTCGACGAGCCGACAAACCACCTCGACGCCGAAAGCGTCGCCTGGCTGGAAAAGCATCTCGTCGCCTATCCAGGCAATGTCATCCTCGTCACCCACGATCGCTACTTCCTCGACAATGTCGTCAACTGGGTGCTCGAGCTCGATCGCGGTCGTTATTACATCTACCAGAGCAATTATTCGGGCTATCTCGACACCAAGGCCAAGCGGCTCGCCCAGGAAGAGCGCGAGGACGAGGGCAAGCAAAAGGCGATTCAGGAGGAGCTCGACTGGATCCGCCGCAGCCCCAAGGCGCGCCAGACCAAGTCCAAGGCCCGTATCCGCGCCTTCGACGAGCTGGTCGAAGCGCAGGAGAACCGCACCCCCGGCAAGGCGCAGATCCTGATCCAGGTGCCCGAGCGGCTCGGCGGCAACGTGATCGAGGCCAAGGGGCTGACCAAGGCCTATGGCGACAAATTGCTGTTCGACGATCTGTCGTTCAACCTGCCGCCGGGCGGCATCGTCGGCGTGATTGGGCCCAACGGCGCCGGCAAGAGCACCCTGTTCAAGCTGATCCGCGGAGACGAGCAGCCCGACGGCGGCGAGGTCAAGATCGGCCCGACGGTGCGGATGGGCTATGTCGACCAGTCCCGCGACGCGCTCGACCCGAACAAGAACGTCTGGGAGGAAGTGTCCGGCGGCCACGACATCTTCCGCTTCGGCAAGCACGAAGTCGCCACCCGCGCCTATGTCGGTGCGTTCAACTTCAAAGGCGGCGACCAGCAGAAGAAGGTCGGGCAGCTTTCAGGCGGCGAACGCAACCGCGTTCACATGGCCAAGATGCTCAAGGAAGGCGGAAACGTCCTCTTGCTCGATGAGCCCACCAACGACCTCGACGTCGAGACGCTGCGCGCGCTGGAAGACGCGCTGGAGAATTTCGCCGGCTGCGCCGTGGTCATCAGCCACGACCGCTTCTTCCTCGACCGCCTCGCGACGCATATTTTGGCGTTCGAGGGCGACAGCCACGTCGAATGGTTCGAAGGCAATTTCGAAAGCTATGAGGAGGACAAAAGGCGGCGGCTGGGTCCGGATGCGGACTTGCCACACCGGACGACGTATCGGAAGCTGACGCGGTAGATTTCCGACCCAAACCGAGCGGGAAACGCTGAACGATTAGGGTTCGACCGTCTGTTCGGTTCTGCATTCGCTGGTATCCGGGTCTTCGCGATAGAGCCGTAGTCGGATCAAGCAATAAGCGTAGCGGGTCTGAAGGTTCGTCGCGATGTTCTGCGCATCGACACAGGGTGGGCTTGTATCGGCATTATCTTCCGCAAGGCACTCATTCCCAGACAGCTTGAGAGCACTAAGAACGTCAGCCTCTGTTGTTTCGGTGACTATCCCGTTCCCGCAGGAATCGTAAGTGCCATCGGGCATGCGGCAGGTGCCTTCTTCCTGAAGCATTTTGTCGATTTGCACCAATCTGGCCTGGCACGCCTTCCTGTCTTGTCCAAGGCAATCCAAACTTGTTGCCTCGCGAATTAGGGCAGACGTGTCTATGCTCTTGCCGATGGCTCTTGCGTTTAAATTGTTTCCACTGCGCTCATCCGTTCTGCCAAGACTGGGAGATGCATTGACGGCTTCTACACCGATGGCGGGTTCGGAATAGGCGTTTGGCTTACCCTCTCGTTGCTCTGTGCATCCAGTGATCAGTATCAGGGAGAAAACTGCGGTTGCCCGCACGCCTAGTCCCATCGTTCGGCGACGTGCCAAGTCGGTACTTTCCATCACGCGTTTAGCCGCTTTCCGGCTAATCCTACCTCTTAGTAGCGGTCGGATGGATCATCTTCCAGAACCGCCAGTTCTCCGGCATTCCGTTGCCGAGTTTATGCCGTTCGAGCCGTTGGCGATCATCGCTGTCCTTAGTGATAAGCGCTCGCAGAAAATGCTTTTCGAGGAACGCTTGAAGGTGGGCGGGATCTCGGAGTTGTGGATCACGGAATAGCTCTCGGCCGAGCACGGCGAACGGAACAACATGATCTACAATGAGCCGCAAGTGTGCCGGATGCTGCTTCTTGTCCCGAACTCGCGCCACTTCGCCTAAGTCGATGACCGACTGGGCATCATTCGAGATGAAGTCAAAGCGCCTAAGCGTGAACGTGTGGACATGGGAAGTTAAACGTATTAGGAGAGCAACCAGCGATCCACCGCCTCTTGACCAGCGAACCATTTACATCATTTGACGGCGTCTTCCACTCCCGATGGTAAATCCACCACGGGTCAAGGAAGTCTCTGAGGTTAGCTCCGGTGTCCTGATAACGAAGGATAATGGCGACATGCTCGATATAGCTTTGAGCAAGCACTCTAAAACGCTCTCGGTCAATCGGCATAGAAAATCCGTAAACACAGAATTTGGCATGTGCGGGGACACAGTACCTGATTAGAACGGCCCCACGACGTACGTCTAATCAATCAAGTCCGTCGTCTCCACGCTTAGTCCGGCGAGCGTCGCCGCCTCAACCGCCTTGCCGAACGGCGCTTCATCGCGGGCACCATAGCCCTGCTGTGACGGCCGCGAATGGCGAACGACGACCTGCTTCTCCAGGTCGGCCACCCAATATTCGGGGACGCCCTGCCGCGCGAAGAGCTCGGCCTTGTAGCCGAGGTCGCGCTCGCGCGAGTCGTCGGCGATCTCGACCAGGAGTGCGACGCTCTCGACCGGGATGGCTTTGCGACCGGTCGGCCGTGTGCACAGGATGACATCGGGCATCGGCTCGTCGTTGGGCGGCATGGCGACCGACGCCTCGGTGCGCACGACGAGGTCGGGGCGGCTGGCGCGGCTCCAGTCGAGCAGCGCATCGTAGAAGAGCGACTTGGCGTCGGCGTGACGGGAGTATTGGGGGGCCACTAAGTAGATGTCTCCGTCAAGCAGCTCGCTCCGCGCGATGCCGGCCAGGCCGCCCTTTTCGGCAAGCAGGTCGAAATCCTCGACCTTGAGCTTCACTTTCGGGTGCGAGGCGAGCGCGACGGTCACGGCGTGATGATAGCGGGCGGGCCGTGCGCGCTCAAGAGTCGCGCCAAGAGCGGCGCCTCAGCAAACCGCGCAGCCATCGACGTCGTTGGTCGCCGCATAGCTTCGCCGGGCGATCTCCTCGAGCACGGCCATGTCCACGTCGGCCAGCGTGTTGAGGTAAAGGCACGCCTTGGAACTCTTGTGCTTGCCGAGTTTCGCGAGCAGCGCCTCACATTCCGGGAAGCCGCCGACGTAGAGGACGAGATTGGCCGAGCGCGGCGAGAACGCGAGGCGGGGGCGTCACCTCGTGCCCGCTGGCGTAGCAATGATGGTAGCTGCCGAAGCCGACGATCGAGGCGCCCCACATCGTCGCGGGTTCGCCGCTGACGCGTTCCATCATCACGCGCACCGCTTTGCCATCGGCGCGGCGCACGGGATGCGCGACGGCTTCGAGAAGGCGTCGACGCTCACGTCGGTTGGCTTGGTCTTGGTCTCGGCCATGGGCGTCTTCCCCTCAGCCGCCAGCCTAATTCTTGGGCAGCCCCGCCGTGTCCACGATCAGGCCGGCGATCGTCGCCGATTCGATCAGTTCGCCAAAAGCCTTCTCGTCTCGGCGGGAATAGCCGTCCGGGCCAGGAGCCCACATGCGGTGGATCACATGCCCATTGGCATCCGCCACCCAATATTCCGGGACGCCGCCGCCGGCGTAAATCCGCGCCTTGACGAAATCCTCGGATAGCGTCGTGTCGGCGACCGCAATCGCCAGCCGGAGCCGCGAACCGTCGATCTTGCCGCGCGGGGGCAGGCTGCTCAGCGCCATCACGTCGGGCTGGACAACTTGATGGGTGCCCAACTTGACGGAAATCTCGAACGCCGCTTCCAGCCCGCCAAACCCCGAACAAACGGCGTCCAAAGCTCTGAACAGTGCGCGTTGAACTCTGCCGTGCAGGCTGTGCGCTGGAGCCCTGCCGATGATCACTCCGTCGATCAGCTCGGTTTTCTTGTAGGCGCTGAGTGCGCCAGCTTCCCCGAGCATGAAATAATCCTCGGCGCGCAGCTTCACCGGATCGGGCTCGACTTCAAGGGAGACGTACTCAGTCATCGATCAATGCTCACGATGCGCGAAGACGTAAGCTGCATAGCATTTCCGAAAGTGAGCCGAAAGCTGCTCACCGCAGCCGCTTCACGTACACCGCCCCGCCTTCGCGCTTTTCCGTCTGGAAGTTCGGGATCGTGGCGATCAGGTCGGACAGGCGGGAGAAGCCGAAATTGCGGGCGTCGAAGGAGGAGCGGTTGCCGGCGAGTTTGCCGACTTCCGTCAATGACGCGAAGCCTTTCTCGTCGCGCTTGGCGGCGCGGATCGCGTCGCCGAGGAGCTTGAGCACTTCCTCGTCCACGGGCCGCTTGATCGGCGGCGGCAGGCCCTGCGGCAGCGCGCCGGGTTCGGGGAGCGCTTCACGGCGCGGCTCTGGGGAGGGGACGCGGGCGGCGCGATCCGCTTCGGCCAGCGCGCCGACATCGATGAAGCGGGTGCAGGCCTGGCGGAAGGAGGGCGGGGTTTTGGACGCGCCGAAGCCATAGACCGGCAACCCGTCCTGCCGGATCCGCATCGCCAGCGCCATGAAGTCGCTGTCCGAGGACATGATCCCGAAGCCGTCGACATGGCCGCGATAGAGCAGGTCCATCGCGTCGATGATCATCTTCATGTCGGTCGCGGATTTGCCCTTGGTGACGTCGAACTGCTGCTGCGGCTCGATCGCATGGGCATGGGTCATCGCGACCCAGCCTTTCAGCTCCGGCTTCATCCAATTGCCGTAAGCGCGGCGGATATTGACCGTGCCGAGTTCGGCCAGCACCGTCAGCACCGGATCGAGCGCGTCGGGCGAGGCATTGTCGGCATCGATCAGCAGCGCGATGTTGCGGCTGCGCGACGAATTGGCTTCGGGCATGTGGTCTCCGGCGAATAAGGGATCGGCTTAGGCCCTGAACGGCGCTTTCGGAAGGTGGTAGCGAGCCCCGACCTCAGCGCGGCCGCCGGAACCAGCCCCTGCGGAACAGGCCGCTCTTCGCCGTCATCTCGAACATCTCGTCAGGCCGCTCCGGATCGAGCACTTCGTTGTCGGCCAGCCATGTCTCGATCGCATTGAGATTTGGCGTGACGTAAGGGATGAGGCTGCGGCCCTCGTCACGGAGTGCCTCGATCGCGCGGATCATCGAGCCCTGCGCGCCGATCGCGGATTCGACTTCGTCCGGCTCCCGCCCGAGATGCTCGGCGATCAGGCCGATGCGGATCGCGCGGATCGTTTGTCCGTCGCCACCGCTGCCGGTTCGGCTGTCGAAGGTCACGTCGCATTCCGTGTCCAGGCCGAGCGAGCGATTGTTCATGTTGGACGAGCCGATCCGCAGCACTTCGTCGTCCACGACCATGATCTTGGCATGCACGTAGATCGGCACGCCGCCCGCCGTTTGCGGATGGTAGATGCGCAGTCGCCCGTCCGTGTCGATCCGGCGCAGCGCCTCGACCAGCCGCGCGCGCGCCGTGTCCATCGCAATCGGCTCCAACCAGCCGTCGGCGCTGAGCGGATTGACCAGGACGATCTCCGGCCCGTTCGGCTCGCGCAGCCGCCGGGCGATCGCTTCGGCGATCCGGCGGGAGGCGAAATACTGGCTTTCGGCATAGATGAAGCGTTGCGCGCTGCCGATCAGGTCGATGTACAGCCGCTCGATCTCACCGACATGCGCGTTGCCGGCGACTGCGGGCAGGGTGCGCGAGATCGCGACCGGCATGTTCCTGAAATGCGGATCGAGGTAGCGCGGCCAGCAATCGTCCCGGCCGGGCACCGGCGCGACGTCCCGACCGGTCGCGCGCCGCCACCGTTCGCGCGCCAGATCGCCGAGCGCCGCCGCCGCCGGACCTTCCAGCGCCGTCGTGGCGTCGTGCCAGGGCGTATAAGGCTTGCCGTTGGGCTTGACCCGATCGGGATCGTCGTCGCGGTGCGCGCGCGTATCCCAACGGTCGCTGGTCATGTCGATGCCTCCGCAGAACGCGAAGCAATCGTCCACCACCACGATCTTCTGGTGATGGGACGCGCCGGTCGGGTGGACGCCGTCCAGCTTGGTATGGATACGCGGGTGGCGCATCCACCTGAGCGTGGTCCAGATCGTCTCGCCGCGCGCCAGGCTCTTGATCGCGCCCTTGTCCCAGCGCAGCAGGTAGATTTCGAGCTCCGGGTTGCGCTCGACGAGCCACAGGATGAACTCGCCGACCTTGACCGGTTCACCCGGCTCGAGTGGTTCCCCCCGCAGTCGGATGCGGGCGTCGAAATCCCAGCCGATCAGCATGATGCGCTTTCTCGCCGCCATCATCGCCTCGCGTGCGGCCCGGAAATAATCCTGCGCGTCGATTACCACCGCGGCTTTGGTCGCCAATTCGGTGCGCCAGCTGTTCTGGGGCGTGAAGCAAGGGGATATGGCGCTGCGGACCGGCGCTTCACTCACCCAATTGCCTCCCTCGCGAACAGATCGGGCCGATGCCCGACCCGCCACTTATATCAACATCGTGCGCGGCGGGAAGCCGAGCCCAAGCTTCTCCTCTGTGACGTCCGAGCGTTAACCAATCCCCAATATCTGGGACGTAAACCGCAGCGATCGGAAACGGCGGCGGGGCGCCTTCATGTTCAATCGCGCACTGCTGATCCTTCCTCTGCTTCTTGCCGGCGCGTCCTGCGTTCCGCCGGGCGCCGAGCTTGCCAGCGCGAGCGCCAAACCGGTTCGCTATGTGGATCTCGCGGCGATGGACGCGGCTGCCGCGACCGGCTTCGACGTTCCCCCTGGATATGCCGCGCCGGGCGATGAAGCTCAGCTAGTGCCGGCCACCTTGCCGCTGATCGATCCGCAGGCGATCGCTCCGGGCGAACCCGCCAAGCCTTTCGCCGTGCGAGCTCAGGCCGAGCCCGACCAGCGCCGCTCGCTCGATTGCCTCACGTCCGCAGTTTACCACGAAGCGCGATCCGAGACCGAGGACGGCCAGCGCGCCGTTGCTCAGGTCGTACTCAACCGCGTGCGCCACCAGGCCTATCCGAACAGTGTTTGCGGCGTGGTTTACCAGGGCTCCACTCGCCGAACCGGCTGTCAGTTCAGCTTCACGTGCGATGGTTCACTGGCCCGGCGCGTCGAGCCGGGAGCCTGGGAGCGTTCACGCCAGATCGCGGCGGCGGCTTTGTCCGGCAGCGTCTACGATCCGGTCGGCCTCGCAACGCATTACCACACCACCGCAGTTCGCCCCTGGTGGGCGGCGAGCCTGACGCGGGCTGTGACCGTCGGCTCCCACATCTTCTACCGCTGGCGCGGCAGTTGGGGCAATCCGCTCTCCTTTCGCCAAACTTACGCCGGCAACGAGCCCGGAGCCGCTCCGAGCATTGGATCGACTGCGTCCGAGGCCGATCCCGTCCGCTCCGGCCCGATGGTCCGGATCGCCGCTCTCGTCGATGGAGGGCTCAGGGTAAATATCCATCGCGGTGGACAGGGTTCCGCGCCCGACCAGCCGGTCGAAAAAACCGGGCCCGTCCGCATCCACCGTGCCGCCGGCAGCACGCCCGAGCCGATCGGGGACGTCTCGGCCCCGGCTGTGATGGCCAGTCAGGAAATCGTCTCGACCCAGTAAAAGTCACGCCGGCTGGAACGTGCCTCGCGCCTGGTCCAGGATGTGCAGCATCCCGTCGGCGATCGCGAAATAGGCGCCGTGCAGATTCAAGCGCCCCGCCTGCTCGCGCTCAACGACCCAGGGAAAGGTGCGCAGGTTCCGCAGGCTGACCCGCACCCCCTCGAGCTCCATCGCATGGAAGGCATCACGGTCCAGCAGCTCGTGCTCGGCCCTGATCTTGCGGCGGGCTCCACCCAACATCTCGATCCAGTGCGCGATGAACGCGCCTTCGCCGGGCTCCGCATCGGTGAACGCGCCGGTCAAGGCCGCCGCGCAGCCGCCGCAAAAGCCGTGACCCATGACGATCACTTCCTCGACACCCAGTTGCGTGACGGCGAACTCGAGCGCCGCCGAGACGCCATGGTAGCCGCCGTCCGGCTCGTAGGGCGGCACCAGGTTGGCGACGTTGCGGACGGTGAACAGCTCGCCGGGGCGGGCGTCGAAGATCTGGGCCGGGTCGACCCGGCTGTCCGAACAGGCGATGATCATCACCTTGGGGCTCTGGCCCTCGGCCAGTTGCTCCCAGCGCTCGCGCTGCTCGCTCCAGCCGGTCCGGCGGAAGCGTTGGTAGCCGTCCACGAGTGCTGAAAAATCGGTCACTCTTTGCATCCCCGAAGCGTGCGGGCTGAGCTTGTCGCAGCTCACCCTTCTATCGGCTCGCGCGTAAGACAAGGGGCTGACTTCGACAAGCTCAGGCCGAACGGGAGGGGTGGTTCAAGGCCGACGCAATCGCTATCTGGCGATCATGTCTGAAGCCCTCGCACCCATCCTCGCACCCAAGCAGCGCAAGCCGGACTGGATCCGGGTCAAGGCGCCGACCAGCGTCGGGTTCGCCGAAACGAAAAAGCTGATGCGCCGGCTCAATCTGGCTACCGTGTGCGAGGAAGCCGCCTGCCCGAATATCGGCGAGTGCTGGACCAAGAAGCACGCCACCGTGATGATCCTGGGCGATACCTGCACCCGCGCCTGTGCATTCTGCAACGTCAAGACCGGCATGCCGCGCGCGGTGGATGCGTTGGAGCCCGAGCATGTCGCCGTCGCTGCCGCCGAGCTCGGCCTGACGCATATCGTGGTGACCAGCGTCGATCGCGACGATCTGCCGGACGGCGGCGCGAGCCAGTTTGTGCGCGTGATCCAGGCGCTGCGCCGCAACACGCCATCGACCACGATCGAGATCCTGACGCCCGATTTCCGCAACAAGGCACAAAGCGCGGTGGAGGCGATCGTCGAGGCCGGGCCGGACGTCTACAATCACAATCTGGAAACGGTGCCTCGGCTCTACCCGACCATCCGCCCCGGCGCGCGCTATTACGCGTCGTTGCGGCTGCTGGAGAGCGTCAAGCGTCACGATCCGCACATTTTCACCAAATCGGGCGTGATGGTCGGCTTGGGCGAGGAGCGCCTGGAAGTGCATCAGGTGATGGATGACATGCGCTCCGCCGACATCGATTTCCTGACCATGGGCCAGTACCTTCAGCCGACCCCGCGTCACGCCAAGGTCGCCGAGTTCGTGACGCCTCAGGGGTTCGCCGCTTATGCCGCAATCGCCCGCGCGAAGGGCTTCCTGCTGGTCGCCGCGAGCCCGCTCACCCGCTCAAGCTACCATGCGGGCGACGACTTTGCCAAGATGCGGGCGGCGCGGGCGGGGAAGCTTCAGGTCGCTCCCGTCGTCCCGGCCAAGGCCGGGGGTCCAGCAAGCCTAACCGCGTCGGCACTGTCCGGTGTACCGCCACGCCAGGCCTGAACCGTGCCGCGTCACTCGGAACAGCGGAACCTGCCCTACGCGCCGGAGCAGCTGTTCGATCTGGTGGCGGATGTCCGACGCTACGGCGAGTTCCTGCCCTGGGTCGCGGCCGTGCGGGTGCGCTCGGACAGTCCGGAGCTGATGGTCGCCGACCTGGTGGTCGGGTTCAAGTCGCTGAAGGAGACATTCACGTCGCGCGTGACCAAGCGGCGGCCTGCCGAGATCAGGGTCGATTATCTCGAAGGCCCGCTCAAGTATCTGCACAACGATTGGCAGTTCCGGCCCGACGGGAAGGGTGGAACCGACATCGAATTTTGCGTGGATTTCGCGTTCAAGTCGCGGCTGTTCGAAGCCATTGCGGGGCAGATGTTCGATCGGGCGCTGCGCAAGATGATCGGCGCGTTCGAAACGCGCGCGCATCAGCTTTACGGCATCAGCAATTCGAGCGCGCACAACGCCGCCTGAAGCCGAACGCCGCCCCGGCCGAGATCGCCGAACTGCTTGACGTCCGCCACGATATCTTTGGGATCCGCGCCCCGGCGCGCGCGCGCGAACACGACCGTGCCGACCGGCTTGCGTGGCGTCCCGCCCTCCGGTCCGGCGATACCGGTAATCGCGACCGCAACGTCCGCACCGCTCCTCGAGAGCGCGCCTTGCGCCATTGCCCATGCCGTCGCGATCGACACGGCTCCGAACGTCTCCAGCACGTCCGAACTGACCTTAAGCAAGTCGGTTTTGGCGCCGTTCCCGTAAGTGACGAACCCCGCCTCGAATACGTCGGAAGAGCCTGGGATCTCGGTAAGGGCGGCACAGACCAGCCCGGCGGTGCAGCTTTCGGCAACCGCGATCTTCTTGCCCGCGGAGCGATTGGCATCGACCACCTGCCGCGCCTGCTCGACCAGCTCGTCGGGCAAGATATGATCTAGGCGCGCGCTCATGGCTGAGGTGACAGCGGGCAGATCTTGAATGATGCTGTTTTCTTGCCGCCGGATCCGAGCGCAAGCAAGGCGATCACCAGGGTCCCGAGGTTGCGGGCCGGAAGCGGCGCGAGCGCGCCCACGATCTCATCAATCGTCCCGCAGTCTTCAGGCTTGATGTCTTTTGCGAATTCGAACGCCACCACATCGCGCACCAAACCTTGCATCGTCTCTGCTGAGACGCCACTCGGCATCTGCTTGCCCGAGAACTTCGCCAGGGCGGCGGCGACCGCGACAGCATCGACCGGTGCCTCGCTCCGCAAGCGTTGCGCGAGCCTTTCACCGTTGCTGCTCAAGAACGCGCCTGCCGGCAAACTAGTGCCGCACTTGCGCGCGGCCGTTTCGATCATCGCTGGCGCCGCGAGCATCAACAGGTTGCCAGCCTCTTGGCGGGTCACGCAGGGAGGAGCGGAAAGGAGCGCCGTCTGGGGCAGGGCGACCAAGGCTGCAAAGAAGGTGACTCTGATCATTGGTCCTCCGGCAACCGAACGGTCACGATCGCCTGTGCCGCGATGCCTTCCCCACGTCCGGTGAAGCCGAGCCGCTCGGTCGTCGTCGCTTTGACGCTAACCCGGTGCACGGGCAGCCGCAACAAACCACCGATCCGGGTACGCATCTTTTCCCGATGTGGGCCGATCCTAGGCGCTTCGCAGATGATCGTCAGATCGACGTGATCGATCCGCCCACCGGCGGCCTGGACCAACGCGACCGCGTGCGCGACGAATTGCGAGGAAGCGGCTCCGCGCCATTTGGGATCGCTCGGCGGGAAGTGGTCGCCGATGTCTCCGGCGCCGATTGCGCCGAGGATCGCGTCGGTCAGCGCGTGCAGCACCACATCCGCGTCGCTATGTCCCGTCAGCCCCGTGGAGTGCGGGATCAGCAATCCGCCCAGCCACAACTCCTCTCCATGCGCTAGCGCATGGACGTCGAAGCCCAGCCCGGTCCGGGACACCAGACTGCTCGCAAGCCGCTGTTCGGCTCGCGCGAAATCGCCGGCCAATGTAATCTTCTCGAGCATCTCGTCTCCGGGCGTGGTGGCGACGTCCAAACCCGCGGCCCGGGCAATCTGCGCATCGTCCGTGGCGTCCCGACCTTCGGGCCAGGCGCGATGCGCGGCCAGGATGTCGGCGAAGCGGAAGGCTTGCGGCGTTTGGACACGGACGAGATTGTCCCGCGTCACTGCATCGCCAAGGCCGCCTTCGACCAGGGCCAGGCTGTCCACGACCGGCAGGACCGGAACGATGCCGGAATGATGGTCGAGGCCGTTCAGCAGCCGGTCGAGAACGGACCGTGGCAGGAACGGGCGCGCGGCATCGTGGATCAATACGCGATCGACATTGCCCTGGGTGGACAGGGCTTCGAGCCCGTTTCGTGCCGACTGACGCCGCGTCTCCGCACCCGCAATCGGGTCGGGGAGCCCGCGGGTGCCGATTGCCTCCCGGTATGCCGTCTCCTGATCGGTTCCGATCACCACTCGAACCTCGTCCAGAGCCGGATGAGACAGGTGATCGAGCGCATGGGCCAGCAGAGCCTTGCCGGCGATCGGCGCATATTGTTTCGGCGTGGTGCCGCCCGCGCGCGTTCCGCTGCCCGCCGCCACCATTAGCGCGATGGTTCTACCCCGTTCCGACATGAGCGCGCCCTAGCCGAGGCCGATCTTGCCCGCCACTGCCCAAACGCTTATCTGCGCGTCTCCCATGTCCCGCCTTTCTCCCATTAGCGTCGGCCCCGTCCGCATCGACGAGCCCGTTATCCTGGCGCCCATGACCGGCGTGACCGATCGCCCGTTCCGCAGGCTGGTCAAACGCTATGGGGCCGGCCTGACCGTGACCGAGATGATCGCGAGTCAGGCAATGATCCGCGAAACCCGGCAATCGCTCCAGAAAGCCGCTTGGGACCCGGTCGAGGAGCCGGTGTCGATGCAGCTTGCCGGTTGTGGTCCGTCCGAAATGGCGGAAGCGGCCAAGCTCAACGAGGATCGCGGCGCCGCGATCATCGACATCAACATGGGCTGTCCGGTCAAGAAGGTGGTCAATGGCGATGCCGGCTCGGCCCTGATGCGTCAGCTCCCGCTCGCGACCGAAATCATCAAGGCGACCGTCCAGGCGGTGCGCGTTCCGGTCACGCTCAAGATGCGGATGGGCTGGGATCATGCCAGCCTGAATGCGCCTGAACTCGCGCGGATCGCCGAGGATCTCGGTGTTCGCATGATCACCGTCCACGGCCGCACCCGCAACCAGATGTACAAGGGCGAGGCGGATTGGGCGTTCGTGGCCCGGGTCAAGCAGGCGGTGGGTGTGCCGGTGATCGTCAACGGCGACATCAACTCGATCGAGGATGCCGAGACCGCACTCGCCCAATCGGGCGCCGACGGGCTGATGATCGGTCGCGGTGCTTACGGCAAACCGTGGCTGCTCGGTCAGGTCATGCATTGGCTGCGCACCGGCGAGCGTCTGCCGGACCCGAGCATGGACGAGCAGTTCCATGTCATCGCCGAGCAATATGAGGCTATGCTGGACCATTATGGTCCGATCGTGGGCGTTGGCGTCGCCCGCAAGCATATCGGCTGGTACACCCGCGGGCTGCACGGCTCCGCCGAGTTTCGCAACACATTCAACAAGGAAGCGGACCCGAAGCGGGCCAAGATGATGCTCTCCGACTTCTACGCGCCCTGGCTGAGCCGCGCCGCCGCCTGAGCGCCCAGCTGAGCCGGCATGCGCGGCGACCTGAGTCTCCCCATGCAAACAACTGTGTTCTTTCTGCCACAATCTCGTGGTAGGGCCGTCAGGTGAACGCCGAAACCGTGCTCATCGCAGACTCCCGCCCGCGCTGGCGCCGGCGTTTGTCGATTGCGGTTCGGCGGAGGCGCTTCATACCTCTGATCGAGATCGCGACGGTGCTGACGCTGGTCGGCGTGGCCGTGATCAGCTATTTTATCATCACCCATCAGGGCGCGCCGCAATCGCTGCTGACGCCGCCCACGGTGGCGGCGCTGCTCGTGGCGAACCTCGTTCCCGCAATCGCGCTGATGGTGCTGGTTGCCCGGCGCGTGGCGATGGGGCGGTCGGCGCGATCTCCGATCGGGGGTAGGGGACGGCTGCACGTCCGCCTGGTAGCCCTGTTCTCCGTGATCGCGGCGGTTCCGACCCTGCTCGTCGTGATCTTCGCATCGCTCTTGTTCCAGATCGGAACCGACTTCTGGTCTTCGCCTCGGGCAAGGGGGATGATCGAGAACACGACCGCGATCGCGCGACAGGGTTTCACCCAGGAATTGGATCGCGTGGACCGCGAAACGGTCACTATGGCCAAGGACGTTGCCGGTTACCTCGCTCAAGTGAAGCTCGACGACCCGGAATTCAGCAACGCCTTCTTCCAACAAGTCTATGTGCGGAATCTTTCCGAGGCCGTTATCCTGAGCGTCGGTTCCGATGGGGAACTTCGCTCGCTGGCACTGGTGAACCCGTCCGACCGGCCACTCGAGCGTGAGGTGACGCCGCAAGCCTTGCGCGAGCTGCGCGGCGGAAAAGCAAGCTTCACGAGCGTCAGCAACGATCGGATCGGCACGGTCACGCCGCTTCCGATCGGCGAGGGCGTTTACCTCTACGCAGCGCGCGTGTTCGATCCTGAGACCCGCAACCAATTTGATCGGGCCGAAGCGGTCCTTCGCGACTACAATGCGTTGCTGACGCGATCGCGCGTTCTGCAGTTCCGATTCAATCTCGCGCTGCTCGTCGGCTCTCTGCTGATCGTCGGGGTTGCGATCCTGATCGCCCTCAAGTTGGCTGACCGCCTGGTCCGGCCCGTCGGGGAACTCGTCGATGCGGCGCGGCGGGTGACCGCGGGCGATCTGTCCGCACGAGTCCCGACCGCGAGGGTCAAGGACGAAGTCGCCACGCTCGGCAATGCCTTCAATCGCATGACCCGCCGTCTTGAGGAGCAGACCAGGGCCTTGGTGTCGGCAAACAGTCAGCTCGACAGCCGCCGCGCTTTCATCGAAGCGGTTCTGTCGGGAGTTACCGCCGGGGTCATCTCGGTCGATCAGAATCGGCAGATCCGGCTGCTCAACAGCTCCGCCGAGGCGCTGCTCAGGACCAGCCAGGAGCGCGCCGTGGGACAGGCTTTGCGCGGCCTGGCTCCGGAGCTGCACGAACAGCTCGACAGCGATGCTCGCGAGGACATCATTCAGTTCGCGTCTGGCGGCGAGCCGCGCACGCTTGCAGTGAAGCGGGTCAAGGTGGAGGGCGGCTACGTCATCACCTTCGACGACATCACCGATCAGCTGCTCGATCAGCGCCGCGCCGCCTGGTCGGATGTCGCCCGCCGCATCGCCCACGAGATAAAAAATCCGCTGACTCCGATTCAGCTCGCCGCCGAGCGGCTCCAGCGTCGTTATGGCAAGGAGATTTCCAGCGATCCCTCCACCTTCGAGCGCTTGACCGGGACGATCGTCCGGCAGGTGGGCGACCTTCGCCGCATGGTCGATGAGTTCTCGTCCTTCGCGCGCATGCCCAAGCCGGTCTTCCGTGAGGAAGGGATCGCGGAAATCGCCAGCCAGGCCCTCTTCCTGCACGAAGTGGCGCATCCCGAGATCCGCTTCTCGCTCGATGCGCCCGATCCCTCGCCAGTTCTTGTTTGCGACCGTCGGCAACTCGGCCAGGCGCTCACCAACGTCGTCAAGAACGGTGTCGAGGCCATCCAGCAGAAGCGGGACGAGGGCAGGGCAGGCGGCGAGGATCGGATCGCGATGCGCATCGCCCAGCCGGACGACCGCCTCCTTGTCGAGATCAGCGACACCGGGATCGGGCTGCCTGCGGAACGGGGACGGCTGACCGAGCCTTACATGACGACGCGCGCCAAAGGCACCGGCCTGGGTCTCGCGATCGTCAAGAAGATCGTGGAGGAGCATTTTGGAACCATCGAGTTCGAGGATGCTCCGGGCGGCGGCACTCTGGTGCGGCTGACCTTCGAAACACGCAACCTGGACCGTCTTGCCGAGCGTCATTCAGACCAGCTGCAAGACCCTCAACACTCTGTTGTGAACGGTTGAAAACATGGCATTAGAGATATTGGTCGTCGACGACGAGCAGGACATCCGGGAACTGGTCGCCGGCGTTTTGGAGGATGAAGGCTACGCGACCCGCGCGGCGGCCAACAGCAGCGAGGCAATGGCCGCGCTCGGCGATCGGCGGCCGTCCCTGGTGCTGCTCGATGTGTGGCTGCAAGGGTCGAAGCTGGACGGGTTGCAACTGCTCGAGGAGATCAAGCGGCGGGACCCGAGCCTGCCGGTGCTGATGATTTCCGGTCACGGCAATCTCGACACCGCGGTCGCCGCGATCCGTCAGGGTGCGGTCGACTTCATCGAGAAGCCGTTCGAGGCCGAGCATCTCCTGCACCTCGTTGCCCGCGCGACGGAGACCGACCGCCTTAAGCGCGAGAATGAAAGTCTTCGCGCCCAGATCGGGCAGGAGACGGAACTGACGGGCTCCAGCGTCGGCATCAACGCGGTTCGCGCGACTCTGAAGCGGGTCGCGGGCACGGGCAGCCGGGTTCTGATCACCGGGCCCGCCGGCGTCGGCAAGGAGGTGGCCGCGCGGCTGCTCCACAATTGGAGCCCGCGCGCCCGCGCGCCGTTCATCGTCGTCAGCGCGGCCCGGATGACGCCGGAGCGTGTCGAGGAAGAGTTGTTCGGCGTGGAGGAGGGGGGAGAGCTTGCCCGTCCCGGCCTGCTCGAACAGGCGCACGGCGGCACTTTGTTCCTGGACGAGATTGCCGACATGCCGCTTACCGCACAGGGCAAGATCCTGCGCGTGCTGACCGATCAGAGCTTCACCCGGGTGAACGGGCAGCGCATGGTCAAGGTGGACATGCGCGTGGTTTCGTCCACAGCCCGAAGCCTGCCGGAAGAAATCGCAGCCGGGCGCTTTCGGGAAGACCTGTTCTACCGATTGAACGTCGTCCCCGTGCACTTGCCTGCTTTGTCGGATCGCCGCGAGGACATCCCCGAATTGGTGGCTCACTTTGCGGCCCGTTATGGCGCCGAGCAGCGGGTGGCGACGCCAAGTCTGTCAGGCGATGCGATCGCCGCGCTGCAGGCTTACGAATGGCCCGGCAATGTTCGCCAACTCCGCAATGTGATTGAGCGCACCATCATTCTCGCGCCTGCGGCCCGGGTCGGGTCGATCGAGATCGACATGCTTCCGCCCGAGATCCTGAACGAACAAGCCCAGCTCAGCCCCGGGGAAGCGGTCAAGGCGATCATGGGAACGCCACTTCGCGAAGCGCGCGAGACGTTCGAGCGGGAGTATCTGAGGGTCCAGATTCGCCGCTTTTCCGGTAACATCTCTCGAACGGCCAGCTTTATCGGGATGGAGCGGTCGGCACTGCACAGGAAGCTAAAGGCTCTCGGAATCGGCGACCCCAAAACAGGTGAGGGTGAATAGCTGCCGCTGCACTTGCGCGTCATTGAAACGCCCGGCGAGACTTCTAACTGTATCGGACCACGGCTGAACCGCGATCGACGGCAGCCTGGCGCAAGAGGGGAGACCGGCCATGGCCGACAAGGTCAACAATCTGCAGGATATGTTCTTAAACAGCCTGCGCCGCTCAAAGACGCCGGTCACGATGTTCCTGGTCAAGGGCGTCAAGCTTCAGGGCATCATCACCTGGTTCGACAATTTTTCGGTTTTGCTTCGTCGCGACGGGCAGGCGCAGCTGATCTACAAGCATGCGATCTCGACCATCATGCCGTCTCAGCCGGTCGATCTGGCGGAAATCCAGCGCGTCTTCACCGAGCAGATGGACCGGCGGAAACCCGCCTTGCTCCAGGAGGTGTTCCTCAGCGCCGTCCGTCGCGCGCGTGAGCCCGTCACCATGTTCCTGGTCAACGGCGTGATGCTGCAGGGCGAGATCATGGCGTTCGATCTGTTCTGTATGCTGCTCCAGCGCGAGGGGCTTTCTCAACTCGTTTACAAACATGCGATCTCGACCGTGCAACCAGAGCGCCCG
This sequence comes from Allosphingosinicella sp., assembly GCA_036387855.1. Classification (GTDB taxonomy): domain Bacteria; phylum Pseudomonadota; class Alphaproteobacteria; order Sphingomonadales; family Sphingomonadaceae; genus Allosphingosinicella. The sequence goes on along the minus strand of DASVSZ010000037.1, from coordinate 2,384 downwards.
GTGAGCTTTGTCGAAGCGGACGATGAGGAGTCGGGCAACTGAGCGGTTTCGAACGGGATCACGGCAACGAGGTTACCAGGGGCGCAAGAGCGATCGTCGCGCTTCCCGAACTGGGCGCCGATGCGCGGCGCAGCACCGAAGCGCGGCTGGACGAAGCCGCCGGCCTGGCCGAAGCGATCGGTGTCGAGGTTCGGGAGAAGCTCGCCTTCCGGATTCGCTCGCCCAAAGCGGCGACCTTGTTCGGATCCGGTCAGGTCGAGATGATCGCGCAGGCCGCGGAAACGGCGGAAGCCGAGCTGATCATCATTGATGCGCCGATCACGCCGATCCAACAGCGCAATCTGGAAACTGCGACCAAGGCCAAGGTGATCGATCGAACGGGCCTTATCCTGGAAATCTTCGGCGAGCGGGCAGCGACCGCGGAAGGGCGATTGCAGGTCGAATTGGCGCATCTGGATTACCAGGCCGGTCGGCTGGTCCGCAGCTGGACCCACCTGGAGCGTCAGCGTGGCGGCTTCGGCTTTCTCGGCGGTCCGGGCGAAACCCAGATCGAAGCCGATCGCCGGCTGATCCGCGACCGCATGGCCAAGCTTCGCAAGGAGCTGGAGCAAGTATCGCGGACTCGCTCGCTGCATCGCGCGCGTCGCCAGCGAGCACCTTGGCCGGTGATCGCGCTGGTCGGCTATACCAATGCCGGCAAGTCGACGCTGTTCAACCGCCTCACCAACGCCGACGTGATGGCCGAGAATCTGCTCTTTGCGACGCTCGATCCGACGATGCGGGAGATATCGGTCCCAGGCTTCGACAAGGCGATCCTGTCCGACACGGTCGGTTTCATTTCAGAGTTGCCGACCCAATTGGTCGCGGCGTTCCGGGCGACCTTGGAAGAAGTGATCTCGGCCGACCTGATCATCCACGTGCGGGATATTTCGCATTCCGATTCCGATGCGCAACGCGACGATGTCGAGCAGGTCTTGAAGGAGATCGGTGCGGCTGGTGAGACTGCGCCGATGATCGAGGCCTGGAACAAAGTCGATCTGCTCGGCCCGGACGAAGCCGCCAGCATTCAGGCGGAAGCCGAGCGCAAGCTGGAGGTCGTGCCGATATCGGCGCTGAGCGGGGAAGGGGTCGATCACCTGATCCAGGCCGCGGCCGAACGCTTGCGCGAGGGCAGCAAGCTGCGTCGCTTCACTCTTCCGGCACAGGCGGGTGAGGCGATCGCTTGGCTGTACGCCAATGGAGAGGTTGTCGATCAACGCTCGTCGGGGCTTGAGACGGAGTTTGAAGTGCGGCTCTCGGACGTCGATTGGGCGCGCTTCCAGATGAACCATAGGCCGGCGATTTAGGTCTCGCGTTTGGCGCGTGCCCAGAGCGCTTCAAGCCCGTCGAGGTCGAGTTCGGAGAGCGGCTGCGTGGCGAGGCTCTCGACTTTCCGGAAGCGCCGCTCGAACCGCTGATTGCCTTCGCGCAGCGCGGCTTCGGGGTCGATGCCGAGGTGGCGGGCATAGTTGACGACCGAGAAGAGCAGATCGCCCAGTTCGGCGGCGCGCTCCTCGTCGGACACGGCGGCCTCGATCTCGTCAAGCTCCTCGTCGATCTTGGCGCGCGGACCGCTTGGGTCCGGCCAATCGAAGCCGACGCGGGCGGCGCGGCGCTGGAGCTTTTCGGCCCGCTTGAGTGCCGGCAGGGCAAGCGCGACACCGGCCAGGGCGCTGCGATCCTCGGCGTCGCTCCGTTCCACGGCCTTCAGGCTTTCCCAGCCTGGGCTTTCGACGGCGTCGCCGAAGATGTGCGGGTGCCGACGGATCATCTTTTCGCAGATGCCGGACAGGATGTCGCCGATGGCGAACGCGCCGCGCTCCTCGGCGATGCGGGCGTGGTAGATCACCTGGAGCTGGAGATCGCCGAGTTCGTCGGCCAGCGCAGCCATGTCGCCGCGCTCGATGGCGTCGGCGACTTCATAGGCTTCCTCGATCGTGTAGGGCGCGATCGTCTCGAACGTCTGCTCGCGATCCCAGGCGCAGCCCGTCTCGGGATCGCGCAGGCGGCGCATAATCTCGATAAGGGCGTGGAGAGAGGGAGCGGATGTGGGCGAAAGTGCCGCGGACATGGACATTCCTAAGTGTGATAACATACATTATGTAAAACAGGTGTGCGTGTCAGGGCTTGAGAATCAGCGTTTTCCGCTCGACGCCCCATCCGGACAAAGACGACAGGAAGTTCATGCCCAGCACGTTCGTCTCGCCGAAGCTTTCCGAAATGTGCACGGCCAAGTTCTCCCGCTGGATCGTACCGAGATCCAGCCGCTCCGCACGCCCGCGCTGAACCTGGACGACGCCGTTGGCGGTCTGCACGATCGCGGGCAGCCCGCCGCTCGGCTCGAT
>DASVSZ010000036.1:0-1569 GCA_036387855.1 Allosphingosinicella sp. | reverse complement strand
GCCGTGATGTTCCAGCACGTCGGGCGCATCGCCGTTCTCGTCATGGAGCGCCTGGCGGAACACGTCCGCCGTTTGCTCGATGATCGAGGTGTAGGGGACCACGTGGATCACGCGGTCCAGCCCGTGGGCGACCGCATGGTCGAGCGCGAAGGCGAGCCCTGCGAGCGTCTTGCCGCCGCCGGTGGGCACCGTCATCGTGAACAGGCCGGGGGCGAGCGCGGCCATCGCCCGCGCATGCGCAAGGATCTCGGCGCGGAGCCGGTTGATCGGTTCGTCGACGCGCGGACCGGTCGCGAAGCGCGCCATGTGCCCGTCGAGCCGGTCGCGCAGCACCGGGAGCGGCGCATGGCCGCCCCGCTCCCGCGCGCCACAGAACGCCTCGGTCGCGAGCGAGTCGGCGTCGACGAGGCAGGAGAAGATCATGCGCCCGAGAAAGGCGAGGCTGTAGCCGGGGCTCGCGCCGAACTTCTTCAACGTCGCGTTCACCTGACCCGGAAGGCCCGGCACCTGCCCCTCCCAACCGGCATGATCGGGCAGCGGCTTGGCGAGCCGCGCGTCGAACGCCGCGTCCGCGTCGGGCAAGCCGGAATGGTGCCCCGCGACCGCCATCGCGATCAACCGCCCCCAGATCGGGCCGTAGCGCGCCGCCGCCACGACCGCGCCGGCGGTGCTGTGGTCGGGACTCGGCCCATCGTCGGCAATGTAGCGCTGGAACTCGGCGGAATGCTTGCCGATGTCGTGGAGCAGCCCCGCCGCCTCGGCCACCGCTCCCGCGCCAAACGGCGCGGCGAAAGCGCGCGCGTACCGGGCGACTTCGAACAAATGGACCGGGAGCTTCTCCCATTTCGTTCGCGGCTCGCCGGGCAGGGAATGGGCATAGGACGGTCCCGTTGGATCGAACATGGCGTTACTCCTTTGGGGCACTTAGGCCTGTCAAGTTGGCGGAGGTGGCCAAGTTGCGATAGTCAATGTGAACGAATGTCCGCCGTCGCTGATCGGCGCTCAAAAGCGGACCGGCCGATTTCCACCAGTTTCGCCGCCCGATGGTCGGCAGCATTGCGCCGGTATGGGGTCAGGCGCTTGAGCCGTTGCGGCGTGCTGCAGGCAGAGTGGCGGTCTGGAAGTTGGCCGCTGAGACGGCCGGCCGCCGTCGCTTTGACAAAGCCGTGAAAGCCCGTCTGTCCGCCCCCACCGCGTGCGCCGGTACACGGAAAACCTCGCACACTTCCGCCACTTACCCGGACGCCACTGCAGTCCGAGCAGGTGTCGTCTAGAGACTTGCGAGAGATTGGTGCCGCCTACAGGACTCGAACCTGTGACCCCCGCATTACGAATGCGATGCTCTACCAGCTGAGCTAAGGCGGCCCATGAGCAGCGGATCGCGGATGCGGTCCGTGGCTGGGCGGATCGCTTATCAGCAGGTCCACAGGCTGACAAGCGTTGGCGCGCTTTACCCGGCGTTTACCAGAACCGGCCCACAAGCACCCCGACGAACGGGACGCGGCATTCGCGGCGCCCGCGGGGGACCGGGCATGGACTTGTCGCAGAAGCTGGACGCGGAGGACGCGA
>DASVSZ010000035.1:0-15630 GCA_036387855.1 Allosphingosinicella sp. | reverse complement strand
CGATCCCGGCGCGGTGCGCGGTAGCGACGGAGATGCTGGTGGTGGTGGCTCCGCTGTCGACGAGGAAGCGCACCGGTTTGCCGTTGAGCCTGGCCTCGACCCAGAAATGCCCGTCGTCGCTCTGGCGAATGCGCATCGTCTCGCCTTGCGGCACAGCAATGGCATCGCCGCGTCCTTCGGCCAACACGCGCCGGCCAAGCGCGGAAAAATCGTCCTTGAGCGTGAACCCGATGAACACTGCGCCGAAGATCAGCGCCCAGGCCGCAAACATCTTCAGGCTTTGGCCGATCAGCAGCCGTCTGATGCTGAATGCGCTGCCGATCATCACCAGCAGCAACAGCAGGTAAATGAAGCTGAGCGCTTGATCGCCATCGTTCATAATGCGACCACCTGCCCGTCATAAGCGGGTTCGACCGATGCCGGCAATTCCGACAGCAATGCGCGATAATCCATGCTCTGATCCATATGTGTCAGCAACGTCCGGGCCGGACGAATGTCTTCGATCCAGCCAAGCGCTTCGGACAGGCTGGCGTGAGACGGATGTGGACGTTTGCGCAATGCATCGACGATCCAAAGATCGATTCCGGTGAACAAATCGGCCATCTCCCCCGTCAGCCGATTGACGTCGGTCGAATAGCCGATCGAGCGCCCACCCGCATCGAATCGAATGCCCGCGGAGTGGATGCTGCCGTGCGGCTGATCGACGATCCCGATCTCAATCGCGCCGATCGTCATCCTGTCCGGCAGCGAGTTCAGGCTCGCGACCGGCGGATAATCGCCTTTGCCCGCAAAGATATAGCCGAACCTGTTGCGAAGCGTCTGCAGCGTCTCGGGCCGAGCATAGCCCGGCACCGGCGCGCCGCGCGCGTGATAGACCTGCCGCAGATCGTCGATGCCGTGGCAATGATCGGCATGGTCGTGCGTCCAGATGACCGCGTCCACGTGCGCTACGCCGGCATCGATCAGCTGCTCACGAAGATCGGGCCCGGTATCGACCAGAATGCTCGTGCCTGCATGCTCGACCAGGATCGACACGCGCCGACGCCGATTGCGCGGCTCGGTCGGATCGCAGCTTCCCCAATCATTGCCGACGCGCGGCACGCCGGACGAGGTCCCGCAACCGAGGATCGTTACCCGCACGGCTCAAGCCGCCTTGTTGAACAGGATTCGAAAATTTTCCGAAGTGTTGCGGGCGAGGTCTTCCACGCTCTGGCCGCGAATGCCGGCGAGGAAGCGCGCGGTATCGGCGACGAAGGCCGGCTCGCACGGCCGTCCGCGATGCGGGACCGGAGCCAGGAACGGAGAGTCCGTCTCGATCAGCAGTCGATCCGCCGGAACGCTCGCAGCAACCGCCGCCAAGTCCTTGGCATTCTTGAAGGTCACGATCCCCGACATCGATATGTAGAGCCCGAGGCCGAGCGCTTGTTCGGCGAAGTCGGCACTTGCCGTGAAGCAGTGGATGACGCCGGTAAAAGCCCCCTTCCCCATCTCTTCGGCCAGAATTTGCGCCGTATCGGCTTCGGCATCCCTTGTATGGACGATCAGCGGCAGGCTGCTCTCCCGGGCGGCGGCGATATGGGCTCGGAAGCTGGCGCGCTGCCGGTCGCGGTCGGAGCGATCGTAATAAAAATCGAGCCCGCTTTCACCGATCCCGACCACGCGTGGGTGCCGCGCCCGCTCGACGAGGGTCTCGGTCTCGACATCGGCGTGCGTATCCGCATCGTGCGGGTGGACACCGACCGATGCCCATACGTCCGGCTCCCGCTCCGCGACGGCGACCACGTCGTCCCACTCCGCGGCTCGCGTGGAGATGTTGAGCATTGCGGTCACGCCAGCCGCCCGTGCGCGCGCCAGCACGCCGGCCTGATCCTCGACCAGGCCCTTATAGTTGAGATGGCAGTGGCTGTCGGTAAACATCAGACTTCCGCGGGTACTTCCAGTCTGGGAAAGATGGGCTTGGGGGTGTCGAGTTTGAAGTCCGATCCGGCGAGCCGGGCATAAGCCTCGCCATCGTCGAGCGCCGCCATCGTTCGCTCCTCGGCTCCAATGCCGATCTGATCGAGCAAGGCGTCAGCCGCGGAGGGAATGATCGGGCGGATCAGGATGGCGAGGTCGCGGATCGCCTGAACCAGGGTGGCCAGCACCGCCGTCATTCGCTCGGGGTCCGTCTTGCGCAAAGTCCAGGGCGCCTGCGCGTCGATATATTGATTGCAGGCGAACACTGCGCGCAGCCAGGCCTCGATGCCTTGCGAGAGTGCCAATCCCTCCCACAAGCGGCAAACCTCTTCGCCGGTGCCACGGACGCTCGCCAGCAAAGCGTCGTCGGCCGCGTCCCCCTTCCCTTCGCACGGCAGCACGCCCTCGCAATTCTTTGCGATAAAAGACAAAGTGCGCTGAGCGAGGTTTCCGAAGCTGTTCGACAGATCGGCGTTGACACGATTGGCTATGGCTTCGGCGCTGTAGCTGCCATCCTGGCCGAACGTGACCTCGCGCAGCAGGAAGTAGCGTAACTGATCGACACCGAAGGCGCGCACGAGATCGAGCGGATCGATGACGTTGCCGAGCGACTTCGACATCTTCTCACCCCGGTGCAGGACGAAGCCGTGGCCATAAACCTGGCGCGGCAGATCGAGCCCCGCGGACATCAGAAAAGCCGGCCAGTAAACGGCGTGAAAGCGGATGATGTCCTTGCCGATCACGTGCACATCGGCCGGCCAATAACGCCGGTACGAGTCCGATGTGAGGTCCGGATAGCCGATCCCGGTCAGGTAATTGGTGAGCGCGTCGACCCACACATACATGACATGATTGTCGCTGCCCGGCACGCGCACGCCCCAATCGAAGCTGGTGCGCGAGATGCTGAGATCGGACAAGCCACCCTCGACGAAGCGCATCACCTCGTTGCGCCGCGCCTCCGGACGGATGAAGTCAGGATTGTCATTGTAATGCTGGAGCAGCCGATCGCCGTAACGCGAGAGGCGGAAAAACCAGCTTTCCTCGACGGTCCACTCGACCTCCGTGCCCTGCGGCGACAGGCGCTCGCCGCTGTCCGCGAGCACCAGCTCCTTTTCGTCATAATAGGCTTCGTCCCGGACCGAGTACCAGCCTTCATACCGGTCGAGATAAATGTCGCCGGTCGCCTCCATCGCCCGCCAGAGCGCCTGACTGGCCGTGTGGTGATTCGGCTGCGTGGTGCGGATGAAACGATTGTACGAGATGTTAAGCCGGTCATCCATCTCACGAAAATATGAAGACATCTCTTCCGCGAGCGCGGCGGGCGCGACGCCTCGCTCTCGCGCCGCTTGCGCCATCTTGAGGCCATGCTCGTCGGTGCCGGTCTGGAACAGCACGTCACGGCCCATCTGCCGCTGAAAACGCGCGATCGCGTCGGCCGCGATCGCCTCATAGGCATGGCCGATATGCGGGCGGCCGTTCGGATAGCTGATCGCGGTGGTGATGTAGAAAGGCTTGGTCATCGTGCCGGGCTGTAAAGGCGCCGGCCGATGAAGGCCAGACGCGCTCAGCCCTTTGCGGGCGCGTGGTGCAGGCTTGCGAGCATTCCCCCCAGTTCGAAGACGACGCTGTTCGGCTCGAGCGACAAACGGCCCGCGCTTGCGGCAAGATCACGCGCGTGTTCCCAGACCGCAAGCGCCTGCGCCAAAGCCCGGCCGCGGCGGCTGCGCGCTTCGCGGGCGATGAACGATGGCGCGCGCGCGAGGAAGGCTTCGTATCGCGGCTGCGCGGACTTGGGCGAGAGCTCAGACGCGAGCTTGACCCGCTTGGCATTGGTTGGATCGCCGCCCGCGACGAGCGCCTGCATCGCCTGGTCGAGCTTGTCGATGGCGAGCCCCCGAAAGGCGAGCGCCCGTCCGGGCGAGCCCCCGCCGATCCCGGCCAACGCCCCGATCTCTCCCGGTCCGGCATCCGGAATGGCGAGCCCGAGCGCAGACGCCATTGCGGCGTCGTCGAGCGGTGAAAGACGAAGCTGCCGACAGCGCGAACGGACCGTCGGCAGCAGCCGTTCCGGCGCGTGGCTGACCAGCAGGAACAAGCTATTGGGCGGCGGCTCTTCCAAGTTCTTCAAAAGCGCATTGGCGGCGGCACGTTCAAGATCGTCGATCGCGTCGATCACGACCACCCGCCAGGGCGAGAAGGTCGCGGTGGTCGCGAACAGGCGCTGAAGACCGCGCACCTGATCGACGCTGATGCCGCGGGCGAGCTCGGCCCCGCTTTCCCTGGTCAGCCGCTCGAGCCGCATCAGGTCCGGATGGCTGCCGGCGGCGAGCAGCCTAGCGATCCGGTGATCCTCCGGCACGTCGAGCCCGGGCGCAGTGATAGGCGGCCCCGCCCCCTCCGCCAGCACGCGAAGCGCGGCCTTGTCGGCGAACAAGGCCTTGCCGATCCCTTCAGGCCCGCTGATCAGCCAGGCATGGTGGAGACGCCCGGATGCGTGGCTCTCCCGGAAAGCCGACACAGCGTCATCATGGCCGAAGAGTGGGGTCATCGGGTTTGCTCAGATCGCATCAGAAGAGATCGCCCAGAGCGTGGATGAGCTTGACAGTCACCTCCTCGGCGCTTCCGCCCGCATCGACCCGGCGAACACGGTCGGGCTCGGATTCGGCGATGTCGCGAAACGCGGCTGCGACCGCAGCGTGATAGTCGGCGTCTCGCGAGCCGATGCGGTCACCCGCATTGCCGTCACGCTGGAGAGCGCGGGCGGCGGCGGCTCCTGGCGGCAAATCGAGCAGCAAGGTCCGGTCGGGTAGAAAGCCTGCGCTACCAAAGGCGTGAAGCGCACGGATCGCATCCGGGCCAAGCTGGCCGGCGCCGCCCTGATAGGCGATCGAGCTATCGAGGAAGCGATCGCTCAGCACCCATTGCCCCCGCGTTAGCGCAGGCAGGATCGTGCGGGCGACATGGTCGGCGCGCGCGGCGGCGAATAGGAGTGCCTCGGCCTGGGGAGACCAGCGGTCGTCCTCGCCCTGCAGCAAGAGGCTGCGGATCGCTTCGGCGCCGGCGCTGCCGCCCGGCTCGCGGGTTTCGACGAGCTCGATGCCGCGCGACCGCAAAGCCTCGGCGAGGCGCCGGGCCTGCGTTGACTTGCCGACCCCTTCCCCGCCTTCAAGGCTGATGAAGCGGCCTTTCGCGTCGCTCACTTCAGGCGAAGAGCGAAGCGAGGCCGGCCCAGAGCCGTCCGAAGAAACCGGCTTCCTCGACCGCCGCAGCCGCGACCAGCGGCATGCGTTGCGGCGGCGTGTCACCGGTCTGCACGATCAGATCGGCCACATGCTGACCGGCCTTGATCGGCGCCTTGAGCGGACCATCATAGACGACCTTGACCCGCATGCCGCCGGCCGATCCGGCGGGCAGCGTCACGGCGAGATTGCGCGGCGCGAGCAAGGCGACTTCATCTTCGCCGCCAAGCTGGACCTTGGCGGTCGCGACCTGCTTGCCCTTAGCGAACAAGGGCTGCGCCTTCCATGCGCCGAAGCCCCAGTTCATGAACTTCACGCTCTCGTCGATGCGCTGGTTGAAGCTGCCCAGGCCCGCCACGACCATGATGATCCGGCGACCATTCTGCTCGGCGGAGCCGGTGAAGCCGTAGCCCGCCTCCGCGGTGTGCCCGGTCTTGAGCCCGTCGGCACCGGGAACGCGCCCGAGCAGCGGGTTGCGGTTGCCTTGCGTGATCGCCTGGCCCGAACCGAGCGTGCGCCCCCAAGTGAAGCTCTCCTTCTGGTAGAAGGCCTTGTAGAGATCGGGCGTATCCTGGACCGTGGCTTCGGCGAGCCGGGCAAGATCGCGCGCGGTGGTGTAGGTGATGCCCTCGTCCGGCCAGCCGTTGGAATTGCCGAAATTGCTGTTGGCCATGCCGAGCCGCTTGGCTTCGACGTTCATGCGCTGGGCAAAGGCGGGTTCTGTGCCGGCGATGCATTCGGCGAGCACGACGCTCGCATCGTTGCCGGACAAAGTGACGATTCCGTGCAACAGATTCTCGACGCTGACCTGCTCGCCGGGCGACAGGAACATGGTCGACCCCGCCTGCGGCCCGTGCCATTTGCGCCAGGTCTCCGGCTGCACGGTGCAGACCTTGTCGAGCTTGAGCTCACCGCGCTTGATCAGGTGAAAGGCAAGATGGGTGGTCATCATCTTGGCCATGGAGGCCGGAGGTACGCGCCGATCCGCATCCTTGGCGTAGAGCACCGCGCCTGACGACAGATCCTTCATGAACGCAACCGGCGCCGGGGTATCGAACGGCGGCGCGGCCGCACCTGCGGGCAAGCAGAGGAAGATGGCGCTGAAGCCGACAATCAACGCGTTACGCTTCATTGGTGAGAACCGATCCTAATAGTCGCCCCGCACGATCCGGCCGTGCGGCGACAACATTAGCCAACCCCGTGGCGCTTCGCCAGCCTTTCAGCGCGCGATCGCGTCGGCGAGCAGGCCCACCGAGAGCGCGTAAAAGTTCGAGCAATTATAGTCGAGGATCGTGCGGTAATTGGTGGTGAGCAGATAAGCGGTCCTGCCCGGCCCGTCCGGCTCCAGGAAGGTTGCCATCTCGCTGTCCGCAGGCCAGCGGCCGCTCTGGATCTGGAAACCTTGCGCGCGCCATTCGCCGATGCTCATCCACCGGCTGTGCCGCTCGTGAACACGCGGGCAGCGCGGCGAGGTCAACCGGGTGGACAGGCCCGCGCGGCTGAAGCTGGCCGGCACCGTCACCGGCACGCCCCAAGGTACGTCGGGCTTCCATCCGGCATTGCTGAAATAATTTGCGATCGAGGCGAGCGCGTCCGGGCGGCTGTTCCAGATGTTGGCACGGCCATCCCCGTCCCCATCGACCGCGAGGCGCAGGTAAACGGACGGGAGAAACTGCGGGTAGCCGGTCGCCCCAGCCCAGCTGCCCTTGAGCTGCGCGCGCGGGATGCCGCGGTCCATCGCCTTGAGTGTCGCCACGAATTCATCGGCGAACAGATCGCGGCGGCGCCCTTCGTAGGCGAGGCTCGCGAGCGAATTCAGCAGGTCGAAATCGCCCGTCACGGTGCCGTAGCTGGTTTCGTGGCCGAAGATGGCGACCATGATTGACGGCTGGACACCATAGCGGCGGCCGATCGCGCTGATCTGGGACAGATTGTCGGCATAGACGCGCTGGCCACGCGAGATCAGCGATGGCGAGACATGCTGCCGGCGATAGGGCTCGAACGGCGGGATCGCGCTGCTGCCCGAGGCGCCACCGGGCTGCGCCTGATCGAGCTCAATCGTGCGCGGGCTGAACTGAAGGCTGGCAAATGCCGTGTCGATCGTGCGTCGGGAGACCCCGCCCGCCTCGGCGCGCGCGCGCAGCTGCGGGAGATAGGCGCGAAAGCCGCTTTCGGTGAACGGCCCCGCCTGGGCCTGGGCGGCGGCGGTGCCGACGCTGAACGGTGGAAAGGCGGCCAGCGCGGCCAACATCACCTGGTGAACAAGACGCATCACAACCACCCTCCCTCCGCGAGGGCTTAGGAGCACAAGCGCGGGCCTTGCAATCGGTTCCGCCGCGCCGCTTGCACGTTGCGCCGCTCCGCGCTTAGAGCGGCGCCCACGGAGCGATGGCCGAGTGGTTTAAGGCAGCGGTCTTGAAAACCGCCGTGGGTGCAAGCTCACCGTGGGTTCGAATCCCACTCGCTCCGCCAGTCGGGTCACGTGCGGCGCGCCGGCAGGAAGCGGCTGTTGCGCAGCAGGGCGGCCGAAACCAGCGAGACTAGGATACCGGCCGGGAAGATCTCGCTGAACGTCATCGGCAGACGGAACAGGGGATTGGCGTAACTTTCCCGAAAGCCGGCCATTTCGGCGCGCAGCTCGGCGAGCGCTTGGGGGCTAGCGCCTCCGGCGCGTTCGCGGGCGATGATCGCGTCCGAATAGACGCCGACGAAATCGACCTGGGTGACCGCCAGCGCCGCTTCCCAGGCGAAGACGTAGAGGAGGCCGGCGATCGCGCTGATGCCGAGCCCCAGGCCGAAGGCCGGCCAAAAGCGGATCACGCCGCCACCATCACATCGCGCCTGCGCTTGATCGCCACGAACACCGTACTGAGCGCGATCAGCATGGTCGTGTAGCCGATCAGCATGCCGCAGGTGAGCGGCGGCCACCCCTCCAGCGCGACCATCAGCGCGAACATCGGCACGCCGACCAACAGGCCGGCAATCGTCCCATAGCCCAGAATCGTTCGAAACATGTGCGGACCCCTTCGCTAATTGTGCCACCTTCAAAGGCGGACACAAGCGCGTGGGCAATCGCCCGAAAGGGTGATCTGGCCGAAACCGCCCTTCTTTCCGCCTTCAGGGCACCAGGCCGAGCGCGCGCGCCTTGTTGATGGCTTCGGTTCGCCGTCTCGCGCCGAGCTTCTCGAACAGCCGCGCGACGTGTGTCTTCACCGTGTTGGGCGAGACCTTGAGCTCGATCGCGATCTCCTTGTTCGATCGCCCCGCCGCGATTTCATGCAGCACCGCCAGCTCGCGCGGGCTGATGCCAAGCGAGGCCTGAGCTTGCGGATTGCCATCCTGCCGGCCGGGGATCGGGGCATCTAGCAGCTTCGCCCCGATGAACAGGCCGAGCCGAGAAAACCCGCCGCGATCAGGAAGATGTAGAATTCGCCCGGATGTGCCCGCGCGAGACGCTGGTAGTCCAGCCATTGCAGGGCGAAGGTGCCGGCCGCGAGCAGAGTGCCGTACAGAAATGCCTGCTTGCATGTCGGCCACCAGCTTTGCCCTGATCGCTTCACCCCTGCCCCTCGCAATCATCCTGCCCGAATCGTCACTCCGCCGCGTGCTCCACCAGTTTGCGGGGCAAGGCCGTCGTTGCGATCGCCGCTTCCAGCTGGATCGGCGTGAACGGCTTGGCGAGCACCTGAACGTCTTCCGGACGGCGCGCGATCGATTCAAGTTCGGCATAGCCCGTGATGATGATCGCCGGCAGCCCGGGACATTTATCGCGCGCGCGGCGGATCAGATCGGCGCCGGAAACCAGCGGCATCGCATAATCGGTGATCAGCAGATCATAACCATTCGGATCAATCTCGATATGGCCGAGCAACTCGCCCGCTTCACCGGATTGCAGCACCTGGTGGCCCAGATCCTCGATCATCGCGGCCGTGGTGGCACGCACGCCGGGATGATCGTCGATCAGCAGGACGCGCAGACTGCCGCCAGCGGTGGGCGTGGACGCAAGCGCGCTTTCCTGACTCGATAAGTCGCTCGCCTCGGGCGCGCGCGGCATCCAGATCTCGACCCGCGTCCCCTGCCCCAATTGGCTGTCCATCCGGATCGCGCCGCCCGATTGCTTGACGAAGCCGTACACCATGGAAAGGCCAAGGCCGGTGCCCTTGCCGACGTCCTTGGTCGTGAAGAACGGCTCCATCACCTGTTCGAGAATGTCGGCTGGAATGCCGGACCCGGTGTCGGTCACCGCGAGCCTGATATATTCGCCCGGCTTGAGCCCCAAGCCGCCATCGTCCTCCAGCAGCCGGTTCTCGCCGGTGACGGTCACCGTGCCGCCCTCCGGCATCGCGTCGCGCGCGTTGATGATGAGATTCATCAACGCAAGTTCCAGCTGCGCCTCGTCCGCGTAGAGGCACCACAGGCTCTCGTCCGGCTCCCAATCGAGCTGGACGAGCCCGCCGAGCGTGTGGGCCAGAAGTTCACGCGTCGTCCCGGCGAGCTTGGCCACATCAACCCGGGCCGGTTCGAGCTTCTGGCGGCGAGCAAAAGCCAGCAGGCGCGAGACCAGTTCCGATCCCTGCTCGGCGGCGTGGCGCGTCATGGAGACGATCTTCTGCTGATCCTCGGCAAGCGGGATGCGGCGCTCGATCATGCCGAGCCCGCCAAGCACGGCGGCAAGCAGATTGTTGAAATCGTGCGCGATGCCCCCGGTGAGCTGCCCGATCGCATCCATCTTGCGCGCGTGAACGAGCTGCGTTTCGAGCAGCTTGCGGTCGGTCACGTCCATCAGGGTGCCGGCGAACTCGACCGGATTGCCGGCCGCGTCGCGCAGCAGAACGGCCTGGTCCAGGAAGTGCTTGTAGTCGCCGCCGGCGGTGTGCCAGCGGTACTCGATGGAATAAGCGCCGCTGCGCCGGCGATGCTTCAGGGCCTCGAGCACGCGGTCCCGATCCTCGTCGTGCAAACGATCCGCCCAGAGGTTCGGCTGCTCGTCCAGGTGGCCCAGCGTGAACCCGGTCACCGCCTCGAAATTGGCGCTCACGAAGGCGGGCCGTCGCGGTTCGCTTTCCAACGGCTCCAGATAGAGCACGATCGGCAATGACTCGATCACCGCCTGTTGGCGCTGTTGCGCCATGCGCAATGCCTGCTCGGCCTTCAGCCGCTCGGCATTGGCGCGCAGATTGGCATCGAGCAGGGCTTGTTCCTGCCGCGCCTTGCGCTGGATTTCGCGCGTCATCTGGAACAGATCGACAAACACCGCGACCTTGGAACGGAGCACCACCGGCTCGACCGGCTTGAACACATAATCGACCGCGCCCATCGAATAGCCGCGCATCAGATGCTCGGTTTCCTTGTTCACCGCAGACAGGAAGACGATCGGGATGCGCTTGGTCTGTTCGCGTGACCGGATTATCTGGGCTGTCTCATAGCCGTCCATGCCCGGCATGTAGACGTCGAGCAGGATGACCGCGAATTCGCCCTTGAGCAGGTGGCGGAGCGCTTCCTCACCGGAATGCGCAGTGACGACATCGGCGACGTCTTCCAGCACCGTGCTGACGGCGAGCAGGTTGCGCTCATCATCATCGACGACGAGGACACGCGCCCGCTCGGGCGTCTCCACCTCGACGGGCACGTCGTCCAACAGCCGGCGGTTCGGCTCGGCGGGTTGCTCGCCTTGCAAACTTGTCCCTTTACTCGACCGTCACTCGGCCGCGGTCGTGAGGAGCCGCGGCGCCGTAGCCGCCCGCTCGCGTGACCGGCTGATCCAGACACGCAAGAGAGCGAGCAACAGTTCGATGTCAACCGGCTTGGCGATGTAATCCGACGCACCGGCGTCCAGGCACTTCTGCCGGTCGCCCTTCATCGCCTTGGCGGTGACGGCTACCAGCGGCACGTCGGCCAGGGCGGGGCGGGAGCGAATCTGCCGCATGGTCTCGTAGCCGTCCATTTCCGGCATCATGATGTCGATCAGGCCGATGTCGATGCCGGGCGTCTCTTCCAGGATGCGAATGCCTTCGCGGCCCCGCTCGGCATGGAGAACATCGACTCCGTAGCTCTCCAGAACGCTGGTCAGCGAGTAGATGTTGCGGATGTCGTCATCGACGATGAGGATCTTCGTGCCGGCCAGTTCAGGCACCGAACGTGGCCCCGGTGAGACATCGTTGGCGCCGGCCGCGCGCTGCTTGCGGCGCTTCTTCTTGTCGATCCCGTTGAGAATGCGGGCGAAGACGGCGGAGAGTTCATCGTGGTCGGCCGGCTTGGGCGTCACATCGAAGGCGCCCATCCTGACCACCATCTCGGCCTCGTCCGCGCCTGAGATCACATGGATCGGCATGGCTCTGGTCTGGGCGTCGTGCGCGAGCAGGTCTAGCAGCACGAAGCCGTCAATGTCCGACAACCCAAGGTCCAGGGTGATCGCATCGGGCTGCAGCTTGCGGGCCAAAGCGAGCGTACCGGCCCCGGCCGTCGAAACGACACCCTTGAGACCGGCTTCACGCGCAAGATCGAGCAGGATCGAGGCGAAGGTGACGTCATCCTCGACGATCAGCACGAACGGATCGTCGCCCAGCCCGTCCCGATCGTCGATCATTTCGACGGGAGCCGCCAAGGCCGCGGGAACGGCGGCACCGTTATTCTCATAGCGGGCGGGCGTGCCGCCGAGCTGACCGATGGTCTGCGCGGCGGCGGCCTGGAGCGGCACGAACAAGGTGAATGTCGATCCCTCGCCCGGTTTGGACCGCACCTGCAGCTCCCCGCCAAGCAAGCGCGCGATCTCGCGGCTGATCGAGAGGCCCAAGCCGGTTCCGCCATATTGGCGGCTGGTGGTGCCGTCGGCCTGCTGGAACGCCTCGAAGATGAGCTTCTGCTTGTCCTCCGGGATGCCGATGCCCGAGTCGGTGACCGCGATCGCGATTGCCCGGTCGGCGCTGCGCAACACCGGATGATTGGTGCTCCAGCCGCTCGTCACCGACTGCACCGACAGGGTAACGCCGCCTTGCGCGGTGAACTTGAAGGCGTTGGACAGAAGGTTGAGCACGACCTGCTGAAGGCGCTTTTCGTCGGTGCGGATCGAGGCCGGCAGCTTGGCGTCGAAATCGACCTGGAATTCGAGGTTCTTGTCCGCGGCGAGCTGGCGGAAGGTCCGCTCCATATGCTGGCGCAGGCTCATCATCGGCATGTCGCCAAGCTCGATCGAGACCGTGCCCGATTCGATCTTCGACAGATCGAGGATGTCGTTGATAAGATTGAGCAGATCCGATCCGGCGCCGTGAATGGTACGGGCGAACTCGGTCTGCTTCTCGTTGAGGTTGCCTTGCGGATTGTCCGCCAGCAGCTTCGACAGGATCAGCAGCGAATTGAGCGGCGTGCGCAATTCGTGGCTCATGTTGGCCAGGAACTCGGACTTGTATTTGGAGGTCAGCGCGAGCTGCTCGGCCTTCTCCTCCACCGCACGCCGCGCCATGTCGATTTCCATGTTCTTGGCTTCGACCTGCTTCTTCTCGTTTTCGAGCGCGACCGCTTTTTCCTGCAGCTCCTCGTTGGTCGCGTGCAACTCCTCCTGCTTGGTCGTCAGCTCGGTCTGGCGGGCCTGAAGCTCCTGCGTCAGCAGCTGCGACTGCTTGAGGAGGCCCTCGGTGCGCATTGTCGCGGCAATCGTGTTGAGCACGATGCCGACCGATTCCATCAGCTGATCGAGGAAGCTTTGGTGGGTTTCGTTGAATTCGTGGAACGAGGCCAGCTCGATCACCGCCTTGACCTCGTCTTCGAACAGGGCCGGCAGGATGTTGATGTTGGCCGGCGGCGCATGGCCGAGCCCCGAGCCGATCCGGATGAACTCGCCCGGCACGTTCTTGAGCAACATCGCGCGCTTGTCGGCGGCCGCCTGGCCGACCAGGCCTTCGCGCAGCTTGAACACGGGCTTGAGCTCGTCCTTGCTTTCCGCGCCATAGCTTGCGGCGAGCTCCAGGACTGTTTCGTCCTCCTCGCGCTTGGTGACGTAGAACACGCCATATTGCGCGTTCACCAGCGGGGCGAGCTCGGACATAATCAGGTTCGACACGGTGGTGAGATCGCGCTCGCCCTGCAGCATGCGGCTGAAGCGCGCGAGGTTGGTCTTGAGCCAATCTTGCTCCGCATTCTTGAGCGTCTGCTCCTTCAAGTTGCGGATCATCTCGTTGATCGTGTCCTTGAGCGCGGCCATCTCGCCCGAAGCTTCGACGGCGATCGATCGGGTCAAGTCGCCCTTTGTGACGGCGGTCGCGACGTCGGCGATCGAGCGCACCTGGTTGGTGAGGTTGGCTGCAAGCTGGTTCACGTTGTCGGTCAGATCGCGCCACAGACCGGCCGCTCCCGGCACGCGGGCCTGGCCGCCCAATCGGCCTTCGATGCCGACTTCGCGGGCCATGTTGGTGACCTGATCGCCGAAGGTGGAGAGCGTCTCGATCATGAAGTTGATCGTCTCGGCGAGCGCCGCGATCTCGCCCTTGGCTTCGAGCGTCAATTTGCGTTTGAGATTGCCCTGCGCGGTGGCGGTGACGACGTCGGCAATGCCGCGCACCTGGTTGGTGAGGTTGGTCGCCATCAGGTTCACATTGTCCGTGAGATCCTTCCAGGTGCCGCCGACGCCCGGCACCTGCGCCTGGCCGCCTAGTTTTCCTTCGGTGCCGACCTCGCGGGCCACGCGGGTCACCTCGGACGCGAAGCCGTTGAGCTGATCGACCATGACGTTGATGGTATTCTTGAGTTCGAGGATCTCGCCCTTCACCTCCACCGTAATCTTCTTGGACAAGTCGCCCTTCGCCACAGCGGTCGTCACGTCGGCGATGTTGCGGACCTGGCCGGTGAGGTTGTCGGCCATCAGGTTCACGTTGTCGGTGAGATCCTTCCACGTGCCCGCGACGCCGCGCACCTGCGCCTGGCCACCGAGCTTACCCTCCGTGCCCACTTCGCGGGCAACGCGCGTCACTTCGGAGGCGAAGCCGTTGAGCTGATCGACCATCGTGTTGATCGTGTTCTTGAGCTCGAGGATCTCACCTTTCACGTCGACTGTGATCTTCTTTGACAAGTCGCCCAATGCCACCGCGGTCGTAACCTCGGCGATGTTGCGGACCTGGCCGGTCAAGTTTGCGGCCAGCTCGTTCACATTGTCGGTCAAATCCTTCCAGGTGCCGCCGACGCCCTCGACCTTGGCCTGTCCGCCGAGCTTGCCCTCCGAGCCGACCTCGCGCGCCACGCGGGTCACTTCGGACGCGAACGAGTTGAGCTGATCCACCATCACGTTGATGGTGTCTTTCAGCTCCAGAATCTCGCCCTTCACGTCGACGGTAATCTTCTTGGAAAGATCGCCGCGGGCGACGGCGGTCGTCACTTCGGCGATGTTGCGCACCTGCCCGGTCAGGTTGGTCGCCATCGCGTTCACATTGTCGGTCAGATCCTTCCAGGTGCCGGCGACGCCTTCCACCTGTGCCTGACCGCCGAGCCGGCCTTCGGTGCCGACCTCGCGCGCCACGCGCGTCACCTCCGAGGCGAAGCCGTTAAGCTGATCGACCATGACGTTGATGGTGTTCTTGAGCTCGAGGATCTCGCCCTTCACGTCGACGGTGATCTTCTTGGAAAGATCGCCCTTGGCGACCGCGGTCGTGACGTCAGCGATGTTGCGGACCTGGCCGGTCAGGTTCGCGGCCATCAGGTTCACATTGTCGGTGAGATCGGCCCAGGTGCCCGCGACACCCGGCACCTGCGCCTGACCGCCGAGCTTGCCCTCGGTGCCGACCTCGCGCGCCACGCGCGTCACTTCCGATGCAAAGCCGTTGAGCTGCTCGACCATCGTGTTGATCGTGTTCTTGAGCTCGAGAATTTCGCCCTTCACGTCGACGGTGATCTTCTTCGACAAGTCGCCCGAAGCCACGGCGGTGGTCACTTCGGCGATGTTGCGGACCTGGCCGGTGAGGTTGTCGGCCATCAGATTGACGTTGTCGGTGAGGTCCTTCCAGGTTCCGCCGACGCCCGGCACCTGCGCCTGGCCGCCGAGTTTGCCTTCAGTACCCACCTCCCTGGCCACGCGCGTCACTTCGGAGGCGAAGCCGTTGAGCTGCTCGACCATCGTGTTGATCGTGTTCTTGAGCTCGAGAATTTCGCCCTTCACGTCGACGGTGATCTTCTTGGACAAGTCGCCCGAGGCAACCGCGGTGGTGACTTCGGCGATGTTGCGGACCTGACCCGTGAGGTTGTCGGCCATGAGGTTCACGTTGTCGGTGAGGTCCTTCCACGTGCCGCCGACGCCCGGCACCTGCGCCTGCCCGCCGAGCTTGCCTTCGGTGCCGACCTCGCGGGCGACGCGGGTCACTTCGGAGGCGAAACCGTTGAGCTGCTCGACCATCGTGTTGATCGTGTTCTTGAGCTCGAGAATTTCGCCCTTCACGTCGACGGTGATCTTCTT
>DASVSZ010000034.1:0-342720 GCA_036387855.1 Allosphingosinicella sp. | reverse complement strand
TGCTGCGCAAAGCCGCCGAACGAACACACGAGCACACGTGGCGGCGCATCGGCTCACTGCTTGACCACTTCCCGCCCAGCGAATGCGCAGCATACCTCGTCAACTCAGGATATGCCGCAGCGTAATGTCATCACGCTCTAGCCTGAACTCGTCATCCTGGCCAAAGCCGGGAAACAGCACCAACCGCGTCATTCCGGCGAAAGCCGGGACCTCAGGCCGAGAAGACAAGGCGGGTGAGCCGAGGTCCCGGCTTTCGCCGGAATGACGAATGGAAAAAAGGCGGCCCGTTGCCGGACCGCCCTCTTCTCCACTCCAAAGCTTAGCCAAACCTCAGGCAGCGACCTTGTCCTTGTTGTAGATCGCCGCGGCCTTGTTCAAAATTTCCAAAATCTTCACCAGCGCTACGGGTTCGTCCACATCCTCCATCGCCGCCAACTCGCGTGCGAGGCGGCTGGAGGCGGCTTCGAAGATCTGGCGCTCCGAATAGCTCTGCTCCGGCTGGTCGTCGGCGCGGAACAGGTCGCGCGTCACTTCCGCGATCGAGATAAGGTCGCCCGAATTGATCTTCGCCTCATATTCCTGCGCCCGCCTGGACCACATGGTGCGCTTCACCTTGGGCTTGCCCTTCAGCGTTTCGAGCGCATCCCGCAGCGTTTTGTCGGAGGACAATTTACGCATGCCGACGCTTTCCGCCTTGTTGGTCGGAACGCGAAGCGTCATCCGCTCCTTTTCGAAGCGAAGCACATACAGTTCGAGCTGCATCCCTGCGATGTCCGTGCTCTGCAATTCGATCACACGGCCGACGCCGTGCTTGGGATAAACAACGTAATCGCCAACGTCGAAGCTCAACGCCTTCGCTGCCATGAATTCACCTTCCGTTGGAATAAGCCGCCGGGTGAGCAAATCCGCATCGCCCCGAGGCGACAGGTTCGTCACTGGATTTGGCGGCGATTCTCGTCTGATCACCAACGCGGAGCACGACCGGTGTCCGCTTCGATAATGATTACCTAACAGAAATCAGCGCCGAAAGCTAGCTTCCCGGCTTTCGCATCAGCGGAAAAGAACAGAGTTCGCGCTTGCCGGACCAGATTGGCCCGTCATTCCTGCCGGAAGGAGCGGTTGAGCTGGTCGCGCAGCGGCTTGGTGATGAAGGACAGAAGAGAGCGCTCGCCGGTCTGGATGAACGCCTCCACCGGCATGCCGGGCACGAGTTTCAGGCCGCGCAATCGCCGCATCTCCTCGGCGGGAACTTCGAGCCGGACATTGTAGAAGCTGTAGCCGGACCGCTCGTCGAGCTTGGCTTCGGCCGAGACATGGGTCAGGCGGCCGTTGATTTCCGGCGTGGTCTGCATATTGAAGGCCGAAAAGCGCAATACGGCGCCCTGGCCGATGCTGAGCTGATCGACATCGGCCGGGCTGATCTTGGCTTCCACCACCATCTGATCGCTGTCGGGAACGATCTCCATGATCGTCTCCGCCGGCGGCACGACGCCGCCGATCGTCGAAAATGCGAGCTTGTCGACGACGCCGTTATAGGGCGCGCGGATTAGGCTGCGATCGACCGTGTCGCCGGTGCTGACCTGACGTACCTGCTGATCGTTGAGCGCGGTAATCACTTCGGCCAATTCGGTGCCGGCCTGGCTGCGCGCTTCCTGATCGACCTGGATCGCTTGTTCGCGGATCTCTGAAATACGCGCGCGGGTCTGGGCGATGTTGGCGCCCAGCGATGAGCTGGACGAATCGAGGTCCACCGCAGTCCGCTCGAGCGAATTCAGCTTGTTGATCGTGACGAGCTTCTTCTCCCAAAGCCCGCGAACGCCCTCCAGCTCGGGCTTGATCAGCTCGCTTTGCTTGCTGTTGGCGGCAATCTGGCCCTGGTAGCCGCCGATCTGCTGCTCCATCTGGCGAACGCGGTCGCGCAACTGCGCATGGAGTCCGGCACGCGCCTGCTGCTTCAATCGGAACTGGCGCGTTTCCTCCGCCATCGCCACCCGGGCCATCGGATCCCGGCTGCGCAGCAATTGCGGCGGATAGACCGGATAAGGACGGCCGTCGCGCTCCGCCTCAAGCCGCGCGCGCCGGGCGAGCAGCTGGACCAGACCTTCGCTTGACACGGAGGCGCTGACCCCGGACACCGTGGTGTCGAGCCGCATCAGCGCATCCCCGGCTTTCACCCGAGCGCCGTCGCGAACATAGATCTCGGCAATCACGCCGCCGGTGGGGTGGCCGATCTTTTTGACCTTGGATTCAACCGAAACCTGGCCCGGCGCGATTACGGCGCCGGAAATATCCACCACGGCGGCGAGGCCGAAGAGGCCGAAGACGAGCAGCCCGACCGTGATCAGTCCGATGCGCAGGTAGCGCTTGAGCGCGACCTGGGGATCGACCATGACCGGCAGATCGTCGGCGGGGGCGACTGGAACAAGCGCCGTGCCCGTGCTCTGGTAATTCATGTCATCTCCGCCCGCACCCGCCCCGGAAGTCGCTGGAAGGCATTTGTTTTCCGGTTCGATCCGAGCGGCCCTATAGCAGCATGGATCAGTTCCGGCCAGATTGCTTCACGGCATAGCAGAATGGCCGCGAGCGGCTTGAACTGGAATGTCTCGGCGAAGCGCATTAGATGGAAGGACATCGCCCCGTGACGGGATCTCGATCGGCCCGGCGCATCGTCCGGAGTCGCCGAGAACTGCCGGTGCCGGCATGGCGAGAAGGTTTGGAGAAGCAGCATGGGTGGTTTCAGCCTCTGGCATTGGCTCGTCGTCGGGATCGTCATCCTGCTGTTATTCGGCAAAGGCCGCTTTTCGGACATGATGGGCGATGTCGCCAAGGGGCTGAAAAGCTTCAAGAAGGGGATCAGCGAAGAGGATGATCCGCATCATGCTCCAGCGACCACGCATCGGATCGAAGGCGAGCGTCCCGTCGACGCGGCGGTGGAGCGGCCGCGCGTGATCGATCCGCTCGAGCGCCGCGAGCCCTGACCGTCCTCATCCCGCTGGATATTTGAATGTTCGGCATAGATTCGACCGAACTGCTGGTCGTTGCCGTGGTCGCTTTGGTCGTGATCGGCCCGAAGGACCTGCCGCGCGTGCTGCGCACGGTCGGCCAGTGGGTGGGGCGCGCGCGCGGCATGGCCCGTCATTTCCGCTCAGGCATCGATACGATGATCCGCGAATCCGAGCTTGAGGAGATGGAGAAAAAATGGCGCGCCGAGAATGATCGGATCATACGCGAATTTCCGTCCGATCACGATCCGGTGATGCTCGCCGCGCCGGCCGAGGAAGCGGAGCCGGCGGCGAGCCCCGCGCAGGCGACGGAGCCGCGGCCGCTGCCATGAGCGAGCTGGACGAAACCGCCGCGCCGCTGATGGATCATCTGGTCGAGCTTCGGCGGCGCCTGATCTGGTCGTTTCTGGCCTTGCTTGCCGCATTCGGCGTCTGCTTCTACTTCGCCGATCACATATTGGGCTTCCTCGCCCAGCCGCTTGTGCGCGCCTTTCCGCCCGGCGAGGGCAAGCTGGTTTATACCAAGCTGTACGAGGCATTTTTCGTCGAAGTTCGGGTCGCCTTTTTCGCGGCTTTTTGCCTTGCCTTTCCCGTGATCGCGAACCAGGTCTGGGCGTTCGTGGCGCCGGGATTGTATGCGAAGGAAAAGCGCGCGTTCCTGCCATTCCTGGTCGCCACCCCGATCCTGTTCACGATGGGCGCGGCGCTGGCTTATTATGTCGTGATGCCGAAGGCGTTCGAATTCTTCCTCGGTTATCAAGGCAATCTCGGAGGGATCCAGCAGGAAGCGCTGCCCGCGATCGGCGATTACCTGTCGCTGGTGATGCACTTCATCCTGGCGTTCGGGATTTCGTTCCTGCTGCCAGTGCTGCTGATGCTGCTGGAGCGGGCCGGGATCGTCACGCGGGCGCAGTTGAAAAGCGGCCGGCGCTACGCCGTGCTGATCGCTTTCATCGTCGCGGCGGTGGCAACGCCGCCGGACGTGCTGTCGCAGTTCATGCTCGCCATCCCGCTCCTGCTCCTGTACGAATTGTCGCTGATCGCGATATGGTTCACTGAGCGTCGCAGGTCCCGCGAGATCGTGGCGAGCGAGACTTCCTGATCGAGCAAGAGAAAGGGCGCCACCCGCGAAGGTGACGCCCTGTTTTCCCTATCAGAACGTTTGTTCGATCAGGTCTTGTTGTCGACCGCGTTCGCGGCGGACTCAAGATCGCTGCCCGCGCCGCGAACTGTGTTGCAGGCGGCAAGCGCGAGGCTGCCGGACAAAGCCACGATGGCGATGATCTTACGCACCATATTCATTCTCCTCACGAGTGAAGCGCGCTCGGGGAGCGCACCGGTCGAACCGGAATGTAAATGTCCGTTCCTTGCGATTGGTTCCGAGTGCGTCACAACCGGCGCATGCGGAACGGCGCGAAGACAGCGCGACCCGTCGACGGGTCGCGCATTTTTCAATGGTCGGCATCGACGGGGAGGGGAGGACAAATGTTGGGCCCGAAAGCGACACCGGGGGGGAGGTGTGGCTTTCGGGCCCATGGTCCGGATAGCGAGAGCGGGGGGGGGCATAAGGTCGCTATCCGACATGGAGAACGACGGCAGCGGGCCTGAGTTCCGGCGCGCGCAAGAAAATATGCAATCGATTCAGAAAAGCCGGCCCGCGGCGCTGCCTCACTGAAACCGTTCGGCCCGACGCCGGTTGGAGAGGCAAAGGAGCCGCATCATGCCCAAGCCACCCCCGTCCACGCCACATTCGGACATAGACGGCGTCCACGCGCACGAACGCCGCAACACGGATGTCGCGGCCGAGCAGGGCGACAGCGCCGAAACGCTGCAAACGGCCAAGCAGGGCAACAAGGCGCGGCCTCACTATGCCGACGACAAGGAGAATGTTGATGATCGAACGCGATAACGTTGCCCGAGTGTGGAACAACCGGGGAAGTCGGCATGCAACGAAGCGCGACTCTCTCCCGCCATATCGAGGGAACGAGTTCTAGCTTTCGCCGCGGCCGACGATCGTGACTTCCAGGGCGTAGCGGCCCCGCTCGAGATCCTTGTTGATTACGGAGCGGAGCTGGCGCGACAGGCCGGTGACGATCCGGTCGAAACGCTCGGCGAGCTTGGCCTCGCACGGCACCCCGCTTCGCAAGGCTTCCGACTCTATGGCCAGCAAGGCCGCGGTCGGGCGCACCTCTTCCATCGTCACCGTCACGAACGGCGCGCCGCAGAACATCGCGAATTCCACCAGTTCGGTGACCAGAAAGGCAACAGAGACTGCCACGTCCTGCGTGGCATAGACCGGCTCCACGGACAGGCGGATCTGCATGTTGGCCGCTTCGGCAGGCGCGTTGGCGCGAAGGTTGGCGCCGAGTTCCGACAGGAGCGGCTTGAGCGCGACGCCGCGATTTTCCTCCAGCTCGGCGAAATGATTGCGATGGACCACCGCCAGCGCATCGACCCGCCGCTGGATAGACGCATAAGCAGCCGCAGCGTCTGGACTGGTCGCACCGCGGGCGTGGAGGTTGAGCAGCGAGGCGACGACCTGAAGGTTGTTCTTGACGCGGTGGTGAACCTCCCGGACCAAGCGGATCTGCCGTTCCAGCCCGGCCTCCAGTTCGGCTTCGTGACGAGCGACGGTTCGCGTCACCCGCGCGAACGCCTCGCCCAACTCGCCGATCTCGCGCGCCGGCGTCGCGGAGGTTGGCAGCGCAAGCTCGCGGTCTCCCGGCTGGTAGGCGGCGACTGCCCGCTGCATCCGCGCCAGGGGGCGCAGCAGCAGGCGGTCTGCGATCAGCCAGCCGATCAGGCCGGCCGCCAGCCACATCAACACGGGCAGCAGCACCATGAGCGTTTCGGCGGGTGTGATCCGCATCGCGCCGGTCAGCATGTTGAGGTTGAGCCGGCCGTCCGCGATCGGCTGCGACAAGGTTATCTGGCCGGTCATTGCGCTTGCATCGAAGTTGCGGTGCAGCAGCAGGCGGCGGCCGTCCTCGCTCAGGAACAGGTCCGACATCTCGCTTTGATTATGCAGGTCGGTGAGCAGCATGACCTGTTCGCGGCTGAGTTCGCCGGCGCCCTCCAGGGCGCCGCGCCTGTCGAACACGGCAAAGCGCAGGGCCGTGCTGTCGGGCGCGATCTCAACGGCGGAACGCTTGCCAGGTGGTGCCGGCAAAGACACTGGGCGGTAGCCACGGGTCGTGCAACGCGCTTGGCCGTCCGAATAGATGGCGTAACGGCCGGGCAGTTGCTCGGCGCCTGCAATTCTCTCCAGCGTGGCGCCGCACAGCGCGGCATCCTGACCGGGGCCGATCGCGCCGCCGGCCGCGCGAAGCATCAGCATGCTTCGAGCCACGGCGCCGTCGATCCGCTCCGCCTTGAGCTCAAGCCGGGCGCGCGCATCGTCGAGATGCTGCGCACGATTCTCCCGGGCCGTGTCGAACGAGGCAAGGATCGCGATCAGGCCGAGCGGGAGCAGGGCCAGGCTGAGATAGAAAAGCATTTTCAGGCCAGTCGAGGCCTGACCACCCCTGGCGACGAGCCAGTTCTTCTGCTGAACGTTTTCGGTCATCGAAACCGTTCAAACCCGATCAAGACGTGGACCGGACGGTGCGGGGGAGCGGATGAGGCGCGCGAGCGAAGGCTGCCGTGCCCCGCCGCAACATGCGCTCAGCCCAACTTGCCGAGAAGATCGAGCAGATCGGACGGAATGTCTTCATCCACGGTGCGTTGATAAACGGACCGCAAGGCAGTGCCGAGCTCGGGGCTGTCCGGACGCTTCTTGCGGCGGGTCGGCTTCTCAGGCACGATATCCTCATCGGCGACCGGATCAGCCTTGAGCCGACGATCGCCATCTTTCTCGCGTGCGAAAGTCAAATTCTTCCACCCCTCGCGCCCCGAAGCGCGCCCATTTTGTCGTTGCCAGTCGCCCAATCGTGAAGCGCAGGAACGGTGCCCGTTTGGTGCACGGATCGATCGTTCACAAGCGTCGATATTGACGCCTGTGCGCGCTGGGAAACTAAGATGTCGCTCGTTGGTTCCGTATCGCAGCCAAAACAAGTTCGAGCGGGCGCCGCGCCTTTCGCGGGGCAAGTGTTCGGATCGTCGGCGGGGTTGCAAAGCATCGGATGGGCTATCAGAAGGCCCGCGAAATCGAACAGGAGTCGTAACGAAATGTCGCTCGGTCAGGAACTCGCGCCGCATCTGCCCTTTTTGCGTCGCTATGCTCGGGCGTTGACGGGTAGCCAGGGCCATGGCGACGCGTTCGTTCGCGCGACGCTGGAAGCGATTGTCGCCGCGCCCGATGATTTTCCGCGTGACGTGGATGCCCGCCTCGGCCTGTATCGCACCTTTCACGCGATCTGGTCGTCGGCGAATATCGAGGACGATTATGAAGACGTCGATGCTGAAGATGCCGAAGGCATTGCCAAGGCGCGGCTGGCCCGCGTAACCCCGCTTTCCCGTCAGGCACTACTGCTGACCGCGATGGAAGGGTTCACGCCGGAAGATGCCGGGTACCTTATTGGAGCGGAGCCG
Source organism: Allosphingosinicella sp. (assembly GCA_036387855.1). Taxonomy (GTDB): domain Bacteria; phylum Pseudomonadota; class Alphaproteobacteria; order Sphingomonadales; family Sphingomonadaceae; genus Allosphingosinicella. Next base: position 335,188 of record DASVSZ010000034.1, on the reverse strand, counting down.
AACGAGGTCGAATCGCTCGTGGCCGAAGCGCTGGCCGAGATCGAGCGTCAAACCCGCGCCGAAGTGCTGATCATCGAAGACGAGCCCATCATCGCGATGGATATCGAGACGATCGTCCGCGATCTCGGTCACAGTGTGACCGGCGTGGCCGTTACCCGCGACGAGGCCGTGTCGCAGGCGCTGGCGCTTCGGCCCGGCCTGGTGCTCGCGGATATCCAGCTCGCCGACGACAGTTCGGGCATCGATGCCGTCAAGGACATACTTGCCGAGTTCCAGGTCCCGGTGATCTTCATCACCGCCTTTCCCGAGCGGCTGCTGACCGGCGAACGGCCGGAGCCGACCTTCCTGATCACCAAGCCGTTCCAGCGCTCGACGGTGAAGGCCGCGATCGCCCAAGCCCTGTTCTTCGACAGCGCCACCGTCCCGGCTTGATCCTGTCTCGGGTTCCAATCGTTACGGGCGGAACCTCATTCGGGCAGCGGGCGTTCGGGTGTTCAGATAAACAGGATCGACGTCGACCATGGCAGAACCGGAACAGCATCTGAACAAGACCGAAGCGCGTGCGGGCACGACCCCGCACGTCGCCAGGGTCGTTCTCGCCGTCTCGCTCGTGCTGGTCGTGGTCATTTTCGCCGGCATCTTGTTTTGGTATCGCTAGGCCATACCTAGCCCGAGCCGAACGGTTCGCGAACACTATCGAACCGGTGATGCAACATAGCAGAACTTTGGGGGCTTGATGGCCGGCGATACGCCAGCATTGCTCGACAACGAGGAAGCGGAACGCGAACCCTGGGTTCCCCTTCCCGACAACGAGTTCAAGGACCAGCTTGCGCAGGTCATTCCGCATCTGCGTGCATTCGGGCGTTCGCTGTCCGGCAGCCGCGACCTGGCCGACGATCTTGTTCAGGAGACGTTGCTCAAGGCCTGGGCCGCGCGCAAGCGCTTCCAGGCCGGCACCAACATGCGGGCCTGGACGTTCATCATCCTGCGCAACCTGTTCCTGTCGCAGATGCGGCGCGCCCGTTTCAAGGGCGAGTGGGACGAACTGACGGCCTCCAAGCTGCTCGCCGCGCCCGCCAGCCAGGACCGTCACGTCGAACTCGGCGACATGCAGCGTGCGCTGATGCATCTGCCGCAGCCGCAACGCGAAGCGCTGATTTTGGTCGGCGCCGGTGGTTTCGCTTATGAAGAGGCGGCGGAAATCTGCGGTTGTGCGGTCGGCACAATCAAGAGCCGGGTCGCGCGCGGACGCGTTGCGCTCGAGGCGTTGCTGTCGGAAGGCAAGCTTCCGTCACGCCGTGATCATGAGACCGATGCGAGCAAGACGGCACTGCAGACCATCATGGGCGAGGTCGATCACCTCAGCCGCGACCGTGATCCGCGCGGCTTGATCGCCGACGCCGATGAGGACGATCTAGACTAGCCTGACCGGAAGTCGAAGAGCTCGGCGATGGATCCTGCGGATGTCCTCTACCAGGGAATCAGGCAGAGCACCGTCGATGTTGCTGCTATCGCGAGAGCGACCGGATACAAGATCGAAAATATTGCCAAGGCGAAACAGCACTTGTTCTTGGATGTGCATCTACTTGACCGATATGTCGAGTTGGGTGTTCCCGCTATCCTGAGCCGGTTCCATAGCGACATCGGGATCGCGAATGCCTGCTTCCGATTGCAGGCGGGTACGCACGGCTCGGCGGACTTGCCATTGCTCTGTCACGAAACCGCGGAAGCATGGTATATGCGCAATGTTGCGCGGGGATACAGTGCTGCCCATAATCACGTGCAGAGGCGCTTTCCGGCTCCGGAGTTGTGACATAATCTTCGCAAGGAATGGAGAATGGCTGCAAGTGACGCGGATTACGGGGCCGACGCACAATCATTCCGCCATAGTTCTAGGCAAGACTGGCGTAAATCCGCAGGCCGAACTGGCTAGGCTTCGTATCGATGACGGAAAGCGCGAAGCGATCAGCGCGGCTCGAGTGGAGCACGAGGTGATGCGCGGAGTAGCGCAAGCCAATGCGGAACTCGGAACAAGCTACTCGGTGTCGCGCACACGGTTCGTACCCACTGACGGCGGCGCTGAAGGCGTCTACTTGTCGCTTGCCCGGGCCCTTGTCACTTGGTTCGCGCAACAGGATCAGGGTAGCCGTAAGGTAGTTCGCGCCGCCAGCGCCTGATTGGCGCTCGTCAGTCGAGCTTGGCGAGCAGGTCTTCGAACATCTTGAGCGAGCGCAGTTCTCCGTCCATTGCAAAAGCCTCGCGCAACGCATTTCCGACGCCGGCGTGAATGGTGGGGGGGGCCACCTTCACGAATCGCCTGGAGGAAGAATGCATCATGGCTTCTCTTCTTGGATTAATCGTATTCACGCAGGTTAGAACGAGCGTGTCGCGATGGGGTTGCAACCGTTGCGCCTCCCAAACGGAACTGACCCGACTTGTGACATCAAAGTGACGCATGGTGACCAGAAGGTTAAGGAGGCGCTGGAGCGGGCACGCGCGCACGCGCCCTTCCTGAAACTACAGCTCGACAAGTGGCCGCAAGTGGGTCGAGCCCTGGCGGCGGGCAAGATCGGACGGGCGATCGGCTTGGCTGCAGACTGCGGCGAGCAAGCGCCGGATGTCTGCGCGGGGCTGCGCCGAGAACGAGGCGCTCTGGCACTGGCACTCGGCATCGGCGACCTGGCCGGCGCCTTGTCTCTGGAGCAGGTGGTTGACGGCTTGTCCGACTTCGCGGACCGGGCCGTGGAGACCGCGCTCGCCGCTGTGTTCAAGGCGCGCACGCCCGACCTGGAGCCACGCGGATTTGCCGTGATCGCGCTCGGCAAGCATGGCAGCCGCGAGCTCAATTACTCGTCCGACATCGACATCCTGTTCCTGTACGATCCTCAGACCTTGCCGCGCCGCCCACGGGAGGATGCGGCACAGGCGGCGGTCCGGATCGGGCAGCAGCTGACGGAGATGCTGCAGAACCGCGATGGCGACGGCTATGTGTTCCGCGTCGATCTCCGGCTTCGACCCTCGCCAGAAGTCACGCCGATCGCCTTGCCGGTCGACGCCGCGATTTCACACTATGAATCGAGCGCACTGCCGTGGGAGCGCGTCGCCTTTATCCGGGCGAGAGCCGCTGCCGGGGACCGGGTGCTCGGCCGATATTTCCTGGACGCGATCCATCCGTTCGTGTGGCGCCGATCGCTCGATTTTGGCGCGATCGCCGAGCTGCAATCGATCACCGGACGCATCCGCGATCATTATGCCGGTGGGCAGGCATTCGGGCCTGGCTATGATCTGAAGCGCGGGCGCGGCGGAATCCGCGAAATTGAATTCTATGCGCAGATGCATCAGCTGATCCATGGCGGGCGCGAGCCGGGTTTGCGCCACCCCGCCACCTTGCCGGCGCTAGCGGCTCTGGCCGAGGCTGGCCGGATCCCGAGGCACGAAGCCGACGACCTTGCGGCCGCCTACCGACTGTTCCGGACGATCGAGCACCGGTTGCAAATGGTGGACGATCGCCAGACCCACAGCCTTCCCGAGGACGCGGTGGCGCTGGAGGGCGTCGCCCGGCTGCACGGACTTGAATCGGGCGATGAATTGCTCACCCTGCTGCACCCGCATGTCGAGCGTGTCGCCGGGATTTATGCAGGGATCGAGACGGACGGCGGGGCTGGGCTGCCGCGCGCCCGCGAAGCGTTGATCGATCGACTGCAGGCGGCGGGCTTTGCCGACCCGGCGGGTGCGGCGAGCCGGATCGAGGCGTGGCGATCGGGCCGGCCGCGTTCGCTTCGCACCGCGCCGGCGCGCGACGCGTTCGAAGCGATGCTGCCCGGCCTGGTCGACGCGTTCGGCGCCGCGCCGGACGAGATGCGCGCGCTTCACCGCTTCGACGATCTGGTGATGCGGCTGCCGAGCGGCGTCAATTTCTTCCGCCTGCTGGAAGCGCGGCCGGAGCTTGGTCAAATCCTCGCAACCTTGCTGTGCCACGCGCCGGCGCTGGCCGATCAGCTGGGCCGCCGTCCGGAGCTGATCGACGGCTTGATCGATCAGTCCGCGTTCGCGCCGCCACCGTCGGTTACGGAGTTGGTGGCGGACTTTTCACGCCCCGAACGCGGCGACGAGGATTACCAGCTGGTGCTGGACCGGGTTCGCCGCCGCGTGAACGAGCGGCGGTTCGCGCTGGGCGCGCAATTGGTGCTCGCCAGGACCGATCCGCTGGACGTCGCGGAGGGATATTCGCGGGTCGCGCAAGCGGCGATTGCCGTGCTCGCCGATGCGGCAACCGAAGCGTTCGAAGCCGTGCATGGCCGTGTGCCGGGATCAGAACTGCTGATCCTGGGCTTGGGGCGGCTCGGCGGGGAGGCGCTGACCCATGCCTCGGATCTCGATCTCGTTTATCTGTTCAGCGGAACGCACGAGGCGGTATCAGACGGGCGCAAGCCGCTCGGTGCGACCGACTATTACAATCGTCTGGCGCCGCGGATCAGCGCGGCGCTCAGCGTCGCGACGGCGGCCGGACCGCTTTACGACGTCGACACGCGCCTGCGCCCGTCCGGCCAGGATGGGCTGCTGGCGATCTCGCTGCCGAGCTTTGCCGATTATCAGCAGCATCAGGCCTGGACGTGGGAGCATATGGCGTTGACGCGCGCGCGCCCAGTTTTCGGCTCGGACGAGGGCAGGGCCGAGCTGGCGGAAATCGTCCGCGCAGCGCTCGCCAGGCCGCGCGACCCGGCCAAGGTCACCGGGGACGCAGCGGCGATGCGGCGTGACATCGCCCGTCACAAGCCGGCCGGGGGTCCGTTCGACATTAAGCGCGGCGCCGGCGGGCTGATCGACCTCGAATTCGCGGTGCATACGCTGCAACTGCGTCATGGCATCGGCCTGCACCCCCGCCTGGAGGAGGCGCTCGCCGACCTCGCGGCGGCCGGGCTGGTCCCGGGCGACATCGATCCGGCGCTGCGACTGCTCACCCGCATCCTGGTCACGCTTCGCCTGGTCTCGCCGGATTCGGCGGAACCCCCGCCCGCATCCCGGCCGCTGGTAGCGCGCGCTTGCGGGCTGGCCGATTGGGACGGCCTGCTTGCGGCGCACGGACAAGCCCGGCAGAGAGTTGCCGCACTGTGGCGCGACGTGGCCGGCGAACGGGGAGACTGAGGTGGTAGTGCAGCAAGGCGAACTGGTTCCCGACGTCAAGCTGGAAGGGCCGGACGGCAATCCGGTCAGCCCGACCGACTTTTCTGGCCAGAAGCTGGTGGTTTATTTCTACCCCAAGGATGACACTAGCGGCTGCACCCGCGAAGCGCAGGAATTCACGGCGCTGGCCGACCAGTTCGCGGCGGCCGGCACCTGGGTGATGGGCGTGTCGAAGGACAGCGCCGCCAAGCACCGCAAGTTCACGGACAAGTATCAGCTCAAGGTGGCGCTGGCCACCGACGCGGACGGTTCGGCCTGCGAGGCGTTCGACGTGTGGGTCGAGAAATCGATGTACGGCCGGAAATATATGGGGATCGAGCGCGCGACATTCCTGGTCGATCGCGACGGCGTGGTGAAGCGGGTCTGGCGCAAGGTGAGCGTCCCCGATCATGCGCAGGAGGTGCTGCGGGCGGCGCAGGACCTGCCGTGAGGCGCCGCCTGGCTCAGTAACCCTTGAGGCAGAGCGAGCGGACCAGGAGTTCGCCCTGGACGTCGGAAAATTCGGCGATCGTCGGGTTCTTGAGCGGATCGCCCATGTCGCGGATGATCAGTCGCCGCGCCTTGGCCGAGGGCTTCGCATCGATCCGGCCGGCGCCGAGATGGCGGCCAAGGCTGTCGGTCGCCATCACAGTGGCGCTCGCTCCGGCCGGTGCCGCATATTCGATCACGAAATTGGTGAACTGCCCGGAACAGCCGTCAGCGGCCGCGAGCCGGAATGCGGCGGCATCGGTGAGGCGAACGGCCGCATCGGTTACCTGATGCTCGACCCCCGCAATCTGCTGTCCGGCCGAAAAAGTGCGGGCGACGGCCTCGAAGCAGCCCAGCCGCACCGGCTGCTGGCCGATCGATCGACCCCCCGCGCCGGTCAGGTCAGCGCAGGCGGCGAAGGGCGCTTTCTCATAGGATCGGTCGTAGATCGGGCCGGCGACGGCGCAGCCGCTCGCCAGCGCCAGCAGCGGCATGCTCGACCAATGTCTTGAAACCATCATGCGCCCCCACCGCAGTTTCGGCGGGCACAGTCCCAAAAGGCGGGCGCGGGCGCAAGCGATGAATCGCCCTTCCGCTTGCCGAGCGGGCGCGGCTAAGCGACGCCCGTGATCGCGCACCACCATCTTCCGGTCCGGCATCTGCTGCTTGCCCTGGCGGCCGTGGCGGTGTGGGGGCTCAACTTCACGGTCATCCGCGTCGGGCTGGACGATTTCCCGCCTCTGCTGCTGGCCTGCCTGCGCTTCACCCTGATGCTGTTGCCGGGTGCGTTGTTCCTGCCCCGTCCCCGCGTGCCGTGGCGGTTGCTGGCCGCTTACGGCTTCCTGATCGGCTTCGGCCAGTTCGGCATCCTGTTCATCGCAATGCGCGAAGATATCACGCCGGGCCTCGCGTCGCTGATCGTTCAAATGCAAGTCTTCTTCACCATCGCCTTGTTCGTGTGGCGTGCTGGCGAGCGGCTGCGCGGCTTCCACCTGGTCGCGCTCGGGCTCGGCTTTGCCGGCCTGGGGGTGATCTTCGCGAATACGGACGGCACCACCACGCCGCTCGGGATCGGGCTGACACTGGTGGCGGCGGCGAACTGGGGCGCGGCCAATCTCGCCGCCAAGGCCGCGGGACCGGTCGACATGCTCGCCTTCGTGATCTGGTCGAGCCTGTTTGCGGCACCGCCCCTGTTCTTGTTCTCGCTGGTTGCCGAAGGCTGGCCGGCGATCGCGGCGAGTCTCGTGCAAGCCGGGCCGCTCGCCTGGGGCGCCGTGATCTATCAAGCGGCGGCGGCGGGCGTGTTCGGCTATGCGGTTTGGGGCTGGCTGTTGCAGCGTCACCCAGCCGCGGCAATAACGCCGATGGCCTTGCTCGTGCCGGTATTCGGGATGGCGATATCGGCCTGGTGGCTGGGCGAGCCGCTGCCGGCCTGGAAGCTGTTCGCGGCCGCCCTGGTCCTGCTCGGGCTGGCGGTGAGCGTGATCTACCCGCGCTGGAAGGGCTGAGCGTCGCGCGCCAGCTCGCGCCAGCCGATGTCGCGCCGGCAGAAGCCGCTCGGGAAGTCGAGCCCATCGACTGCGGTGTAAGCGTCGGTTCGAGCTTGCGCGACTCTGTCACCGCGTGCGGTCACCGCCAGCACGCGTCCGCCGGCGGCGACCAATTGCCCGTCGCGGAGCGCCGTTCCCGCCTGGAACAGCTTAGCGCCACCCTGTTCAGCCGCGTCGATTCCGCCGATCGCGCCACCGGTTTCGGGGGTGCCGGGGTAGCCGTGCGCGGCCATTACCACGGTGAGCGCGGCATCGGAGGAGAAGGAAGGGGCGGCTGCCTCGGCCAACCTGCCTCGGGCGGTGGCGAGCAGCAGATCGAGCAAGTCGCTCTCGAGGCGCATCATCAGCACCTGGCATTCGGGGTCGCCGAAGCGCGCATTATATTCGATCAGCTTGGGGCCGTCGGCGGTCAGCATCAGGCCGGCGAACAGGACGCCGCAAAAGGGCATTCCCGCTTGAGTCATCGCCCGCACGGTCGGGCGGATGATCTCGTCCATGACCTGGGTTTCCAGAGCGGGCGTGAACACCGAAGCCGGGCTGTAGGCGCCCATGCCGCCGGTATTGGGGCCGGTATCGCCATCTCCGACCCGCTTGTGATCCTGGGCGGAGCCGAACGGCAGGATCGCGGTGCCGTCCGTCAGCACGAAGAAGCTGACTTCCTCGCCTTCCAGAAACTCCTCGACCACCACCGCGCCGTCGGCCTGGGCGAGCGCCGCTTCGGCTTCGGCGCGGCTCTGCGCGATGACCACGCCCTTGCCGGCGGCGAGCCCGTCCGCCTTGATCACGACCGGCAGGCCGAACCGCGCCAGCGCCTCCGGATCGCCCGAACGCACGTAGCGCGCGGTGGGAATGCCGGCGCGGGCGCACAGGTCTTTGGTGAAGCCCTTGGAACCTTCCAGCTGGGCGGCCGCGCGATCGGGGCCGAACACCGCGACCCCGGCTGCGCGCAGCGCATCGCCGAGCCCGGCGACCAGCGGCGCTTCCGGCCCGATCACGACCAGATCGATGCGCTCCGCGGCGCAAAAGGCAAGCACTGCCGGATGCTTGGCCGGGTCCAGCTCGATCAGATCGGCATGCTCGGCTATGCCGGGATTCCCGGGCGCGGCGAACAGCTTGGACAGGTTTGGCGATTGCGCCAGCTTCCAGGCCAGCGCATGTTCGCGCCCGCCCCCACCGATGAGCAGCACATTCATGAACGCATTCCCCTCAACCGCCGAAGGGCTGTTAGCGACGCAGGCGCGGGGCGACAATGCGCCCGCCCAGAGCGTGTCCGAACTGTCGCTGTCGCTCAAGCGCACCGTCGAGGACGCGTTCGGCCACGTCCGGGTGCGGGGCGAGATTTCCGGGTTCAAACGCCACGGCTCCGGCCATTGCTACTTCACCTTGAAGGACGATCGCGCCTGCATGGACGCGGTGATCTGGAAGGGCTGCGCCAACATGCTCCGCTTCCGGCCCGAGGACGGGATCGAAGTGGTCGCGACCGGCAAGCTGACCACCTATCCCGGCCGATCCAAATATCAGATCGTGGTCGATCGGCTGGAGCTGGCTGGGCAGGGCGCGCTGATGGCGCTGCTCGACAAGCGTCGGCGGGCGCTGGCGGCGGAGGGGCTGTTCGATGCCGACGCCAAGCGAACGCTGCCGTTCCTGCCGCGGCTGATCGGCGTGGTGACCTCGCCCACCGGCGCGGTGATCCGCGACATCCTGCATCGGCTGGCGGACCGTTGCCCCGCCCATGTGATCGTTTGGCCGGTGGCGGTGCAGGGGGAGGGCGCGGCGGCCCAGGTCGCGGCGGCGGTGCGGGGCTTCAACGGGATGGCGGAGCGGCCGGATCTGCTGATCGTGGCGCGCGGCGGCGGCTCGATCGAGGATCTGTGGGCCTTCAACGAGGAGGAGGTGGTCCGCGCGGTGGCCGCCTCGGACATTCCGACCATCTCGGCCGTGGGGCATGAAACGGACACGACCTTGTGCGATTTCGCCGCCGATGTGCGCGCGCCGACCCCGACGGCGGCGGCGGAGATGGCGGTGCCGGTGCGGAGCGAACTGCTCGCCCAGTTGCGCGAGCTCGAACATCGATCGGGACGCTGCGCCGCGCGCAAGCTGGAGCGGGCGGGCGAGCAGCTGGAGGCGACGGCGCGGCGCCTGCCCGAGCGGGAAGCCCTGCTCGCGCCGCAGCGGCAACGGTTCGACGAACTGGCCGAGCGCCTACCGCGCGCGCTCGGCGCCCGGCTGAGCCATGCCCGCGCCGATCTGGGCCACGCCGCCGGCGCGCTCAGGCCATCGCTGCTCGAAGCCGGGCTGCGGCGGGGCAGGGAGCGGCTGGGGGCAATCCGGCTCGATCCGATGCTGGTGACGCGGCGGATCGAGGACGGGCGGCGCACGCTCGGCAGCCTGTGGCGGCTGGCGGCGCAGCTCCATCCCGACAAGCCGCTGGAGAAAGGCTATGCGCGGGTCGAGGATCGGACCGGCAGGACTCTGATCACCGCCGATGCGGCGCGCGCCGCGGGCAAGCTGCGGCTGGTGTTCGCCGGCGGGGACAGGGTGGACGCGACGGTCGGGGACGGGGTTGAGCGGCCCCGGCGCGCGGTTTACATCGCGCCAAAGGCCGAGCAGCCCAAGCTGTTCTGACCCAAAGCGACCTGGGGCGAGTGAAGCGATGTTGATGTCCAACAAGGGCCGGCTGGCCCGGCTCCATTACATGGCCGGAACCTACCGTTTGATGAGCCCCGGCGATCATGTGCTTTGCGCCGTCACCGGCGCGCGCATTCCGCTGGAGGAGCTGCGCTACTGGAGCGTCGCGCGGCAGGAGGCCTACGCGACTGTCGAGGCGTCGGTGCGGGCGGAACGCGGGGCGTGAGCAAGAGGCTCTGTCCTACATGTGCGATGCCGACGTAGAAGCGGCTCATGTCTTTGCTTGCTCTCCTCCTTGGTCGTCGATCTTCGCGCTGCAGCCGCTTCTCGCTTAGCCTATATGTCGCGACTTTAGTGACTTTTGCCGCCTTGCTCGGCGCTTCAGGTGCGGCTCGGGCCCAATCGGAGGCGCTCGCGCTTTCCTTGCAGGGGCCCGTGCAACAGGGCGGGCTGGTCCGCGGCACTGCCCCACCAGGGGTGGTTTCGCTGACGCTCGACGGGCAGCCGGTGCCGCTTTCGCCCGACCGGCGGTTTCTGCTCGGCTTCGATCGCGACGCGGACGCGACGGCCGTGCTGGAGGCGCGCTTCGGCGATGGGCGCACGGTGGCGCAGCCGCTGTCGGTCCAGCCGCGCGCGTGGCGGATCGAGCACATCAATGTCGCGCGCCGTCCCGGCGGACCGACGGAGGAGTATCAACGGCTGCGTGAAGCCGAGCTGGCCCGGATCAGTGCCGCTCGCGCGCTCAATTCCGCAAGCCAGGGCTGGAGCGGGAGCTTCATCTGGCCGGCGCGGGGCCGGATCAGCGGCCGGTTCGGCTCGCAGCGCATCTACCGGGGCGAGCCGGCCTCGTTCCACAGCGGCGTCGATGTGGCGCCCGGGGCGGGGGCTCCGGTGGTGGCACCGGCCGACGGCGTCGTCGTCCTCGCCGGCCCGCCCGCCTTCAGCCTGGAAGGCAATTTGCTGATCATCGACCACGGCCTGGGCCTCAACAGCGCGTTCCTGCACCTGGCGACCCAGACGGTGCGGGTCGGCGACGTTGTTCGCCAGGGCCAACTGATCGGCACGGTCGGCGCGACCGGACGCGCGACCGGGCCGCACCTGCACTGGAGCCTGAAATGGCTGGACGCGCGAGTGGATCCGGAGAGGGTGGCGGGGGCGATGGACATGGCGGCTCGATGAATAACGACGTCGAGCAAGCGCTTGCCCGAGCTTCAGAAGCCCGGCGCCGTGGAGATAATCTTGCCGCGAAGCAGTGGCTCGAACAGGCCTTGGCCGCCGATGGCGATTGCGGGCCGGCTCACAACTCGCTTGGCCTGCTGGCGCTCGGTTCGAGAGATCCAGGGGCCGCCGCGTCCCACTTCGTCCGCGCCACAGAGATCGATCCGAACGTTCCGCCCGTGTGGCTGAACCTCGCGGAAGCTTATCGGCTTCTCGACCGCGCGGATGACGAACTCAACGCACTGGATCGTGCCCTGTCACTCGAGCCCTACCTATTTCCAGCTTTGTTCAGGAAGGGGCAGGCCCTTGAGCGTACCGGGCGAGGCGGCGACGCTGTTCGTGCATATCGGGCCTTGTTGAGCATTGTGGGTGATCGCAAGAACCTGGCACCGCAGCTACAAGCGCCGCTCGAGCATGCCCGCCGGATCGTCACCGCCGCCGACGAGTCCCGCGTCGAGCGTCTGTCAGGTTCGCTGGATGCCGTGCTCGCGCGCTTTCCCGATGAGGATTTCGAGCGCGTCCGAGCCTATGCCGAGCACCTTGCGGGTCGCCGCAAAATCTATCACCACGAACCCACGGCTGGACATTTCCCGTTTCTACCCGCGCTGGAGTTCTTCCCGCGATCGCTGACGCCGTGGTTCGACCGGCTGGAATCCGCAACCGATGCGGTTCGCGCGGAACTCATCAGCCTTTGGCAAGACGAGGATGGTTTCCGCCCTTACGTCCGCTTCGATGCATCGGAGCCGGTCAATCAGTGGGCCGAGTTGAATCATTCTCCCAAGTGGAGCGCCTTCTTTCTTTTGGAAGATGGGCAACGAGTCGAATCAAATCTGGCTCGATGTCCGGATACCGCTCGACTGCTCGATACTTTGCCGATGCTCGATATTCCGGGCAAATCGCCCACCGCCATGTTCTCGATCCTCAAGCCGAAAACCCGGATTCCCGCCCATACCGGCAGCAGCAACGTGCGTTCTACCGTCCATCTTCCGCTGGTCGTTCCGGAGGGATGCGGCTTCCGGGTCGGCGCGACGACGCGCCCGTGGCGAGTGGGTGAAGCCTGGGCTTTCGACGATACGATCGAGCACGAAGCCTGGAACAACAGCGACCAGCCACGGGCGGTGCTGATCCTCGACATCTGGAACCCGCTGCTCAGCGGGGCGGAGCGGGAGGCGGTGCGGGTCTTGGGCTAACGCATCCGGCGGACGCGAACGGCGATCTGGCCTTGCACATTGGCCAGATACGATCCCATCGCTGCCCGCCTGATCTTGATCTCGTGCCCAGGACGCGGTGTGTTCGCAAGCTCGCGGCTGTCGATCTGTTCCCAATGCGCGCCGTCGGGAAGCGTAAAGATCCACTTCCCCAAGCCGTTCTGTGTAGCGCCCTTGAGCGTCGTCTCGATCCGAGTAACCCCTTCTTCGTCCTTGTTGTCGTCCCCGAAGACGGACAGGTTCGGCAGCGTCAGCCCAAACAGGGTGCGCCTCGTCTTGCGCAGTTGCTCGCGGTCCACGACCACAAGATCCTTGCGCTTTTCGGCCTCGTCCAGCGCGCTCGCCGCTCGGTCGAAACAAGCGAGCCGGGAGGCAGGGTCCGCGACCGATCGGCATCCGACAAGATCCTTGAGCAACGCCGGCCGAGCCTGCTGGCCCGATTGGGCCATCACCGGCGCCGCGGAGAGAGCGAAGAAGAGCGGAATCGCCAATAGCTTCATATCAACACCCCACCCTCGATCACATGCCCAAGCTATCGCTCGACCGTATGGAAAGGCAAGCCGTCACGGCTTGGACGACGTCCTCAGCCAGCCTGTGACGGCATACCGCCGGTTGGGGACGAACGGTGTGACATAACTGACGCTGTGCAATTGAGGCACCGCGAACAGATTCAACGCGTTGAATCGGGGTGCCAAGGCCTCCTGCACGTGCCCGTTCGGCGAGTGAAACATCAGCAAACCACCCCAATCGACTCGCCAGTCCGGAGTGAGATTGAAGACGTACGCCGCCGCGCGATGCTTACCCTCCACGTCGTCGTCATGCGCCGTCAGAAAATGGCGGGGCCCATAAGCGGTGGCCTGAGCGTCCGCGAAATTCATGTCGGGCCGACCTGTGACTGTTCTCATGAATTCGAGCACCGGGTCGGACGACATGAAGCGAGCGAACGTCGCGAGCAGATTCCCGTCGGCGGCACGATCCGCGTCCGCGTCCGCTACGCGCACCGTCTCGAAGCAGAATTGAAAGCCGTCTCGCGCGGATTTGGCGATCGCCGTCTCCAATTGCTCGCGCTGTTCCTTGGAGAGTGCATCCTGGGCGGCGCGGTCGAGTTCGAACAGCCGTTCCTGCTGGTTGATCACCAGAAGCCAGTCATTTCGCGCGCGAAGATGTGAATGAAGCAGTGCTGCGCCCTCGGTGGTTAGAAAATCCTGGATGTGCAGGCGACCGGTCCGCCGGAAAGCGGCTCGCATCCGCGATGGGTCGAGAGACGGGTTGATCGCGAATGGGCCGCGTTCCGCGCAGTCGTCATCGAGCTTTGGTTCTGGTCCAGCAGCGAAACTCATACCAGTTCGGCATCCCAAGGGGTGATCGGCCCGCTGCGGATCCATCGCGATGCGAGCCATTTGGTTCCGGACCGCACTTCCAGCCCGGCATGGCGCGTCCGTTCGTCCGCGCGCCCATCCGCGCCGGCATTCTCGAACAACAATGCATCTCCCGTCTCGCCGCGGACGCGCAACCCAAGCTCGGGGAAGTCGGTCTCCCCTCCGATATAATCTTCATTCAAATAGACGAGCACAGTCCATCGTCGCTGGTTGGCGACGCCGGGCAAGGCATCCAGATGCGGCTTGAACTCCTGCCCGACATCATATCGAAGCACGTGCAACGGTTCACCCCAGCGCACGTCCGTAGCGGAAGCCTTGGCAATGCGCAGATTCAGGGAGTGGACCACGAGATCCTCCGCCCAGGGACCGAAGTTCATCCCCACCGAGTTCCGAACGGGATTGAGCATCGGTCGGCGTGTTTTCGGGTCAAAGATGAGGGACGGCTTGAGAGCCGGATTCGCCTGGCGACGAACGTAAGCGCATTCGGCTTCGGTCAGAAGTTTTCTGATCAGGCGCACGGGCGGCTCCCGGCTGAGCTCTTCGTGCAATGGCGAAGCTTCTGTTGAAGACATCGCATTCAACAGCGAGAGTTGGACCGCCGCCTCCGGATCGCGGGCAGCCAAACCCTCCAACATGGTCCTGGCCCGGCCCGGATCGCTGTCGAGGCCGGTTCCGTTGCCGACGAGAGCCGCGTGCAGCCGCGCCGCTTCCAAGTGTCCGTGCTCTGCAGCGGCTCCTAACAGCGCGTGCGTCGCGACGAGGTCCCTTGGACCATAAAGGCCCAGCAGGCGCCAGTTCGCGCACATGAACAACGCGTCGGGGTCGCCTTCCTGCGCGGATTTCTCGACCAGCGCCACGGCCTCATGCTGCCGCCCGGAACGAGCCATCTGCTCAGCGTGCGCGATCAGCGACATGGCAGCAGGCTAGAAGGGGAGAATGCGAAACACAACGCGTGCGCGCTTGCCAGAACTCCGTGTAGGGAAGGGCTTGTGACTTATTTGCTACACAGTTGATCGAACTGCTCAGTACGCCTCCCGACACATTGCTCGGCGGCCCCCTCTGGCTTATCCGAGGTGCTGAAATTCAGCCACTCGGCTGTTTTTTGCTGCCTAGGCAGTCTCGGCTACGCCTCAGGGATGAGAAGGCGGGCCGGGTGAGGGAGTTTCGACGGCCAGCCGTCATCGACTAGGGGAACAAGAATGCGATCAACTCTTCGGCAGCGTCTGTTGACGTCCACCCTGCTCATCGGCGCCCTCGGCGTCGCCAGCCCGGCCTGGGCGCAAGCCGTGGACGCGGATACGCAGGAAAATGCGGTCACCACTGAAACCGATCCCGACGCGGGCGAAGGCAGTGAGGCGATCGTTGTCACCGGCTCGCGCATCCAGCGCCGCGATCTCGATTCGAGCAGCCCGCTGACGGTCGTCCAGGACGAAGAGTTCAAACTGTCCGGCGCGGTCAACGTCGAGCAGGTGATCAACACGCTTCCGCAAGTCGTGCCGGGCTCGACCGCCTTCTCCAACAATCCGGGCGGCGGTGTTTCCACGCTGAACTTGCGCGGTTTGGGCTCGACCCGCACGCTCGTTCTGGTCAACGGTCGTCGTTACGTCTCGTTCGATCCCCAGCAGATCGTCGATCTCAACACCATCCCGCAGTTCCTTATCGACAGCGTCGAAGTTGTGACGGGCGGTGCGTCGGCGGTTTACGGTTCGGACGCCCTTGCCGGCGTCGTCAACTTCCGCCTCAAGACCGATCTCAACGGCGTCGAAGCCGGAACGTCCTACGCCATCACCGAGCGCGGTGACGGTGCGCGCTGGAACGCCCACCTGGCGATCGGGTCCGATTTCGCTGATGGCCGCGGTAACGTCACGGTGTTCGGCGATTATTACAAGCGCAAGCCGGTGTTCGCCGGCGAGCGGCTGCGCTCGCGCGTAACCCAGGGCGACGGCGCTACGGGTCTTGTTCCGTCAGGCTCGGCCGCGACGGACCGCGGCCGCTTCACTGTGGCTCCGACCGCCGTTGTTGGCGTCGATCCCGACGGCACCGGCCCCTTGCTTGCTCCGACCTTGGTTCGCGGCATTGGCAACTATGCCACTGCATTCGGCGCGAATTTCGGCATTCCCGGCGTCAGCGACGTCTATGACAATCCTGCCGATTCGTACAATTTCGCGCCAACCAACTATCTACAGGTGCCGCAAGAGCGCTTCCTTCTCGGCGGATATGGCTCCTACGAGGTTTCCGACGCGATCACTGCATTCGCGGAAGTCACCTACGTCAACAACCGCGTCGCCAACGAGCTTGCTCCCACTCCGATCACCGGCACGATCAACGTCGACATCAATGCGAACGCGCAGTATCTGTCCGCCGCCGACCTGGCCACCTTGCGCCAGATCGACGCCAACGAGACGGCGATCAACGCGGCTCGCGCAGCAAACGGCCTGGCGCCATTGTTCGGCAACACGACGATCCTGGGTACGGGGCCGCTGAATGCCGCATTGCCCGGTATCGTCCAGCTCGGCGTCAACCGCCGCATCGTGGAAACCGGGTCACGCAATGCCTTGGATGAACGGAACGCTTTCCGAGTGCTTGCTGGCGTGAAGGGTCCGCTCTTCAGCGACTTCACCTACGAAGCTTACTATTCTTACGCTCGCACCCGCAATTCGCAAATTCAATCGGGTAACGTTTCGCGGTCGGCCTACAACACCGCCGTCGCAAATGGCACGATCAACATCTTCGGCCCCAATACTCTGACTCCCAATGCCGTCGATTCGATCAGCATTCTCGCTCAGAATGCCGAAATCTCTCTGCTTCAGGTTGCATCGGCTTCGGTTTCGGGCTCGCTCGGTAACTTGGGCTTGGGTGCGGATAACATCGGTCTCGCCGTCGGTGTCGAGCGCCGAAGCGTCCAAGCGCAGTTCATCCCTGACACGGCCCTCTCCTCCGGCGACGTCGTCGGCTTCAATGCGGGCGACCCCACCGAGGGCGGCTATAATGTGAAGGAGGTTTTTGCCGAGCTTCGCGTTCCGATCATCGCCGATCGCCCGTTCTTCCACAGGCTCGAAGTGACCGGCGCTTTCCGCTACTCGGATTATTCGCTGGATGCCGTCGGGGCAGTGGAAACTTATGCTGGCGGCATGGAATGGCAGCCAATTCGCGACATCACGTTCCGTGCGCAATATGCGCGGGCCGTTCGCGCGCCGAACGTCGGCGAATTGTTCGGCGGTCAGTTCAACAACTTCCCGGCCGCGACCGATCCGTGCTCGAACCGCGGCTCGGCGGCGAGCCGTACGGCCGCCCTGCGGGCGCTCTGCATCGCGACCGGCGTTCCTGATTCGGCCGTATTCTCGGGCGGCATTCAGCCCAACGCTCAGATCGAAGTGCTTGGAGGCGGCAACCCGTTCCTCGAAGAAGAAACCTCGGATACCTATACCGCCGGCGTTATCCTTCGGCCGTCCTTCATCCCGCGCCTGAACATCACGGCCGATTATTTCAACATCAAGATCGATGGCTTGGTTTCGGCTCTGGGTGGCGGTTTCGCCGGCACCCTCGACCTCTGCTACAACGTTCTGCAGGATGTCGAATCGATCTACTGTCAGGCGATTATCAACGGTGCGGATGGTCCGGGTGGCCTGCCCGGCCGCGATCCGGCGACCGGGCAGATCGGTGGTCAGTTCCTGCCGCTGATCAGTGGCGCGAACGTCGGCTCGCTTGAGACGGAAGGCTTGGACGTCCAGGTTGATTACAGCCTGCCGCTTGGTTTCAGTGTGATGGGCAATGAGGCGGGTTCGAAGCTGAACTTCTTCTTCCTCGGGACCTACACTTGGGACAACATCATCACCCCGGTTGTTGATCAGCCCGACATCTTCACGGATTGCGCTGGTCGCTTCGGAATTGCCAATTGCGGCGAGCCGCAGTCCCGTTACAAGTGGTCGACCCGTCTGTCGCTGATTGATGGACCCGTTACGCTCAGCACGCGCTGGCGGCATCTGTCGGCAACCCGCGATGACGATGACTCGACCGACTATGTGGTGGAGCGTCTGGGGGCGAAGGATTATATCGACTTCTCCTTCTCTTACGACGTTAGCGACCAGTTCACCTTCGCGGCGGGCGTGAACAACGCGTTCGACATCAAGCCGAAGGTGATCGGCAGCAACGCGCAGCAGTCCAATACCTATCCGAACACCTTTGATGTGCTCGGCCGCGACTTCTTCGTGTCGGCGAACTTCCGGTTCTAAGGGGAACAGGTCGATAAATCAGGGCGGCGGACCTCGGTCCGCCGCTCTTTTTGTTTGGGCCAATGAAGCGAGTTTTCCGTCGTCCCGGCGAGGGCCGGAAACCAAGCACTCAAACTTCAGAAATCCAGTACCATCATTTCGTGCGGTGTTCTTGGACTCCGGCGTTCGCCGGGATGACGAGAGGCTTGTCCGCCTTGTCTCATACGGCTGGTGCCGGCGCCACATCGAACGCAACTGTCAGCCGCTCGCCGTTCGAGAACGGGCGGGTGCCGTGGAAGAGGTAGCTCGGGAACAGGGCGAGTCGACCGGGGGCGGGCTCAATCGTAGCAAGCGGAGGCAGGTTCAGGCCGAATTCGACGGGCGGGCGTCCCAATTCCAGCCAACCTTCGCGCGTTGAAGAGTTGCCGATCCCGTCGGGCAGGCTGACGTAGAAGGCCGAGCTGAGCACGCCGCGCGTGTGGATATGGTTGACGTGAAAACCTTCGCCGGTCAGCCGCACCGACCAAGAGCCGGAAAAATCGAGCCGCGTGTCGCGATGGCGTAGCAGCGGGTGCGCATCGTCCTTCGGTGGCAAAAGCTCGACATATTGCTCCACCGCCGCGCGCAGCCGATCACGCAGCGCGACGATTTCGGGCTCGCCACGCCAGAGTAGTCGCCCCCGCGTCTGCGTCCCGCCCCGCAGGGACTGGCCGAGCGGATGCGCGCGGGCGCGATGCAAACCGCGCAGCCGCTGCGCGAGGCGCGCGAGACCGTCGCCGTCGATCGCGATCTCCTGAACGCGCCACAAGCCGGGCTGCTCGCACAGCCACGCGAAACGCGCGTTCCCGGTCAAACGCCACGCCAGCGCGAGATTTGCCCATCCCGCAACGTCGCTTGGCTGCAATGCGACGACGGCGCCGAAACGCCGCTCCGCTTCGGTACCGTCGCCGCCGTGCAGCGCATGCCGGCCGCGCGCGGCTTCCACATCGGGACCAGCATCGAGCCGATCGAACAGTGCCTGCGCGCCCGCCCGATCGCCGGTCTCGCTAAGCAGCCGCGCCTCGATCAACATCAAATCGCGATCCTCGGGAAGGTGAGGCCGGGCGCGCCGCAGCGCGGCCAAGCCTTTTGCATATTGCTCGGCGCCCGCGAGCATCTGCCAATGCGCGAGGTGAAGCGCCTTGTTCGCGGGCTGCGCCTGAAGCGCCTCGTCGAAGCTGCGCGCGAATGCGTCACCTTCGCCGGCCTCGACGCGCATCTTGGCCAATTGCTGGTGGCCTTCGATCCAGCCGGGCTGGTTGCGCAGCGACTCCTCAAGCAGTTCAATCCCCGCAGCATCACCTTCGGCATCAAGCGCCTCGACGAGCCCGAGCACGAGTTCGGGCGCGCCAGGCTGCCGCTGCAACGCCGCGATGAAGCGCTCGGCAGCGGTCGCTTCGCCCCGCTCCAGCGCCAGCCGCGCCCGACCGTGCAGACTTGCCACGCGCTGCGGCTCGAGCGCGAGCGCTGCATCGTAAGCCGCCGCCGCCTCATCTGGACGCCCGAGCCGCTTGAGCACACCGCCGCGCGCCGAATGCCCTTTCGCGCTGGGGGCGAGCGCCAGCACCCGATCGAGTTGTGCCAGCGCATCGCCATGCCGTTCGAGCCGGTCGAGCAGCAGCGCGCGATTATAGCGTGCATCGGCGTAAAGCGGATCGGTCGCGAGCGCCCGATCGTAGCAATCCAGCGCTGCCTCCCGCTCGCCCAGGGCGTCGAGCAGGTTGGCGAAGTTGTTGAGGATCCCCGGATCGCGGGGCGCGAGACGCAGTGCGAGCTCAAACGCCGCGCGGGATGCGGCCAAATCGCCGCGCCTTTTTTCGACCAGCGCCAGGAGGTGGGGCACATTCGCGCCGACAGCGCCGATGCGCTTCGCTTCCACCAGATCGGCACGTGCGGCGTCCAGGCGACCAGCGGCAAAGGCCTGTTCGGCCCGTGCGAACAGGCGTGCCGCCTCGCCGCTGATCATGACTCAGCCGTGGCGATCACGCCGCTCCAGTCCAGCCCTTGGTCGCTCGGGTGCAGCCGCAACGCGCCCTCGCCTTCGTCGACCCGCACCGTCTCACCATCCAAAACCTCGCCCCGCAGCAGCGCGTCGGCGAGTGGGTCCTGCAGGTACCGCTGCACCGCGCGCTTTAGCGGCCGTGCGCCATATACGGGATCGTAGCCGACCCGGCCGAGCCAGTTCCTTGCGCCTTCGCTCAGCTCCAGCCTGATCTTGCGATCCGCCAGCAGCTGCTGGACGCGGGCGACCTGGATGTCCACGATCGGGCCCATATGCTCCTGGGCCAGGCGGTGGAACAGGATGATCTCATCGAGGCGGTTGAGGAACTCGGGGCGGAAATGCGCGCGGACGACGTCCATCACCTGCGGCTCGACCTTTTCCACATCCTCGTCGTCGGCCAGGGTCGTCAGATACTGGGAACCGAGGTTCGAGGTCAGGATGATGATCGTGTTGGTGAAATCCACGGTGCGGCCCTGGCCGTCGGTGAGGCGGCCGTCGTCGAGCACCTGGAGCAGCACGTTGAACACGTCGCCATGCGCCTTCTCGACCTCGTCGAACAGGATCACCTGGTAGGGCCGGCGCCGCACCGCCTCGGTCAGCACGCCGCCTTCTTCATAGCCGACATAGCCGGGAGGCGCGCCGATCAGGCGAGCGACGCTGTGCTTTTCCATGAACTCGGACATGTCGATCCGCACCATCGCGTTCGAATCGTCGAACAGGAACTCGGCAAGGCTCTTGGTAAGCTCGGTCTTGCCGACGCCGGTGGGGCCGAGGAACAGGAACGAGCCCATCGGCCGGTTCGGGTCCTGCAGCCCGGCACGGGCGCGGCGGATGGCGCGGGAGACGGCTTCGACGGCGGCGGTCTGGCCGATCACGCGCCGTCCCAGCTGCGTTTCCATCCGCAGCAATTTCTCGCGCTCGCCGGCGAGCATTCTGTCGACGGGAATGCCAGTCCAGCGGGAGACGATGCCGGCAATATCCTCGGCGGTCACTTCCTCGCGCAGCATCGCGCCCGCGCCGATCGCTTCGGCCTCGGCGATCTGCCGTTCCAGTTGCGGGATGGTGCCGTAGGCGATCTGCCCCGCTTTCGCGAGATCGCCCGCGCGCTGCGCCTGCTCCAGCTCGAGCCGGGCGGCGTCGAGCTGCTCCTTGAGCTTGCCCTCCGCCTGCATCTTGTCGCGCTCGCCCTGCCAACGCGTGGTGAGCTCCGAGGACTGCTGTTCGAGGTTCGCCAACTCCTCCTCCAGCGCGGCGAGCCGGTCCTTGGAGGCACGATCGGTCTCGCGCTTGAGCGCCTCGCGCTCGATCTTGAGCTGGATGATGCGGCGGTCGAGAGTCTCGATCTCCTCGGGCTTGCTCTCCACCTCCATTCGCAGCCGCGATGCGGCCTCGTCCATCAGATCGATCGCCTTGTCGGGCAGGAAGCGGTCCGTGATGTAGCGGTTTGACAGCGTCGCCGCCGACACGATCGCGCCGTCGGTGATGCGCACGCCATGGTGCAGTTCATACTTCTCCTTGAGCCCGCGCAGGATCGAGATCGTGTCCTCGACCGTCGGCTCGCCGACGAACACCGGCTGGAAGCGCCGCTGCAGCGCCGGGTCCTTTTCGACGTGCTTGCGATATTCGTCGAGCGTGGTCGCGCCGATGCAGTGCAATTCGCCACGGGCGAGCGCGGGCTTGAGCAGGTTGGACGCATCCATCGCGCCTTCGCCTTTGCCGGCACCGATCAAAGTGTGCATCTCGTCGATGAACAGGATGATCTCGCCCTCGGCCTGCCGCACCTCGTCGAGCACGCCCTTCAGCCGCTCCTCGAACTCGCCGCGATATTTCGCGCCGGCGATCAGCGCGCCCATGTCGAGCGCCAGCAGGCGGCGATCCTTCAGGCTGTCGGGCACGTCGCCATTGGCGATGCGCAGCGCGAGGCCTTCGGCGATCGCGGTCTTGCCGACGCCGGGCTCGCCGATCAGCACCGGATTGTTCTTGGTTCGGCGGCCGAGGATCTGGAGGGTGCGGCGGATTTCCTCGTCGCGGCCGATTACCGGATCGAGCTTGCCGCCGCGGGCGGCTTCGGTCAGGTCGCGCGCGAACTTCTTGAGCGCGTCGTAACGATCCTCCGCGCTCTGCGTGTCCGCGGTGCGACCGCCGCGCAACTCGTTAATGGCGGTGTTGAGCGCGTCCGTCTTCAGGCCAGCGTCGGCGAGCGCCTTGCCGGCACTGGTCGTGGTGGCGAGGGTTAGCGCCAGCAGCATCCGCTCGACGGTGACGTAGCTGTCGCCCGCCTTGGTTGCGATCTGCTCGGCGGAGTCGAGCAGGCGCAAGGTTTCGCCGTCCAGCCCCGGCGCCTGCGTCGCGCCCGATCCGGACACGGCCGGCACTTTGGCCAGGGCCTCGTCCGTCTCCCGCCGCGCCGCCTCCGCGCTGCCGCCGGCACGCGCGATCAGCCCGGCCGCCATGCCCTGCTCGTCCTCGAGCAGAGCCTTGAGCAGGTGGATGGGCTGGATACGCTGGTGATTGTTGCGCACCGCGACCGTCTGCGCCGACTGCAAGAACCCGCGTGCCCGCTCGGTGAATTTTTCAAGGTTCATAAAGCCCTGTCACTCCTTTGCGAGCCATGTAGTGTTGCAGATGAGCAACACAAGGGTGAGTGAGCGTCAAGCGCGAGCGATCGCCATCGAGAAGACAAACGCCGTCCGATCGTGGTCGGAGACCACGTCAATCGCGCCGCCATGTGCCTTTGCGATCTCGCTGACGATGAACAGGCCGAGGCCCAGGCCCTGCTGACTGGGTCGGACTCCGCCGCGGAAAAACGGTTGGAACAGCTTGTCCTGAGCACCGGCGGGGATCGGATCGCCGCCGTTGGCGACCGATAGGATGAACAAATCCCCGCTTGAACGAGCCTCCACTTCGATCGGAACCTCCGCCGCGCCATGTGCGACCGCGTTCGAGATCAGGTTGGCCGCGAGTTGACCGATCCGCTGCCGGTCACAGTCGATCGGCTCCTCGATCGCGAAACGAGCGAGGATGGTTCGCTCCGGAGCGATCGAACGGACTTCCGCCACGACTTGCTCAAGCACAGGCGTGAGAGGCTCGGCCGCGTCCCGCTGGAGGATGAGCCCTTCGCCCAGCCGGCCGCGGGCGAAATCGAGCACGTTGTCGATCAACAGAGTGGCGCGGGCGACGCTGCGGCCCATCCCATTCACGACAAAGTGACCGCGGTCGCTGAGCGGCTCCTTTTCAAGAAGCTTCACACCCGATCCCAAGGCCGCCAGGGGATTGCGCAGATCATGCCCGAGCACCGCGATGAACTGCTCTCGCAGCATAGCGGTTTCACGCTGCGCCAACGCCGCCGCTTCGGCCTGTTCGCGCGCCGCCAGCAGATCATGCTCATATTTGCGGCGATCGATCGCCTTGAACAGGGTCAAGCGCGTTAGCAGAGGCTCGCCTTCCTCGCTTCTTTTCTCCACGGCATTGGCGATGACGGGGATTTTGGTCCCCGCCTTATCAAGCAGGTCGAGAGCGATCTCGTCGACACGTCCCTGCAAGCGAAGCATCGGGACGAGGTGGGTTTCGAAGGCGATCTTTCCGCCAAAGCTCAGCAGCTCGTTAAACGAGCGTGCGACCAGTTGGTCAGCCGGTCGGCCCAGCCAATCGGCAAGTGTGCGATTCAGCTTCGCGATCCGACGATCGGGCGTCAGCGAGATCTGCCCGCAAGGCGCGTTCTCGTAGAGATCGGCCAGGTCTTCGACCGGAAGATCAGACAAAGGCGCGGATCGCCGCCGTCACTTCCCGCGGAGCACTGACATTCGGACAATGGCCAGTGGCGTTGAGCAACACGTATCGACTGCCGGGAAGCTGCGCATGGACCCACTCGCCAACGCATTGCGGCGCGATGATGTCGTCCCGGCATTGCAGGATCAGCGTGCGAACATCGATCCGCGGTACATCCGCCCGATTGTCGGAGAAGAACGTCACACGTGCGAATTCCTGCGCGATTTTGGGGTCGGTCGCACAAAAGCTCCCGGTCAGCTTCTCCCCAAGCTCGGGCCGATCGGGATTGCCCATGATCGCCGGCGCCATCGCCGCCGACCAGCCAAGGTGATTGTCACGCAAGAATTCCAGCAATTCTCCCACCTGATCCGCCGAAAAACCACCCACATAATCTGCGTCATCGATGTAGCGGGGCGACGGCCCGACCATGACGAGGTCGGAGAAAAGGCCGGGCGCCTTTAAGACCGCAAGAGCCCCGATCATGGCGCTTACCGAGTGGCCGACGAAGATCGCGTCCCGCAGTTCGAGCGCCCGCGCGATCTCGACCACGTCATCCGCATAGCCGCTCAAGGTCGCATATTTGACCGAATCGTATGCGGAAAGGTCGGACTGGCCAGCGCCGACCTGGTCGAACAGGATGACCTTGAAATCATCTTCGAACGCGTTCGCGACATCACGCCACATATGCTGATCGCACCCGAAGCCATGCGCGAACATCATGGCGCGCTGCCCCCGCCCGGTGATCCTTACATTGTTGCGCTCCAAGACCATGCGCTGGATTAGCACACCCAAGCGGGCTCGCCCAAGCGCGCAAAAACGGACGGTCTGCGAGGCTGCGCAGACTAAACCGAAACCACTGGTGCGCACATCAGACTGCGACCGTTTTCATCTTGCGCGACGTCGGCCGGGCTGCGGCGGCCCGGCCGTCGCCGGGTCGCCAGCGGCCCTCTGTGTCACCCCCGCTCGCCGCGCCTCGGCTTATGCCGCGGCGGCGGCGGCGTGTACTCGATCATCGGGGGCGGCGGCAGGTCGTAGGCGATCGGCTCCTCGTAGGTCACCGCTTCGCAGGGCGTGCCGGCGTTGCGCATGGCTAGGCGAACGCGATCGTCGCTGCACAGCAGTTGGACGGCTCCCTCGCGCATGCCCATGTGGTGGAGCTCGCGGGAAAGCTTGATCGTCTCGCAGATGCGGTCGCGCTTGGTGCCGCCCAGGCTGATGCCGACGACGGGGGTCTGGACGCCGCCGCTGGCGCTGCCCAGGCAGGTGTCGATGCCGGAGGTCAGCGACGCGGCATAGGCGGTGCTGACCGGGATGCGGCGGTTTTTCGCCTCACGGTAGGTGTCGCCCTCGACCCGGACGTTCGAGGTCAGGCTGGAGGAATTGTCGGCGTTGTTGCTGTTGCTGTTGGATGCAGAGGCGTTGCCGCCGGTGGCCGAGGCGTTGCCGCCAGTGGCCGACGCATTGGCACTGGCGTTCGCGTTTGCTCTCGCAGCGGCCTGAGCCGCAGCGGCGGCGCTGTTGTGGTTGTAATTGGCGTTCTGATTATGGTTCGCGTTGTGGTTGCTGTTCTGGTTGTGGTTGGAATTGTAATTGCTGTTGCTGTTCTTGTTCTGGCCGTAGTTGATGTTCGGCAACTGGCTGATCGGGATGCCCTTGGGCGGCGGCTTCCAGGCATGCGGCAGCGGCTGGTAGGACAGTTTAGGCGGTGGCGAGGGATGTTTGGGCCCGGTGGCGAGCGCCGGACTTGCCAGGGCTACGCCGGCGAGAAAAATTGAAAAGCGCATGTCGGTCTCCCCGTGGTAAGCAGTTGTTCACCACAACAGGCGACCGAGTGCACTTCGAGTCAATGGCGGCTGACCCGCGAGTCCAGCACTGGGACAGTTTCCGAGTTTTTCGTTTCATCCCCGCGCAAGCAGCGACTCGCCTGGCGCTGGGCAACACGATAAGCCGGGTTGCCGCTGGCGCGATAATGACAACTGCAGTCGAAGGCGAATTCAGCGCGCAGTCCGCGTCGCCCTTGGCTGATCGCCGCCGACCGCTTTGCCGAAGAAGCTGTCCGCATACCAGCGCGGCGCCTGCGGCGCGTCGGCGATTTCGCGCGCGATCAGATAGTTGATCCGGGCGAACTTGGCGGCGGCATTCCAGTCGAAGGGGAGGTCGGTCTGGTCGCTCGGCTTGTGATAATGGGTTTTCAGGAAGTCCTGGAAACGCTGGTCGCCCTCGCCCGCGAAGCCGGTCATGAGGAACACGGATGGCACGCCCGCCTGGACGAAGCGGTAATGGTCCGAGCGGGTGAAGAGATTTTCCTGCGGCAGCGGATCGGGGGAGAGCTTGACGTTGGCCTGCGCGACGGCCCTTGAGACGATCGGGCCCAGCGTGGAGTGGTCCGCGCCGAACGCGATCACGTCCTGGAAATCGTAGAGCAGGACGGGCATGTCGAGGTTGACGACGCCGACGACCTTACCGTTGCCGACCACCGGATTGCGCGCGAGATATTCGGAGCCGAGCAGCCCGTCTTCCTCCGCCGTCACCGCCGCGAACAGGATCGAACGTTTCGGCCGCGCGCCGGACTGGACCATCGCGCGGGCGACTTCGAGCAGCGTGGCGGTGCCGGTCGCATTGTCCATCGCACCATTGTAGATTTTGTCGCCGGCGAGGTTGGGAGCGACGCCCTCGTGATCCAGATGCGCCATCAGCAGGATATATTCGCCAGCCAGCGCCGGATCGGAGCCGGGCAGGATCGCGAGCACATTCGGGCTGGAGATCCGGCTGATCTCGCTCTGGCGCTCGATCTTCACGGTGGGCCTGAGCGCGAAACCCTTGGGCTTGCCGCCCTCCCGCGCCGCTTCGTCGAGGATGGCGGACAGGGGACGGCGGGAGCCGGCGAACAGGGCCTCGGCGGCGGCGGTGTCGAGCGTCGCGCCGGTGCGGATGCCTGGCGCGCGGGAGAAGGGGCGGCCGTCCGTGCCGATCCAGTTCATCGACGGGCCTTTGCTGAGTTCGACGCGGCGCGCCCAGGGGCGGCGCTCGGCATCGGCGCGGGTCGGGATCGTCACCACGCCAATCGCGCCGCGCGCTTCGGCCATGCGCGACTTCTCGGCATTGAGGTGGGCGGCCATTTCGCTCGGCGTGCCCTTGGGGGCGCCGCTCAGCACCGCCACCATCTTGCCGCGCACGTCCAGGCCCCGATAATCGTCGAAGCCGTTGGCCGGGCTGTCGAGACCGTAGCCGACGAACACGACCGGCGCCTCGACCGTCTGCGCGGCTTCGAGCGCGGTCGGGCCGACCAGAACCTCCTGGCCATGGGTGAAGGCGCGGCCGCCGATCGTCACCCGCGGCGGCTGGCCGCCGAGATTGGCGAGCGCGAACGGAACCTGCTGATACCAGTTGGTGCCAACGCCGGGGCGGAGCCCGAGCGACTGAAAGCGGGTCGCGACGTATCGGGCGGCGATGTCGTAGCCGCGCGTGCCGGTGTCGCGGCCTTCCAGCATGTCGTCGGACAGGAACTCGACATGGGCACGGAAGCCCTCGGGCGTGAACACCGGTTCCGCCGCGGGCTGTCGCGGCTGTGCCTGGGCGAGGGTGGCGACTGAGGCGGCGGCAAGGGCGAGGGAAGCGAAAAAGCGCATCGAAAAACTCCGTCGAGGTCGCAGCTCAGCTACCGGGAATCGGCTCGGTCGTCACCCCGGGCCGGCATGCAGGATCCGCCATGTTGAAAACAATGGTTTTTTTGCGCGAAGCCGGCATTGCGCGGGGGACAGCTTGCGCTATGTTGCGCGCACAATACACCCGGAGATACCTGACACATGCGCGCCAAGCTGCTGCCCCTGCTTCTTTCCTCGACGCTCCTGCTCCCTGGCGCCGCGATCGCGCAACGCAATCCGATGAACCGGCCGATGGCCGCGCGTGCCGCGCCGGCGGCGCCGGTGTCCGAACTCGTCCGGCAGATCAACATTCCTTACGAGCGCTTCAAGCTCGCCAACGGCCTGACCGTGATCGTGCACGAGGATCGCAAGGCGCCGGTGGTGGCGGTCAGCGTTTGGTACAATGTCGGCTCCAAGGACGAGCCGCGCGGCAAAACCGGGTTCGCGCATCTGTTCGAGCATCTGATGTTCAACGGTTCGGAGAATGCGCCGGGCGACTTCTTTCAATATCTCCAGCAGATCGGCGCGACCGACCTGAACGGCACCACATTCTTCGATCGCACCAATTACTTCCAGACGGTGCCGACCGGTGCGATCGAGCGGGCCTTGTTCCTGGAATCGGACCGGATGGGCTATCTGCTCGGCGCGGTCACGCAGGAGAAGCTCGATAACCAGCGCGGCGTCGTTCAGAACGAAAAGCGCCAGGGCGACAACCGCCCGGGCGGGCTGGTCTTCTACGAGATCCTGGAGAATCTGTTTCCGGAAGGGCATCCGTATCGCCACTCCACGATCGGTTCGATGGCCGATCTGGACGCCGCCAGCCTGAAGGATGTCGGCGACTGGTTCCGCGACAATTACGGGCCGAACAATGCCGTGCTGGTGCTGGCCGGCGACATCAGCACCGCGCAAGCGCGGCCGCTGGTGCAGAAATATTTCGGCGCGATTCCTCGCGGCCCGGTGAACACGCCCGCGCAGGCCAGCGTGCCGCGCCTCACCGCGCCCAAGACGGTGGTGATGAAAGATCGCGTCGCCGCCGTGCAGGTGCAGAAATACTGGCCGATGCCGGGCCTGCTCGATCCCCAGCTGGTGCCGCTTGACGTTGCCGGCTCCGTGCTGGGCGGGCTTGCCTCCTCCCGGCTGGACAACGCGCTGGTGCGCGACGAGCAGATCGCGCTACAGGTCTCGGCCGGCAACAACGCCTTTCAGCGGGTCGGCTTTTTTACCACGTCGGCGACGGTGAAGCCCGGCGTCGATCCGGCCCTTGTCGAGCGGCGGATGGACGAGATCATGCGCGATCTGGTCCAGAACGGCCCGACCGAGGACGAAGTGCGGCGCGCGGCGACGACCCAGCTGGCGTCGACCATCAAGGGCCTGGAACAGGTCGGCGGTTTTTCGGGCAAGGCGGTGACGCTCGCCGAGGGGCAGGTCTATGCGGGCGATCCGGATTTCTACGCCAAGACGCTGCGTCGCTATGCGCAGGTCACGCCCGCGCAGATCCGCACCGCCTCGCAACAATGGCTGACCCGGCCGGCGCTGACCATCCGGCTCGAGCCCGGTGAGCGTGGCGCCTACCAGGAAGCGGGAGCGAGTGGCGGCGGCGCGGTCAAGGAGCCCAAGGCGGCCCCGAGCGCGTCGGCCGGGGCGCGCAAGGCCGCCCGCCCGGTGCCGCAGCTGGCCGATCTCAAGGCGCTGGACTTCCCGGACATCCAGCGCGCGCAGCTGTCCAACGGCGTTCGCGTCCATTACGCCCAGCGCAGCGCGGTCCCCGTGACGCTGATGACGCTGTCGTTCAACGCCGGCTATGCGGCCGATCGTCCGGATGCGCGGGGCTTGCAGAACTTCACGGTCTCGCTGCTCGATGAAGGCACCACCACCCGCAATTCGCGCCAGATCGCTGAAGAGCAGGAGCGGCTGGGCGCGACGATCGGCGCGTCGGGCAGTGCCGATCGCACGCTGATCGAGCTGTCCGCGCTGTCGGCCAATCTCGCGCCGTCGCTCGATCTGCTGGCCGATGTCGCCAAGAACCCGGCTTTCGCTCAAAGCGAGGTGGACCGGGTTCGCGCGCAGCTGGTGACGGCGATCGCGCAACAGAAGCAGGACCCGAACGGCATCGCGTCGCGCGCGCTCCCGCCGCTGCTCTACGGCCCGAACCACCCTTATGGCGGCACCTCGATCGGTGACGACGCGGCGGTGGCGCGGTTCAGCCGCGACGATCTGGTGCGCTTCCAGCAAACCTGGCTGCGCCCCGACACGCTCGACATCTTCGTCGTTTCCGATCGGCCGCTCGCGGAGTTGACGCCGCTGCTCAACGACCGCTTCGGCACCTGGCGCGCGCCGGCGGTGGCCAAGGGCGCCAAGACGTTCAGCCGTCCGCCACGGGCGAGCGCCGAGCGGATCGTCCTGATCGATCGGCCGGGCTCGCCGCAATCGATCATCTCGGCCGGCTTCGTGACCGACGTCGATCCGCGTTCGGACGTGACCGCATTGACCAGCGCCAACGATGTGCTGGGCGGCAACTTCCTGTCGCGCATCAACATGGACCTGCGCGAAACCAAGGGCTGGTCGTACGGCGTCAACGGCCGTGTGTCGCTGAGCGAGCAGGCGGTGCCGTATCTGGTCAACGCGCCGGTCCAGGCGGACCGCACCGGCGATTCGATCGCCGCTCTGCGCGAGAACTTCGCCGGCTTCCTGAAGGACAAGGGCGTCACCGACGAGGAGCTGCAGCGGACCATCGCCAACAGCGTCAACGGCCTGCCGGGGCGGTTCGAGACCTCCGGCGCGGTGCTGCAGGCGATGCAGACGCTGGCGCTCTACGGCCGTCCGGACGATTATTACGAGCGCCTCGCCGGCGTCTATCGTGGCCAGACCCGGGCCAGCCTGGACCAGGCGGCACGCGCGGTAATCAACCCCAACCAGTTCGTCTGGGTGGTGGTCGGCGACGCGTCGAAGGTGCGCCCGCAGCTCACCAAGCTGGGGCTTCCGGTGGAGGTCAGGGCCGCCGAAGCCGCGCCGACGGCACCGAAGCGGTCGCGCTGACGCGTCCAACGCCCCAACTCGGGACCGCTCTCGGCTTGGTTGCCGAGGCGGTCGCCGGGGCAAAGGAGCCTTGGTGGATCATCGGCAGCGCCGCGATGGCGCTGCACGGCGCGGGTCCGATCCAGGTTGGCGACGTTGATCTTCTGATGAGCCGGCGCGACGCGGCGTGGTTGCTTGAGCAGCACGGGCTGGCTGCCGGGCCCGGTTCGGCGCATGACAGGTTCCGATCGGATGTGTTCGGATCGCTGGCCTTGGGCGGGTTTCCGGTCGAGGTAATGAGCGGCTTCCATGTCCGTGACGGCGGTCGCTGGCGCGAACTCGTTCCGCGCAGCCGCATCCGAACAGATGTGGGAGGCGCAGCTCTGTTTATCCCTTCCGTGCACGAATTGATCGAGATGTGCTCTCTCTTCGCCCGGCCCAAGGACAGGGAGCGGGAGCGCTTGCTGCGAGAAGTCCTGACCTGAATGGGAGGTTTTCACCCCAGCCAGGTGACGTGGCCCATTTTCCGCCCCGGGCGAGCTTCGTCCTTGCCGTAAAGGTGAAGGTGCGCGCACGGATCGGCGAGAATGTCGTGCCAGCCCGCGGCATCGTCGCCGATCAGGTTTTTCATGCGAATCCTGGGCACGATCATGCCGGTATCGCCGAGCGGCAGGCCACAAATGGCGCGGATGTGGTTCTCGAACTGTGAGCTGAAGGCGCCCTCGATCGTCCAATGGCCGCTATTGTGGACGCGCGGCGCCATTTCGTTGAACACAGGTCCGTTCGGGGTCGCGAAGAATTCGAGGGTCAGGACTCCGACATAGTCGAGCGCGGCCGCGGCCGCGCGGGCGAGGTCCCGCGCCTGCCCCGCCACCGCCGCCACTTCGGCGCCGGCCGGCGCGAAGCTTTGGTCGAGAATGCCGCTCAGATGCGCGTTGCGCGGCGCGTCCCAAAAGACGATGTCGCCGGACGCCGCGCGGCACAGCAGGATCGAGAATTCAGCGTCGAACTCGACAAAGGCTTCCAGGATGGATGGCGCGCCCCGCATCGCGGCCCAGGCTGCGTCCCCCTCGCTTGCGTTGCCGATCCGGATCTGGCCCTTGCCGTCATAGCCGAAGCGGCGCGTTTTCAGGATGGCAGGGCATCCGGTGACGGCCAGAGCCGAGTCCAGCTCGGCTCGGTTGCCGACCGGGGCGAAGCGGGCAGGGTGGCCGCCCAGGCTGGCCACGAACTCCTTTTCCGCCAGCCGGTCCTGTGCGATCTCCAGCGCGCGGCGCGGTGGGTAAAGCGGCGCCTGCGCGGCGAGCGCATCCAGCGGGGCGGCGGCGATATTCTCGAATTCGTAAGTTGCGACCGCCACGCTCGCGCCGAAGCGGGCGAGCGCGTCTTCATCGTCATATTCGCCGCGCGTGAAAGCGGCGGAGACTTCGGCCGCCGGCGGCGCTTCCTCGGGCGCATAGATGTGGGTGCGATAGCCGAGTTGGGCGGCGGCGATGGCCAGCATGCGGCCGAGCTGGCCGCCGCCGACGATGCCGATCGTGGAGCCAGGCGGGACGATCACTCGGGGGTTTCGGCGACGCCGTCCGTCTGCCGCGCGCGCCAGGCGTCGAGCCGCTCGGCCAGCGCCTCGTCGGCGGTGGCGAGCATTGCGGCGGCGAGCAGGCCGGCATTGGCCGCTCCCGCCTTGCCGATCGCGAGCGTCCCGACCGGAACGCCGGCCGGCATCTGGACGATCGACAACAGGCTATCCAGGCCGGACAAGGCCTTGCTTTCCACCGGCACGCCGAGCACCGGCAGCCGCGTCATCGCCGCCGTCATTCCCGGTAGGTGCGCGGCCCCGCCGGCGCCGGCAATGATCACCTTCAGCCCGCGCGCGGCGGCACCGGTGGCGTAATCGTAAAGCCGCCCGGGCGTGCGGTGTGCGGAGACGATGCGGGTTTCGTAAGCGACGCCGAGTTCGTCCAGCATGTCGGCGGCGCCGCGCATCGTGTCCCAGTCGGACTGGCTGCCCATGATCAGCCCCACGAGCGCTCCAACTGCCATCGTCCAACCTTCTGCCCGGCGAAGCGGTCGTTCTTAAACGGCGCCCACCGTGCCCGCAATCGCGCTCTCCCGCACCCGGACGCCCTTAGCGCGGCGTTAACCCTTCGCGCCTAGGCTTGGATGGACGAACCACGAGGATCCGAGCCGATGGCCGACCAAGCAAGCTTCATCCCCCGCTTCTCCGACGAAGAGGCCGGCCCGCAGGCGCGTGCCGTGCTGGCGCAATTGTCGGATCAGAATGCCCTGCTCCGCGCGTCGCTCGCCGAAGCGCGCGAGCGGCTGGACGCGGCCGAGCGGGTGGCGGACGGCGATACTCTGACGCCTTTGCCCAATCGTCGCCGCTTCATCCGGGAACTCGAGCGGGTCACCGCCTCCGCGACTCGTCATGGCACTCAGGCGGCGGTGTTGTACATTGATGTCCAATGCCTCAGGGCCATCAACGAGGCGCACGGCCATTTCGCTGGCGATGCGGCATTGATCCA
Organism: Allosphingosinicella sp.; assembly: GCA_036387855.1. Lineage (GTDB taxonomy): Bacteria > Pseudomonadota > Alphaproteobacteria > Sphingomonadales > Sphingomonadaceae > Allosphingosinicella. Next base: position 302,349 of record DASVSZ010000034.1, on the reverse strand, counting down.
CGCCGCTCGGCTGCTCGGCGGACTGATCAGGACGACCGATCTCGCCGCTCGGATCGGCAATGACGAGTTCGCGCTGATCCTAGATCATCTCGACCATAACAGCGCGATCGAAACCGCCGATCGCATCACGCGCTACATCGCCGCCAAACCGCTGGATCTGGGTGGGACCGAAGTGCCTCTCCACGTTTCGATCGGGGTGGCGGCGGTGATGGCCGGCGACAGCGTCGACGACGTCCTGCGCCGCGCAGACCGCAATATCGGCCGGGCGAAGAACCGGGATTGAGGATGTAAAGACCCTCTCCCCCGAGGGAAGCCGGGTGAGGGTGACAGCGGTCGAGGTGAGGTCCGCATCGAGACCCTCACCCTCCCACTCGGCTGTCGCCGAGCGGGCCCCTCCCTCTCCCCAATTGGGAGAGGGGGAACGTCACCTGTCCTTCAGGTAATAACGCTCGATCTCGCCCAGATCATCGTCCAGCTCGTAGACGATCGGTTGGCCGGTCGGGATTTCCAGGCCGGCAATGTCGGCCCCCGAAATGCCCGACAGATGCTTGACCAGCGCGCGTAGCGAATTGCCGTGAGCGGCGATCAGGACGCGTTTGCCGGCGCGAAGCTCGGGCGCGATGCGAGCCTGCCAATAAGGCAGCACGCGCGCGATCGTGTCCTTGAGGCTCTCCGTCTGCGGAATTGGCACGCCTTTGTAACGGACGTCCTTGGCGAGATCCCAGGGCGACCCCTCCTCCGGCAAGGGAGGCGGCACGTCGAAGCTGCGCCGCCAGAGCTTGACCTGATCGTCGCCGTGCCGGGCCGCGGTCTCCGCCTTATCGAGCCCGGTCAGGCCACCATAATGGCGCTCGTTCAGCCGCCAGTCCTTTTCTTCCGGAAGCCAGAGCCGGCCCATCGCCTCCAGCGCCAGGTGGAGCGTGCGGATCGCGCGAGTCTGGAAGCTGGTGAAGCACAGATCGAAATCGAGCCCGCGCTCGCGCATCAGTTCGCCGGCCGCGCGGGCCTCGGCCTCGCCTTGCGCGGTCAGATCGACATCCCACCAGCCGGTGAAACGGTTTTCGAGGTTCCAGGCGGACTGGCCGTGGCGGATCAGGACGAGACGGGGCATTTATCTCCTTTTGCAACCAGCAGGCTGCCAGTCAGCGGTGACACCCCCGGGCTTGACCCGGGGCAGGGCTTTGGTGCGGTGCGAAAGAAGAAGCCTTCGCCCGGGTCAAGCCCGGCTTACGCGAGGACCCTGCAATCACCGCCGATAAGGCAGATCGTCGATGATCGCGTGGAGCGCATCGAGGCAGGAGCGGGCGAGCAGGCGGCAACGGTCCGGCGACCAGCCCTGTTCCGGATCGGGCAGGTCGTCATTGTCCTTGAACGGCATCTCCAGCGTCATCGCGATCGCGCCGAAACGCTCGGCAAGCTGGGCGGTGGACATGGACAGATTGGCCTGGCCGGGCTTGGCGACTTCGTAGCCCTTCGCGGTCTGAAAGTCGGGGGATAAGCGGACCAGCGCTTGGCTGTATCGATCGTACACGTCCTGCTGACCTCGGGCGAAGCTCGGAATGCCTTCGAAGCCGGCCAGGAAGTTGGCGGCGATCGCCTCGTCGCCATGCACGTCGATCGCGAAGTGGACGCCGGTGCGGTCCATCTCGTTGCGCACATGAAGCACTTCGGGGCTGCGCTGCAGGCTGGGCTCGTGCCATTCGCGGTTGAGATTGATGCCGACCGCGTTGGTGCGCAGATGTCCGCGCCGCGATCCGTCCGGGTTCATGTTGGGCACGATATGGAAGGTGGCGCGCCCGCGGAGCACACGCGACACCGGATCGGCCTCGTCGAGCAGCTTCTCGAACGCGCCTTCCATCCACCAACTCGCCATGGTCTCGCCCGGATGCTGGCGACCGTAGAGCCAGACCTGGACCGGCCCGTGCCCGATCTTCAGATAGTCGATCTCCTGCCCGTCGAGCGTCTGGCCAAGCGATCGGTATTCCACGCCGGGATTGCCGGCCACCGCCGCGATCAGATCGTGGTGCATCTCCATCGTGTAGGGCGCGAAATAGGCGAACCAGGCGCTGTTCGTGGCCGGCAACGCCCGAATCGTCAGGATGCCGCCTTCATAGGCGGTGTCGACCCGTTCCCAGGAGTCACGATCCTCGCTCATGCAGGCGCGGTAGCCCGGCCAGCCGAATGGATAAGCGGATTCGGCGCAATTTAGGATGCGCAGTTCGACAGCCTGGCCGGCCGCGCCGGTCAGCCGGAAGTAGAACCATTGATAAAAGGCGCTGCGATTGTCCTTGCAGATCTCAAGGTCGATGCGGCTGCCGTCGATCTGGACGAGGCGGATGTTGCCGCCGTCGAAGGCACTGGTGACGGATAGAGTCATCGCAGCCTGATAGTGCGGCCCGACTCTCCCGGAAAGTCTCGAAACACGGCTTCGGCAAGCCGCTTCACAGCCGCCGCCCGGCCGGGTGCCGAATCGTAGCTGCCTGGTTCGGCGGTGGCCTGGCCTTGCCAGAAGACGCTGCCTTCGGAGCGGCGCTTGAGGCCGACTTCGAGCCTGGCCGCGGTGCCGACCTGGGAAACATCGACCAGGGCGACTTGCTCGCCGGCGCCGCGCGACGGCAGCACCGTCCAGCCGAGCCGGCCAAGCTGCTGCGCGACTTCAACCGCAAAGCCCGCGAATTCGGGATTGGCGGCATCCGCCGCGTCGGACGCTTCGACCGCGATCTGGCCGCGCGCGATCGGCTGCCCGAGATGAGTGCGCATCACCTCCATGCCCGCGCTCGCACCGCCACCGCCGGTCCCTCCCGCGCAAGCCGCCAGCGCCATCGTCGCGAAGAGTGCCGAGCACTTAAGAAAACCGTTCATTTCCCGAATCCTCGTCGCTAGACCGCCCATCGTATAGGCGGTGGAACGATCTTGTCGCCACATTTGCTGCAAGGATGATCATGAACGGATCCGTGGAGAAGCTTCCCGTGCTGGTGACCGGCGGGGCCGGCTATATCGGCAGTCATGCGGTGCTGGCCTTGCTCGACGCCGGCTGGCCGGTGGTGGTGATCGACAATCTGGTGACCGGCTTTCGCTGGGCAGTGCCGGAAGGCGCGACTTTCGTCGAAGGCGACATCGCCGATCAGGCTTTGGTCGGGCGAATCATCGCCGATCACGGCATCGGGGCGATCATCCATTTCGCCGGATCGATCGTGGTGCCGGAATCGGTCGAGAACCCACTCAAATATTATGAGAACAATACGGTGAAGAGTCGTTCGCTGCTGGAAAGCGCGGTGGCGGGCGGGGTGCGGCACTTCATCTTCTCGTCGACCGCCGCGACCTACGGCGTTCCCGAGCAGGTTCCGGTCCAGGAAGATGCCCGCACGCAGCCGATCAATCCTTATGGATGGTCCAAGCTGATGACGGAGCGCATGCTGGCCGACGTCGCGGCCGCCCACCCGATCAACTTCTGCGCGCTTCGCTATTTCAACGTCGCGGGCGCCGATCCGCAGGGTCGATCGGGCCAGTCCACCGCCGGCGCGACCCACCTGATCAAGGTCGCGGTCGAGGCGGCGATCGGCAAGCGCGAGGCGGTGTCCGTCTACGGCACGGATTACCAGACCGCGGACGGCACCGGTATCCGCGACTATATCCACGTTAGCGATCTCGCGGCGGCGCATGTCGATGCGCTCGAGAAGCTGATCGCCGACCCGGTGACCAGCCACATCATGAATTGCGGTTATAGCCGCGGTTTCTCGGTGCTCGAGGTGCTGGACAGCGTCGATCGCGTGACCAACCTCCAGATCACGCGCCGGATGGAGCCGCGCCGGGCCGGCGATCCGGACGCGCTGGTTGCCGACAACGCGAAGATCCTGGCCACCCTGCCATGGCGCCCCAAGCGCGACGATCTCGATACGATCGTTCGCGATGCGCTCGCCTGGGAGCGCAAGCTCGCCGAGCGGCAGAATGCTTGACTTGTGGAGAGGCGCCCCATAGTTGAGCGCCTTCTCCACAAGCCAGAATTGAAAGACGGGCGTTTACGGCCATGAAGATCCGCAACTCTCTCAAGTCCTTGAAGTCGCGTCACCGCGACTGCCGCGTGATCCGCCGCCGGGGCCGCACCTACGTCATCAACAAGACCAACCGCCGCTTCAAGGCGCGCCAGGGCTGAATCGAGCGCATCAAAGTGGTCCTTTGATGCGAGTTCGCCACTGTCCGTCATGCCAGCGAAGGCTGGCATCTCGGGTCGCGAAGACGCCAGTGTCCGTTTTCGCTGAAACCCCAGCCTTCGCTGGGGTGACGTGTGGATCGTGAGCGACGTCAATCTCACCGCCGTCATCTTCGATGTGGGCAATGTCCTCTACGGCTGGGATCCCGATTCCTTTCTCGTCCGGCAGATCGCCGACGACCAAGCGCGCCTGCGCTATATCGAGGATGTCGATCTGTGGGCCTGGCATGACAGCTTGGACGGCGGGCGTCCGTTCGCCGAGGCTGCGGCGGAATTGTCCGAACGATTTCCGGATTACGCGCATCTGATCGCCGCTTGGGGCGAGCGGTTCGGCGAGACGATCTCGGACGCGGTTCCAGGCATGCAGGCCTTGGTCGAGGAGCTCGACGCGCGGGGCGTGCCGCTGTTCGCGATCACCAACTTCTCCGCCGATTTCTGGGCGCCGTTCCGGGCCCGGGAAGAGGCATTCTTCCGCCGCTTCCGCGACATCGTCGTATCCGGCGAGGAGAAACTGCTCAAGCCCGATCCCGCGATCTACTATCTCGCGCTGAACCGGTTCGGCTTGAAGCCTTCGGAAGCGCTGTTCGTGGACGATCGCATCGTCAACGTGGAGGGCGCGCGGGCGGTGGGCATGCAAGCGCACCTGTTCACGGATGCCGAGGATTTGCGGGTCAGGCTAAAGGGTGAGAAATTGCTCTGAGACCCTGGATCCTCCCCGGGACGGGGAGGTGGCTCGCGAAGCGAGATGGAGGGGGCTCGTCACCCGCAGGAGTGCTGGCGAGCCCCCTCCACCATGCGTCGCATGGTCCCCCTCCCCGTCCCGGGGAGGATTGACAAGCAACCCTTCTCCTTTTCACACATTGTTTCGGCCATGAGACAAAGATGGCCTTCGCGGCTCTGGATCGTCCGTCATGGACAAAGCGCGGGCAATGTCGCGCGGGACGCCGCCGACGCGGCAGGGCTGGACGTGATCGACATCGCGCTGCGTGACGTCGACGTGCCGCTGAGCGAGCTTGGCCACGCCCAGGCGGATGCGGTCGGCCATTGGTTCGGCTCGCTGCCGGAGCGTGAGCGGCCCGAAGTGATGCTGGCCTCGCCCTACGTCCGCGCCCGCCAGACCGCGCAGGCGATCTGCCAGGCAGGCGGCGTAACCGGCGAAGCGCGGCCACCAATCGTCGACGAACGCCTGCGCGAGCGCGAGTTCGGGATCTTCGACCGGCTCACCACCGCCGGCGTCCAGCAGAAGTTTCCTGACCAGGCCGAGCAACGCACCCTGCTCGGCAAGTTTTACCATCGCCCGCCCGGCGGCGAAAGCTGGGCGGACGTGATCCTGCGGCTGCGCAGCGCCCTCGATTCGATCAGCCTCCATTATGCCGATCGCCGGGTGCTGATCGTCTGCCACCAGGTCGTGGTGCTGTGCCTACGCTACATCCTGGAGGAGATGGACGAGGCGCAGATACTGACCGTGGACAAGCAGGGCGACGTGCTGAACTGCGGCGTTTGCGAATATGAATTCGATTGTTCGGACCCGCTCGGCTGCCAGCCCAAGCTCGTCCGCTACAATTTCGCGGCGCCGCTCGCCCGTGAAAACGCGCCGATCACGTCGGAGCCGGACGCCATGGTGGCAGCGCGATGAGCGCGCCCGAAACGCTCGACCGCGATTGGCTGCGCGCCCACCCGCTCCCGCATCATCCGGACGACAGCGACAAGGAGGAGCGGGGACGCTTGCTGGTCGTCGGTGGCAGCAAGGAACTGCCGGGGGCGGTGCTGCTGGCCGGCATCGCCGGGCTGAGGGCCGGTGCCGGCAAGCTCCAGATCGCGACGGCGGAAAGCATCTGCGTGCCGATCGGAGTTGCCATCCCAGAGGCGCGAGTGGTCGGTCTTCGTGAGTCGTCCGACGGCTGCATCCACGGCAAGGAGACCGACCGAATTCTAAGCTGGGCCGAGGACGCGCAAGCCTTGCTGCTCGGCTGCGGGCTGCAATTCGGGCCGGCGCTGGACGACATGCTCGATGCCCTGTTCGCGGCGAAGCTTCGGGTGCCGCTGGTGCTGGACGCAGCGGTGCTCGGCAGCCTGGCCGAGCGAGCGGACGGCCTGAAAGCCTGGCCGGGCGGCACGATGCTGCTTCCCCATGCCGGCGAGATGGCCCGGCTGATCGGGACGGAGCGCGACGAGGTGACGGCCGACCCGCTGGCCGCCGCGCGCCAGGCTGCCGAGACATTCGCGGCGGTGACGCTGATCAAAGGTGAATATAGTCACGTCGTCGCCCCGGACGGGCGTGCGGTGCGCTACAAGGGCGGCGGCGTCGGCCTGGCGACGTCCGGCTCCGGCGACACGCTGGCCGGCATCGTCGGCGGCCTCGCCGCGCGCGGTGCCGACCCGTTCACGGCGGTTTGCTGGGGCGTTTACCTGCATGGCGAAGCCGGGCGAACCCTCAGCCGCGAGGTCGGCCGCATCGGCTTCCTCGCCCGCGAGCTGCTCGATCTGGTGCCGAGGCTGATGGCCTGAAATCCTCCCCAAGCCAAAGCTCGGGGAGGATTCAGCCGGCCTTGTGCCGGTCGAGCTCGTCGCCCGCCAGACGCACCACGTGAACCACGTTGGTGGATCCCGGGGTGCCGAACGGAACGCCGGCGATCACCACGATCCGGTCGCCCGCTTTGGCGAGGCCATGCCGCAGCGCCATGCGCTTGGCCTTGCCGACCATTTCCTCGAAGCTCGCGACGTCGCGAGTCCGCACCGCGTGCGCGCCCCATAGCAGGCCGAGCCGCCGAGCGGTGCTCGCGGAAGGCGTCAGCACCAGCAGCGGCACGGATGGCCGCTCGCGCGCGACCCGGCGGGCGGTGGAGCCCGACAGGGTGAAGCACACGATCGCCGCCGCGCTGACCGTGCCGACGATGTTGGCGGCGGCCTCGGCGATCGCGTCGTTGGTTGTCGGATCGGCGGGCGTTTCGGTGAAATGGATGCGCGCGCCATAGCTCGGGTCGCGCTCGACGCTGGTCGCGATCCGGTTCATCATCGACACCGCCTCAAGCGGGAACTGGCCGGAGGCGCTTTCCGCCGACAGCATCACCGCGTCGGCGCCGTCGTACACCGCCGTCGCCACGTCCGACACTTCGGCGCGCGTCGGTGAAGGCGAGGTGATCATCGATTCCAGCATCTGGGTCGCGACCACCACCGGCCGGCCCATTCGGCGCGCGCTCTCGACGATGCGCTTCTGCATTGGAGGCACATCCTCGGGCGGCAGCTCGACGCCGAGATCGCCGCGCGCCACCATCACCGCATCCGACAGTTCTAGGATACCGCCGAGCCGCTCCAGCGCCGCAGGCTTCTCGATCTTGGCGAGCAGGGCCGCGCGGCCCGCGATCAGCCGACGCGCCTCGGCCACGTCCTCCGGCCGCTGCACGAACGACAAGGCGATCCAGTCGACATTGTGATCGAGCGCGAAGGCCAGGTCGGCGCGATCCTTGTCGGTCAGCGCCGCCATCGGCAGCACCGCGTCCGGCACATTCAGGCCCTTGTTGTTGGAGATGGCGCCGCCGACCTCGACCCGGGTCTCGAGCCGGTCCGGCCCGGCATGTGTCACCCGCAGCACCAGCTTGCCATCGTCGATCAGCAGCCGCGTGCCCGCCTCCACCGCCTCGAAGATTTCGCGATGCGGCAGGTTGACGCGGCGCGTCGTGCCGAGCGTCTCGTCGCGATCGAATACGAACGCCTGCCCATTCTCCAGCATCTGCTTGTCGCCCTCGAACCGCCCGACGCGAAGCTTGGGGCCCTGCAGATCGGCGAGGATCGTGGTCGGCCGCTGCAATTCCTTTTCCAGCGCGCGGATGATCTCGATCCGGGCGAGGTGATCGGCATGGCTGCCATGGCTCATGTTGAGCCGGAACGCGTCGGCGCCGGCGCGCAGCAATTCGCGGATCATCTCCGGCGTGGCGCTGGCGGGGCCAAGCGTCGCCAGGATGCGAACCTTGCGGCTGCGGGGCACGAACTGGCTCGGCGTCTTGCTCATTGCGGCTCCCGGCAAATCATCGGTGGCCGAATAGCCACTCCCCGCGACAGTTCAACCGGAACCGCGCCCGCACCCGCTTGAGCCGCGCCGGACGCTTGCCTAGACGGGCCGTTCACCATCAATTCGGGGGCATGGAATGTCTGAAGGAACGATCGCGGCCGATGAGCTGCGATTGCTGATCGAGCGGATCGAGCGGCTGGAAGAAGAGAAGAAGTCCATGGCCGACGACGTCAAGGACGTTTACGCCGAAGCTAAATCGCGCGGCTACGATACCAAGACGATGCGCACGATCATCCGGCTGCGCAAAATGGAAAAGCATGTCCGCGATGAGGCGGAGATGCTGCTCGACACCTACAAGGCGGCGCTCGGACTGGCCTGAAGCGCTTGCGCCCGGACGGGGGGACGCGATCCCTTTCGCTTTCCTGACCGGCTGCTAGGCTGATCCAACCGGGGGGATCCAGCCATGAGTGATGACGTGCCTTACGGGGTCGATCGAGGAAACGCCGGCTCCTTGTTTGGCGAAGCGATCGCATTGACGGGGCGGCGCCCGCTGCTCCTTCCCGCCTTGTTGCTCCTGCTTCTGCTCACGGCATCCAACATCGTGGCCGCCAGGCAGCCAGCCAGAAGGTCATCAGGTCCAGCATGACGAAGGTGGCGAGCAGCGGCGTCAGCCAGCCGACCCTGTAAGCCGGCCCCAGCCGCAAACGCGCTTCCACCGTCCGCGCCAGCCCGCCCAACACTTCCACCAAGCTGAAGCCGAGCAGAAGGCCGAACAAGGAGAAGACGAATTCGAAGGGGCTCACCCGGCCGGGTGTTTAAGCCACCCTTGTGCTGCCGTCACGGGAGTAAATCCCGTGACGTCGGACGGCTCGCCCGAACGCGGCAGCCGGCCGGCGTTCCACGACTCCGGGCGGAAGAGGCTTCCGCCCGAACGTGTCCGCTTATCGCTTGCTGAACTGGAAGCTGCGGCGGGCCTTGGCGCGGCCGTACTTCTTGCGCTCGACGACGCGCGGATCGCGGGTCAGGAAGCCTTCGCGCTTCACCGCCGTGCGCAGTGCCGGCTCGTAGCGGGTCAGCGCCTGGCTGATGCCGTGGCGAACCGCGCCGGCCTGGCCGGACAGACCACCGCCGGCGACGGTGCAGATCACGTCATATTGGCCGCGCCGATCGGCGACGTCGAACACCTGATTGATCACCAGGCGCAGGGTCGGGCGGGCGAAATAGACCTCCTGATCGCGGCCGTTGACGGTGATCTTGCCGGTGCCGGGCTTGAGCCAGACGCGGGCAACCGCGTCCTTGCGGCGGCCGGTAGCATAAGCGCGGCCCTGCTTGTCGAGCTGCTGTTCGCGAAGCACGGCCTGCATTTGCGGGCCCTGCGTCGAACGGCCGTCATCCTCGGAACCGGGGATCGGCGCGGGCGCCGCGGCGGCCTGCGGTTCGTCGCCTACGGCTGCGGCATCGGCTGTAGCGGCCGGCGCTTCGGGAGCGGGCGGCGGCGGAGCGGCCTGCGCTTGGGTCAGCGCCGCGAGATCGGAAAGGGACTGGCGATTGTCGGACATTTAGGCGCCCACCTTGTTCTTGCGGTTCATGCCCGCGACATCGAGGAGTTCAGGGCTTTGGCCACCGTGCGGATGCTCGGTGCCGGCATACAGGTGCAGCGCGCGCATCTGATCGCGGCCGAGCGGCCCGCGCGGGATCATGCGCTCCACCGCCTTTTCGAGCACTCGCTCCGGAAAGCGGCCGGCCAGCACCTTGTCGGCGGTGACTTCCTTCAAGCCACCCGGATAGCCGGTGTGCTTGTAATAGGTCTGCTGCTGCAGCTTGTTGCCGGTGAAGCGCACCTTGTCGGCGTTGATTACCACCACATGATCGCCGCAATCGACATGCGGCGTGTAACTCGCCTTGTGCTTGCCGCGCAGAATGTTGGCGATGATGGAGGCGACGCGGCCGACCACCAGTCCATCGGCATCGATCAGATGCCATTTCTTCTCCACCTCGTGCGGCTTGGCCGACTTGGTGGTCTTCATCAGCGCCTTCATAGGGCCAGACCTCGTCTAAAATGAAACGGCGCCGCCCATCCGGGCAGCGCTGCTGACGGGCAAATGACAGCGCGGGCTCCGGAAGTCAAGAAATCCGGGCGGTTTACGAAAGGTATTAAGATACCCGAGATTCGGTCGATGGTATTTGGCCCGCGGTCGGCGCGAACCGCGTCGTGCCGCGAAGCGGCTGGGCCGGGCAGGCTATGAACTTGCCGCTGCCTCGGCTAAGCTGATAGCCGGGAACGATAAACGGGGGACAAGATGATTTCGACACGGTTTGTCGCGGGCCTCGCGCTCGCGGCCGCGCTGCCGGTGCAGCCGCTGCTGGCTCAGGCATCGATGAACGTGCCTTATGGCGGCGACAAGCCGGCACCCGTGCCGCAAGATCAACCGGTCGATCCGAAGGACACGCCGGAGGAGATCGCCAAGGATGCGGCCCGCGATCTCAAGGGCAATCGCTTCTACAACAAGCCGGGTGCGACGCGGGCGCAATATGATGCCGATTGGCAGGAGTGCCGGCTGATCGCGCGCGGCTCGCGCACCCCGTCGGGCACGATTCCCTATTATTACAATCCGGCGGTGATCTCGCCGGTCGCGGCCGGGATCGGCGCCGGCATCGGCGGGCTGATCGCCGGCGCGATCGCGGAAGGCGAGCAGCGCCGCGCGAACCGTCGCTCGTGCCTGATGATTCGCGGCTGGCGGATGGTCGAGGTGCCCTCGGCCGAGGCCGCCAGGGTGGAAGCGATGAGCGACGAAGCCCGCAGCGCCTATTTCGACACGGTTGTTGGCGCGCGGACGGTGAGCGGGGAGATCACCGAGCGCACCAGCTTCTCACTTCAGGAGGATCCCGAGCTAAAGCTGGACGCGCCGCTGGCCGGACCCGGCTCCGTGTTCCTCGGCAAGAAGGCGGATACGGCGATTCCGCTGGTATTGCAGCCGGGTGAGGGCGCGATCGTGTTCGCATATCGTCGGCCCGGAGGCGGCAGCGCCGGCCGGTCCGGGTCCGTCCAGTTCGCGCGTTACGACGTCGCAGGCCGCGACCTCGTCTATCAGCCGCGCGACTGGAAGAAGAAGGGCGACAAGACCACCTATAATCTGATTGCGTCCAGCTCGGACCGCAAGGCGGATCATGAAGTCCATGTGCTGCGGGTGACGCCCGGAGATTATGTGATCGCCGGCATGTCGGTCGGGCCGGCGGTGCCGATTACTGCCTCCAACTGCTTCGGCGCGCCGACCTTCAGCGTTGCCGCCGGCGAAGTAGTCTATGTCGGCGATTTCCTGCCGTTCATGGATCACAAGCTGTCGACCGGCACGAAATTCCACGGCATGGTCTATGCCTCGCGGCCGGACGATGCGCGCACGACGCTGGCCACCCGGCAGCCGGCGCTTGCCGCCGCGATGAAGCCGGCCACCCTGCGCAACCAGGCCACCTATGCTTGCTCGGCGATCACGATGGATCGCTGGGACGTGGCCGGCGCCGAAAGCTTGCCGGAGGCGGAGCGGGTGGCGAGCTAGGGCGGTCTCGCTCAGGTTGCGTAGCCCCTCCCGCTCAGCCCCGGACTTGATCCGGGGTTGTCGAAGCCCTGTCCTCTTTGCGACACCCGAGAAGGAGAGGCAGCCCTTCGACAACCTCAGGGTAAGCGGAAAGTGGAATATAGGTACAGCCAAGCGGGAACTGCTCTACGGTCAGTTCCGCGAGTTATCGACGCGGCGGGCCGTCAGGATCCGCACGGGCTGTGCGAGCATCTGACCGCGCATCGCGCCGCGGCCGGCATTCGGGACGGTGGGGGCGGCGAGGATTTCGCGGACGGTGGCCATGCCGTCCACGACTCGGCCGAAGGCGGCGAAGCCCGGTCTGTCGCCCTTGGCGTCCATCGAGGGCATCGCCGCGGTGAGGATGAAGAAATCGCCCATCGCGCCGGCACCTTCCTCGGCCCGTGCCATGGAAATCGTGCCCGCCTCGTGGCGCAATCCAGTCTTCGCCGTCGGCTCATGCGGGATCGGCGGCAGCATCAGTCGGTAATTGCGCCGGATGCCACCCTGGATGAAGCCCCGCTCGGGAGCGCCCTTGGTCGGTGCCGCGCGGTAGAAACTGGTGTCGTCGAACCGCCCTTCATCCACGTAGCGGACGAAATTGCCGGCTGTGACTGGCGCGCGCCTAGTGTCCAGCGCCAGGACGATCGGACCCGCCTGCGTGTCCAGCCGCACCCGCACGGTATCGGGCAGCGGCTCGGCCGTGGCTATAACAGGCGTGGCGCTCACCGGCCGATCGGCGACCACTGGCGCGCGATCGTCACACCCGCTCAGCATGACCGGCACCAGCAAGCAGCACCAGCTTCGGACGAACATCGGCTTTCGAACCCCACCGGCTCGAAGTATCACTTCGAGACGTTAAAAGAAGCCCGGCACGTCACGCTGGACAGTGCTCGGCTTGTCGGGACTGACCAGCTCGTTGCGGCCTTCGCGGACGCTCTGCGTCGTCAGCCCGCCGCTCGAGATTCGGGTGCAGGGGCGGCCGGCGAGGAAGTCGAGCGCGGCTCGGGTCGAGCCCTCGACCGGATCACCCAGCTGACGCGTGATGTCGTCGGGCGCCTGGCAGCTGGCCTGCATGAACGGCGCGAGGCCGTCGAAATAGTCGCCCTGCCGCGCCGCGTTCTGCGTCTTGAATGCGACAACGCGCAAGCGATCGTCGCAGGCGGTGCGGTCGAGCGCGATCTGGCCGACGGGCTTGCCGAACGTGTTGGTGCCGATCAGCGCCTCGTTCGCGCCCAGATAGGGGATGAACGAGTTGATCACGAGCTCGCTCGCCGACGCCGTGCCGCGCGTGCCGATGAACGCGATCTTGGTCGGCGCGAGCGATTCCGGCTGCGGCATGAAAAAGCGCGTTTCGTTGAACTGCGACTTTTCCGGCCGGAAGGTTGTAAAGCTGAACACGTCCTGTCGGCTGCGGTTGGCGCCGAGCAGATCGCCCATCAACTCTGCGGTCGAGACCAGGCCGCCGCCATTGTAGCGGAAGTCGACGATCACTTCGGTGATGCCTTGCGCGCGGAAGCCGGCGAACGCCTGGCGCAGAGCCGGATCGGCGGTCGAAATAAAGGTGCGCAGGTTCAGATATCCGACCCGGCGCCCACCATCATCGATGATGCGCGCGCCGTAGCGGGGCGAAACCGGCGGGATCGAGAAGTCGGTCTTGGTGACGGTTACCGTCCGCGTGCCGCTCGCATCGGCAATGCGCAGCACCCGCGCCGTGCCAGCCGTGTTGGGGCCGAGCGCGCCTGTGACCGACCCTTCGGCGGCAATGATGTCACCCACGTTCCGCAGATTGGACTCGCTCGTCCCGACCGCGAGGATCTCCGTGCCACGATCGATCCCGGCCGCCAGTGCCGGGGCGCCCTCGAATGCCTCCGCGACGAACACGCGGCGGGTGCTCGCGTCGGTGGTCAGGCGAATGCCGAACCCGGCGGTCTGGCCCGACGAGAAGAAAGCATCCTCCTCGCGGATCGAGGTCAGATAAGTGAAGAAGCGGTCACGCCGCTGCGATCGCGCGGTGGCGGTGAGCGCGTCGATATAATCGTCGACGGTGCTGAACTGCCCCGGGTCCAGGCTGGCCGGCAGCGTTTCCGGAAACAGATACCATTCGCGCAGCTGCGCCGCCGCCCAATCCTGCCGGGCGCGAAGCGTGCAACCGGCGGTCGGAGTCGGGCTGGGCGACGGTGCCGGGCCGGGCGACGCGATCGGCCCCGGGCTGGGCGTCGGCGAACCACCGCCTCCGCCGCCGCAACCCGACAACAGGGCGAGGGCGCTTAACGCCACACCGAATCGGAACCGGCCAGCCTTCATCACGCAACCTTCTCCCAAGACTTCAACTGCTTAGCTTATCGCGCACGGGTGAAACAAGAGATGAACGCGCACACATAGCAGTTACCGGCCAGTACGGGTGCTCTGCCAAGCGAAGCGTGTGTAGAGCAAGATGACCGCCCCGACGATCGTCGGCACCACCACCGCCTTGAGCATGGTGGCGCGTTCGCTCTCGTTCGGCTCCATCAGCGCGAGCACCAGAAGCGCCAGCGCAAAGGCGAGGAAGACCCAGCCCAGCAGCGAATCCGCCCAGGGCTGTCGCTGTTCTAGTCTCTCGGCCAGGCTGGGCACGCTGCCCGGATCGCTGCGCATCGCTTCCCGGATGGTCTTGTTGAGCATGCCGGTCGCGATCAGCCGCGTGACCAGCCCCAGCATCACCGTCAGGCTCATCATCACGGCAATCGGCACGAACAGTTCGACCACGTGCATGCGTCTCTCCCCCCGCCATGCGGCTCGTGACGGCCGCTGACCGGAAACATGCCTTCATGTCACGCTAAGGTCCAGCGACGCCGGTGTGATCAGAGTTCGTCGCGATCCAGGATCGGCAAGGTTGCAGGCGCGCGAAAGGCGCGGAGTTGTTCGAGCAGCGCCCTGCTGTCCGTGTCCGTCAGCAGCATTTCACGGGTGCCGCGCTTGAGGAAGCCTTCGTCCACCATCCGGTCGAGGAAAGCCACAAGTGGCGCATAGAAGCCGGCGACGTCCAGCAGCGCGCAGGGTTTGTCATGATAGCCCAAGTGCAGCCAGGCCCAGACTTCGAACAATTCCTCCATCGTCCCGATGCCGCCGGGCAGCGCAACGAACGCATCCGCCAGGTCCGCCATCATCTGCTTGCGCTCATGCATTGAGTGGACGACGTGAAGTTCGGTCAGGCCGGTATGGGCCACCTCCCATTCGACCAGCTTCTGCGGGATCACGCCCACCACCTCGCCGCCGGCCGCGAGCGCCGCGTCCGCGATCACGCCCATCAGGCCAAGGTGCCCGCCGCCATAGACGAGGCCGATGCCTTCGCTGGCGAGCAGGGTGCCAAAATTGCGGGCGGCGGCTTCATATTCCGGCCGGCTGCCGTGGCGGGAGCCGGTGTAAACGCAGATTCTCAAGCTTTATCTCCAGCTCCGCCCGTCTTGCCAGCGAAGCCTGGCATCCATGCTGACGCAGTGAAGGGATCGGAGGCAATATAGACCTCAGCCTTTGCTGGGGTGATGGATGTGCTCTTAGTAACGGCGATCACTCGAACTCCAGGATCACCGCATCCACCGCCAGGCTGTCGCCCGGCTTGGCTGCGACCCGGCCGACGGTGCCGGCCTTCTCCGCGCGCAGGATATTCTCCATTTTCATCGCTTCGACCACCGCGAGCGGCTGGCCGGCCTGGACGCGATCGCCTTGGCCCACGTTCAACGCCGTGAGCAGGCCCGGCATCGGGCAGAGCAGGAAACGACTGAGGTCGGGCGGCACCTTCTCGATCATATAGTCGGCGAGCAAAGCGACCCTGGGCGTCAGCACTTGCGCGTCGAACTTCGCGCCGCGGGTCGTCAAACGCCAGCCATTCACGCGCTTCTCGACCTGCACAGTCAGCTGTTCGTCGTCGATCTGCGCCTGGACAAGCCGCTGACCGGGAACCCACGTTGCGTCGACGGCCATTTCGCCGTCGCCCGCGTGGACACCTTCGGCCGCAACGGCGACCGGGAAGCTCTTGTCCCCGATCCGCACCACCCAGTCGCCGGGGGGGAGCAGCGGCGTTCCGAGCTGGCCTTCGATCCGCAACGCCCGTCCCGCGGCTTCGGTCGACAGCAAGCCGGCGAGCGCGGCGAGACGGCAGAGCAGCTTGGGCTCCGCGGGGGCGCCCTGAAAGCCGTCGGGATATTCCTCGGCAATGAAGCCGGTGGTAATCTCGCCCGAGCGGAACCGTGCATGCTGCATCAAGGCGGACAGGAAATCGATGTTGTGGCCGATGCCTTCGATCTGGAACGCGTCGAGCGCGCCGATCTGCCGGTCGATCGCCTCTTCGCGGGTCGGCGCCCAGGTGATCAGCTTGGCGATCATCGGATCGTAGAACATGCTGACCTCGCCGCCTTCGAAGACGCCGTCATCGACACGGGTGAGGGAGCCCCCGTGCTCCTGCGGAAGCAGGAGCCTAGCTCCGGCCTCAGTGCTCCGGGCTCCTGCTTGCGCAGGAGCACTGGTGTCCGGTGGCCGGTATCGCACCAATCGCCCCGTGCTCGGCAAGAACCCGCGATACGGATCCTCGGCATAAACTCGGTTCTCGACCGCCCAGCCGGTCAGCTTCACATCCTCTTGCCGGAACGCAAGTTCCTCCCCCGCCGCCACCCGGATCATCTGCTCGACCAGATCGAGCCCGGTCACGCATTCCGTCACCGGATGCTCGACCTGGAGCCTCGTGTTCATCTCGAGGAAGTAGAAGCTCTCCCCGGTCGGGTCCGCGCCGGAGACGATCAGTTCGACCGTCCCCGCGCTGTAATAGCCTACCGCGCGGGCGAGAGCGACGGCCTGCTCGCCCATGGCGCGGCGCATTTCGGGCGTGACGAAGGGGGAGGGCGCTTCCTCGACCACCTTCTGGTGGCGGCGCTGGATCGAGCATTCGCGCTCGCCCAGATAGACGATGTTGCCATGCTGGTCGCCCAGCAGCTGGATCTCGATGTGGCGCGGGCTTTCGATGAACTTCTCGATGAACACGCGGTCGTCGCCGAAGCTCGCCAGCCCTTCGCGCTTGGTCGCCTCGAAGCCTTCCCGCACGTCGCGCTCGGACCAGGCCAGCCGCATGCCCTTGCCGCCACCGCCGGCCGAGGCCTTCATCATCACCGGATAGCCGATCTCCCCGGCGATCCGCACCGCATCGTCGGTGCTGGCGATGTCGCCCAGGAAACCCGGCACGACGTTGACGCCCGCCGCCTTGGCGAGCTTCTTGGACTCGATCTTGTCGCCCATCGCCGCGATCGCGTTCGGCGGCGGGCCGATAAAGGCGATGTCGTTGTCGGCGAGCAGCCGCGCGAAACTCTCTCGCTCGGACAAGAAGCCGTATCCGGGATGCACCGCCTCCGCGCCGGTTTCCTTGCACGCGAGCAGGATGAGCTCGGCCTTGAGATAGCTCTCGGCCGCCGGCGCCGGCCCGAGCCGCACCGCCTCGTCCGCCAACTTCACATGCGGCGCCCGCGCGTCGGCGTCGGAATAGACCGCGACCGTCTTTATGCCCATCCGCTTGGCGGTGCGGATAACACGGCACGCAATCTCGCCGCGATTGGCGATCAGGATTTTAGAGAACACTAGAAAACGTCCGATGCTTTAGCGTTTATTCGCGAGAGCAGTTTTTGGACCTCCGCCCGGCTCCAGCCCACCCTGGTCTGAAACTCCCAATCCTCGATGTGAACGCCGTTGCAGATTTCATTTAAACAGTTGTTGAGCATAACAATCTCATCATCGCTGAGCTGAAGATGGAGGCTTCTGTCATTGCTCACGCCGCTTTCACCGCTGGTGCGCCGCGCAGCAGGCCCTCGGTGCTCAAATCCTCGTCTAAATCAGGCCAATGAATGCCGTAACCAGCACCCGCCGTTTCCCAGCGGCCTAGCTGCTCAGGCGTTGCGTGCAGCAGACGCGGATACCAGGCGAGCGGGACTGAGATCGTGCGACCGTCCATCAGGTCCACAATCAGACTGTGCTCGTCGCAGCGCACGTTCAGCACGCGCTCGTCGGTCACTCTAGCCGAAATGTTCATGCCAAGCCTCCAGGAACGCGGCGCGATGCGCTTCCACTTGTCCGACGATGCCACCGATCTCGTGCGCGCGAAAGCCGCGGCTCTTTGCCACCTCCAGGCTCTCGAGCCAAACCTTGATCGTCGCGTCGTCGTGGTCGACATGGACGTGCGGCGGCTCGTTCGGCTCATGGCTGTAGAAGTAGAAGCGGAACGGGCCGATCCGCAGCAGCGTCGGCACTATTCCGCCGCCACCCGCGCCGGCTCTTCGCTCGTCATCGGCTGCAACCCTAACTTTTCGAACAACGCCGCATCCGCGCCCGCGCCGGCATTGCCTGTGGTGAGGAGCTTGTCGCCGGTAAAGATGCTGTTCGCGCCGGCGAGGAAGCAGAGCGTCTGCGTGGCCTCGCTCATGCTCTCGCGGCCGGCGGAGAGGCGGACCATGGCGCGCGGCATGGTGATGCGGGCGACGGCGACGGTGCGGACGAACTCGATATCGTCGATCTTCGCCATTGGAGTGCCGGCGAGCATGTCGCCGAGCACGGTGCCGGGCACCGGCACGAGCGCGTTGATCGGCACGCTTTCCGGATGCTCGGGCAGGGTGGCGAGCGCGTGGAGGAAGCCGATCCGGTCCTCCCTCGTCTCGCCCATGCCGACGATGCCGCCGCAGCACACCGCCATGCCGGACGCGCGGACATGGGCGAGCGTGTCGAGCCGTTCCTGGTAGGTGCGGGTGGTGATGACCTCGCCATAATGCTCGGGCGAGGTATCGAGATTGTGGTTGTAGTAATCGAGCCCCGCCGCGCTCAGCCGATCCGCCTGATCGCGGGTCAACATGCCGAGCGTCATGCAGGTCTCCAGCCCCATCGCCTTTACGCCCGTGACCATCGTGCAGAGCGCGTCCATGTCGCGCTCCTTCGGCTCCCGCCACGCCGCACCCATGCAGAAGCGGCCGGAACCGTTCGCCTTGGCCGCCGCCGCGGCGGCGAGCACCGCGTCGGCGTCCATCAGCTTCTCGGCCTTGAGGCCCGTCTTGGCGAACGCGGATTGCGAGCAATAGCCGCAATCCTCCGGGCAGCCGCCGGTCTTGATGCTAAGCAAAGTGGAAAGCTGGACCTGGTTCGGCGCGTGGCAGCGGCGGTGCACCTGCTGCGCTTCGAACAGCAGGTCGAGCAGTGGCAGATCGAACAACGCCGCGATTTGCAGGCGGGACCAGTCGCTTCGAGTCATGGCCATCACCCTAGCGAAGCATCGACGAGAACAGGATGTAGAGGAAGGCCCCTATCCCGATGCCATACAGCGACGGGGTCAGACGCAGGCCATAGTTCAGGAAGAATTTGCTGCGTGGCCTGACCCCTTTGGCGAGCTGCACCATGTCCGTCTGGCATTGCAGGGCGATAACGCCCGACGCGGCCACCGGCAAACAGACGGCGATGATTTGCCAGGGCTGAAAATCGCGCCCGAACACGGTTTCGGACAAGGTGAGCAGTCCGCCAAGCGTGATCATGCAAAGCGACGTGAAGCTTTTGTAGAAATCATAAGCGAGGAAATCCGGATCGACGCGGTCGCTCGATCGGCTGGCTTGCTCGGTCTCGGGCAGTGAGTCACTCATTCGGCTGCGTCCCACCAGTTCGATGAAGAACAAGCTTCATAGCTTCAGCGACCTTGTAAAGATGTACAGGAGCATGCCGATTCCCACGGACAGCAATATTCCAGGTAGTTTCCCGCTGAGACTGCGGTGCTGGCTGATCGTCCTGCCGCTGAGGCGTGACTCGACGATCTGGCCCGACACGGTGAACGAGACCATTGCCGCCGTCCCGATCAGGACCAGGGCGATGACCAGCATCACCGCCCATCGCCCCTGTGCCTTGTCGGCCAGGGCGACCCCACCGGCGAGCGAGAACAGGCAAAGCGAGGTGACGTGCTTGTAATGATCGTACAGCAACAGCTCGCCATCCCGATTGTTCGGGGCGCTCTCCTCGTCGTTCATGCGGCGGCGTCCTCCAGGGGCGGCAGGTTGTGGCCGAGCAGCTTGAGCACTTCGGCGGCCGCTTCAACGAGGTTGGTGCCAGGGCCGAAGATCGCCTGCACGCCGGCCTCGCGCAACGCGTCATAATCCTGAGCGGGAATGACGCCGCCGACCACCACCTTGATGTCGGGCCGGCCAAGATCGCGCAAGTGACCGATCAGCTCGGGGACGAGCGTCTTGTGGCCGGCGGCGAGACTGGACGCGCCGACCACGTCGACGTCCTTGGCGACCGCGAGGCGGGCGCTTTCCGCTGGCGTCTGGAACAGCGGTCCGGGCACGATCTCGAACCCGAGGTCGGCGAAAGCGGAAGAAACGAGATTGGCGCCGCGATCATGCCCGTCCTGGCCCATTTTCGCGACCAGCATGCGCGGGCGACGCCCGAGCCTGCGCCCGACCGCCTCGACGCCTTGGCCGGCCCGCAACCACCCCGGGCTGTCGCCATGCGCGCCGCCATAGATGCCGCTGACCGGCTCGGGCACGGTATCGTAGCGCCCGAACACATCCTCCATCGCGGAGGAGATTTCACCGAGGGTAGCGCGGGCGCGGGCACATCCGACGGCGAGTGCCAACAAATTCGTTTCCGAATTCCGTTCGGCCTGAGCTTGTCGAAGGCCGCCACTTTCTTCTTGCTCGATCGCGGGAGAAGAAGCGGGAGAAGAAAAGGAGCGGCCTTCGACAGGCTCAGGCCGAACGGGGGAGGGGGATCGTGCTCCTTCTCTCAGCCTGTCCAGCGCCGCCCGGCAGCGCGTCTCGTCGCGCCCCGCCTTGGTCGCCTCGATCCGCCGAATCTGCGCATCCCGCACCGCGGCATTATCGATTGCGCGGAACTCGACCGGCGCTTCGTCCGCCAGCCGGAAGCGGTTGACACCGACGATCACATCCTCGCCCTTGTCGACCCGCGCCGCCCGTGCGGCGCTCGCCTCCTCGATCATCGCTTTGGGCCAGCCGGCCGCGACCGCGCGTGCCATGCCGCCCTCGCCATCGACCCGCGCGATGATCTCGAGCGCGCGGTCGTGCAACTCCTGCGTCAGCGCCTCGACATAATAGGAGCCGCCCAACGGATCGACGACCTTGGTGATCCCGGTCTCCTCCTGCAACACGATCTGCGTGTTGCGCGCGATCCGGGCGGAAAAGTCGGTCGGGAGCGCGATCGCCTCGTCCAGCGCGTTGGTGTGGAGCGATTGCGTCCCGCCGAGCGTAGCCGCCATCGCCTCGACCGTGGTGCGGATTACGTTGTTGTACGGGTCCTGCTCGGTCAGGCTCACGCCCGACGTCTGGCAATGGGTCCGCAGCATCTTGGAGCGCTCGTCCTTGGCCCCGAGTTCGGTCATCACGCCGTGCCACAGCTTGCGCGCTGCGCGGAGCTTTGCGATCTCCATGAAGAAGTTCATCCCAATCGCGAAGAAGAAGCTCAGCCGTCCGGCGAACTTGTCGATGTCGAGCCCGGTCGCCATCGCCGCCTTGGCATATTCCTTGCCGTCTGCGATGGTGAAGGCGAGCTCCTGCACCTGCGTCGCGCCGGCCTCCTGCATGTGGTAGCCGGAGATGGAGATGGAGTTGAACTTCGGCATGTGGGCCGAGGTGTAGGCGATGATGTCCGACACGATCCGCATGCTGGGGGCGGGCGGGTAGATATAGGTGTTGCGGACCATGAACTCCTTGAGGATGTCGTTCTGGATCGTGCCGTCGAGCTGATCCTGAGCGACGCCCTGTTCTTCCGCAGCCACGATGAAGAAAGCGAGGATCGGGATCACCGCGCCGTTCATCGTCATCGACACCGACATCTTGTCGAGCGGGATGCCGTCGAACAGGATCTTCATGTCGTCGATCGTGTCGATCGCGACCCCCGCCTTGCCGACATCGCCAGCCACGCGCGGGTGGTCGGAATCGTAGCCGCGATGGGTCGCGAGATCGAAGGCGACGGAAAGCCCCTTCTGCCCCGCGGCCAGATTGCGGCGGTAAAAGGCGTTCGATTCCTCGGCCGTGGAGAACCCCGCATATTGCCGGATCGTCCACGGCCGCCCGGCATACATGGTCGCCCGCACGCCGCGCGTGAACGGCGCGAAGCCGGGCAGGCCGGGGTCGATGTCGGCCAGGTCCTCGGCGGTGTAGAGCGGCTTGACCGGGATGCCTTCCGGCGTGTGCCAAGCCAGGTCGCGACCCTTTACTTCCTTGGCGGCGAGCGCCTCCCATTCGGCAAGGGCGGGCCGGGCTACGTACACAGCCGCGGCGTCGCGCGGCGGCGGCGCGGCGCCGGAGTCTTCGCCAGTGTTGAACTCGGTCGGAGACGTGTCGACGCTCATCTAATTTCTCTGGTGTGCTGGAACCGCAGGATTTCGACAACGGTGTCTGTCACTCGGTAGTCGATCACGTATTGGATGTCAGTCACGGATAGCCGGCGATGGCCGGAGTCTGGGAGTGGGCGTCCGATCAGGGGAGTATGCGTCAGTGCTTGGCAGCGCTCTTCCAACCGCGCCTGCACTTGATCAGCCCAAGGTTCGCTCCGCTCAAAGTTGAAGACGTAGATGCGCGCAAGGTCGTCGCGCGCGCCGTCGCTGATGTCGAGCCGCACTATTCTGCAGCTTGCCGCCGCAGGCTGTGGCGCAGTTCCGCCATATGAGCTTGCACTTCCTCGAGTGAGTAGAATGGTCCCTTTGCTCGTTCCCTGAGATCGGCGATATCGGCGCGCGTATATTCGAGGAAATGCCGAAGCGCCTCCTGAAGCAGGTCATGCACACTCTGTTCGCTGTTGCGCGCCCATTCCTCAAGGTCGGCGAGATCGGTCGCCTTGATCTCGATCCGCACGCTGGTCGTCTGCTGGTCCATGCCGCCACCTTACTTCCGAACGCGCCGCCGTTCCAGCCGGGTTAGTGCGCCGGGCTTTCCATCAGCTCGACCAGCACCCCGCCGGTGCCCTTGGGATGCAGGAACAGGACCGGCGTGCCATGCGCCCCGATCCGCGGCTCGCCCAGCACCGTCGCGCCGCGCGCGCGCATGTCGGCCGCGGCCGCGTGGATGTTCGGCACTTCGAAGCAGAGATGATGCTGCCCGCCCGCCGGGTTTTTCTCCAGGAACCGCGCGACCGGCGAGTCCGCGCCCAGCGGCTCCAGCAGCTCGATCTGGCTGTTCGGCAGATCGACGAAGCACACCCGCACCTTCTGCGCGGGCAGGTCGAACGCCTCACCGATCTCGCAAGCGCCCAGCAGGTCGCGGTAGATGGCGATGCTCCGCTCGATCGAAGGCGTGGCGACGCCGACATGGTTGATGCGGCCGAGCTTCATGAGAAACATCCCCCGTCATTGCGAGCGCAGCGAAGCAATCCAGTGGCGCCGCTCTCTCAGCCTTGCGCGATGCTGTCAAAGAGATCGGCCCAATCCGGGTTGAGTCGTTCGATCAGCGCCAGCTTCTTGGCACGAGACCCGCCCTTGATCTGCTTCTCGCGCAAGATTGCCGCGTCCATCGTTTCCGCCATCTCGAACCAGACGAGAAGCTTGCATCGATACCGCTTCGTGAAGCCATCCACGAAGCCCTCGCGATGCTGCCATGCCCGCTGCGGCAGATCCGAAGTGACGCCGGTGTAGAGCGTGCCGTTGCGCCCGCTGGCCATGATATAAACCGCGGGCCATCGCTCCCGCCTCGCCATCAACCTTCACCTGCTCCCGTCGTTGCGAGGAGCGAAGCGACGAAGCAATCCAGCCCCACGTCAAACGCCGGACTGGATTGCTTCGCTCCGCTCGCAATGACGGGGAAAGCACAACCGCACCTTCTGCGCGGGCAGATCGAACGGCGCCCCGATCTCCGTCGCGCCGAGCAGTTCGCGGTAGACGGCGATGCTCCGCTCGATCGAGGACGTGGCGACGCCGATGTGGTCGAGGCGGCCGATCATTGCATTCCTCCCCTGAAAGGGGAGGGGGACCGCCGCAGGCGGTGGAGGGGTATCAGCCTATACGGACACGCTGACACCCCTCCGTCTCGCTCCGCGAGCCACCTCCCCTTTAAGGGGAGGATCGAGGACGTGGCGACGCCGACATGGTTGAGGCGGCCGAGTTCCATTGGCGAAGGACTAAAACTACGCTCTGCCATCAGCCCCCTCTTGGCGTGAAGCTTCATCGACGTTCAGGAAGTGCGTTTGGATGTCTTGCCCGATGTCTTGACCGTCATAGGTAAGGGCAAAGTCCGCTGAAAACCCGGGCAACGTTCCACAACCCTCGACAAAGCTGAAGACCTTTGAAGCGGCATCGATCGAGACCTGCCGGATTATCTCAAGCAGTGCTGCTCTTTGCCGAAGGTTGAGGCTTTCGGCAAAGCTTATAGTGTCGTTCCAGCTTGCAGAACCCAAACCGAAGGGCTCAGACTTGAAATAGCGCCGACTGAAGATGCGAATGTTCTCTACCGCTACCTCTTTGTAGATGCTGCCCGCGATCCGCTCGCCAATGCCATCGATGCTCATGCTGCACCCTTGATGCTAGAGCGGAATATTGTCATGCTTCTTCCACGGATTCTCGAGCTGCTTATGTCGCAGCTTGCGTAATCCCAGCGCGATCCTTCGCCGCGTGGAGTGCGGCATGATCACTTCGTCGATGAAGCCCATGCTCGCCGCCACGAACGGGTTGGCGAAGCGCTGTTCATATTCCTGGGTGCGGGCGGCGATCTTTTCGGGGTCGCCGATGTCGCGGCGGAAGATGATCTCGACCGCGCCCTTGGCGCCCATCACCGCGATCTCGGCCGAGGGCCAGGCATAGTTCAGATCGCCGCGCAGGTGCTTGGAGCTCATCACGTCATAGGCCCCGCCATAGGCCTTGCGGGTGATGAGCGTGATCTTGGGAACGGTCGCCTCGGCAAAGGCGAACAGCAATTTGGCGCCGTTCTTGATGATCCCGTTATGCTCCTGCGCGACGCCGGGGAGAAAGCCGGGGACATCGACGAAGGTGACGATCGGGATCTCGAACGCGTCGCAGAAGCGCACGAACCGCGCCGCTTTCTTCGAACTCGCGATGTCGAGCACGCCCGCCAGCACGGTCGGCTGGTTGGCGACGATGCCGATCGTGCGGCCTTCGATGCGGCCGAAGCCGCAGATGATGTTGGCGGCGTGATTGGGTTGCACTTCGAAGAAATCGCCCTCGTCGATCACCTTCCGGATCAACTCGTGCATGTCGTAGGGCTTATTCGCCGAATCCGGGATCAACGTGTCGAGGCTGTCCTCCTGCCGGTCGAACGGGTCCGCGGTCGGGCGGGTCGGTACATCGTGGCGGTTCGAAAGCGGCAGGAAGTCGAAGAAGTCGCGCGCCGCGAGCAGCGCCTCGATGTCGTTCTCGAACGCGACATCGGCGACGCCCGACTTGGTGGTGTGGGTGACGGCGCCGCCCAGCTCCTCCTGCGTCACGATCTCGTTGGTGACGGTGCGCACCACGTCCGGGCCGGTGACGAACATGTAGGACGAATCCTTCACCATGAAGATGAAGTCGGTCATCGCCGGCGAATAAACCGCGCCGCCCGCGCACGGCCCCATGATCAGGCTGATCTGCGGAATGACGCCGCTGGCGAGCACGTTGCGCTGGAACACTTCGGCATAGCCGGCGAGGCTGGCGACTCCCTCCTGAATGCGCGCGCCTCCCGAATCATTGAGCCCGATTACCGGCGCGCCGACCTTCATCGCCATGTCCATGACCTTGCAGATTTTCTGCGCGTGCCGTTCGGACAGCGAGCCGCCGAACACGGTGAAATCCTGCGCGAAGACAAAGACGAGCCGGCCGTTGATCGTGCCCGATCCGGTGACGACGCCGTCACCGGGCACCTTCTGATGCTCCATGCCGAACTCGGCGCAATTATGCTCGACGAACATGTCATATTCTTCGAAGCTTGCGGGATCGAGCAGCACCTGCAGCCGCTCGCGCGCGGTGAGGCGCCCCTTTGCATGCTGCGCATCAATCCGCGCCTGCCCGCCGCCGAGCTTCGCCTGGGCGCGGCGCTTGTCGAGTTCTTCGATGGTAGTGGCCATGGCGATTGCTTGAGCCGCACCGGGCGGGAAAGGTCAAGCGGGACGGCTTCACCCTTTCTTCGCAATTGGGTATAGTCCCGTCATGGCGACCGATCCCCGCTACCGTAAGATGACGGCCGATGAATTTCTCGCAATGGATTTCGGCTCCGACAAGCGCCTTGAGCTTGTCGACGGAGTGATCGTCGCAATGACCGGAGGAACCGAGCCGCATTCACGCATCGCCGGCAACATCCTCAGCTTCTTGCGGCAGGCGCTGCGGGGATCGGGCTGCCGTGCTTACGGCTCCGACATGGGCATCAAGACGAATGAGACGACGACCCGATACCCCGACGTTTCGATCCATTGCGACAGACCTTATCGCCACGACAATGCTGACGCGCGCACGTTGAACGCACCCAGGGTCGTTTTCGAGATACTCTCGCCAAGCACGGCGACCGTTGATCAAGGGATGAAGCTTCAGGAGTACGAACAGCTCGACAGCCTGGACACGATTATCTTTATCGACCCTCACGCCGAAACTGTTCGCACGGCGCAGCGTCTGGGTCCGGGAGCGTGGCGAAACGAGCTGGTCGGCCTTCCGATCGATGTGGAGCTACCCGCCCTAAATATCATCATTCCAAAGAACGAGATCTTCGCCCGCGATTGACGTTGGTTTTGTCCTCCTGAAGGCAGGAGCCCAGTTACACGGCGGGTCTGGGCTCCTGCTTTGCAGGAGCACGAGAGGTGACTCATCGCCCTTCGAAGCGAGGCTGATGCTTTTGGACGAACGCCATTACCGCAGCCTTGAAGTCTTTCGTTCTTCCCGCTTCGCGTTGCGCGACCCGCTCCGCCGCGAGAGCCTCGCTTAGTGGCAGCTGCTCGGCCTCCCGCGCCAGGCGGCGGATCAGGCCGAGTGCTTGAGTCGGTCCACGGGCGAGGTTAGTGGCGAGCGCGACGGATTCCTCGGCCAGGAACTCATCCTCGACGACGCGGGAGATCAGGCCCCACTCGGCCGCGCGTTCGGCGGGGATACGTTCGCCCAGCATCATCATCTCCATCGCCCGCGCGCGTCCGGCGAGGCGGGGGAGGAGCCAAGTCGCGCCCGCGTCCGGGATCAGGCCGATGTTGACGAAGGCCTGCAGGAAATAGGCGGAGCGGGCGGCGATCACGATGTCAGCGGCGAGCGCCAGGCTGCAACCGGCGCCCGCCGCGGCGCCGTTCACGGCCGCGACGACCGGAATCTCCAGCGCGAACAACGACTCGACCAGCGGGTTGAAATGCTTCTCGAGCGCCATGCCGGCATCTTCCGGCAGTCCGCCACCGCTCACCAGGTCGGCGCCGCTCGAAAAGCCGCGCCCCTCGCCCGTCAGCAGCAGACATCGCGCCCCGCCCGCGCCGATTTCTTCCACCGCGGCGCGCAGCTCGTCGACGGTCTGCGCGGACAGCGCGTTGAGCTTCTCGGGACGGGCGATGGTCACGGTCGCAACCGCGGCTGGACTCAGTTCCAGCCGGACATGTTCGTACGTCATCGCTCGTCTCCCTGCCTCCCATGCCCGATTGCACGGCGGGTGCACGGCTTCAACATTCGACAGTGAAGGGGCGGGGCGTTAATGGAGAGGGTTGGAAGGGAAGCCCCGATGACCGAGCGACCGAACACGCCACTTCTCGATCAGGTTCACGTGCCCGACGATCTGCGTCGGCTCAAGCCCGAGCAACTGCGTCAGTTCGCGGACGAACTGCGCGCCGAGACGATCTCGGCCGTGTCCGTTACCGGGGGGCATCTCGGCGCGGGACTCGGAGTTGTCGAACTCACGGTCGCGCTCCATTATGTGTTCAATACGCCCGAGGATCGGCTGATCTGGGATGTCGGCCACCAATGTTATCCGCACAAGATCATTACCGGCCGGCGCGACCGTATCCGCACGCTGCGCATGGGTGGGGGCCTGTCGGGCTTTACCAAGCGCAGCGAAAGCGAATACGATCCGTTCGGGGCGGCGCACAGTTCGACGTCGATCTCCGCCGCCCTTGGCTTCGCGACCGCCAATAAGCTCAGCGGTTCGCCGGGCAAGGCGATCGCGGTGATCGGCGACGGAGCGATGAGCGCCGGCATGGCCTACGAGGCGATGAACAACGCCCAGGCGGCCGGCAACCGGTTGGTCGTCATCCTCAACGACAACGACATGTCGATCGCGCCGCCGGTGGGCGGGCTTTCTCACTATCTGGCCCGGCTTGTCAGCTCGGACAGCTATTTGTCGGTTCGCCACCTCGCCCAGCGCTTCGCCCGCAAGCTGCCCAAGCCATTGCACCAGGCCGCTCGCAAGGCGGAGGAATATGCCCGCGGCATGGCGACCGGCGGCACCTTCTTCGAGGAGCTCGGCTTCTATTATGTCGGTCCGATCGACGGGCATGACGTGGACGGCCTGGTCCAGATCCTGGAGAATGTGCGCGACGCGGCCGAGGGACCGATGCTGGTCCATGTCGTTACCAAGAAGGGCAAGGGCTACGGCCCCGCCGAGGCGGCGGCCGACAAATATCATGGCGTACAGAAGTTCGATGTGGTTTCGGGCGTCCAGGCCAAGGCCGAGGCCGGCCCGCCCGCTTATCAGAATGTCTTCGGCGAAACACTCGCCAAGCTGGCTGAAACCGATTCGCGCATCGTCGCGATCACTGCCGCGATGCCGTCTGGGACCGGCGTCGACAAGTTCGCCAAGGCGCATCCCGAGCGCGCGTTTGACGTCGGCATCGCCGAGCAGCATGCGGTCACCTTCGCCGCAGGATTGGCCGCGCAAGGCTATCGGCCATTCTGCGCGATCTATTCAACCTTCCTGCAGCGCGCCTATGATCAGGTCGTGCACGACGTTGCGATCCAGGGCTTGCCGGTCCGGTTCGCGATGGATCGCGCCGGCCTGGTCGGCGCCGACGGCGCCACGCATGCCGGCAGCTTCGATCTTGCATATTTATGCACTCTGCCCGGCTTCGTCGTGATGGCGCCGGCCGACGAGGCCGAACTGGTCCACATGGTCCACACCATGGCGCTGCACGACAGCGGGCCGAGCGCGGTCCGCTATCCGCGCGGCAACGGTACAGGCGTTCAACTGCCAGCCGAGCCGGAGCGGCTCGAGATCGGCAGAGGCCGCTTGGTTCGCGAGGGGAAAACGGTTGCCATTCTGTCGCTCGGCACGCGATTGGAAGAGGCGCTCAAGGCGGCCGACATCCTCGAAAGCAAAGGCCTGTCGACCAGCGTCGCCGATCTACGTTTCGCCAAGCCGCTCGACGAGGCCCTGATCCGCCGCTTGCTCACCAGCCATGAAGTTGCCGTAACGATCGAGGAAGCCGCCATCGGCGGGTTGGGCGCGCACGTGCTGACGCTCGCCAGCGACGAAGGTCTCATCGATGCCGGCCTGAAGCTCCGCACGATGCGCTTGCCCGATCGATTTCAGGACCAGGACAAGCCGGAAAAGCAGCACGCGGAGGCGGGGCTGGATGCGGACGGCATCGTCGAGACCGTGCTCAGGACGTTGCGCCACAACAGTGCCGGCGTCGTGGAAGGTGCGCGCGCCTGAGCGGCGGCGGGACCGCTTAAAACGCAAAAAGCCGCCGGAGATCCGGCGGCTCTGCATTCTCGTCTGAAGCCCGTCTTTAGATCAGGACGGTGGCAATGACGAGAACTTGCGCGGCAAGGGCGATAATGCCCGCCGCGGCGCTCTCGATGATACGCATGCTGTTCCCTTTTTGGATTGTTGGAGATGTTCCGCTCGCGAACAGAGATAACGAGATTGCGCCTATTCTCAACTGCTATGGTAGACATAAGAGTTGCAGAAACTGCAACTGCTTCTCACGTGCAGATGTCTTAAGGCTCCAACGTGCCGAAACTCCGCGCCGATCAGTTGCTCCTGGAGCGAGAGCTCGTGGAAAGCCGGGCCAGGGCGCAGGCGCTGATCCTGGCCGGCCTCGTCTTCTCCGGCGAGCGCAGGATCGAGAAAGCGGGGCAGACGCTTGCCCCGGACGCGCCGCTAGAGGTGCGTGGCCGCGAGCATCCGTGGGTTTCGCGCGGGGGCATCAAGCTGGCGCATGGCCTCGACCAGTTCAGGTGGGACGTGACCGGGGCGGTCGCGCTCGATGTCGGCTCTTCCACCGGCGGGTTCACGGACGTGCTGCTGAAACGGGGTGCGGCCAAGGTCTTCGCGGTCGATGTCGGCACCAACCAACTCGCCTGGAAACTGCGGCAGGACACGAGGGTGTGCGTGCACGAACAGACCAACGCCCGCTATCTCACCGACCGGATCGTGACGGAGCCGGTCGACATCATCGTCTGCGACGCCAGCTTCATTAGCTTGGCCAAGGTGTTGGACGCCGCCCTGGGTTTCGCCAAGCCCAGCGGTCGCTTGCTGGCTTTGGTCAAGCCTCAGTTCGAGGCGGAGCGCTCTGAAATCGGCAAGGGCGGGGTGGTTCGCGATCCGGCGGTGCACGAACGGGTCGGCCAGGCGGCTATTGCATGGATCAAGTCGCGCGGTTGGGCTGTTGTGGGCCTGGTCGAAAGCCCGATCACCGGTCCGGAAGGGAATAAAGAGTATCTGCTCGGCGCAACATGCGAGCTTGATCGTTCGCGGGTCGCGGGCTAGCGGCGCAGCAGTGCGCCGGTCACGCCATCCCACCATCCTGCTCGTCCTTACCCTGCTCGCCGCGTGCGGCGGGGCCGGTGGTCAGCCGAAAGGCAAGGAAGGCGGTCGTCCGCCGCCTCTGGTCAAGGTCGAACCCGCTTCGACGATGCGCTTCGTCGAGCAGGTCGAAGCGGTCGGCACGGCCAATGCCAACGAGCAGGTCACGCTGTCGGCCAATGTCACGGAGCGGATCGACAAGCTCTATTTCGACGATGGCGGGTTCGTTCGCGCCGGCCAGATCATCGCGGTGATGGCGCAGGGCGAGGAGCAAGCCGAGCTGAGCGAGGCGCAGGCCCGCGCCCGCGAGGCCGGCCAGCAGCTCGCCCGGATCGAGACCCTGCGCAAGCGCGGTTTCGCCACCAAGACCAACCTCGACCAGCAAGTCGCCGCCGCCGCTCAGGCGCGCGCCCAGGCGGCGCAGGTCAGCGCCACGATCGGCGATCGAAACCTTCGTGCGCCGTTCTCCGGCTGGGTCAGCTTGCGCAACATCTCCGCCGGTGCGGTGGTCGCGGCGGGCGCCGAGATCGCTACGATCAGCGACCTGAGCTCGATCAAGCTGGACTTCACCGTTCCCGAGACGCTGCTGCCGGTGATGAAGCCGGGCCTGACGATCGACGCGCGCTCGGCGGCCTATCCCGACCAGCCGTTTCGAGGAACGGTCGCCAATGTCGATCCGGTGATCGACCCCAACACGCGAGCGGTTACCGTGCGAGCCCGGCTGCCCAATCCCGATCAGCGGCTCAAGCCCGGCATGATGCTGACCGTCAACATCGAGACCGCGCCCCGGATCGCGCTAACCGTGCCGGAACTGGCGGTTGTCGGCGAGGGCGACAGCCGGTTCGTTTACACGGTCGGAGCCGATGGCGTCGCCAGGCGCGTTTCGGTCAAGACCGGCTTGCGCCAGGAGGGCCGGGTCGAGATCGTCGAAGGGCTCCAGCCGGGGCAGCGGATCGTCACGGAAGGCGTGGTCAAGCTGGCCGAAGGCATGAAGGTTCGCGTCGCGGGACCGAATGCGGGCCAGCAGGCGGCGGGAGGGCGCAGTGCCGAATAGGGAGTGGAAGTGAAATCCTCGTTCCTCCACTTCAGATCCCACCCTTCCCGGGGAGGGATCTAGATGCAGCTGTCCGATGTTTCCGTCCGGCGGCCGGTATTCGCGGCGGTGCTCGCGATCCTGCTGGGCGTGGTCGGACTGGTCGGGTTCCTCAGCCTCTCAGTACGCGAATATCCCGATGTCGATCCGCCGGTCGTCTCGGTCGAAACAACCTACACCGGTGCTGCCGCCAGTGTTGTTGAAACCCGCGTCACGCAGGTGCTCGAGGAGCGACTGGCCGGCGTCGAAGGGCTTCAGACGATCACGTCACGCAGCCAGGACGGCCAGTCCAACATCACCATCGAATTTTACGCCGGCCGCGACATCGACACCGCCGCAAACGATGTTCGGGACCGGGTAGGCGGCGCGGCAGCGGACCTGCCCGAGGAGGCACTCGCATCCCAGGTCCGCAAGGTCGACGCTGATGCTTCGCCAATCCTATTCCTGGTCTTCTCCAAGCCCGATTGGACCCGGCTCCAGCTCAGCGATTACCTCGACCGCAACGTCATCGACCGTTTCTCCTCGCTTGACGGGGTCGCGCGCGTGTTCATCGGCGGCGAGGCGCGCCCCGCCATGCGGATCTGGTTGCAGCCGGAGCGTCTGGCCGCGTTCAGCCTCACTCCGTCCGATGTCGAGACGGCGCTGCGCAGCCAGAATGTCGAGCTGCCGGCGGGGCGGCTTGAATCGAGCCAGCAGAACATCAGCCTGCGCGTCGATCGTCCGTTCGGCACCGCCCAGGAGTTTGCCGGGCTGGTCGTGGGCCGCGGCCGGGACGGTTATCTCGTCCGGCTGGGCGATGTCGCTCGCATCGAGCAAGGCCCGGAGAACCCCTACACCGCCTTCCGCCTCAATGGTCAGCCGGCGATCGGGCTTGGCATCGTGCGCCAGTCCGGAGCCAATACATTGTCGGTTGCGGAGGCCGCCAAGGCGATGGCGGAGCGCGTACGGCCGGAGCTGCCGGCCGGCATGACGCTGGTGGTCGGCTCGGACGACAGCCTGTTCATCAGCCGCGCGATCGAGGGCGTCTGGCACACGCTGGCCGAAGCCGCCGTGCTGGTCGTGCTGGTCATCTTCCTGTTCCTCGGTTCCTGGCGCGCGACGTTGATTCCCGCCGTCACCGTCCCGCTCTGCCTGCTGGGCAGCTTCGCCGTGCTGTGGGCGTTCGGCTTCTCGATCAACCTGCTGACCCTGCTCGCGATGGTGCTGGCGATCGGCATCGTCGTCGACGACGCGATCGTGGTGCTGGAAAATGTCTATCACCGGATCGAGGAAGGCGAGCCGCCGTTAGCGGCAGCCTTCGAAGGCACCCGTCAGGTCGGCTTCGCGATCATCTCGACGACTTTGGTCGTGTGCGCGGTGTTCGTGCCGGTGATGTTCATTTCCGGCCAGACCGGCTTGCTGTTTCGCGAGCTTGCGGTGGCAATGATCGGCGCGGTCGCCTTTTCCGGCTTCCTGGCACTCAGCCTGACGCCGATGCTGTGTTCCAAGCTGCTGAAAAAGGAGAAGAGGCGTGGGCTGACAGCCTGGACGGACAAGAAGTTCGGCCAGCTGGAGGCGCGCTATGCGGGCGGGCTCGATCGCGTGCTGCGCCGGCCCCTGGTCCCCTCGCTCCTCGTCGCTGCTTTCCTGGCCGGCGCCGGCTTTCTGTTCACCACGCTTCAGTCCGAACTGGTGCCGGCGGAGGATGTCGGCATCATCCAGACCAACATCTCGGCGCCGGAAGGCACCGGCTTCGCGGCAATGGACCGCTACATGCTGGACGCGCAGGGACGCATTCTTCAGCTGACGGAAGACGGTGCCGTTCGCGCCGTAATCCAGCGCACGCCGGGCGGGTTCGGCCCCAGCGAGGATTTCAACACCGGCAGCTTCACCGTTTTCCTCAAGCCTTGGGAAGAGCGCGAGGAGACCACGCAGGAGGTGGTCCAGGAGATCAACAAGATCCTGGGCGGTTTGCCGGCCGTGCGCGGCAATGCCCAGGTCCGCTCCTCGATCGGCGGCCGCGGGCGGGGTCAGCCGGTCCAGTTCGTGATTGCGGGCGGCAGCTACGAAGGGCTCGCCCGCGCCCGCGACCGCATCCTCGCTGCCGCCGCGGCCAATCCGGGCCTGGTCAATCTCGACAGCGACTACAAGGAAACCAAGCCGCAGATCCGGATCGAGGTGGATACCAATCGGGCCGGCGATCTCGGCGTATCGGTCGCGGAGGTCAGCGGCGCGCTCCAGTCCCTACTCGGCTCGCGTCGCGTGTCGACCTTCGTCGATCGCGGCGAGGAATATCGCGTGGTCGTGCAGGCGGAAGCCAACGAGCGCGCGACCGAAGCCAACCTCTCCCAGATCAACGTCCGCAGCCGCACCGGCGCCCTGATCCCGCTGTCCAACCTCGTGCGCCTGCGCGAGACGGCTGGGGCGCGCGACCTGGGCCGCTACAACAAGCTGCGCGCGATCACGCTGCAAGGGGGCCTGGCGCCCGGCTACGCATTGGGCGAAGCGCTCACCTTCCTTGAAGCGGAGGCCGCCAAGGCGCCGGAAGTCACCGCCGTTGGTTATCGCGGCGAAAGCCAGGCATTTCGGGAAGCGGGCAGCTCGATCCTGATTGTCTTCGCGCTGACCATCCTGGTCGTCTATCTTCTGCTCGCGGCCCAGTTCGAAAGTTTCGTTCATCCGGCGGTGATCATCACCACCGTGCCGCTCGCGGTGGGCGGCGGCGTGATCGGGCTGGCGCTGACGGGGCAAACGCTCAACCTGTACAGTCAAGTCGGGATCGTGATGCTGGTCGGCCTGGCCGCGAAGAACGGCATTCTGATCGTCGAATTCGCCAATCAGCTCCGTGATGCCGGGCGGAGCATCGGCGAGGCGGTGATCGAGGCATCGCGCCGTCGGCTGCGCCCGATCCTGATGACGTCGATCGCCACCGTCGCCGGCGCGGTGCCGCTCGTGGTGGCGAGCGGAGCGGGCGCGGCGGCGCGCCAGGCGATCGGCGTGGTCGTCGTCTTTGGCGTTTCGCTATCCACTGTTATCACTTTGTTCTTGATCCCCATCCTTTATGCGCGGCTGGCCCGCTTCACCGGATCGCCCGAAGCGGTGGCCCGCAAGCTCGAGCAGGAGCTTGCCGCGTCGCAGGGCGGGCCGCGCCCGTTGCCGGCCGAGTAGGAGAGAGAATGACCGGGATCGCTTCCAAGTCGCAATTGCGCATGTCCTATCTGCGCTTCGCCTTGCTCACCGTGCCGCTCATCCTGCTGCTCGGCACCGTTTCGGGCCGGCTGGCCAATTCCAGCTACGACAATGCCTGGTTCGCCGCGCTGGACAAGCCGGCGATCATGCCGCCGGGCTGGGCGTTCGGCGCGGCCTGGACGATCCTCTACATCCTGCTCGGCCTGGCGATCGCGATCATCCTCAACGCCCGCGGCGCGCGCCATCGGACACGGGCTATCATCCTCTTCTCCGTGCAGATGCTGCTCAACCTGGCCTGGTCGCCGCTCTTCTTCGCGCTGCATCAGCCGCGGGCGGCGCTCTTCCTGCTGGCCGCCATGGCCGGCCTGACGCTCGCCACCGTCGCCTCCTTTTTCCGGATCAGACGGTCGGCAGCCCTGCTCATGCTGCCCTATCTGGCCTGGCTGCTCTTCGCCGCCGTGCTGAATTACCAGATCGTCGCCCTCAATCCGGACGCCGAGAACCTTGTGCCGGGCAGCCGCGGAACCGATATCATCCTTTGAGCTGATCAAAGGATGACGCGGCATGCAGTCCGAGAACCGGATATTCGACGATTTCGTGAAGGTGCTGAACGGCGCCGCCGGCACCGTCGCGGGAATGACTCGTGAGGCAGAGGCGAATTTTCGCGAGCGGGCCCGCGAATGGGTCGGCGGCCTCGACACTGTCGGTCGCGACGAGTTCGAAGCGGTCAAGGCGATCGCGGTCGCGGCGCGCGATGAGAACCAGTTGCTCAAGGCGCGCCTGGACGCGCTCGAAGCGGGGGCGTTACCTTCGCTTTGACCCTGTTTTGCACAACAAGCTGTGGGTAAACCCAGCTATCCACATATTTGTGGGATCTATGCTATTGCGCGCCCCTGAGGTGGAGTGTCATTTTTGACCAGCCAAGTTGTTGCGGGACGGACGCCATGAACACCGACGAGTATGAGCTGGAGCGCGACACCAGCGCGCCGATCGACATGCTCGAATATTATTTCAGCGCGCATGGCTGGGCTTATGAACGGTCCGGCGAGGAAGAGATCGTCGCCAATTTCCAGGGCAGCTGGGCGCAATATGAGCTGCGCGCGATCTGGCGCGACGACGATAATGTTCTCCAGTTCCTCGCGCTGCCCGACATCCGCGTCGCCAGCGACAAGCGCGCAGCCACTTACGAGACGATCGGCCTCATCAACGAACAGCTCTGGCTGGGCCATTTCGAATT
Source organism: Allosphingosinicella sp. (assembly GCA_036387855.1). Lineage (GTDB taxonomy): Bacteria > Pseudomonadota > Alphaproteobacteria > Sphingomonadales > Sphingomonadaceae > Allosphingosinicella. Next base: position 266,368 of record DASVSZ010000034.1, on the reverse strand, counting down.
GTGGGCGAGCTCGGGCCTGGTCCTGTTCCGCCACGCCGCTCTGCTGGAGGGAGAGGAAGGCGGCACGCTGACGTTGCAGCAGGCCGAAACGCTGGTCGAGGCCGCGATCGAGGAATGCGAGCGCTTCTACCCGGTGTTCCAGTTTGTCCTGTGGGCGGACAAGAGCCCCCAGGACGCCATCGCCGCCGCGCTGATCGAGACGCAGGGCGAAGCCTGAGCGGCTGAAAGTGGATACTTTCAGCCGGGCGTTAGGCTCGCGACGAGGCGCATCATCTTATGTGTTTGCTTGCCCACTCCGTTTGGCCTGAGCTTGTCGAAGGCCGTGCTTGTGCGCCGGCTGAAACAGGAAAGAAGAAGCGGCCCTCGACGGGCTCAGGCCGAACGGGGTAGGGGACATGATGGCTCAAGGCTTACTCAGCGTCCCCACCCCCATCTGGCTCGTCGGTTGCGGAAACATGGCGGGCGCGATGCTCGGGGGCTGGCTCGACGCGGGCGCGGACCCGGGCTGCTTCACCGCGATCCGTCCGAGCGGCCGCCCGGTGGCGCCCGGGGTTCGCGTCGCTACCGCGATGCCGACCGGTGACCCGCCCGCGATTGCTCTGCTTGCCGTCAAGCCACAGAAGCTGGACGAAGTCGCGCCGGTCCTGGCTCCTGCGCTTGGACCCGATACGATCCTGGTCTCCATCCTCGCCGGGGTCGAGCTCGCGTCGCTACGCGCCCGCTTTCCCCAACAGCGGCACATCGCGCGCGCCATGCCCAACACGCCGGTTCGCCTGCGCAAGGGTGTCACCCAGCTGTTCACGGATTCGCCTGACGCTAAGCTGATCGTCGAAGAGCTGATGGCCGCGCTGGGCTTGGTCGAATGGCACGACGACGAGGCCCTGTTCGCGCTTGCCGGTCACTTGTCCGGCGCCGGCCCCGCTTTCCTGTTCCGCTTCATCGACGCGCTCGCCGGCGCGGGCTCTCGATTGGGCTTGGCGCCCGATCAATCGGCCCGGATTGCGGCGGGGATGGTGGAAGGGGCCGCCGCCCTTGCCGCGGAGGCCGAAGAGACGCCCCGCCAACTTGCCGAACGGGTCGCCAGCCCCGGCGGGACCACCCGCGCCGGCCTGAACATCCTAGACCAGGAGGGCGCGCTCGATGGGCTTATCCTGCGCACCCTCGATGCGTCCCGCCTGCGGGGCATCGAAATGGCGGCCGCCGCCCGGCCAAGTTGACCGACCGGGCGGTCGGACCTAATCGCCGCTCGATGAGCGACATCCGCCCCTTCGACGATCGCGACGGCTGGATCTGGCTGGACGGCAAGCTCGTGCCGTGGCGCGAGGCCAACATCCACGTCCTGACCCATGCCCTTCATTACGCGTCCTCCGTCTTCGAAGGCCAGCGCGCCTATGCGGGCGAGGTGTTCAAGCTGTCCGAACACAGCACCAGGCTTCGCAACAGTGCGTCGATCCTGGGCTTCGAATTGCCCTGGTCCGTGGAGCAGATCAATGCGGCCTGCCGCGAGACGCTGGCGGCGAGCGGCCTTGCCGACGCCTATATGCGCCCGGTCGCCTGGCGCGGCTCCGAGCAGATGGGCGTCGCTGCGCAGGCCACCAAGCCGCACATGGCGATCGCTTGCTGGGAATGGGGCGCTTATTTCGGCGAGGAGGCGATCCGAAAGGGCGTGCGGCTCGACATCTCCAAATGGCGCCGCCCGGCCCCTTATACCGCGCCGACGGATTCCAAGGCGGCCGGCCTGTACATGATCTGCACCATGGCCAAGCATGCCGCCTCCGATCGCGGCTTTGACGACGCCCTGATGTTCGATTGGCGCGGCCGGGTCGCCGAGGCGACCGGCGCCAACGCCTTCTTCGTCCGTGACGGCGCGCTCCACACGCCGGTGCCCGACTGCTTCCTGGACGGCATTACCCGCCGCACGATAATCGACCTCGCCCGCCGCCGCGGCATCGAAGTCGTCGAGCGACCGATCTGGCCGGAAGAGCTCGAAAGCTTCGAGCAATTCTTCCTGACCGGCAGCGCCGCGGAAGTAACCCCGGTCGCCTCGGCCGGCCCGTGGAATTTCGAGGTCGGCGATCTGACGATGCAGCTGCGCAAGGATTATCTCGACCTCGCCCATCGGCGGCTGGTCAACCGCTAAGGGGCTTTCGCTCGGCGCGCGCGCGGCTTAAAGCGCCCGTGCCGACGATGCTGGGGCGTCGCCAAGTGGTAAGGCACCGGTTTTTGGTACCGGCATTCGCAGGTTCGAATCCTGCCGCCCCAGCCAGACTTCATTTTAAGTCATTGAAAAAGAACTGACCTCTCCGCCCCAGGCTGGCCCTTGGGCCGGTCACTGTAGCCACGGACTGTAGCCAATCCGTGGGAACGAGGTTCGATCAATGACCGCCATTCCCAACACGATGCGTCGCGGTGCCATCTACTGGTATCGTCGATCTCGCCGTTTGCCCTGCGGTAACCACTGCCGCCCTATCGTCTCGTTGAGGACGGCCTGCCCTAAGGCCGCACGCCGGCGAGCGGCGATCCTCACAGCGAAGTTCGAGGATCTCTACATGCGCCTTTTCGGTAACCAGAGCCGCCGATTTGCTCTCGACCCGGCTGCGGCGACGCGGATTTTTCGAGCCGAGTTCAACAAGGCCCTCGATGCGATGGACGAGGAGAGCATGCAGGCCGGCGCCTACGGCTACGAGTACGGCAACATGGACACATTCCTCGACGTGCATGAGGAGGTGTATCGCTATCTCGCCGAGACGAACTGCTCAGGCGACGAGGTCTCGGCCGAAGCCTGGAGAGAGCGGGTGCCGCATCTCGACTCAGGTCCGGCCATGCTGGCCCATCAACAGTTGTCGCGCATCAACGCCATTTGGCACCTGAGCCTCGACGAAACCGCCGAAGCGCTCGAGAACGAGCAGATCGACACCGACATCTTCCACATGGACCATGCGATGCGCCTACGCTTTGAGGCGAGGGTCGCTGCCGTCCGGGAATATCGCCGCCGGATGAGCGACCCAACCCTACGGTTCGAGAGCCTTCTTGCCGCTCCCGTTCTGCAGCCTACCACGACCGCCGCGCCTGCCGCGGTCACTCAGTCGGCGCCGAGCATTGACCCAGCTTGGGCGGCGCTGACCGCCGAGGAGGCCGCCCAGAAGTTTATCAACGACAATCCGAAGCTGGTCGCATCGGAGACTGGCAAGCGCGAGGCGAAGTGGACCGAGAAGACCAAGTCGCAGTTTCAGTCGGCGATGCGCCTGCTCCAGAAGAGCATGGGCTCCAAGCCGTTCGTGTCCCTTTCGAACGAGGATCTGCGGCAACTGCTAAGGCACTTCGACGGGCTGCCGCCGAACCATCACAAGTCACCGCGCCATGGCCCGATGACGCTGGAGGAGATCTGTGCCGAGGCGCAGGCGGAGATCGCCAAAGGGCGGCTCAAGAAACCCGAACTGGGCCTCAACGTGCCGACGCTCAACCGCCACTTCCGCTTCCTGAAGATGGCGCATGAATGGGTGCGGAAGCAGAACCCTACGCTTCAGCCCCTCGACTGGAGCGCCTTCGCGTTCGAGGACGGCCGCAGCGCCCGGGAACAGCGTGACGCGTTCCCTGTGCCTATGGGGCGGAAGATCTTCCGCCTCCCGCCGTGGCATGGCTGCGCCAACAAGCGGCACCGCCTCAAGCCCGGCCGGGACGTTTATCATGACAGTCTCTATTGGGTGCTGCCGATCATCTGGTACTCGGGCATGCGGCGCGAAGAGGCCTGCAAGCTGCAGGTGGCAGACGTAGCCCGCAGCGACGACGGCATCTGGTACTTCGATATCGACGTGACTGAAGCGGGGAGGGTGAAGAACGCCAGTTCGCGCCGCTGGATACCGGTCGCGGACGAACTGCGGCGGCTAGGCTTCATTGATTTCGTCGAAGCGATGCGTGCGTCCCGACAGAAGCTGCTCTTTCCCGAGCTGGTCAGCGACACCCGCACGATGGGTGAAACATACTACCGGCTAGGCTGGATGAAGATCCTGGCTTGCCTGGAGGAAAAGCCCGATGACCTCACGCTCCACGGTGTCCGGCACACTGTCGCCGATGAATTGAAGGCCGCAGGCGTCGACCATGAGGTCAGGGCCGATCTCCTCGGTCATACGCTCGAGAGCGAGACGGCCGGTCGCTATTCGAAGGCGAGCCGCTTGAGCGTCCTTTTGGAAGCAGTGAACAAGATACCCATCGTGACCAGCACGGTCCGGCCAGAACGGATTCGAATACCTTCAGCCTGAAAAAGCCTGCAGGAGCACCCGCATCGCCCGCTGCCGTTTGTCGGCACGAAGTGTCGTAGAGCTACGAGCCTGGCAGCGGGAATCGCTGCGGGAGGGGGAGGTAAGCTAAAGAAACCGCAGAATTCGACTGTTTTCTGAAGCTCGGCGAGTGTCGCTGTACTCATCCGCTGTATCCATCGAGCGACGATCGTCCGGCTTCTAAGCACATGGTGACTCGCGCTGCGCGGGCAAGTCAATGCTGCATTGCAGTCGTCGCCGTGTTTGCATCCTCGGCGACGCTTGCCGCGCCTTCCCTAAGTCATGCTGCTGCGAGCGCTAGATGAAGGAGAATGAAATGATTGAAGATCCAAACGACCGGTTTGGCATCCCCGAACAGCGCATAATCGCTGCAGTGCGTGCGCATCCCGGCGTCATACGCGACGGGTGTTATGTGCCCACTCGCCGCGAAGTCGCTGAAGCGTCCGCGCAACAGCTTTGGGGCTGGCTGCTCGGCTGGTGGTGGGAGAGCCCGACCGAACTCATCCCGACGGATGCTCAGGTAGCGGCTTCCCTCGCTGTGCTCCGCGCGAGACCAGACGCCACGGACCCTGAAATCCAAAAGATCATCGCCGAGGCGCCGCCACCGTCAGACAGTGGCGATGAGCGGCCGAGCCAGTGAGTTGGCGGCCACGCCGGCCATGAGGATGCCGGTTCTGAATGCTCCGAACGGCTAAAGCGCGGCGCAGCCGATCCGGCGCGGTTTACAGCCACTGTGGAGGCGATTGCGGCGGAAATCGAAACGACCTGACTGTCGCGTCGCGACCGGTTCCTGCAGCCAGGCGGGGGAGTTCTGGGGCTCTTCCGCCTATCATCTTCGGCGCCGGTCGGGTTGATGCCCGAAGGCCGGCTCTCCACCAATCGGACCATCTGACCGGCCAGTTTCGCTAGGTCCGGTTCGCAAGCTCCAGGAGCGATGAACCGGCCGAACTCATCCCGCGCAGCAGATCATAGCCATTGCGCTGCAGTTCGCGAATTTCGCTGAGCAGATCCTCGAGGCGCAGCACCACATGGCCGGCCCCGGCGAGGATCATCTCGACATTGTCGCGCAGATCCTCGACCATCAGGCCCTCGCAAAAGTCCGAAAGCGCCGACCAGCCGAACGGCAGCTCGACCAGCCCGCCGAGACACGGCGTGCCGATATCCATCCGTGCCCGTCCGCAAGCGACGCCGCCGCCAAGCGGAATTGTCGCGAAGCCGATGAAGCTTGAATCGTCGCAGGCCATGATCAGCGACGCCATGTCCATATGGTCGAGCGGACCGTTCCAAAAGCCGGCTTTTCTCATGACTCGCCTCAACTTACCGATCGCGGGCATCCGGAAGTCAAAGGCGGAATCGAAGATGTTGCGGGCGTCCGGCTTGAGGAAGCCGCTCATTACGAAGGGTTCGTCGGCCGACAATTCCCCGGCTTCGCGCATGCGCTGGAATTCCTTTCCGAGAAACCAGGTGTGCACGAGATATTGGAGGAAGGTCATTTCACACTGGGCGCGATCGAGCAGGGTCTCGTCGATCCTGAACAGCGCCAGGTCCGCCGCGATGGCGATGCGGTTCTTCTTGTCGTCGTTGCGCGGATCATGCGCGCCGCCGTCAAACTCGATCACGAACTCCGGAATCTGGTTCTCGTCGCACACGCAGATGTCGAAATGTGCCTGGAGGGCATAGGTGCCGATCGCGCGGGTCGGCAGCGATCCAATATCGACAACGTCGGCGATCCGGACCTTGCGATAAATCTCGGCGCGATACTCGGCGGCCGTGCCTACGATCTCCTGGTAGAGCCGCTGCTCGCTGAGGTTTGAAAGGCGTCGCTTCATGGCCGCTCAGAAGGTCCGTGACACTTGGACAGCGGGCAAGGTCGAAATTTGGAAATCATGCCGATCGGGCCGCAATGTCAGCAAGGCCGCCGAGTAAGGCGAGCGGGCCACCGAAAAGCCAGCCGCGTCGATCCAATCGATTCCATCGTCGCCCACAATCGGCCGGACATCATAGGAAGCGCGCCGGCCGTCCACTCCGGTCAACTGGGCAATGCTGATGCGAACAGTGTCGGCGGCGTCCTTGGGCACGGCGAGCGACTTCTGCCACGCGATGAAGCGTTGCGGGTCGATCAGCATCTCGGCATCGCGCCCAAGCCCTTCCTCGGCCAGCCATTGCTCGAACGCCGGGCGGCGGGCAGCCGCCTCCTCGCGCGTCCTCGCCAGACCCTGCGCGAGCGCGAACGCGACGAACGGATCCAAAGTCCCCCAGCGCAGCAGTTCGCGAAACCAGAAACCCACCCAGGGCAAGCCGCTGGTCGCGCGCCAAGTGTCGAGCGTCGGCGTCTCCAGAGCACCAGCATTCTGCCCCCAAGCCTGCGCCACTGCGGCGCCCACGGCGACACCGAGCTTGAACTCGAGATTCTCGGTCACGAAACGCTGCCACTTCCGCAAACGCTCGGCTTGGGGCGAAATGGCCCCGGGCAATTGCATCCACCAGCCGACAACGCCGCGCCAATTGGCGAGCACGAGCTGGTCGCCGGCGGTGTCGTTGACGCGAAAGCCGATCCCGGGTTCGGCACGGACGCGCTCGCCGAGCCGCACCAGCATTTCAAAGCGCTGTTCGGCGGTCCATACGCCATAGTCGGCCGCCGCCTGAAGCTCGGCGATCAATTGGGGCGCCACCAGCTCGAAGCGGCGCCCGATATAAGGGGTGAAGCCATATTGGTAGAGCCGCCGCCGTTGCTGCGGATCGGGATAGAGCCGTTCGACAAAGCTCCGGCCGCGCTTGACGAAAGCGGCCTCCAGCCAGGCTTCCTCGGCGGCGGCGACGCGGGCAAAAGTCCGTTGCCAGAGGTCGCGCAAGAACGCCTCGACGCGCGCACCGTCAATGCCGACACCATCGAGACGGGTCAGCTCCTCGCTCGCCGCGAGGAGGAAGCCGTCGAGCTCGTCAAGGCTGTCGCCGAGCTGGTCGGCCGGGGTGCGCGAGCCGACACCGAGATTGGCACCGGCCTGCTCAGGCAGTGTCGCCTCCAGCCAATCGTAAAACTGATCTGGAGCTAGGCCGAACTGAACCTCGGCCTTGTGCCAGATCGAGCGCAGCAGGACCGCAAGCGGGCTGTTGGCGGCAGCGCCGGCGTCCTCGGCCTGAAGCCTGGCGAGCAGATGATCATAATCCCGCGCGGCGCTGCGGATTTGGCGCTGCTGCTCGTCGCGCTTGCTCTTGGCAGTCGAGGATACTGCCTCGGGCACCGCCACCAGGGTCATGCCCTCGATCGATTCAGCCGCGCCGGGCCGGCCCGCGCGGCCCGCCAGGTTACGAAATTCCGCCGTGGACATCGGCACGATGACCGGCCGCTGCGCTTGGGCGTCGAAGCCGCGCCGCTCGAGGCTGGTCAGAAAAATAATGTCGAAGGGCAGGTTCACGCCCTCGGTCAGCGTTGCCGTGGCGAGCGTGACCGGACAGATCCTCCGTTCGATGAGATCGGTCATCAGCCTCCTCAGCCGCTGCGGCATCTGGCCATGGCTGGTCGCGATGCCATGGTCGAGCAGCCGCACCTCGAACGATTCCGCGCCACAATAGTCGATGCAAGCGGCGCGGGCTTCTGCGAACCGCGCCTGATCCGCCGGATCGACCGGCGGCATGTAGGACGGCACATTTTCCCAGCCGGGGAGGTCGAAGGCCTCGGCATAGCGTTTCATCAACCGCTCGGGCGATTGGGCGACCGATACCAGCACGCGCCTCTTGCCTTCGAGCAGATGCAGCGCCGTCCACAACACATACAGCTGATTGTAATGCGGCAGGCTGTCGCGAATGATCCGCGCAGGCAATGGCATCACCGGAATGCGCAGTGGCAGATAGACCGGTGCATCACGGCCCCGGACATAGAGCATCTGTCCGTTCATGATGTCGAGCGCGGCTTCGGGCGCACGCCGCGAATCGACGCGCAAGGCGCCGATCAGCTGGCGGCTGCTGCGGTAGCTGAGCCCCACCGGAGCGGCATCCATCCGCCCTTCGATCCATTGCGCGACGGGAAGCGCGGCACCGCCGGCGACTGCGGTCAGCGCGATCCGCGCCATATCGGGCTTGATCGCGAGCAAGCGCGAGACCATCGCCTCAAGCCGCATCGCGCGGCTGCTGTGCGCGGCGAGCGTCTCCTGCGCATTGGCATCGGCTTCGCTAACGACCTGATGAGCTTCGTCGATGATCAGCAGACGCAGGCGTTGGACCAGCAGATGGCCGACATAGCGCATCAGCGCCTCGGCCTTCTCCACCGTCGCGATCAGCACCACCGGACGATCGGCAGTCAGCCAATAATCGGTGATCCCCCAGTCCGCGCCCCCATAGAGGCCGGTGACGATCAAATCGTTGCCGAGCTCGGCGGTCAGCTTCGCCTCGACCTCGCTCGCCAGCGCGCGCGACGGCACCAGATAGAGTGCCAGCGGTGCCTGCCCCGGCAGGGCATCGACCAGCAGCAGCTCCTTCACCAGCGCCAGATTGGCGACCAGGGTCTTGCCCGAGCCGGTCGGCGTGCAAAGCGCGAAGCTGTCGCTCGCTATCAGCCGCTCGAGACCTTGGACCTGCGACGCCCACAACACGCCGCGCCCGCGCGCAAACTGCTCGCGCGCGAAGCGCCACATGCGGGTCTGCTGGTCGGGCGCGTCCGCGGCGAGGCGGGCGACCCGGCCATGCAGGCTGTTGGCAGCGAAGCGCCGCGCGGTCGCCTCGATGAGGTTGATCAGGACCCATAGCTCGTCGCTCGAAAGCCGGGTCGTCAGCGCCCTCAAGCCCGCCAGCTTGTCGATCGCCTGGGTCAGCCTGTCCTCATTGCCGCGGCGAAGGCTGTCGGCGATAAGCCCGACCGCGCGCACCAGCTCGACGACCACATACCAGCCGATCCTACTCGCCGGGGGCGATGGATCGATCGCCTCATCCGGTGCGCGATCGACGCGCTCGGCATCATCGTCGCCGGGATCGTCGGTTTCGGTGTCGGGCTCATCCTCGGCGGCGAGCAGCGGCCCCGAGCCCTCCCTGCCGGTGAGCCCGGAATTGTCGCTCCAAAATGCCGCCGAGCGGCCAAGCAGGCGATCGAAATCGGCGCCGAGGAAAGCCGCGAAGATCTCCGCGACGCCGCCGCCGTAGTCGCCTTGGCGAAGCAAGCTGGTCGCCATCGCTGGCAATCCCGCCAATTGATAGGCGCCGGCGGCGAGCAGGCAGACCGGCACATCGCGGGTCACGGCATCGGCCGAGCGTGACAGCCATTCGAGCAATTCGGCGGCGCGCCGGTAGCAATCAAGCGCTTCGGGCGCGCCCTCGCCGTCGATGTCGGCGAAGATGCCGGCGGCATGCAAGAGGCGCCGAGCATCGTCGAACTGCTCATGCGATTCACGCGCCCCCCAGGCGATCGGCGGCACCTGCCACGACGTTTGCAGGCTGCGCACAAACAGCCGCGCCTGTGCCGGGGTCAGCTCGTTGGCGGCGGCGCGATTGAAGCGCAGATTCATCGCCAGCTCGCGGCGTTGCTCGTCGAGCCGCGCCATCAGGAATTGGTCCAGAGCGAGGCATAGAGCCGTTCGATCACGTCGACGCCGCCTTCGACCACCAGCTCGACGACCTGAAGCGGCCGTCCCGCGCTATATTCGGGAGGCGGCGCGGCGCCCGGCAGATAAGTGTCGCCGGGATTGCGGCGCGCGGCCTTGTTGCCGGCGACGAAGACCAGATCGGTGCGGGGGAGCGGCGAACCTCCGATCATCAACGCGCGGTCGAGCGAGACAATTGCCTCGGCATGAGTCTCCCGTGCCTTTTCGCACAGCAACCGGTGCAACTGCTCGAGTCCCTGCGGCGCCGGTAGCCCGCGGTTCAGCTCGTTCCACACCCCGTCATCAGCCCGAACCCGGGCGTCGGGGGGCCCGGTCCAGCCGCCCAGCATCATTTCGTTCATCACGCTTGGCGTCAGCGAAGCGCGCCATTTCGCTTCGCCGGCGATGAAGCGGACGACCCCGCCGGTCGCCGGATCGATGCCGAGCGCGATGAAATCATTGCCGTGCCGGCCCGAGATTTCGCGGACACGCGCCGGGTCACGGGCGAGATCGAAGATGTAGGCCTCGACCTCGGCATGATAGCGGAACAGGAAGATCGGGATCGACCAGGCATGGCCCCCGATAAAGGCATAGGCCTGGGTCATCAGCCCAGCCATCACCTCCCCGAACAATCCCTTTTTTGCGGTCGCGGGCAGGCAATTGGGATATTGCGCATTGCCGCCGGGGCCGTCGGCATCGGGGTGGAGGTCGATCCGGGCGGCGCGGTGAAATACTTCGCGCGCGTCGAGATGCGCGGACTCGAAATAGGGCCGCAGCTCGGCAATGCCGCCATCGTCGATCGGCATCGCCTGCTCGACAAGCACATGCCCGTAATTGCCGTTGGTCTGGGAAGTCCCTCGCAACCACCGGTTGATCAAGGGCATGGGTGGCGGACAATCATGCAGCATCGACGATCGCCTTTACCAGATCGAGGTTTGGGCGATAAACAGCGTCTCGCCATCGACCTTGACCGTCCAACCAGCGGCGGCGGCCTCGACGATCTCGAAGACGCCATAATGCGCCTGGCGATGATGATTCGGGCACAGCACCATGACGTTGGCGGCATCGAGAACGCCCGGCTCCATCGTGCTGACCAGAACGACGTGGTGCGCCTCGGCATAGGGAACGCCGCCGATCTTGACGAACGCGACCGGCTCGCGTCCGAGGGCCTCGCAGACTTGGCACCGATGCTGGCGCGCGGCCTTGACCTTGTCGCCGACCGGGCCGCGCTCGATGCGGTGGCTGATGATCGCCCGGCGCTTGGGCGGGAGCGCTTGCGCCATCGACTGGAGCTCTTTTAGCCCGGCCTGCGAGCGCGCGCCGCGGATCGCGGCGAGATCAAGCGGTGTGAAGTCGGTGAGCTTGGCCAGATGAGCGAATGCGGCCGCCGGCAAGGGCGTCGTTGCCCATTGCAGGCCGTGCCGGAGCAGCGTGAACACATCTTCCTCGGGGAGGGTCTTGGCAACGACGGGCTGGTCAAAGGTGGCGAGCCGTTCGACCCGCACGCGATAGTCGGGCTTCGCGCCAAGCACGGGGTCGACGAAGAATTTGGGATCGGGCTCGCCCTGCAACGCGGTTGCCTCCACCACCTCAACCAAGGCGACGATGGCGGCCGGCGTGCCGCTCCGCGCGGTGCGGCGGATCACGCCGAGATCGCCGATCTGAAACAGGTCGCGATCCTGCTTGGAGACATAATAGAGCAAGGATGGTTCCTGCGATGCCGCCCAGGCATCGGCATCCCAACGCTTGGTATTGGCCTGGAAGATCCAGAACCCGGTCGGCTTGATCGAGCGACCTTCGGCGGTCTTTGGCGATGCCAGCGGCGCAAAGCTTTCGGGGAAGATCACCGCGGGCTGGCTTGCTGCTTGAGCGAGGCGGAACGTCCGGTATTTGACCGCTGCATGGCGGAGCGTCGCCATCGTCCGGTAGTAGTCACCATCGGAGACGATCCCGACGGGAAGCGGCTTGTTCGCCTTGGCATCGGCCCGGCTGTACTGGAGCGCGGCGATGACTGCCGCCATGGCGTCGAGATCGAACGCGCTATCCAGATCTCCGAAGGCGGCCTCGAGACGGTGGACGCGCGAGGTCTGATTGCCGGTCGTCTTGTCGACGATCGGCAATGTTCCGAGCCAGGCCCTGTAGGCGTCTTCCTGCATGTCTCCCCGCAAAACGTCTCTGTTGTCCAGCGCTCCCGCGCCACGTGGTCAGCATAGGGAGGACCAAGCCGTTTGTCGCGAAAGGCTTGGCGCGCCTAAAGTGCAGGAGGGCCTTCTCGATCTCGGGCGGCTATGGCCAAGTACAGCTGAATGTATGGCAGCTTCGATGTTCAACGCTGTAGTAGCTGAACGGCTAGACTTGGCGCTGAGCGGACGCTCAATAGTACAGCTCGCAAAGGCCGCTAAAGGCGCTTAGCCGTCACATTGTGCCGATGAACGGGCGTCCGGTTGGGGGTGATGGCGAGGGTGGGGTCAACGTCTGCCTGTGGGTCGTTCAGGTCCAGCCTCCGTGTAGCCCCGGCGCCGGCCTCGGTGCTCGGCCGGCGGCGTAGCCTCTTGTTCTAGTCTCCTTTTTCGGCACCCGTTTTGCCGGGTGAGTGACGAGCGTATCGGCCCCGCAAGCTCTCCGCCGAGATACCGGCGCTGTTGAACTCGTCTTCCAGTGCTCGCCTCATGGTCTCGCGCAGATGATGCATGACCGCCGCATCTTCGCGCACCCATTGTGTCACGTCCCTGACGTGTTCCTTAAATAGGGCGATAGTACGAAAGTCGGCTTTCATCCCGTCCGGGAGCACTTCAGGCGCGCCTCGCGCCGACATCTCAACCCCGCCCGCAAAGGGTGACAAGCGGACCAGCACTTTCTCGATTTCGCCGATTGCGGGATATCGCCTCATTCGCAACACGTAATTTCGCAAGGCGATGCGGTCGGCCTGCCGGTACCGCTCTTCCAATGAACCGTCAGCTGATCTGATTGTCCGGATCCAATCATTGGCGAAGCTCTGCTCGGCCTGAGGCGAAAGGAGATCGATGCCGATCAAGGCAGCCTGCTCCGCCAGGCTTAGATTGCGCTCCAAACGATCGGCCGCGGCGGCCGCCTCCTTTTTTGCGGCTGCGATTGCGCGGGCGACCTTGGCTTCACGAGCCCTAGTAAACAGTGACCGAGCCGCGTTGAAGATCGAGGTGCTGGTTTGGGGCTTCTCTTGCCTCTCCGGTTCGATACCGTCGCGGCAAGGCACTGTGGTCGACGGTTCTGCAAAGATCATCGCAGGCAGCAAAACCGGTGCATCGCACTCAGCAGGCTCGCTCTGCACCACCGCGCGCTCGCGGTCGGCACCGCCGCCGTCGACCCCGCCACCCATCAAATCGCGCAGCGTCTTCCAGATTTCGGCCGCGCTCTCCAGCAGGCTCTGGGGGAATCCGGCTAGGGTGGAGGCTGCGTTGCTGACCAGTTCGCGGACGAACTCGGCAACCTCGATCCGCTCGTACCGGTCCTCTCGAATAAGCATGGCATCCGTGTAGGCATTCGCCTCGTCCTCACGACCATCCCTGACCATCTGAGTTGCGACAGGGCCAATCTTCGGCTCGGGCGGTCGGCCGAATTCGATCTGGCCGGCGATATCATCCAGCTCCTCGGCCTCTGCAGCGATCACGGCAAGAGAGCGATGATCTGCACGTTTGTCGATCCCAGCCTTCGCGAGCGCTCGGTTGTAGTGGTCCGCCCACGCCTCCCGCAGAGCGCAGATGGCTTCCCTGCTGTCCATCTCCCGCGCTTTCAGGGGCGCGAGGCCATCGGCGCATATCCTGCGCTTTGGGCGCAGGATATGCGCATGAGGCTGACGGCCTTCGCCTTTCAGACGGGGGCTGTCGTGGTAGTTGAAGTCGGCGGCGAAGCCCTTGTCCACCAACTCGGCCTGCACGAACCCCTCGAGCAGCGCGATGTTCTGCTCCTCAGAAAGATCGCAGGAGAGGGCGACCAGGATCTCCGTGCCGGTCTGGGCGTCCTTGCGCTTTTCGGCGAGCTCGGCCGCGTTCCAGAGAGCCTGCCTGTCCTCAGCCCAGGAATAGGGCGCGCGCACGGCGGAGTAGACGAGACGTTCTCGTGCCTTCGCCCCATACTCGAAGATCATGCCTTGCCGCTCGTCCTCCAGCCGGGTACGAGCCCTATACGCGGCGGCGGCGACGACGCTGCGGCCCTGGCTTCGCTGGATCTGTTTTACCTCGCATCGGTAGAACGCCGCGGTCATACTTCCCCCCTGAAAATCAGCCCCACTGGCGCTTGAAGTGCGCGGTTATGCGTCGTGGTCGACGCCCGCGTTGGGGAAGCTTCCCCAAACCCCTCTCCCGCCGGTTCCCGGCGGCGGCCCCGCACATGACGAATGGAAATTTCGCATGGGCGGGTTCCGGTCGTTCCCCTTACGTATTATGTTCGTTCGCGGGGGATGAAACGCAATGGCTAGAATTTCACTCGACGAGCAGCTCCTGAAAGCTCAGCGCCGCCTAGATCAGCTCAAGCAAAAGAAGGAGAACCGCGAGCGTCGCGAGCTCGCCGCGCAGAAGGAGCGGCAGCGCAAGCTCGACGTGCGCCGCAAGATCGTAGTCGGTGGGCACCTGCTCAAGCTCGTTGCGGAGGGCGACGCTGACGCAGTCCGGCTCCAGGATCGCATACTCAGCCAGATGAACGAACGAGACGCTGCACTCTTCGCTGATGTCGATAATGGGACGGGCATCGATGCCCAATCGAGGCATGAGAAACTTCTTGCCCGGTACATCCCGGTCCCAAGCAGCATCGATGTCTCCAGTTGGACCGCGTACGTTCAAAACCGTGCCGAACTTGCCCTCCAGATCCTTGAGCTGGGGGATCCCGTGTGGGCTGAGGCTGCCGCGGCCAGGTTCCGTGAGGCAGTGAAACAGTGGGAGGCAGCAACGAGCCGCACGTTTTCGACGGATATCTTGGCTGACTTTGAGGAAGCCGCGTGAGCGTCGCGCATCCTCGCACACGGAATGGGAAGGAGACGAGCAGCGGCGACGACGCATAGCAGTGCCCCTCGATGACGTTCGCGAGGCGCGCAGCGATGTATCCACGATGCGCTGATACGGCCGAGGCCAATCAAAGGTCGTCTGATCGTTGGCAGTGAGTCTCTGACCGGCGAAGACTGCCCGTGGCTGCCCGCCGATCACCGCGACCGTGTGACCGGTTCTCCAGTGCACCTTTGGAGATGAAAATGAGCCATGCCACCACGCCGCCCGATAACGACCGGTTCGGCGTCCCTGACCAACGGATCATTGATATGATCCGAAGTCATGCCGGTATCTGGCGCGACGGATGTTACGTTCCGACCCGCGCCGAGGTCGCTCAAGCCCCGCCGAAAAGTTGTGGGGCTGGTTGTTGGGCTGGTGGTGGGAGAGCCCCGCTGAACTCATTCCCTCAGACACGCAGGTTGCAGAGGTCATCGCGGTTCTCCGCGCGCGGCCTGATGGCGCGACACCCGAGATTCAGAAGATCATCGCGCAAGCGCCCCCGCCGTCGAACAACGAGCACGCGTGACGGCGCCTCAAGAAGGGAGGAGCAGCCCGGGTGGCTGAGCGAAAAGGATGAAAAAAGTCCGCCCGCGACCATCGAGCTCGGCCGTCGCGCGCTTAGAAACAGGAAGTACAAACATGAACTACCAGCCTCTGGTCCGGCTCGGCATCTCCGTTGATCCCATCCCCGAGCCCCGCACTGTGGTTCGCAGACTGATGCTCGCTATCTCGCTCGTGGTCGACGGCCCTTTGGAGGCGAAGCCGGAGCGGTTCGACCCGCGTCTGGCTAACTGCCTCTACATGCCGCAGGCGAGCCTGCTCATCGCCGGCACCGGATGTGGCCAGCCGCTGCTCCTGCGCGAAGCCGTTGACATGAGCGCGGCCGCGGAGCTCGACGTGCTCATCGTCCGGACGGGCGACCACCCGGACCAAGTGAGCTTCGACTTCAAGGCCACCGGTGCCGACCGTCCCCTCTGCGCCTACCGCCTGTGGATGCCGCGCCCCAGCGAAGCCGCTTGGCTGATCCCCGCGGCGGGCGAGCAGCGCTTCGTTCGTCTGACGTCCCTCGGCCTTGAGCTCCGGAATCAGGCTCCCTTCGCTGATCCCGATGAGCGCCGAATCGGACTGGTCCGGGGTGACGAGTTCCTGTCCGTGGCCGTGAAGGGGTGGTTCTAATGGCGACTGCAAACAAAACGCGGAAAGCGCGTGCGAAGATCGCGGCACCGCCGGTGGTCGTCGTCCCCGAAGTGCGCGAGCTCAAGGCGTTCTACGACGGCGCCGGTCAGTTGCCTGATTTCAACTATGCCCGCTTCTACTGGCCGCCGGGAAACGGACCGCGCGAAAGCGTTCTGCCGAGGATCAACAAAAAGCGGCAACCTGTATCGAAGG
Organism: Allosphingosinicella sp.; assembly: GCA_036387855.1. Lineage (GTDB taxonomy): Bacteria > Pseudomonadota > Alphaproteobacteria > Sphingomonadales > Sphingomonadaceae > Allosphingosinicella. Next base: position 250,117 of record DASVSZ010000034.1, on the reverse strand, counting down.
GCAGCGATTGTGACACCGCGGCGCGCGTCGAGGCGCTCGTGCCGTTCGACGCGCCTGAGGATTACGTCGATCCGAATTTCCTCGCCAGGAGGTATGAGGAGACGCTGGCTGCAGACGAGGCCAATGCTTACGCCCAGCTGACCCTGCGCTTTCCAGCTAGCATCGCCAATCTGCATCATCCGTATGAGGTCGCCAGGCAGTGGCTCAGGAGCTTCTACTCGGAAGGGAAGCGAATTCCCCTCATAGCGATTCTCCACGCCCCTTGGCGGGTCGCGTGCGAAAATCCCGTGCACCTGCACGCCATCGTTTTCCCGAAGACGCTGGGCCGCTTCGGATGGCTTGCTGCGGACCGTGAGGTTGCATCAGACGCCGGTGCCAAGGAGGCGTTCGCGTCATGGCAAGCGTTCAAGGCTGACCGGCTCTGAACCGAGCTTGAGCTGAACTGGAGGTGCGGAAAAGGTCGCACCTCCAGCCGACACCATTGCTGCTGCCCCGAGGCCGGGGTCGGCTTAGCGCCACATCCGGACGCTCCGATGGGCTCCGGCAATCTCTGGAAGCAGACGTCCGTTCATTCGTTGGCGGCGATGCCACCCGTACCTAGATATGCCCGCATGACGGGCACCATTGACGCTGATTGGTTCGATCTTGATCGCTTCGTCTCCGCGTAAGAGACGACCTACGTTCACGTTCTGACGGAGCTAAGGCGAGGCTTCAAGACAAGCCATTGGATGTGGTTCATCTTCCCCCAGGTGGCGGGCTTGGGATCGAGCGAGATGTCGCGCCGGTATGCGATCGGTTCGATCAACGAAGCGCAGGCCTACTTTGCTCATCCCATGCTCGGTGCACGGTACCGGGCTGTGTTGCCGCCCTCCAGGAACCCGTCGGAACCACGGCAGAGGCGGTGTTTGGGTCCGTCGACGCAGCCAAGCTCCGCTCCTCGCTCACCCTGTTCGCCGAAGCAGCGCCCGGCGACCCGCTGTTCGAGGCTGCGCTTAAACGCTGGTGTGGACGCGGTCGACTTCGGCAGCGGCTGGCACTCGCACCTGGCCGTGCTCGAGCAGAAGCTGCGGGACGAAGCCGTTCCCAACTTCTGTGCGTTTCATGGGAAGGCCGAGGCCCTGATGAAGACAAATCTGGGCATGGATACGTTCTGACCGACCGAGTTGGCGCGCTCGGCATGGTCTACTTTCGCCTATCGCCATAGCACGCTGGGACGTCGACCTTCGGCGCTTAGCGGGCTCTCACCCAGTCCGCGAACGGGACCGAACCGCGAACTATCCCTCACCGGTTGTTGCCGTACGACGAACTCTGCTGGATGCGGGCCGTCGGGCTCGAACCGACACTCCGTGCGGAACCGGGTTTGTGTCGGGCTGGTCCACCAGTTCACTACCTTTAGTCTCATGTGAGAGGGACACGCGGCCCACCGCGTGATATGTAGGAGCATCACCGACAAAGCTTTCGATGGGCGTCGGTGGCTGAGAGACATGCGTGTGCTCCCGCCTCAGGCCGGGGCTCAGAAAATAGCGAGTGTTTCCATCTCACGATTGAAGGGCAGCATGCGGGCTTTGGTCGGCAGTGTGTATGGCTGCGGTTTGCCGCCGGACGCCAGCTCGGAGCCGGCAGAGCGCCCGCCCGGCTTTCTTCCGATTGGCCCAGCTCTTGTCGGTACCCCATCGTGAGGGCGGGAACATGAACGTGTATCTCGTTCTGGCCACCGCCTCGTTGATCATCCCTGCCATCTATCTCTTAGCCGCGGCGCGAGGCCGGTTTAGGCGAGCCGTGACCCTGTGGTTGTGTTGGCCGCTTGTAATCTATGTCGCCCTTGCCTTGTGGGAGGCGCTGACCCGGCCGCCTGTATCCGATCCGTTTGCGAACGCGTTGCTTGGCTTGTCCCTGATAAGCGCAATCGTGCTGATACCCTGGCTGCTGATCTCTGCAGTCGTCCTTGGCTTGGCATATGTGCTGCGGATGTTTCTCAAGCGGCCGTCGTCAACACCGTCCGAGAAGCAGCGACCTGAGCCGGCCAAGGCACCTTCGGAGCCGAACAGAGAGGTGGAAGGCGCAGCTCTCGGCGTCTCGCGACCAGGAGTATCGGACGACCTTGAGCAGACACCGTCGGACCGCACTATCCGCGTCGAGTTCGAGCCTATCGAGTGGTACAACAATCTGTGGTTGTCGCCCCCACGCGTGATCGACGTGATTACCGGACACATAATTCTCGACCTTTGGGGACAGGATTGGGATGCCCGCGCCGAGTTCCCCGGTCCACGTCAGGTGCTGCTCGAATGTTGGCGGTACAGCGGCGCGGCGGTGACGCTGATCTTAGATCTCGACAGCGCGAGCTATGGGATCTTGCATTTGCGCAATGTCGAGGGCCCGTTCCCGTCTGCACCCCTCAGCCAGGTTGCGCGGGGGCTGGAGGAAGCTTCTGGTCGGTCGACCGCAGCGACCCGTGCGCTGGCCGGACACCGCCCCCAGATTGCCCCCGCAAAAGCCAAGTGGCGGGCCATGCTACTGGTCGCGATGGGGATGGTAGCAGCTATTGCCTTGATAGCCGTGATTGCCCGGCAAGCGGAGGAAAGTAGCCACCCTTCGCCCGAGGTCATAGCCGTCCCTGAAGGCGGATTCCGTCCGGCCGACAGCAAGGGCAATCGCTAAGTTTGCGCGCAGCTTCAAGCTTCATCGACTTTGGCAGGGCTAAGTCTTCGAACCGAGGCATTGCCGGTTTTCGTTCAAAGATCCTGGATCTTCACGGCGGCGAATGGCGGGCCGCTTGCGGCGGAAGGAGCAGGCCGAGTGCGCGTTTCCGAAGCTTGGCTATCCTTCCCCCCTTATTCTCGCTAGCGCGATCGATACTCAAGAGCAGCGGGGCGACGAGCATGGCATCATGTACAGGGTACATTGTCGCTGCACTCGCGTTTTTGTTGCCGCCAGTTTCGGAAAGCCCGCCGCAGGGCAAGCCTGGGGCAAAGAATGCGTGGGCAAGGCCCGCACCGCTCTCGGCGGATCGTTTTCTTCGCCAGATCTACGCTCATTATAGCAGTCTTGAAGCAACCGGCGCGGCCGCGCTGGAAAGCCCCTGGCAGCGCGCCGCCAGCCTGTTCACCCCCAGAACGATCGCCGTCATTGACGCGCACCGAAAGCTGCTCACCGAAGTCAGCGCTGTCGATGGCGATCCCTTTTGCGATTGTCAGGATTGGATCGCAATCACGGTGGATCGCGTATCGACCCGAACGACGGGGCCGAACCAGGCGCAGGCGACCGTGAACTTTCACGATCGGAATGGCGCTTCCAAACAGGTGGCATTCCGCCTTCAGCGCTATGGCGACGAATGGCGTGTCGATGACATGACTTTGCTCGGAGCTTCGCCGGACGGATGGCTGGTGTCGATCCTTGAAGCCGAAACAGCTGCGCTGCGGGCGAAGACGGTGGGCAAGGAGCCTTGATCGGGCGCGCTGCTGATTAATCCTGACCCGACGAGACTGGGCTTCAGCTGTCCAGACCAAGAGCATTCCTACCGGACCGCCAGCAGGCTTGCTGTCCGTCATGCGGCTTACCTCCACCCGGGACCCGCGGGTAGCCGATTCCCTTAAGCCCGCCCGTTTCCGCGAGCAGCGATATACGTTGCGTATCGGTGTCGCATGCTGTCCAAGGCTGCTCTGGATCAGCTTTGGGGGAGAAGCGGATGCTAGCACATCGTGTAACGATTTTGGCGATCGCACTCGCACTTTGCGGCGTTGAGACCGCTCAGGCGAGCCCGCTCGGAACTGCGTCCGGCCATTATAGAGACGAGGGGCAGAACCTCGTATTCTCACATTCAATCGTGCTCGATCAGGACAATCTCGAGGGCCTATTGGCAAGTAGCCGGCAGCTACGCGTGTTCCTGAGTGACATTGCCGTTCCCGTCTCTGCCCTGCACGGTATCGCCTACCCGGCGATCAGGTCCATGGTTCAGGAGCCAAGAGTCCACGGCTTGCTGCTGGAATTCGATCCCGCAGATCGAACATCCATCCGGGTCACCATTGTGGCGCATCCGGAGGATGCAGCCGGCTCGCTGCCCAACCTGCTCCTGTCGAACAGCGCTGGGGTCTGGGCTTCTTTGAACATGTCTTCGTATAGCATCGTCGGCAGCTATGCCTCAGCGGACGGCAGAGCCATCCGATTCTCTTTTGCTGCTCCTCTTCTGACCGATCCCGTGCGCGAAGACATTCGGGGTCCCAAAGCGCAGGGAACCGAGCAGATGAAGGTGCTCGTTGCTCGCGCAGAAGCGCTCCGCCGCAATGACATGGGCGCTGCTGCATCGCTGTCCTCACGGGCAGCGCGGGCGAGCATGGCGCGGCTCTCGGCTGCGGCTCTGAGGCAGATAGCAGCATCGATGCCCGCTTCTCTGGAGGAGCTCAGAAGAAGCAGGCGCGTCGTGGTACGCCAGGCAAGCGCGGTAGCCATTCTGGACAGCGGCAGCTGGGCGAGCCTTGTACTGGAAGATGGAGAGTGGAAGGTCGCGGATTAGCAGATCTGACGCAGGACGTTACAATGTGACAAGAGCTTCGATCACCCTGTTTACGCTGGCGGCTGTGCTGGCCGGCTTCGCATATTGGGGTATCTACACCCTTGATGGTCAGCATGCGTTTGACGAGATGGCGGGCATAGTGCCGTATTCAGCCGGCCTTGGCAGCGTAATCCTGGGCGTGTCTGGCCTACTTACCTGGTGGCTGAACTGGCGGCGGACGCGGCGTTCCGGCCAACCTTGAATCTCGGTCGCTCTGCTGCTGAAAACGCAGCCGAGCTGGCAAGGTTGAGCTGAACCGGGACGAGCCCCAGCATCCGCAGCCCTCACGCGGCCTCGTCCCACGAGGCGACGCGTTGGTCGCTCGGGCGATCATTCGGTCAGCTTGGACGCTGCGTTGCTGCTGGAAGACGGTTGCTCGGCAATCAGCAGCATGCGGGCTTTGGGGACATTGTCGGCGAAACGCCCCGAAATGATCCTAAGGAAATGCCGATGTCACGAGCCATTTGCGCTGCGACCACCATTGCCGTGATCGCAACAGCCACCGTTGCTGCGAATGCTGCCCAACCCGCGCCCGAATATCTGGCCGAGCCGCCAGTGCCGGGCTTCACAATCGGTCATCAACTGTCGCGCGATGGGAATGCGATCACCGAACGGGTGCCGGCCGGCGAGACCGTGCAGCGCTGGACTCGGATGGTGACCGTTCAACGCTTCGCTGGTGCGAGCGCACGCATGCGGCCCGAGCAATTGCTCCAGACGATGGGCGCAGGGGTCGTCCAGGCCTGTCTCGGCGGGCGCGCCGGCCCCATTCAGTCGCTCACCGTATCGGGCCGACCTGCAGCCCAGTTGCGTGCCGATTGTCCGATCAACCCGGCGACCGGAAAACCAGAAACCTTTCTCGCCCGAGCCATCGGCGGAACGCAGGCCATGCACGTCGTCCAAATTGCCTTCCGGCGCGTGCCAACCGCGATCGACATGGCGTGGGCTCAAAAGCATCTGAACGGTACCGTGCTGTGTCTCCCGGGAAGCTCGGCCGGGCCGTGCGGGACCAAGCGCTGAGCTGAGCTCGAAGCAGCGCAGCAGGTCGGCGAGCCGAACCTGCGAACCGCGCCGCTGATCCGCTGACATAAGCGGGATACCTCAAATTAGGAGATTTCAGAATGCGGCTGTTCAACTTCCTGCGGCGAGCGCCGATCGATCCTGAGCCTGTTAGCATGCTTGTGAGTGGACCAGATGGCCGCGAAGCCGACATGTTCAGCACCGAGGATACCACCCGACTCCACCAACTTTTCGAGACGCCGCGGGAGCGCCGTGACGATTGCTGGAGAAGCGCCTTTTTCACTGCTTGCTGGAACGCTTCGGTGTTTTTGTCCGAGCCGGCCTATTTCCACGGGCCAGACGGCTTACCCTACTTTCGGCTGAACCTTCCACAGCCGGGTATGCGCTTCGAGGCGCATTGCCTGGCGGGACTAGCATCCAATTGCCTCGCGGCTAATGCGGGCGTCGCCTTCTTTCGCGACGCTGCCGATCCGATCGACTGCTCGCAGTGGGTGATCTCGATGGGGGACATCGACAGCTTGTTGCGGTTCGGAGACGCAAATGGTGACCCTGTCGATGCGGCCGAGATAGCATCCGCCGCTTCCAACTTACGACTGGGAAGAATGGGTTCGGCCAATCAGGGCGCGAGCGAGGAGCCGCACTCGGTTCTGGTCGGCTCGCCATCGCGCGAGTTCTTGCCTCCCCACACCGCGCGCGCCCTGCACCGCCTCATGAACAGCTGGGGGGAGCCTGATCCCAGAGTCGCGCTGGTCGTCGATTCACAGCTTCGGCCCAGCCGCAACCTGGTGATCGGTCGAAAGCGCAGCCAGTTTCCTGACGAAAAGGCGGCTCAGTTCGAATCGACCAGAGTAGCCTGGATGGTCCCCCTGCATCGCGGCTTCATGCTGATGCCGGAGGACTGGAGAGTTCGCGAGATGACCAGACTGAGCGACCTGTTTTGATGCGCGACAGGCGGCCCTCATGTCCTTTTTCCGCATAGCCTTTGCATTCGACGCGATCTTCGTTTCGGTGCTTGTCTACTTTTTCTTGGAAGGGCTTCGCTACCCTGCCTCCAATTCCGCACAAGGGCTATGGCTGCTCATCATAGGGGTCCCTGTGGCACTGATGGCCGGGGCGTGGCAGCTCAAGGCGCATGGCTGGGCGAAATCCGCGAACGGTCTGCTCGGAGCCGTTGCCTTGCCACCGCTGCTGTACGTTCTCTTTTTTGGCATGATCATCATCCTTGAGCCGACATGGCGCTGACCCCTGCCGCGGCTCAGCCACTGGCTCTCGCCCTGTTGATCTTGCCGGTATCTGCCGCCACGCCCGCACCGGTTCAAACGCTTCCTGCTCGGTGGCACCTGACTCCCGACGGGCTGGGACGCATTCGGATTGGGATGACGCAGCATCATGTCACACGCGCTTTGGGTGCCGACCTCCTTGTGGAACCCGATGCTGGCGAGATCAGCGAAAATTGCGTCGAGAGCCGTCCACGTGGCTGGAAGGCGCTCTGGCTCATGTTCGAGGATGGTAAGTTGACCCGGATTACGGTTCGGGAGCCAAGCCGTTTAACAACGCCGCGCGGAATTGGCGCGGGTTCATCAGAGCCGGACGTCAGGCGCGCCTACGGATTTCGGCTGAAAAGCGAACCTCATCATTACGAAAGTTCACCGGCCCGGTACCTTACCTACTGGACTGCGGCGGGCAAGCGAGGTGTTCGCTTCGAGATCGGAAGTTCGGGCCATGTGGAAGCCATCCACGCTGGATCGCAGGCGATCGAATATGTTGAGGGTTGCCTGTAGCCCGCAACGCTCACTCCAGCGAATGTTGGAATTCCGTGCCGACGAGGATCAGTCAATCCATTAACCTGGGCCACGCTAAGCAGCGTAACCGTAGCGCGCTCGGCCGCGCACGCAGAGAGATCGCGTGAACGCGGCTCCCCCCTGTCCGATGGGACAAAAACGATGGAAACGCCCGTTCTGATCCTCTTGGCAGAAAATGATCTGCGCATGTTGGACTCGATGCAGGAGACGCTCGAACAAGGTGGATATGCTGTGCAAACGGCAAGCAGTGGCGAGGAAGCGGTGCACCTTATCTGGCACTTGGAGCAGCCAATGTCCGGACTGGTCACGGACATTCGGCTGGGCACCGGCCCGAACGGGTGGGATGTCGCTCGAACCGCGCGAGAGCGGACACCTGAGCTGCCGGTCGTGTACATGGCCGGCGACGCCGCATCGGAATGGGCCTCTCAGGGCGTTCCCAAGAGCGTCCTTCTGCAGAAGCCGTTCGCTGCTGCCCAGCTGGTGACGGCGATCTCGTCGCTGATCAACGATCTGAACTGCAGCCCGCACCTGGCGACCGCCTAAACCTCGAAACGGATAATGCCTTGCCAGCCGGCGAAATCAGGTTGCTGTCTGAACGCCGAAGGAACCGCCATGCTCGAACCATCCGCCCGGACCGACCGGCGAAACCCGCCAGCAGTCGCATCGCCGTTGCAGTCGAGCCGAAGGCGCCTCCTATTCCGGGACGTTCTGGTGCTTCAGCTGAAACTGTTCGTGAGCGGTTGGCTGCACTTTCTGCTTGGCCCTGCAACCCTGGCCGCCGCTCTGATCGACCTTATCTGGAAGTCGACCGAGACCGAGACTCGCTTCTACCGCGTCCTGGACTGGGGTCATCGCGCGGAAAGTGCGCTAGGCTTGTTCGATGCATTGGAGGGCCGAACCGTTGTTGTCCGACCACCAGACGCTGCTCCGACGAGTGGTTGAAGCCGTTGTTGCGTCTGGGAAAGCATTGCTATCCTGCTCGGGAAACAGTCGGCTTCGCAGATGTGAATTTCGAGACGGGCTGGCAGCTTAGCGCAAGCTACGGGCATGACTTTAGCCGGTTAAGAAGCGACAAAGATGACTTGGATGATCGGACTGTCGAGAAACCGCCCCGGCACCATTACTGATGCCGGAGCCAATTTCTGACCTCAATGAGGCAAGGCTGACGCCGCCTAAACGGGTCCGCGTACCGCAGGAATCTCTTCTTCGGTTGGCGCATGTATGTAGCTCTACCCGATCGCATCACAAGTCAACCTCCACATGGAAGCAATACACAAGCGCTTCTCTATGGGTGGCTTCGTGATGGCTTGCTGGTGGTACTACGTTAGAACCCGTCGTTTGGCAGCCGTTCAGATCGATGGCTCCTGTTGATATCAGAGCAGAAACTCTGACCACCTTGCACTCGGGCCACTTTAGGCGCTTGGTAGCTATATTGGACGATTCGCTTGCTCCTTCGGGGGAAGGGCGAGTTCGAGTTGTCTCAGGCCCCGTTACGTTGTTCGTCCGACGTAACGGGGTCGAACTCCTTGGGATCAGCCGATAGTGCGTTGATCTGCTCTGCGACACAAACCTCGGCTCGAACCATTTCAGCCCGTACAGGGCTGTCAGCCTTGTGCAAGCGCGACAACGGTCGAAGATTGCCGGCCCGCCTTGTGAAGCGGCCAGCGCTCCTACAGCAGCGGCAAGCCCTCCGAAGTCCTCGGGTTGCCATGCAAGCATACATCTGAGCTTTCGATCGCCCGTTCCTGCTGCCCGGCCTAAGGCGCAATGTGGGATGCATCGTGAGCGGATTTGCAGCAGCTGTGTCGCTCGCCCGCGCGTCCGACCTGGTGGCCACTGTTCCGGACCGTCATACAACGAACCTTCATCGCGGAATGGTTGCGTTCCCACTCCCTGTGCTTACCAGTGAATTCACGGTATCGATGCTCTGGCACCCCAGAATGGACTCCGATCCAGCTCACCGGTGGGTACGGCGGTGCCTGGGTGAAGTTTGCGGGTCTGATATAAGCAATATGGTTTAACGCGCGCGCATCGTTAACCGGTCCAGCGTAGCTTGAGCTCGTTCGCTGCCGCCAAGCGGCTAACCTCCGCCGTGAGGTGCCCCCCGCCGCTGATCCTATCTCTTCCCGTGCTTACCGCGTATGCCTCTCGAGCTGACGGCAAGGAGGCGCACGTGGAAACGACGAGGCTGAAACCAGGCGCGCTCGCGCCTATGAAGAGCGACCGGATCACCGTCACCGAGGAGCCGGCCGGCACTTTCAAGTTCCGAGGTGTCAGCACGAAGCAAGATGGCTTCCCAGCTCATCCGGTTGTGACAAGCTCAGTCAACCCGCAGGAATTCCCGACTTATGCCAGAGCTTTGGCCGCTGGTTTAGCATGGGCCGAACGAAACAAAGTCGAACAGCTATATGTCGAGTCGGCAGGCACTCAATTGCCTTCGGAGGGCGCCCCGGTAGCCGAGCAGTTTCAATGGTGAGTGAGGCGAAACTTACGGGCGCGGCCTGCATTCAGAAGCGCGCGCACGAACTGGCTTCGCAGCTCGGCAAGCTGGATTTCCAATTGCCATCCAAGCCGTCAGGTGACGGGTCCCATCACCTTGAAGTCAGGGACGCCTATTATCTGGTCGTTACTGATCGCGACCACGAAGTGGAGCGCAGGCGAACGACCGACCCGGAGGAATTGCTCTACTGGCTTATGGAAGCGTTGACCTCCTCACTTTCGTGGACATTCGAACGGGGCCGTCGCCGTGAGAGCGAGGACCCGCGGCGCCAAGCATTCGAAAAGCAGCTTAAACTTCTCGGCACGCTCTCACCTGATTGGGCGAGGCGACGAAGTCAGGAGCAGACAGATATCTTGAGCAGGCATCCGTTCTCAGATTACTAGGCCCAGCGATCGGCCCGCTACAAACGGCGCTGTGCAGTTGCCAGTCCATATATGGCGCGAGAGGGACAGGTCTGAGCGCATCCCGTCCTTTTGCCCTTCGACGGTTGATATGTGCCAGCACCGACCTTTCCGCTTTGCGCCTGGGTGACGCGCCGACTGGCTTCGGCTCACAAGCAATCTGGAACGTCCGCAGGTCGGCCCACATCGGGGATTGGCGCGAGCTCTCCGGCTTGTTCGAGGCTGGCAGACAAAGGGGAAGCTTTACGCCGACCTCGCTTCGATCCCTCAGGAATGCGAACGACTGCAGATGGAGCTTCTCGGAGCTTTTTCCTTTGGATGTCAGCAAGGTGCGGCCACTGCGGCTCACGACTTAGTAGCACGATGCGACCTCGCTGCATCGGTCTCACGCTCGAAGCATTTCTTTGGAGCAGTCGGACCAGCTTCCTCCAGGGCGGCGGACCCTGCGGCAGCAGCGCGTAAGAGCTAATCCATGAGACTCAGGTGCCTCTTCACGCTTCACACGCCCGACACGAAGATCGGTTGAGAGGATGGCGGCAATGTGAGTGCTTGCACATTGTGCGGTGTCAGGATGACGAGACTGCCAGGCGCTGAATGGAGCGCGAGTAAGGTGTCAGTAGCATCGCTCTGAGTCTATCGATCTTAGGCTGTCCCACTTAGCGACCGGCACCTCCGGTTGCACAGCAGGACCGCACGTTGCGGGCGCGTTGCGCTACTCGAAACGTGCCATCTGAACCGATGCTGCTTGCGACAGGAGCGTCCAAGCCGCAGTCCTCCGCTAGACTGCGATGCTGAATGTGCGAACGGAAAAGGAAGCGGCTATCGCCAATGGGTCAGACTGCACCATGAGCGTTGGTGGTCGGCGCCGAGCCGGCCAGCCGGACGAGGCTGAGCGCTTCGGGTGAGATGCTCTGGCAAGGCGACTTAAGAGAACCGGCCCTGTCGCAGCTCATGACTGCCACAACGGCGCCGATCCCGGGATGACCGGCTTTGAGCTATCCTGGCTGGCTCGGCCCCACGTGACCGGAGCGCAAGACTATGCATCGAAATCGGGGCTATCTGTAACCCGGTGCGAGCTTGGCGAGGTTTGCCGGTTTAAATCTTTTGAGATCAGTGGCGCATGGACCAGTGAATTGCCGCGGCGCCATTTAGGGACCGAAGGCGGCAAGGAGATGCTGACCGGGGGATGGACGTCGTGCGGCTACCGGCCCTGCTCGTCGTCATTGTCTGCCGCCCCATCATGTTCTGCTTTGGCCGGTAGATATTCAAACTTCTGTTCGGTCATTATGGCAGCCATGATCTGAAACGCTTGCTCCTTCTCGGCAAGATCAAGCGCTATTTCCACTCCCTGCAGCTTCGCGTGAAGCCAAAGGTGTCCGTACTGATCAACCGTGAGTGAGAATGGCTCGACGACGCTGTTCTGGTTACGCTCGGACTGGCCCACTTGCCTGCTTCCTTATGAAATTTATGCTCGCGGCCGGGCCGTGACTTGCGCCTCTTCAGGCTGTCCACAGGGGCTAAGGTGCGGCCGCTCGACTGCACTGCACCCCTCAAGCCTTGCGTCTCAAGCAGCCTTGCGCGATGTGAGATCGTCTTGAGTGGGCGCGTAGCTTATGTCTGCGCCGCACTTGGGGCACCAAGCATCATTAAGACGCAGGACTCTGTCGGTCAGGTGCTCTGATTTGTGACCGTTCCTGCAGGTCAGTTCCAGCTTCGTTTGATTCAACAACATGCGCGCGCCTCTCAGCCGAAGTTTTGGTGTGAACGACTTACCTAATATAGGTACGCTACCACCCGTTCAGTAGATCACCCGGGCGGGAGTTCGCGTGGACTTTCAGCTGCCCCAGCGGTTCTGGCAGGCTGCCCTGCACAACGGACGGAAGCTTTCGGCGGCGAGTATATCTCGGAAGCACGATCAAGTGTGCTGCGCTAATCCGGCTTTTGCACTTGCATTCAGGGCCGTTCGCTCCGCCGTGTCCGCTGCTGCACGCGATAGTCTCCCAAGATGCCGGCTGACTTCTCGTGCATTAGACGGCGATTTGGGAGGCTGGTGCTGGCTGCTGCTACGCGTTGAGCGGCCGCGTGCGCTAGGAATTCACTTTCGGTCCTTGCAGCTTCCGAAGCACGGAGGCCCAAAATGAAAAGCCCCAGCCGTTTCCGGCCGAGGCTTTGGCGGCAGTCAGCTGGGGGGGGGAGATGCTGACGACCGAGGGTGCTGCTATAACCTTGATCCGGAAAGAAGGTTCCGACGAAATAGTGCCCCGGAACAATCCGCCGAGCGGACATTCACGTTGAGACCTATCGTTTCCGCTCCTGGAGGTTGGCTGCCCAACAGCAGACTGCCCGCTTGCGGCCAGCAGCCGCCGTTACGCGGCACCTTGATCGCGCTGAATGTTCGTGCGAGTCCTCGCACTCTCGGCTGCCGCGGAAGCTGCCGTCGGGGCCCGCGACTGTAGCCAATGGCTGTAGCCACGGTTAATTCGCTCGGAAAAGTCGTTCCTATTCTCATTGGCTTAGAAGGCTAACGGCGCATATTCAGTTTCCTGCCGCCCCAGCCAATATGCTCCTCAGACTCCCCTTGGCCGCTGCTCCGATCGGGTTCAGTGTGCGGCAAGGCCCGGCGCGCCAGAGCCGCTGTCATTCGTAAAGGAGCACGACATGCGGGTTTGGACATCGGTGGTCGGCCTGGCGGCGCTGCTTGGCGGCTGCGGGAGTGCGCCGGCGGCGCAGGCACCGGTCCGGCCGGGGCAGGCGGTGGCGGTATTCGCGGGCGGGTGTTTCTGGTGCACGGAATCGGATTTCGATAAGGTGCCCGGCGTGCTCTCGACCACGTCTGGCTACACCGGCGGCAAGCTTGCCAACCCCACCTATGAGCAAGTCTCGGCGGGCAACACCGGCCATATCGAGGCGGTGCGGGTCGTGTTCGATTCCAGGCGCGTAAGCTATGCGGCGCTCGCGGATCATTTCTTCCGCACGGTCGATCCGCTCGATGCCGGCGGGCAATTCTGCGACCGAGGATATCAATATCGCTCCGCCCTGTTCGTGACGGGCGAGCAGCGCGCGGCCGGACAGGCGGCGAAGACGCGGGCGGCGGCCAAACTCGGCAAGCCGGTAGCGACCTTGCTGCTGCCGGCCGCACCTTTTTATCCGGCCGAGGGTTACCACCAGGATTATTACAAGAAGAACGCGGTCAAATATCGCTTCTACCGCTGGAATTGCGGCCGCGACGCTCGGCTCAAGCAGGTCTGGGGTGCCGCCGCCGGGCATTGAGCCCGGCGATGACGTTCACTGTTTCGGGATGTCGGCTTCGCTCGCGAAGAACTCCATCGCGACGGAATTCAGGCAATAGCGCTGGAACGTCGGCGCCGGTCCATCCGGGAAGACATGGCCGAGATGGCTGTCGCAGCGGGCGCAGCGTATTTCGGTCCGGGTCATGCCGTAGCTGCAATCGCTGATCTCGCGGATGTGATCGGGATCGTATCCGCGCGTGAAGCTCGGCCAACCGGTGCCCGACTCGAACTTCTCCTCGGATCGGAACAAGGGCAGCCCGCACAAGCGGCAGGCATAAACGCCGGCCTGCTTGTTATTCAGCAACGTCCCGCAAAAGGCCCGCTCCGTTCCGTGATTGAGCAGGACTTCCCGCTCCTCCGCCGTAAGCCGCGCAGCGAGCCGGGTCCGCTCCTCGGGGGCAAGCGGGGCGATGTGGTAGCCCGATGCCGAGCTGTCGCGTGTCTGAGTTTCGCTCATCAGCACTGGTCCTTTCTGCTGGTTGCATCATAGGTAAGCATACCAGGCCCGCGTCGCCACATGGAGGAACGCATGAAAGCTCTCTTTCTCAGCTGCACGCTCAAAGCCTCGCCGGCTCCGTCCAACACCGAGGCGCTCGCCCAGGTCCTGATCCGGCAATTCGAGGAGGACGGCATCACCAGCGAGATCGTCCGTTTGGCCGATTACAATGTGAAACCCGGCGTGAGCTCGGACGAAGGAGCGGGCGACGATTGGCCGTTCATCCGCGAGAAAATCGTCGCGGCCGATATCCTGGTGATGGCGACGCCGACCTGGCTCGGCCAGCACAGCAGCATCTGCCAGCGTGCGTTGGAGCGGATGGACGCGATGCTGAGCGAAACTAAGCCGGACGGGCGGACGATCGCCTTCGACAAGGTCGGCGGCATGTCATCACCGGCAATGAGGACGGCGCGCATCATATCGTCGCCCGCGTCAGTCAGATGCTGATCGACATTGGCTTCACCATGCCGGCCAATTGCTGGACCTATTGGCATCTCGGCCCCGGGCCGGGGCCGGACTATCTGGAGACCGGGCAGGCGCACGATTATTCGGACCGCCTCGCCCGCAACGCTGCGCGCAATATCGCGGCGGTGGCGCGGGCGTTGCAGGCCTCGCCGCTGCCGCGACGGGAAACTGCTCCTGAATAGCCCGTCTTGTCAAAAGGAGAGGGCAAGCTCCTCCCGATAATGCTCGAAGCAGCGTTCCCCGGCCTTGAGACGGATCAGCGCGCCTTCCGCGATCGCGGTGGCACGGCGCGGGTCTTCGGACACGAGCGGGCGCAGCGCTTCGCGGTTCCAATCCTCGCTATGTTTGACGTCCAGCACCGCATGCAGGCTGAAATAGCGGCGCTCCCGATCGGAAAAGCCGAGCCTGCGCAGGCCTGCGGCAGTCGCGGCCGAACGGCCCGGCGCGGTGAGCTCGATCACGCCCAAGGCGCCGACGGAATGCCAGGCATAACGGCGCGTGGTCGCCATCGCCGTCATCGCATTGGCGAGGGCCAAGCTTTCCCACACGGTCGAATCGATCTCCGCCTCGATCTCCATCGTCTCAATCAGCACCTGGAGCATTGGCCCGTGCATGCCCTTGGGATTGCCGCGGCCCATTTCGTCCCAATAGTTGCGGGCGAGCTCCAGCTTGGGCAAGGCCGGCATCTTGACCTGAGTCATCGCGACAAGATCGTCGAATCCGGCTTCGCCGGCCGCTTCCTGACCCATGAACCAGCGCAGCTGATCGAACGTGGCCTCCTCCGCAATCCAGGGAAACAGCGGATCGCCCTGGCCCGGGCCGTCCTGCTGAAGCGCTTCGAACCAGGCGATGAAACCTTCGACGTCGGTCGGCGCGTCAGCCGCCTCGTCGGCGATCTCGGCGCGCAATTCTTCCATGAACGCGCCTTCAAGCCGCAGCATCTTGGAGTCGCGTTCGAGCTGCTTCTGCCAGTCGTCGCTCGGGAAGCCGGGCGAAAGCCGCTCATGATTCCAGTGCGCGAGTCCGCGCTGGAACGAGTCTGTCAGAAATTGCCCCGTGCCGGTCGGCACGAGGGGAGGTGAGGGCTGGGCCGCCATTCGAATCAGGTCCGTAACGGAAGGATGATGCTCCTAAACCGCTGATCGCGATGCCGGGTTCCGTGGACCCGTTCGGTCGCCGTTTTGCTTCGGGACAGGTTTGTGTGCTATGGGAGTCGGCAAGGGCAGTGGCTTATCCGTTCAACCCGACCCTTCCGGACACCCGCCGGGCTTGTGCCGCGGTTGTCCCGGGCGAACGCGCCACGATATGGCGTGTCGATCACCGGAGACCTGAATGTTGACTGCGAACCTGCGAATGCCTGCCTTTCGCATGCCGACCGTGTCGCTCAAGCAGGGCCTGTCCTCGCTTGTTCTGCTGACCTTTCTGGCGCTCAACGTGCTGGCCGGCCTGACCTTGCTGTCCGGCATTGGCGGAACCGAAGGCAGCGCGTCCGCGCGCGTCACTCCGGGCATGGCGGCGGCGCTTCGCGCCCAGCTGCCGCCCGCGCCCGAGCCGCTCCAGTTCCGGCCCGACGTCGCCCCGCAGGACGCTATCGCGATCAACGCTTCGGTGCCGGTGGCGGGCGGCCCCAACCCCCCGGCGCGCGCCTTTGCCCTGATGGCCAAGAACGGCATCGACAGCACCCGTGCGCTCGATTGCCTGACCTCCGCCATCTATTATGAGGCCGCCACTGAATCCGATGACGGCAAGCGCGCGGTCGCGCAGGTGATCCTCAACCGCGTCCGTCACCCGGCTTATCCCAATACGGTTTGCGGCGTGATCTTCCAGGGCTCGGAACGGACCACGGGTTGCCAATTCTCCTATACCTGCGACGGCTCGCTCGCGCGACGCCCGATGGCGGTCTACTGGAACCGCGCCCGCGGGATCGCGCAGGAGGCTCTGGCCGGCAAGGTGTTCGCCCCGGTCGGCTGGGCAACGCATTACCACACCAATTATGTCGTGCCTTATTGGAGCTCCAGCCTGGTCAAGGTCGCCAACATCGGCGCGCATATCTTCTATCGCTGGACCGGAAATTGGGGCCGCGGCGCGGCCTTTGCCGATCGCCATGCCGGCAGCGAGCCGGACGTGACCGGGCTCGGCCGGCGTACCGACCTGCCGATGGCGACGGCGGTCCCGCCCGAGGTCGCGGCGGAGCTTGCCAAGCTCACTGCCGAGCAGGCCGCGATCGCTGAGAAGGGTCCGGACGGCAAGCTGCTGCCGCCCAGTAGCATCGACAGCTTTCAGCGGGCGGTGCTGCGTCGTTACGAGCCGATGCAGCATTCGCAAGTCACCACCATGCTGACCGAGCAGGCGGCCAAGACGGACAATACGGTCAGCAATCGCTGGGCGTTGAGCGGACAGGGCGACGGCCCTAAGCAGGCGCCGCTCGGGCAAAAGGCGGAGAAAGCAGCGCCCGCCAAGGTTGCCGAAGCCAAGCCGGCGCAACCGGTCGAGCTGGAAGGCGTACGCAAAGCCGAGCCGGCAGCGTCGGACAAACCGGCCTCCTGATCTTCACGTCACATCGGCGTTTGCCGGGATGACGATAGGACTGAAATGCCCGTACCCCTCCTCTTTGTCTTGAACGGACCCAATCTGAACCTGCTCGGCACGCGCGAGCCGGAGGTGTACGGCTCGGATACGCTGGACGACATCGCCGGCGCGCTGGAGGATCGGGGGCGCGAACTCGGCCTGTCCGTCGATGTGCGTCAATCCAACCATGAGGGGCATCTGATCGACTGGCTGCACGAAGCGCAGGCGGTCTCGGCCCGGGCGGTGATCCTCAACGCGGGTGGCTTTACCCACACGTCCGTCGCGTTGCACGACGCGATCAAGGCGATCGTCACGCCCGTCATAGAGGTGCACCTGTCCAATCCGCAGGCGCGCGAGCCTTTCCGGAGGCGCAGCTTGATCGCGCCGGCGGCGCGCGGCACGATCGCCGGCTTCGGCCTGACCGGCTATCTGCTCGCTCTGGACGCGGCCGCGCGTCTCTGACACTGGTCCCGCAACAGGGAAGTTTGAATGACCGAACCGACGCATGAGCCCGAAGGGGCTCTCCAGGTCGATACAGATCTGGTTCGCCAGCTGGCGCAACTCATCAACGAAAGCGATCTGTCCGAGATCGAAGTCCAGGACGGTGCGCGCCGGATCGTGGTCAAGCGCAAGCTGGCCGGATCGCCGATGCCGATGGCCTATGCTGCCCCGGCATCGGCCGCGCCTGCACCCGCTCAGCTGGCCGCACCCGCCGCCGCGCCGGAAGTGTCGGCCAAGGACAATCCCGGCACGGTCAAGTCACCGATGGTCGGAACCGTTTATCTCGCCGGCGAGCCTGGTGCGAAGCCGTTCGCGTCGCCGGGTGACAAGATCGCCGTTGGCGACACCCTGGTCATCATCGAGGCGATGAAGGTGATGAACCCGATCACCGCGACGCGTGCCGGCACAGTGCGTCAGGTCCTCGTCAGCAACGGCCAGCCGGTTGAGTTCGACCAGCCGCTGGTGATCGTCGAGTAAGGGCGGCGCGTGACTTTCCTCCGCCCGTCATCCCAGCCAAGGCTGGGGTCCATTCCGATCCGGTGACCGTTTCGCGGCTCGTCAGCCGCCTGGATACCGGCCTCTGCTGGGATGACGAGGTAATATGACCATTCAGAAAGTCCTGATCGCGAACCGCGGAGAAATTGCGCTTCGCATCCATCGCGCCTGCCATGAAATGGGCATCAAGACGGTTGCGGTTCACTCGACCGCTGATGCCGAAGCGATGCACGTGCGGCTCGCCGACGAGGCGATCTGCATCGGACCGCCGCCCGCGTCCGAATCCTATCTCAACATCCCGAACATCATTTCGGCCGCTGAAATCGCGCACGCGGACGCGATCCACCCGGGCTACGGCTTCCTGAGCGAGAATGCGCGCTTCGCCGAGATCGTGGAAAGCCACGACATCATCTGGATCGGACCCAAGCCCGAGCATATCCGGATCATGGGCGACAAGGTCGAGGCCAAGCGCACCGCGGCCCGGCTCGGCCTGCCTCTCGTGCCCGGCTCGGACGGCCCGGTCGACGGCCCCGAGGAAGCGCGCAAGGTCGCGGCCGAGACTGGCTACCCGCTGCTGATCAAGGCGGCGTCCGGCGGTGGCGGACGCGGGATGAAGGTGGTGCGCTCAGAGGACGAGCTGGACTCGCAAATGAGCCAGGCACGGTCGGAAGCCAAGAATGCGTTCGGCGACGACACCGTCTATATCGAGAAATATCTCGGCAATCCGCGCCACATTGAATTCCAGGTGTTCGGCGACGGCAACGGCAAGGCCGTGCACATGGGCGAGCGCGATTGCTCGCTCCAGCGCCGCCATCAGAAGGTGCTGGAGGAAGCGCCGTCACCCGTGATCAGCGCCGAACAGCGCGCGCACATGGGCGGGATCGTCGCCCGCGCGATGGCCGACATGGGATATCGGGGCGCCGGCACAATCGAGTTCCTGTATGAGAACGACGAATTCTACTTCATCGAGATGAACACCCGGCTGCAGGTCGAGCACCCGGTGACAGAGATGATCACTGGCATCGATCTCGTACGTGAGCAGATCCGCATCGCCTGCGGCGAAGGCCTGTCGTGCGAGCAGAAGGACATCAACTTGCGCGGCCATGCGATCGAGTGCCGCATCAATGCCGAGGACCCGCGCACCTTCGCGCCCTCGCCCGGCATTGTGAAGGCCTATGTCGCGCCGGGCGGCATGCACGTCCGCGTCGATAGCGGCCTCTACGGCGGCTATAAGGTTCCGCCTTATTACGACAGCATGATCGCCAAGCTGATCGTCTACGGCACCACCCGCGAGCGCTGCATCATGCGCCTCAGGCGCGCGCTCGAGGAATATGTGATCGAGGGCATGAAGACCACGATCCCGCTCCACCAGAAACTGATCGACGATCCAGAGTTCCGCGCGGGCGATTACACGATCAAGTGGTTGGAGGAATGGCTGGCGCGGCCTGAGGAGGCGTAGTCCTTAGTCGAGGAGCGCGATCCCGAGCGCCTGGCACGTCATCCCGGCGAAAGCCGGGACCTTACGACAAGAAGTCACGGCGGTCCCCCGGCAGACCCGGCTTTCGCCGGGGTGACGGGTCAGCTCAAACCTCCTCGGCCGGAGCGTCCAGAGCCTGATAGGTCTGTCGCATCCATTCCTTGGTGATGAGCACCTTGGTGCCGATCTTGGCTTCCCGGAACAGCAATTGCGCGAATTCGTCCGGCACGCCGATGCAGCCGTGGGTCGCGAAACCATCCTCGACGACGCTGCCGTGGATCGCGATGCCGTCGTTGGTCAGTCGCATCATGAACGGCATCGGCGCGTCGTACAGGTTCGAGATATGATCCTTCTTCTTCTGGAGGATCGAGAAGGTGCCGGTCGGCGTAGGCTTGTCGTCAGCCCCGTAGAGGATCGCGGCGCGGCCGATCTCGACGCCGCCGCGATAGGCGTAAAGCCGCTGCCAGGCGAGATCGACGACGATGCGCAGCTCGCCCTGGGGCACGCCGGCATCTTCCCACACGTAGGTGCCGGCGCCCATCGGCCGGTCTGGCGCGAGCACGCCGCGAACGCCGAAGCCGCCGCTCGAGGCCGGGATCGGCGCCAAAGCGGGCGTTGCGGATTGGGCGGTCAGGGGAGCGCCCTGCATAGGGGAAGGCTGGAGCGCTGGCACGGCCGAGGCCTGGGGCAGGGCGGCTCCGGCCGATGCCGCAACCGGCTGCGGCCGCGCGATCGGCAGATCGTCGGACAGGAAAAATGCCCCGCCCATTACCGCAAGGGCGGTGAGCCCTTTGATCAGCCATTGGTTCGCTAGAAAGGCCGGCATTTTATTCTCCGGAATGTGGTTTCTAGGTCCTTAACGCTCGGATCGCGGATCAGGCTAGCGCCTTGTCCGGTGCGTCCCCGTTCGGGACGCGCGAGGCGGTAAGTTTCACCGAGCTGGCTGGCCCTCCGCCACCGCGAAGATAGTCGGACAGGTTGAGGCGCGGGGCGCTCCGGCCTATGCGATGGTCATGACCGTCCAATTCCACGAAGAAGATTTGCCCTTGGGCGCGCTCGGCCCGGGCTCAGTCGCCGTCGATACCGAGACCATGGGCTTAAGGCTGGGGCGAGACCGGCTGTGCGTGGTCCAGATCGCCGACGGGCGCGGCGACGAGCATCTCGTCCGTTTCGGCCCGGACAGCGACTATGCCGCGCCGAACCTGAAGGCGATCCTGACCGATCCGGGCCGACTCAAGCTCTATCATTTCGCGCGCTTCGATATCGCGTCGGTGTATCGCTACATGGGCGTGCTCTCCGCGCCCGTTTATTGCACGAAGACGGCCTCCCGTCTGATCCGAACCTACACCGACCGGCATGGCTTGAAGGAGTTGGTCAAGGAGCTGCTGCAGACGGAAATCTCCAAGCAGCAGCAGACCTCGGATTGGGGAGCGCCTGACCTCAGCGACGCGCAAAAGGATTATGCCGCGTCTGACGTGCGCTACCTGCACCAGCTCAAGGAAAAACTGGACGAGCGGCTGGCGCGCGAAGGCCGCACCGCTCTGGCCCAGGCCTGTTTCGATTTCCTGCCGCACCGTTCGGTGCTCGACCTTGCCTGGGGCGAGGAGGACATCTTCGCTCATGTCTGAAGTCGCGGCGGTCGAGCGGTCCCGCAAACAGGGCTGGGCCGCGCCCGGCGGCCTGCACGATTTCCTGGTGCGTTTCCTCAAGGTGGCGCTGCCCGCCGGGATCGGCGTGTTGATGGCCTTTCTCGCGCTCGCGCCGCTCAATCGCGGACAGGACATCAGTTTCCTGCTCGACAAGAACAAGGTCGAAGTCACGCGCGAGCGGCTGCGGGTTCAGAGCGCCCGCTATCGCGGTCAGGACGACAAGGGGCGGCCGTTCCTGCTCAGCGCCCAGAATGCGGCGCAGCTGAGCGGCGGCGATCCGATCGTCTCGATCGAGAATATCCAGGCCCAGATGCGGCTCGATTCCGGGTTGGCCACCGTCTCATCGCCGCGCGCACGCTATAATCTCGAAGCCGAGACGATCGCGATGGCCGGTCCGGTCCGCTTCCAGGACGCGCAGGGATATCGGCTCGCGGCGGGCGCTTCGACCCTGAACGTCGGCTCCCAAATTCTGACCAGCCGCGAGCCCGCGACCTTGATCGCTCCGGACGGCCGGCGGGTGGAAACGCGTTCGGCCCGGGTCGATCTCAACACGCGGCGCGTCACCAGCGACCAACCCGTCCTGTTCGCGGCGCCGGATGGCTACCGGCTCCGAACCAGCAACGCTTCCGTCGATATCGATCAGCGCCGGATGGTCAGCGATCGCCCGATCAACGGTCAGATGCCGCTCGGCACGTTTTCGGCCAACAGAATGCAGGTCGACATGAACGATCGCAAGGTGGTCCTGGAAGGGCGTGCCCGCTTGCATATCGTCCAGGGTGCTCTCAGATGAGCGGGATGAAGACGGGTTTGGGAGCAATCTGCGTGGGTGCGGTGGCGAGCCTGCTTGTGCTCGGCGCGCCGGCTTTGGGGCAGGGCGCCGTTTCGGCGCTTCGCGGCCACAACACCAATGCGCCCATCGATGTCGCCGCGGACCGGATCGAGGTTCAGACCCGCGCCGACCGGGCGGTATTCTCCGGCAATGTGATCGCCAAGCAGGCCGATCTCACGCTTAGCGCGCCGCGCGTGACCCTGGCCTATACCAGCGCCGGCAGCACGCAATTGCAGCGCATCGACGCGACCGGCGGGGTCACGGTCCGCAGTCCTTCCGAAACCGCGCGTGGCCAATATGCAATCTACGATGTCGACAGCCGGCTGATCACCATGCTCGGCGGGGTGACGCTGACCCGGGGCGAGTCTCTGGTTCGCGGTGGCCGCCTCGTGCTCGACCTGACCAGCGGCCGCGCGGTGATGGACGGCGGCGCGGCGGCTCCGAGCGGCACCGCTCCCGGCACCACCACCGCGCCAGGCGGACGTGTCACCGGCACCTTCACCGTGCCCCAGCGCGGTCAATAAGCAACAGTCAGGCTGACGCGGCGGTCTATCGTGCGACACGCCCGCGACGAGCCTTTCGTCCTGCACGAGAGGCGTGGTAGCGGGGAGCGATGAACGAGAATGCCGCAATAGAACGGCCCAGCGCCGACGCCCTCGCTGGCGACGGATCGCGCGGCCTCAGCGTGGTCTCGATCGCGAAATCCTACGATCGCAAGGCGGTGCTGACCGACGTCTCGATCCACGTCGATCGCGGCGAGGTGGTTGGTCTGCTCGGCCCTAATGGCGCCGGCAAGACCACCTGCTTTTATTCCGTAATGGGCTTGGTCAAGCCCGACAGCGGCCGGATCATCCTGGACGGGCAGGACATTACCGGCCTGCCCATGTATCGCCGCGCGATCCTGGGGCTAGGATATCTGCCCCAGGAAACCTCCATTTTCCGCGGGATGACGGTCAGCCAGAATATCATGGCCGTGCTGGAAGTGGCCGAGCCGAACAAGCAGCGCCGCCGCGAGCGGCTGGAGCAATTGCTCGACGAGTTCAGCATTCAGCGCTTACGCGACGCGCCGGCCATGGCGTTATCCGGCGGTGAGCGGCGCCGCGCCGAGATCGCGCGCGCCCTTGCCGCGGACCCGTCGATCATGCTGCTCGACGAGCCGTTCGCCGGGATCGACCCGATTTCGATTTCCGACATCCGCGGCCTGGTGATGGAGCTAAAGCAGCGCGACATCGGCGTGCTGATCACCGACCACAACGTCCGCGAAACGCTCGACATCGTCGATCGCGCTTGCATCATTTATGATGGTCAGGTGCTGTTCGCGGGCAGTCCGGACGCTCTGGTTGCCGATCCAAATGTGCGCCGGCTGTATTTGGGCGAGGGCTTCGCGTTGTGAACTTCAGCCCCTACGCGTCACCCCAACGAAGGCTGGGGTCTCAGCGGGTGAAGAGCTCGGCATGTCTGCGTCCTGAGGCCCCGGCCTTCGCCGGGGTGACGGGTTGATTCATGTCCCTCGCTCCGCGCCTGGACCTGCGTCAGAGCCAATCGCTGGTGATGACGCCGCAGCTCCAGCAGGCGATCAAGCTGCTGGCGCTGTCCAATCTCGAGATCGAAGGCTTCATCGCCGAGGAGATGGAGCGCAACCCGCTGTTGGACACGGCCAGTGGGGACGATGGAAGTACGGTCGAGGCCGAGCCTCGCGAAAGCATCGTCTCCTCCGAAGGCGGGGAGCCGGCCACCGTCGATCTGCTGGTCCGCGACGGCGATGCTGCGACCGACGCGCCCCTCGACGTGGATTACGACAGCGAGACCTTTCACCAGGACAGCGCCGCCGATTCGATGGGCGGGCTGGACGGCGGCCTCGGCCTCGACGGCATCTCGGTGGCCGGCTCCGGCAGCGGCGAAGCGCCGGATTATGAGAGCTACGCCACCGCCGGTCTGTCCCTCGCCGAACATCTGATGGCCCAGGCCGGCTCGGCCCTGTCCGGCACGGATCTGATGGTCGCCGGGCAGATCATCGATGCGATCGACGAGACCGGTTATCTCAGCGGCTCACTCCTCGAACTGGCCCGCCGCCTCGGCGTGCCGCTCGGCGATGTCGAGCGGGTGCTCGCGGTCGTGCAGGGCTTCGATCCGGCCGGCGTCGGCGCGCGCTCCTTGTCCGAATGTCTCGCGATCCAGGCGCGCGAGGCGAACCGCTACGACCCGGCCATGGCGCGCCTGATCGCCAATCTGGAGTATCTCGCGCGCGGCAATCTCGCGGCGCTCAAGCGCATCTGCAAGGTGGACGACGAGGATCTCGCCGACATGATCCGAGAATTGCGGGCCTATGATCCCAAGCCCGGCTGCCGCTTCGCGCAGGATGGCGGCGCCGACGCGATCGTACCGGACGTGTTCATCGCGACGCGCGGGGCCGGCTGGGCGATCGAGCTCAACGGCGCCACGCTGCCGCGCCTGCTCGTCAACCGGACCTATTATCACGAATTGTCGGCGGGTCCGCAGGACAAACAGTCCAAGGCCTGGCTGACGGACTGCCTGGCCAGCGCCAACTGGCTGCTCAAGGCGCTCGATCAGCGCGCCCGCACGATCGTCAAAGTCTCGACCGAGATCGTCAAGCAGCAGGACGGCTTCTTCCGCCACGGCGTCGCGCACCTGCGCCCGCTCACCTTGCGGACGGTCGCCGAGGCGATCGGCATGCATGAATCGACCGTCAGCCGGGTCACGTCCAACAAATATCTGTCCTGCGATCGCGGCCTGTTCGAGCTAAAATACTTCTTCACCAGCGGCATCCAGAGCTCGGAGGGCGGCGATGCCGTGTCGGCCGAAGCGGTCAAGAGCCACATCCGGACGCTGATCGCGGCCGAAGCGCCGGGCGGCATCCTGTCGGACGATCAATTGGTCGATCTGCTGCGCGCCAAGGGCTTCGATATCGCCCGCCGCACGGTCGCCAAATACCGCGAGGCTTTGGGGATCGGCTCGTCGGTCCAGCGTAGACGTCAGAAAGCCATGCAGGGTCGGGCGGCTTAGGTCACTAGGCGTGTCAGGAACAATCGGCCAAATCCTGCCGCAATTGTTTCGCAAACGAGACGGCATGACGAAAGCTCCGAAGCTCCTGGTCCTTGCCGGCCGCCGCAATGCCACGCTGGATCCGCTCGCGGAGAAGTTCGGCGTCAGCCACAAATGCCTGGTGCCGGTTCGCGGAGAAGCGATGATCGCGCGGGTGCTGAACATCGTCGATGCCGCTTTCCCGGGCGAGCCGATTTTCGTCTCGATCGAGGATTTCTCCATCCTCGACGGCGAGCCGACCGCCGCCCGCTTGGTCCGCGAAGGCCGGCTGAAGCCCGTTCCTGCGCAGGAGCATATCGTCGACAGCGTCGTCTCGGCCAGCGCCGTCACTGGCTTCCCCTTGCTGATCACCACCGCAGACAATGTCCTGATGACGCCCCAGTCACTCAGGCGGATGGCGGAAGAGGGGAGACCACCGGTCGATGCGCTGATCGCGATGGCGCGCAAGGGCGACATTCGCGCCACCCACCCGCAAGGGCAAAACCGCTTTTACGAATTCAAGGACGACGGCTTTTCCAATTGCAACATGTTCTGGATCGGCAGCGAACGCGCCCTGCGCGCTACCGAAGCCTTTCGCGAAGGCGGCCAGTTCGCGAAGAAGCCCGAGCGGATCGTCAAGGCGTTCGGTATTCTGAACCTGCTCCGCTTCCGCCTGGGCCGACACACGCTCGCCCAGATGCTCGGCTTCATTTCCGGCCGGTTCGGGGTCGAGGTGCGCGCCGTGGTTTTTGACGGCGAGGGGCGGCTCGCGATCGATGTCGACAATGAGCGCACTCACGGCGTCGCCGAAGAGGTGCTGGCCCGCGCCTGACGCCGGCAACCGATCGCCCCGCGCGGCCGTTGCACCTCCTCAATCAAGGAGGTTTTGCGATGACCGATCACAAGAAGAAGGGCGATTTCGACCAGTGGCAGAAGGAAGACAAAGGCGGCAATCAGAAGAGTCACGACAAGGGCGAAAGCAACAGCCGTACCGGCGACAAGCAGAATAGCGGTCACGGCGGGCACAAATAGCGGCGCCGCCTGTCGTTATCGCGGCGAAAGCCGGGATCCAGTTCGGCGGGCCGACACCAAAGCTGGTTTATCGGCATAGCGGTATTGAGGTCCCGGCGTTCGCCGGGACGACGAGTGGTCACTCAGGCAGATCGAACAAGTCCGCCGTGATCGTGCCCGCCTTGGCGTCGATGCGTGATTTGGCCGGGCTGTCGTAAATGACCAGGATCTGGCGCGGCTGCTCACCGTCGCCGGCCCACAAGGCCAGGCCTTCGGGGTGGTCGAAGCCGCGCCCGAACGGGATTTCCACGATCCGCTCCGGCCGGTGCAGCCGCACCCGTCGCGGGTCCTGCGGCGGATCCTGCACCCAGCCGCGCCAGCGGTAGATCGCGCATGGCCCGCTCAGGCCCGTCGTCGGCCCGGCCAGGATCAACAGATCGTCGCCGCAGCGTTTCAGGTCGCGAATGCCAAGCCCGTCCATCGCCAGCAGCCGCTTGACCGGCTCACCGTCCAAGTGGAGTCGCCCGGGCTTCTTTTCGCTGATCTCGATTTCGAGCAGGACCGCATGGGTCGCGATCACCGGTCCCCGAAGCCCGAGCGCGACCCGCCCGCCGCACACCGCGATCCCTTCGATGTCCAGCCCGCCTTCCTTGGCCGGGATGTGCGTGAACGGCGCGATCAGCGGGTCCTCGCGCAACGCCTCGGCGAGCGCATTGCCACGCTTGGACTGCTTCAAAAGCGAGGCGTGACGCTCGCCATCCTGCGCTGCGGGATAGAGTGCGCCGTCCTCATCCGCCACCAGCGGCAATCGCGCTAGCAGGCAGCGCGAGCGCGTTTCCTTGAGGTTGGCGAGCTTGTCGAGATCGATGCACTCGCCTTCGAACTTCTCGGGCTTGTACCGGGTGCGGGCGTGGCTGCCGACCACCCACAACCACTGCCCGTCCGCCGCCAACCCTTCCAGGTCGGCCTCCGCTTCGGGATCGTCCAGCTCAAGCAGCTCCGCAAGGTCGAAGCGCCGGTGATTGCCCCAACAATTCGCCCCCGCCTGCGTCAGCCGATCGATGCACGCATTCTCGTCCGCGGCGAGGAACAGGCTCTTCCCGATCCGCGACCCCGCCGAGAAATTCTTGAGCGTCTTGTCCGCCCCGGATCCGGTGCCGGTATCGAGCTGGATGCTGGCGACAGGCTTGGCGGGTTCGGGCCAGCCTCGATCGGAAGTCTTGCTGAACATGCCACGTTGTGAACGCGCCCGGTAAGCGTAGCAACCCCGGGGTTTGTCTGCCCAAGTCTCCGCCATTGCGGGCCTCGGGTCCAGAATGGACTTGGATGCATCCACTTCGGATCATTTCCTCGCGATTGACCTTTCCCGCCCGCACCCTCGCACAATAGTTTCCGGCAATCGCGGGGAGATCAAGATGCGAGTCGACGTTTTCATTCTCTGCGCAGCTCTTGCCCTTGCGGCGTGCGGGTCCGGCGAGCCCGAGGCAGCCAAGGAAGAGTTGGTCAGCGCGCCAGCCGAAACTGTCGAAGAGGAACCCGAGGCACCAACATTGGCGGGTGCCGATGTCTGCGGGTCGCAAGAGACTTATAGCGGGCTCAAGGACATGATCTTCGATGAAGCCGTGAAGCGTTTCGAAGGCGACACCGTCCCGCTCAACGACCTTCGCCGCGCGGTAAACATGCGAATGGAATTCCCTCTCGTTCAGGGCTTCAATGATCAGCTGCAGCGAACCGATTGCACCGGAAAGCTGGTCATCGAGCTACCGCCAGGCCTCGCCGCCGCCTTCGACGGTGAGCGAAAGCTGGAAACGGACCTAACCTACTCCTCACAGCCCGCGGCGGATGGCAACGGCACCATACTTCGCGCGGACGGGACGAATTACCCTGTCGCTCGGCTGCTCCAGGCAGCCACTTTGGTCGCGGCGCACAAACTGGCGCGCAAGGGGGCGGGCCGCAGTTGGTGGCCACCTTCAATCCCAGTTTCGACTGCGGCCGACGGCTGACCAACGTCGAACGAATGATCTGCCAAGACGAGGATCTCGCGGGTCGCGATCGCGCTCTTTCCGATCAGTATTTCGAAGTGAAGAACGTCATCGGCCCGGCCGCCTGGAGGGAGGTCGCCGGGGCGCAACGTGAGTTTCTGAAGCAACGCGCCATCTGCGCCGACACGACCTGCCTCCGCGCCGTTTACGCCCGACAAAGCGGATTGCTCGATGCCTACGAGCAAGAAGCAATGAACGCCCCTGAAGTGATCGGACCCGAAAACCACCTTACCGGGATTTAGACGTCCAAATTCGCGACGTTCAGCGCATTCTCCTGAATGAAGTCGCGCCTCGGCTCGACCACGTCCCCCATCAGACGCGTGAAGATCTCGTCCGCCACGTCCGCCTGTGCAATTTCCACACGCAGGAGACTGCGGTTGTCGGGGTCGAGCGTCGTTTCCCACAGCTGGTCCGCGTTCATTTCGCCCAGCCCCTTGTAGCGCTGAATGGCGAGGCCCTTGCGGCCGGCGGCCAGGATGGCTTCGAGTAGCTCGGTCGGGCGGCGCACCAGCACGCCTTTGCCCGGTTCGGGCGCTCGATCGGCGGAGGGAACGCCTTCGATGATCTCGTGCGGCGGATCATTGTCATCGGCGCGGTCGGCTTCTTCTTCCGCCGCTGCGGCCGCTGATTTAGATGAGACCAGCCGCGATTGCGTTGCATAGGTCGCAATCTGCTCGGCAGTTAGGCTGTGCAGCTTGCGCGCTTCTGCCGAGACCAGGAACTTGGCATCCACGACGTGCCAATCGGTAACGCCGCGCCACAGCCGCTTGAGCACGTAATTGCCCTCGTCCGACGCCTCGCCGGTCCAGGTCGCTTCGGCGTCGCCGGCCTGCAGCCATGCGGCCGCCCGCGCCACCGCCGGCCCGCGTCCGTCGCTGGTCAGCTCAGGATCAAGCGATCCCGTAAGCGCCAGCGCCTCGATGATGGCCGGATCGTAGCGCTTGGGAATGTAACGCATCAGGCTGCGCACCCGCCGGGCGTGATCGGCCAGATCGTGCAAGTCGCGGCCGGTGCGCGGTCCTTCGGCCGTCTCCAACCGCATCGATCCGATCCCGGCATCGACGAGATACTGGTCGAGCGCATTGTCGTCCTTGAGATAGACTTCGCTCCGCCCCTTGGCGACTTTGTAGAGCGGCGGCTGCGCGATGTAGAGATGCCCGCGCTCGATCAGTTCGGGCATCTGCCGGTAGAAGAAGGTCAACAGAAGCGTGCGGATATGCGCGCCGTCGACGTCGGCGTCGGTCATGATCACGATCTTGTGATATCTGAGCTTGTCGGCGTTGAAATCGTCGCGGCCGATGCCGGTGCCCATTGCCTGGATGAGCGTGCCGACTTCCTTGCTCCCAAGCATGCGATCGAACCGCGCCCGCTCGACATTGAGGATCTTGCCCTTGAGCGGCAGGATCGCCTGCACTTCGCGGTTGCGGCCCTGCTTGGCCGAGCCGCCCGCGCTGTCGCCTTCGACCAGGAACAATTCGCACTTTGCGGGGTCGCGCTCCTGACAATCGGCCAGCTTGCCGGGGAGCGAAGCGATGTCCATCACGCCCTTGCGCCGGGTGAGCTCGCGCGCCCGCTTTGCCGCCTCGCGGGCGGCCGCTGCATCGATAACCTTCTGGATCACTGTGCGGGCGTGGGCGGGATTTTCCTCCAGCCATTCCGCAAGCTTGTCCGCGATCAGGCTTTCCAGCGGCTGGCGCACTTCGGAGCTGACCAATTTGTCCTTGGTCTGGGAACTGAACTTCGGGTCCGGCAGCTTGACGGAAACGATCGCGGTCAGCCCCTCGCGCATGTCGTCGCCGGTCAGGCTGACCTTTTCCTTTTTCAGCACGCCCGATTTCTCGGCGTAAACGTTGAGCGTGCGGGTCAGCGCCGCGCGAAAGGCGGCGAGGTGAGTGCCGCCGTCACGCTGCGGGATGTTGTTGGTGAAGCACAGGACCTGCTCGTAATAGCTGTCGTTCCATTCGAGCGCGACGTCGATGCCGATCTCGTCACGCTGACCGTGAACCGACACGGGCTGCGGAATGAGCGCGGTCTTGTTGCGGTCGAGAAAGCGCACAAAGGCGGCGATCCCGCCCTCGTAATACAATTCCACCGACTTCTCTTCCTCGTGCCGCGCGTCGATCAGCACCAGCCGCACGCCGGAATTAAGGAAGGCGAGCTCCCGGAAGCGGTGCTCGAGCGTGTCAAACTCGAATTCGACGATCTTGAACGTCTCGGGCGACGGCAGAAAGGTGACGCGCGTGCCCTTCTTTTCGCCTGCAGGCCCGACTACCCGCAGCGGCGCTTCGGCATCGCCGTGGCGGAAACGCATGTAATTCTCTTCACCGTCGCGCCAAATGGTCAGGTCCAGCCATTCGCTGAGCGCGTTGACCACCGACACGCCGACCCCGTGCAGGCCGCCGGACACCTTGTAGGCATTGTCGTCCGAACTATTCTCGAATTTTCCGCCGGCGTGCAGCTGCGTCATGATCACTTCGGCGGCCGACACGCCCTCCTCGGCGTGGATGCCGGTCGGGATGCCGCGGCCATTATCCTCGACGCTCACCGACCCGTCCGGGTTGAGAATGATTTTGATAAGGTCGCAATGCCCGGCCAGTGCCTCGTCGATCGCATTGTCCGACACTTCGAACACCATATGGTGTAGGCCGGACCCGTCGTCGGTGTCGCCGATATACATTCCGGGACGCTTGCGAACCGCATCGAGGCCTTTCAAGACCTTGATGGAATCCGCGCCATAAGCATTTTCTGAAGGGGATGTCGCCATGGCCGTGATATAGGCGCGAAGGCGGCGAAACGCGAGGGAAATGGGGCCGTTCAGCGCTGCTGTGGAGCAACAGGAACCGCTTGCCCTGAGCCCGTCGAGGATTGTCCTGACCTCCTTGAAGCGAGCGAAAGGAAGACAGGCCTTCGACAAGCTCAGGCTAAGCGGCTTTGGGCATCGCTCGGCGTCTCCGTGATCTCCGTGCCTCCGCGTGAAACCGATCGCCTTTCACGCAGAGGCGCGGAGAGAAGGCGCGGAGGGAGCAAGCGCCTCCGCGAATCACAGGCAGCGTCAGTTCGCTCCGCGCCGCATCCGCTCGGCATCGGCGCGCATCTTGTCCGCGCCGGCGAGCATCTTGCGGGCGCCCGCGCGGAGCTTCGGGATCGCGTCGAGCAGTTCCTGGTGCGTTACCGCGCGGCCTTGCGCGCGCGCCTTGGCGATCTGCTGCTCGCGATAGGCGGGGTCGCGCAGCTTGTCGGCCGCTTGCTCCATCGAGCGCGCGCCCCGAACCATTCCGTCCGCGCCGCGCCGCATGCCTTCCGCGCCAGCCGCCATTCCGCGATGCGCAAGCTGGACCTGACGGGCCGCATCGCGACCCGCACGAGCTGCATCGCGGCGAACTCTCTCGATCCGGGCGCGGGAATGCTCGTCGGCACTGGCGCGCGCTTCGGCCCTGGCTTCCGCACGCGCTTCCGCCCGGGCTTCGACTGCCGCTTGGTGGGCCTCGCGGCGCACCTCACGCATGTCGCGCTCGAATTCGGCGCGGTCCTCGGCGGACCAGCCGGCATCCTGCATCGCGCTCACCGCCAGGGCCGCCGGCATCGAGACGGACGCGATCTGCGGCAGGCGCACCTTGATCGGCGGCACGTTGACCCGCACTCGCGGCGCAACCACGTCCATGGCCGGCACTCGGATGCGCTCGCCATCGACCGTCATGTCGATCGCCGGCACATGGACACGCGTTTCGGGCACATCCACGTCGATCGCCGGGACTTCGACGACATCGTCGGAAGCGGGCGGGGGCGGGGCAGGGCGCGCGGCCGGCATCGTCGGTAGTTGGCTTAGCGGCGCCGGCTGAACAGCAAGAGCAGCAAGCGAGACCGGCGGACGCGGCGCCGCTACGGGAGCAGGCGATGCTGGCACCGGCTCGGGAGGCATCGGCGCCTCGACCAGCTCGGCCATTGCGGGCACGAGTTCGATCGCGGCCAGCGGTGCCGCGAACGCTGCGCAGCCGAGCATCGCCGCCACCGTCCAGAACGATCCGGCGCGCGACCGGCGGCCGTCCAGGATCGCCGCGACTCGGCGCTTGAGGCCGCTCGCCCGGGGCGCCATGCTGTTGGCCGGCACCGGGACGAGCCGCGCATGACGCGCGCAACTGACCAAAGTTTGCGCATAATGGGCCGGCTCGACATGGCCCAGTGCGGACAGGTCGGCCGCTTCTTCCGCCTGCTGCACCACTTCGCGCTCGAGCAGCCAAGCCAGCGGATTGAACCAGAAGATCGCCACGGACAGACGCGTCATGATCAGCGCCGGCCAATCGCGACGCGTGACATGGGCGAGCTCGTGGGCGAGGATCGCGTCGGCATCTTCGACTCGGCTCAGCGTGTCACGGTCGATCAGGATCACCGGGCGCAACCAGCCCCAGCTGAGCGGCGCATCGCATTGGTCCGATACGAGCAGCCGGATCGCCTCTCCGGACCGACCGTCCGGCCGGGCGCGGCGGAAGGCGGACAGCCAGATCGGTTCCGCGACCGGTTCCGCCTCGCGCGTCCAGCGACGCAACGTGGCCAGGCCCGCGCCGACCCGGAGGGCGACGATCAACAGGCCGCCAAGGTAGAGCATTCCGATCAGGCCCGAGGGATCCTCCCAGATGGTCGCCGGCACCGGCTGGAGCGGCGCGATCTCAAGCGGCACGGCGCCCGCCGTCATCCACGGCTCGATCGCGGCGGACGTCGCCGGCTCGGCGGCGGTCTCGATCTCCAACGCCGGCAGGAACAAGGCGATCACCGGCATCAGCAGCAACAGGCTGACGCCGAGCCGCAGCACCGCCGCGCGATCGGCCGGGCTGCGTGAGCGCAGCAGGGCGGCGACGCCCAACGCCGCGGCGATGATCAGCGCCGACTTCCAGGACATTTCCCACAGGAATGCAAAGCTCATGACTCAACGCTCCTTTGCTTGATCGATTGCCCGCTGAAGCTCATCCAGCTCCTCGGGGCGCAGTTTTTTCGACAAACCCAGCAGAGCCGTCGCCGCACTCGCCGCCGACCCGTCGAAAAACGTGCGGACGAGGTTGTGCAGCGCCGATTCCCGGACCGCGGCGGGCTGGGGGACGGGCTTGTAGATGTAGGTCTGGTCATCGGCGCGGTGGGTGAGAAGCCCCTTGGCCTCCAGCCGTCCGAGCATGGTGCGGACCGCCGAATGGCTTGGCGCGTCGTTCATCGTCCGCCTGACCTCGGCCGCGCTGGCTTCACCCAGCCTCAGCAGGATCTCGAAGATCTCGCGCTCACGCCTGGGGAGAGAATCGATCATGGGCCTCACCTGCTACAAACCGTAGCATGCCACAAATGTCGCAGGGCGCAAGCGAAAAGTGAGCAGGCCTGAAGGACGGATTCCGGAACCGAAACGAGTGCCGCTCATTGTGCCGGTGACTTAACAGGAGTTATATCATGAAACGCATCATCACCGCCGCGCTTTGCGCTTCGACCCTCGCTCTTGCCGCATGCGGCGGTGATGGCGACGACAAGCTCGGCCAGCAGGCGCAGGACGCCGCCGAAAACAAGGCGGACGTGCTCGATCAGGCCGCCGACAACAGCAGCGGCGCCCAGGAAGACGCGCTCGAAGCTCAGGCCGACGTGACGCGGGAAGCGGGCGATGCCAAGGAAGAAGCGATCGACGATGCGGATGTGAACGCCCACTCGATGTCGAACGAGCAGAAGAACGCGATGGTCAACGGCCAGTAGCCCGCGCGAAACAAGGAAAGGGCGTCGCTCCGGGCTGGAGCGGCGCCCTTTCGTTTGCGTGGCGAGCGTCGGCTCAGCCCGGAATCAGCACCGAATCGACGACGTGGATCACGCCGTTGGACTGGATCACGTCGCTCTGGGTCACGCGGGCGGCATTGCCCTTCGTGTCAGTCACCACCACGACATTGCCCGCCATGCGCGCGCGGATCGTGGTGCCCGCAACGGTCGGGTAGGTCGCGCTGCCCCCGCCGGCCCGGATGTCCGCCATGATCTGCGTGGCCGTCTTGAGGCCCGGCACGACATGGTAGGTGAGCACGTTGGTCAGCATGCTCTTATTGGCCGGCTGGAGCAGGGTCTCGACCGTGCCCGGGGGCAGCTTGGCAAAGGCGGCATTGGTCGGCGCGAAGACGGTGAACGGCCCGGCGCTCGACAGGGTATCGGCCAGACCGGCCGCCTGAACCGCTGAGACCAGGGTGGTGTGATCCCGCGAATTGGCCGCGTTCTGGACGATCGTACGGTTGGGATACATGGCCGCGCCGCCCACGGTCGGGTAAGCGGGCGTGGTCGCGGCGGGCGCTGGCCGGGCCGTCGTCGCAGGCCGGGTTTGCACTTCGGTCGTTGCGCTCGGCGCGACGCAACCCGCCACGGCCAGCAGGCCGAGCGCGGCTGCGCTGATGGAAAGCTTGGACATCGGTCGTCTCCGTATTTCGTGAACAGCCTGTTGCCGCAAGCTCTAGGCGGGCTCTGTCCGGGTTGAAAGGGGCGGGGCGGCCTGCTTCATGCGCGCGGCGCGGAGCGCGTCGGCGAGCAGGCGGAACTCTTTTTCGCGGGGGCTGCGGGCCCGCCAGATCAGGGCAATGCTGCGCGTCGCGTGATCGGCCGACAATGGCCGCGCCTGGACGCCGGTTCCATTGAGCAAACCGGCCTCGATCGCCATTTCGGGCAGCAGGGTGACGCCCAGGCCGTTGTCCACCATCTGGACCAGCGTGTGCAGCGATGTGCCCAGCACCATCGCTTCCGCGCGCAATTCCGGGCGGTTGCACGCCGCCAGCGCATGTTCCTTCAGGCAATGCCCGTCTTCGAGCAGCAGCAATTCACGCTCGTCGATCGCCGCCGCGGTCACCGCGTCGCCCGGCTCGCCGCGCACTGGCTGGCCAGGCGGAAAGGCGACGAACAATGGATCGTCGAACAGCGCATCCTGATCCACCTCGCCGCATCCATAAGGCAGCGCGAGGAGCACGCAATCGAGCCCGCCGCGATGCAGGGAATCGCACGCCGCTCCGCTTGGCTCCTCTCGAAGATATAGTTTCAGCTCGGGGAATTGGCGGCGCAACTTGGGCAGCAGGGTCGGCAACAGGAACGGCGCAATCGTGGGGATCACGCCCATTCGCAACTCGCCGGTCAGCGGCTTGCCCGCCGCGCGCGCCATGTCGCCCAACTCCTCCGCCTCGCGCAGCACGCGCTGCGCCTTGTCCGCGATCCGCAGGCCCAGCGGCGTGAACCGCACCACCCTCCTGGTCCGCTCGACCAGTACCACCCCGATCAGCGACTCAAGTTCGCGCAATCCCGCCGACAAGGTCGATTGCGTGACGAAGCAACTTTCCGCCGCCTTTCCGAAATGCCCATGGTCGCGCAACGCAACCAGATATTGCAGCTGCTTGAGCGTGGGCAGGTACGTGCTCACCCTCGGCTGCTCCCGACATGCCGGCAGCAGGGTCGATCCTGGTCAGGATGCACGATTCTGCTCAACGTCTCTCTCGATCACCCAATTTGTTCTAAGCGACTGGACCGATCAAGCACAGCCTCCTTCGCGAATTTGCGCAACGCGCTGGGACGTATCTGGCAACCTCGACTCGCCTTAGCTGGAAATCGTCACCCGCGGTCGTTATCTCTGCGCATCGAACGACGGCGTAGGTGGGAATGTTTTCAGGTCTGGTCGCTTACCTGGACAGCGTGAAAGCGCGCGATCCCGCCCCGCGGTCTCGGTGGGAAATCCTGCTTTACCCGGGCGTCTGGGCGCTGGGGCTGCACCGCGTTGCCCATTGGCTCTTCGGTGGCGAGCTCTACTTCCTGGCCCGCTTCGTCAATCACCTCGCCCGTTTCCTGACCGCGATCGACATTCATCCGGGTGCCCGGATCGGGCGCAACTTCTTCATCGATCACGGTTTCGTCGTGATCGGCGAAAGCGCGTTGATCGGGGATGACGTGACCATCTACCAGCAGGTCACCCTTGGTGGCACGAACCCGACCAACGGCGTTCCCGGCAAACGTCATCCGACGATCATGGATGGCGTGATCATCGGCTCTGGCGCTCAGGTGTTGGGGCCGATCACGGTCGGCCCGCGCGCGCGGATCGGCGCCAATGCGGTGGTCACCAGGGACGTGCCGGAAGGCGCGACCATGATCGGCATCCCGGCTCGCTCCACTTTGGTCGACGCCGGCCAATATGGCGGCGGCTTCATGCCATATGGGACGCCGTGCAGCGAGATCTACGATCCCGCCACTCAGAAGCTCGAGCTTCTGCGCTGCGAAGTCGAGCAGCTGCGCAAGCGATTGGCCGAGCTGATCGACGAGCAGGCCGCGCTCGAAGGCCGCGAGCAGCATCGGGACCGGGCCTGATGGGGACGGTTCACCCTTTTCCGGGCTCCGCGCCGACGCAGATCGGGTTCGATCGCGCGGAACTCAGCCGCATCGTCGATCTGTACGGCCGCATGGTCGCGGCCGGCCTGTGGAAGGATTATGCGATGCAGTTTGGCAAGGATGCTGCCGCCTTTCTCGCCTTCCGCCGTTCCGCCGAACAGCCTGAGGTGCGGATCGAGAAGCGCCCGAGCCTGCGCAATCGGCAAGGCATGTGGGCGTTGATCGGTGAAGGCGGCGCGGTGCTCCGGCGCGGCCATGAGCTCGGCCCGGTCCTTGCCCCGATCGAGCGCCGCCTCCTCAAAGTCGTGAACGAGTAGAAACCCTCCCTGCAAGGGGAGGGGGACCATGCGCCGAAGCCTTTTGCAAAAGGCGGATGGTGGAGAGGTGTCAGCGTCTGAGGTTGTTCTCGGCCGCTGACACCTCTCCGTCAGGCTTCGCCTGCCACCTCCCCTCGAAGGGGATGATCGGGCGCTACGCCGTCACCCCACCCACCATCGGCAGCTTGGCCTGCAAGCCCGCCGGGAGCGGGCCGACGACGCCGCGCCGCGCGCTGTTCCAAAAGGCGGAAAGCAGCAGCAGGGCCGATCCGATCACCAGGGCGGTCAGCGCGACGCTGAACTCGACCGAGCCGTAGGCCCGAAACAGGCTGTTCAGCGCGTAGAGCACATAGACCAGAGCGGAGACCAGCAGTGCGCGGCGGTCGATCGCGAGCGCGGTCAAGCCGAGCACCAGATAGACGAACAGCACGATCAGTGCTTCCGCCGCGGTGGCGTTGCCGTCATTCAGCCCGAGCAGGGTGAAGATCGGGTGCACGATCAGCGGCGCGGCGAGCAGGTGCAACCAGAAGGCGACGTCGGACCGGCGGGTTTCGCGGCGCGGATCGGACGAATCCCACCACATCGCGAACAGGAACACGCCGATCCCGAGCATCAGCGCGAAGCCGAGCACGATGTCGTCGATCCCGTCAG
This sequence comes from Allosphingosinicella sp., assembly GCA_036387855.1. Lineage (GTDB taxonomy): Bacteria > Pseudomonadota > Alphaproteobacteria > Sphingomonadales > Sphingomonadaceae > Allosphingosinicella. Next base: position 212,654 of record DASVSZ010000034.1, on the reverse strand, counting down.
TGTTGCCGAGCAGCACGTTGAGCAGGCCCAGGCCCAGACCAACCAGGGCCGCGGCACCGGCCGCGACGGTGATCGGAACCTTGAAACGCCGCCAATGCAGCCACGCCGCGCCCGCGCCGATCGCGGCGGAGGCGGCGGCGATGCCGCCGGCCAGCCGGTTGCTGTCGCGCAAGGCCTCCTCGCCGATCGCCAGCACGAGCGACAAGCCGGCCGCGGCGATCACGCCGCCGACGAAGGCCAGCAGCAGGATGATGCTTGGCAGGGCCATGCGCCGCTTGCGGGTGAAGAATTCCGCCAGACCCCAGGCCGTCGCCGCGACCGCGACTCCGGACCAGTGCGAGGGACCGCTAAAGCCGATATTGGGCGGCACCGACTGGCCGATCCAGGCGACCGCAACCAGCAGGATCACGGCGGCGATCGCGACGAAGATGTCGTTGAAGCCCGTCAGCAGCCGGAAATGTTCTTCGTCCACCATCGGCGTGCTTCGCCCTCCGGCGACATGCGCGCGCAACGCCGCCATCTGCTGCGGCGAGATCACCCCCGCCGCCACCGCCCCGTCCAGATCGCTTTCGCTGTACATGTGAGTCCTCCCTGTGGGGAGGGCCTAGCACAAGTGTATTGTGGCAGCAAGACACCTGTGACCTAGACGGGAACCGCGGGGCGGCTTCGGATCGCGCTTAGCGCGCCTGCAACGCTTTCAGGCCTGCAACGCTTTCAGGATCGACATCGCCTGCTCGGCGCCGGTTTGAGGGACGATCTCTCCTGATCGATCCGTGATTTGGGACCACGAAGCTGCGATCGCTTCCGCCGTATTCTCGGCCAGCACGGCACGCGGCGTGAGCGTCACGTAAGCCGCTTGCACCACCCCCGCGCCCGCCCCGACGATCGCATTGGTCGGTGCGTCCTGCGAGACCAGGAACAAGGCGGCGGGCACCACCGATTCCGGGCTGAACGCGCCGATCATTTCGGGCGGGAGCAAGTCCTCGGTCATCCTGGTCGCGGCGGTCGGGGCAATCGTGTTGACCCGGATGTCGTGCTTGGCGCCCTCGATCGACAATGTCCTGCCGAGCCCGAGCAGGCCGAGTTTTGCCGCGCCGTAATTGGCCTGGCCGAAATTGCCGAACAAACCGGACGAGGAGGAGGTCATCAGAATGCGTCCGTAGCCCGCTTGCCGCATCCCATCCCAGACCGCCCGGGCGCAGTTGGCGGATCCGATCAGGTGGACGTCGATCACGGCCCGGAAGTCCGCCATGTCCATCTTGGCGAAGCTTTTGTCGCGCAGGATGCCGGCATTGTTGATCAGGATGTGGACCGAGCCCCAGCGCTCCCGCGCGGCGGCGACCATCGCCTGAACCTGCTCGAAATCGCTGACATTCGCCCCGTTCGCGATCGCCTCGCCGCCGTCGCCCTCAATCTCCGCGACCACGCGCGAGGCGGCATCGGATGCGCCCAACCCGTCGCGCGCGCCGCCAAGATCGTTGACCATTACACGCGCCCCGCGCCGGGCTAGTTCGAGCGCATAGGCGCGCCCGAGTCCGCCACCGGCGCCGGTGACGATCGCGACCCGGCCTTCGAAACTGATCGTCATCGGTAGCAGGCAGGCCGGCGGCTGCTTAGCGCCGACGCCGCGTCGGGCGAACCCCGCGTTCATAGGTCTGGACGCAGGCATCGGTCACCATGCGCGAGCAAGGCGGATATTCGCCTGCGGCGGGGCGCGGCGTGAAGGCGGCGCCTTGGTTGGCCTGCGGGACGACTCCGGTTTGCGCCGGCGCCATCGGCATCTGGTTTGTTCCGGCCGGCGCGCTGGCCTCGCCCTGCGGATCGGTGCCTTGCTGGGTCACGCCTTGCGGGCCGGTGGCCTGCGACGGATCGTCGACCGTCTCGCCGCTCGGCTGGGCCGGTTCCGCCGGCGTCGTGCCGGCATCGGCGGGTGGCTGCGTGTTCTCGGCGGCCGCCTCCGGCTGGTCGGCGGGCTGCTGGGTCTGGGCCATCCCGACGCTGCTGATCGACAGGGCGGCGGCGAACAGGATCTTTCTCATCGATACTCTCCTCGTGCGCGGCGGTCCGACCGCCCTTCCTACCCTGTTGGGCGAGCCGAGCCAGGGGTGCTGCCGTGGTAAACGGAGCGCGGAGGAGCTTTGTTCAATCGATTCGGCTGCGAAAGGGCAGCACTCGTCGGGCGGCCAGCCCGTCGGACTGAGGTGGAGCCGACCTCGGCTCCACCTCACCTGCTTCCAGACGCCTAGGTCTCCGAACGATCAGCGGCGCCGGGCATTCCGACTGCGGGTCTGCACGCAATTGTCCGTCACTGTGCGGGAGCATGGCGGATAATTGCCCGCGACCAGCGGTCCGCCCATGCCGGTCATCGATCCACCCGAGGCGGAGCCGGATCCGCTCATCGTGCCGCCGGTCGCACCTGAACCGCTCGATCCCGAGCCGCTCATCGTGCCGCCCGCGCCAGCCGACGTGCCAGCCCCGCCGACGGAGCCGGAACCGCTCATTGTGCCGGCCCCGGTCGTGGTATCGCCCATGTCGGTTGTGCCGGTGTCGGTTGTGCCGGAGTCGGTCATCGTGCCGCTCGCCGAACCCTGGCTCGATCCTTGTCCGGCGTTGCTGCCCTGACTTTGCGATTGGGCGGCGCGGTTTGCGCGCCCGCTATTGTTGCGATTGTTGCCGGGCTGCTGCGCCGTCGTGGACTGGCTCGAGCCAATCGACGACATGTCATGGCCGGCCTGCGAGCCCGAATTCGTCGTGCCCGACCCGGCGCCGGTGCCGCCCTGCGTTCCCGTGCTGCCCGTCTGAGCAACGGCGGCGCCGCCGAGCAGCAATGCACTGGCAATAAGTAGAGTCTTCATCGCGTCCTCCTGTGGCCCGCTCGTCGCGGGCGGGTGTGGTCCCCCCCCAACGGGTTGTGCTCAAACGGTATTGAGCAGCGGAACGGGGAACGCGCGGCCGGCGGAGGACGATCCGAAACCGGCCGGAACAAGTGCACTCACATAGGTTGAGCGCATGGCGTCAAGTCAGGCCCGGCCGTCGCTGTCGAGCGCATAGCCGGCCGACCGCACGGTCCGGATGATGTCGCTCTTGTCGGGCAGGTTGATGGCCTTGCGCAGCCGGCGGATGTGCACATCGACTGTGCGCGGTTCGATGTCGCTGTCATGACCCCAGACGCTGTCCAGCAGCCGCTCGCGCGAGAAAACGCGGCCGGGATGTTCCAGGAAGTGCTTGAGCAAACGGAACTCGGTCGGGCCGAGTGCGATCGGCTCGCCACCGCGCCTGACCTTGTGGCTGACGATGTCCATTTCGATATCGGCATAGGTCAGCTGCTCGCCGGCCAGAGCGGGCCGCACGCGGCGCAGCACCGCGCCGACCCGGGCGACCAGTTCGCGCGGCGAAAACGGCTTGGTCACATAATCGTCGGCGCCGGTCTCCAGCCCCCGCACCCGGTCCGCTTCCTCGCCGCGCGCGGTCAGCATGATGATCGGCACGTTGGCGGTATCGGGCAGGCGGCGCAGGCGGCGGCAGACCTCGATTCCGGACAGGCCTTCGATCATCCAGTCGAGCAGGACCAGGTCCGGCGGGCTTTCCTGGGCGAGCAGCATCGCTTCCTCGCCGTCCGGCGTCTGCTGGACCTCGAAATCCTCGCGCGTGAAATGGTAGATGAGCAGCTCCGCCAGGGCGGCGTCATCCTCCACCAGCAGGATGCGGCCCTTACTCACCGGCCCGATCGGTGCCCATATAGAAGGTGTCGTCCCCGCGCGACCGCTCGGCGATATGCTGGCCTGTGGCTGCAAAGTAGACCATTTCTGCGACATTTGTTGCGTGGTCACCGATCCGCTCCAGATTCTTGGCGACGAACAGGAGGTGCGTCGCCGGAGTGATGTTGTGGGTGTTTTCCATCATGTGCGTGAGCAGGGTGCGGAAGATCGAATTGTAGAAATCGTCCACCGCCCGGTCCCGCTCGCACACCAGCACCGCCTTGTCGGCATCGCGCGCGGCAAAAGCATCCAGCACATTGTGTACCATCTCGCCGGCGATGCGGCCCATCTCGGGAAGCAGCGACAGGGGCTCGATGCTGGGCGAGCCTTCGATCACATGGACGCGCTTGGCGATGTTCTTGGCATAATCCCCGATCCGCTCGACCACGCTGGCGATCTTGAGCGCGGCGATGACGTCGCGAAGATCGTCCGCCATCGGTGCTCGCAGCGCGATCAGCTGCACCGCCGCACGCTCGATCTCGGCTTCCAGTGCGTCGATCTTGGCATCGTTCTGGACGACGGTGAACGCCGCTTCCGTGTCGCGCTGGGCGAGCGCGCGCATCGATTCGCTGATCGCGGCCTCGGCCAGCCCGCCCATTTCCGAAATGGTCGCGCGGAGCTGGTCGAGATCGTCGTCGAAGGCTTTGACGGTATGGGCGGCGTTCATTCTGAAATTCCAATCAGCCGTAGCGGCCGGTGATGTAATCCTTGGTGCGGGTCTCGCGCGGATTGGTGAAGATCTCCGACGTATCGCCATATTCGACGAGGTGGCCGAGGTGAAAAAAGGCGGTCCGCTGGGATACGCGCGCCGCCTGCTGCATATTGTGGGTGACGATCACGATCGCGTAGCGGCCGCGCAGCTCGTGGATCAGCTCCTCGATCTTGGCGGTGGCGATCGGATCGAGCGCGGACGCCGGCTCGTCCATCAGGATGACTTCCGGATCGACCGCGATCGCGCGGGCGATGCACAGCCGCTGCTGCTGGCCGCCGGACAAGGCGGTGCCGCTGTCGCTCAGCCGATCCTTGACTTCTTCCCACAGCCCGGCGCGCCGCAGCGATTTCTCGACCACCTGGTCCATGTCCGCCTTGCCCGATGCCAGGCCGTGGATTCGCGGGCCGTAAGCGACATTCTCGTAAATCGACTTGGGGAACGGGTTCGGCTTCTGGAACACCATGCCGACCCGGGCGCGCAGTTGCACCACGTCCATGTCGGGCGAGTAGATATTCTCGCCGTCGAGCTCGATCGTACCTTTGACCTTCGCGCTCGGGATCGTGTCGTTCATCCGGTTGAGCGTGCGCAGGAAAGTCGATTTGCCGCACCCTGAGGGGCCGATAAAGGCGGTGACATTCTCGCGATTCACGTCGATCGAGACATTGTCGATCGCCTTTTTCGACCCGTAATAGACATCGACGTTGCGCGCGACGATCTTGGGCGCGGCATCGCGTCGGTGGTCGGCCTGCTGGTGCGCGGCGAGCGCGTTCAAGGATTCATCGGGCATGTCGTGAGCTCACCAGCGGCGTTCGAATTTGTTGCGGAGGTAGATGGCGACGCCGTTCATGGCGAGCAGGAAGACGAGCAGCACGATGATCGCCGCCGAGGTCTTCTCGACGAAACCGCGGCTGACCTCGTCCGACCACAGGAAGATCTGCACGGGCAGCACCGTCGCCGGATCGGTCAGCCCGCCCGGCGGGGAGGCGATGAACGCCCGCATCCCGATCATCAGCAGCGGCGCGGTCTCGCCCAGCGCGCGGGCCATGCCGATGATCGTGCCAGTCAGGATGCCGGGCAGGGCCAGCGGCAGGACATGGTGGAAGACGACCTGGATGCGGCTCGCGCCGATCCCCAGCGCGGCATCGCGGATCGACGGCGGGACCGATTTGATCGCGTTGCGACCGGCGATCACGATCACCGGCATCGTCATCAGCGCAAGCGTCAATCCGCCGACCAGCGGCGCCGAACGCGGCAGGTTCATCGTATTCAGGAACACCGCCAGGCCGAGCAGGCCGAAGATGATGGATGGCACCGCCGCGAGATTGTTGATCGAGACCTCGATCAGGTCGGTCCAGCGGTTCCGGGGTGCATATTCCTCGAGATAAACGGCCGACAGCACCCCGATCGGAAAAGCGAGCGCGAGCGTCACCAGCATCGTCAGCAGCGAGCCCTTGAACGCGCCCCAGATGCCGGCGACGGTCGGGTCGGTCGCATCCGCGCCCCACAGGAAACGACTGTTGAAGCCCGTCTTGACCGCGCCGGCATCCCGCAGCCGATTATAGTCCGCTTCGTCGCGCGGTTCCGCGTCAGATTTGGCGGCTACGTCGAGCGCGCCGGAAGCCGGGATCCAGAGCGTCTCCGTTCGGCCCAGTATCGCCGGGTCCGCCTTGATCCGCTCGCGCACCCGCAGCCAAGCACCTTCGGACAGGTAGGCGGGGCCTTCCCTGCCATATTGACCTGTCGCCGCGCTCCGGACGGCGCCGTCGATATCGGCCGCGGCAAGCGCTTCATCCGCGCCCGGACCGGACAGCGCCACCGGATCGATCCGCAGCCCACTGCGCGGAAAATCCAGCGTCAGCCGGATCTCGGTCTGGGTGAAGCCGCGAATGCCGTTCGCGACCATGTTGAACAGCAAAAACGCCAGGAACGCCGCCGACAGCAGGATCGCCAGCAGCCCGAGCATCCGGAACCGCCGCTCAGCCGCGTAGCGCCGCCGGATGCGGCGTTGCATCGGGCTGCCCTTCCAATCGGTCGGCGCGCGCGCGATCGGCGCGGGGGAGGGCACGGCGATGCTATTCATACGCCTCCCGATATCTTTTCACGACGCGCAGCGCGACGATGTTGAGAAGCAAGGTAACGATGAACAGCACCAGGCCGAGCGCGAACGCGGCCAGCGTCTTGGCGCTGTCGAACTCCTGATCGCCGGTCAGCAGCTGGACGATTTGGGTGGTGACGGTGGTCACGCTGGCGAACGGATTGGCGGTCAGATTGGCGGCAAGCCCGGCGGCCATGACCACGATCATGGTCTCGCCGATCGCGCGGCTGACGGCTAGCAGCACGCCGCCGACCACGCCGGGCAGCGCCGCCGGGACGAGCACCTTCTTGATCGTTTCCGATGTCGTCGCACCCATCGCCAGCGATCCGTCGCGCATCGCCTGCGGGACGGCAGCGATCGAATCGTCGGCCATTGAGGAGACGAACGGGATGATCATGATCCCCATCACCAACCCCGCCGCCAGCGCCGACTCCGAAGATGCCGAGCTGATCCCGATCGCCTGCCCGAAATCGCGGATCGCCGGGGCGATCGTCAGCGCGGCGAAATAGCCGTAAACCACCGTCGGCACCCCCGCCAGGATCTCGAGCAGCGGCTTCATCCAGCGCCGCAGCCGCGCGCTCGCATATTGGGTCAGATAGATGGCGCTCAGCAGGCCGAGCGGGATCGCAACCAGCATGGCGATGATCGCGCCGATGAAGATTGTCCCCCAGAAGAGCGGGATGGCCCCGAACGCGCCGGACGAGCCCGCCTGATCCGCGCGGATTGCGGTTTGCGGGCTCCAGGTCGTGCCGAACAGAAATTCGAGCGGGCTCACCCGGGCGAAGAATCGCAGGGATTCGAACAGCAGCGAGAAGACGATCCCGAGCGTCGTCAGGATGGCGATCAGAGACGCGGTCAGCAACGCCGCCATGACCAGTCGCTCGACCTTGGTCCGAGCGCGAAAGTGTGGCGACAGGCGGGTGAACGCGAAGGCTCCACCGGCGAAAGCGAGCAGCAACGCCGCCGCGCCGCCGATCCATCCCATCCTGCCGCCAGCGCGCTCGAACTCGGGCGCGACACGGCTGGCCTGCGGGTTGAACGCGGCTTGCTGATCTCCGTCCGCGAGCGCGCGGGCTTCCTGGAGAACGGCTTCACGCTGCAATGGTTCGCTGGGGAGGGCGGCGGCGACCGGGCTGTCCAGCACCGATTGCCGGACCAGGCCGGGCGAAACCGCGCTCCATACCCCGAGGAACAACAAGGCCGGCAACACCGCCCACAAAGCCACGTACCAACCGTGGTAGCCGGGCAGCGAATGCGCCCGCCCGCGCCCGGCACCGGCGAAGGCGGCCGCCTTGGCGCGCGCCGCCAGCCAGGCAAGAAGGCCCAGGCCGAGAACCAGGAGGGATACCGCGGACAGCGACATTATCTACTCATCACGCCGGCATCATCCGTCATGCCAGCGAAGGCTGGCATCCATCCAGTGGTGGAGCGCCCCGCCGGCCGGACGAAGCTGCTTGGACCCCAGCCTTCGCTGGGGTGACGGGTTGACCTGAGAATCACTTCAGCGTGTCCGGATCGAGCGGCAGCAGCCCGGTCGCCGCCCGGGTCGCGGCGGCGCGGACCTGCGGCGGCGACGGGATCAGGCCGCGCAACGCCAGATAATCGCCCGGATCCCAAGCCCGCGAATATTCGGCGAGGAACTCCTTCATACCCGGAACCACGCCGATATGCTCGCCCTTGGCATAAAGATAGATTTGCCGCGCGCCGGGATAGGCCAGGCCGCTGATCGTCTCGACACTGGGATCGACGCCGTTGATCGCGACCGCCTTTACCCGGTCGAGATTCTCCTCGAGGAAGCTGAAGCCGAGCACGCCTAGCGCACCGGGATTGCCCGACACCTTCTGCACGAGCAGATTGTCATTCTCGCCCGCCTCGATGAAGGGCCCATCTTCGCGGATCTTGGTGCAGATCTGCTTGTGGCGATCGGAGTCACGCTCCTTGAGCGCTTTCATCGCCGGGTCGGTATCGCACCCTTTTTCCAGGATTAGTTCGGCGAAGCTGTCGCGGGTGCCGGAGGTCGGCGGTGGCCCATAAAGCTGGATGGCGATGTCGGGCAGCGCCGGATTGACGTCGCGCCAGGTCCGCGCGGTCTGTGGCCGTCCGAACGGAGTCGCCGCCAACGCCTTGTAGACGTCGGCCAGGGTCAGCTTCATGGCCGGCCCGCCCCGCGCCTCGATCAGCACCAGCCCGTCGATCCCGACCGGGATTTCGATCACCCGCTGGACGCCATTCTTGCGGCAGCTGTCCATCTCGCCGGCTTTGATCCGCCGCGAGGCGTTGGCCATGTCGGGATAGCTGTTGCCGACGCCGTTGCAGAACAGCTTGAGCCCCGCGCCCGTCCCGGTCGATTCGACGATCGGCGACTGGAACCGCGGGTGCATCTGCGCGAACCGCTCGGCCACCGCGGTCGTGAACGGGTAAACAGTGGACGAGCCGACGATCTGGATCTGATTGCTGGGCCCCGCATTGCCGCAGCCGGCAAGGATCAGCGCGCCCAAAGCGGCCGTTACCAATGCCCTGATCACGCGTGAGCCTCCAATGCCGCCTCGTGGCGAGCGAGTCCGCCTCTAGGCGGGACCCGCGCGTCTTGTGTGACGCGACGGTGAACCTTTTGTGACAAGCCGGGCGGCGGTCCCGCACGGGGTCACGTTATCCCGGTGCGGTATCGCTCGGCACCGTGGGCGCAACGGGTTGCAGCTTGGGCAGATACACGTGGACAATCGTGCCCTTCCCGACCTGCGAGCGAATATCGAGCCGCCCGCGGTGACGGCCGACGATATGTTTGACGATCGCCAAGCCAAGTCCGGTTCCGCCAATCGATCGGCTGCGGCTCGGATCGACGCGATAGAAACGCTCGGTCAGTCGGGGCAGGTGCTCGGCGGCGATTCCTTCGCCTTCGTCGATCACGCTGAGGCGGAGCATTTCCGGGCCGGCCTCATCGAAGCGGACCGTGACGTCGGTTCCCGGCCGGCCATATTTCACCGCGTTCGTGATCAGATTTTGCAGCAATTGCGCAAGCTGGGCGCGGTCCCCGGCCACCACCGGCTCCGTGTCCCGCCGATCCACCCGGATCGCGGCACCTTTATCCTCCAGCATCGGCGCGAGCGCCGCCCGCGCCTCCTCGACCAAGGGCAGCAGCGCCACCGACTCGCGCGGCAGGCTGAACCGCTCGGCCTCGATTCGAGACAACGAGATCAGGTCGTCGACCAGACGGTGCATGCGCCGTGCCTCGTCCCACATGATCCGCAGGAAGCGTGAGCGGGTCCTGCCATCCTCGGCGACGCTCTCATCGCTCAAGGTTTCGAGAAAGCCGAGCAGCGTCGCGAGCGGCGTGCGCAGCTCATGGCTCGCATTGGCGACGAAGTCGGTGCGCATCTGTTCGGAAGCATGCGCGTCGCTGCGATCGATCAGGCGAACGAGGCGGCTGCCCTCGCCAAGGCGCGTCACCGTCATTTCCCAGCGGCGATCATGCTCGCCCAAGCCGGCCAGTTCGGTCCGGGTCACCCGCTCGCCAGTCTCGCCGCCCTCGCGGTCGATCAGACGCTCGGCAGCCGCGGGGTGACGAATGGCAAGACGGATGTCGACGCCATCGATGTGCTCGCCGAGCACTCGGCGCGCCGCCGGATTGGCGAAGATCACGCGGCGATTGCGCACGATCAGCAACGGATCGTCCACCGCTTCCAGCAGGTTTAACGTGTCAGGGACCGGTGGCAGCCCGCTCGGCTCGTCGGCCTTGTCCGGCTCGCGGGCGCCGGTTCCGTCAGGCCAGGCGAGCGCCGTCGCGCCAACGCCAGTCAGCAAGGCGATCAGCGCCGACGCCAACGGAGAGCCGGTCGCGACGGCGGTTGCGATACCGACAGCGACCAGCCCCGCGCCGACCAGCGCTCGCAAAACCCAGCCCTGCCTCATGCCGCCTGTCTCTTAGCGGGATGCGCACGCCTTCGCCATGCTCGCAATCCCGATGCTTTACCGTTACGAAAGAAGGCAGGTGTATCCGGAGCCCCTATGAGCGACGCGTCCAATCCCGAGCCCAGTCCGGATCGCCCGCCCACCCGGCGGACGGTGCTGGCGCTTGGCGCCATTGCCGCCTCGACGGTGGTGACGGTCCGCCCGGCGCTCGCGCAAGCCGCGGGATCGGTGCTCAACTGCGAAATCCCGGTTCCGTCGCCGCAGGCGGCCGGCAGCTTCATCGCGCAGGACGGAAGCGTGGTTCCGGCCGGAACCGCGGGCGCATTCCCGCCGCCGCCGCGCCCGATCACGGGCGAAGAAGCCAAGATGTTGCTGCGTGGCGGCCCGACTCCGGCCGGTCTCGATAGCCAGTCGGCGCAGGCTTATGCCAATTACATACGCCGTTTGCAGGCGGGGATGAGCGGCTTCACCTGCTACGCGTCCCTGCAAATGCCGCGCTGAGCCGGCGCGGTTAGACGCGACATGACGGGTGGCGAGCCCCGTTACCGCGCCGATCCGCCCGACGCGGTCCGCTGCGTCGCCTTTGAAGGCCTCACCCTGCTGTTTCATCGCCCGTCCGGCATGACGCACGTTCTCGCCCCGCCGGCCCCGCAGATACTGGACGCGTTGCGCGACGGATTCGCGTCCGAGGCGGAGCTGAAGCGCCGGATTGCCGAACAATTCGAACTCGTCGGAGAGGATGACGCACTTGCAGCGCGTCTGAATGAGCTGGTCGCGGCCGGGCTGGTCGAGCGGCGGTGAGGCATTCGGCGCGGCTACAGATCGGCCCGGCGGCGTTCCGGGTCGGGTCGGATTGGGCGGCGCCGATCGAAGCGCTGCGATCACTCTACGCCGGCTACCCCGATCCGGCCGGCGCTTGCGACTTCACCGTCCGGCTCGAGGCGGAGCGGTTTTGGCGGCGCTGGATACGCCCGTCCATCGCGATCCGTGGCGATTTCACCTTGCCGGACGCGGTGCCGATGGCGCTGGCGCATGGCCTGCTTGCCGCCGAAATGGGCATGAACCTGCAAATGGCGCTCGGCTATCGGCGGCATCTCCTGCTCCACGCCGCCAGCGTCGAGCGGGGCGGGCGCGCGCTGCTGATCACCGGCCTGTCCGGATCCGGCAAATCGACCCTGTCGGCGCTGCTCGGCGAGCGCGGATGGCGGCTGATGGGCGATGAATTCGCCTTGCTCGATCTGGCGGACGGGACGCTGCACCCGTTCCCGCGCGCGATCAGCCTGAAAAACGAATCCGTCGGCGCCCTGGCGGACGTGGCCGACGAGCGCTTGGGTCCGTGGCTTCGTGGGACGGCCAAGGGCGACATCCGCCACCTGCGTCCCCGGCCAGAGGCGATCGCGCGCATGGGCGAAACCGCTGTCCCGTCCGCTATCCTGTTCCCGCGTTTCGGTCGCGACCTGCCGGCGACGATCCGCCCGGTCGGCGCGGCGGAAGTGTTCGTCCGGCTGACTCAGGCTTCGACCAACTATGTCGCCTTGGGCGAGCCCGCATTCGTGGCGCTGACTCGCCTGGTCGCGACCGTGCCGGCTTATGCGATCGATTATCCGGGAACGCAGGCCGGGCTGGCGTTGGTCGGGGAACTGGCCGGATGACCGACGCCCGGCTGCTCGTGTCCGCGCTCCGCGATCCGGCCACCGTCGCCAATCTGGCGGCCGAGCAATGGACGGATCTGATCGCGATCGCCCGGGCGGAAAGCCTGCTCGGCAGCCTCGCTCACCGGCTCGCCGGGGCGGACGCCCCCGCCCGGGTGGCGCTGATCCTCGCCGAAGCGCGCACCGACGCGGCGCAGGCCCGGCGTCAGGCTTTGTGGGAAGCGGAGATGGCTCGCCGCGCGCTCGCCCCGCTGGGGGTGCCGGTCATCCTGCTCAAGGGAACCGCTTACGCCGCGGCGGATCTGCCGGCCGCCGAAGGCCGGTCGATCGGCGATCTCGACATCCTGGTGCCGCGCGACGCCCTGCCGGAGGTCGAACGCGCCTTGCTCGAAGCCGGTTGGGAATGGGTCAAGGAAGACGCCTATGACGACCTCTACTACCGCCGGTGGATGCACGAGCTCCCCCCGCTGATCCATCGCGAGCGCGACCGGATGATCGACGTCCACCATACGATCCTGCCGCTCACCGCCCGGCCAAGGCCGGATGCCGCTGCCCTGATCGAGGCCAGCTTGTCATTGGCGAACGGGCTGCGAATTCTGTCCCCGCCCGACATGATCGTCCACGCCGCCGCCCATCTGTTCGCGGACGGGGACCTGGCCGGCGGCTTGCGCAATCTGTGGGACATCGACCGGCTCCTGCGCGCGTTCGGCAGCCGGCCAGGATTTTGGTCGGAGCTAAGGAAGCGAGCGGCCCAGCACGGTCTCGACCCGGCTGTCCGCCGTGCGGTCAGACTTGCGGGGAAGCTGTATGAAACTCCGGCGCCGAGTGGATGGCTCGGGACCAACACGTCCGATCCTCCGTTCGAGAAGCGCCTGCTCGCCCGGAACGGCTGGGGGCAGGGAACCCATCCCGCCACCCGCCTCGGCTTCTACGTCCGCTCGCACTGGCTCCGGATGCCGCCGCTGATGCTCGCGCGCCATCTGCTCACCAAGGCGCGTCGACCGGCTTAGGCCTGCCTGGGCTGGTTCGGCACGGCGGGCGCTTGGAGGCCTTCCAGCCGGTCGGCCTGGAGGTCGAGCTCGACCGCCAGTTCGCTGAGCGACGCGCCGACGTCGCTTGCATATTCGCGCGCGAACGCCCGACACTTGGCGGCGCGCGCGCGAAGATCCTGGAGCTGACCGTTGGTCCCGGCGGTCACGCGCCCCGTTCCTCGCGGACGCGTGCGTCACGACGCTTGCGCCGGGATCGCTCGCTCTTTTGATAAGCGCGGCGATCGCCCCGGGATTCACGCGTCACTCGTCTCCAGACCAGCACCAGCCCGGCTCCGATCAGGAGGATCAACGCGTAAGCAAGAAGAAGCCTCGGCTCCGTGGTCAGGGAATGCAAATCGCTGCTCCGGTGATATAAAGCGGGAGCGCGACGGTCTCTCAGCCACGCAGGTGCCAGTCACAAGCCGCGCGATGCGGGTCCCCTAACATGGGCTTACCCCATTCCACAGACAATTCGCGGTTATAGCTGCAGCAAGGTCGGCACCAGCGCATCGAAGCTGTTGATGATCGCGGTCGCCCCGAATTCGGTCACAGGGCGATCGGAGAAGCCGAAACTCACTGCGACGAACGGGAGCCGCGCCGCACGGGCCGTTTCGGCATCGATGATCGAGTCCCCGATGAACGCCGCTCTCCCGCCACCGGCGCGGTCGATCGCCTCGAACAGGGGAGCCGGGTCCGGCTTGCGGAGGGGCAGGGTGTCGCCGGCGACGATCCCCCCAAACCGCCCCTCCCAGCCCAGCGCCGCGAGCAGCTTGACCGTCAGCATTTCCGGCTTGTTGGTGCAAAGCGCCAAGCGAACTCCTTCGGCGTCGAGCGCTTCGAGTGCCGCCTCCACGCCGGGATAGGCCCGCGTCCGCACGCAAATGTGGGCAGCGTAGAAATGGATGAAGTGCGGAAAGCCACGCTCGACCAGCTCCTCCGACGCCTCACCAGTTACGGCCAGCCCCCGGCGGAGCAGCGCCCGCGCGCCATGACCCACCAGATAGCGCACGGAGTCAGGCTCGATCGGGCGACGGCCGAGCATCGCCAGCGCATGGTTGAGCGCCGCCGCCAGGTCCGGCGCGGTGTCCGCCAGGGTGCCGTCGAGGTCGAATGCGATCGTGTCGAAGGGAAAGTCGGCCATGGCCCGGGCGCATCCCACAAATTGTGGAAATAACAAGATTGCCGTGCGATTGGCGCGCGATGAGCCAAACGCGCCCGTTCGCCGCCATCATCCTTGCCGCCGGCAAGGGCACCCGGATGAAATCCGATCTGCACAAGGTCCTGCACCCGATCGCCGGGCGCGCCATGCTCGATCATCTGCTGGGCGTGGTCGACCGCCTGTCGCCGGCCCACAAGATCGTGGTGGTCGGCAGCGGGCGCGAGCAGGTCGAGCATCTGGTCAGCGCCAGGGCCGGCAAGGTGGCGGTCCAGGAGCAGCAGCTCGGCACCGCCCATGCCGTCGCCAGGGCGGAAGCGGCGCTGGCCGGGTTCGATGGCGATGTGCTGGTCCTTTACGGCGATACGCCATTGGTCGAGGCCGAGACCATGTCGCACATGTTGGAGCGGCTGAACGCGCCCGACGCGCCGGCGGTGGTTGTGGTCGGGTTCCGCCCGGAGGACGCCGGCGCCTACGGCCGGATCGTCGCCGGGCCGGACGGCACGATCAACAAGATGGTCGAGTATAAGGACGCAAACCGCCAAGAGCGCGCGATCGACCTGTGCAACAGCGGGCTGCTGGCGGCGCGCGCGGCGGACCTGTTCGCGCTCCTGGCTCAGGTTGGCAACGCCAATGCGGCTGGCGAATATTATCTGCCGGACGTGGTCATGCTGGCGCGCCAGAGCGGTCGCAAGTCGGTGGTGATCGAAGCCGAGCCGTGGGAGATGGCGGGCGTCAACAGCCGGGCCGAACTCGCTCTGGTCGAAGCCGAATGGCAGCGCCGCCGCCGGCTTCGAGCGATGGCGGACGGCGTTACCCTGGTCGCGCCGGACACGGTGTGGTTCGCGCACGATACCCAGATCGGCCGCGACACCCTGATTGAGCCGCACGTGATATTCGGCCCGGGTGTGAAAGTGGGCGAGGGCGTGACGATCCGCGGCTTTAGCCACATCGAAGGCGCGACCATCTCACGCGGCGCGGAAATCGGGCCCTATGCCCGGCTGCGCCCCGGGGCCGAGATCGGGGAGAAAGCCAAAGTCGGTAATTTCGTCGAGATCAAGAAGGCGCGGCTGGGGCCCGGGGCGAAGGCTAATCACCTGTCCTACGTGGGCGATGCGGAGGTCGGCGCGGGCGCGAATATCGGGGCGGGCACGATCACCTGCAATTATGATGGTTTCGGCAAATATCGGACTGTGATCGGCGAGGGCGCCTTTATCGGCTCCAACAGCGCCTTGGTCGCCCCGGTCACGGTCGGCGCGGGTGCGATTGTTGGGGCGGGCAGCGTGGTCACGAAGGATGTCGAGCCGGACGCGTTGGCGTTGGCCCGTGGCCGCCAGACGGCCGTGAACGGCTGGGCAGCGAAGTTCCGGGTGGCCATGGCGGCGAAGAAGGGTGGCCACTGATATCACATCATGATATCAAGGTCGGATGAGAACATTGGTGGATATTCCCGAACCGCTGGTCCGGCGGCTTGATGAGCGAGCCAAGTGCGCTGGCCGATCACGCGCGGCGCTAATTCGCGAGGCGGTCAATCGCTATCTCGGCCCGGAGGACGTGCTGTCGCTTGATCAGGTCTTCGGCTTGTGGGGCGACCACACGATCGACGGCCTCGAATATCAGCGGCGCGTGCGGGGGGAATGGGATCGAGCGTCCGACTGATGGACATGGCCGCGATCTTCGATTCCAACATCATCATCGACGCGCTCAACAGCCATCGCCCGGCACTCGACGCGATCAAGAGCCTTGGTGGGGGATCGACGACGATGAGTCGGATCAGCTGGATCGAGATCCTGGCCGGAGCGAAACCCGATCACCGGGCCGCCACTGAAGCTTATCTTAGAGGATGCAACATCATCGAACTCACGCCCGATATCGCGGCACGCGCGGTTGAGATCACACGGGCCGGCCGATTGAAGCTCGGTGACGCGATCATTTGGTCCACCGCCTCGATCAGCGGTCGAACGCTGATCACTCGCGATAGCCGCGACTTTCCACCCGATTGGCCGGGTGTGCACCGTCCCTACCAAATCTGACAAGTGAGGCGTTCATGTGCGGCATTATCGGCATCGTCGGCAAGGCGGAGGTTTCGGGGCGATTGATCGAGGGGCTCCGGCGCCTCGAATATCGCGGCTATGATTCGGCGGGCTTGTGCACGGTCGTGGACGGCCGGCTCGAGCGGCGGCGGGCGGAAGGCAAGCTCGACAATCTTGCGCGACATGTCGCGGCCGATCCGCTGCCCGGCGATGTCGGCATCGCCCACACCCGCTGGGCGACGCACGGCGCGCCGACCCGCGACAATGCCCACCCGCACGCCACGGACGAAGTGGCGTTGGTCCACAACGGCATCATCGAGAATTTCCGCCCGCTTCGCGACGAATTGATCGCGGACGGCCGCACCTTCACCAGCCAGACCGACACCGAAGTGGTCGCCCACCTGATCAGCCGGGAAATAGAAGGCGGGGCGGAGCCGCACGAGGCGGTTAGCCGCAGTCTGAAACGCATCCACGGTGCCTTCTCGCTCGCCATCCTGTTCCGCAATCATCCCGACATGCTGGTGGGCGCACGGCTCGGCTCGCCTTTGGTGGTCGGCTATGGAGAGGAGGAAACCTATCTCGGCTCCGACGCGCTGGCGCTGGCGCCGCTCACCCAGAAGATCAGCTATCTGGAAGAAGGCGATTGGGTGGTGATCACCCGCGACGGCACCCAGATCTACGATTCCGCCGATCAGCCGGTGCAGCGCCCGATCACCCTGTCATCGGCCAGCGCCGAAGCGGTCGACAAGGGGAACCATGCCCATTTCATGCAGAAGGAAATCTTCGAGCAGCCGATCGTGGTCGCGCAGACGCTGCAATCCTATCTGCGCCCGCTCGAACAGCAGGTCGCTTTGCCCGACATGGAGTTCAGCTTCGCGGACGTGCCGCGGATCACGATCGTCGCCTGCGGCACCAGCTTCTATGCCGGAATGGTCGCCAAATATTGGTTCGAGCAGTTCGCGCGCGTGCCGGTCGAACTCGATATCGCATCCGAATTCCGCTATCGCCAGCCGGTGCTGGAGCCCGGCGGCCTGGCCTTGTTCATCTCGCAATCGGGCGAAACCGCGGACACGCTGGCGGCGCTGCGCCACGCTCGCGCGGAAGGGCAGAAGATCGCGGTGGTGGTCAACGTGCCGACCAGTTCGATGGCGCGCGAAGCCGATCTGCTGCTCCCCACCCATGCCGGTCCGGAGATCGGCGTCGCCTCAACCAAGGCCTTTACCTGCCAGCTGGCGGTGCTGGCCGCGCTCGCCGCCAAGGTCGCTCGCGACAAGGGCCGGATGAGCGAGGCGGAAGAGCGCGAAATCGTTGATCACCTGACCGAAGCGCCGCGCGCGATGAACGCCGCGCTCGATCATGACGATGACATCCGCGCGATGGCGCCGATCATCGCCGCTGCCCGCGACGTGCTTTATCTCGGCCGCGGTCCCGATTACGCGCTGGCGCTCGAAGGCGCGCTCAAGCTCAAGGAGATCAGTTATATTCACGCCGAAGGTTATGCCGCCGGCGAGATGAAGCACGGCCCGATCGCGCTGATCGACGATCACGTCCCCGTGATCGTGCTCGCGCCGTCAGGGCCATTGTTCGAGAAGACGATCTCGAACATGCAGGAAGTGCAGGCGCGCGGCGGCAAGGTGGTGTTGATTTCGGACGCCGAAGGCCTCGCCCAGGCGGGCCAGGACGCGGTGGCGACGATCGAGATGCCCAAGGTCCACCCGCTGATCGCGCCGATCGTCTACGCGATTCCGGTCCAGCTGCTCGCTTACCATGTCGCGGTGGCCAAAGGCACGGACGTCGATCAGCCGCGAAATCTGGCGAAGAGCGTCACGGTGGAATGACTTTCGATCCAGAGCTTGTCACCCATGTGAAGCGTGAACATAGTTCTGCGCTTTTGATTAGAGTTCTCGTGGCGCGGTAGCCTCGACGTTGCTCCTGCATAACTGTCATTGATCATAGTTCTGTCGTAAATTCGAGGTGGCGTTGCCGTTGCGGTCGACCGAGAGCGCACGATTGAGGCTCGAAGTTCTAACAGGGTCACAGCTCGCGAGCTAGGCTGTTTTCGTTGCCAAGCCGTTGTGCCAAAGGTCGAAACGCGCCACTGCGGCCACCACGCCTTTGGCCGATCTTAACGATGGCATGCCGATGAGCGGAAGATCGCGCCTCAAGGTCGATCTACCGCGCTCACGGAGCTTTGCACGATTCCGCAAGCACCTGTCTAATCATGGGCAGAGCTCCCGATCGCACACCGGCCGCCCGCATCACTTCCCACGCCCTCACCGATGGGCCAAGCCGGCGAGCCCAGTAGGTCGCGCGTCGCCGTTGGAACGACTCCACGCGCTCATGAAGCCGTTTGAGGAGCGCGATCGAGGCCGGCAGCTTATCTCGGCGCTTGCCGAACCAGCCGAGCGACATGACCCGTCTCTCCAATTCCGAGGACGTGACCCTGACCGGCGGCTCGAGATCGCGGATCCTGATCGCCTCAGCTACCAGTTGACCGCAACAGGCCTCGTCGATCTGTGGCCAATCCAAGCGCGTCGAACGAGCATGAGGACTCGCCCCGCGAGCTGCCCTCGCAGGCCTGATCGCCGCGTCCGCCGGGGCAGAGCGGCGCTCAACGCTACGGTGCGACATGATGGGCGCGCCAGCGGCGCCGATCTCACCGCTCAGGAAGATCTCGAACATGAGATGGAGGAGCGGATGCATGGCCTTTCGGTGCTCGCGCACCATCGCTGCCGCCCACCCGGTCTCGCCGAGGACGGCGCACGGCGCGGGAAGGAAAGGCAGCGCCCGATGCCAGAATTCCTCTAGGCGTGAGTTGAGCCGTACCTGGTCGACCTTGTGCCGCGACCGCATCAATCCTGCCTGCTCGACCGTCGCGAGGTAGTGGGGTCGCCAATCCTTGAGATCACGAGCCGGTCGGCCGGTCTCGCAAAGCTCGGCAGCCGCGCGCGCGAGATCGCGAAGCAGCGGCGGTGCCTCACCGCTAAACGGCGAAGCCGGCGTTCGCGGGCAGTTGTCGGCGGACGGCAGCACGTAGTCGTGCCGACTGGCGGTGGCCTGCGAGACAAGGCTGTCCAGCAGCCAACCGCCATGTTCCGGACAAACCATTACCCCGGGCACCTGATGTACCACAAACCAGGAAGCCTGGCCGTGCTCGGCCAACTGAGCGTCCATGCAGTCCTGGCAGAATCGCAACGTGCCCCCGGCCCGAATGCGGAAGGCTGCCACGCCCAACCGATGGTGCGCGCTGGACATCGTGTCGCCCCTGAGCTCGCCTTCTACCGTGGAGCGAACGTCGCGGGGCTGGAAGGCGGCGTAAAAGGGGAACAGCGTATGAGACAGCAGCCCTCGTCCATCCAAACCCGTTGACTTCGGCAATCGCGCGGCGAGAGCGTCCAGGTGCCCGGGTAAGTCGAAGGTCGCGACCGCGTGCCTTCGGCCGAATAAATCTGTCGCGTGCTGCGCCGCGTTAGGTGAGCCGGCGAGATAGCGATGACGGCCGAGAACCCCGTAGAGAAGCTCGCCCGACAGCGGGACGGGGAACATAGAGATCGTCACGGCGCCAAGATCTCCGCGGGCGAGGCGAGAAGCCCGGCCTCCGCAAGCGCCGCCAGAGGATCCGGAGCGCCTCGCGCGGCCGCCAGCACACCATCCGCCGGAGGTGTCGGCTTATTGCGGACGGGCTTGCGTACCTTGTCCGGCCGCGGCGTCGGCTCGGCCGCCAGGAGGTCGTTCACCATCTCCACCATGCCGATCATGTCATCGGTAGCCACCTTCTGAGAAGCAACCTCCACCACGCGGTCGACCACCTCGGGAGCATGACCGCGCTGGACGAGGCTGGCCTTCAACGTGAGCCACGGCGCATCCTTGGCCGTCTGCTCGGCAGCAGCGATGCGCTGACGCAGATCGCGAAGGTGGCGCAGCTCCTTCATCGATCGGCCGGTTTCCTGCGACAGCAGGCGCTCGACATGCTGGTGCAGCGGCTCCAAGTCCTTCCATTGGCCGAGCAGATCGTCACGCCCTTCGCGCAATGCCTGCATCATGGGCGCGATCAGGCCGAACTCGGCCTTCGCCACCTGTCTGAAGAGATCCACGTCGAGCGTCTCCGCCGTGCCGTAAACCTCCCCGCGACTGATCACCCGGAACTGGGCAAGAACCAGCAGCTTGATCGCGATGTCGATAATTCCCTGACATTCGTCGTAGATCGCCTCGCTAATCTGAGTCGTCAGCTCCGTGGGCTCGGACGTCCACTGGTAGGGCCAAACATCCTTAAGCCAGTCGTCCCATCTCTCGCCCTTGGGCAGGCGCGACCAGTTGGGCTGACCCAGCCCGCTGGCGCGGCGAGCCTCCCGAAAGGCGCCAACGACGATCGACCGCGCCTCGTTGGTGCCGATCGGCATGATGGGAACACCCAGCATGTTGACCAACGTGACGAGGAAGTTGACGAGCGGCTTGACCCCCTCGGTCGATTGCAGGGCGTGCTGGATCTCGTCGATGACGATGAGACCGACCGCGTGCAACGTGACTAAGTGCTGCACAAACAGCATCATCTGGTCGCCAGAGATGCGGCGGCCTTCCGCTCCGAACCGCTCCGCGTAACGCGTGCCGAGTACCTTGTCGAAGGCAGCCAACAGGGCGATGCATTGCTGCTTCCGACCTCCCATCGACGGGCATTCCACCTTCAGCCAGACCACCTGCTTAATGGTCGCGTAGGGTAGCTGCTGCTCCACAACCTGTGGTATCAGGCTCAGCGTGCGCCAGGTTATCGTTGTCTTTCCCGTGCCCGGATCGCCGATAAGCGCAAACGCTGGCGGATGGCTGTGCGTCAGGGCCGGCATCTCAGCCTCAACGTCCTCCACGCTTACACCGTGCGCCAACTTCTGGATCGCCGCCGCGCTGGCCATCAAGGCTTTCTGGTGCATGCCGCGCGCAGGATCGCGAGCCTTGTATCCCTGACGGATCATCATGCCGATGCGCTCGGCCACGTCGACGTGCTCCTGCGTCGGCGCGACGATGTCGAACATGCGCAGAGCGCAATAGCGACGTAGAGTGTGCGGAAGCTTACGCTCGGATTCGGCGTAATCGGGCGCGAACTCCAGCTGATCGTAGAGGTCGTCCCAAGATGGCGGCGCGCCCAACACGCGGGTGAACGGATTGCGCCACAACTCGGGCAGCCAACCTTCCGGCACGGCATCCTCGGCGGTGCCGACGTCGGTGGCGGCCATCGCGGCCGTGGGCGACGACAATATAGCCATCGGCGCGCTTGGAATCGGACACTCCGGCGATGGCGCAGCCATGACCGGATTAGGGTCATCGGACCCGTCCACTCTCGCTTCTTTCAACACGTCAGATCCTCCTCTTGAGGCGGTCCCGCAGCGACGGGACCGCGTAGTCGTCGTTGGCGCTTCGCTGCGACGGTGCCTTCGGCACCGGCTTTATCGACGCAGGAACGGTGGGCGGCGTCACAGCCGGTGGAGCCAGAGACGCGTGATATTCAGCGACCTGTTCGGTGGTCTCGAACTCGCGCTCCTCGCGCGTTGCGTCACGGATGCCGGAGGTCTCCGCCGCAGCCGAGGCAGCGGGCGGCGTCTTCGCCATTTTCGCACTCGCGCCGGCGACGATCCCATCGATCTCGGCATCGCTAGGCAACTGATGCACGATCTCCTTTAGGTCGGCCCAAGCGGCGGCGGCTTCGCTTTGCTGGCGCTCGTCTTCGAGCTCCCAGAAGGAGCAGCCCGCGTGTAGCTCGTTCGTCAGCTCCGCCACGCGATAGCCGAAGGGTGCCTTGGGATCGTGGACGTAGATGACATCGGTGAAACGCCGATCGAAGCTGATCCGTACCTTGGAACCGCCGGTCATGCTGACCTGGTCGAACCAGCCTTCCTCGACCGCCTCGGGGAACGAGTAGGTCGCTCCGCGAAAGAACAGCCCGTTCCGGCGAACGGACGCCTCGCCCTGCTCGAGCAAGGCGAACTTGACAGCCTCCTCGCGAGGCTGCGCCGGCAGGCCGCAATTGGCGACACCCCAATGCCAAAGCTCGACGGGCACCGCCGGCACCTTATCGGCGATCATCTCGGCGGTGAGGGGATAGCCCACGATCCGGTGGCGATTGTTGTATTGAAGGATCAGCATGATGAACACGGCGGTGAGCTCGTCGAGATCGAGCTCCGTCTTCAACCGATAATCCTCGACGCCGCGCTCGCGGAAATTGGCGCGGATCACGCCCGGCACGAAACGCTTCATCTCCGTATCCAGCAGCCCGAAACGGCGCTCGACGATGCCCTTCCAGTCGGCCCGGAAGGCGGTCACGTTGCCGATCGTCGCCCCGAACTGCTCGATCAGCCCAAGGACCCCGGCGGATTTCATCTCGCCGTTGTCGCCTTCGAGGATCGCGCAAAGGTGACGCGATGGCCAGTCCTGCTCGGTGATGGTGATGCCGTACTTGGCGCAAAACGCGACCTTGTAGGTCATCGCGTTCGCCAACGCCGTCATGGCTCCAATCCAGGACGCCGGATCGTAGGACAAGGCGAAGCCGACGATCATCCTCGTCCAGACATCGATGACGACGTAGAGCGTCGGCCGCCACAGGATCCGGCGACGGTTCCTCTTCGACCGACCGTAGACGTTCACCACGGTGGCATCGATCTGGTAGCGGGCGCCCGGCTGCCACGCCTCGCCCGTCGAGTTGCCGAGCAGGGCTCGGTGGGTGAGATCGTAGACGCGGCTGCCCAGCCTCGTCCGCAACGCCTTCCACTTCTTGCGTTCGCGATGGTAGTGCCAAACGAACTGTTCGTATCGCGGCAGCCCGACCCCCTCGTAGGCCGCGAGCGGGATCTTCCTGGCGCCATGCTCGTCGATGAGCTTCTGCACCGCGGCACCGAAGCCGATTCGCATGCAGTAGAGGTAGGCCGCGACGAACGAGACCTGCCCGTCACCCTCGTGGAGATCCCAGCCGAGACGGAACAGCGACTTCAGCTCCTCCGTTACAGGAACGCCTTCCGGCTTGCCCTCCTTCGGCGGCGGCCCGGACTTTTTGCCACCCTCCTTGGTTGGACGCGGCTCACCGGGATTACCGGTGTTCGCGTATTTCGGGAGCAAGGAGCCCGGGATCATTCCGCCGTGAAAGGCGCGGCGAAGATTCTTCAGGATCGTTGTCGGCGTCGCACCGCGGATCCCAGCCTCGACGGCTAGCTGGGACGCGGCCGCGACGAGCCTCGCGCGGCTCTTCTTGTGGAACACGCCCGAGGAGAGCGGGTCGGCCAGCATGGGCGCGATGATCGCCCAATCGGTATTGCGCTTATCGAGGTGGTGCTGCCGCGCCTTGCCTTGCTTGCTCGCAGCATCGCCCACATAGACGTGGTCCGCGAGATAAGCGGGAGCGAACCCGACTTCCTCCTTCCAGCCGTTCTCCAGCATCCGGCGGACCAACTCGGAAGCACGGTGCTCCTCCGGCATCGACCGATCGTCGTCGGCATCGACCGTGACGACCGCGTCCTCGGACCAGTTGACCCAGATCACCTTCAGTCGTCCGAAGGCGCCATCAGTGTCGATGACGGAGTGCACCGCGAGCATCGCCTCAGGCCTCCCCGCCGATCAGGGCGAGCTGGCCTACCGGTCCGAACGGGTCGAGACGTTGCGCACCGATTAGCGCGATGAGCCCGCGCGCAAGAAGCCGACGTAGCGTCGACATGCCCGTGCCAGCCACCCAGCCGTGCAGACGCTCGGCCGCTTTGCATAGGTCGACGAGTCTGCCCGAAGCCGCGTCAGCTAGCTCGATCAGCATCGCGTCGGCGCACTCGTCCCAGCCATCCGTGTTGGGAGAGTCGACGTTGTCGAGCTTCGCCCACTGGGCCTCCTCCTGCGCACCGATACGCTCGGCACGGGTGACGCTCGAACCCACTACGAGCTTCCACTCGACATTGCGGCGCCGCCAGTATTCGCGCTCGATCTCCAGCTTCTCGAGCACGCGGCGCTTGGTGAGCTCGGCGGCGGGCTTGACCGCGATCGCGACTTTCCGCCCGACAAGGTCGATCAGCAGATCTGTCGTCATCACGATGTCGACACCGCGGTCGGCGGGATGAGGAATCCCGAGGCATTCGGCGATGGCCACGGTTTCGGCGCGGAGCAGCGGAAACTGCTCGCGGATGTCGATCACGTCCGCCCTGCCGTCGAACTTGAGGAATACGTCCTCCTCCATGTCCGAGAACAGGTGCGTGACGCGGTTTGTGGCGCGGCCGAGCCGCCGGTGAACGCGACCTCGCGAGGAGAAGTCCTGTACAGTGATCCAGGGCTTGTAGTCTTTGCCGCGACCTTGCCCGCGACCTTGCCTCAGGAGCCGAGCGATTCGCGCCTCCGTCATTCGACGCTTAGCCATGTCGAGCCTCCCCGCTTACGATGGATTGCAGGGAAGACGGTTCCGCCGTTAGATACGGACGAAACTCGTTCATGACGGTCGCATCGAGGTCGGCGAACTTCGTTACACCGGCATCAAGCAGGTTGAGGCGCCTTAAAGCCCTTTCGATGGCACCCTTTACGTCGGGCCTTTGGGACCTGTTCATTATCTTTCTCACGCGAAGCGGCGATCGCCGGGCGCATGGCGCCGACGTGCCGTCAGGTTGGGACTCCCATCGGGAGCTGCTCATGTTTTCAGGCGGCCGAACGGGCCCGCGAACCGAGCGCGAGAATGTACCGCTCGGATGCAGGACGTGGTCCCTCGCCGAGATTGCTTGACCCTGCGGGTCAGCGCATGCGATACGATCAATGTCGGTAACGGCGTCCGGCGCTCAAGGCGCTGGGTGCTAGGTCATTTCTTCACTCCTTCTTCCGTCCGCCTGTCAGGCATGGTTGAGGCATGATCGAGGACCACGCCGCTCGCGGGGTCGTCCGTTGGCGCGGACGATCCCGTATTCCTATTCGGTGGAAGCCTGCACCTCGCCTTGAGCGAGCCGCCACTTGTCACCGATGTGTTCGACTTCGCCCCGACCCAGCATCTTCCTGAGAATGGGCGATATGCTGGTGCGCGCGATCGTCACCCCGAAGCTCCTCTGCATCGCGTCGATCATCGCGCGGATGCCGATTGGCGCTGCCGCTTCGGCCATGACGGCCGTCAGCATCTCCCGGATCGTGCGCGTTCGTGCAGGGGTGTCGTGCTCGCTGCCAGGAAAGTAGCGAAGCAACGCCTTCTCGATCTCGATCGTGCGCTCGATCTCACTGGCATGCGCCAAGAGAGCTGCTTGCTCGTCCTTCAAGGATGCGATCCTGGCCAGCACGTCACTCCTTCTCAGAGTCACACTGCCTCCGTCGATCGGCGTCGAATCATCATTGCTCATGAACCGTGTATTCCAGCAGACCACCACGGAGTCAACACCGGACTACATACTACATGTATTATTTCTCGCTGACATACACTGCTTTGGCAGCCGATATTGGATACGAGGTAGCTGGCATGGCCGTTTCGGCGGAATGCTGGCGCACTCATGACGTCGATATTTCGCAAAAGACGCACGCTGAAGCCGGTATGTAGTCCAAGTGTAGGACAAACCTCAAACAAGCAAGGAATGAGAATACAACCGGAGAAAGGAAAATGATGCTCGATTCCATCGTCGAAGCCGATGCGACTTACCGGAGGCACCGCAAGCCACTGGAGGGGAAGGGGTGGGAGCTGCGGGCCAAGCAGATGATCCGCAACGAGCTCGTTCGCAGCGGGGTGACCCACGAGGAACTCGTTCGCCGATTGGCCCACATCGGCGTCACCGAGAATGTGCCCAACTTGCGCAATAGAATCTCGCGCGGTCGCTTCCCCGCAGCCTGGCTGCTGCAGGTGCTTGCCGCGCTCGGCGCCAAGGCGATCGACATCGACGAGGCAAGCACCGATCTGTTTCTTGACGTCCCTGGCGGGTGCAAGGACGCCTAGGATCGACGAGTCGGAAACGATAGTCACTGCGTCACCCGCCCTATGCTCCACCTCGCGGCGAATACGCCGAGGAGGTGCTGAGTCAAAGCGACCGCTCCCTTGTCGTAGGCCATCTTGCTCCAGTCCTCCCAGCGGTCGAGGCGCTCGGCTAGCCAAGCGAAGAAGTCGTCGCGCACATGCTCATCGGAAAAGGATTGGCTCCACAGGACCCGCCTGACGGGCACGCGTGCGCCGGTGCTCATGCCGGTCAGCGTGACGAGGTGAAGCCGCGGGAGGAACTCGCGCGCGAAAACTGAAGGTAGGTGAGCAACGTCACGTTCAAAATTCCGCAGCGTGCGTTCACGCTCCTCGTCGGCCGTCGTTCGGCCAGCATTCCGCACTGCCGCGATCACGTCGGCGATCGGCAGCGACATCCACTGCGGCTCGCGGGTCGCTCGAAGCATCAACAGCACCGATCGCCCGAGATCCGAGAGCGGAGCGTCGAGCTTATGTATCGTGGAAGCCGCATTGAGCAGACCCACGGATGAAAGCCAACACATGTAGAAGCGCCAGAAAACCCAATCGCCCCCGAACAGGTCGTCCCAACTTTGTAAGCCGTGGTGCCAACGCGCGTCCTGGGCCTCCAGCACGCGCGACAAAAGCTCGTACTGCTCGGCGACGAAGTGAGCTGGCGGAAAATTCAGGTGACCTGCCCAAAACGCTTCCCGCACACTCCGCCAGCGTCGTCCTTCCGCGTCTTCAACGAACGAGCCGTTGACCCGCAAATGCCAGCCCCAAGGAAGGTCAGCGCCCACACTGGTAGCACGAGCCACGATCAATCTTCCTTCCGGGGATCGAGGCCCAAAGGTGGTGGCGACGGCGCGGATCGCGGAGGCTTGGGCGAACCGCTCGCGATCGCGTGCAATTGCTCGGCGAGATGGGTGACCTCGCCGTAGACATAAGCCTCGTCGCGGTAGACCGGCCCGGTCTCGGCGGCCAGGAAGCGCCCTCGACTTTCCGGGTTGCTTGGCACGAGGTCGTAGACATGGTTGCACTCGAACCCGAACCACCAGGCATCGTCATCCTGAACTCGGTAGCCGGTCGCATGCGTCGCTGGCCCGACCCGTACGCGCTCGCCCACCCTGGGAACGTGACAGATGCGCTGCGCCTCATTGGAAAGGCTGGTCGCCGACGGCGGCCCATGTTCGCAGGCACGGGAGTAGGTGATGCCGCCGTGGACCTCGACGTCGAGCTCGGACGGGATCGCCGCGTGGTCGAACCCGTAAAGCGGGTGGCCTTGTGGCACGCCGACGTAGCCACCTAAATAGCCGCCATGCCGCGACCGCATGATGATACATTCAAAACCGGTCGCCCGGTCGCGCCAGGCGATTTTGTCCGCTTCGCCTAGCCAAGGTCCGTCCTCTCGGCTCTTTGAATCGTCGACGAAATATACAGCGTCGGCCAAGATCGCTTGGCCACCCAAGGCATAAGGCTCATTGGCGATGAGTGTCGTGCCTTTGTCTCGGTAGACAGCGCCGCCGGCCTCGGTCGCCGATACGGCTATGGCGTTCTTCGATGCGGCATTCGACGGCACCAACGTCATCGCGGCTTTCCGGCGGTCCGCACCCGTCGATCCAGAGCCAATCCTCTTCTTGGTCATCGTCTTCCTCCTATGGTGGTTGTGGCTTTCCGGATCGGTCGGTTGCGCGGTCCGGAAGGGTGTCGCCGTCAGGCGTATCGGTCCCATCGCGTCCGGCGCTTGAAGCTAGGCCGGGACGCACGCGGCCGAGCGTCAGCGGCGTAGATGTTGGTCGCGAGCCAGCACTCTTCGTTAGGCCGGTCCGCATCCCGGACTTCTTTGGCCCAGACTCGACGCTGCGGATTCCAGCGGTAGCCGCGAGCGCGAAGTCGCTCTTTACGTTCGAAAGCGGCGCCTCCGGCGCGCACGATCCAGCTGGGCGCCTCCGCGTTCTGCATCATCACCGACATCGCCGTGCGGCCATTGTCGAAACGGTGACGCAGGAGCGCGATCACGGCGTCGACGTCCACGTCCGCCCGGTGCGCTTCGAAGAAGAAGCCGCACTGGACGCCAAGGAAGCCGAGCTTCCGGCCGTCATAGCCGTGCCGTTCCCATTCCACGTCGGCCATGGAGCAAGCCCAAGGAGCGCCCCGCACGTCCGGAAAGCGACGCTCGATCCACTTGCGGTCGAAGGCGGCGTTGTGCGCCACCACGATGGTGCAGTGTGTAAGAGCCCAGATGACGTCTTGATCCGGCATGGAGCGGCCCGCCACGTCGGCGTCGCGTATGCCGGTCAGGTCCGTAATCTCGGGCGGGATCGGACGGCCCGGATCCTCCAGCCAACTAAAGGGCCGGTCGATCCTGGTGATCACACCGTCCGCGTCGTAGCGGAAACGGCGCAAGGCCAGTTGGATGATCGCGTCGTTTTCGTGATCGAGACCGGTTGTCTCAACATCAACGACGGCGCAGACCGACGCGTTGACATCCTCGCCTTCGCCGGTGAACCCCTGCTTCACCTCAAGCCTGCGCAGGACGCGAATGTCCCCGCCCGCGTCGCCATCAGCGACGCAGTCCTGATCCGAGCAATTCATGAACTGACCTTTCCGCTAACCCGAGATCACGACAGCCAGTCGGCGGCCGCCGTTGTACAACCACGTCGCATCAGGACGGGATTCGGTGCTCAACCGTGACGTCGAGGCCGGCCATCTCCGACCAGCGCACTCGGCGGTCGCCCTCGACCAGCACGCGGAAAACCGGCGGCAGCATGCACAAGGTCGCGGAGCAGTCGAGATCGACGCCGACACGGATGGTGGCCTGAGCCGCCGCCGTCGCGCCGATACGGGAGCGGATGCGTTCCCGCACGACGCTCGCAGATGGTGCCACGGACGCATGGAACATCTGCAGGATTTCAGCCCCGCGTGTCGTGACTATCAACGTGCTGTAGAGGCGAAGAGGACCGATCCGGCGCCGGGCAGGTTCACTGCCCAAGTCGCCACCCTCCCAGAAACCACCGCCCGCGTCCGGAGGTGCGTCGCAGAGCAGCGCATCGATCTGCCTAGGCTCAGCATCGAGGCCCAACGCCAAACCATGCAGCAGCACGGCGCGCAAGCATGGTTCCCGCTCCAAGCACGCCTCGATCGCCGCAGCACCGCCGAACAGTCTGCGCGGCGAGAGCATCCAAGCCATCGGGTCATGCAGAACCCTCTCGCGCTGGAAGCGCGCTCCTGTCTCGGCCGCGACCAAAGCGAGACGCGTCAGCCCGCGGCGAGTGGTGGGCACCACCACGTCACCATCTTCGTCCGGGTCCAGCGGGTCCAAGTATTCGAACGCCGGTGTGAAACCGGTCGGCGTCACAGGTTTGGCGTCGAGCATCATCACGCTCATGATCGTTCTCCAACCGCCGGCTTCCAAGGCTCTGAAACCTGCAGTCCCCGCGAGGCGGAAAGCGCCGGGACAGGCAGGAGATAGGGCATGGTTAATAAACTTCAATAGTTCTAGAAACATTGTAATGTGGATGCGTGGTTTTTTATCGTCGAATGCCGCCCGTGCTCTTTTCTCTGGCACGTTGGGCTCATCGCCGCTTACGGCGAAGGGGTGGAAAAAGTGGAAGCCATGATCGTCATGAGCGCTCTCGCGCAGCCCACCCGGCTTGAGGTAATCCGCCTTCTCGCTCGTGCCGGTCAAAAAGGAATGTCCTCTGGCGATCTCGCCACACGGGCGGGGGCTGCACCGAACACAATGTCAGCGCATCTAGCCATTTTGAACCGAGCGCGATTGGTAACCGCAGAGAAGGTCGGACGTACCATCCTGTATTACTCGGTTTTGGGTACCGCGCGGCAGCTAGCTCAGTTTCTGCTAGAAGAGTTTAGCGAAGCCTCAACCGATCCAAGCTCCAGCCGAGCTGAACCGGAGACGAAAGCGATCAAGACTACAAGATCATGAAACGTAATCGCCCGCTTGTTGATCTCTGTAAGGTCCGCAGGTTCCAACCTCATTGGCTTGCGGTTCTGGCGAGCTACCGACATCGTGCGTTTGGCCCAGATTGGGCGTCAGCGGCGTAAGCCTGACTTGGCCTTCAGCCCAATCGGACAGCATGCCCGCAATCAATAGGCCGGCATGCTCCACGTCGGCCTCGCCGTTTCTCCTTGCGATCACGGTCTCGGGATCGATTGGTGCCCATGGACGATCCTCGACGCCAATCTAGCCGTAGCAGCCGCCGTAAAGAAGTTTGCGCTGACGAGCGAAGCGTCTCGCTTCTTGCACTCGCTTCGTTTGGAGGCCGCCCTCGTTAAGGATGCACATCAATGCAGCCTAGCCCGCAGGACAAAACCAGGAGAGCTTAGCGCGCATCTTCCCTGGACAGCTTACAGCCTCGACCTCCTGCTCGGTGTGAGGTCCGATTCGCCACGAAAAGAGCCATCCGCAAACTCGAAAGTGTGCATCCTGCACGCTTGAGCATCAGACAGGGGAGCTGTAAGGAACTGAAGGAGATGGAAAATGTTGTAGTGATGATGGTTCTTGAATAAGTAGGATTTTGTGCATATTGTTACAAACGAACCGGATAGGGGCCGGTATAGGAGCATGACATGATTAAGGCATATTCGCAGTCGCCAGGCGCCTTCATCGACATCGGGCACCTGGTAGCGCTCGTGGAGGCAGCGCGTGCCCAGATGGCCGGCGCGCTCGACGAACTAGTGGCCAAGTTGGCGGACGCGTCCTGCTCCGAGGCGGACGTGGATTTCGGCGGGCTAGTGAAGGCCGCACAGCGCCTTCTTGAGCTGGACGACGGCGACATGGCGCGTATGCTGAAGGTGTCGCGCCCCACCATCGGCCGTTGGATCCGAGGTGTGTCGCAGCCGCACCCGCTGGGCCGCGGCGCGATATTCGAGGCGCTGGGTGGACACGCTCGCGTTAAGGCCAAGAACCTTCGGTCCTGACCGCGCCGACACGCGTTGCCCGAATCCCAAGGTGACGCTAAGCCCCGTTGCCGGACGACCAAGAACGTCCGGCAACGGGGGTAGTCGCATTGCAGGTTCAACTGAGAGCCTTCGACACGTCGGAGATCGGTCGGGCACACAACTGGCATGAGGACTTCGCAGCCACCAACGACGCGCTTTATCCGCGAACGGCCGCTCACTTCCTCCAGCTCGCGATGGACCGCTGCGTTTGGGGGGCCATATCGTCCAACGACGAGTTCCTGGCGATGTCGTACGCCAGCTTCGACGAGCCAAAGAACCAATGGGAGATCGGCGGGTTGATGGTTTCGCCCGAGGCGCGCGGAAAGGGGCTCGGCACGCTGATGATGAAGCTTCCATTAGCGCATGTGCTCTTCACCGAGGATCCGCTAGCCAGCACACCGCCCGCTTCCGTTGTGACGCACGTGCTGAAAGGCAACGAGGCCCCACGCAGCATCGTGCCAGCGGTCGGCTTCACCTTTCACGAACCCGTCTTCATACCCTCCGACGCCATGCCAGGTCTGCGCGCCGAGCCGGATGGTATGGTACATGGGGACGAGTTCCAGCTCGTTGTTCCGGAGGCGCTAATATCGCTTGCAAAGTGGGCTGAGGAATGGCCGGGCGAGCTCCGCGACGGGACACCCGCAAGAATTGACCTGTTACCTGGATATTCGCTCACGCTATGGGCCCAGGCGTTCCGCGACATGGCAGATCGATCGGGCTGAGGTTGATTCTGCGCAGCCCGTGCTATCTGGCCCGTACCATCGGCGCGGACTAGGCCTCTGAGGAAGCTATCGAAAATGCGCGCAGCGTTCGCTAAGTGCGACTCGTCGGCCACCGAGTTCTGCAATTCGCTCAGAACCCGTGCCATGCACTCCTAAGGTGTTTTGATTGGTGACTCGGCTTGCACAACCCGCCCCGCAGGCTCGGGAGCACCCGGCAAGCTCCTCCCTAGCCTGTTTCATCCTGCTGGCGAAGTTCCTTGGCGTTCCCGCCGATCCCGAGCAGATCGCGCATGAACGAGGAAAAGGAGCTCAACACTATTCTCTCGAGGATCTGTCCCGGACGGCGAAGCGACTCGGCCTCAACGCCAGGATCCGAAAGAGTGGATTGGAGGCGCTGCGCACGCTCCCATTGCCCGCGATTGCCGACCTTCTGGATGGCGAAGCGATCATCCTCCTCAAGGTTGAAGACGACGCGTTGAACCCACGACTGCTGGTGCAACGCGGCCACGCTGAACGCCCGGAGGTTTGGACGTCAGAGCAGATGGCTGAGCGGTTTGCCGGCCGTCTACTCCTGATGACGACCCGCGAGCGAATGGCTGGGGCGACGCGGCCGTTCGACATCAGTTGGTTTATCCCGGCGCTGGTCAAATATCGCAAACCCCTCCGCGACGTTCTGATCGCGTCTTTCTTCCTGCAGCTCATGGGCTTGGTCTCGCCGATCTTCTTCCAATTGGTGATCGACAAGGTGCTCGTACACCAGTCGATCACGACGCTAGACGTGCTTGCGTTCGGACTGGCCGTGGTCCTGATCTGGGAGACCCTGCTGTCGGGGCTTCGAAACTGGCTGTTCGCCCACAGCACCAACCGGGTCGACGCCGAACTCTCCTCGCGCATGTTCCGCCATCTCGTGAACTTGCCGCTCTCCTACTTCGAGGCGCGCCGGGTCGGCGACAGCGTGGCGCGTGTCCGGGAACTCGAGCGAATACGGGAGTTCCTGACCTCCAACGCCGTCACAGTCGTCATCGACCTGTTCTTCACGATCGTCTTCTTCGTCGTAATGTACCTCTACAGCCCGATGCTGACGCTGATCGTGCTGATCTCGATCCCGATCTACGCGGCGATCTCGATTTTCATCACTCCAACATTGCGGGCTCGGTTGGACGAGAAGTTTCAGCGTGGCGCCGAGAACCAGGCATTCTTGGTCGAAAGCGTAACCGGCATCGCCACATTGAAGGCAATGGCTGTCGAGCCGCAGATGCGCGAGCGCTGGGAGAAGCAGTTCGCCGGCTACACGCAGACCGGCTTTGCGGTCACCAAGCTTGCTAACTGGGGCAGCCACCTCATCCAGGTCGTCTCCAAGCTGACGACTGTGACGATCCTGTACTTCGGCGCCAAGGCGGTCATCGCCGGCGATCTCAGCGTCGGATCGCTGGTCGCCTTCAACATGCTCGCAGGCAGGGTGGCATCTCCGGTGCTGAGGCTCTCGCAGCTATGGCAGGATTTTCAGCAGGTGCGGATTTCCGTAGACCGGCTCGGCGATGTCCTGAACGCGCCCGCCGAGCCGGAGCATAATCCGACCCGCGCCAGCCTGCCGCCGATCAAGGGTCGGATCGAGTTCGACAAGGTGCGGTTTCGCTACCGACCCGACGCGCCGGAGGCCTTGCGCGGCGTTAGCCTGGCGATCTCGGCAGGCGAAATGCTGGGGATCGTGGGCCCGTCCGGCTCGGGCAAGTCGACACTCACCAAGCTCGTCCAGAGGCTTTACATTCCGGAGCAGGGCCGGGTGATGGTCGACGGGGTCGATCTCGCCCTTGTCGACCCGGCTTGGCTACGTCGCCAGATCGGCGTCGTGCTTCAGGAAAACATCCTGTTCAATCGATCGGTCCGGGAGAATATTGCGCTCGCTGACCCGACCCGGCCGATGGAGGCGGTGCTGGCCGCCGCAGAGCTCGCCGGCGCTCATGACTTCGTTCTCGCGCTCTCGCATGGCTACGACACGATCATCGACGAGCGCGGCGCCAATCTTTCCGGAGGGCAGCGGCAGCGGATCGCGATTGCGCGCGCGCTTATTGGAGATCCGCGCATCCTGATCCTCGATGAGGCGACCTCCGCGCTCGACGCTGAAAGCGAGGAGATCATTCAGACCAACCTGCGCCAGATCGCCCACGGGCGCACGGTGATCATCATCGCCCACCGGCTATCGGCCGTCCGCCAGTGCCACCGGATCGTCACGGTCGAGGCGGGTGAGATTACCGAGGAGGGCAACCATGAGCAGCTCCTGGCGAGGGGCGGGCGCTATGCGCAGCTTTACATGAAGCAGATGGGGATCACGCCATGAGCATGGGTGAGGCCGCCGCCGCACGCTTTCCAACCCTTTCGCGTCACCTCTCCGTGCTTCGGGAGGCCTGGGCTCTCCAGAACGAGGCCGATCGACGCCGCAAGCCGATCGCCGAACACGAGTTCCTTCCGGCGGCTCTCGAGATCATGGAGAAGCCGCCGAGCCCCGGACTTCGCTGGCTCACCCTCACCCTGTGCAGCCTGTTCGCGATCGCCATTCTCTGGTCATTCCTCGGGCGGATCGACGTGGTAGCCGTGGCGTCCGGCAAGGTCATTCCGGCGGCGAATGTCAAAATCATCCAGCCTCTGGAGATCGGCGCGGTACGCGCGATCCACGTCCGCAACGGGGAGCGGGTCCGCAAAGGCCAGCTCCTGATCGAACTCGACCCGACTCTCGCCGGAGCGGACGAGGCGCAAGCCACGCAAGGACTGCTGTCGGCGAGGATCGCAGAAGCGCGCAACGACGCCCTGCTCGCGCATCTGACGGGACGGCCTGTGCGTTTTGTTGCGCCAGCAGGAACGCCGCCCGCGATCGCCCAGACGCAGGACCAGCTAATCCGCGCCGCTATTGCAGAGTATGAGGCGGAGCGCGCCAGCCTCGCCCAGAGCCGCGCCGAACGCAGCGCCGAGTTAGCTGGAACGGGCGCGGAGATCGAGAAGCTCCGACAGACACTGCCCTTGCTGGATCAGCAGATGGCGGCTCGCAAAGACCTTGCCGACAAGGGACACTTCTCGAAGCTAAAGCTCCTTGAATATGAGCAGCTCCGCGTCGAGCATGTCCAGAACATCGCTGTCCAGGAGAGCATCGCCGCCAAGGCGCGTGCCGCGATCGGCAACATCGATGCCCAGCTCGCGCGTTTGCGCGAGACCTTCGGTAAGGCCGCTGTCACCGAGCTGTCCGAAGCGGAGGACAAGTCCTCGCTCGCGACCGAGGAGCTCCGCAAGTCGGCCCGCCGCCGCGAATTCCAGCAGCTACGCTCGCCCGTCGACGGAACGGTCCAGCAGCTTGCGATCAACACGGAAGGCGGGGTCGTCCAGCCGGCGCAGCCGCTGATGGTGATCGTTCCCGCCGAGAGCGCGGTCGCCGTCGAGGTGCAGATCCTCAACAAGGACATCGGCTTCGTGCGCGAGGGCCAGCCTGTGCGGGTCAAACTCGAGGCGTTTCCGTTCACAGACTATGGCATCATCGAAGGCGTAGTGGAGAGCATCAGCCGCGATGCGATCCAGGACGAGAAGCTCGGGCTGGTGTACGCCGCTCGCATTCGGCTCAACCGCGGCACGATCCAGGTCGGCGAGCGTGTGCAGCCGATCGGTCCTGGACTTGCCGTGCAAGCCGAGATCAAGACCGGCGCGCGTCGCATCATTCAGTACCTGCTCTCGCCCATTTCGCAGACGCTGAACGAAGCGGGACGCGAACGCTAGCTGGCGGATGCGGGCGGCGGGGATGCGTTCGGGTACGGGATCGGCTTCGGCATCGGAGACATCCGCTTGCCGACAGTTCTGGGAGGCACGGTCTCGGGGCCCGACCTCCATCAAACCCCAAACCCGTTTTATGCACGAAAAATGAGATCGGTGAGGCGATCCACCTCGTTGACCTCGTCGCCCCGTTCGCCGCCGCCAACAAGCACTGCAAGATCATCATCGCCGACCTCATCTCCGGGCCGCTTTTGGGGCAGGCGTTCAGTTCCACCAGACCGGCCCGGCGACGGGAGAGCGCAAGGTGCAGCGGGTGGATGCGAATGCAGGAGCGAAGCTGACGGCCGCGACCGCAGCGGTGGCTGGAGCGGGCGACGCCAATATGCCGCTACAAAATGATCGGGCCTGCGACGCGTCGCGCGCGACGACAGTACTAGAATATCCAGCAAAGAAAAATATTTGGCCGGTCACGGAACCAATCATGATTGACGTTGACGACGCTATTTCAAAGGCGCATCGTAGCTTCACGGAGACATCGGTCGGAGTCGTTCTCTAAAGCATTGAGGCGGGGGTGGTCATCGTGCTGTTCGACAAATCGCGGCGTGCAAGGATGACTGCGCCGCCGAAAGTCGCCTCCTTCGTCCGGTTCGCGAGCGTGTTCATGGCTACCCTGATCGGCGTCAGCGCTTGTGCCACCGCACCGTTCGCCCACAATCCGTCGCGGGTAGGCGCAGGAGATCCGCAAGTCTTATTCCTTGCGCAGCGGGCCCGGGACGGCGACAAGCACGCGCAGCTGGAACTCGGAATACGTTTTGAGGAGGGCCGCGGCGTGGTGGCCGATCTGCCGCTCGCCCGGCGATTTTACCGGGCCGCCGCGGAGGATGTCACGGGAACGATCCCGGTCTGGCTTCCCGCCGCCGGTCGAGTGCCCGGACACATCATCTTGGTGGCCGGCGGCCGTCGAACGCCAGGGTTGGTGAATGCCCGCGTCCGCCTTGGCGCACTAGATGCGGCGATGAAACAGTCTAATCGCAGCCGGGATGCACGATGAACGACGGTGCGCCTCCGTTTGACCACAATGACGGCACGGCTGGCTATTTAGCGCGTGCCTCGATAGCTGATGCGCGCAAGTATTGGACACGCCATTGCAGAAAGGAAGTGGCATGCTTCGCTTCACCGGGACGGTCGCGATGGCGCTAGCGCTGGGATCGTCTTGTGGCTCCAGCACCAGCGCGCGCCGAGGACAAGTCTCTACATCCTCGATCGCTGTTAAACATGGCGAGTTGATTGATGCCGTAGATCAGCTGTCGACGTCTCCCGCTGGGTCGTTGCAGCTGGCGAACGTCGCAACTGTACTACGAGTCGAGCTAATTCGTGCAGATCATACGGGATTCGGTATAAAGTATGTTCCTAAAGTAGGCAAGCGCGACTTCGACGTAGATGTCTTCGTCTTACCAGATGGAGAGATCAGGCTGACCTTTACTCGCGTAGCTAATCAATCGATAGACGACTGGCGCACCCAGTTGCACGCGAAGAGGTGGACGGCGAATACACCGATTCTGCACCCTTTCATGATGGACTCATTTGAGAGGAGCGGCAAGCAGATCCGCTTGGAGCATAATTCTACCAACGTACTAACAATCACTGTGTTCGGTCTGAACTCTTCGGAAGGCGAATAATGCCGACGCTCTCGCCGCCCGCCCCAGCACCAACTCCGACCCCCGCCCCGACACCGACACCGACGCCTACTCCGACGCCGGTACCCAGCCGATCGGCAGCGTTGATTGAAGCGTTGAAAAAACTGCAGCCCACGATGGCGGCGGCCGATTACGCTCGACTGGACAGCGCAATTGCTAGCTCGGTGACGCTGACGCAGCGTCTGAACGACCAAGTGGGCAAGTCGATAACAGGGATCGAGTTCCGATCGCTAGCAAAGGGTGCAGTTTTTGAGAATACCGTGGCGGGAAAAGGGCCAATCGTCATAGGCGGTGACTTTATCAAAGACCTCTTTTTCAATCCTGCCACGGGCGCGGTGCTGAGTTCTGCAGTAAACGATCTCATCTTCGTTCTAGGACACGAGGCGTCCCACGGACAGAATGCAGCGGTTGTCAAGCTTGGTACTCAAACGCTGCTTTCCAGTAACTATGGTCCGAACTCGATTACAAAAGAGGCCACGACATTCAATGCTACACAGTTTGTCTCGGAGTATGTGATCAATCAGCTCAGCAACGAGGCCACAAGTAACATTCGCGGCTGGAACGACGTCGTTCAGGCTGAACAAACGAGATTGAGAGTTGAGGCGCTAACGCCGGCGCAGCTGGCTGCGCTGGTAAAAAGTTCGCGCTATTCAAGAGTCTTTCTAGATGACTCCGGCAACTATCAACCCGGCTTCTTCCAGGGGAAGATGTCGCTTGGTATGATCGATATTGACTTGGCGGCCAATGTTACTGCTGCTATTAAAAGGCAAGCGGGCAAGACTCCGTCAAGTAACACGAAGGGCTCAACTGTCAATTATCAGCAGTACTACGCGGCCGCTGCTATTAATCAAATTTCGAATGCGGCTAATGGAAGGCCGATAGTCATCGACTTCAAAGCCGCCGGCCTGCTCGTTGACAATACGGGCAAAGATATCACCCCGCTGCAAGCGATGACCAATTTGAGAGAGGCTGGACTTAACAACAACACCTCTGCCACAGTGGTTATTCGCGACTCCGGTGGAAGCGGGACGTACACGCTCACTAAAACTAACGACGGTGCGCAATTGACACATGCACCTGTTGGTGAACCGCCAACGGAGATTGCCGAAGCTGCTATGCAGGTTCGGGTGATCGCAGAAGTAGGCAAGCCGACGATCGTCGAGCGCTGGGTCGGCGAGATGTTCGAGGTCCAAACCATCACCGGAGCGCAGATTGGTCAGATCCTGGGATCGACGCTTGGGTCTCAGATCGCTGGCGATAGTCGGATTGCTCAACTGGGCGCTAGCACCGTGGTGGGCGCGCTGGGCCAAGCTTTGGGCGCTGCGTTCGACGCTTCTGCTGGTACCGACGTGTCCTTTGCCAAAGCTTTATCCGCTCAGCTCAACGCGCTTCCGACGGCGATCCGCGACATGGGCGTGGGAGCGGTGTCCAGCGCTCTCGTCGCCGAATTGGCTTCGGTGCTCGGCCTGCGCGGAGATGTCGCTGGCGTATTCAACGCGACGGCCGGCGCCTACGTAAGTCAGATCGCGGTTAACATTGTCCGGGACGGTTTCTCTGCGGCCTTCACAGGTCTTTCGAACATCAATCCCCTCGCGATCGTTGGCGCGTATTTCGGCAGCAAGCTGGCGATGTCTATCGGCAACTTCGAGACTGTAGGCGGTCAAATCGGAGCGCAAATCGGCTCCGCTATTGGATCGATAATTCTGCCGGGATTTATTGGAGCATTTCTCGGTACCCTGATCGGTGGCTTTATCGGCTCGATCTTCGGCGGCACACCGCGATCGGGGGCCGACGTGATTTGGAACGCGGCCGACAATTCCTTCGAGTTGGCCAATGCTTACTCCCGAAAGGGCGGATCAAAGGCAGTGGCCGAATCGATGGCCAAAACAGTCGCCGAGGCGTATAATGGCGTGCTTGACGCTGTCGGCGGAAAGCTATTGTCAGGCCATAGCATCACGGCCGGCAATTACGGCATGCGCAAGTCAGACTTTGTGTATCGCCCCGTATCGACGACGGATAAGGATGCGATCACCGCGCGCTTTTCTGGAAAGTCCGGAGCCGTCGATTTGATCAATCACGGCGTGTATAATGGGCTGCAAGACCTTGTTCAACAGCTTGCCGGTGGTGATCTATACGTTAAACGCGCTTTGCTTGCCACAACGCAGCTCTCTCGGCGCAGCGCGGGATCAAGCGGTACGGCGCAACCCGGAACCTTCGATCTCACTACGCTCGGCGGAAATCTACAGATTGGCGCTGACTACGCTGGCTACCTATTGAATGCGTCAGCAATCCAGGATTTCATCGCGGCCGAACCCAACTCCGATCTCACTGCCGGTTGGACGATCACCCTCGTGCGGGCCCTCGAGCTCGGCCTCAACAAGCGCGCGTTCACCGATTGGATCGGTGGCTACACCGCATGGCTTGATGAACGCTCGGACGGAGTGATCGACGGTCACTCCGTCTTGTTCTCGGCGGTCAAGCCGATCTTCGATGGCAACACGGGCGAACGTATCTGGTCAGTCAACTCAGACAGTGTGACCGCGATCTATGCGGACAACATTTTAGTATCCGACAAGACTTGGATTCAAGCGACTGGTGGTGACGATCATCTCTTCATCGTTGACAATGGCATCGTGTCGTCAACAACGAATCTATTGATCGACGGTCAGCCCGTTCAAGGTGAATCCGTAAATTACACCATTGATGTAGCCGCGATAATCGACGTCGGATCGGGCGACGACGTCGTCCATGGAGGCGATCTCGGCAATGACATAATCGGTGGGGACGGTACCGACACGCTCTACGGCGGGCGGCTTGACGATTGGCTGCTCGGGGGCGAGGGGAACGACACGCTCAACGCGGGCTCGGCAAATACCGCAACGCTCGGCGGCGACGGCAACTATCTGGACGGGGGTGCCGGCGACGACCTGCTGATCGGGCGCGAGGGCTCGGACTGGCTGGAGGGCGGCGACGGCGTCGACGTGCTCGACGGCGGCGGCGGGAACGATATCCTCGCCAGCGGCGCCGGTGCAGGCGACCTCGCCAAGGGCGGGCACGGCGACGATCAGTATCTCGTCCGCTTAGGCGATGGCTTTGACACTGCCGATGAGGTGGCGAGCGGCGCGGTGGTCGAGGCGGCGGCGGGGAGCGATGCTATCAAGGCGCGCTATGCCGGCATCGCGGCGGGGACAATCAAGAAGAACTGGCTTGGTGACGAGCGTGACCTGATCCTCGCCGAGAACGCTGCTCCGGCAAGCGGCGTTGCCTCTCCGTTAGTGGCTGCAGTAGCCGCGGGCGGCGAGGACGCGATCGTCTTCGGACAAGGTATCGCGATCGGAGACATCCGCCTCAGCCGACCCGCACTTTCGGGCAGCACCACTCCCGGACCCGATCTCCTCATCCAAGTGATGACGCTCGACCCGGCTACCAATACCGAGGTACCGTCAGGAACTCAGCTGGTCGTCAAGGACTGGTTCGCCAACCCGTTCAAGCGCGTCGAGTGGCTGAAGTTCGTCGACGGCACCGAGCTTCGGATCGCCGACGTGACCAGCTTTGTGATCGGCACGGGCGCCAGCGATGTGCTGATCGGCACGGCCGGAAACGACTTCGTCTACGGCGGCGCTGGCAACGACCGGCTGCACCTGCTCGCCGGCAACGACATCGGCAATGGCGGCACCGGTAACGACCTTGTCGCGGGCGACGACGGCGACGACCTGGTCGTCGGCGGGCTTGGGACGGACGAGCTGATCGGCGGTCTCGGCAAGGACGCACTTTCCGGCGACGCCGGCAATGACGACCTGTACGGCGGCGGCGGCAACGACATCCTGTCGGGTGGGCGCGGCGACGACCTGATCGCCGGCGGCTTGGGTGATGACACGTTCAAGTTCGCACGCGGCGACGGGCGCGACACGATCTTTGATGAATACTCAAACAACTGGACCGCGATCTGGACGGCGGCCGGCGGTTGGGCGGCTGGTTACACAGTCAACCAGACCAATGGCGAGATCACCGCGTCGGACGGCACGCTGGTTCGCAAAAATCTAGGCACACCGGAGAACCCAGACCTGCAATGGCAGGGCCGTTTCGACTACACTCACACGTCGCAGACGCTTCGCCGCTACTCAGTTGTCGGTGTTCCCAATGTCATCAACGCTGGCGTCGACACGATCGAGTTCGGTCTCGGCATCAGCATTCAGGATGTTGTGCTTAGCAGGTCTGGCAACGACCTGGTTATGGCAGTTGTCAGTGAGAATGCAGATCTGCCGTTTGCTGCTGCAGCGCAGGACAGCGTGTCGATCCTGAAGTGGTTCTCGGGCGCCGGGCAGATCGAGAAGGTCGCCTTCTACCAGACCGGCGTGTTCAACATCGGTTCCGGCACTACCCTTATCGCAGGTACCGACGGCGCGGACGGCACATCGACGACCGCGTTGGCGGGAACTGTCGGCATCGACTGGATCACGGGCGGAGCAGGCGACGACATCATCGCCGGCGGTGGCGGTGATGACATCGTCGCTGGTAACAGCGGCTTCGATACGCTTCGCGGCGAAGCGGGTAAGGACGTCCTCTACGGGGGCGCTGGCAATGATATCCTAGACGGCGGAGCCGACGCCGATGTGCTGGTCGGGGGCGCCGGCTTGGACGCTGCATCCTACGCCTCGGCAACAGCAGTGGTCAGAGCATATCTGGGCGCTTCCAACTTGAACGTCGGGCACGCGCTTGGGGACGAATATTCAAGCATCGAGGACCTGATCGGCGGCGCTGCTGCCGACACGCTCGGTGGCGACGTCGGTGAGAACGAGCTCAGCGGCGGCAAGGGCAACGATACCCTACTCGGCGGCGCGGGCGACGACAATTACGTCTGGAACGCCGGTGACGGCGCGGACGTGATCCGGGAGGGCGCCTTTGTTGTCGAGGAGGCGGTCACGACCGCCGGAGCTCTCGCGTCGGGCTACGTGGTGACCATGTGGCAAAATACCGGCGTCAAACAGCCCGGCGGTAGCTACCCACCACTATATTACTGGCGATTGCAGGCCAAAGGACCCGACGGCTCAATCGTGTACGACTACGACAGGTTCGCGCCGACCACGAACACGAACCAGCCCGCGCCGAACGCCTGGAACGTGGCTGGCTGGCTCGGCGGTTTCGCCAAGACGAACGGCTCGCAAGTCACGCGCGAGCGGTTTGACACCGCTTCCGACGGCGGACGCGACACACTTGAATTCGGGACCGACGTCAGTCTCAGCAACCTGACATTCGAGCGTGCAGGATCAGACCTCATCGTGCGGGTCGACGGGGCCGCAGCGTCGCAGGTCACCCTCAGGGATCAGGCCACGACGCACGCGCGCGTTGAGGCGCTACAGTTCCGGGACGGCCTCAGCGTCTCGCTACCCGCCAATGTGCTCACTGCGACCAGCACAGCGCAGCTGTCGGGTAGCGAAGGCGACGATTTGCTGATTGGCCATACGGGTGGTGACACTCTTGTTGCCAACGGCGGCAACGATATCCTGAGTGGGGCTGCCGGGAATGACACGCTACGGGGCGGCGCCGGCGACGATGTTCTTAGCGGCGGTGCCGGCATTGACGTGCTGGACGCCGGTGATGGCGACGACGTCCTTGAGGGTGGCGCGGCAGCCGACCAACTGCTTGGCGGCGCAAACTCCGCAATGGGGAGCACGACAGGCTGGGGCGACACTGCGCGTTATGCGTCCTCTTCGGCGGCGGTGTCGGTAGATCTGCGCGTAGCGGGGGCTCAGGCTGGCGGTGATGCGCTTGGTGACACGCTGGCTGGGATCGAGAACCTTGTCGGCTCCAAATTCAGCGACACGCTGCAAGGCGACGCTGGAGCGAACCGCATCGACGGCTTGGAAGGAGATAACATCCTTTACGGCTGGGGCGGAGACGATGTGCTTGTCGCGTCGAGCGGCGCCGACAGGCTGTACGGCGGTTCTGGCGATGATGACATGGCTGCCGGTGATGGCGCCGACCAGGTGTGGGGAGATATCGGCAACGATCGGCTGGATGGCGGCGCGGGCGCCGATCAGCTTCGCGGCGAAGCCGGCGACGACACGCTGACCGGCGGCGACGGCGACGACACCGTCCTCGACGGCGGCGATGGCAACGATAAGATCTACGGCGGTGCCGGGAATGACATTCTGACCGGTGGGGCCGGCGCTGACGTGCTGGCTGGGGATGTCGGTAACGACACGCTCCAGGGAGGCCTCGGTGACGACCAATATTACTTCGGTGCTGACTCAGGCACGGACACGATCGCCGATTCGAG
Source organism: Allosphingosinicella sp. (assembly GCA_036387855.1). Taxonomy (GTDB): domain Bacteria; phylum Pseudomonadota; class Alphaproteobacteria; order Sphingomonadales; family Sphingomonadaceae; genus Allosphingosinicella. The sequence goes on along the minus strand of DASVSZ010000034.1, from coordinate 168,987 downwards.
CGGCCTGAACGCGATCCAGATTGGTGACGGGGTCGCACATGATCAGGTCTGGCTTACGCAGGCTGGATCGGATCTGAAGATCGGGATCATCGGCAGGCCGGACGTCATAACCGTTACCGCGTTCTTCGCTGCTTCTTCGCCAAGCACGATCCATTCTGTTCAGACCGCGACGCACGCCATCTTCCTCGGCTATCCGGACACGCGCAACCTGATTGCCGCGATGACCGCAGCGAACGGCGCAGGTCCGCCGGCTTCGATGCCGTCGGCTATCGCAGACACGCTTGCCCGATATTGGCATTCCGGCGGAAAGGCCGCGCCGCAAGCCCCAACGGCCGCGCGCGCCGTATCCGGCCCTGAGGACACCCCGATTGCGATCGATGGCAATTACGGTGTCGTCGATCCTGACAACAACATTACAACCTATTCGGTCAAGTCGGGCTCGGGTCCGGCAAACGGCACCATTACCTCACTGAACGGGCAGACAGGTGCATTGGTGTATACGCCTTCAGCCAACTTCACAGGGCAAGACAGGTTCAGCCTGCTCGTCACGGACGCCGATGGCCAGAGTGCTGAAGTAGCGGTGACCGTCTCGATCAACGAGTTCGATGATGCGCCGATCAATCTGCGTGTCGCCGCAAACGGGACTTTGTCGATCGCAGAGTATGTGCCGCAAGGCACAACCGAGGCTGGTTCGCAGGTCGGTCAGCTTGTGGCTGACGACCCGGAAGGGGGAGCCGTGACCTGGGCTCCGGTCCAGATGGCGGGCGGGCGGTTCGTCATCACTGCCGACGGAGCGGTGCGCGTTGCCGATCCGGCGTTGCTCAATCGCGAACAGAGTGCCGCGCACACGATCCGGGTCGTCGCGAGAGACGCGGCGGGCAATGCGAGCGAGCAGGATTTCACGGTCAGCGTCACCGACGTCAACGAGCCTAACAGCTTCGGGGCCGCTCCTTCGTTCACGATCAACGAGAACGTGCCGCTCGGGACCGCCGCCGGTACGGTTACCGCCGTTGATACCGATTTGCCAGGATCGGCGTTCGGCAAGCAGCGATATGCTTTCCTGCAAGCCGACGGTTCGACTCTTGGCTCGACCAGCCCGGACGGGCGATATGCGATCAACGCCGCCACGGGCGCTGTAGCCAACGCGCAGGCGCTCGATCACGAGACGATGAGCGCCGCCACGACCTACACTGTGGTCGCGCGCGACAATGACGGACTTCCAGGCTTTCACGAAACGCGCACGCCGGTCACCATCCGCGTCGCCAATGTCGAGGAGGGAAATACCTTCCCGCAGGTATACGGCTTCAACGTAAACGAGGGAGTCAACGCGGGCACCCCGGTCGGCACTGTGACTGCGAAGGATGCAGACACGATTGAAGTGATTGCCGGCGACCAGCGCTATTACTTCCTGAACAACGGAGTCGCGTCCTCGACGTCACGCGACGGACTCTATGCGATCGATGCGCTGAGCGGCACTATCTCGGTAAACAGCGCGCTCGACCGTGAGACGATGAGCGAAGCGCGGACCTATGCAGTTATTGCGCGCGACCATCAGGGCGGCCCCGGCTACAGTCAGGCAGAGACAAGCGTCACGATCGGTGTCGGCGACCTGAACGAGCCTAACAGCATCCAGAGCGCCTACAGGTTCGATCTAATAGAGGGGGATGCGACCGGACGCAGCGTCGGCACCGTCACCGCGACCGATCAAGATATCGGCAGCGCGACTACGGGGAAGCAGCATTATTACTTCTGGAACGAAGCCACGGCCAACGCGACTTCGCCCGATGGCCGCTATACGATCGACGCTCTCACCGGGCAGATCACGAGCGCTGCGGCTCTCGACTATGAGACGATGGCCGCCAAAACGTACCGCGTCCTGGCCCGCGACAATGAAGCTGGGCCGGGTCATTTCGAGGTAGGCACCGATGTGACGATCGGGCTTACTGACGCAAACGAGGCCAACTCGTTCAACGGCAGCTACTCATTCAGCGTCGAGGAAAACAAGGCGGGCGGCACCGAGGTGGGCAGCATAGCCGCCTCCGACATCGACCAGCCGTTCACGTTCAACTCCGACCAGCGCTACTATTTCCTGAATAGCGGCGTTGCTGCCTCGTCCACTGCCGATGCGCGATATTCGATCGATGCGGTGAGTGGAAAGATCACGACCGGACGCGTGCTTGATCACGAGGCGATGAAGACGCCGGTCGCGTACACTGTCATCGCCCGCGACCGCCAGGGTCAAGCCGGTTTCAAGCAGGCTTCGACGACCGTTACGCTTGGGGTCACCAACGTTAACGAGGCACCACTCGCGCCCGCTCTCGCGGCCGGGGCTGGCTTTGCCTCAGAAGGGACCAGCGGCTGGTTCGCGCGGTTCAGCCTTACCGACCCTGACGAAACCGTGCCGACGCTGGCCCTGTCGAGCAATCCGGGTGATAGGTTTACCAGGGTGGGCGACGAAGTGCGCTTTGCGGGAGGCGCAGCGCCGAACTTCGAGACGCTGTACCTCAATCGCGCCGCTCTGGGCTTGGCCGCTTCGGACAGCGATGGCGACGGTCTGTGGGAAGTCACTCTGTCGGGAGCGGTCAACGCCACGGACGAGCTACTCTCGTCGCTTTCGACCAGCTTCTCCGTCAAGCTCGAGGACGTCAACGAGGCGCCCACCAGCCTCGATTGGTCCGGCACCTTGGCTTCATTTGCTGAGCGGGACCGCGTCGCCTCGGGCACGCCGCGCCCGGCGATCAGCCTTGGAACGCTCAGCGTCACGGATCCGGATCTCGCCGGCTTCCTTGCAGCTTCTTACACCTACTCCACCGCGGATGCCCGGTTCGAGATCGTCGGGTCGACCTTGTTCCTTAGAGAAGGCGCGATCGTCGACTACGAGGCGGGCACGACCGTCTCTGTCCTGATCACGGCGAGGGACCAGACCAGCAACCCGCTCTCGATCGAGCGGACGATCAGCTTCAATGTCGAGAACCGCGACGATGTCCTGGAGGGCGATGCCGGCGTTAACACCCTCGTCGGACAGCAGAACCGCGATCTGATCTACGGCTTCGGAGGTGACGACGGACTGGACGGCGGATCTGGCGATGACGCTCTGGACGGCGGCGCTGGAGACGATCTGGTGCTTGGCGGGCTCGGCAATGACAATCTGCTGGGCGGGGACGGCAAGGACACGCTTGTTGGCGGCTCTGGAAACGACGAGCTGGATGGGGGAGACAATCCGGCCGGAGCGCGGGACACGCTTTATGGCGGTGACGGTGATGACATCTTGCGAGGCGGGAGCGGCGACGACGATCTAATCGGCGGAGCGGGCACGACCGGCGATCAGCTGTTCGGCGGTGAAGGCACCGACCGGGCATCCTACGCCTTTCTGGACAACGGGGTGGAAGCGATCGAGGGGGTTGTCGCCGACCTCGAGACGCCGAGCGCCAACACTGGAGCGGCTTACAAGGACAGCTACAACTCGATCGAAGACCTGCTGGGCACCAAAGCTGCTGATACGCTCCGCGGCAACGGCGGGAAGAACAAGATCGAGGGCGGAGCAGGCAGCGACACTATTGTCGGACGCGATGGCGATGACGTCCTTCGCGGAGGGGACAACGGCGACACGCTTTACGGCGATGCCGGAGCTGATTTCCTCTACGGCGAAGAAGGCAACGACACGCTGTGGGGCGGCTCCGGCAAGGACGAGCTCTACGGCGGCGCCGGTGACGATACTCTATACGCCGAGGGCGACGACGATCGCCTCGATGGAGGCACTGGCAGTGACGTCCTGCATGGAGGCACGGGAAGCGACACTTACGTCGTGACGCGCACGTCGGGTGCCGAGACGATCTACAACTTCAATCCGTCAGCTACCGACACTGACATCCTGGGGCTTCAGAACACGCACGGAGTAATCCTGGATCAGGATCTCTGGTTCGAACAGGTTGGACTGAACGGGATCGCCGACGTCGACGGAACAGATCTGAAGATCACGGTCATCGGCAGCGACACCAGCGTCGTCGTCAAGAACTGGTACCCGGAATCGACCGGAACGTTGTACCGAATCAAGTTCATCGCGACACAGGAGACTTACACCAAAGACATCAATGTCGGCGCGCTTGTTGATCTCATGCGCGGCAAGCCCAAGCCGGCGAACGAGCAGGCGCGGCAGGCAGTCTTTCAGGACTCCACCTTCTACAGTGGGTGGGCGCACCTGTGGAATGTCAATCAGCGTCCCGATCTCGCCCCGATCGCCGACCAGGTAATCGATGAAGATCAAACATTGCAGCTCATAGTACGGGCGACGGACGACATCACGCCAGCGACGGGCATAACCATCACGCCTCAGGTGATCGCGGGCGGTTCATCCGTTAGCAGCCTCCAGGTAGGCGCGGTCGCTGCAGACGGCTCCCGGACGCTGACGTTGACACCCACTTCCAACGCTACCGGGACCGTGACGGTCGAGGTCGTGGCGCGCGATGCGGGCAATTCGCAATCCGTCCCGGTCCAGTTCACCGTCACCATCCGCGCGGTTCCGGACAGACCGACAGTGACCCAGTTCCAGGCGGGATCGGGCACGTCAGGCCAAAGCGACATCGCGCTCAGCTTGCAGGTGACGTTTCCCGACATGGACGGATCGGAGGTTCACGAGGTCACCATTGGCGGCGTTCCGGCGGGCCTGACCTTGAGCGCAGGAACCTACGACAGCGCAGCGGGCGTATGGCGGCTTACGCCGGCGCAGCTTCCCAATCTGAAGCTGCGTGCGCCAGCCGGTTGGAGCCAGGACCTCACTTTGACGGCAACCGCCCGTGCGACGGAAAATGGGCAAACTGCGACGTCACCTTCCGTGACAACCGCAGTCGTCATCAATTCCGGGCCGACCGGAGCTACTCTCTCCGCTTCAATAACTGAGAATGCCGCGAACGGCACCGTGATCGGGGATGTCATCGGGCTGGACCCCGACACTGGCGACACGCTGACTTACCAGCTGCTCGACGACGCCGGCGGGCGTTTCAGCCTCACCAGCACCGGCGTCCTCAGCGTCGGCAACGGTTCGCTCCTGAACTTCGAGACGGCAGCATCCCACAGCATCAATGTTCGGGTTACGGATCCCTTCGGGCAATACAAGGATCAGGCGCTCACTGTGCCCGTGCTGAACGTCAATGAGGCGAACAGCTTCTCACAGAGCTACACGTTCAGCACCACCGAAAATGTAGCGGTTGGCACGGCAGTAGGAGCAATCGCCGCAACAGATCCGGATCCTGCGGGCAACCCATTTGCCCAGCAGCTTTACTACTTCTGGAACGGTTCCACAGCTTCCAGCACGTCGATCGACGGGCGCTACTCGATAGACGCCGCAACCGGCACGATCAGAACAGCCGCGTCGCTGAACTTCGAGACGACGAGTGCGGGCGGACAGTATACCGTCATTGCACGCGACAATGCCGGAAACGGGCCATACAACCAAGCCAGCACGACCGTGACGATCGGGGTCATGGACGTGAACGAGCCCAACAGCTTGCCACCCGACCACGCATTCTCGACCAGCGAGAGCGCGGCGATCGGCACCCAGGTTGGAGCTATCGCTGCAACCGACCCCGACTCGTCCACCACAGCGAACGGACGCCAGCGCTACTACTTCCGCCACGAGGGCACGATCTCCTCGACTTCGTTGGATGGCCGGTACAGCATCAACGCCGAAACGGGCGTGATCAGGACCAACGCGGCTCTCAACCATGAGGGCATGGCGAGCCCGGTCGCCTACACCGTGATTGCGCGCGACTCCGATGGCGTAGGCTCCTATTTCGAAGCGTCGAGCACGGTGACGATCGGCATCACCGACACGAACGAGCCGAACAGCGTCCCCGGAACCCTCGCCTTCTCGGTCGAAGAGAACGTGACGACCGGCACGCTGGTCGGCACGATCACGGCGTCCGATCCTGACGCATCGTCCAGCCCGTTCGGGCAGCAGCGTTACTACTTCTGGAACGGCTCGGCCGCCAGTAGCCAGTCTTCGGATGGCAGGTACAGCATCAACGAGCAGACTGGCGCAATCTCGACGGCGGCCGCTCTCAACCACGAAGCGATGGCGAGCCCGGCGACCTACACGGTGATCGTCAGGGACAATGCCGGTGCCGGACCCTACAACCAGACTTCGAGCCAGGTCACTGTCTCCGTCACCGATCGGAACGAGGCCAACAGCCTGCCGGCGAGCTACAGCTTCGGCGTCAGCGAGAATGTCGAGCTGAACACCACCGTCGGGTCGGTGGGCGCGACCGATCTTGATTCCTCCTCCGTCGCGTTCGGTCAGCAGCGCTACTTCTTCCTGACGAACGGGTCGGCGAGCAACGTGTCGTCTGACCTGCGCTATGTGATCGACGCAGTCACGGGCCGGATCGCCACCAACACGGCGCTCAACTTCGAGCAGATGCAGGCACCGACCAGCTACACGGTGGTGGCCAGGGACAATTTGGGAGCGGCGGGCTACCGGGAGGCGTCGACCAACGTCACCATCGCGGTGGCTGATCTGAACGAGCCCAACGCTCTTCAGGCGTCCTACGCGTTCGCGGTTCGCGAAGATGCGGGCAGCGGTTCGAGCGTCGGCGCGGTCAGCGCTAGCGACTTCGACCTGCCGTCCCAGCCGACGGGACAGCAGCGCTACTATTTCTCCAGCTCGGGCTCGCTGTCCTCGACCTCGGCCGACGGGCGCTACTTGATCGATGAGGTGAGTGGTGCGATCCGAACCGCGGGTGCCCTGAATTACGAGACCATGTCGAGCACGGTCGCCTACACGATCGTCGCTCGCGACAATCAGGGCAGCGGGTCCTTCCACCAGGCGAGCACGACCGTGTCGATCGGCGTCACCGACGTCAACGAGGCCAATGCGTTCGCGTCGTCCAGCTACTCTTTCTCGGTCGCGGAGAACCTGGCAGGCGGAACGACGGTCGGCTCCGTTGCCGCGACCGACGCCGACTTGCCGAACGCGGTCACGGCCCAGCAGCGCTACTATTTCTGGGATGGCGGGAACATCTCATCGGCCTCGGCCGACGATCGATACACGATCGACGCGATCACCGGCGTGATCCGGACGGTAAGGCCGCTCGACTACGAGGCGGCGAGCTCGCCGGCGACGTACACCATCGTCGCGCGCGACAATCAGGGATCGGGATCGTCCAACCAGGCGTTCACGAACGTCACGGTCGCTGTAGCCGACGTGAATGAAGCCAATGACATTCCCTCGAGCTACGGTTTCGACATCGTCGAGAATACGGCGCTCGGTACGGCCATCGGCTCTGTTGCCGCAACCGATCTGGACCTTGGCTCCTCGGCGAACGGCCAGCAGCGCTACTATTTCCTTAACGGCTCGACCGCTTCGACGACGAGCGCGGACGGGCGCTATGCGATCGACGCCGTGTCCGGGCAGATTACGGTCGCCACCGCGCTTGACTACGACGTGATGCCTTCTCCGATAACTACATACACCGTAGCAGCCCGCGACAATCAGGGGAACGACCCGTATTTCCAAGACACAAGCAGCGTCACGATCGGCGTGCGGGACGTCAACGACGCGCATTCGATGCGCGATGTCTCGTTCACCGTAAACGAGTCTAACACGGCGCTCGGCCCCATAATTCCAGTCACGACGAACGGTAGTTCGCCGGAGGTCATCAATCTGCGATCCGCCATGTTGACGGACCCTGAGAACGCCAACATGCAGTGGCGTTTTGCCGATGGCACGACCCGCTCGGGACCGTGGGAGATCAACTTCGACGGCACGCTTCGCATGATGGATGGTGTTGATTATGAGCAGTTGACGACGACGTACGGAGACATCTTCGTCGGCTATGATCCTGAAACCGGTGAGCCGATGTACGAACCGGGTCCAACTGGCCGCGACCCCTCGCTGGCAACGCGCACCATGGTCGTTCAGGCAGTTGATTTCAGCAATGGGCTAGTAAAAGAAGCAAGCCTGACGCTGATCGTCGCCGATGTCGACGAGGCGCCAACGATAGCGCCATACTCGATTTACAAAAGCGGCGGTGGGTCCGTCATCATGAACGGCACGAACGACTTCTGGGTTACGGCCAATCGGAATAACGGTACCATCATCAGCATTAATGCTTCCGACCCGGAGCAGCAGGGCGGGTTCAGTTATTCGATCACCGATCTGACTCGGTCGGACTATAATATTAGCTACGGTGGGAACGATGAGATTGATGGTGGTTATCCAACTCTCTCGGTCGTGAACGGCGCCATTAATTTCCACGTGAGTGGTGACCCTGACTGGGAAGGTGGGACAGGGACAGGTTCGAATCGAAGGACTCACAGTGTTATCTATGATTTTACGTTGAATGTGACCGACGCGAGCGGTTTGACTTCACCTATCCCGTTCAAGATCACGTTCGTGAGGCGTGGGCATACGACGCCTCCGATCGTGCTCGACCTCGATGGCGACGGACTGGAGCTGGTGCCGTACAATGGTTCCCAAGTGAAATTCGACATGGACGCAGATGGTGTACGCGACGCAACAGGCTGGGTAGGAGCCGACGATGGGCTGCTCGCGCTCGATCGCAACGGAAACAGCAAAATCGACGACATCACGGAGATCTCGTTCGTGAACGATGCCGAGAACGCCACATCCGACCTTGAGGGTTTGCGTGCATTCGACACTAATGCGAACGGCTTTCTCGATGCAGGCGACGATCGATTTGACGAATTCCTCGTGTGGAGGGACGCGAACCAGGACGGCATCAGCCAAACGGAGGAGCTGCGCTCACTCAGTGAGGCCGGAGTCCAGCAGATCAATCTCTCGCTTGATCTAACCGGTGAGCAGCCCGGCGGCTCTGATAATGTCATCTACGGTACCACGGAATATCTTACCTCTGACGGAGAAGCCCGTCAGGTAGGCGACGTCTTCTTCGCATTCGACCCATCCAACGTGGACACGATCGCGGCGCCAATCGTGCTGGACTATGATGGGGACGGCAGCGGCCTTGTCACGGTCAAGGACAGCACCGCCCGGTTCGACATGGACGGAGACGGCGACACCGAGAGAACCGGCTGGATTGCGCCTGGCGATGCGCTGCTGGCGCTCGACCGAAACCGCGATGGTCTGATTGCCGGGATCCAGGAGATCTCCTTCATCGGTGATCTGGTCGGCGCTACGACCGATCTTGAGGGTCTCGCGGCGTTCGACAGCAACGCCGATGGTAAGATCAGCGCGCTCGATGATCGCTTTGCCGAGTTCCGGCTGTGGTTCGACAATGACAGCGACGGTAAGACCGGGGCAGGGGAGCTGCTCAGCCTTTCGCAGGCCGGCATCGCCGAGATCAGTCTGTCGAGCAGGAAGGTCGAGGCGTCCGAGCGTGGACCCGGGTCGAACGTGATCTACGCGACTGGCTCGTTCAGTCGAGACGATGGCAGCAGCGGGTCATTATTGGATGCAGGGCTGGCATACGCCACCGACGATGCGCAAACCGGCATCGCGCATTCCGCTTGGGATGAGCAGGCTAGCTCCTCATCTCCCTCGGCCATGAACACGGTACCGGTTGAGGGCGACCGGCAGACAGTGTCGACTGCGGACTCTGTAGCAGCCGATGCACCAGCCGAGGCGGACGTCCTGAGTACAGCCGACGTTTCCGACGCTTCTTTGAAGAGCGAAACCGGCAACTCCACTCCTGCCGAGGCCAACACTCAGGCTGAAAAGGCTTCGACATTGGAGTTTGCTCGCCGGGATTTCGAGCGGAGCGCAAAGAAGTTCAAGATTTCGTCGATCAACGGCGAACTGGTCGTGAGTTGGCGGAGGTCGGGCATGGTGGATCCGCGTGCTGGCGCGATCTCCGGCGCGACGATCATGCGGTTCAGCAACACGACGGTGGGCATGCTCTCCCCGATCGTTCTCGACCTTGATGGCGATGGTCTCGATCTGCGGTCACGCACGAAGTCCGACGCCAGATTTGACATGGACGGTAACGGAACGAGAGATGACACCGGCTGGCTCGGGAAGGGCGACGGCTTCCTAGTACTCGACCGGAACGATGATGGAATCGTCAATGACGGGTCCGAGCTGAGCTTCCTGACGGAGAGCCCAACGGCGAAGAGCGATCTTCGGGCTCTTGCCAGTCTCGATAGCAACCGTGACGGCGCGATCTCCGCCGATGATGCGCGGTTTGGCGAGTTGAAGGTGTGGGTTGACGCTAACCGCAACGGCAAGACCGAGGCGGGTGAGCTTAAATCGTTGGCCGACCATGGTATCGCTTCCATCAGCCTAGCGGGACGGGCAATCGAATCGGAAGCGAAGGTCGGAAGCAACGTCGTGCTTGCGACCTCGACATTCACCCGGACCGATGGCTCGACGGGCACAGTTGGAGACGTGGCGCTGGCCTTTAAGCCTGCTTTAGCGTCGACGACCAGCTTTCCTGGGCTGCGTGAGCGCTTCGACGTCGAGGATGGCCTGCTGGACCACTTTCCACAATTGCGGGCGCTCCGGGCGGGGCTTGCGGGAGGCGATGTAAGTCGCATCGGGATTGACCCGATCGTACTCAGCGACGCGATCGATCCTTTCGCGGTCTTCGGCGGAGACAACGACGAAGCGCCTGTGAGCTTTTCGGCGGGAGTGAGCGCGAACTCGTTCGAAGAGATGGCGTACTCTACGCAGGATATGCCAAAAAGAGCAGTGATCGCCGACGATATCGACAGTGACCAAAGCGGGGCCGATTTGGCCGGATTGATCTTCAACGGTCGCAACGAGGCTTCTGATGTAGGCCGAACGCGAGACTCTGGACTCTTGGCTTTCGGCAACGGCGTAACGAATCGCGACGCCTTGCGCCTTGCCTTGATCACGCAAGATTTGGCAGCTTTCGGCGTCTCCCGCGGCGAGAGCGCGATGGATCGACGTGATCGCTACTTCGGGGTCCCGCTGGACTATTTCGCAGCTTAATGGTGGCGTGGATGTCGAATGAGTGACGAAAAAAAGAACTCTAGCGCCGAAGCCAGCGGAGGGGGCATCGCCCCCCCGACGGTGAGTCACCTTCTCGGCGAGATGGCTTGGCTCCTCACCCAGTCCCCGCTGCACCGGGCCTTATCGATCGGGGATCTCGAATGGCTGGTAATGCCGGCGCTGATCCATCAGCAGTTTTATATATTCCGGGATGGCGAGAAGCCTGTTGGCTTGGCGCTTTGGGCTTTTTGTAATGCTTCGGCCGAAGCGAAGCTCGACCGTGGCATGATCGAACCCGAGAACAGGCTCACGCTCGAGGAATGGAAAAGCGGTGATTCAATTTGGCTCGTGGACCTTGTCGCTCCCTTTGCCAGCGGAGAGAACAAGCATCGCCAGATCATGATCGCTGACATCATCTCCGGCCCACTTGCGGGCAAGGCGTTCAAGTTTCATCAGACCGATCCAGCTTCGGGAAAACGTGCAGTGCAGGTTGTAGGGGCAGATGCAGGAGAGAAGCTTAGGGCCGCTGTTGAGGTGGCGGTGGCTAAGATTTGAAGGCGCCTGGTTCTCAGGCTGAACTTGTAAAGGTGTTAACGGACGAGCGGTATCGTTTCAGACGTCGAGCAGAAGCTGACGACGCTGCGCGCTGCCTTCGGACCGGGTAGATGGCTGCGCTCGGGACGTAGAATCGGGACAAGAGCGGCAAATCGTTGGCATCACGGTTCGCGAACGGGCCGACCTTTCTTCCTGGAACGATGAACTTCATTTTCCGAGGCAGCCCAAGCTGTCGCTAAGCGGCTTAGGAGTCGCTGCACGGGGAAATCATAAACGACGATCGAACTCGGACGCGCTGCTGCTGCCCGGCTCTGGCGTGAGCCTAGCGGCTAGGAGTTCGCGATCCTCAGGATCACGTATGCGGTCGCAACGGCGCTGCTGGTGCGTGCGACACGTCCGTGCAGCCGCACGCTCTCGCCCGCGAGGACGTACTCCAGATCGCAATCGATCGGCCCGTCGAACCAGAACCGCCAAGTCGTGCCCCCGGCTCGCGCCCGGAGCGGGTCGGGCGCGGTCATCAAATATGGTCTTCCTGGAACCGGCGCGGCTGAGGTCGCATGCTCTCCACGCGCGCCTTGACACGAACCGGCCAGGCTACCGCGGATTCCGATCGGAATACGATCCTTCTACGTTTCGGGCACTGGTCCAGCGCGCCCTCGTATTGTGGGTATCACGGCCAGCAACCCGAGAGCGACTGCGGGCAAGGCGAAGATGGATGCGCCGGACGCGGGCAAGGCTTATGACGTCAGCTTCTATGCAGAAGGTGGCAAGACCTGGGTAGTGGACGATCTTTCCGGATACGGCAAAGCCGACTTTGCGCGTGAGTTGACCGGGACGCTGCAGCTCAAGGCGACTGACTTCATCGTGAGCCAGCCTCAGCCCTCAAGCTCGGCTACCAGCAGCGGACATGCCTCGAGCTACGCGATGTATGGCGACATCCTCGTTTGACGAGAGCTGAGCAAAGAGTGCTACCCGGGATCCCGCATGCTTGGGGACTAGTGCGTCGAGGTGGTCGTTGACCGTATCCGGCACTGGTTGAATTCAGACCTGTCGATGGCATGTACGTTCTCTGGGGCGCCGCCAAATCCGGTGCAGCGCTATTATGCCTGCCGTTGCCATGAGGCGATCGTTACGGATAATATCGATACCTGCATCGAACGTGCGATGCAGCTGTCAGCATTACGCGGCCGTCTACCTCAACCCTCCCCAACTTGCACGCGAGTGTGCCTGGCCGCCGGTAGTCGGTGGGCCCGGCTGCGATCGGGCGTGCACTGGCTGTCAGACCACCAGACTGGCCAGAAGATCGGACGGGCAACTGCGGTGGCGGTCGATGAGGTAATGCACCTGGACGGGCTTAACAAGCACTCCAGCAAGCATGTCGATAGATTGCCACTAGACTCATTGCAGTTGCTGAGTCACGCTATGCTTTCGAGTCGGGGGGAAGCGATGCTGAGCACCGGACTATTTGCAATATTCGTGCTGATGCTAGCCGACACGGCCGCTCACCGGACTTCTGCTCGATTTTATATCGGCAGATGCGACAGTTCGGATGCAGCTTTGCTCACGCACAATCTTATTGTCGGCGACAATCACAAAGACAATCGCCTGCGTTTCTCCCGGTTTAGTTAGTGGCAGACATGAGCAGGGCAACCCAGGATCCAGCTGACTACCCGCTCCCGGCAGTTCGTCGGCTTCGGATTTATGCTTTCGATCCCCAAGCATCTGTTGAGCTCGCAACAGCTGTGATAAATGATGCCGTTGTCGAACTTCCTTGGGAAACTCGCTGGGAGTCTCCCTTGGAGGTGGGGCCGCGTAATGACTATCTGGAAGTCATTGATTTCGATCCATCGTCAGGCGTGTTCTACGCGCCGGTTGACCTCAATAATCCGGCTTTGCTCGCTCAGGATGGGCTGCCCCCATCGGAAGGGCGCCCCCAGTTTCATCAGCAGATGGTCTTTGCAGTGGCGATGCGGACCATCCGCGCCTTCGAGCGCGCGCTTGGACGCGGCGTGCTCTGGGCGGGTGATCGGGCTAAAGTGGAAGGTGACGAGAAGCTGCGTCCGATCGAGCGTTCGTTCACGAAGCGGCTCCGCATCTACCCGCACGCGCTCCGTGAGGCCAACGCCTACTACAGCCCGCAAAAGCGCGCCTTGCTATTTGGCTATTTTCGACCCGACCCACACGCAGGAGACGTCGATGCAAGCTGGGTATTCACCTGCCTTTCGCAGGACATCATCGCACATGAGACGGCCCATGCAATCCTACACGGGCTCCAGCAGCGCTCGATCGAACCGTCGAATATAGACGCGCTCGCCTTCCATGAGGCCTTTGCAGATGTCGTCGCGCTACTTCAACATTTCTCGATGGAAAAGGTCGTGCGGCAAGAGCTCGCCAGCAGTCGCGGCTCGCTGCGGGAGCTGGGTTTGCTGACGGGGCTGGCTGACCAATTCGGCCGTGCAACAGGGCGATCGGGCGCCCTTCGATACGCGCTGGACCTTCTTCACCGCGAAGCCGCTGATCGCAGCACACAAAAGGCCTCGCCGACTGCTCCCAAGCAGCCAGCCGTTCCTGAAGAGACGATTTCACAACGCAAAGAGGCTACAGACGTCAAAGGGGATAAGGTCGGGGAGGACGCGCTCGGCGAAGCTGCGGTTCGCAAGCGTCTGAGGACGACCACCGAACCTCACGCGCGCGGCGGTTTTCTCGTGGCAGCCGTCTTCGACGCGTTCGTCACGATCTATGAGCGGCGAGCGGCCGATCTGTTTCGGCTTGCACGTACCTCGCGCGGCCAGAGCGATGCGGCGGCCGACTTGCCACCCGAACTCGTAAACAGGTTGGCCATCGAGGCGGCTAAAGCAGCAGACCACGTTCTAAGGATGTGCGTGCGCGCGCTGGACTACATTCCGCCTGTCGACATGCATTTCGGCGAGTATCTGAGGGCGATCATCACGGCCGACACAGACCTGATCCGGGATGACCCGCTTCGATATCGAGTCGCTTTCATCGAGGCCTTCAAGAAACGCGAGATAACCGTTCCTGGATGCCTCTCGATGGCGCCGGACAGTTTGCTCTGGGGTCCTCCGAACCTTTCTGAGTGCCCTAGCTTCGTTGTGAAGGCCGGCCACGCGCCGGATGCAGTGAGCGCGATGTTTGCTGGTCTGCTTCAACAACTCCAGCTTACCGTCGCCTTTAGTGGCAGCAAGGAGTCCAGTTCAGGAGATGGAACCGTTGAACCGGTTGCCTTCCAGCAGAAGGACTTTCGGGAAGGTGAGCATCGCAATCTACGTGACCTCTCAATGCAAGTGGTGCTTCACAACCAGCGCATCATTCACAAATGGTTCTTCGACGAGACTCCGGGCGACGAGGATTGGGAATGGTTGCTCGGAATCAGGCTTCTGCCGCCCGAGCACAGGTACCGCACAAGAAAGGTTGAGCCGCTTGGCTCTATAACTACTCAATGGGACCGGGAGGCGAATAAGCCGACTGACGTGCCGCTCTTCGAGGTTCACTCCGCCAGGATAGCAAGGAGAGCGGGACCGAATGGCGAAGAGGCTCACCAACTGATCATCCAGATGACCCAGCGTCGTCGCGCCTACTTCGACACGAAAGAACAGGAGGCCGCCGATGCCGGCCAGATGGAAGAGATCGGGGACGCGCGCTGGAAGAACCCTGATTTCTGGTTTCGAGGCGGGGCTACCATCCATGTGGATCTGCGGGACGGTCGCCTACTTCGGATCATTCGGAAGCGAATAGATAATGAAAGCCGGCTTGAGGCTGAACGTCGCTTTCGCAGTGGAGATGAAACCGGGCTGGCAATGGTCGCTGGAGACGCCGCCGAGCCGTTCGCATTCATGCATCGGAGCGTACCATGAGCGAGGACATAGTCGTTGCAGAGGCGCCAAATACCCCGTTGCATCCTGCCACCGTGCATGTGCGAATGTACCGCGCCCTGGAACGAGATCCTAATCAGACCCGAAAGTACAAGGGGCTGTTAGGCGACTGCTTTCTGATCCGCCTCGAGCAAGGCAGCGAGCAATCTACGATACTGATCGACTGTGGAATGCTGCTTGGCAGTCCCAATGCCGCCGAGCGCATGGCTGCAATTGCCTCCGACATCGTTCTTGTGGCCGGCGGTGACCTGGCGACGGGTCGCCCGGGGACGCTCGACCTACTCGTTGTCACTCATGAGCACTGGGATCACATCTCTGGATTTTCACAGGCAAGTCACATCTTCTTCGATCCAGCCAAGCTCGAGATCGCAAACCTCTGGATGGCTTGGACTGAGGACCCGGACGACGAGGATGCCCAGGCGCTGCGCGCGCGCTTCCAGGAGAGTGGAGCAGCCTTCGCGGCGATCGCTGAGCGATTGGAGTCCGACAGCCAACGCTTCGGCACGGATGCAGCGGAGCGTATCTTGCACGGTTTGCATGGGTTCTCTGGTCTTGGTGCCGCCCGGCTACCCGACGGAAAGCCTGCCAGAAAGTTGGCTGGACGGGAGATAATGGACAGGCTCAAGGCCGCCTCCATCCAGAAACCTAACTACCTGAAGCCGGGGGACGTGCTCGCCACTTCAGGCGCCGTTTCAGTTCGCACCTTTGTGCTCGGCCCGCCGCGCAATACGACGAAGCTGTTCAAGGATAAACCGTCCACGGGCAAGGGGCAGGAGACCTATTTCAGCGACCCGACCGTTGACGGCCATCAATTGCTGAAGTTCGCCGCCGGCGAAGACCCCGACCCAAGTCGCGACTCTCCCTTCGCCCCACCTTTTTGCCGAATACTCGCAGCAGACATCACAAGCCCGCCGGTTGGGGGAGATCCTCCCGAGGGCGATGCAAGAGAGTGGTTGCGGGCGGCGTACTATGGCGAACCTGGTGAGACCCCGGCCATGCAAGCCGCCAGAGCGCGCCGGCGCATCGACTCAGACTGGCTTGGCGCTGCGGGGGCGCTAGCACTCAAGCTCGACAGTGACACGAACAACACGAGCCTCGTGCTGGCCTTCGAGCTGCCGGATGACACGGTGATGCTATTTGCCGCTGACGCCCAAGTAGGCAATTGGCTGTCCTGGCACGATCAGGACTACCCTGTGGATGCGGAGCGTAAGGTCACTGCTGATGACCTGCTTAGCCGTACTCGCTTCTACAAGGTCGGCCACCACGGCAGCCATAACGCCACAATGGACGCCAAAGGTTTGGCGCTGATGACGCACCCCGACCTCGTCGCGGCAATCCCGACCGACGAGGAGCTTGGGAAGGCACAGGGCCGGTCCGGTTGGCTGATGCCTAATCCGCGGGTGAAGGCGGCTCTGCGCGAGCGCACCAAAGGCCGGATCCTGCGCAACGATCGCTGGTATTCGGAAGCTGCGCGACGAGCCGACCCTGAGCTCCGCGACGTGGAGCAGGGCTTCTTCGACAAGATCAACGAGAGTGAACTTTACGTCGAATATCGACTGCTCTGAAGGGGAGGACTGAAGACATGACCAGTGTTGCTGCCGCCCGTACGCTTATCCAGATGGCTGACCTGCCTTCGGCCGAGGCCTTCGCCACCGACGCGCCGGGAGGCGGTGGAATGCCCGTATTCGATGTTGCGAAACAGCAGGCCTTGGTCGTCGGGTCGGACGTCGTTTCGTTCACGAGAGGGGTGGAAGCGGAGTTCCGACAGGCGATTGCTGACTCCTCATTGTTTGCGCAGCTCGTCGCGATGAAGAAGGTCGGAGCAGACGCCGATCCGATGGCGTTCTTCGATGCCTACTTCGCGACCCTGCTCGGCCTGGGCTGGATGGTACAGAAGCGCGATACGGCCGAGTTCTCCTACAAAGGAACGGGCTTCGATGTACATGAAGCAGTGATCGGGGTGATCACCGCCTTTCTGGCTCCTATCGCCGGCGCCGGCGCCGCAGTGCTGACCGTGCTGAAGGGGCTCAAGGAAATGGACAAGAGTAGGCCGTTCATCAAGCTGTTTGAAAAGCAGAGCCGACGAGCCAAGATGGGACGCTTCCAGTTCACCTTGATACACAAGGATCCCGATCACGGCCTAAGCGCCGAGATTATGGCATTTGCGCTCAACGCGGATGAGGTGGTGACTCAGGTCCTGTTCTTCCGGCTGAAGAAGGGCCAAACGCAATTGCGCCGGAGCCTCGGGAGCCTGTCCATCGACACCGAGGCGCTGAGCGACCTCAGGCCCAACCTTGCCGGGAAGGTCAAGGCTTTCCGTCAGTCACTTATTGCCGAAGCCGATCTCGGCCCAATTCCAGGGGAGGGTTGAACATGGCTAATTGTCCGTTTGCTACCCAGAAGCCCATTTCAGGCGCTTCCGGCTCGAATCTCGGCGGCCCGTTCAAGATTGTCCACCACACGACCGAGGGCTTTACTGCACAAGGCGCATTTGACGCTTACACGGCCAACAGGTCCGACCCGCATTTCACGGTCGATCAGACCAAGGTCTATCAGCACATCGACACGGGAGTGGGAGCTCGCGCACTGCGCAATGCGCCCGGCGGCGTACAGACTAATCGCGACAGCGCAGTCCAGATCGAGGTGGTAGGTTTTGCTGGTTCAGCAAAGAAGCCACAGACCTTGAAGAACGTCGCCCGTCTTTGCCGCTGGATCGAAGCGACCCACAATGTGCCTCGCGTCTGGCCCTCAGGGCCACCCAAGGCTCCTAGGAATGGGGGTGACCCTGGTGGTCACAATCGTGCTTCAGTGAACTGGGACACCAAATCCGGTCACTTTGGTCATAGCCAGGTACCGGAGAACACACACTGGGATCCGGCATACTCGAAAGTCGAGCTCGACTACCTGATGTCGGCGGAGTTCGACGGCGCTGGCCACCTCACAAACCCCGAACACGCCGCAGTTGTAGCACTAGCAGACCGACCTGTCAGCCTTGACGCGCCCGAGCCACAAGTGATGACCGACCATTCGGACGTCGGCGAGCCGGAATAATGGCAGGCGCACAAGAGAGGAGGGTAGGCGTGCTGCCGGCCGTCCTGACCCGCGATGCCGTTGCCGGCCAATGCGCCAGTGGATCGGGCGAAGTTTGGCTGGATTAGCAAGTCCAACCAAAGAGTCGTGTTCCAATAGGCAGGTCCGGCTTAGACTTGGAAAGGAAGATCAATGCCTGACCACATCGCCGATCCGACGAATAGCGGGCTTGGGGACGAGCTGCCCGAAGCTGGTACGGGTCTGTGCCTCTCGGGCGGCGGCTACCGGGCTATGCTGTTTCACGTAGGCGTCCTCTGGCGCCTTCATGAACTTGGGCGCCTGAAGACGCTCAAGCGTATTTCGAGTGTTTCAGGTGGCTCGATCACAGCGGCCGTACTGGGCTGTGCCTGGTCGAAAATCGGGAAGGATCTTGCGTCAGGCGGCGGGTTTGTCGACCATGTGGTTACGCCGATACGGGACCTTGCCGATCGCACGCTCGACGCGGGCGCGATCATGGGCGGAATATTCCTGCCTGGCACCATCGGCGATAGGATCGCGGACGCTTACGATGATCATCTGTTCGGGCGCGCGACTCTGCAGGACCTTCCGGACGACACTCGCTTTGTGATCAACGCAACCAACATCCAGTCGGGCGTGCTCTGGCGCTTTTCCAAACCTTTCATGGGTGACTACCGCGTTGGGCGCATTCTGAATCCTGATCTCCCCCTCGCCAAAGCTGTTGCCGCATCCTCGGCGTTCCCTCCGGTTCTCAGCCCGGTCACGATCAAGCTAGACCCTGCGCGGTTCGAGCCTGGGTCGGGTTATGACTTGCAGCGCAAGCCATTCACGTCCCGCCTCGTGCTGAGCGATGGCGGCGTGTACGACAATCTCGGTCTCGAGACCGTCTGGAAGCGCTATCGCGAGGTGTGGGTGAGCGACGGGGGTGGGAAAAGTCAGCCCGAAGAGGAGCCGCACACCGACTGGCCCCGACACGCCTACCGAGTGTTTGACGTGATCGATAATCAGGTTCGCTCCCTGAGAAAGCGTCAAATCATGGCTGGGTTCAAGGAGCGGCCCGGGTCGACCGCAAAGCGGGAAGGAGCATACTGGGGTATCCGAACCGACATCGCGAGGTATTCGGCACCAAATGCGCTCAACTGCCCTCAAGCCCGAACACTCAAGCTGGCGGCCGTTCCAACCAGGCTCAAGCGCCTGGATGATGAACTACAGGAGCGGCTCATAAACTGGGGGTACGCGGTTACCGACGCTGCTTACAGGACCTATGTTGATCGCAAAGCCGCGTATCCGAGCGGTTTTCCGTATCCAAAAGCTGAAGTATGAGGTCCCCGTCCACTCGACCGCTCCGTCGCGCTCGTCTTCGTCTGGCGCCGGTCCGATGGAGTTTGCTGCGCACATGAGCACCAAGCCGGTCGAGCTGGCCTCAAGCCGATCTAATTGTGGGTCACTTGAAGAGCCGCAAAGGATAGTGCCAAACGCGCGCTAGATCGAACTGCTTCTCAGCCCGCGAGCATTGCGCCGATCGCAACGATGAAGGCACATAGCAGCAATATCATTCCAACGCCGGCCGCGAATTGCCAGCAGGCGATGAACGGCCGACTAGCTCGATACGCTGAAGTCTTCATCCGTCGCAAGCACAGCCAGGACCCTTCTTGCACGCCTTGTCCACTGCGATGCAGCTATCACCGCAAGCCTTTCCGGCCTTGCACCTCTTGCAGCACTGGTAGCCAACTGACGCGGCGAACGCGGCCGGCGAGCATGGCACGATCGTCGCCGGCCCGATCATGAGCATGGCGACGGCGCTCAGCGTGGCTGCGATCCTCATAACATCATCCCCCAGCGATCTAGATAGCGCCAGTATGGCGCTTCAGATAAGCGTTTCCGCTCCGAAATGGACGAAACAGTTCCTGATCCGGTAAGGCCTCGCCGCAGACGACCGTCCTTACCCTTGACCCGGAAGCGGCAATCCTGTGTCGCAGCCGTGTGAACAACCTGCCTCAGGAGCCCCGCCAGCCGTACAGCCTGGGACGGTTTTTCGTGAAGACGTTCGTGTCCTTCGCAGCGATAAGCGCGTTCCTCGATGTAGCCTCCAATTGGAACGGTCCACTTGAGGCTTGGAAAGAAGCAATAAGTAAGGATCCGTACGCGTTTCCCTTAATTTTGGTGGCGTACGTCTGCGTGATGTACTTGGCGGAATTCCTTCTGAGCCGCCTCAGGGCTGACCTTGAGAAGGGTCGTTCATCTCCGATCGAGGCCCGGCAGCGGAATGCTCCGAGAACGCGGCTTCCGGGCAGGCGGAATCGTCGTCGATGAAACTAAGCGGTTCCCACACCATTTTGTAAACGACGGCTTGTGATGTATATAATGGATATGAACGCGACTGCTGCCCTCCTGACCCCGCTAGCGATGGCTCTACTCGGGTACGCGGTGCTTGTCGCGATGCTTGCGCTGGCGCTCCACCCGCTCCGTAAGCGCATGTTTCGTACCGCTGAATCTATCTTAGCGGAGGGACAGTGGAGTGCTGACGAACGCGCACGTGTGAACCATTTAATGGACACGTGTATGTCGTTCCGAGTCGGCGCCATTATGCCCATCGCGGTGATTAGTGTGATCCTAGACGATCTGCTGCGGCGGGAGGTGAGGTCAACAAAAAGTCGAACTCGACTTCACCGGGATCACCGGTTTCATCAGGTTATCGCTATTTATTTGTTATCAGTGATGGCGGCGAACCCTCTCGCGTCGGCGGTGACTTTGCCACTTCTTGTCCTAAGCGCCATCATCGACAAGTTGATGGGACAGGCGACTGTACGAGAGGTGGTTGAGGAGCCGACCTTGCGAGCTCTTGGCTCGATGCCCGCGGTCGGTGATCTGAAAGCCGCTTAGCTCGGACCATCGATGTGAAACCGTTACCGAATGACCGCGAAGCAGGCCGAAGTTGCGATCCGCTTCAGCTTCGACCCAGCCCTTATCATGCCCGAGCCGGAGCGGCCGCCTCAACCTGAGCTGTTCCCGCGCTGCCACGGCTGGGTCGTCCGCAAGGAAGCCGGACAACGCACACTCGAAATCGTGAAGTGGGGCTTCCCTTCGCCTGGCACGAGCCGCCCCTGTGACCGCAACCTCGCTTCTCCGTTCTGGCGGCCGGCGCTGAAGAACCCTGAGCGGCGCTGCCTCGTGCCGGTGACAGCCTTGTGCGAGTGGGAGGGCGAGAGGTGATCTAAGCTCGAGCGATGGTTCAGCCTGTCCGCCTCGCCGATCTTTGCGTCCGCTTGCGTGTGGCGTCCGACCGAAACAGGGAAGGCGTACGCGTTCTTAACGTGCGAGCCGAACCCGATTGTTGCGCCGATCCACCCCAAGGCAATGCCGGTGATCCTGCACCCGGGGATTACGACCGCTGGCTAGACGATGATCATGTCAGCGCGTGTGAGTTGGCCCAGCCTTTCCCGTCGCAGCTGATGTCTGTAGCTTAGCAGCGAGGTCCGGTCGGAGAGATGCGATGCCCAGCAAACGTGCGATTAAGAATGTCGGCAAGGCCTTCGACCGGATGCGCCAAGCTGGCGGCTCTATCGTAAACGGGCAATCCGGTACGAATTACACCAAGTCTGGAACTGGTGAGTCGTTCGCAAACTACGTCGCCAAGAATCTGTGCGACGACGAGGACGGGCTGAAGCACATCGCGAGCATGATCAATGCCGCGATCGATGAAGGTGCACGGTAGGAGGATCTGAACGCGCAAGACCTGACTGATCCAGAATGCTTCTCCAAGCCGATGGTGGAGATCAACCCCGGTTGCCTCACCAGCTACTGGATGGTCGCGCGCAACGGGAGAGAAAGCAATTGCAGTGATGGTAATTGAAGACCGGGTAAACTGATGGCGATCCTCTCCGACTGGGAGCTTTGGGGCTGCGCGAATGAGACCCTGAAACAGCACGGCGCAGATGCAGCGATCTTCGCGGCCATGCGAGCGGACGAGCTGCTCGAAGAATCGGACTTGGACGGCGTGCAGAACTGGCTGCTGATCATCGATCGGATCAAGCAGCTACTCGCCAAGCCAGAAGGCGGTCTGCACTGATGCCGTTTCCACAACCCGAGCATGAACCTTTATCAACGAGTGATCGGGTACTGTTCTGGGCACTCGTCACAATGCCTCTCGCCCCGTTGGCGGTCTGGCTGGCACGATTTAGCTAATAGGGTGGCACCTGCTCAGTCCAGTTCCGGTTTCTTAGGAGAAATGGAGTCGGCACCGTTCAGTCCTTGCGGCAGTGAGGCTGAGGTTGGATGCAATCTCCGCCGCAGTCAAATCAGCCCTCGCGCTCGAAGGCTCGTAACCGACGAACGCGTGACGATCAGATGGTCGTGAACCGTCACTTCCAGTTCCCGTGCAATTTTAGCCAATCGATGAGTGACCTCTATGTCCTGGCTGCTGGGCTCTGCCGATCCCGACGGATGATTGTGGACGAGGATGAGGGCAGTCGCCCCAAGATTTAGTGCCTGCCGAATGATCGATCGCGAGTGGACCGGTACCTGCTGCATCGATCCTGTTGCGATGACCTCTTCCCGCAGGAGGCCATTCTGGCCGTCTAGATACAAGATTCGCAGTTGCTCATTTTCCGAACTGCCCATCAAAAACCGCAGGTACGAAATAACTGCCTCGGAGGTCGAAAGAATAGGTCCAGACAGGACGTCGGCGCGCAACGTTCGGATGGATACCTGCTGGATCATGTTCAGGTATGCAGCCACCTCTCGGCTCCCGACAACGCCGGCTAGTTCCTGGCTGTCCTTTGTCATCGTTGACGCCAGTGACCCAAAGGCTTCGAGAAGCCGCTCGGCGTCCTTGGGCGCGTTCTCCCGCCGGATCGGGCTTAGAAGCGCCGTCAGGAATGCGTGGCAGGATCCCGCCTCAAGCTGAGTGTCCCGGCAACAAGCGCAATGAGCATGGGATAGCCCCAGAAGCCCTGAGCGAGCGCATAAGCTCTCGGTACCACTTCCGGGCGTAGCAACATCGCTGCATGCGTCGCGAGCCCTACCACGTGGAAGCCTGTCATCCAGAGAGGCCATTGCCGATCAACCCGTAGTGCTAAGGTGAGGAGCCCGATGAGCAGGAAGGCATCGACGCAGAAGATGCCCTGCTCGACTTCGCTGAACTGCAAGGTGGAGGTGACAATCACACTGGCGGCAGAGCCTACGATCATCATCGCCGCTCCAGCTTGCTCCGGCTTCTTACCCTTTGAAAAGGCGAGCCCGGTGCAAACCGTCAATGTTATCCAGTAGGCGACAGCGAGCAGCACCGCGTAACCGCACCATCGAGCGCGGCTCTGGTCAAGCGTTTCAGCGCTCAGGCTGCCTCCCGATCCACCACCTCAAGGTGATTGGAGCGTCCTTCCCCAGCCGGCTTTATCATACCGCCCCCGACCGCGACTGTGCGAAGGCCAATCTGGGTCTTGGCCTCGTCCAGTCGGGCATGGGTAGTCACCATCTGCTGGCGTGCGCGGACAAGCGCCGTGAGGCTCTCAGCGGCGCTTTCCAGCGCCCCCTGCCCGATGAGAGCGGATAGACCCGCTTCAGATCGCACGGATGGCATGACGGCTGAAAGGGCTGCGGTAGCGGTGAGCGCCGCGTCGATCGCCGCTTCGGCAGCAAAAAGGTGATTGGCGATGTGTTCGGCGACTTCGCGGCGTTTTTTGAGCATAGCTCCCCCTCCGCGCCAAGCGGCGCGCTAGATTATGTTGTTACTGACGCAGGTGTCCCGTCAGGTTAGCCGGGAAAGAGCTTCCAAGCCCGCCAGTACGGCTCCGAACGCAAGTGCCGAGCCGACCGCGACGGTGAGTATCGTGAGCAGCTTGTACCAAGCGTTGAAGCCATTTCGGCGTACCCCCTCCAATTTGCGAAGCGCGCTCGATGGCAGAAGAGGCAGGGCCACATAGGGCGTCTGGATCTCTCGTAAGACCATCTCGGGTCGCTCAGCTTCCGACTGATCGGACGTGGACCAGATTGGAACGGGAGGCGGGATCACGGGTATATCCGGCGCTTGGTATACCAGCGGCTGGGTGTCGATCACCTGCTCATGGTCCGTCAGCAGCCGGGCAGCCTCGAACCGACTGTCAACGCCGAGCAAGCGCATCGCCACCTTAATGCGCTGGTCCACCGTATGCGGCGATACATTCAACTGCCGGCCGATGTCCTTCGACGACCAGTGGCGGGCGACTAGGCGGAGGCAGTCCCTTTGCCCGACGCTGAGCTTAGCCAAGCGCGCGGGGTCCACGCCGTTCATAACGGTTCCTGATCAGTCGAACACACTCGTCATGGCGCACCTAAAGGCTGCCGCTTAGAAAATTAGGTCCGAAAGGGACGAGAGTCGATACTCAGAGCCGTGGTACTCCCCACATACCGACCTGAGATTGTTGGAGGTCATGGTGGATCGGTTCGAAGCTGTCGCAAAGGTGGTCGAGCGAATGCGTCACTGCCTGCTCGAGCTTGACGAGTACGGGCTAGATATACCCGCAGCGCACCTGTGCCTCGCTATCGAGATCGCGGAGCAGTCCTGCGGCACCAAACAAGACCTAGCCCTTGAGAGACTTGATAGCTGCCTGATTGCAAGCGTCAGCTGAGGTCACATGCCGATGCCCAAGTCCGGACATTCGTTCACGTTGATTTATAGTTTATTATGCCGCAGCCCGTTTGACGGCGGACTTCATCCAAGTTGGCATCAATTGCGCGTTGACCGGGGCGTTAAACGTGACGCGGGAACCCTGCGCCCCCAGTGCGTCGCCTGCACGGCCCCCGACATGCAGCGCGGAAAGGGAATGTCGTGTGGGACGCGGCGGACGACCCAGCGATTGGTGTCCGCCAGCCCATTGTCGTAGACCATTCCGGTAAATACCCTCTTCGTTCCATCATCCTGACAAATCGGCAGCTTGGCCGGCGGCACTCTCGACGGCTGGTCGGTCTCGGCGACGCAGTTCTGGCCGGGCTTGAGGCGATAGCCCCAGTCAGTGGTCTCAAGGCAGCCTCCCTTCTCCAGCTCGGGCACCAGGCTGTTCGCGGCAATCTCCTGCGCGCAGATCACCGCCTTATTTGGGGCGGCGGTGCCATCACAGCCCGGGGTGGTCTGATCAAGCGCGAACAGCCATTCGAGGCGATCGAAAACGCTGGGGTGGAGCGCCGCCGGTTTGCTTCCTCGGTACACGTGATACCAATGAACCAGAGGCTTGCGCGACTGACGGTATAGGCCGCGAAAAGCAGGACTGCTGCGCTTGCCGTCGTGGACGGCGGTCAGGCGGTTCTCGGGCAGCCTAAGGCCCCTCGGCAGCGCCAGCGCCTCGCCGCATCCTTGGCAGGCGTCGCTGCGCAGCCGCTCGAGCACCCAGTTGAGGCTGACCGAGGCGAGCTCGCCGTCGAGCATTGCCTCTGCTTCATAGGCCCCGCCGACATCGGCATGCGCGCCGCTAAACCAGACTTCGTCAATGGCCTTACTGACGTTTTGCCGTGTTCCGGGGTCCGGACAGGCCGCGGTGGCCTGGGCGCCGCCGGCGAGGACCGGAGTAAAGCTGTAGACGCGGTTGTCGTCGAGCGAAAGCGGCTGAAAGATCGCCTTCACGTTGCAGGCAGTGACTAGGAAGTGCGCCGGACCCTCGGTCGGATTTTCACTGCGGTCCGGCCTGCCCAGCGCTTGGACGCTGTCCCAGACGGTCATCGCGTCGATTGTTACTCTGGTACGCGGGTTAAGAAATCCTGCCGCACGGTCGGATTTGGCGAACCGGTCCAAGCGGTAACGGTCGTAGACTTCGGCGACCCGCTTAGAGCGCCGGTCGGCTAGACTCTCGTCCCCCGAGTAGAATTTGCGGGTCTTGTAGGCCTCGAATAGCTCGTCGACGATCGCCTTGCGCGTGTCCGGGTCGGCCCCGCTTAAATCCGGTATGCCGGCCATATAGAGCAGCCCGCCGAGCGCGCGGACGCTATACGCGCCGCGGCTGAAGCCGTTGAGGAACAGACGGTCGCACGGCCGCCAAGCCCGGGTCAGGAAAGCGAAAGCCTTCTTGATGTCGTCATCGATCCCGGTGCCGAGGGCCTTACCGGTGATGTCGTGATCGGCGCTGCCAACGCCTTCGGCGTACCAAATCGCCAGCGAGCCCCCCGCCCGTGTGTAAGAATAAGCCTCCACCATTTCGTGCAGCCGGGCAGCGGCGGTGCGGGATACCGGCGTGTTCGAGGTGCCATCGATCGTGACCCACACGGTCTTGCCTCCCGCGCATTGCTCGCCAGTCGGGGGATCCTTGGCGGCAAACTCCAAGCCTGGGGCGGGCCGCACCGCACCGACCTCGCGCGTCGCGCAGCCGGCGAGGGCAAATCCGACACAGATCGCCGCCGCAGATTTCAGCATTGCTCCAATTGTCATGTTGGCTTCCTTGCCTGCTTCACTCAGCCTTCCATCTAAACCAAGGCTGGCGTCCAAATCCGCCGCCTCCGCTCCCTGGCCTTCCGGTCGCCAGCTTTCAGAAGCCGCCGCTCCCGTCACGATCATCCTTCAGGTAGCCAGACGCGAGGTGAATCGCACCGCCATCGCTTTCGAGTTCATGAGGCTCGCCGAGACTCCGTTGATGGAGAAGAAATACACAGCCATACTTTGCTCCCTTCTAGTCCACGTCTTCAAGAGAAAAGCCGGCGTTCTCCGTTGAGCGGAAGGACCATGCCTTCCTAGATTACCGGACGGTCACGATGGTAGTTGATTGCCTGTAGCGGCTTTGAGCCCCTTCTTCGGCACTACCCCGTGCAGATCATGCCGAGACCGCAGCCGTAGAATGACTGAACCAGCCCGTCACCGTCGCTAGATCAACAAATGCTGCCAGGATCGTCGAAGAGGCGGCAAATTGAGGGCGACTGGCGCTAGGCTGCTTTGGGCGCGTCCGCTTAACATCGACCTGCTCGACCCAATTTCAGACTTTCCGGCGGCCTGCGTGCCTCGCCAGAATGGGACGTCCGTTTATGTTTCTGTCCAAGCGCGGTCTGGCTTAGCTTGGATGGGCAGCTCGTCGCCGCCCCGTGCTGCCGGATAGTCGCCGGGTGGTTTTGCTGGCCAAGTATCACCATGATGTGCCGATGCGGATCTTCACCATTGGCTATGAGGGCGCAACCCAGGCGGAGGTCGTTGCGGCGATCCAGACAGCCGGGGTCGAGCTCCTGGCCGACATACGCGCGGTGCCGCTCTCGCGGCGGCCAGGCTTCTCCAAGAACGTCCTGGCAAACGGACTGCGCGAGGTTGCCATCGACTATGTCGGACTGAAGGCGTTGGGCACGCCGGCAGAGGGTCGCGACGCAGCCCGGCGCGGCGACCACGCCACGCTCGCTCGCGTCTACGCCGGGCAGCTCGAGCTACCCGAGGCGCTGGCACAAGCAGCACAGCTTCGGGCGCTCGCCGCCGAGCGGCCCACCGCGCTTCTGTGCTTCGAGCGCGATCCGGCGATCTGCCACCGCTCGCTTCTGATCGAGGCGATCTTGCCCGAAGCCGCCATCACGCACCTGTTCGCCTGAGCGCCCCCCCCGGTGCCGAAGCTTGTCGAGATCCAGAGCCCGGACGATCCACAGATTGAGCCCTATCGCGACATCCGTGAACGCGACCTGGTCGGGCGAGCCGGGCTGTTCGTGGCGGAAGGCAAGGTGGTCGTCGAGAAGCTGGTCGGGAGTGCGCTTCACCGCCCCCTCTCAATGCTGATCGCGGCAAAGCGCCTGCACGCGCTTCGCCCGCTTCTCGCTCAGCTTCCCGACGACGTACCGGTCTTTGTCGCCCCACAGGCCATACTTGACGCCATCGCTGGTTTCTCGATGCACCGAGGCATTCTTGCCATCGGCTGCCGGACCGAGGCGCTCACCGCCGACGAGTTGCTCTCCCGCTTGCACGGCGACGCGAACGTCTTGCTTCTGTCTGGCATTGCCAACCACGACAACATGGGCGGCATCTTCCGAAACGCGGCCGCGTTCGGGGCGGCGGCGGTGCTGCTCGACGTTGATTGCTGCGATCCGCTCTACCGCAAGGCGATTCGTGTGTCGGTAGGCGCGGCGTTGCTGGTCCCCTCGGCCCGGCTCGCTCACGGCGATGACCCGCTCACGCTGATCCAACGCCACTCCTTTGAGCCGGTCGCTCTTAGCCCCGCTGGCGCTACACTGCTTTGCCACTGGCATCCCGGACCGCGCAACGCCGTGCTGCTGGGAGCCGAGGGCCCAGGACTTGCCCCTGCACTGCTCGATCGGGCGCGGAGCGTGCGCATCGCGATGACGGCCGGATTCGATTCGCTGAACGTCGCGACAACGTCGGGCATCGTGCTGCACCATCTGGCGACTGCGCAGGCTTAGGCCAGCGATCAGCGCTATACCGACAGTCCCGACCCACACTCGGACACTCGGTGTCGATCCGCGTGTTCCCGTAAGCAGCCATTCGTTCACGTGCAGCTAACCGCCTGGAAGTATCAGCAACCGCCAGCGGAGTGCACGGTTAGCAACCGTCTCATCAGAAATACTGTCCAGCCTCGTCCTTCAAGCCCGCGCTCCTAAGTGTCTTCAGCGCGAACGCGTTCGCGGTCCGCTCGAAGCGCCCTCCGTACTCCTTCAGCGAAGCCGGATCCGAACCGAAGGGCGATAGGGATCCGAAGCGGTCGATGAAGCCGCGGAGCTGATCCAATTTAACGTCGGAGCGCTGTCGTTCGTCCTTTAGGCCGATCAGTCCGGGCAAGACTTGGGACCCAACGCTTTCGGCCAGCGCCTTGGTCGAGAATACCATTCGTCCTGCCTCGGCCGACCTCGCGATCGCGACGGTTCTGACGCACCACGCAACCCGGACGTTTACCAACGCGGCATCAAGCATGCGGCCGTGCTCCAGCAGGAACCAGGCCAGGTCGGATGCGGCCACGATAGCGGAAGCGTAGGAGGCAGGCGGGCGGTACACTCGCCTCAGTTCATCGAGCACGCCCGCGGGATCATAAATCGGCTTCGCCTCGAGAACGAGATGAGCCGCGAACAGGTCGCCGCCCGACGCCTTGCGCAGAAGATCGGCTTCGGGATAAAATGCGAAGGAGAGGTGCCCCGACTTGAGATGCCTGGGATACGGCTCATCGGTCCAGACGAGCAGGTCGGTATCCGAGCCGTCATTGTCGTCGCCGCGCGCCTTGCTCCCGAACAGCGCCAGCGCGAGCATGCTCATGCCGCATGCGCTCCAAGGTTGCACCGTCGGCAGACGGCGATCATGCGCTCGCCCTCTTTGCGGCCGCACGTATGCCCCGCGCCGCCATATCCCGCGCGGCGGTTCTCGCGTGCTCGACCTCCTCGTCGTTGACGAGGACCAGCTGCCGCTTGGCGGCCTTCAGCCCCCGGCTCGCGACCTCAAGATTGTACTCGTGGAAGAGGTAGAAAACGAGCGCGATGCGGCTGGTCACGACGAGCTCTGGTCCCTCGAAGTCGTATTCAAGCCGGATCGAGTCCTGAACCTCCTCCGCAAGCTCGGGGTTCGGCTTCATGACCAGCTCGACCTCGTTATGCCACTCGAGATCCAGCTTTGCGTCAATGTCACCGGGCAGCAGCTCGTGCACCTCCCTGATGCGGTTGAGATTGAAGTCGCGGAACTCGCCGTTTTCCCGGCACCAGCACCGCGCGTGCCAACGGTTGCTGCCGTTGGCCAGGGCGTGGGGAACGATGTGCCGCTCGCCGGCAGGCTTGCCGCTCATCGTGCTGTAGGTGACCCGCAGCTCGAGCCCGTGCCGGATAGCATCCAGGATCTGCTGCAGCCGTAGGTCGTCGACCCGACGATGCCGCATCCTCGCCACTTCGGCGGGGGGCGGGCGGTCGAACCAGGTCTCGCTGATCGGTAAAAGGTCGAGGCGAAGCGCCTGAAGCTGCAGGAGGTATCTGTCGGAAAGCCCGGCGATGAGCAGGGGGGCGTAGCTCGGGGCGCGGAGGAACGCCCGTTGCCCCCTGTCGTAGAGCATGTTCGCTGGAGCGAGCCGCTCGTAAGAGGCCAGGTCGAGCGACGCCTGCTGCGGCGAGATGCGGAAGTGGTCGCACAGATCGCTCCGGTTCAGGCGAGCGTCCCACATCAGCCGAAAGTCAATGAACTCGAGACGCCGGCGCACGCCCCAACGAAGATTCTCCCCACCACGCGCGTTATCCGAATTCATAGCCACTTAGTATCACCATCCTAAAAACTTGACATGCGCCGCGATCGGCATCATGGTTACTGGAAGGGCGGCGAATCGTCAAACCGAACCCGGCAACCCCGCCGGAGCCTGGTTTCGCAATGGACCGCCCTCAAACCGATCCGCCGGAAGATCTCCGCCGGTCATCGCATCCACCGGCAACAGGAGCCACGAGAACATGTTCCAGATCCACAACGCGAAGACGGGAGGCGGCGTCTATTGGACCCTCCAGGACCAGGGAAACAACGAGACGCTCTGCACTTCCGAGATCTACGAGTCCGTGGCGAACGCCCGCATCGGCATTGCAGCGGCGATCTCGGCGGCTGCCCTCGGCAATATCGACGACCTTACCAACTAGCGCCCGCCGGAAAGCCGCGGCCCCGAACACGGTCGCGGCGGCAATCCAAACAGCACTGGACGACCCGATGCCCGACGCCCCGCTCCCGAACTACACAGTCCTCCTCCGCATAGTCGACAGCGACGGGAACGGGGTGCCGGGTCTCGCGGTCAGGGCGCTCGACCACGACCGCGGCCGCGAACCCGACGAACTCAGCGCCGGCACTACCGCCGCCGACGGCCGCCTCGCGATCAGCTTTCCGGGCAAAGCCGCCGGAGGACGCGAGGAGGGCAATCCCGAACTCTTCATCCTGGTGCACAATGCCGACGGCCTGCTCGTCCACCAGTCCCGACCGCTCGCGCTCACGACGGCCGAACACGACCTGGGCGACATCGTCGCGCACCGGCGGACGATAGCGGAGAGCGCCGCGGCGTCGTCCGTCGCCGGGACGACCGGCGCAGCGGGGACGAGCATCGCGCCGCAACCCAACGATCCTGCCTCCGTCACCGGGACTAACCGCTTTCATGGCTCGGCAAAGCGCGACATCGTCGTGCCCCACTCTCCGTTCTTCCACGGCCCGTTCGGACGCATGTTCCGACAGCAGCCGGCTTGGATCCCGCCTGGAGCGAACGACGCCGAGAAGGAGGCCAATGTGCGCGCAATCGCCGCGCTCATGGTCGAGCCGGATGGCCCGCCGGACGCACCGGCCGGCGACAACGACGCGATCCCGGTCGGCTACACCTACTTCGGCCAGTTCGTCGATCACGACATCACCTTCGATCCCGCGTCCAGCCTGTCCAAGCAGAACGACCCCGACCGCCTGATCAACTTCCGCACGTCGCGCTACGATCTCGACAGCCTGTACGGCGAAGGCCCCGACGACGAACCGTTCATGTACGACCAGCATCCCAACCGCCGCGGCGAGTTCCTGATAGGCAAGGGCAGGTCGCCTCAGGAGGACGACCTACCGCGCAACGAGCAGGACACGGCGCTGACGGGCGATCCACGCAACGACGAGAACATCATCCTGGCGCAGCTCCAACTCGTGTTCCTCAAGCTCCACAATTCGCTGCTCCGGCGCGTCAAGGCCGAGGAGGGACTGACAAACCGGGAGGCGTTCACCCGCGCGCAGACCTTGGTCCGCTGGCACTACCAGTGGGTCGTGCTGTTCGACTTCCTGCCCCGCATCTGCGGCAGGGACGTCGTCGACGAGCTGCTCAAGCCCGCGGGCGAGGGCCGGCCGGGGTTCCGTATCGACCTCAAGCTCTACAAGTTCCGCGACGCGCCGTTCATGCCGGTCGAATTCTCGGCGGCGGCGTACCGGTTCGGTCACAGCCAGATCCGCCATCGCTACGACCTTAACCGCGTCGTCTCGGGCGTCCCCATCTTCCTGCCGCCGGAAAGCCGGCCCGGCGAGCTCGCCGACCTCCGCGGCTTCCGCCGCCTCCCCGGCATGTGGACGCTCGATTGGCGCCGCTTCCTCGAGATCGACGGCGGGGTCCCGCAGATGACCCGGCGCATAGACACGCGGCTGAGCCGCGCGCTCTCGTCGATCCCGGCGGGACCGGATCCCGCGCGTGGCTCGCGGCTCGCTGAACTCAACCTGCTGCGCGGCTTCCGGCTCGGCCTGCCGTCGGGCCAAGCAGTCGCGCGAGCCATGGGCGAGAAGCCGATTAGCAATGCGGACCTGAAGCTCGGGAACGAGATTGCGGGATCAGAGGCGCCGCTCTGGTACTACGTCCTCAAAGAGGCGGAGCTGCAGGGTGACGGGGGACGCCGCCTCGGCCGCGTCGGGGGGCGCATCGTGGCGGAGACCTTCCTCGGCCTCGCCAAGGCGGACCCGTCCTGCTTCCTCAATGTGGATCCTGCTTGGACGCCGGCCCGCGCCTTCGCGAACGGGCCACCGCTCGATACCTCTGGCAACGCCCTCCAGTTCGCCGGACTCGTCCGCGCCGCCGGCGCGGGCAGCGATCCGTTCCGCCGGTGAAGTCCGCCAAGAGGATCGACCAGACCCGCTCAAGCCGCGCACAATCGAGAACGACCCGTAAGACCGGCATGGCCGAGGAGACGACATGAAACGAATCATCTTCTGCTTCGACGGTACTTGGAACCGCCTTCATCCGGACCTGGCGACCAACGTTGTGCTGACGGCAGCCAGCATCGAGCGCATGGCTGGCGGGACCGCGCAGATCATCCACTACGACGAGGGCGTGGGCACGAACGAGTGGGAGACGGTGCGCGGCGGCGTGTTCGGCACCGGGCTCATCGAGAACGTGCGCGAGGCCTATCGCTTCCTGTGCTTCAACTACGACCCTGGGGACGAGATCTACGTCTTCGGGTTCTCCCGCGGAGCCTTCAGCGCGCGAACGTTCATCGGCTTCCTTCGGCACGTCGGACCGCTCCGACGCCTCCACATTGGGCGCATCGACGAAGCGCTGGAACTCTACCAGGACCGGAAGCACGGCAAGGAGGGCGCCATAACGGCGCTGCGCAAGTTCCGGGCGGACTACGCGGGCGCGGTCTGCATCGGCGAGGAGGACGAGGCCTGGCGCTGCGCCAACGTGGGCGACTACCAGGCGGGCAGCGCTCCCCAACTGCGCATCCGCTACCTGGGCGTCTGGGACACGGTCGGCGCGCTCGGCGTGCCCGAGCTCCTGCCCGGCAGCGACTGGTTCAACCGGGAGCATGACTTCCACGACGCGAGCCTCGATCGCTTCGTCGAGAGCGCGCGGCACGCGGTCGCTATCGACGAGCGCCGCCGTCTTTTCCCGCCCGTGCCGCTGGGCGACGTCGCAGCGCTTAATATCGCCGCCGGCGTCGCCTCCGACGACCGCAGGGCGCCCTACCAGGAACGCTGGTTTCCGGGCGTCCACGGCTCGGTCGGCGGCGGCGGCGACATACGCGGACTGTCCGACGACGCGCTCGCATGGGTGCTGGCGGGCGCAAAGGCGCAGGGGCTCAAGCTCGACACGGCGCGGGGCACGCGCCTGCACAGCTTCATGCCCGACGCACGCGCGCCGCTCGTCAACACGGCCAACCCCGAGGTTTCGATGACGGGCCTCATCAAGGACGATCGGGACGGCCCGGAGCATGTCGGGCAGGTCGCCGAGAGCGCCAAGCGTCGCTGGCGGACTCCCGCCGACAAGCTGGGAGGCAAGCCATACCGGCCCGGCGCACTCGCTCGCGTCGCCCGCCAGCTCGACGCGCTCGGGCCCTGGAACTTCCAGCCGCCCACCGACCTTGTCACAACCGAGACCGTTCGCGAGGGCGACACGCTGAGCGACTACGCCGTCAAGCACTACGGAGCGGGCAAGCACTGGCGCGAGATCTTCGCCGCCAACGAGGACGTGCTCGATGACGCCGACGAGCTCTTCCCCGGACAGAAGGTGCGGATCCCGCGGCTTGCGCCGTCCGCGGGAGGCAAGGCAGGCTAGGAAGCCGCGAGCGCTCCAGCGGGGTGCCCCGACTTCGGCGGCCACTCACGAAACCCCCGTCGCGGCCGCGGCGGGGCTAGAACGACCCAGCATCCGCGGCATTCACCGCGAGAAGCCCAACTACAGGTTCGTGATCATCAGCACCGCCGACGACTTCCAAACGCTCCTGTCCAACATCGCGATCGACAATGCGACGACCATCTCGACGAGGTATGGCGAGGTGACGCGCGCGCTCAACCTGCAGTTCCGCGAAACGGAGTCCCGCACGGCGAACAGCCTCCAGGTCGGCTCCTACGGCCGCCGGACGGCGATCAAGGGCATCTCCGATCTGGACATGCTGTACATCATGCCCCGCAACTGCTGGACGGAGTACAGGGACGGAGGGCAGGCTCGCCTTCTGCGCAAGACGGCGGACGCGATCTCTGCCCGCTACCCCGATACAGAGATCTACCCCGACACGCTGGTCGTCGTCGTTCAGTATGCGAACTTCAAGGTCGAGGTGCAGCCCGTCTTCGAGGACGACGACGGCAACTTCACCTACCCCTACACGAAGAGCGGCGGCTCGTGGCGCCTCACCAAGCCCCGTGGCGAGCTGACCGCGATGGTCGACGTGGATGGCGCCAAGAACGGCAACCTGCGCCGCCTCGCGAAGATGGCGCGGGCGTGGAAGAACAAGCACGGCGTGCCAATGGGCGGCCTGCTCATCGACACGCTCGCGCACAACTTCCTCAACTCGACCACGATCTACGACAGCAGCGGCTCTTCGTCTTACGGTCGGCTCGCGCGCGACTTCCTCGCCTATCTGGCCGAGCAGCCCAAGCAGGACCGCTACGCCGCGCTCGGAAGCGGACAGCACGTCCGGGTCCACAAGGCGTTCCAGGGCAAGGCAAAGAAGGGCCTGGAGCTCGCCGACAAGGCGCTCGCGGCCGGCGAGGAGGCGAAGGCTAATAACCGGTGGCGGAAGGTCTTTGGCCGGGGCTACCCCGCCGCGGACGCGACGGAGGTCAAGAAAGCCCACATCGTCGAGGCGGGATATCAGGCCCGCAACACCGAGGAGCATATCGAGGACCGGTTCCCTGTCGACATCCGCTTCGCGCTCAAGATCGAATGCGAGGTGTCGCAAAATGGGTTCAGGACCATCCTACTGCGCGCAGGCCGACGGGTCGGCCTAGGAAGGTTGAACGTCTACCGGAGCAAATCGCTGAGGTTCTTCTTGACCGACCACGACATTCCGGGCGTGTTTCACCTACACTGGAAGGTGCTCAACCGTGGACCCATGGCAATCGAGAAGGATATGGTGCGCGGCCAGATCGAGGCCGACGCCGGATCGCGAACCAAGCGCGAGACCTCCAGCTTCCGCGGAGAGCACGTCGTCGATTGCTACGCCGTCCAGCAGGGCGTGATCGTGGCGAAAGACCGCATCCATGTGCCGATCGTCGACGAGAGCGAGCGATGATGGACAAGGACGGCCTGCTCCGCACGATCGCAGAGACGGGGTACAACGTCGGCTTTGGCGCGCGGAAGACGTTCGCCACGTTCGACATCGTCGAAAAATTTCCCAGCTGGATCGCGTTCGCGTCGTTTGCGATCGGGACCTTCGCCCTGTTCACCGAGAGCCTGTCTGCAAAGACCCCCTCCGCGCTGCTCCTGATCGCCGGCGTCGGGTCCATGTATTTCGGCTTCTACCGATCAGCCGACTACGAAGCCACGGCCAAGCAGCTCCTGAAGCTGCAGAACCGTCTGCGAGATCTCTACCGCAGCGTCCGAGCAGGCGCGGACCTCGTCGCGGCCAAGGCCGAGCTCGATATGATCGAGGCCGAATACTACTTGATGACGCTAAGCAAGCAGGTCTTCCTCAGCGACTGGTACGCGCACTACAAGTTCTTCGCCCAATCGCAAATCGACTGGATGGACGAGCAGCTTCACTTCCGGTTCTGGAAGGACAAGGTGCCGCTCTCGGCCAAGGTCTTCGCGATCATCTCGACCGCGGCCATCGCTACCTTTCTTGCCTGGATGGTTTTCGGTCTCTCTCCCACAGCAGCTCGACCGACAGCGGGCAAGCCACAGCAGGTGCAGCCGAACAGAACGCCTTCAATTCCGGTCGCGCGAACGCAATTTTCGTCCGGCCCGCTCGCTGGCTCCGCTCCGTGCCAACGCCGCAGGTCTCCCCGATGTCCGCAAAGCAAAGGATGAACGAGAGGCTGTTTAAACATTAAGAGTGCCCGCGAGCAGCCATTCCGCTCTCCACCACCGACAGGCGTCAAAGCCATACCCCGCCACCTGAACGGGTGTCCGTTATAGCCAGAGCTGCGCCCGAAAGCGGACAGGCCGCTTTCCACCAATCGCTGACCTAGCTCGTAGGTCCGTCCTCCAACCGATTTGGCTGAAGAATTCGGGTTTTTCGCTGGAGGCGCGCTGGCGTGGTAATGCCGATCGAGGAGATCGCTCTTGAGACGTGAGCCGATAACGGCATTCCAACGTTAGTGTCGATACGGCTTGGTCTCGCTCTATCGCGTTGGCTACTTTGGCCAGAAGGGAAGGAAAATTGGGCGGTCGCGCTTGCTCACAATGGCGATTAATCGCCGTCGAACTTCGCCCGCGGCCGACCACCCTGCATGAGCAAGGTCACAGTTCCAATCTCAGGCCGATTGAGCTCCACTCGATGTCGGCCATCGGCCCTGACTTCCTCGCCGTTCTGGAACCGCTCGTCCACCTTGTAGATCACCAGCGGCACCCGGCGTCGCGGCCCTCCAAAGGTAACCAGAACCGCGGCCTGACGGCGGTTATTGACGAGCTCCGCCGTGTCCAGATGCCCGTCCCGATCGTAGTCGACCCGTGCCTCTAAGCAGTAGAATGGCTTCTCAAACATACTGCCTTTGTTCGCCCGGTGAGTCTCGACCTGGGTGACCGGCACCCACGGGTCGCGCCGCAGATCGAGACGGAGGCGGCCGTGGTAGGCCGCCTCCGTCTTTGCCGGATCCACCGGTTCGTCGCGCATACTGGAGCCGGGCGGTCGGGCTTGGCACTTCGCCTCGCCCTCTACTTTGGTCAAAGCTGGCGAAGGTGTCACGGCCAAGGTCAACAGCCCGAGCGCGACTGCGGTGGAGATCGCCACCGTCTCGGCTGGCGAGCTTGAGCCGAATGCCAAGCTGCGCATCGTTACCTGACTATTTCGATCGAGCGGATGAGCCATGCACCGCCTTCCTCGCGCTGGTAGACCACCTCCTGGCTAACCGCTTCCTCGCTGCTTGGCGACACGAAGTACGCACGGACCGAGAGGATGTTGGCGGCCGGCTTCTTCCACTCGCCCAGACGCACCACGTCCATGCAGCGCCGCTTATCGTGGAACTTCGTCCGGCCCGTTGGGACATAATAGTAGGTGTGGTACGCTTGATAAGTTTGTGGCTCCAGGCGCGCCCGGTTCAGGGAGTTCAACGCCGGGGCAGCCGTCGCGCAAGATAGGGTGCGCAGCGTACGCTCGAGCAGAGGGCGCGCTTCGGCAACGTCGCTGGCGATCCGCGGGTTGCCTTGACGGGCATTGAGCGCGGCCGCGATCGCGGAAGTTTGTGCAGCGCTCGGCGTTACTGCATCGCCTTGGGCCGTGTTGGCCAGCTTATCCAGGATCTTGCCGAGCGACTGCGCCTGCGCGCCAGCTGCGAGCGACAAGCTCACAGTTCCAAGTACCATGATGATCTTCTGCACGGACGTCCTTCCTTATGGGACGCCATCCGTCACCGGCGGCGCCGCTCTCGTTGTCGAGGCGGCGCCGGTCCTCAGTGACCGGGTGTTCAGAACCCGCAACGCAGGCGCGGAGCCTTTGGGCCGGGTGGCCTTGGACATACGCGTCCGCCACCCGGTGCTAGGAGCTACCGGCAGTCCCTTTCGGGACTGAATCGTTGCGAGGTTCTGACGCCTCGGCCCGCCTGCTGGCGGGCCGGGGAAGATTACGTCGAGTAGACGAGCTTGCCAAGATGGCATTCTGCGGCGGCCGAACGGGCAGGGCGAAGGGTTCGGTTTCGCAAGCCGACTGAAGGCGCCTACGCGCGCCTCGTCGGCTTGAGCAGTTGGCTGGGCGAGCGTTGCCGGACGCTCACTATTTCAGCGCTTGCCAATAGCAGCGCTGGCCATAAACATCGGCCGATGTGCGCCGAATTTGAAAGCTTCGGCGAGGTAGCGAGAGGCCGGGTGTCAGCATTCCCTGCCATTCATGAGGACGAACTGCTCTACAGCATCGTCGCCCGTTACGGGGTGCTGACGGGCTACAACGACGCTAGGTTGGCCAATCTCGATCTCTTCGGAAGTCCGTTCGGGCATGCCGCGCTTCGCCTGCCTTCCCACCTGAATGCATTGGCTGATCGGCTACCGGCATCTCTAACGCTGACCGGTCGCGATTTGCTGGCCAAGCACACGCTGCTTCCATACTACTGCGCGTATTTCTCGACAGAGAAACGGCGGCGAGCGGAGTGCGCGGCGCTTGGCGAGGATACCCGCATCGATCGTCTCGTGGGCGCCGACGCGCAGCCGCTCACGCCGGCGCCGGTCCTTCGGTTCTGTCCACGGTGCCTCGACGACATGGAAAGGCGACGGGTCGACCTTCACTGGAAGCGAGCCCACCAGCTCCCAATCGTGGTGGTTTGCCCGGAGCATGGCTGCGACCTGCACGAGAGCACCGCGGGGATCCGCCCAAACGACCGCTTGCTACACGCTGCCAGTCGCACGTCGTGCCCCGCCAACGCCGCGAGCGTCATACCCTCGGGAGTCGATGTCGATCGGCCTGCGCTTCTAAGTCTGGCCGAAGCCGCGAGCACGCTGATGAAGGGCGACTACCCCGTCTATGCTGATCGCGCCGCCGTCCTCGGGCTTGCTCGCGCATTCCGGGATCTCGGCTATCGGCGCGGGAGCAGAATCAATTGGCGACTGCTTGGCCCGGAAATAAAGCGCTCGGTTGCTGCTTTATCGCACGTCTTCCCCGGGATCGATCGGCCCGGACGATGGACCGGAAGCTGGCTTGAGCACGCCTTAGCTCCAGAGCGGCCGGCCCGTTCGGATCGTATTCTGATGGCGGCGTTGCTGCTCGCGCGCGTTGATGCAGTCGAGCCACGCTTCTGGGCCGCCACTGACCCGTCGACTGGTTTGCCGTTTCTGCGGCTAGATGATGCCCTATGATGCTGCGACCGAAGAACTATGTTCAAAACGGGAGAACTATGTTCGAGGAGGGTGTGGTTCGGAAGCAAAGGGTGGTGGCGCCCACGGAAAAACTATAACTCGCTTCTGCGTATTGCCGACGCGCCGCGCACGAGGGCGGATATGACGGAAATCGAAGGACTATGTTCGATCTCCACAACCCAGGTCTGGTCGCCGCAACCCGGCAAACCGCAAAGCTGTGGACTCGTGCCCCGCCCGCGTTAGGTTCGGCCCCGGCACGATGGGGAGATGGCCTGATGCGGGGTTGGGGAATGGCGGCGGCTTGTCTGGCCTGCGCTGCTTGCGGCGGCGGTGAGGATGCCGGCCAGCCACGCAAGGGTGGCGGCGAACTCACCGTGACGCTGCCGCCGACCTTGCCGACCGAGACGGTGGCAACGGACGCAGCGCCCCCCGCACCAGCGCCTCAGGCCGGTTTCGAGACGGTCGCGGCCGCTGGGCCCGAGGTCAAGGCAGCAGCAGAACCCACGCGTCGGGCGGGTCCTCGTGAAGCGGCCGCCGCGGAAGAGGAGACTGCGCCCGAGGTGGAGGTCACCGTGGCGCCGGCCGAGGAGCCGGCCCCAAACGCGGACGGACCCACCCCGACCGGCACTGCCACAATTGTCGCTACAACTCCGGCCGCTCCGGGAGCCGCGCCGGCGGGCGCGTCCGCCTGGGCCGGCTACCTGCGTCGCGCAGGCTTCGCCTGCGGCCAAATTGCCTCTGTCGCGCCCGTTCAACGCGCATCGAGCGCGGGCCTTGCTTACTACAAAGTCGATTGCGCGGGCGGCGGCTCCTACCAGGCCACCAACAAGCGCGGGCACCTCTACTTCCGGCGCTGGCGGGGATAGAACCGGATTAAGCTCTCCTCGAGATGAGCGAGCCCTTCAAGCTCTCGAGTCCAACTAACCACTCTGATCCGCATCGCGGCGGGGTGGCGCCAGGCGGAAGTGCCAGAAGGGGCCGCCTCGGGCCAGAACATGCGCCAATGTCGCGGTTGCGCCGCTATCCAGCGCGGCAAGGAGGCGGTCCTGGTCCGGGCCGGCCGTGGCGGAGGCGGGAAGGCCGTGGGCGGCGCGGACTTCGGCGAGAGCACGGACCAGCAGCCGTCGCTTGAACGCCGGCGGCAGGCCCGACGGGTCGAGCCGCCATTCTCCGCCTTGCGCGGTAAGGCGATCCTCCAGCAGCTGTTCCGCCGCCCAGTCGAGTGCCTCCTCCGCTTCCCGGGCCGCGCTCGCCGTGCGGGCGAGGCGCCTGGGATCGAACAGGGCGGTGTCGGCCATCAGCTTGCGCGCAGCGGTGCGATCGAAACGGGGTTCGCGGTTGGACGGATCGTCGATCGGCTCGACACCGGTCCGGGCGACGAGATGGACCAGTTCGGCCTTGGTCCAGCCGAGCAGCGGCCGGACGATGTGCAGCACACCCTGCCGCCGCGACGGGCGGATTCCGCCTAGCCCGCCGACCCCGGCGCCGCGTGCGAGCCGCATGATCAGGGTCTCGGCCTGGTCGTCCAGATGATGCGCGGTCGCCAGGACGGGGAGACGCTCGCGCTCCGCCCACTGGGCAAGCGCCTCATAGCGGGCGGCACGCGCTTCTCCCTGCAATCCGGCCCGCCCCTGGGCGACTTGCACCGACAGGATCGTGTGCGGGCAGCCTAGCCGGTTGCAGATATCCTCGACGTGCAGCGCTTCCCAGCCGCTCGCCTCCCGTAGCCCATGATCGACCGTGGCGGCCGCGATCCGACCGGGATAGGCGGCCGCCGCTAGCAGCAGCAGGGCGAGGCTGTCGGGGCCGCCCGACACGGCAACCGCCAGCCGGTCGGGCGTCGCCAGCGCCTCCAGATCGGCGCGGAACCGGGCAATCAGGTCGGATGGGGGACTCAGCGCCTGCATCCGGGCAAGGTTAGGGCAGAAAGGCGCTCGCGGGTATGGCGTTCGCGCGGCGCTTGGAGCCGGATGCCGCGGCGATGGTTGGGCAATGGTGGCCAGTCGGATCGAGCAGGACGCGCGTCCATCGCGCTTGTGGCAGCCCCGCCGCGTGCTGGTCACGCGATCGGCGCTCGGCTGGGCTCATGGCCAGGCGATGGCCGAACGGGCGGCGGCGCTCGGCATTGTCGTCACCGAATTGCCATCGGATCGGGTGACCCTCGACCTGCCCGAAGATCCGCGCCGGGCTTATGCCGAGGCCAAGGCGACCATGGCGATCACGGTGGCGCCCGCCTCCAAGCGCAAGCTCCAGCCGATCGCGCCCAGCGCGGACTGGCGGGTCGATCTTGCCGAAGGGTGCCCCGCCCACTGCAATTATTGCTATCTGGCCGGCTCGCTCAAGGGCGCGCCGATCACCCGCGCTTACGCCAATCTACCGGAAATCCTTGCCGAACTGCCGGCCTATCTGGGCCAGGGGAAAGTCACGTCCCGGTCGCGGCACCGGGCGCATGAGGGCACGACGTACGAGGCGTCCTGCTACACCGATCCGCTCGGCATCGAGCACCTCACCGGCTCCCTGTCGGCGCTGGTCGCGCATTTCGGCGCGTGGGAGGCGGACGCGCAGCTGCGGTTCACCAGCAAGTTCGACGCGGTCGATCCGCTGCTGGGGCTCGATCATCGCGGGCGAACGCGGATGCGCTTTTCGCTCAATCCGGCGCTGTTCGCGCGGTTCGAGGGCGGCACCAGCCCGGTCGCGGCCCGGCTGCGGGCGATGCGGCGGATGGCCGATGCCGGGTACAAGGTCGGTCTTACAATCGCGCCGATCATCGCCGCGCCGGGCTGGGAGCAGGCCTATGGCGGGTTGATCGGCGATGTCGCGGCGGCGCTGGACGGCGCGCCGGATCCCGAATTGACCGTGGAACTGATTACCCATCGCTTCACCGCCGGGTCCAAAGCCGTGCTGCAAAGCTGGTATCCGGGCTCGTCGCTCGACATGGGGCCGGAGGGGCGGTCCGAGAAGCGCACCAAGTTCGGCGCGGTTAAGCATGTCTATGACGCAGCCACGATGAAGACGCTGCGGGCGTGGTTCGAAGCGGAGATCTCGACGAAGTTGCCCAACGCGCGGGTGCTGTACTGGACTTAAGGATCCTCCGCTGGAAGGGGAGGGGGACCATGCGCACCATGGTGGTGGGCTATCAGGTTCTGAATTATATCCGCAGTCGCTGACACCCCTCCGTCTCGCTACGCGCGCCACCTCCCCTCCAAGGGGAGGATGTTAGGCCCGGCACCCCGCCGCCTTGCGGGCCGCCGGCAACTCCTTGCGGAGGCTTTCGCGCAGGCTCGTTCCGAACACGTCGCGCAGTTCGCCATAGACCTGGCAGGCTTCCCCGTTCTTCTTGAGGCGGGTCAGCGCCTGGCCGAGATAGAAGAGGCTGTCCGCCGCCCGCTCGCCCTTGGGGTCCGCTTCGTAATTCGCGAACAGGACCTTGGCGGCGGCGGCGGGCTTGCCGTCGTCGAGCAGCGCGCGGCCTGACAGGTTGCGCGCCCAACTCGCCTTGGCATGCGTGGGATAGCGCTTGGCCATCGCGTCCAGCGCGCTCTGCGCATCGGCATAGCGCTTCTGTTCCCACAACTTGAACCCGGCCAGATATGCCTGTTCGGGATCGCCGTCCGCGGCGGCGGTGAGCGCGGCGGCCTCGGGTATGGCGGTCTGTTCGACGACAAGCTGCGCGCGCGGCTCCGGTTGCGCCGCGGGCCGCTCGGCGGCGGCAAGCCGCGCTTCTGTTTCGGCCTTCAGCCGGTTCATCGATTCCGACAATTGCCGCAGCAGATTGCCATTTTCCTCCGCCTGGCCGGTGAGGCGCGCG
The DNA here is from genome assembly GCA_036387855.1 of Allosphingosinicella sp. Lineage (GTDB taxonomy): Bacteria > Pseudomonadota > Alphaproteobacteria > Sphingomonadales > Sphingomonadaceae > Allosphingosinicella. The sequence goes on along the minus strand of DASVSZ010000034.1, from coordinate 125,649 downwards.
AGCCCTGCCTCAAGCGCGTCGATACGGGCGGTCATATCTGCGACGGCGCTGCCGGCGGGAACGCCGGGCTGCTCGCCGGCCGCAGCTGCGGCGGGGCCGATTTCCGGCTCGACTAACGCTTGGCGGCCGGTCGGAAAGACTTTGCGCTGAAGCGCTCGGATTTCGGCCTCCAGCCGTTCGACACGCCGATCGCCGGCGGCGGTGGGCTGGGCAGAAGCGGGTGCCGCAACACCGGCGAGCAGAAACATCAGAAGAGCTTGATTACGCATGGAACAATCCCCCGATTACTCGGACATGCAAACTAACATGAGCCGATGAAGCTGTCTTCAGGATTAAGCTTATTGCGCGACCGGGCCGGGCGCGATCGCGGCGGGTGGCGGCGATGCTCCATTGGCCGGCGGAGCGGGCGTGCCCAGGCGCGCGAGCAGGTCTTGCGGCGCCAGGCTGACGCCGGCGATGGTGCGCTGGGCGGGGCCGAGCGGCGGAATTTGGGTCTCGCCCACCGTGACCCGGATCGCATCGGGACGCCCGGTCAGGATCTGCGGCACCTGAGCGGCCGGCGGGATCTCGAAGCGCTGGCCGGGCGCCATCGTGCCTTCGAACAGCTTGGTGCCCCCAGCCTCGTAGATGCGCAGCCAAACGGCGTCGATTGCGGTCACCGCGACCGGTCCCGCCGTCGGCACGGCGGGCTGCGGACCGGGTCGCGGCGCTGGAGCCGGGGCGGCGGCGACCACCGCAGGGGCCGCCGTGGCGAGTTCCAATGCATCCGGCTCATCCGCCGCATTGGTGCGCCAGACAAGATAGCCGATCACCAGGATGAGCGCGAGCAGGCCGGCGGCGATGGCCAGCGCGCGGGGGGGCACCCGTGCCGGATCGGCGGGCTCGTAGAGCGGCGCGCCATCCTTCTTCGCGGCGCCGGCGCCGAGTTGGTCGCGAAGCTCCGCCCCCATCGCCGTGCCGTCCAGCCCGACCGCGTTGGCGTAGGAGCGGACAAAACCGATGCAATAGGTCACGGCCGGCAGCGCCTGCCAATCGCCGGCCTCGATATGCTGGAGATGGCGGATCGGCACGCGGGTCTTGGCAGCGACGTCCGCCAGCTTCAAGCCCCGTGCCTCGCGCGCCGCGAGCAGGCGCGCGCCGATCGGAAGCGTGCCGTCGATCCCGTCAAAATCATTCATTCAGAAACAATCCCGCTCAGGCCCCCTGCAGAGCCATAAACCAAGTTAATCGTGAAATCGACGGCGCCACATCGGTCGAGCCGCGCGGCTGCCATGCCTTGCCGCAGCGCAACCTCAGCCGGTCGAAACTCCGTTCGTCTCCGCCCATTGCGTAAGCGCGGCGCGCATATCCGCCGGCGGCTCGTCCAGCAAGGCGTGCACGGCGGGCGCCAGCCGGGCATGGTCGAGAGAACGGATCATCGCCTTGATTGGCCCGACCGCAACCGGCGTGATCGACAGGCGATTAATGCCGAGTCCGATCAAAGTCATCGCCTCCAGCGTTCGCCCCCCCATCTCGCCGCATATCGAGACCGGCACCTCGTGATCGGCGGCGGCCCGCGCGATCCGGCGCAGGAATCGCAGGATTGCCGGGCTCAACCAATCGTAACGTTCTGCCAGCTTGGGATTGGCGCGGTCGGCGGCGAACAGGAATTGCGTCAGATCGTTGGTGCCGATCGACAGGAAATCGATCCGGGGCAGCAGGATGTCGAGCACTTCCGCAAGCGCCGGCACTTCCAGCATCGCGCCGTAGCGGATGTGCAGCGGCAGCGGCTTCTTGCGCTTGGCCAGCCATGCGCGCTGACTCTCGACCAGCGCCTTGGCCTGATCGAACTCCCATGGCTCGGACACCATCGGAAACATCACGTTGAGTTCGCGGCCTGCCGCCGCTTCCAGCAGCGCGCGGGCCTGCGCCTTCATCAGGGCATCGCGATCGAGGGACAGGCGCAACGCGCGCCACCCCATGGCCGGATTCTCTTCGGTCGCATCGGCAACGTTCAGATAAGGCAGCGCCTTGTCGCCGCCGATATCGAGCGTGCGGAACACCACCGGCTTGTCGCCGGCGACTTCCAGCACCGACCGATATAGCCGTTGCTGGCTTTCGCGCCTCGGCAGGGTCGCCGACACCAGGAACTGGAATTCGGTGCGGAACAGGCCGATGCCGTCGGCGCCGGTCACCGCCAGCGCGGCAACGTCGTCGCGAAGACCGGCATTGACCATCAAGGTGATGCGCTTGCCGTCTCGGGTCACCGGCGGCTGATCGCGCAGCGCCGCGAATTCCGCCCGGCGTTTCTGTGAGATCATCAGCTTGGCTTCGAACGCATCCTCGATCGGGCTCGTGGGCCGCACCCAGGCAACGCCGTCGCCCACGTCGAGCAGGATCGGATCGCCATCGCCGACGATCCGCCTGACGTCCGACGCGCGGCCGAGCACCGGCACGCCCATTGCGCGCGCGACGATGGTGACGTGCGCGGTCAGCGAGCCTTCCTCCAGGATCACGCCCTTGAGCTTGCGCCGGTCATATTCGAGCAGTTCGGCCGGACCCAGATTGCGCGCGATCAGGATCGCCTCGTGCGGGAGGCCCATCTGCGCGGCCGTGCCGAGCTGGCCGGAAACGATCCGGAGCAGGCGGTTGGCCAGATCGTCGAGATCGTGCATCCGCTCGGCCAGCAGCGGATCGTTGATCTCGCGCATTCGCATGCGGGTGCGTTGCTGGACCCGCTCGATCGCTGCTTCAGCGGTCAGCCCGCTGTCGATCGCGTCGTTGATCCGCCGCGACCAGCCCTCGTCATAGGCGAACATCTTGTAGGTCTCAAGGATCTCGTGATGCTCTCCGGCCGTGCCGAATTCGGCCAGGCTGGTCATCGTGTCGATCTGCTCGCGCATCTTGCGGAATGCGGAATAGACACGGTGCCGCTCGGCTTCCGTATCCTCGGCGACCGTATGTTCGATCAGCACGCGCGGCTGGTGATAAACGGCGCAGCCGCGCGCCATTCCGGTCACCAGCTTGAGGCCGGCCAGACGGGCGGGACCGGCATCGCGGGCCGCGGCGACATTTACCTTCTTGTCGACCAGGCCCGCGCCGGCAATCAGCTCCGACAGGACCATCGCGACGGTCTGCAGTGCCTCGATTTCGACATCGTCATACGCGCGCGGATCGGCATGCTGGACGCACAGCACGCCCACCGCCCGCTCTCGCCGGACGATCGGCACGCCGGCGAAGCTGTGGAACATGTCCTCGCCGGTTTCCGGCCGGTAGGCGAATTCCGGGTGTCTGGTCGCCTCGTCGAGATTGAGAATCGCGACCTGCTCGGCGATGGTGCCGACCAGGCCCTCGCCCAGCGCTAGCTTGGTGACGTGGACGGCGCTCTGGTTGAGCCCGATCGTGGCGAACAGCTCCAGCACGCCATCGCGCAGCAGGTAAATGGAGCAAACCTCGCTCGCCATCGCTTCCGCGATGATCCGCACCACCTTGTTCAGCTTGGCCTGCGCACCGGCGCGCGAGGCCATTACGTCGTGCAGCCCGGTCAGGATTTCGCGGGCGGACGAGGCGGAGGCGGTGGGCATGTCGCCCGCGTTAACAGAGCCTGCGGCGAAGCGGTATGGGGTGCGTGTTACTTGGTCCGTTCCGGCGAAAACTCGTCGAGCAGGCGAACGCGCGGGTAAAGGTGAACCGCCTTGTCTTTGAACTTCTCGTCGCACGTGGCGAGATCGCAATCGAGCTCCATAGCAAGGGCGAGATAAATGCAATCCTTGAATGGGTGGGCCATGCTTAGCGCCAGTTTCGCACTCTCGTTTAAACGCCTGGACGTGGTAGGGTGTAAGTGCACGAGGTGGCCCAAAAGGGCGCGGGTCCATTCGCCGAGCGCAGCCAGAGCGTCATCGCTCCCAATCTGTCCCATATTGCCCTTGCGCACGATCGCGCTCGTTACCTCGATGGACAACAGGTCAGGTGCGGACAGTTCGTTGAGGAAAGCACTTTTAAACGAGTTAGCTAGATCCGACTCGGCTTCGAAAAGAATCCATTTTACCGCCAGGCTCGCGTCGACGACAATCACCCCTCGTCACGTTCCCTACGGATCAGGTCAGTACTGTCCGGAAGAACGCCGTATTTCGCTTTCAGGCGCGCTTGGAAATCTTCCAGGCTTTCGCTGACGGTTGCTCGATCGCGCGTACGCTCTTCGAGTAACTGACGCGCCTCGGCTTCAAGTGATCGGTTATTTGCGCGCGCGCGTTCACGCAGGCGCTGGTAGGCCTCATCGTCGAACTTGCGGATTGTTAAACTCGCCATTGCAAGTCTCCAGCGCTAGTGATGCCAGTAGTGCAAGCAAAATGCAAGCACCTCAGGCGTAAGCCGCGCGGCGATCCAGAGCCGCTGCGGCTTCGTCGACCAAGTCCCGCAGGATGTCGGCGACCGGTTCTTCGCGCTTGACCATGCCGACCGATTGGCCGGCCATTACGGAGCCAGTCTCGACGTCGCCGTCGATCACCGCGCGTTTCAGGGCGCCGGACCAATAATGTTCGATCTGAAGCTGGGCTTCCGCCATCTCAAGCTGCTGCTCGTTCAACATCCGCGCAACTTCAATCTGCTTGGCGGAGAAAGCCTCGGTTTCCTTGTTCTTCAGCGCGCGCACCGGGATGACGGGCAGGCGGGGGTCGATCTGGACGGACGGCACCGCGTCGCGCGCGGATGCCCGGATGAAGGCGCGCTTGAAGTTGGGATGGGCAATGCATTCGGTCGCGCACACGAACCGCGTGCCAAGCTGCACCCCCGCGGCGCCCATCTCCAGATAACCGGCAATCGCCTCGCCGCGGCCGATGCCGCCGGCAACGAAAATGGGGATGTCGCCTGCCACCTCGGGCAGGATTTCCTGCGCGAGCACGTTGGTGGAAACAGGGCCGATATGGCCGCCCGCTTCCATGCCTTCGATCACGAGCGCATCGACGCCGGAGCGGATCAGCTTTTTCGCAAGCGCAAGCGCGGGCGCGAAGCAGATTACCTTCGCCCCGGTCCCCTTGATCCGGTCGAGCGCTCCTGTGGGGGGTAGGCCGCCCGCAAGGACGACGTGCCCTATTTCGTGGCGCGCGCACACCTCGATCAGCTCGCTCAACTGCGGGTGCATGGTGATCAGGTTGACCCCGAACGGGCGATCGGTGCGGGCGCGGGTTTTGGCGATCTCGCGATCGAGCAGATCGGGCGTCATCGCCCCGCACGCGACCACGCCGAAGCCGCCGGCGTTGGAGATGGCGGACACCAGGTGCCGCTCCGAAATCCAGCTCATCGCGCCGCCCATGATCGCGACCTCGCAACCGAGGAATTTCGTGCCCCGCTTCATCAGGCGGCGCAGGCCAGCGTGGCCGTTCGCCGAGGTGACGATCCCGTTCATGCCGCCGCTCCCGTATCGTCCAGTCCGTAGGCCGTGTGGAGCACGCGCACCGCGAGCTCCGTATAATCCTCCGGAATCAGCACCGACACTTTGATCTCCGAAGTCGAAATGGCGAGGATGTCGATCCCGCGATCGGCGAGGGTGCGGAACATGGTCGCGGCGATGCCGGCGTTGGAGCGCATCCCGACTCCCACCGCGCTGACCTTGACGACGTCGGTGTCGGTCAGGAGTTCCTCGAACCCGATCGCCTCCTGGGCCGATCGTAGCGCGTCCACGCTGTGCGCCAGCGAGGCGGTTGGCACCGTGAAAGTGAGGTCGCTGGTCTCGCCGATCCGCTTGACGCTTTGCACGATCATATCGACGTTGATGCCAGCCTCCGCCAGCGGCGCGAAGATGTTGGCGACAGTCCCCGGCCGATCGGGCAGGCCGGTGAGCGTCACCCGCGCCTCGTTCTTATCGTAAGCGATGCCGGTCACCAGCTGCCGTTCCATGCCGTACCTTTCGAGTTCCTCGTCGCCGACCACCATGGTTCCGGGCCGATCGTCGAACGAGGAGAGAACCTGGATCGGCATCTTCTCGCGCATCGCGAGCCCGACCGAGCGCGTCTGCAACACCTTCGCGCCGACGCTGGCCAGCTCCAGCATCTCTTCAAAGGTGATGATCGACAGCTTGCGTGCGCGCGGCACGATCCTCGGATCGGTCGTGTAAACGCCGTCGACGTCGGTGTAGATATCGCACCGGTCGGCCTTCATCGCGGCCGCTACCGCGACCGCCGATGTATCGGAGCCACCGCGACCGAGCGTGGAAACGTCGCCATCGACGCTGACGCCCTGAAAGCCCGGGATCACGGCGATCCCGCCCTCGTCGAAAACCCGCTCCAGCACGGCCGCGTCAATCCCCTCGATTAGCGCCGACGCATGACCCGATGTCCGGATCGGCAGCTGCCAACCCATGTAGGAACGCGCGTTGACGCCCATGCCCTGCAGCGTGATCGCGAGCAGCCCGCTGGTGACCTGCTCGCCGCTTGCCACCACCACGTCATATTCGCGCGGATCATACAGAGAGGCGGCCTCGCGGCAGAGCTGGACCAAGCGGTCGGTCTCCCCGGCCATGGCGGAGACGACCACCGCGACCTGGTTGCCGCGCTCCGCCTCGCGCTTGACCAGCCCGGCGACATGACGGATCCGCTCAATGCCCGCCATCGAAGTGCCGCCGAATTTCATCACGATGCGCGCCATGGTCGCCGGGCTGATAGGAAGCGCAGGCCCATTGGGCAATGTCGCGAGAGCGGGTAAGAGGGAAGGATGTTGGAAGCATCCACGATCAATCCCGCCGAAGCGGCTCATTTCGGACGGCTCGCCGCCGATTGGTGGGACCCGAAAGGCTCATCGGCGATGCTCCACAGGCTCAACCCGGTGCGGCTTCGCTACATTCGCGGTCAGATCGACCGGCACTGGAGCACACAAGCCAACGACCGCCGACCGCTTGGCGGCAAGCGCGCGGCGGATGTTGGCTGCGGAGCGGGGCTGCTCGCCGAGCCCCTGGCGCGGCTCGGGGCGGAGGTGACCGGCGTGGATCCCGCTCCCGAAAATCTCGCCGCAGCGCGTCTTCACGCGCAAGGGCAGGAGCTCGCGATCGATTACCGCGCCGGCAGCGTCGAGGCGCTGAGCGGGCGCTACGACCTTATCACCTGCCTCGAAGTGATCGAACATGTGAACAGTACGGCGCAGTTCGTGGCGGGCCTTGCCGACGCGCTCGCGGACGATGGCCTGCTGATCCTGTCCACGCCGAACCGCACTCCCTTGTCGCGGCTAGCAATGATCGTGATCGCCGAAGGCACCGGCCGGATCCCGCGCGGAACCCACGATTGGAACAAGTTCCTGGCGCCGGACGAGCTATGCGCGCTGCTCCGGGCCGCCGGGCTGGACGTGACCGACGTACGCGGCCTCGGCTTCTCACCCACTCGCGGCTTCGATCTGAGCGACAACAAGTCGCTGGACTACTTCGTTACCGCTCGGCGCTCGTAGCGGCCTTCATCGGCGCGATCACCTGGGCGGCGAAGCGGTCCATTTCCTCCGCCTGCGGGCTCATCTGGAGCAGCAGCAGGTCCAACCCGGCCTCTTCATAATCCGCGATCCGCTCCTGAAGCTGTTCCGGAGTGCCGACGAGATTGGGCCGCAGGCCCCGGTTGGAAACGCTATATTCCTGCAATTTGAGCTCGCGTTCCAGCTCCGTGCCGGACAGCCATTGGTCGAAATTGTCGAAGCCCTTGGGCGGCTGCGACGGCAGGGCGGTGATCCGGTCCAGCTCCCGCTTTGCCTCCGCTTCGCTGTCGCGCACGATCGCGTAGGCGGCCATTCCAAACCGCATCGGCCCGCCCGCCACCCTGGCGCGGCGCTCCTTCATGTCCGCAATCTTGGGCGCGATTGCTTCGACTGGATCGCCGTGCATTACATAAGCGTCGCATTGTGTCGCGATCATGGTCTTGGCGGCATCGCTCTCGCCGCCGGCATAGATGGTCGGGCGTGGCTTTGCGGCTGGCTTGGGCTCGCAGATCGCTTCCGTCAGTTGATAGCGGCCGCCTTCGAAGCTGAAGCGCTTTTCGCTCCACAGGCCATCCACCACCGTCAGCCATTCGCGGGTGCGGGCATAACGATCGTCATGCTCGTCGAACTGCAGGCCATATTGTCGCGCCTCGTCCGCCCACCAGGAGGAGACGACGTTGAGCGCCAGCCGACCGCCCGAGATGTTGTCGATGTTCGCCGCTTGCTTGGCGAACAGGGCCGGGTGGTGGAAGTTCGGCCGGACCGCCACCATCAGCTCGATCCGCTTCGTCACCGCTGCCAGCGCCGCCGCCGTCGACCAGGCGTCCAGCGCAGGCTCTTCCACGCCCTTGATGTCGTTGAGGTTCAATTCGGCGATCAGCGTCAGATCCCAGCCGGTCTGCTCGCTGCGCTGGGTGAGCCGCTTCACATAGTCCCAGCTCGCCTCCATTCCCTCGTCGGGGATGTTGCGCAGCCAGCCGCCGAACACGGGCATCCAATAGCCGAACCTCATCTCACCTCCTCGATCGCGGCCGCGATATAATCGACGAGCCGCTCGTGCGGGTCCCAGCCAAGCACGTCCAGAGGGCTGGCGACGAAGTTGGACAGCGCGTTGATGTCATAGAAGCGGGCGACGCCGTCGCGGTCGTCGATCAGCAGCTCCACGCCACCGACGTCCATACCGACCGCGTGCGCAATCCGCTCGGCGGCTTCGATGATCGCGGGTGCCGGTGTGACCGCGGTCATTTTGATCGCGGTTCGGCCGGGCGCGGCGAGGCAGGCGTCGGCGGGGCATAGATCGAAACTTTCGCCGGTCTCGACCTCGATCGCGTAGAGGAACTTGCCGCCGAGCGTCTCGATCCGAGTAATCACGCCGCCCCGCGCCGGCGCATAATCCTGCACCAGCAACACCTTGTCGATGCTGTCCGGAGTCGATCCGTCGCGCACCGACGCCGCAAGCTCCGCCTCGCTCGAATAGCCAACGATGCCCGCGCCCGAGCCGCCGATATTGGCCTTGACCAGCAGCGGATAGCGCATCGTCTGCGCCGCCGCGACGAGATCGTCGGGCCGGTGCACCACCCGCGTGTCCGGGATCGACAGGCCGAGCCCGGTGATCAGCGACAGCTGGCGCGCCTTGGACGAATCGATCGCCAGCACGTCCGCCCCGTTCAGCACCCGCGCGCCGCGCGCCGCCCAATGGGCGAGTAAGGATTGCGCATAGAAGATGCCGTGATCGCTCTCGCGCAGGAAGCTCGACATCGCAACGCGGCTGAGGATCACGGGCGCGGGCAGAGCGGCGGCAGCGGGATCGAAGCGGTGATCCGACAGGCGGATCGCCTCGAACCTTATCCCGCGCCGCTCCAGCACCGCGAATAGCGCCTCGAACCATTTGGGATGTTCATAAAGGATGGCGAGGTCGGGCATGATCTTCCGGCACAAGGGCGTCACCCCAGCGAAGGCTGGGGTCCATACGGATTCGCGAATGGATGCCAGCCTTCGCTGGCATGACGGGGACGTAAGGACAGCATCTGTGGGTGGCGGACAGAAAAAGCAACTTGGGAGCGGGTGGCGCGGCGGCTAGAAACGCGCACGGACCGCCGCGCTGACACTCATCCATTCTAAGCCGCCTTGCACATGAGGAAGGTTCTCACCCGATGAGCCGCATTCTCGAACATCGTTATGCTTTGTCACGGCGTGCCTTGCTCCGCTCGATAGGGGGATTGGGCGCGCTCGCCGCTATGCCTTTGCTCGGTCACGAGGCGCTCGCCCAGCCAGTCTTCCGCATCTACCCGTTCCAGCTCGGCGTCGCTGCCGGCGATCCGCAGCCGGACGGGTTCGTGATTTGGACCCGGCTGGCGCCCGAGCCGATGGCGGTCGGTCACGGCATGCCCGGCCAGCCGGTCGAGGTGAAATGGGAAGTCGCCGCCGATGCCGGTTTCAAGACGATCGCGCGCAGCGGCACAGCGGTGGCTCGGCCCGAGCTCGGCCACAGCGTCCATCTCGAAGTCGCCGGGCTCGAGCCCGCCCGCCCTTATTGGTATCGCTTCATCGCCGGCCGGGAACGCAGCCTGACCGGCCGGGCCAAGACGACGCCGCTGGCCGGGGCCGATCTGCAGAAGCTCCGCTTCGGAGTCGCCGGCTGCCAGCATTACGAGCAGGGCTATTTCACCGCGTATCGCAAGCTCGCCGCCGAGCCCGACCTCGATTTCATTTTCTGCTATGGCGATTACATCTACGAATATCGCGGCGAGCGGCTGTGGAACAGCGCCACCGGCCCGGTCGAGAATGTCCGGCGGCACGACCAGGACGAGATTTACAGCCTCGACGATTATCGCCGCCGATATGCCCAGTATAAATTGGATGCCGATCTCCAGGCTGCCCATGCCGCCGCCGCCTGGTTCACCACCTGGGACGATCACGAGACGGAGAATAACTGGGTCGGCGCGCTGGACGAAAGCGGCACGCCGCCGGAGATCTTCAACCTGCGCAGGCAGGCGGCGGCGCAAGCTTATTACGAGAACATGCCGCTGCGCGCGCGTTCCTTCCCGGTCGGCCCGACCCTTCAGCTCTACAGGCGGGCAAGCTATGGCCGGCTGCTCGACCTGAACCTGCTCGACACGCGCCAATACCGCACCGATCAGCCTTGCGACGACAAATGGGCGGTCACCTGCCCCGGGGTCGAGCGCGCCGATGCGCAGGTGCTCGGGAGCGTGCAGGAACGCTGGCTGATGGACAGCCTGTCGGGATCGCGTGCGCGCTGGAGGGTGCTCGCCCAGCAGATCATGATGATGGACCTGGACCGCGATTCAACGGAGGCAGTCGGTTACAATCTCGACAGCTGGGCCGGCTACGCCAAGCCGCGCGATCGTTTGCTCCGCCACCTGCGCGATCGCCGCATCACCGACACGATCGTGCTGACCGGCGACGAGCATCAGAATTACGCCGGCGAGTTATATCTGGACGGGCGCAACCCGTCCGGCCGCCCGATCGCGACCGAGTTCGTCGCGACCTCTATCAGCTCGGGCGGAAACGGGCAGGACCAGCGGCCCGACATGGTCGAAATCCAGCGCGCCAACCCGCAGCTCAAATTCAACAATAATCAGCGCGGCTACCTGGTCTGCGATGTCACGCCGCAGCGCTGGCAAAGCGAATTCAAGGTGCTCGACCGAGTCACCGACCGGGATGCAACGCTGAGTGTGCGTGCCACGCTGGCCGTGGAAGCGGGCGATGCACGGGTGGTAAGCAGCTAGACCCTCTCCCCTTCAGGGGAGAGGGTGGCGAGGCGAAGCCGAGCCGGGAGAGGGGCCTGTGATATCGAGCACTCCCCCTCTCCCGGCTCCGCGTGCGCTCAGCCACCCTCTCCCCTGAAGGGAAGAGGGTCAGGAAGGCGTCAGCGCGGCATCCTTCAGCCCGCGCCAGACCTTCAGCGCCTGCACGGTCTCCGGCACGTCATGGACGCGCAGCAGCTGCGCGCCCTGCTCCGCCGCCTTGAGGGCGAGCGCAAGCGAGCCGGCCAGCCGCTGATCGGCGGGGGCTTCGCCGGACAGGGCGCCGATCATGCGCTTGCGGCTGGCGCCGATCATGAGGGGGCAGCCGAGCCCGTGGAGCAGCGCCAGCCCGTTCATCAGCTGCAGATTGTGCATCACCGTCTTGCCGAACCCGATCCCCGGATCGACGATAATCCGCGCCCGGTCGATACCGGCCGCCACCGCTGCGTCGATCCGCGCTTCCAGCCAGTCATAGACTTCCAGCAGCACCGGCCGATCATATTGCGGCGATTGCTGCATGGTCTCGGGCGCACCCTGATGGTGCATCAGCACGACCGGGCAGCCGGCGGAGGCGACCACCGACGCCGCACGATCGTCGAAGGTCAGCGCTGAGACATCGTTGATCATCGCCGCGCCGGCGCCGATTGCCGCTTCCATCACGCTCGCCTTGCGGGTGTCGGCCGAGATTGCCGTTCCCGATGCCGCGAGCTGGCGGATGACCGGCAGGATCCGTTCGGCTTCATCGCCTTCCCAGACGGGCTTGGCGCCGGGGCGGGTGGATTCGCCGCCGACATCGATGATCGCCGCTCCGGCCGCCGCCATGTCGTGACCGGCCCGGACCGCCACTTCCGGATCCTGGTTGCGGCCGCCGTCCGAGAAGCTGTCCGGCGTCACGTTGAGAATGCCGACCACCTGCGGCTGATCCAGCCGCACCGTCCGGAGCCCAAGCTGAAGCGGCGGACGCGCGGCGGTCAGCCGCGTCCAGGCTTCCGCCGAGTCCGGCCCCGGCTCGAACCGCTCGACCGGCACCAGCTCGGTCGAAACCGTGCGATCGCCCTGCGTGCGGACGATCTCCACCGCGCAGAACCAGAGCAGGCCGCCGGGCAAGCGGGCGACCTTGCCGTCGTGGCCGAACGGCGCATCGACGAACCCGGTCGGGCGAAGGTAAGTTCGGGTCATGGGATCGGCTTAGCGCGTGAGCACCTCAGCCTGAACCACCAATCTTGCTCTCTCGCACGAGGGGAGAGGGGAACTGACAGTCGAAAAACCGAGGGATTTACGCCGTGAACGCGGACCGGCGCGTGATTGTGGCACTCGCGCGGGCCAGGAAGCCGCAGCGAGGGCAGCGATTGCCGGCCAGCGAGGAATGAATGCCCCACGGCCGGGCGGATGAACATTGGCCGGAAGCGCTGGAAAGCTGTTGCACGCTAAACCTCGATACTAAACTGGATTAGCGGCACGAACGAGCGCGGCCGGCGCGAGTTGCAGAAGAAACGCAGCCGTTCCGATTGTTGCGCCTCATCCAAGCCCGGCGATGTAGGTCTGCCGCAGTTCGTCGATCGCGATCAGCCCGCCGTCGCGCTCGACGTGCCAGAAGGTCCAGCCGTTGCACGATGGCGCCCCCTGCGCGGCCGCGCCGATCTGGTGAATGCTGCCGTGCTTTCCAGCGAGCTCAAGCGATGCGTCCGCGCCGACGCGGGCCTGCCAACGGCGCTTGGTGTCGGTCAGCACCGCGCCGGGCTCGATCATGCCGGTTTCGACGAGGACGCCGAACGCGACCTTTGGCGCGGTCTTCTTGGAAGCCATTGTGCGCATCGCGCTTTCGTCGAGCGGGAGGGTGGCGTCGATCCGCTCGCGCGCAACCTTCACATATTTCTTCTCGCGCTCGATGCCGATCCATTGCCGGCCGAGACGACGCGCGACGGCGCCGGTGGTGCCGGTGCCGAAGAAGGGATCGAGCACGACGTCGCCTGGATTGGTGCAGGCGAGCAGCACGCGGTAGAGCAGGGCTTCGGGCTTCTGCGTCGGGTGCGCCTTGACGCCGTCCGTCTTGACGCGCTCGCCGCCCGAGCAGATCGGGATCACCCAATCCGAGCGCATCTGCAACTCGTCGTTCAGCGCCTTCATCGCGCGATAGTTAAAGGTGTAGCGGCTGTCCTCCGAGCGCGAGGCCCAGATCAGGGTCTCATGCGCGTTGGTGAAACGGGTGCCGCGGAAGTTCGGCATCGGGTTGGATTTGCGCCAGACGATGTCGTTCAGGATCCAGTAGCCGAGATCCTGGAGCGCCGCGCCGCAGCGGAAGATGTTGTGGTAGGACCCGATCACCCAGAGCGTGCCATTCGGCTTCAGAATGCGTCGCGCTTCCTGCAGCCAGGCGCGGGTAAAACGGTCATAGGCTTCGAACGTGTCGAACTTGTCCCAATCGTCGTCGACCGCATCGACGCGCCCGCCCTCGGGCCGGAACAGGTCACCGCCAAGCTGTAGATTGTAGGGCGGGTCGGCAAAGACCATGTCGACGCTGGCTTCGGGAAGGGCAGCCATTGCGGCAATGCAATCGCTCTCGAGAATGCGCCCGACGGGTAAGTCAAGCGGTTCAATCCTCGGCTTGACGCGCTGCGCAGCCGTTCCAACCCGTCCCATGACGCTCATGCAGTCGATGCCCCCGAACTACCCCTTGGACGGACAAGGTGAGTCAGTGCCGCGTCGCGGTCAAGCGGAACAGTTAAGACGTGGTGTTAAGAAGAGTTAATATTGTGTGCAAAATAGAATCTGGACACAATCCGTTGTGGTCGCCGCGCCGGATCGGGCTCAACGAATGGTGGTGTAACAGGAAAGACTCAGCCAGTCGGTTTGCGGTGAATCGATGCCCGCGAGGCTACTCGGCAGCCTGCGCGAGCAGGTCCGGAACATGTTCGCGCACGCCCGCAAAGGCGCGTCGATGGATCGGCGTGATCCCCAATCGGGCGATCGCGCGGCGATGTTCGGGTGTTGGATAGCCTTTGTTCTGGGACCAGCCGTAACCCGGATAGCGCGCGCAATATTCGGCCATGATCCGGTCCCGCGTGACCTTGGCAATGATCGAGGCGGCGGCGATCGAGCGGCATTTGGCGTCGCCGGAGACGATCGCCTTGGACGAGCGGCTCCAGCGTGGCGTTGCGTTGCCGTCGACCAGCACCCAGGCCGGCTCGAAGCCGAGCGCTTCGACCGCTCGGCTCATCGCCAGCATCCGCGCCCAATAGATGTTCAGCGTCTCGATCTCTTCGACGGTGGCGATGCCGACCCCGAAACGCGCCTGGTCCTGCAACCGTCGGTAGAGCGATTCGCGTTGCTTGGGCGGCACCAACTTGGAGTCGTCGAGTCCGCGCGGGAAGCGGTTGCGATCGAGCACCACCGCCGCGGCCACGACCGGCCCGGCGAGCGGCGCGCAGCCGGCTTCGTCGACGCCGGCCAGCGGTTCGGGAAACTGACGCTCGATCTTGAAGCAGGGGCGGGGCATGTCGTTCAGCTTATTAACCATTTGCCTGCCGCGCCAGCGAAAGCTGGCGTCCGGCCGCGCCCCATCCTATCTGCCTCGTTCCCGAAAGGATCACCGGATGCGCGCTTTCACGCTGTCAGTCTTCTTGTTGGCGCCATTGCCGCTGATGGCGCAACCGCCCCGCCAGCAATCCCCGGCGCCCCGCGATGTGCTGGAAGCAGTCGGCGCTGGCAACACCGATGCAGCGCTCGCCGAGGCGATCGCGCAAGCCGCGCGCCATCCGCTGGGAACTCTGGACAATCCGATTCGGGTCGCCGGGCCGGATGGCGAGCGGCGCTACCTTGCCGGGCTTCGCTGCGGCGACGGGCGCCCGCCGACGATCGGCACCCGCAATGCCGCCGGGGTGGGTGCCTACGGCTCGCTGGTCGATACTGTGCCCGTCGATTGCGGCGCCGCCGCGCCCGGCAAGGTCACGCTCGCGATCGACATCTATCACCAGGAAAATCCGGAAACCCGCGCTCCGGCAGGGTTCCAGGTCGCGCGTTGAGCGGGCGGCTCAGTCGCCGCCACCCCCACCATCGCCGCCGCCGCCATCCCCGCCGTCGCTGGAGCTGCTGTCGTGGGTGCCGTCCCAATAGTCCGAAACCTCTTGCCGCTCGTCGCGCTCGATCGTCCCGCCACCGGCATAGGTGAAGCTGCCGTCGCCATGCCGGGTATAAGCCCGCCCGCGATAGCTGAAGTTCTTCGGCCGGCGCGCGTTCCAAGCCAGCAGCCCCGCGACGGCGATGCCTCCACCCACGATCAGCCACAACATCTTCGTTCCCCTTAAAACAAGTTCAGGCGCTGAACCTCTTGGTTCGATAAATCGAGGCCGAACAATTCGGCTAGAACCGCGCGATACTCGTCCGTTCCCGCGACTTCGACCGATTGGCTGATGCAGCCGGCCTCGCTGATCACTAAATCGCGCTCGACCACAGAGGCGTAGCCGCCCGGCAAGGCGCGCGAGACGATCCGCAGCCGCGTGAAGCGGGTGTCGGGTCGAGTCGCGGTCCAGTGATTGGCGGCTGCCAAGTCGCCCGGCCAGACCTGCTCGGTGGTGAAGCTATATTGGCGCTCCCAGCCGGCTCCCCCGTCGCGCTGCAGCATCCAGCCATGATCGCGGTCGCGGACCAGGCGGTGGCGGGCGCCGTCGTCGGTGGAACTGACCTCGTCGGCGACCAGCGGCATCGGTGGGGTGTAGCTGCCGCCAAAGCCCGCATCCGCGATATGATCGACGCCATCGAGTTCGACGAGGTTGAGCGTGTGCGTGCGCGGCGGCACCGGCTCGCCCGGCGCGGTCCGCAGCCACACGCGGGCGAGCAGCGGGCGGGCCTTGAACCCGAGCGCTTCCAGCATGCCGAGCAGGAGCGCATTCTGCTCGAAGCAATAACCGCCGCGGCGGCGGGTGACGAGCTTGTCGAACAGCTGCTCAGGGTCGAGCGAAATGTTTCGGCCGAGCGGGATGTCGAGATTCTCGAACGCAATCGCGAGCCGGTGCGCGCGCTGGATCGCGGTCAGGCCTTCAAGCCCGCCGCGCGGCTCGCCCAGCCCGATCCTGGCGAGGTAATCGTGCAACTGACGGTCGGAATAACGCATGTTTGCTTTCGTCGCCGAACTCCGGGACGAGATCAACGTTGTTCGAAGATGCGGACCTTCCTGAAGCGGATCGGCACGATCGTGCTCTTCGCGATCATTGCCCTGTGCCTTGCGCCGACCCTGGTGCCGCCGTTCCTGGACCGCATCTATTACCGCGGTCCGGCGAGCGACCATTTCGACGGCCAGCGCTTCTTCAATCCGGGGTTCCGGGACGAAGCGCATGGCGGGCCGCAGCGTTTCGCCAACCGCTGGCTGAACGGCGAGCGGGCGAAGTGGCCGGAGCGGGTGGCGATCACGCCGGGCAAGCCCGGCCAAGTCGGCCAGGGAGACATGGTGGCGACCTGGATCGGCCATTCGACGGTGCTGATCCAGGCAGGCGGGCTCAACATCCTGGCCGATCCGATCTGGGCGGAGCGCAGCTCGCCATTCTCCTTTGTCGGTCCGAAGCGGGCGCGGGAGCCGGGCGTCCGCTTCGAGGACTTGCCCAAGATCGACCTCGTCCTGATCAGCCACAATCATTACGACCATATGGACGTCCCCACGCTCAAGCGGCTGTGGGAGCGGGACCGGCCGCTGATGGTCACAAGTCTCGGCAACGACACGATCCTGCGCGATGCGGGCATCGACGCGCGCGCGCTGGACTGGGGCGGAAAGCTAGCGATCGCTTCCGGCGCGGAGGTGATCGTCACGCGCAATCACCATTGGGGATCGCGCTGGGGCACCGACCGCAATCGCGCCTTGTGGTCCGCCTTTTCCGTCCGCACGGCGGCGGGCAACATCTTCTTCGCCGGCGACACCGGCTGGGGCGACGGATCGTGGGTCGGAGAGGCGGCTGCGTTCGGGCCTTATCGACTCGCCATCATTCCAATCGGAGCCTATGAACCGCGCGACTTCATGAAGACCAACCATGTCGATCCGGGCGAAGCGGTGCGGATCTTCCAAGGGCTGAATGCCGGGACCGGCCTCGGCGTGCACTGGGGCACTTTCCAGCTGACCTTCGAGGGCATCGACGATCCACCGCGACGGCTTGGCGCCGAGCTGCGCGCCCGCGGCGTCCCGGCGAACCGGTTCGTGACCACCGAGGTCGGGCGAGCGTTTCGGGTTCCGTAAAGTTGCTGCGATCAGATAGTGCGGATCAAGATACTCCGCTCAGGCTGAGCTTTTCGAAGCCCTGCCCTTCTTCTTTGCATAACGGAAAAAGGCAAGCCTTCGACAAGCTCAGGCTGGGCGGACATAATTGGCTCACGCGGTATGGATCATCCTTCCATGCCAACCAACATCATCTCAGCCCACGGTGCATTCACCCGTGCGGCGGCCGGTGGTCTTGGCCTTGACCTCCATCGATAGGCCGCCGGGCAAGCCGCCAGTCTTCATCACCATGTCCAGATCGTAGGCGGTCGGCGCGTAGCTGCCGGACATGGTCATCGCCACGGTGCCGGGCATCTGCCCGCCCTTGCAGGTCATCCGGCCCGACATGCGGCCGCCGTCCATGGTCCAATCCTGATAAGTGCATTCGTTGCTGGCCTGCGCGGCGAGGAAGTTGGCGCTCGGCTTGGCCGCCTGTTCAGGGGTGATGCAGTTGCTGACGGTCGTCTTGCGGCCGACCATCTGCCCAAGCACGTCGCCCGGCATGTTTGGCGCGCTCACTTGGGTGATTTCGTTGGTCGCTTCCCACTGGCCGGGCTCGATCTTCATGTCCTCCAGCTCTTCGGCGACCTGCGCGGCGGTCATGTCGCCCTTGGGCTCTTTCTTGTTGCAGCCGGTATGGGCCAGCAAAGCTGCGGCGAGGATGAGGAATCGCATGGGCAAACCTCCTAATTGCCGGCGGCGGCCGAGGCGCCGGGCTTGAGCAGATCGAGCACGGCCACGGTCATCGCCTCCGTGCCGAGCCTCACGGAGGGCTCGGGATCGATCTTGAACAAGGGCGAATGGTGCGACGGGACCGGCGGGCCGCCCGCCTTTGCCGCGTCGAACGCGGACTGCGGCGTGCCGCCCACCGCGAAATAATAGCCGGGCACCCGGTGCTGCTGTTCGATGAAGTAGGCGAAATCCTCGCCGCCCATGCCCTGCTGCACGAACGGCACGAACGCGCTCGGCCCAAGCTCGCGGACCATGGCGGCGTTGAGCCTGCGGGCGAGGCCCGGATCGTTGGCGGTGACCGGCGTTCCTTCCGGGTTCTTGACCTCCGGCAGCCGATCGTCGGGAACGCCGTTCGCCTGGGCGATGCTGCGGGCCAGGCGCGGGATCGCCGCGAGCAGATATTTGCGCGTCGCCTCGTCATTGGCGCGCACCGTCAGCTGAAGGTCCGCCCGGTCCGAGATGATGTTGTGCTTTGAGCCCGAATGGAACGAGCCGACCGTGATCAGCGCCGGCTTGATCGGGTCGATCTCGCGCGCGACCAGGCCTTGCAGCGCGGTGACGATCTGGGCGGCGATGTAGATCGGATCGCGACCTGTATGCGGCGACGCGCCATGCGCGCCGATGCCGTGCACGGTCACGTCGACGCTGTCGGCGGAGGCATATTGGATGCCTTCCGATGCGCTCACCTTCCCGGTGGCGAGCCCGGAGGCAACGTGAAAGCCAAGCGCGTAATCGGGCTTGGGAAAGCGTTGGTACAGGCCGTCCGCCAGCATCGCCTTGGCGCCGCCGGTTCGCTCCTCGGCCGGCTGCACGATGAACAGGACATTGCCCTTCCAGCGATCCTTCATCGCCGCCAGCTGCCGCGCGGTGCCGACCAGCGAGGTGATGTGCACGTCATGGCCGCAGGCGTGCATAACCGGCTTCTCCGTGCCGTCGATGTCGATCTGCCGCGCCTTGGAGGCGTTGGCGAGGCCGGACTTCTCCTCGACGGGCAGGCCATCCATGTCGGCGCGGACCAGCACGGTCGGGCCGGCGCCGTTGCGCAGCAGGCCGACCACGCCGGTGCCGCCGACCTTTTCGGTGACGGCCATTCCCGGCACGGCGCGCAACTGCCTGGCCATGATCCCGGCGGTGCGGCTTTCCTTGAAGCTGAGCTCCGGATTGCGATGGAAATCGTCGAACAGCGCGCGCAGCTGCCGGTCATAGTCCGCCTTGACCGCGCCCGAAAAATCCGGGGCGGCCACCGCTGGGGTGGCGGCCAGCGCAGCGCAAATCAGCAGACCTTTGAGCTTCATCGGAAATCCTTCAACCGGTAGGGCAGGGGCCGAGATGGCGCCCGGTCAGCTTGCCGCTGAACGTCGTCACACCCTGGAAATCTTCGGAGCGGCTGGTGAAATCCAGCTGGTAGCCGGCGCGGTCGAAGCGTCCGTTGAGCTCCAGCGCGCCGTCCGTGCCTTCCTCCGGGTTCGGGCAGGAGGCGCGGATCGCGACGGCGCCGCCGGCCACGGCCGCGCTGATGATCCGGCAGTCTTCGGCGAGCTCTCGGGCGAAGAAGCGGGCGGGCTCGGCGGCCTGAGCGGAAGGCAGGCAGATGCGCTGCGTCCTCGCCGGGCTCAGCGGCACGTCGTCCAGCTCGCGCCCGTCCAGCGTGATCGCGCCTGGCGTGTTGATCACTTCCCACAGCCCGGGCTGGAGCTGCGCATCGGACGCCGCCGCCAGCAGCGGCAGCAGCACGGCGAGCGCGCCGCCCGCCTTCACCTCAGCCCGCTTTCGCCGGCTGCGCCGTGCACTCGCCGGTGCGCCGCGCACTGAGCTTGGACACGATGCCGACATCGCCGTCGCCGGACAGGAAGGTGGACAGGTTCTGGTTGGCGGTGATCGTATCCGCCGTGTAGCTGCCGTCGATGCTCATCCGGACTGCGCCGCTCAGGCCCTTGCGCGTGCATTCCAGCTGGGCGCTGAGTGTGCCGCCCGACACGTACAGATTGTTCGAACTGCATTGATAGGCATCGCTGCCGGCCAGCAGCACGGCGGGCGGGTTCTTGACGTCGGCCGCGGTCAGGCAGGCGGTTGCAGCCGTCTTGCTGCCAATCGGAGCATCGATCGCCGGGCGTGGCGCTTTGTCCTGCTGGGTGACGCGGGTGACTTCGGCCGTCGTTTCCCACTGCCCGGGGCTGAGCTGCGCCGTCTTGGCGGCCTCCGACGCCGCCTTTTGCTTGGCGGCCTGATCGGCCCCGCCGTCCGAGCAGGCTGCGGCGAGCAGCAGCCATGTGATCCCAAGCTTTTTCATCTGTCGGCCCCCCTCGTTCCCGTTTGCGCGACGCTAGCGCGAAGCAATGCGCAAGACCATATGGAAGCGATGGCGATCGCAATCAGAACCGGCCTCCAGGAACCCGAAACCGGAGCGGACTTCGTTCCGCATCGTCCCAATCGCCCGCCCAAGGCGGAAGGCGGGCGGGCGTTGCGGATTCAATCCGAATATCAGCCGTCCGGCGACCAGCCGACCGCGATCGCCGAGCTGGTCGAGCAGGTCCAGGCGGGCGAGCAGACGCAGGTGCTGCTCGGCGTCACCGGCTCGGGCAAGACTTTCACCATGGCCAAGGTGATCGAAGCGGTGCAGCGCCCAGCCTTGGTGCTGGCGCCCAACAAGATCCTCGCGGCACAGCTCTACGGCGAGTTCAAGAGTTTCTTCCCCGACAACGCGGTCGAGTTCTTCGTCAGCTATTATGATTATTACCAGCCCGAAGCCTATGTCCCGCGCTCCGACACCTATATCGAGAAGGAATCCTCGGTAAACGAGGGCATCGATCGGATGCGGCACAGCGCGACGCGGTCGCTGCTCGAGCGCGATGACGTGATCATCGTCGCGTCCGTGTCGTGCATCTACGGCATCGGCTCGGTCGAGACCTATTCGGCGATGGTGTTCACGCTGAAGAAGGGCGAAAGCCAGGACCAGCGCGAGATCATCCGCAAGCTGGTCGCGCTTCAGTATAAGCGCAACGATGCCGGCTTCTCGCGCGGTAACTTCCGTGTGCGCGGCGACAATCTCGAAATCTTCCCGAGCCACTATGAAGACACGGCCTGGCGGATCAATTTCTTCGGCGACGAGGTCGAGGAGATTGTCGAGTTCGATCCGCTGACCGGCAAGAAGATCGCGTCGCTCGAGACGATCAAGGTCTATGCCAACAGTCATTATGTGACGCCCGGCCCGACGCTGAAGCAGGCGACCGAGGCGATCCGGCACGAACTGTCGGAGCGGCTCAAAGAGCTGGTCGCAGAGGGCAAGCTGCTGGAAGCGCAGCGGCTGGAACAGCGCACCAATTTCGATCTCGAAATGATCGCCGCTACCGGCAGCTGCAACGGCATCGAGAATTACTCCCGCTTCCTCACCGGACGCCTCCCGGGCGAGCCGCCGCCGACCTTGTTCGAATATCTGCCCGAAAACGCGCTGCTGTTCATCGACGAAAGCCACCAGACGGTGCCGCAGATCGGCGCGATGGCGCGGGGCGATCATCGGCGCAAGATCACGCTGGCCGAGTACGGCTTCCGGCTGCCGAGCTGCATCGACAACCGGCCGTTGCGCTTCAACGAATGGGACGCGATGCGCCCGCAATCGGTGGCGGTGTCGGCGACACCGGGCACCTGGGAGATGGAGCAGACCGGCGGCGTTTTCTCCGAACAGGTGATCCGCCCGACCGGGCTGATCGATCCGCCGGTCGAGATCAAGCCGGTCGAGGATCAGGTCGATGATCTCATTAACGAGGCCAAGATCACGGCCGGGAAAGGCTATCGCACATTGGTCACGACGCTGACCAAGCGGATGGCCGAGGATCTGACCGAGTTCCTGCACGAGGCTGGCCTTCGCGTCCGCTACATGCATTCGGATGTCGAGACGCTGGAACGGATCGAGCTGATCCGCGACCTGCGGCTCGGCGTTTACGACGTGCTGGTGGGCATCAACCTGCTGCGCGAGGGGCTCGACATTCCCGAATGCGGACTGGTCGCCATTCTCGATGCCGACAAGGAAGGTTTTCTGCGTTCGGAAACCTCGCTCATCCAGACGATCGGCCGCGCCGCCCGCAACGTCGAGGGCAAGGTGATCCTCTATGCCGACCGGGTGACCGGATCGATGGAGCGCGCGCTCAACGAGACCGACCGGCGGCGGCAGAAGCAGCTCGAATATAATGAAGCGAACGGCATCACGCCGACCACGATCAAGCGCAACATCTCCGACATCATCGCCCATGTCAGCACGCGCGACGGAGTGCTGATCGATACCGGCGACGAGGACACGCCTCACCTCGTCGGCCACAATCTGCGCGCTTACATCCAGGATCTTGAAAGCCGGATGCGCAAGGCCGCGGCCGATCTCGAATTCGAGGAAGCCGGCCGGCTTCGCGACGAGATCCGCAAGCTGGAAGCGGACGAGCTCGGCGTCCCCGACTACGAAAAGCGCGCGCCCGTCCGCGGCAACGCCACCGAAGGCAAACCCGGCACCCGCAAGACCCGCTACGGAAAGCAGCAACAGATCCGCATGAACAAGCGGGCGGGCGGGCGGCGCTGAGGCGCCTGCTTGGCTGTCCCGAAATCGGCCGTCGCTTGAGGTGCTTCAAGTTGGCAGAGTCACAATGATTCCAAGCTGATGAGACCGGCAAGTTGTTCTCAGGCGGGCGACAGTAACCATGCCGCGACCTGAATCGATCTCGACAAATCCTAAGAAAAGCTTAAGAAAAACAACCTCCGGAGCGCGACTCGGCTGAGTCCTGCGAGTCCGGACTGTAGCGCTTGGTCCGCTGCCCATGGGGGGTAGTCTGACGAGTTTTAGTCGTTTCTGTCGTGCTTCGGCGCGATGCGAAGCCGTGCGGACGGGTATCAAATGGGGGATCGAGTTCGACTTACGCATCGCGCGCTGGCGCGGCGATAAACGCTCCCAACCTCCAGGCCCGCAACACCGAGCCGTAGGCACGGGCACTCGCGGTGCTGAGACTGTCCTGAACGGAGGCTCGATCAACATCTTCGAGCTGGCGGATACAGCGCTGAGCGTGCTGTTCGACGGCTTCAAGATCGTTGCTCAGATCATAATGGACGAAGGTGGTCCTGGACAGCAATTTGAGCTTAACAACAGCGTTCTGGAGATCTCGGAGGCTAATCAGCCGAACGTCATTTATTTCGGCTACTCCCCAAATTATCTCTTTACGTTTACTGGAAATCTGGTCGACATGACTGGATATACCGAGTTCTTTAACTTATTCGGTGGTGGAACTATCAATATATCAGCCAACACATTCCGGGGGCATGAAGGCTCTTATATCTCCGGAGATGACAACGACGCGCCCCTGTTCATCAACCTCAGTGGAAGTCAGGGCGAAATCAAAGGAAACAGCTTTGATGGTGCCGATATTGGTGTTCTGATCGCGAACGACACCGGGCCGTTGCTCGTTGACGGAAACAGCTTCAGCAACATGCACCGCGACGGCGCCGAGACGAGTGGCGGGAACGCCGCCGGGATCGTGTTCTTTGTGCCCGGTCCATACCAAGACACAATTACGATCATCAACAACCAGTTCAGCGATGCGGACGCAGGCATTCGCACCTCCAATGTTCCCGGAACGAGCCTCGAAGGATCGGACATCGATATCGCGGGCAACAGCTTCACCGGCGTCAACAACCCCTATCTGGACGGCATCGGCGGCAGCTTCACCGCGACCGACAGCACCATCGATGGAGAGCATGTCGGCTTCTTCGGTACCTCCGGCGACGATCGCGTGGAAAGCACGGTCGATGACGACAGCTATGTCGGTGGGACCGGTATCGACACCGTCGTCTACGATGAAGTGCTAACCGCCAGCGACATCGTCGCGAACGGATCCAGTTACACGGTCAGTTCGGATGCCGAAGGCACGGACACCCTCACCGGCTTCGAAATCGTCGAAGATAGCGCGGGAACGAGCTTTCTACTGGTCGGGTCCGGCGGTTTCGCGACCATCCAGGCGGCGGTGGACGCCTCTGGATCGATCGCCGGTCCCGTCACGATCATCGTCGCCGACGGCAATTACAATGAAAGCGTGATCATCGATCGCAGCGATCTCACTCTGCTGTCGCAGAACGGCCGCGGCGCCACCACCATCACCGGCGTCCAGGGCGCCGCGCTGGGCACGATCGAGATCGACCCGAACGTCAACAACGTGCGCATCGGCGATGCGGGCCAGGGCTTCACAATCA
This sequence comes from Allosphingosinicella sp., assembly GCA_036387855.1. Taxonomy (GTDB): domain Bacteria; phylum Pseudomonadota; class Alphaproteobacteria; order Sphingomonadales; family Sphingomonadaceae; genus Allosphingosinicella. The sequence continues at coordinate 101,262 of DASVSZ010000034.1, read as the reverse complement.
TCGGCACCAACGGCAACGGCCCGGTCGAGAATGCCGCGATCTACCTTCAAGGCGCGCATAACGCGCTGACCATCGAGGGGAATGACATCCGGGCCAATGGCGATCTCGGCTTGCTGTCGGAGGCCGGCGGCCCGGTGACCAACAGCATCATCGAAGGCAATATCTTCAGCGGTCAGACCTTTGTAGGCTCGCAACCGGGCGGAGAGGGCTTCGGCAGCCAGTTTGCGGTCGGCAACAATGTGCCGCGCCAACTCGCCGTCATCAACGCCGGCGACAACGTCACGTTCAAGGGCAACCAGATTACCGGCACCGCCGGCGGCGTCAGCAGCGACACCGGCAATCCTCAGGGCAACACGCTGGTCACGATCGACAGCGCCAACAGCGAAGTCAGCGACAACGTCTTTACCGGCTTCACCGACCGCTTCGGCACCGCCTTGCGCGTGCGCGGACCCGGCACCGATGTCATCAACAACCTGCTCGACGACAGCGGCCCCGGCCAGAGCCGCGGTATCCTGGTCGACAACCAAGGGGTTCCGGGCACCTATTCCGGTAACAAGTTCACCGGCGGCGGCGACGTCGATCTGGTGTCCTCGATGACGCCCGGCAACGACATCATTGGCCTTGGCGGTGGCAACGACATCGCAGTCGGCAATGGCGGCAACGACTCGATCGATGGCGGCGGCGGGACCGACACGGCGGCCTATGCGGGCCCGCGTAGCGGCTACAGCTTCGTCGCGGCCACGGACGCGAGCGGACGCGTGACCGGCTTCACGTCCGTTACCGATACGGACGCCAGCAACGGCAATGAAGGCACCGACACGCTGACCAGCATCGAGAAGCTGAGCTTTGGCGGTGCCACGCTCGATGCCACGCAGAAGGTGCAGCTGTTCAACGCCTCCGGCCAGCTGGTCGGTACGTTCGATACGATCCAATCTGCCGAGAATGCCGCTTCCAACGGCTTTACGATCCGCCTCGCGGCCGGCGAATATGACGAAGACGTGGCGATCGACGTCGGCGTCCGGATCCTCGGCGCGCAGGCGGGGACGTCTGCCACGGGCCGCGATCCGGCCTTGGCGGCGGGCGCGAGCAATATCCTGGGCAATATCGTCGTCAGTTCGCAGAGCAATGTCGCGATAGACGGCGTCCGCATCGTCAACGACGCGATCGGGGGGGCGCCGTCGCTCGAAATCCTGGCGAGCAGTGCCAATGTCACGCTCACCAATTCGGTGATCTTCTCGACGGTGAGGGGCGCGAGTGGCGGTGATCTGGCGATCTCGGTCCGCCCGAGCGCGGCCGGCTCGGTCACGGTTACGAACAACGTGATTTCCGGAACCTCCGCCAACATGTTCGGCACCGCCAATTTCCAGAGCGGCCTGTTCTTCGACGGCGGCGGACGGAGCCTGACCTTCACCGGCAACGTCATCGACAAGATCCGGACCGGCCTCAATCTCGAGATGAACGGCGATTCCCTCGCCAACGTCTCGGACAATGTGTTCCGCAACGCGGGCACCGCGCTTTCGATCGGCGTCGATACCAACGGCCTGACGGTCAGCAATAACGACCTGCAAAATGTCGGCACCGACTTCAACCTGCGCAACCTGACCACCGGCGCCACGTTCGACGCGGGCGCCGCAATCGACGCGCTGACCACCACCGGCACGGCGAACGATCTCGTTCTCGTTTACGGAGGCTCGGGGGCTGACACCCTGACCGGCAGCGAGTTCGCGGACCTCCTGGACGGCAATAATGTGAGTTTGACCGCGACCGATGCGGACGTGCTGAACGGACTTGCCGGCAACGACCAGATCCTCGGGCGCGGCGGCGACGACAAGATCACGGGCGGCTCCGGCAACGATACGCTCGATGGCGGCGCGGGAAGCGACACCGCTTTCTTCTCCGGGCCGCGCTCGGGCTACACGATCATGCGCAGCGTATCGGGCGGCGTGGAAACGCTGACGGTGACCGACACCAACCCCGCCAACGGCGACGATGGCACGGACACTCTGATCAACTTCGAATTCCTGAATTTCGGCGGCGCTGCCGTTCCGGTGCTCCAGGGCGGGCCGGATGCGATCAACGATGCCAATCTGGTCACCGAGGACACGGCCGAGACCGCGACCGGCAACGTGCTCGCCAACGATACCGACCCGAACGGGGACCCGTTGGTCGTAACCACGTTCGGCTCGCAGGGCGGCTCGTCAGCCGCGCCCGGCGCCACGATCCAGGGCCAATACGGCACGCTCAAGCTGAATGCGGACGGGAGCTATACCTACACCGCGAACAGTGACTTGCTCGACGCGCTGACCGCCGATCAAAAGGATCTGTTCACCTACTCGATCAGCGACGGGCAGGGCGGCGCGGATACGGCCGCGCTGACCATCGATGTGAAGGTGCGCAACGACAGCACGACGACGACCGGCACCTCCGGCAGCGACACGCTGAACGGCGGCAGCGGCGAGGATAATATCAGCGGCGGCACCGGCAACGACAAGATCAACGGAAACGACGGTGCGGACGATCTGTTCGGCGGTTCGGGCAACGACGCCATTTCCGGGGGCAATGGCCGCGACGATCTGTCCGGCGACAGCGGCACCGACACGATCGACGGCGGCGCCGGCATGGACAACATCAACGGCGGCAGCGGCAACGATCGGATGACGGGCGGAAGTGAGGCCGACCGGTTCATCTTCGGCGTCGGCAACGGCAACGATACGATCACCGACTTCGTGGTCGGCACCGACAAGCTGGTGCTCGAAGGCATCACGATCCGGAGCATCACCAATCGCGATGTCGACGGCAACGGGACGCAGGATACGGTGGTGACCTTCGGCTCCGGGGGCGGCTCGGTGACGCTGCTCGACGTGGGCCGGGGCGCGACGGAAGCACAGTTGGTCGAGCAATCGCCGCCACCGCCCTCTGCTTCCTCGTCGTTCGCGGCGGGATCGTTCGTCCATCATGACATGGCGATGCTCTGACCGCCCCGTTTCGCGCGCTCTCGGCGATAGCGGCCTCCTCACCCCGCCGCTGATCCTCGGCGGCAACGTGTTCGGCTGGACCGCCGACGAGGCGACCAGCTTCCGCATCCTCGATGCGTTCGTGGCCGGCGGCGGCACGATGGTGGACACGGCCGATGTCTACGCGGCCTGGGCACCGGGGCTGAGCGGCGGCGAATCCGAGACGGTGATCGGCAACTGGCTCGCCCGGCGTGGGCGGCGCGACGACGTCGCGATCGCCACCAAGGTCGGCATGGTCGGTGGGCTCGGCGCCGCCGAAATCGAGCGGGCGGTGGAAGGCTCGCTGTGCCGCCTGCGCACCAATACCATCGATCTCTACTACGCCCACCGCGACGATCCGGAGGTGCCGCAGGAGGAAACGCTGGCCGCGTTCGACCGGTTGGTGCGGGCGGGCAAGGTTCGCGCGCTCGGCGCGTCCCAAATCACGGCGCTCCGGCTCGCCGCCGCGCTCGACATCGCCGCCGCCAATGGCTGGACCGGCTACTCCGTCCTGCAGGCCGGCTACAGCCTGCTCGACCGCGCGATCGAAGCCGATCTGCTGCCGCTCGCCCAAGCGCGCGGCCTCGCCGTGGCGACCTTTTACAGCCTCGCCAACGGCTATCTGACCGGCAAATACCGCTCTCCCGCCGACCTCGCTAAAAGCGTCCGCGGCGACCGCGTCGCACCCTATCTGGACGGTCGCGGCCCCCGGGTTCTCGCTGCCCTGGACGAGATCGCCGCCGACCTGCGCGCCACTCCCGCCCAGATCGCCCTGGCCTGGACCGCCGCCCAACCCGGCATCACCGCCCCGCTCGCCAGCGCCACCAGCGTGGAGCAGGTGGAGGAGTTGCTCGGAAGCATGCGGCTGCGGCTAACGACGGAGCAGATCGAAAAGCTCGAGGCGGCGGCGGGCTAGATCGCCGTCTCCTCGCCTTTGGGAAGCTCATACCGCAGGATCCGGACCGCGCCCGTCTCGTCCATCGTCACCTCGAGACATTGGTTGACGAGATCCTCGTTCTTGGCAAGCGCATCGAGCGCCGTCCGGAACAGGTCGATTTGCATGTCGAGGTCCATGCCGGACGGTCCGTTGAGGCAGATCAGGCCGGCATGAAGCACGCGCTTGCTATACTCGCCGTTCGTCCCCGGAGCCTTCGCTGGTCCGCGAAAATCGACGGAGTTGCGAGTGACGAGCGTCCAGTCGCCATCGATGGCCATGTCGGTGACATTCCAGTCCTTCCAGTCGCTCCTGTGTCGCCATTCCAGATGCGTCGCGTCCTCATGTCCCCGGTCGCGGGCCAGCTTGGCAAGTGCGGGGGTGAGGCAATTGTCGATCAGGAACTTCGTCATCCCGGCGGTCGTCGCCGCACAGCAGCTTCCTTGACCCGCGCGAGTGGCGGCGATGTTCGCGGTGTTTCGCGCGGGCGGCCGCGCGGCGGGAACGCTCCAGCGTAAAGCAGCGCCCCGTCGAGAGCCTCCTCGTCAAGCATCGGATAAGCGGCAAGAACGCGCTCGCGCGAAATGCCTTTGTCGAGCGACGCCGCGACATCGTACACCGGAACACGCGTTCCCGCGAAGACGGGCTCCCCGCCGATCACATCGGGATCACTGATGATCCTTGCCTTTGCGCGGTCGAGCGCGCTCTCCCGTGCCTCGACCTCCCGCCGCGCGGCGGCGATGTCGATGATGACGAAGTCCGAGACTCGAAACTTTTGCGCGCGGATATTGGCTGTGAACTGCTTGTAAAGCGCGGCCCGCGCTTCAGCGGGAATCGCGCCACCCGCGCGGCTGTTCACGAAGATCCAGAGCAGATCGGTTTTGCTGATCAGGCGCCGCTGGCGTCGGCCGCTGGCGGCGTCCGCCGGATTCACGCTCGGCATGGCAATGATCTTCTTGTCGATCGCATTGTCGATCGCTTTGCGGCCAAGACCGCTCACCACGCCCGCCTCGGCGGGGGTGAACGTGCGGGCATTCTGCGTCATATACATTCTCCGATCTGAGAATGAATACGCAGCCAGATACCTCGTCTCAAGGACGTTGGCCTTCAACATAGGTCACCTGACGTAATCTTGCAGTTATGTGATTAGCATGATACCCCAAGATGCTTAAGCGTAGGAGCGCGGAAATGCAAATCACTCTGACCTCGGATGACGTTCGCAAGATGAGCGAGGCGGCCCGCGCCGAAATCCTGGCGCTCCTCCTCGGCGGCGATGCCGGTGAAGCGCCGCCGCCGGCCGGCACCGATGCCTATGGTTCGGATTATGCCGGTATCGACATGAGCGATGTCGTCGATCTCAGCTTTCGCGAGACGCAGAAGTGGATGGCCGGCGCGTCCGATCAGACAAAGGCCGGGCTCTACATCTTTGCAACCAAGGGCGGAGTGGCGACGGCAAACGACCTGACCCGAGCCGGTGTTGCTAATCTCCCGCACTTCCAGTCGCGCACGACGATTCGCACCCGCACAATCAAGGGTGACCGCGATGTGTTTTTGCTCGGCTGGGATGATTGGGGCCGGGTCGAGAATGGAGAGGGCCGCTACGCCGTTACGCCGAAAACGTGCGGCTCGCTCCGCCGCTACTTCGGCCTTGGCTGAATGTGCGCCGTCGATTGTGTGTCCTGATCCTGGCATCTACCGTGGACCATCCGCATCCTCCCTCAATTGACGGAAAAGCTCATGCGCACACCCACCACTTGCACGAAATGCGGCGGCACTCTGACCGCCGGATTCATCGTCGATCAGGGCGATTCCGGCATCGCCCATGCCAGCCAGTGGCAAGGCGGCGAGCCGCGCCGGACCTGGTATGGCGGGATCAAGCTGCCCAAGGGTGAGCAGGTGAAGCTCACCACCTACCGCTGCGATCGCTGCGGGTATCTCGAAAGCTACGCGCTGAGCAGTTGACGGCCGCTCGATTGCGCCCGGGCGGGCCTTTGCGCTAACCCGAGGCTTCGGGGCCAAGGGGATCGGGGTGGAGACAGGCGGCGGCGGCTTGCGCGCGCGATTGTATCGGCAGCTGGATCCACGCGCCCGGCCCAAGGGGCTGTCCGCGCTCAACAAGGCCCTGGTCTGGCTGATCGTGCTTGCCGCGACCGGCGGCGTGCTGCAAACCGAGCCTGAGCTGGAAGGGCGGTTCGGCGCATTGTTCATCGCCAGCGAACTGGCGTTCGGCCTCATCTTCCTGGCCGAATATCTGGCGCGATTGTGGACGATCGCGGAGGAGCCGGGCGGGCATTCGTCCTGGCGCTGCCGCATCCGCTTCATCCTCTCGCCCTGGTCGATCCTCGATCTGGTGGTGATCGTCACCAGCCTGCTGCCGCTGATCATCGGCAATGCCTCCGTGCTGCGGCTGGCGCGGGTCGCGCGCATCGTCCGGCTGGCCAAGCTCGGGCGGATGAGCTCGGCGATGACGCACCTCACCCGCGCGATGCAGATCTGCAAGGACGAGCTCATCCTGGTGATCATGCTGGCCGGCGCGGTGCTGGTCGCCTCCGCTACCGCGCTCTACTGGATCGAGGGCGACGTTCAGCCCGACAAATTCGGCTCCGTGCCGCGCTCGATGTGGTGGGCGGTCGTGACCATGACCACGATCGGCTATGGCGACGTGTTCCCGACCACACCTGGCGGCAAGGTGGCGGCGGGAACGCTCGCCATCATCGGCGTCGGCCTGATCGCGCTCCCCGCCGGCATCATGGCGGGTGCGCTGAGTCAGGTGATGCGCGACGCGGACGATGACGGGGAGGAGCGGGACAGCTGAGCGGGGTCCATGCCGCTTGCGGGGCAGCGATATAACGTCTCGGTCTCGCCTCCACCCCAGTCCGTGCCCATCTCATTGGGCCCGATTAGACGCGCCCGGAATTGCTGGCTTGTTCCGATCTCTTCGGGAGGGGCATTGTGCGCGCTGGTGACGGTCAGGCGGATCACATCGCCCGCGATGGCGTAGCGGCCCTCCGTCTCGTAATTTGAGTAGCTGCCGTCCGCTTCCAGCGCGATCCCGCTGTCCGACCCGAAGCAGGCGCCTTTGTTGCCAACCCAGTACCCCGCCAGCCAACTGCGTGTCAGCGCCAGCTTGCGGTGCCGCGGATCGACCGGAAGCACGACATCCCGCTCCCAGGCGAGCGGGTCTTCCTGCTTCGCGCTGGGCGTTGGACGCGCGATGTCGGGACGCGCGGGTGCGGGCGTCTGCGCCTCGCGCGGCGCTTCCTCGCAGGCGGTGATCATCAGCAAGCCGGCGACAACGCTTCTTCTCATCTCGCCCTCCCTTGCCTGCATAGCCGATCGCGGGGCATGGGACGAGCATGACAGGCGTGCTTTCCGGCATCCGCATCATCGAACTGGCCGGACTCGCGCCCGCGCCGTTCGCGGCGATGATGCTGGCCGATCATGGCGCGGAGGTGATCCGAGTGGAGCGCGCCGGCTCGGTGCCGCCGATCCCTCCCGCGTTCGACATCCTGCGCCGGGGGCGGGCCGAGATCGTCGAACTCGATCTCAAGCAGCCGGAGACCGTCGCGCGGGTGCGCGAACTGGCGCGCGGCGCGGACGGGCTAATCGAGGGCTTCCGGCCAGGCGTGATGGAGCGGCTGGGGCTCGGACCCGATCTGCTGTGCGGCGACAATCCGCGGCTGGTCTATGGCCGGATGACCGGCTGGGGACAGGAGGGGCCGCTCGCCCACACCGCCGGCCACGACATCAACTATATCGCGGTTGCCGGCAATCTCGCCACTTACGGGCGGGCGGGGGAGCCGCCGACGCCGCCGGTCAACGCGGTCGGGGATTTCGGCGGCGGCGGCATGCTGCTGGCGTTCGGAATGCTGGCCGGCATCCTGTCCGCCCGCGCGACCGGCAGGGGCCAGGTGATCGACTGCGCGATGGTGGACGGGGCCGCGCTGCTCGCCGCGCAGACTTGGTCGCTACTGGCGGCGGGCATGTGGCGTGACGAGCGCGGCGGCAATCTCCTCGACGGCGGCATGGCCTTTTACGACAGCTACCAATGCGCTGACGGCCAGTGGGTGTCGGTCGGCGCGATCGAGCCGCAATTCTTCGCGGTGCTGAAGGAAAAGCTGGGCCTCACCTCCGGCCAATATGATCCGGGCCTGCGGGACGAGCTCACCGCCACGTTCCGCGCGCATCCGCGCCAACATTGGCTGTCACTATTGGACGGAACCGACGCCTGTTTCGCCCCGATCCTGAGCCTTGCCGACGCTCCGGCGCATCCACATCTCGCGTTGCGCGGCACTTTCGCCAACATCGGCGGCCTGACCCAGCCCGCTCCCGCCCCGCGCTTCAAGGAAACGTGATGCTCGACACCGCCCGCCGCACCTGTTTCACCGAAGACCACCAGCTGTTCCGCGAACAGGTCCGCCGCTTCTTCGCGGCCGAGCTGACGCCGCATCTCGACCGCTGGGAAGCGGAAGGGATCGTGGATCGCGCCCTGTGGACCAAATGCGGCGAGGCGGGCCTGCTGTGCCCGACGGTGCCGGAAGCCGATGGCGGGCTCGGGCTCGACTTCGGCTACAATGCGGTGATCGACGAGGAGCTGGCCTATGCCGGCTCGACCGCCGGGATCACGCTCCATTCGGACATCGTCGCCGATTACCTCGTCCATTACGGGACGGGGGAGCAAAAGGCGCGCTGGCTGCCGCGGATGATTTCCGGCGAAACGCCGACCGCGATTGCGATGACCGAGCCGGGCGCCGGCTCAGACCTTCAGGGCGTGCGGACGAGCGCGGTCAAGGACGGGCCCGATTACGTGATCAACGGCTCCAAGACCTACATAACCAATGGCCAGCATGCCGAGCTGACGATCGTCGTCGCCAAGACCGATCCGGGGCAGGGCGCGCGCGGCACCTCGCTGATCCTGGTCGAGGCGGACCGGCCGGGCTATGCGCGCGGCCGCAACCTGGACAAGATCGGCCTCCACAGTCAGGACACGTCCGAATTATTCTTCGACGACGTCCGGGTGCCGCAGACGAACCTGCTCGGCGCCGAGGGGATGGGCTTCGCCTACCTGATGAACCAGTTGCCGCAGGAGCGGCTGTCGATCGCCTGCTCGGCGCAAGGCTCGGCGCAGCGCGCGTTCGACGAGGCGGTCAAGTTCACCAAGGAGCGCAAGGCGTTTGGCAAGACCGTGTTCGAGTTCCAGAACACCAAGTTCACGCTCGCCGATCTCGCCGCCAAGCTCCAAGTCGGCTGGGCGCATATCGACTGGGCGATCCGTCAGCATATCGCAGGGGAGTTGACGGCCGCCGAGGCGAGTGCCGCCAAGCTGTGGCACACCGAGCTGCAATGGGAGGCCTGCGACGCCTCGCTCCAGCTCCACGGCGGCGCGGGCTACATGAACGAATATCTGATCGCGCGGCTATGGCGCGACGCGCGGGTGACCCGCATCTTCGGCGGCACGAACGAGATCATGAAGGAAGTGGTGAGCCGGTCGATTTAACCCGGAACCTCGTTTCGCGCCCGCGCATTGGGGAGCGATGGTGGAAACAGCCCCGCTTCCCTCCGGCATCTTCAGCGAAACGGCCGCGCCGCAGCAGCCGATGACCGTACTCGAAACCGGCGTGTATCGCGGTCCGCATTATTACAGTCATACGCCCTTCATCCGCATCATGCTGGATCTAGGTGCACTGGAGGAGTGGCCGACCAACCGCATTCCGGGCTTTACCGACCGGCTCGTCTCGATGCTGCCCGGGCTGGATCGCCATGGCTGTTCGCGCAAGCGGCGCGGCGGTTTCGTCGAGCGACTGCACGAAGGGACGTGGCTCGGCCATGTCGCCGAACATATCGCGCTGGAATTGCAGACGTTGGCCGGGACGCCCGTGACGCGCGGCAAGACGCGTTCGCTCAAGACCAAGCCGGGCGTCTACAACGTGATGTTCGCCTATCAGGACGAACGGGTCGGGCGGATGGCGGGGCGGATCGCGCTGGAGTTGGTCGAGTCGCTGCTCCCGCCCGAACTGGCCGGCCTGGAGCGGATCGAACGCGTTTACGACCTGGCCGGCCCGTTCGATCTCGAGCGGCGGCTCGAGACTCTCAAGCGCGTGGTCGGCCGCTACAATTTCGGGCCGACTACCCAGTCCCTGATCGACGAAGCACGGCGCCGCTCGATCCCTGTGATGCGACTCGACGATCGCAGCCTGATCCAGCTCGGCACCGGCCGTCACCAGCAGCGCATCCGCGCCAGCATCACCGGCCAGACCTCGCTGGTCTCGGTTGACATTGCCGGCAATAAGAATTTGACCAAGCAATTGCTGGACGAGAGCGGCATTCCCGTGCCGCGTGGCGTCGTCGTCCGCGATGTCGAGGAAGCGGTGCGTGAGGCGAAGCGGCTGCGCTTCCCGCTCGTGACCAAGCCGCTCGACGGCAATCACGGCCGGGGCGTCACCATCGGCATCGCCAACGAAGAGCAGCTCCGCTTCGGCTTCGCGGAAGCGCAAGCCCAGGCCAAAGGGCGCGACGTGATCGTCGAGCAATATTTCGACGGCAACGATCATCGCATCCTGGTGATCGGCGGCGAGCTGATCGCAGTTGCCGAGCGCGTGCCGGCCCATGTCACCGGGGATGGCGTGCGCACCATCGAGCAGCTGATCGAGGAAGTGAACAAGGATCCTCGCCGCGGGCGCGGGCATGAAAAGGTGATGACCCGGATCAGCGTCGACGCGCATGTCCGCGAAGTGCTGGAGCGGTCGGGCATGACGGTGGATAGCGTCCCCGAGCCCGGCCAGCGCGTGATCCTGCGCACCACCGCCAATCTGTCTACTGGCGGCACGGCGATCGACCGCACCAACCAGATCCATCCCGACAATGCCGAAATCGCCCGCCGCGCCGCCGCGATCGTCGCGCTGGACATTGCCGGGATCGACTTCATCGCGCCTGACATCGCCAAGTCCGTTCGCGAGACGGGCGGCGGCATCATCGAGCTCAACGCGGCGCCTGGCTTCCGCATGCATTTGGAGCCGTCGGAAGGTCCGCCGCGCGATGTCGCCCGGCCGGTGATCGAGATGCTGTTCCCGCGCGGCGGTCGCGCGCGCATCCCGATCTTCGCGATTACCGGCACCAACGGCAAGTCGACCGTCGGTCGGATGGTAAAGCAGGTGCTGCGCTACACCGGTTCCAATGTCGGCCTGACTTCGACCAGCGGCGTTTACGTCAACGGCCTTCTGGTCGCGGCCGGCGATTCGACGGGACCCCGAAGCGCCCGCATCGTGCTCCGGGATCCCTCCGTCGATATCGCCGTGCTCGAAACGGCGCGCGGCGGCATCCTGCGCGAGGGGCTAGCCTTTACCGACAGCGACGTCGGAGTAGTGCTGAACGTCAGCGCGGACCATCTCGGCCTCAAGGGCATCGAAACGCTGGACGACCTTGCCGCGGTCAAGTCGCTGATCGTGGAAACGGTACACAAGGGCGGCACTTCGGTGCTCAACGCAGACGATCCGCTGTGCGTCAGGATGGCGCGGCGCGCGGGCGGGCGGCTGGCCTGGTTCTCGCTGCAAGGCGGGTCCGACGAGATGCCGACATTCCTGCGCCGCCACATCGAGGAAGGCGGCCTCGCCGTGGTGCGCGAGCCAGGGCATGAGGGCGGCACCATCGTCTATCACCGGCGTGGGCGGCGCGAAGTCGTGCTGGAAGCGGGCGCGATCCCCGCGACGCTGCATGGCATGGCGACGTTCAATATCGCCAACGCTTGCGCCACCGCCGCGATGTGCCTGGCGCATGGTGTGCCGTTGCTCACCATCCGATCGGGGCTCGCTTCCTTTCAATCGACGTTCGAGCAGAATCCGGGCCGGCTCAACGTGCATGACGAGCACGGCTTTCGGGTGATTATGGACTACGCCCACAACGCCGCCGGCTTGCAGGCGCTGGGCGAGGTCGTGCGCGGCCTTCGTCACCGCTACCGGCGCGCGCTCGGCGTGTTGTCGATCCCAGGCGACCGGCGCGATGAGGACATATTGCAAATGGGCCAAATTGCGGGCGGCATTTTCGACGAGATTTTCTTCCGCGAGGATCCCGGCAACCGCGGCCGCCCGCGCGGGGAAGTGATGAACCTGCTTCAGCAAGGCGCGATCGAAGGCGGCGCCGAGCCCGACCGGGTCCACCTGATCGTCACGGAGGAAGGCGCGACCGCCGCCGGCTTGCTCGCCACGCATCCCGGCGAGCTGCTGGTGGTCACGCCGACCCTGGTCGAGCAGACCTGGAGGCAGATCGAACAATTCGAGCGGTCAGAGACCGGCGCCCGCCCGATTGCGGCCGAGTAGATGAGCATGTTTGAATCACAAAGCGGGCGCCGCGGCTGCCTGATCATAATCGGCGGTCACGAGGATCGCAGCCCTGACGGCGAGCGTCGCATCCTCAAGGAAGTCGCGCGGCTGGTGAAAGGTGGCAAGCTCGTCCTCGCCACGGTCGCCAGCCACAAGCCGGAAGGCTATTTCGAAGAGTATCAGCGCGCCTTCGCCGATCTCGGCATCGGCGAACTGGTCGAACTCTATGTCGAGGATCGGGCCGAAGCGCACAGCGCCGAGAAGCTCGACGTGCTGGACGATGCCGCCGGCGTGTTCTTCTCGGGCGGCGATCAGCTGCGCATCACCAGCCAGATCGGCGACACCGCGATCGAGGCCAAGGTCCGCCGCTTGTGGGAGCGGGGCGGGGTGATCGCCGGGACTTCTGCCGGCGCCTCCGTGATGAGCGAGACGATGCTGGTAAAGGGCAGCAGCGCCGAGACTCACCGTATTGGTGATCTCCACATGGCGCCGGGCCTGGGCCTGATGCGCGACGTGATCATCGATCAGCATTTCGCCGAGCGCGGCCGCTTCGGCCGCCTGATTGGCGCGGTTGCCCACAATCCGCGCGTGCTCGGCATCGGCATCGATGAGGATACGGCGGCGGTGGTGGAAGGAGACCGCTTCCGCGTGGCGGGCAGCGGCGCGGTCTATATCGTCGATGGCGAGCATGTCTCCCATTCCAACCTCGCCGAGGCGCGACCGGAGCGGGTGCTTTCCATGCACGACGTTCGCGTCCATGTGCTGGGAACCGGGGACTGGTTCGATCTAAAGGAGCGCCGCGCGATCCCAAAGGCGAGGGCGGAAAAGGAAGCGGCGTGACCGATCCCGCCGAGACGATCGGCTTCGACCAGTTCCTGGCCATCGACATCCGGGTGGGCACGATCGTCGAGGTCCAGCCATTCCCGGAAGCGCGCAATCCCGCCTGGAAGTTGGTGATCGATTTCGGCGCCGATTTGGGCAGCCGCAAATCATCTGCCCAGATCACCGATCTCTACACGCCCGAGCAGCTGATCGGAAGGCAGGTGCTCGCGGCCGTCAACCTGCCGCCGCGCCAGATCGGCCCGTTGCGATCCGAAGTGCTGACCCTCGGCGCGCCCGATACCGGCGGCGCGGTGGTGCTGATCGCTCCGGAACGCGCGGTGCCGAACGGCGCGCGGCTTTATTGAGCGCCTACAGGAAGCGGATCGCCAGATAGATCGCGACGCCGAGCCCGATCACCGCCAGCAGGAAGCGGTAGTCGATGCTCCTGAAGCGACGCTCCATGTGGAAACGCGTGCTGTAATCGAGGCGGCGTCGGAAAAAATTCAGCATTCGAGCAGTCCAATCGGGAGACTATTCCCTACCCTCGATTTGAGTCGCGGACCAGCGGTTCAGTTGCCGCTTTGGATTGAGAGGGCTTTGCCGCTGCTTGCCGCGACGCACCCGGCCGGCTTAAGGTCGCGCAAAAGGCGGGGCAGAGGATGGCGACAACGGCGACGGCCGGCGAACAGGTGGCGGACGCCAAGCGGGATCGGCTGGTCATTGTCGCTTCCTCGCTCGGCACCGTGTTCGAATGGTATGATTTCTTCCTTTACGGCATCCTCGCCGCTCTGCTCGGGCGGCTGTTCTTCCCGGCCGACAATCCCACGGCGGCGACGCTGGCCAGCCTGGCGGCGTTCGGCGCTGGCTTCGGTGTCCGGCCGCTCGGCGCCTTGCTATTCGGCTGGTTCGGGGATCGGATCGGTCGCAAATATACGTTCCTGATCACGATCACGTTGATGGGCGGCGCCACGGCCGCGATCGGCTTGTTGCCGACGTACGAGAAAGCCGGCCTGTGGGCGCCGGCTTTGCTCGTCTTCTTACGCCTGCTGCAAGGGCTGGCGCTGGGCGGCGAATATGGCGGCGCGGCTATTTACGTCGCCGAACATGCGCCGCGCGACAAACGCGGCCAATATACCAGCTGGATCCAGGTTTCTGTGGTGGGCGGGTTCCTGCTCTGCCTGGCGGTGGTGCTGGCGTGCCGTAACCTGCTGACGCCCGAGCAGTTCGACGGATGGGGCTGGCGGGTGCCGTTCCTCGCCTCGCTGCTGATGTTGGCGATCTCGCTCTACATCCGCCTGAAGCTGAAGGAGAGCCCGGTCTTCCAGGCGATGAAGGCGGCCGGCACCACCTCGCGCAATCCGTTCAAGGACAGCCTTACCTACCCCGGCAACATGGGCCGGGTACTGGTCGCCCTGTTCGGAGTCGCGGCCGGGCTGACCGTGATCTACTACACGTCGCAGTTCGGCACGCTCTACTTCCTGCAGGGCACGGCGCGGGTCGGCGAGACCGAGGCTCTGCTCTACATGGCGGTGGGCGCGACGCTCGCGGCGCCGCTCTATGTCGGGTTCGGCGCATTGTCCGACCGGATCGGGCGCAAGAAGATTTTGCTGACCGGCTACGCGCTTTCACTGGTGCTTGTGTTTCCCTTGTTCCACATGATGGCGGACGGTGCCAATCCGGCGCTGGCGCGGGCTACGGCGACGTCGCCGGTGCGGCTCGACCTGCCGGCCGATTGCGCGTTCAGCGTGTTCGCCAAGCCGACCACCGACTGCGCCAAGGCGCTCAACTTCCTCAGCAAGCGCGGCGTCTCCTACGACAAGGGGGAGGCGGACACCGTCTTCCTGAACGTCGGTCGGCAGCGTGTCGCTGGGTTCGATGAAGCGGCTTATACCGCTGCTCTGGTCGCTGCGGGCTATCCGGACAAAGCCGATCCGGCCGAGAAACAGCCGTGGAAGATCATCCTGGCCGTGGCGATCATGGTCGCGCTCTCCGCGATGACCTATGGCCAGGTCGCGGCGATCCTGGTGGAGATGTTCCCGGCGCGCATCCGATACACGTCCATGTCCGTGCCTTATCATATCGGATCGGGCTATTTCGGCGGGTTCCTGCCGCTGATCAGCCAATATATCGTGGTGCGGACCGGCGATGCCTATGCCGGCCTGTGGTACACGATCGCAGTGGTCGCGATGGCCTTCGTGGTGAGCGCGATCTGGCTTCCGGAGACGGCGGGCAAGGAGCTGGATTGACCGGAAATCCTCCCCTGCGAGGAGAGGTGGCAGGCGCAGCCTGAGGGAGGGGTGTCAGCAGTCGAGGCTTTACTCCGACGCTGTTACCCACCGCCACGCTTCGCGCGGTTTCCCTCCCCTTGCAGGGGAGGGGCGCACTGCTTACCCGCGCCGGAGTGCCAGTGCCTCACATCCCCCTTCGCCTCATGATCGACGGCCAAGCGCTGGTCGCGAACTGGCGCTGGCTGGCAAGGATAAGCGGGCGGGCGGCGTGCGGGGCGGCGGTCAAGGCGGACGGCTATGGGCTGGGCGCGGAACAGGTGGTGCGGCGTCTGGGCGAAGCGGGCTGCCGCGACTTCTTCGTGGCGACCTGGGCCGAAGCGGAGGCGATCCTGCCCGCGATCGGAAACGCATCTTTGTCGGTGTTGCACGGCGTGGCGGAGCAGGATCTCGAACACGCGCTGACCTCGCGCGCGCGGCCGGTGCTGAACACGCCGTTGCAGGTCGCGCGTTGGCGCGAGAGCGGGGGCGGGCGGTCGTGCGACGTGATGGTCGATACCGGCATGAACCGGCTGGGCCTGAGCGCGCGCGAGGCGACCGGTGGCATGCTGGACGGGCTTAACGTGGAAACGCTGCACAGCCACCTCGCCTGCGCGGACGAGGACGTGTCGATGAACCGGGTGCAGCGTGACGCGCTCGCCGGACTGGCGGGCAAGGTCCGCGCGCGGCGGCTTAGCTTGGCCAACAGCGCCGGCATTTGCCTCGGGCCAAACTACCATTTCGACCTCACTCGACCGGGCTTGGCTCTCTACGGTGGTGTGCCGAGGGGCGAGGCGGACGGCCACATTGCGCCGGTGGTGCGGCTGGAGACGCAAATCGTGCAGCGACGGCGGATCGGCGCAGGGGACAGCCTCGGCTATAATGCCACTTTCACCGCGGGCCGGGACATGGAGATTGCGATCCTGAACCTGGGCTATGCCGACGGATATCTGCGCGGCTTCTCGGCCACTGGACAGGCGCGGATCGGCGACGGCTTAGTGCCGGTGCAGGGACGTGTGTCGATGGACCTGACCGCGATCGGCGTTGATCGGGCGCCGGAGCTCAAGGAGGGCGACTGGGTGGAGATCGACTTCGACCTGCGGCGCGCCTCCGCCCAGTCCGGCCTGTCGCAATATGAATTGCTGACGGGGCTCGGCGGCCGATATCGGCGCTCATGGACCTGATCCTGCGCCCGTTCGCCGCGCTCGGCGACTTCGTGATCGGCCTCTTCGCGAGCATAGGCCGGGTGACTTTGTTCGCGGCGCGGACCTTACGCGCCGGCGTGACGCCACCTCTTTACCCGCTGCGCCTGCTGGAAGGCCTCGCCCAGATCGGCTGGCTGTCGCTGCCGGTGGCCGGGCTCACCGCCTTGTTCACCGGCGCCGCGCTGGCGCAGCAAATCTATGTCGGCGGCTCTCGGCTCAACGCGCAATCGACGGTGCCGGCGATCGTGGTGATCGGCATCGTGCGCGAACTGGGGCCGGTGCTGCTCGGGCTCATGGTGGCGGGCCGCGTCTCCTCCGCCATGGCGGCCGAGCTCGGCACGATGCGGGTAACGGAGCAGCTGGACGCCATGGCGACTTTGCGCACCGATCCCTACCGTTTCCTGATCGCGCCGCGCCTATTCGCCGCGGTGATCGCGTTGCCGCTGCTGGTGCTGGTCGCGAACGCGATCGGCGTGCTCGGTGGTTATCTGCTGTCGGTCGGCAAGCTTGGCTTTAACGGCACCCGCTATCTTGAGACGACGCGCCGCTTCCTGGAAGCAGACGACCTGCTGATGTCGGTCGCGAAAGCGGCGGTGTTCGGCTTCTTCATCGCTTTAATGGGCTGCTATCACGGCTACCGCTCGGGCGGCGGCGCGGCCGGCGTCGGGAAGGCGACGACCGCAGCGGTCGTGTCGGCCTTCATCCTGATCCTGCTGTCAAACCTGCTGATCACCGTGACGGCGTTCGGATGAGCGCGGGCCCCAAGATTGCGATCCGCAGGCTCTACAAGAGCTTCGGCGACAAGGCGGTGCTGGCCGGGGTAGATCTGGAGGTGGGCGCGGGCGAATCGCTGGCGGTGATCGGCCAGTCGGGCACGGGCAAATCGGTGCTGCTCAAATGCGTTCTCGGCCTGCTGGCGCCGGATCGGGGCTCGATCCGCGTCGATGGCGAGGAGGTGGTTGGCGCGGGCCCCCGCGACCTCCACCGCATCCGCGCGAAGTTCGGCATGCTGTTCCAGGGCAGCGCCTTATTCGACTCGCTGCCGGTGTGGCGGAACGTGACCTTCGGCCTGACGCAAGGGCGGCTGCGGGACAGCACGCGGATGCGGGCGACCGCCGAAGCCCTGCTCGAGCGGGTGGGCCTCGGTGCCCAAGTGCTCGACCTGCGCCCGTCCGAATTGTCCGGCGGCATGCAAAAGCGCGTCGCCCTCGCCCGCGCAATCGCGCCCGGGCCGGACGTGCTGTTCTTCGACGAGCCCACCACCGGCCTCGACCCGATCCGCGCCGACGTGATCAACAACCTGATTACCGCGTTGGTGGAGGACCTCGGCACGACGGCAGTGACCATTACCCACGATCTCACCAGCGCGCGGCGCATCTCGCACCGCGTTGCAATGCTGCATGAAGGGCGAATCGTGTGGGAGGGGGCGACGGAGATGCTGGACCGGTCAGATCACGCGGTCGTCAACCAGTTTGTCAACGGCAGCGCTTCGCGGTAGGAGCCAGAGGGCTGGTATAGTTACGTTGTGCAACAGCGTCGCGACTCTACTCTCGGACGGGAAAGTTGGACTATTACATCCAGATCAAGGCAGGCGGTTCGTTTCAGATCGAGCTAGTAAGCCGCCTGGCACTCACCGGCCAGAAACAGACTGGCCCCGGCTTCTCAATGTAAAGTCATTGAGGGGGCCGCGACCATCACGGCCCCCCAACAAACTATTTTCTAGAAACGCACCTCCGCACCGGCATAGAAGAACCTGCCAGTCGGTGAGAATGGGCTCCCGGCTTCCAGGCCGGTGAGATCATATGGCGGTCGGCGATTCAGAACGTTGTCTACGCCAGCGTAGAAGCTGAACTTCTCAGTGGGATCGACCCCAATCCGGAAATTGTGGTAGAGAACATCAGGGTAATAACGGAACGGACGAGCGTCCGGGTTAGTGGGGCCACGACCTTGATGCGTAAACTGTGTCTCATAAGACAAGATCGTCTGACGGCCAACGTAGCTAGCACTGTAAGTCAAATCGACCGCACCAAAGTCCAAGTTGGCGTTGAACGACGCTGCCCAAATGGGATCGCCTAGCGTTCCGTGGATGCGGTCCGAGCGATCCGGTTGGGTGATGTAAGTGAAGTTCTCGCTTTTCATGAGGTAGCTTACGATCGCGCGGAGATTCAACACAGTTTCGCCGCCAAGTCGCGCACGGTAGGCGAAGTCAAAGTCGATACCTTCACGCTCCAGAGCGGCGAAGTTAAATGGAGCATTGAGGAAGCTGATCCCATTTCCCGCAGTCGGAATGGTGTCTTGTGCACGATTCTCGAGACGACGGGTCGTTTGGCCCAGGAACGTGCCGTTCAGAACAGGGTCCGGACTAGTCCTCCGGAAGACTGCAGCGCAGAACGGATTATCAATGCCTGTAGGGTCATCGTAGCAGCGGTTGATGATCGCCTGACCAGTCAACCCGGAGATGACGTTTTTCACCTTGATGTTGAAGTAATCCACGGTGAACGAGAAACCGGCAATGAATTCGGGCTGAAACACAGCTCCTAGAGTGAAGCTGTCGCTCGTTTCCGGTAGAAGGTTGGGGTTGCCCGCATTTACGCCGGCAACGCCCGACCCCGGGATGTTAGTGAACGGGCGGGTCACCGTGTTGCCGTTCTGGTCCGTATATGTAATCGTGGTGGGAATACCCGCCGCAGCACAATTACGCACCCGGTTCGGGTCCGCACTGATGTTGTTACTGGCGTTCGTGCCTCCAGGCTGATCACAAGGATCGGTCAACCCGTTGGCAAAGGTTTGAGCAGCGGTTGCAAACAGATTGCTCAAGTTCGGTGCTCTGACTGAACGAGCGTAGCCGCCCCGTAGCCGCAGCCCGCGAACAGGAGACCATATCACGCTACCATTATAGGCCCACACGCCGCCTATGTTGTTGTAGTCGGAGTAACGAGCAGCACCTTCAACCGTTAATTCACGGAAGAAGGGAGTGTCGCGAAGCAGCGGGATACGAATCTCCCCAAAGACCTCGCGAACCTCCTGAGCAGGCGGATCGAACGGCTGAAAAGCGTTCAAGAATGTGGCGCCCGATTGCGTCACCGGATCATAAGCTGAAAAGGCGCTCTCGCGTCGGTATTCTACGCCGAGTGCAGCCCCGATAGCTCCTCCTGGCAATTCAAAGAGGCCGGTGGTATCACCTGAGATGAAGGCGGTGGCATTGATCTGCTCAGCCTTCTCTTCTCTGGTTGAGGTGTACAGAACGTAGTCACGAGCAGCCTGTGACGGAGCACCTCGCCCAAACAGATTGATAGGAACGCATGCAGGATCGTCATTTGCGGTGTTCACCTGCCCCGCATTTGGCTGGCCCGCAGCAATGACATCTGCCGCGCTATTGATGAAACAAATCGGCCCGCTGGGTCCGGCAACTGCATTCGCCGCCCGGTTAAAATTAGCTACGAGTACGTTTCCACCGGTTTCATAGAAAGTCTCGGTGCGTCCGTAGTTGAACGCTGCCTCATACCGAAGATTGCCCGTCGTGCTAAGGTCACCGCGAACACCTGCAACTACTCGATAGGTATCCCGTCTATGGTCCTCCGCTCGGGTTCCCAAATCATTGTTGAAACGAATTGCCGAGAACGTGGTCGCGCCAGGATTCAACGTCTGCAACGTTGTCCGTGCCTGATTGCTTAAGAACGGATTGTTGATGTTGAAGACGGCACTCAGGGATCCTGATGTGAACGTTGGCTGGGTTGACTGCTGAGTCGCATTGATCCGGACGAACTTCGCTTCCAGAAACGGCTGGAATGCAGGTGATATCTCTGCGTTTATCAGCAGATTGCCGACGATGCGCTCCAGACCTGGAAGCAACATGGCGTCTTCCAGGCCAGTGGCACTGAGACCGCCGATAACGCCACCGCCGATCGCACGATTGTCTCCCGACGGAATATCGGCCGCCAGCGTGCCGTCCGGAAGAAAGGCGTAGTTCCGCGAAATGAACCCACCCGTGGGTGTTGTCGCGCCAGTACAGGCCGCGGCGCGTCGTGCTACTTGAACAGCAGAATTGTACGTGGCTGCCTGGGCAGGAGTGAACGCGGCAATTTGCGCCGCTGTGGCCGTGGTGCAAGCGGGCGAGACGTAACCGCCCAAGGAAGCATTGCCGAATACGATGCCGGGCCGCGTTCCGTTCTGGTTGTCGAGGAAAACCGTATTCGGAATACCGTTGAAATTACGGTTTGGCGCGTTTGTGATCTCACTCGTGATAAAACCTGACGGCCCAGTGAAGGCACCCAAATAGGGGCGATCACTATAGAAGACTTCCTTGGCTCGGGTATACTCGCCATGTAGCGCGACGTTCACTCGATCGTCGAAGAAGTTATGTCCCGCAATCGCGCTTACAAAGTAGTTACCGCGATCGCCGTAGGTGGAAACGCCACCCTGACCACGAATCTTAACGCCTTCGAAATTTCGACGCAGAACGAAGTTTACGACGCCTGCAATGGCATCGGAGCCGTAGACGGCCGAATTGCCGCCGGTCACCACGTCAACCCGCTCAAGCAAATCTACGGGAATTGTGTTCACATCAACATTGTAGTTGCCCGGCTGCGCAGTCACATGCCGGCGGCCGTTGACCAGCACAAGCGTGCGTGTGGTCCCGAGGCCGCGGAGGTCCAGCAAACTGAGGCCCGCCGTGCCGATCGAGGTGGTGGAGTTTGCCTGACTGAACGTGGAACGAAGTGAGGGAAGGTCGTTCAGCGCGTCTCCCAGCGAGATGTCGCCTCGTTGCGTGAGTTCTTGGGCACCAACGGAGGTAATGGGAACTCCGGAGTCGAGATTTGGCCGTCGGATGCGCGATCCAGTGACCAGAATTTCTTCGCCAGCCCCGTCATCGGCACTCTGGCCTGACTCAAGCTCCACCTCCGACTGACCAAGTTGTTCGGGTTCGTCCGGATTTACGGTACTTTTCGGCTCGTTGGTCTCGGCCGGAGCGTTCTGTCCAAATGCCGGTCCCGCAACAAGCGTGGCAAGTCCAAGAACCGCAGCCGAGCGCAATGCGCTCGTGCCGAGCAACCCAAATTTCCTCATTCCGATCATCCCTTCAGAACGGCCGCAGCTTGATACGGTCCTGATAATCGCACTCTTACGGGAGGCGTGCCGTTACAAGGAGATGGTTTCACCCGTTAATCGAATGTTCACGCCGTGTCACAGTTCTGCAACAGGTTCGCCGACCGTTTCGACGGTTAACGCTCGACGCAGATCGACACGCCCATCCCGCCGCCGATGCATAAGGTGGCGAGGCCCTTTCTCGCGTCGCGCCGTCCCATTTCGTAAAGCAAGGTGGTCAGCACGCGCGCGCCGGAGGCGCCGATTGGGTGCCCGATCGAGATCGCTCCGCCGTTGACGTTCACCTTGTCGGCGTCCCAGCCGAGCTCCTTGCCGACCGCGAGCGCCTGGGCGGCGAAGGCTTCGTTGGCCTCGATGAGGTCGAGGTCGCGAATCGACCAGCCTGCCTTTTCGAGCGCGCGCTGGGTGGCGGGGACGGGGCCGATCCCCATGATTGAAGGATCGACGCCGGCCGAGGCGAAGCTGGCGATGCGGGCGAGCACGGGCGCGCCGCGACGTTCCGCTTCGTCCCGGCTCATCAGCACCAGCACGGCGGCGCCATCGTTGAGGCCGGAAGCGTTGCCGGCGGTGACCGTGCCGCCCTCCTTCTTGAAGGCGGGCTTCAAGCCGGCGAGGCTGGCGACTTGGACGCCTTCGCGGATGAATTCGTCCCGGTCGACGATTGTGTCGCCCTTGCGGCCCTTGATCGTCACGGGCGCGATCTCGCCGTTGAAACGGCCATCGCGGCGCGCGGCTTCGGCCTTGTTCTGGGATGCGCAGGCGAACACATCCTGCTCGTCGCGGGTGATCTGGTAGCGCTCCGCGAGGTTCTCCGCGGTGATGCCCATGTGGTAGCCGCCAAACGCGTCCATCAGGCCGTCATTAACCATCGTGTCGATCAGGCTGAGATTGCCCATTTTGGTGCCGGCGCGGACATTCTGGGCGTGGGCTGACATGCTCATGCTCTCCTGCCCGCCCGCGACCACGATGCGCGCGTCGCCGGCGATGATCGACTGGGCTGCGACTCCGACCGCGCGAAGGCCGGATCCGCACACCTGGTTCAGGCCCCAGGCCGGCACCTCCTTGGGCACGCCGGCGGCCATGCTCGCCTGACGCGCCGGGTTCTGGCCCTGGCCCGCAGTCAGCACCTGGCCGAGGATGACTTCGGAAACTTCGTCGGCGGGAACACCGGCCTGCGCGAGGGCGGCCTCGATTGCGATCCGGCCAAGTTCGTGAGCGGGGGTGGCGGCGTATGCGCCCAAGAAGGCGCCGACGGGCGTGCGCTTGGCGGCGATGATGACGATCTCGGTCATGGGGGCTCCTCGGATTGCACTCTTGTCCGCTCACCCAGAGCTTGTCGAAGCGCCGTCTTTCTCTTCCGGCGTGGAAAGAAGGGCAGGGCTTCGACAGCTCAGCCTGAGCGCAGTTGGGTTGGGAGGGCTCCTATCAACCTCAACGGCTCTGCGAAAGCCAGGCGTCCAGCGGCTCCCAGAGCGCCGCGCGTGCTCGGCCGCCGACGACCATGCCGACATGGCCCAGCCCAAGCTCCAGCCGCTCGCCGCCGGGCGGGGCGGTGGCGGCGGGCACGATCCGGTCGGTGGTGGAGAGGATGTGCAGCGCGGGGCAGGGGAGGCGGTGCGGATCCACCGCGCCTGCGCCGACGGTCCATCCGCCCCGGCCGGGATCGTCGCGGGCGAGGAAGGATTCGAACAGTTCGCGGGCGGAGGCGAGGCCGATCGGAGGGCCGTCATTGGCCCAGTCTTCCAGCTGGACGAAGCTTCGCGTCTGATCGCCGCCGGCCTCAGCATTGGCGAAGGCTTCGAACTTGGCGATCGTGCGGCGCGGATCGAGGTTCCAGAAGGCGCTTTGCAGCACTTCCATCGGCAGCACCCCGAGGGCCTCGGCCGCCGGATGGGAGTAGGACCAAAGCTGCGCAAGCTCGCTTCGCGCCTGCTCGCCATAGCCCGAGAAGCGCCACGGCGCGGCGATCGTCGCCAAGCTCGACACGGGCGCGCGCGCGGCGGCGGCGATCGCCATCGTTCCGCCCAGGCAATAGCCGACCAGCGCGGGTGGCTTCGCGATCCTGGTCATCAGCGGCAGCAGGATGTCCGTGACATGACCGGCGATCGACAGGTCGGAGCGTGCGCTCACCTCCTCGCCCCAATCGAGCAGCAGCACGCGGTGGCCCCGCGCGGCCAGCCAGCGGAGCAGCGAACGCTCGCCCAGATCGAGGATGCCCGGCGGATTGATCAGCGACGGCACGAACAGCACGGGCCGGCCACCCCCGCCGTAATCGCGAAGCGCGGCCCCGCGCTGCTCGGCGATGGCGGGCATCGGCGCGCGCGGGGGCTCTCGCGGCGCTTCCTGATAGGCGCGGAGGCCGGCCAGGGTCCGCGCGGTGCGCTGCGGATCGCCGGCCGTTTCCCGGGCCAGCATGTCCAGGAACAGGATGAGCGGCCGGGGCCCGTGTTGCGGTGCGGCAAGCGGGGGTGCTAAGGCCGATCCCTCTCCTCTGTCAGGACTTGCCATGGCCTCCGCCGCGTCCGGCGACGATGTCGTCACCATCAAGAAATACGCCAACCGGCGGCTCTATAACACCGAAAGCTCCGCCTACATCACGCTGGAACATCTGGCGGAAATGGTCCGGCAGAAGCGCGAGTTCCGCGTGGTCGATGCAAAGACGGGCGAAGACATCACCCACAATATCCTGACGCAAATCATCATGGAGGAGGAAGCCCGCGGCACCACAATGCTGCCGGTCAATTTCCTGCGCCAGCTGATCGGCATGTATGGCGATTCGATGCAGTCGATGGTGCCGCAATATTTGGAAGCCTC
The DNA here is from genome assembly GCA_036387855.1 of Allosphingosinicella sp. Taxonomy (GTDB): domain Bacteria; phylum Pseudomonadota; class Alphaproteobacteria; order Sphingomonadales; family Sphingomonadaceae; genus Allosphingosinicella. Next base: position 76,809 of record DASVSZ010000034.1, on the reverse strand, counting down.
GCTGGATTCGTTCCAGCGCAACCAGACCCAATTCCGCGACGCGATGGCGGGCGCGCTGTCCGGCGGGCCGTTCGCCGATCTCGCAAAGCGCAACATGGAATTGTTCGCGGCCGCGGCAACCGGCGGGGTCAAGCCGGCCAATGCCGAGGGCGAGGCTGGTGGCGGGCGAGACGACGAGCTGGCCCGGCTTAAGGCTGAGCTCGCCGCGCTGCAAGCCAAGGTCGACAAGCTGGCGGGCTGAGCCTCACGCCCGACTGTTAACGGCGCGGCTTGACGAATTTGAGCGTCATCCGGTCCGATTCGCCGATCGCGAGATATTTGGCGCGGTCCTGGTCCTTGAGGCGCAGGACGGGCGGCAGGGTCCAGACGCCTTCGGGCCAATCGGCGGTGTCGCGGGCATTTGCGTTTACTTCCGAAGCACCGGCGTAGCGGAAGCCGGCGCCCTCGGCCAATCGCCGGACCGTCGAGGTCTTCACATAGCCGCTGGTCCGCTCGCGTTGCGCATCGGCGCGTTCGGGCAGGCGGTGCTCGACGATGCCGAGCGTGCCGCCGGGCTTGAGCATCGCATACATCTGGCGGAAAGCCTGATCGGCGAAGGGCGCATCGCCCATCATCCAATTGTGGACGTTGCGGAACGTCAGCACGACATCGGCGCTGCCGGCCGGGACGGACGTGCCTCCGGCTGCCAGGACCGGGAAAGTCGCGGTCCTGACCCGGCCGTAGAGATCGGGCTTGATGGCGACGAACTGAGCGAAGCGCTCGGCGCCGCGGCCGGCGGGCGAAGCGCCGTAATAAGTGCCACGCGCGGCCAGATACGGCGCGAGGATCTCCGTATACCAGCCGCCGGCCGGCCAGATCTCGACCACGGTATCGGTTGGCTTGACGCCGAAGAAGCCGAGCGTCTGCGCGGGGTGACGGTAGCGGTCGCGGGCGCGGTTCTCAGGGCTGCGGTGCGGCGCGGCGATCGCCTGGGCCAGGGTGAGGCGCGGTGCGGCGGCGGACTGGCCGCGTGCCGATTGCCAGGCAAAGGCGGTGCCGGCGGTAGCGGCGGCGAGGGCAAGGCCGATCGCGGCGGCAAGGACGGGCTGGCGCATGGTTCTTCTCTCCCTACATGTTTTGCGGCCTGCCATGACGCAGGCGCCCCGGTGGAGCAAGCGGTGACTGGACAGACGGGCCTGTGGGCGTTGGCGGCGAGCGGCGCGGCTTTGTCCGGCCTGTCCGCGCTGGCCGACTGGCGGCGCGGCCGCCGCCGCGACTTGAACCGGCCGGGCTGGGTGCCTTGGACCGGCGTCCAATTGCTCGCCACCCTGGTCGCGGTGATCGCCGCGGCGCTGGCGCTGAAGGGCTGAGCGCGAATCATGGAGGTGGCGGTTGTTGCCGAAGTTGCCGCGCTAACGCCAACTTTGCGATGATTCCGGGCAGCCTGACCTCCCGAAACCTCAGTTCCGCGTGAGTTCCGGGCGAACCGGGCGGTGTGCGAAGTTGCCACGGTGCAGGTGGGTGTTGGCGATCCCATTGGGCGGCGGTGCGGGATGCGCCGTTTGCGACGGAAGAGGCTGGGTTCAGACAATCTGAAAGAGCCGTGCGCGGCCTTGTCCGACGCGCCTGACACCGAACGTGGCAGGCGAAATCCTATTTTGAAACCCTGTCGCCACTTTCGCGACGGGACGCGGTGTCGCTCTCGACTTCACAAAGGGCGAGCGGCTAGGTGGAGCGAGGAGGGCGGATGCCGAACAAGCTGTTCCATGGCGACAATCTGGACGTGCTGCGCGAGCATGTCGCAAGCGAGAGCTTCAAGCGGGCGAAGCGGGAAAGGCCGGGAAGCAGTACCGGCTGATATGAAGCCGACGTAGGAGAGTCTCTTGGCGAACACGAAAACCATCTGGGGCATCCACATGGGCCGAGAACATGGTCTCGACCCGGTGGAACGCGGATACGTCGCAATCGGCTGGAGCGAGATGGGAGACCTCGCGACGATCGCGCCGAACAGGGAAGCGTTCAAGCAAACCTATGCACGCGCCTATCCCGAGGACAAAGCGGGGACAATACCGGTCGCCGCGGGCGTGGCTTTTCGGTTTGCGGTGGAGATGAAACCAGGCGACCTTGTCATTTTTCCCTCAAAGCCGGACCGCATGGTCAACATCGGCGTCGTCGAGGGCAATTACCGCTATATGGCGAACGACCCGTTGGATCGGCCACAGCACAGGTCGGTCAAGTGGTTGAAGCACATCCCGCGTTCGTCGTTTTCGCAAGCCGCCCTCAACGAAATCGGTTCGGCACTGACGCTCTTTCAGGTGAGCTCAAATGCCGATGAGTTCCTGGCTGCGCTGGAGGGGCGGGTGCTGGAGGTCGAAGCGATCGATGAGATCAGCGCCGATCAGGTGGCCGCGCAGGTTCAGGAGTCGACGGAAGATTTTATCATAAAGCGGCTGAAAACGTCGCAGAACGCCCATCAGTTCGAGCACTTCGTGGCCCATCTGCTAACCTGCATGGGCTATTTCGCGCGCGTGACCCAGGCTTCAGGCGACGGCGGAGTAGACATCATCGCCCATCGTGACGAGCTTGGCTTCGAGCCACCGATCATCAAGGTGCAGTGCAAGCAGATACTGGCCACCATTGGTCGGCCCGAGGTCCAGCAACTTCATGGAGCCATCGAACGTGGTGAGCACGGGCTGTTCGTCACCCTGGGCGGGTTTTCGGCGGATGCGAGGGCCTTTGAGCGTACCAAGCCGAATATGCGGTTAATCGACGGACCGACGCTGATCGAGTTGATCTACGCCCATTACCATCAGTTTGAGCCCCGCTATCAAATGCTATTGCCGCTCAAGCGCTCCTACATTCCCGGACCAGCAGTCAGCGGCTAAGAAGGAGGGAGGGGTCCGGTAGGTTGCCACTTCAGCGCGCCCTCGCTGCCCGAGCCGCTTCGATTCTGGCGACGACCTGCACGCGCATTCGTGGGGAGCCTCCATTACGCCCCGATGGCGGTGAGCGTGCGGTCTCTTGCGCCACGCAGCGGCTGAAGGCGGTTTCGGCGATCTGGCGAAGGTTCGGTGAATAGTAAGCACGCCGAGAGCGAGGGGGCCACTCCTGGGGTCAGAAGGCCTTATCCAGGCCGGCGTCCTTAGGGATACCAATGGGCTTATGCCGGACTTTGACGCCACGATCAAAGACGAAGTGGCGACCAGTCAGTGGGCTGTACCAGAGTTCGTGATCGCCTTTGGCATGACGGGCGAACGTGCAGCCCGCATCGCGCAACATGCGCTCAATTTGACGCCCGTAGCCACCCGACATCAAGCAACGGCAAGCGGAGTGTCGATGATGGCGCGGATCGCGAACGTGCGCGCATCCCCGGGACGTGCCGTGTCATGCGTGTGCGCGCCGACGATCTCGTCATGGTTCAGCTGGATCAGGTCGGGCGCGACATTCTCGATTTCACGGATGAGGTCCGAAGCCGAGTCTGCTTCCAGGCGGAGGCCCGGTAGATCGGAACGCGCGACGTACCAGCAACGGGTCTCCTCGTCGCGGGCGATATGCACTTCCAACTCGACCCTGCTGCTCATCATTTGAATATGAACCTCTTGATCGTGCCCGGCAAGTGTTCGGCCAAGGCGCTGGCGCCGGCCGTTCAATTCTCACGTTCCGCGCGGCTTGGACGGCGCTCACGTCGGGGAGTGAATCCCCGCCGTCAATCCTGTCGCGGTGCTCGGCTGAAGCCGGCCCCGCGCAGGCCGGCCGAGCTGTCGCGTCGCTCGCTCAGCTCGGGATTGCTTGCGCAACGCCTTCGCTGCGCTCGGCGCTCCAGCTTAGAGACAGCTCTCAAGATAGGGCTGGTCGAAGCCGAACATCTTGGCCTTTTCCAGCGTGTAGGGCCTGAGGCCCATCGAGCGGTATTCGCCGATGATCTTGCCGTCGGCGGTTTCGTCCAGATATTCGAACTTGAACAGTTCCTGCGTGACGATCACGTCGCCTTCCATGCCGATCACTTCGGTGATGTTGGTGGTGCGGCGGCTGCCGTCGCGCAGGCGCTTGACCTGGACGATGAGGTCGACCGAGTCGGCGATCTGGCGCGAGATCGCTTCCTTGGGCACCTTGATGTCGCTCATCATCACCATGTTTTCCATACGCGCCAGGCATTCGCGAGGCGAATTGCTGTGGAGCGTGCACATGGAGCCATCGTGGCCGGTGTTCATGGCGGCGAGCATGTCGAAACACTCGGCGCCGCGGATTTCGCCCAGGATGATGCGATCCGGGCGCATACGCAGCGCGTTGACGACGAGATCGCGGATGGTGATCGCGCCTTGGCCTTCGAGGTTGGGCGGGCGGGTTTCGAGCGGGAGCCAGTGCGGCTGTTGCAGGCGAAGCTCGGCCGCGTCCTCGATCGTGATCACGCGCTCGCCCGGGTCGATCAGCTTGGAAAGCGCATTGAGCATGGTCGTCTTGCCCGAGCCGGTGCCGCCTGAAATGACGATGTTGAAGCGCGCGGCGCCGGCGATCTTGAGGCAGGTCGCCATCTTGTCCGACATCGAGCCGAAGCCCTTCATCATGTCGAGCGTGATCGGCTTGTCCGAGAATTTACGAATCGAGATCGCGGTGCCCTTGAGCGACAGCGGCGGCACGATCACGTTGACGCGGGAGCCGTCCATCAGGCGGGCGTCGGCGAGCGGGGTGGTCTGATCGACGCGGCGGCCGACCTTGTTGACGATCCGCTGCGCGATCTGGAACAGATGCTCCTCGTCGCGGAACTGGATGGTGGACAGGGTCAGCTTGCCCTTTTTCTCGATGAAGGTCTGGTTGGGGCCGTTGACCATGATGTCGCTGACTTCGGGATCGCAGAGCAGCTCCTCGAGCGGCCCCAGCCCGAGCAGTTCGTCGACCAGCACCTTTTCCAGCGCGAACTGTTCGCGGCGATTGAGGTTGATCTTGAGCTCGCCGAGCACCTCGCCGATGATCGGGCGGAATTCCTCGGCCAACTCGTCCTTGCTGAGCGTGGCGGCGGCTTCCGGATCGACGCGTTCGAGCAGGCGGGGGAGCACCTGTTCCTTGATGCGGTGGATGCTGGTCTCGAACCCTTCGTTGCGGCCGCCGCCGTCGGGCGCGGGCAGGTTCATGCGATCGGTGAGGCGCGACATCGCATCGCCGGGAGCCGGCTCCAGGCTGCCCATCTCGTCCGGCAGCGTTTCGAGCGGCGGGAATTGCTCGCCGCCGCCGTCGCCGGGCCCGGCGGCGCCGCCGGGGCCTTTCATCGGGCGGGCAACGCCGAAGGAGGGCCGTGCGCCGCCGCTGCCGGTGGTGGCGTTCGGCCGTCGTCCAAAAGCACTCATTCCCGCATGCCCTTCATGTTGTTAACCGCAAATTCGGTGCGTGGGATTGGGTGAATAAGGCGGAAACTTTGACAATCTCCTAAGCGGGCGCGACAGGCACCGGATGATGGGCGGGAGCACAGGCGGCATCGGCCGGGCGCTCGCGACCGCCCTGCTCGGGTTCACGATCCTGTCGTTCGGCGATGCGGTGGTGAAAACCATGGCGGGGCAGTGGCCGGCGCCGGCGGTATCGGCGTTGCGCTACTGCTTCGGAGCGATCGGACTGGGGGCGGCGGTGGCGATCGTGCACGGGCGCGCCGGGTTCGTGATGCCGAGGCCCTGGCTCCAGTTCGGGCGCGGCGCGGCGGTGAGCCTGGCGACGATCTGCTTTTTCCTGGGCGTGATGGCGATGCCGCTGGCGGACGCCACCGCGATCCAGTTCATCAGCCCGATGCTGACGGCGTTGCTGTCCGGCCTGGTGCTGCGCGAGCCGGTGCCGCGGGCGGCGCTGCTGGCCACCCTGCTTGCCTTTGCCGGAGTGCTGGTGGTGCTGCGCCCCAACCTCGCCGCGCTCGGGCCAGCGGCCTTGTATCCGCTCGGCGCGGCATTTGGGATGGCGTGGCTGATCATCTTCAACCGCAAGTCTGCCGGGGACGCACCGATGCTGGTGATGCAGTTCGTGCTGGCGCTGTTCGCGGCACCGTTGCTGGTGGGCGCGGCCTGGCTCCTGAGCGCGTGGGGCGGGCAGGGCTTCCGGATCGGGACGCCGAGCGGGGCGGTGATCGGCAAATGCGCGCTGGTCGCCCTGACCGCATCGACCGGGCACCTGCTGATCTACGCTGCGACAATGCGGGCGAGCGCGGCCTTGGTTTCGCCGATGACCTATGTCCAGCTGATCGCGGCGACGGCGCTCGGTTGGCTGTGGTTCGGCGATGCGCCGGATCTGGCGACCTATGCGGGCGCGGCGCTGATCATCGCCGGAGGATTGTGGCTTTGGCGTTCGCAGCGTGCCGCAGTGGTGACGGCGGAAGCGCAGGATTGATCGGGACCTTAGGAGCGCGTTAACCATCCGGGCCTAGTACCGGTGGAATGACGACGTTTCAGTTCGCCCCTGCCAATCCCGCGCGGTCACCGGCCGCGACGTTCGGTCAGGCGCTCGCGGCTCGGCCGGTCGCGATCGCGCTGGCGGCATTCTTGTTCGTGCTGAGCCCGGCCTTGTTCAAGCATCCGGCGGAAACCGGCGATCCGGTGGAATATCTGCAAGCCGCGCGCTGTGTCGCCGAGCAGCTGTTCTGCGCGCCGCACGATCATTGGAGCGCGCGCTGGCCGATCTTCGGGCCGACCGGCCTGCTGATCCGATGGTGGGGCGAAAGCCGGATCACGCTGGGGCTGCTGCCTTTGCTGCACGGGCTGGCTGCGGTCGCGTTCTTCACCGCCACCCTGGCGCGCTGGTTCGGCAAGCCGGTCGCGCTGGTCGGAGGATTGCTGTTCGCGGCGACGCCGCTGATCAGCGAACTGGCGATGCAGCTTGCCGCCGATCTCGTCGAAATCTCGTTCCTGCTTGCCGGGACCTACGCGTTGGCGCGGGCCGAGAAGGGGAGCCGGACGGGCTGGCTGCTGCTTGCCGGCGCGCTCTTCGCGCTTGCCGTCGAGAGCCGTCTGACGGCTGCCGCAGCGGGGCTGCTGATCGCGGCGGGCCTGCTGGCCGCGCGGTGGCCGCTGCGGGCGTTCGTAACAATCGGCGCGGGCGGCGCGCTCGTGCTGGGCGCCAGCATGGCCGCGCACTGGCTCGGCACCGGCGATCCCCTGACCCTTTACCGCTTGTCGCTCGCCCACACGCAGGTGGCGACGACGGAGCTGCCGGTCGGCACCGATACGACCGGTAGCCCGTTCTTCAATCTCGAACTGATCCGCAACTGGCGGCGGTCGGTGGCCGTGCATTGGACGGTGGACCCGCTGCTCAACCTCCTCGCCAGTCCGAAAATCGGGCTGAGTCTGTGCGCGGCGTTGCTGGTCGTGCTGCTCGGACGATCGGGGCTGAAGGGCGGATCGGCAGAGGCGAGAGCACTGCGGCTGCTCGGGGCCGGCGCCGTCGCCTTTCTGCTGCTGACCGCCTTCGCGCTGTCGATCCACCCGACACCGCGGATGTTCCTGCCGCTGCTGGCTGCGGTGATCGCCATGCTGGCGCTGGTGGTGAACGGCAGTCGCCGTGATCTGCGCCCGCTCATCCTGTTCGGGCTCCTCCCTCTGATGCTCGCCCAGAGCTATGTCGCGCGCGCGCTGACTTACGATCCCGCCGATGTGGAGCAGCTCGCCGAGACGTGGCTGGCGGCGGAGCGCGAACCGGTTGGCACCGACTGGCTGACCCGCCGGCACTTGGTCCTGGCGTCCGGGGTTGCCCGATTATCGGAAAAGGCGCCCACAGCGCCGCTCCAGCTCCTGCTGGCGCCGGGCCGCTGCGGCGCCTCCTCCAAGCGTCAGCCCGGCTGGACGGTCGAGCGTTCGGCGCTGCTGCACCGTAGCCAAATCGGGATCGTCAGGCTGCTGGCAGCGGCCGGGGTCGGAGCAGGCGCCGAGCAATGGAGCCTGTGCCTGTATCGGACGTCTGAAGCTTCCGTTCGGGCCTGACCGGCCGAGGTTTCGGCGGCGCTGACGTCCGGCCAACGACAGACTAGGCGCGCCTTATTCCGCTCGCTCCGCCAGCACGGTCAGCCCGCGATCGTTGACCTCGGCGAAGCCGCCTTCGATCGCGATCCGCTCGGGCTCGCCGGTCGGGCCGGAGCGGTAGATGGCGAGTTCGCCATTGCGGATCGTGGACATGAACGGCGCGTGCCCTTCCAACACGCCGAAATCGCCCTCGGCGCCGGGAACGACGACCATGTGGACCTCCTCGGATCGGAGCAGGCGTTCGGGCGTGACGAGTTCGAAGTGCAGGGGCATTGTCAGCTCCTAGCCCCTCCCCTTCAGGGGAGGGGTTGGGGTGGGGAATGTCATAGGGCTCAGCTGGTCGAAAGACCTGCCCCACCCCTCGATCCCCTCCCCTGAAGGGGAGGGGAGGATTGCTTACGCTTCAGCCGCCAGCTTTTGCGCCTTCTCTACCGCCTCTTCGATCCCGCCGACCATGTAGAAAGCGCTCTCGGGCAGGTGGTCATATTCGCCGTTCACGACCGCCTTGAACGAGCGGACCGTGTCCTCCACCGCGACGAACTTGCCTGGAATGCCAGTGAACACTTCGGCGACGTGGAAAGGCTGCGACAGGAAGCGTTGAATCTTGCGGGCGCGGGAGACGGTCAGCTTATCCTCTTCGGATAGCTCGTCCATGCCCAGGATCGCTATGATGTCCTGCAGCGACTTGTACTTCTGCAGCGTCTCCTGGACGGCGCGGGCGGTGTCGTAATGCTCCTGGCCGACGGTGCGGGCGGTGAGCACGCGCGAGGTGGAGTCGAGCGGATCGACCGCCGGGTAAATGCCCAGCTCCGAGATCGCGCGCGACAGCACCGTGGTGGCGTCGAGGTGGGCAAACGACGTCGCCGGCGCCGGGTCGGTCAAGTCGTCTGCGGGGACGTAGATCGCCTGCACCGAGGTAATCGAGCCCTTGTTGGTCGAGGTGATGCGCTCCTGCAGCGCGCCCATGTCGGTCGACAAAGTCGGCTGGTAGCCCACGGCGGAAGGAATACGGCCGAGTAGCGCCGACACTTCCGAACCTGCCTGGGTGAAGCGGAAGATGTTGTCGACGAAGAACAGCACGTCCTGGCCCTCGACGTCGCGGAAATATTCGGCCTGGGTGAGGCCGGACAGTGCGACGCGGGCGCGGGCGCCCGGCGGCTCGTTCATCTGGCCGAAGACGAGCGCGACCTTGGAGCCCTCCGGCGTCGGGTTGCCGTCCGCATCCTTGGCGATGACACCCGCATCGAGGAACTCGTGATAAAGGTCGTTGCCCTCGCGGGTGCGCTCGCCGACGCCGGCGAACACGGAGGTGCCGCCATGGCCCTTGGCGATGTTGTTGATCAGCTCCTGGATGAGCACGGTCTTGCCGACGCCGGCGCCGCCGAACAGGCCGATCTTGCCGCCCTTGGCATAAGGCGCGAGCAGGTCGATGACCTTGATGCCGGTGACCAGGATCGCAGTTTCGGTCGACTGGTTGACGAACAAGGGCGCGTCCGCGTGGATCGGGGCGGTGTCGGTGTGACCGATCGGCCCTCGCTCGTCGATCGGTTCGCCGATCACGTTCATGATCCGGCCGAGCGTCATCGGGCCGACCGGCACGCGGATCTGGCCGCCCGTGTCCATCACGGCCTGGCCGCGGGTGAGGCCGTCGGTCGAGTCCATCGCGATCGTGCGGACCGTGTTCTCGCCGAGATGCTGGGCGACCTCGAGCACGAGACGGTTGCCGTTATTGTTGGTCTCCAGCGCGGAAAGGATCTCCGGCAGGTTGCCGTCGAAGCTCACATCGACGACTGCGCCGATCACTTGCGCGATGCGGCCAACATTGTTGGTAACGGCGGGGGCGCTAGTGCGCTCCAGAGTCTGCGGTTCAAGCATATTTCACTTCCTCATTCTCGTCATGCCAGCGAAGGCTGGCATCCATGCTGTCTCGGCTTGGACCCCAGCCTGCGCTGGGGTGACGCGTTGAAACTACAAGGCTTCCGCGCCCGAGATGATCTCGACCAGCTCGGTCGTGATCGCGGCCTGGCGGGTGCGGTTGTACTGGATCGAGAGGCGCTGGATCATGTCCCCGGCATTGCGGGTGGCATTGTCCATCGCGGTCATGCGGCTGCCTTGCTCGGACGCGGCATTCTCCAGCATCGCGCGGAAGATCTGGACGGCGACGTTGCGGGGCAGGAGGGCGGCGAGGATCTCCTCTTCTTCCGGCTCATATTCCACCGAAGCACTCGGCCCGACCGCCTGCGCTGGAGCAGCGGCCTCGGGGATCGACACGGGAATGAGCTGCTGGCCGACCGGCTCCTGCACAAGGGCCGACTGGAAGCGCGCGTAGAAGAGCTGGGCGACGTCGAACTGGCCGGCGGCGTAGCGATCGGTGATGTCGGTGGCGATCGCCTGCGCGTCGGCGAAGCTCACCTGCTTCATTGCGCCGGTATCGTGCTGGCCGACGATCTGCTTGGGGAACAGCCGGCCGATGACGGCGCGGCCTTTGCGGCCGACCAGGTAGAAATGGACGGTCTTGCCCTGGCGCATGAGATCATCGGCGCGCTTGCGGGCGGCGCGGACGATGTTGGAATTGAACGCACCGGCGAGGCCTCGATCCGAAGTGCAGACGACCAGCAAGTGGGTCCGGTCGTCACCCGTGCCGGCGAGCAGGCGCGGACTTTGCGGGCCGATCGTGACCCGGCCGGCGAGGCTGGCAACCACCTGCTGAACGCGCTCGGCATAGGGGCGGCCAGCCTCCGCTGCCTGCTGGGCGCGGCGGAGCTTGGCGGCGGCCACCATCTTCATCGCCTTGGTGATCTTCTGGGTCGATTTGACCGAGGAGATCCGCCCTTTGAGTGCCTTGAGAGAGGCCATTCGGTGTCCCTACGTCATCCTGAACTTGTTTCAGGATCCATCTTCGAGCTTCGCGGCCGTCACCAGCATGGACCCTGAAACGAGTTCAGGGTGACGGCCTGCTTTTACGCAAACGTCTTCGCGAAATCGCCGACCGCGGTCTTGAGCTGAGCCGTCGTTTCGTCGTCCAGCGCCTTGGTGTCGCGAATCCTCGCCAGTACGGAGCCGTGATCGCTGCGCATGTGGCTGAGCAGTGCGTTCTCGAACCGCGTGACCTGGTTGGTCGGCACGTTGTCGAGGAACCCGTTCACGCCCGCATAGATCGAGACCACCTGCTCCTCGACCGGCATCGGGCTGAACTGCGGCTGCTTGAGCAGCTCCGTCAGCCGCGCGCCGCGATTGAGGAGGCGCTGGGTGGAAGCGTCGAGGTCGGAGCCGAACTGCGCGAAGGCGGCCATCTCGCGATACTGGGCGAGCTCCAGCTTGATCGAGCCGGCGACCTTCTTCATCGCCTTGGTCTGCGCGGCGGAGCCGACGCGGCTGACCGAGAGGCCGACGTTAATGGCCGGACGGATACCCTGGTAGAACAATTCCGTTTCAAGGAAGATCTGGCCGTCCGTGATCGAAATGACGTTGGTCGGGATGTAGGCCGACACGTCGCCCGCCTGCGTCTCGATGATCGGCAGAGCGGTCAGCGAGCCCGAGCCGTTCGCCTCATTGAGCTTGGCCGCGCGCTCCAGCAGGCGCGAGTGGAGGTAGAAGACGTCGCCCGGATAGGCCTCGCGGCCCGGCGGACGGCGCAGCAGCAGCGACATCTGGCGATAGGCGACGGCTTGCTTGGACAGATCGTCATAGACGATGACGGCGTGCATGCCGTTGTCGCGGAAATATTCGCCCATGGTGCAGCCGGTGTACGGCGCCAGAAACTGGAGCGGAGCAGGCTCGGACGCGGTCGCGGCGACGACGATGGAATATTCCATCGCGCCATTCTCTTCGAGCGCGCGGACGATCTGGGCGACCGTCGAGCGCTTCTGGCCGATGGCGACGTAGATGCAGTAGAGCTTCTGGCTCTCGTCGTCGCCGGCATTGGCGGCGCGCTGATTGATGAAGGTGTCGAGCGCAACTGCGGACTTGCCGGTCTGGCGATCGCCGATGATCAGCTCGCGTTGGCCACGGCCGACGGGAACGAGCGCGTCGAGCGCCTTGAGGCCGGTCTGGACCGGCTCGTGAACCGACTTGCGCGGGATGATGCCGGGCGCCTTGACCTCGACGCGGCGGCGCTCGGTCGAAACGATCGGGCCCTTGCCGTCGATCGGATTGCCAAGACCGTCGACCACGCGGCCGAGCAGACCACGGCCGACCGGCACGTCGACGATGGTGCCGGTGCGGCTGACCGTGTCGCCTTCCTTGATCGCGCTGTCGTTGCCGAAAATCACCGCGCCGACATTGTCCGCCTCCAGGTTCAAGGCCATGCCCTGAATGCCGTTCGGAAAGGCGATCATCTCGCCGGCCTGAACGTTGTCGAGGCCGTGGATGCGAGCGATGCCGTCGCCCACCGACAGCACGGTGCCGACTTCGCTGACCTGCGCTTCGTTGCCGAAGCTGGCGATCTGGTCGCGAATGACCTTGGAGATTTCTGCGGCGCGGATGTCCATGATTAGCCCTTCATCGCGATTGCGAGATTGTTCAATTTGGTGCGGATGGAGCCGTCGATCATCTGGCTGCCGATCTTGACGACGAGCCCGCCCAGGATGGCGGGATCGACGGTGAGATCGACCGCGACGTCGCGGCCGAGACGGGAACGCAGGTTCTGGCGCAGCGCCTGGACCTGGCCGTCGTCGAGCGGGTGGGCGGAGGTGACCTCCGCCGTGGTCTCGCCGCGATGATTGGCGGCGAGCATGTTGAAGGCGCGGATCACCGGGCCGATCTGCGCCAGCCGCCGGTTCTGCGCGAGCACGCCGAGGAAGTTGGCGGTGAGCGGATCGAGCCGCATCGCCTGCGCGGTCGCCCCGATCGCGCCCGTCGCCTGCGCGCGGGTGACGACCGGGCTGGTGGTCAGCTCGCGCAGCTCAGGCGATTCGGCCAGGCCGCGGCGCAACGAGGCGAGGCTCGCGCCGACCGCTTCCAGCATCTTGTTGTCGCGGGCGAGTTCGAAGAGGGCGGTCGCGTAGCGCCCTGCCAGACCTGTCGCTATGCCGCCGGAACCGTCCACGCGCGCTCGTGCCTCCAAGTGGGTTTGCCCATGCGAAGAGGGGGCGCGTAGTCCGCGCCCCCGCTGGGTTGGCGCGCACATAGCGGGGCAGGGCAGGGGATGCAAGGCAGGGAGAGCGATGTCTGCTTCGGGTGGAAAGCAGACGCTGTGAACGCTAGGCTTGATGCGGAGAGCGAGCAATGGCGACGATTTTTGAGACTCTGCTATTCCTCGCGCCGCTGATTATCCTGCCTGCGGGGCTGCTCCTGTTGATTCGGCCCGTCGGGAGGCTCGTGTTCTTTATCATCGGGCTGATCTTCTTCGTTGGAATTGAATTCGGGATGGAACTCGGCGGCCCAGACAGCCCAGCGCTCATCCTTCCATTCGTTGGCCTCTGTGTCTCTTTGGCTGCTGTGCTAGCTGAAGGCCTCACTCGAATGTTCAGGATGGCCAGCAAGTTGGCAAATAAGCGGCGACGTCGCCGAAGCTGACGCTACCAATGAATGTCCGCGATGGGTCGAAAATCGACATGGAGCGGCTTTGAAAGCAAGCAGCGGGATGCGGAACCCTGGTTCCGGATATAAACCCGGCCCATGCTGATGCGATCATTTGACGAGGCGGAAGCCTGGACGGCGGTGCTGCGCCGGGACCGGTGGATGGACGGGCTGTTCGTCACGGGCGTGCTGACAACCGGTATCTACTGCCGCCCGTCCTGCGCGGCGCGGCATCCCAAGCGCGAGAATGTGCGCTTCTTCCGGTCCGGCGAGGACGCGGCCGCGACGGGCTTGCGCGCGTGCCTCAGGTGCAGGCCGGACGATATCAGCCGAGAGACCGCCGCTCTGGAACGCGCTTACCGCATGCTGGAGTCGGCCGACGAGCCGCCCTCGCTCGACCAACTCGCCGAGGCTGCCGGCTATTCGCCGCACCATTTCCACCGGCTGTTCAAGCGGGCGACCGGGGTCACGCCGGCGGAATATGCGCGCGGGCGCCGGGCGGACGGAATGGCGCGGTGTCTGGAAAGCGAGGGCAAGGTGACGGATGCGATCTATGAGGCGGGCTATTCGGGGCCGGGGCGGTTCTACCAGGATGCCAGGGCGCGGCTCGGAATGACGCCGACGGCTTGGCGGGACGGCGGGCGCGGCGAGACGATCCGCTGGGCAACGGCGCAGACCAGCCTTGGCACGATGCTCGTCGCAGCGACGCAGAAAGGCATTTGCCGGCTGTCGTTCGACGAGGGCGAGCAGGAACTGCGGGCGCGCTTTCCGCGGGCCGCGATCGAGCAGGGCGGAGATGCGCTGGCCGAACTGGTGACCCGTGCGGTCGCGGCCGTGAACGCGCCGGAGCGTCCGCACGACCTGCCCTTGGACGTTCGCGGCACCGCATTCCAGCAGGCGGTGTGGCGCGAGCTCAACCGAATCCCGCCGGGCGAATCGCTGAGCTATGCGGCGCTGGCCGTGCGGGCAGGCAAGCCGGGCGCGGCGCGGGCCGCGGGCAGCGCGTGTGGCGCCAACGCGGTCGCGGTGCTGATCCCCTGTCACCGGGCGCGGCGTGGCGATGGAACGCCGGGTGGCTTCGCTTATGGACTGGAGCGCAAGGCGGCCTTGCTGAGGCAGGAAGGCTGGGCTGAGAAAACCTGAGCGGGATCGGCAGCTGCGGTGCCCGGCAAGCCCGCCCACTGCTGGTCACCCCGTATTCCTCCGGTGTCGGGCTTAACGGCGAGTTATCCACCAGAGCCTAGCTGTGATGGCGAAGTTCAGCCAGGGGAACAGGCGTTGGGAGTTGTCGATCTTAGCCTGGCTCGCGAAGCGGCCGCCCGTGCGCGGCAGAACGAACTCGACGAGGAGTTCGAACCCTGGTTGCCCATTTTAGACGCGCTGCCACAGATGCTCTGGTCGAAGTCGGTCGAAAGCGGCATCGCTTATTACAACCGGCAATGGTGCCTGTTCACCGGGTGCGCGAACGCTCAGGAAGTTCGCTCGGGCTGGCCGATGCTCATTCATCCCGACGATCGTCAGGCGGTGATAGAAAGCTGGCGTTCGTGCGAGCGAAGCGGCCAAGATTACAATAGCGAATACCGGCTGGCGCATCATGAGGGTGGCCATCGCTGGGTGCTAAGCCGAGCCCAACCCAAGCGTGCCAGGAATGGTGAAATCCTGTGCTGGTACGGTTCCGTTACCGACATCCACGACAGAAAGCTGGCCGAACTTGCGCTTGCCCGAAGCGAGAACATGTATCGCAGCGTGCTGGAAGCGAGCGTGGACTGCATCAAGGTCCTGAATTCCGATGGCACGCTGGAGCTGATGAACGGCCCCGGCCTGTGCGCGATGGAGATCGACAATTTCGAGCTTGTCCGCGGCAAGGATTGGGCGGCGCTCTGGCCCGCTGACGAGCGGCCGGCGATTCAGGATGCCGTCGAGCGGGCAAGAAGCGGAGATCCGGCGCGGTTTTCGGCGGCCTGTCCGACCGCAAAGGGAACGCCCAAATGGTGGGACGTGATCGTCAGCCCGATCCCCTATGGCTGCGGCAGGCCCGGGCAGTTGCTCGCCATTTCACGCGACGTAACCGCGCTGCGCGCCACGACGGAGCAATTGCGCTGGGCGAGCGAGCACGACATGCTCACCGATCTGCCCAACCGGCGCTGCTTCCAGATGCGCGTGGAAGGTGCGGTCATCCGCGCGATGCGCAGCGGCGAACAGGTCGGGCTGTTGTTGCTCGATCTCGATCACTTCAAGCATCTCAACGACAGTCTGGGTCACCGCGCCGGCGATCATCTGCTCCGAGACGTCGCCGACCGCCTGCGCGACAATGTCGGCGCTTCGCATTTCGTCGCGAGACTGGGCGGCGATGAATTCGCGATCCTGCTGGAAGGCGTCGGGAGCGCGGAGGAGCTTCAGGCGGTCGCGGCCGACATCCTCGGGGTGCTGAAGGCCACCACCCGCTACGAAGGACGCGTGATCAGCGCGTCGGCGAGCATCGGCGCCGCGATGTTCCCGCGCGATGCGAGCAACGCCAACCAGTTGCTCAGCCATGCCGATTCCGCGCTCGCCCAGATCAAGAACGGATGCCGGGGCGGCGTGTGCGTCTTCGAAGCCGGCATGCGGCAGAATGCGCAAAGCTGTTCGTCTCAGCTCAGCCTCGCCCGCGTCGCTGTGCGCGAGCAGACGATCGTGCCCTTCTACCAGCCCAAGGTGGAGCTGCGCTCAGGCCGGATCTGGGGTTTCGAAGCGCTGCTTCGCTGGCAGCATCCCCGCCTTGGAATTCAGCTTCCCGGGACGATCGCCGAAGCGTTCAAGGATTACGACCTTGCGTCCCGGATCGGCCAGGAAATCCAGCAGCAGGTGATCGCCGACATCCGGCGCTGGGAACGAACCGGGGTCGAGTTCGGCCACGTTTCGATCAACGCGTCGCCGGCCGAGTTCCTGCGCGACGATTATGCCGAACGGCTGCTGGCCCAGCTTGAAGAAGCCCGGATCAGCGCGCATCGGATCGAGATCGAGGTGACCGAACATGTCTTCCTCGGCAATGCCGCCGAGCATGTCGCGCGGGCGCTTCACAAGCTGAGCAAGGCAGGGGTGCGGCTATCGCTCGACGACTTCGGGACGGGCTATTCCTCGCTGTCGCACCTCAAGGATTTCCCGGTCGACGCGCTGAAGATCGACCGATCGTTCGTGCAGAACATGGACGGATGCAGCGAAGCCGCCGCGATCGTCACCGCGCTGATCGACCTTGCCCGCAACCTGTCGATCGACGTGGTGGCGGAAGGAATCGAAACCGAGCGGCAGAAGCAGCTGCTCGTCGATCGCGGCTGTCCGCTGGCGCAGGGCTTCCTGTTTTCGGAAGCCGTTCCGGCGGACTGCGTGCCGCATCTGACCCGCTTGCTAACCGGAGATAAAAGCAAGCTGCAGGAGCTTGCCGACCGTTAAGCCCAGCCGCGGCCGAACCTGAGCACGCCAAGCCCGCTTATTCGGCCGCGGCAGCCTGCGCCTCCGGGACCGAGTCCCAGGCCTGGAGAGCGGCCTTGGCACTCGCGCCTTTGAGCATGGTAACCAACGCCGCCGCGAGCTTGCCCATCGCGCCGGCGTGGAAATCGTTCGGATCGGCCGCGATCGCGCGGTCGGCGGCGGCGGCGATGGCGGCGGCATAGTCGCGCGTGTCGAACTCCGCCGAGGCGGGGAGCAGCAGGCCCAGCGCCAAAGCAATCAGCAATCGCATGCCACCCCCCGATCGATGTTGTTTCGGAGCTTCCGAAGCCGCGCCGCGCGAGTCAAGCTGAACCGGGTCCACCAAGGGACTGTTCGCAAAACAGAATAGGGCCATCAGAGGAAGCTATACGGATCCACGTCAACCGCCACACGAACACCGCGCGGATGGTCAAGCGCACCCAGCCAATCGCGGATTACATCCTGGACCGGAAGCGCGCGGGCGGCGTGAACGAGCAGGCGCTGGCGGTGGCGGCCGCGCAGCATGGCGAGCGGCGCGGGAGCGGGGCCGAAGACCGCCATATTCTCCACTTGCGGCGCGGTGCGGCCGATCAGGCGGGCGGCTTCGGTCGCTTCACTCAGATCTTCGGACGAGACGATGATGCCGGCGAGGCGGCCGAACGGCGGCATCGCGGCTTCACGGCGGGCTTCGGTTTCGGCGGCGTAGAAGCCTTCCGAGTCGCCGCTCAGCAACGCGCTGATCACCGGCGCGTTCGGCTCGTGGGTCTGGACGAGGACGCGGCCGGGCTTCTCGCCGCGTCCGGCCCGGCCCGAGACCTGGCTGATCTGCTGGAAGCTGCGCTCGGCCGCGCGCAGATCGCCGCCCTGCAGGCCGAGATCGGCATCGACCACACCGACCAGGGTGAGGTTGGGAAAGTGATAGCCTTTGGTGACCAGCTGGGTGCCGACCACGATGTCGATCGCCTGCGCTTCCATGCGGGCGACGAACTCGGCCGCCTTGGCCGGCGACCAGATCGTGTCTGAGGTGACGACCGCGGTGCGCGCTTCCGGGAACAGGGCGGTGACCTCGTCGGCAATGCGCTCGACGCCGGGGCCGACGGGGACGAGGCTGTCCACCTCCTCGCATTCCGGACAGGCGCGCGGCGGCGGCATCATGTGGCCGCAATGGTGGCAGGCGAGGCGATGGACGAGCCGGTGTTCGACCATCCAGGCGGTGCAGTTCGGGCATTGGAAACGATGGCCGCAGGCACGGCACAAGGTGAGGGGAGCGTAGCCCCGGCGATTGAGGAAGAGCAGGCTCTGCTCGCCGGCCTGGAGATTGGCCTCGAGCTCGCGGACCAGGCTCGGCGCGAGCCAGCGGCCGCGCGGGGGTGGGTCCTGGATGAGATCGACGGCGCGGATGTCGGGCAGCTCCGCCGCGCCATAGCGGTCGGGCAGCTTGAGCTCGCGGTAGATGCCGATTTCGGCCATGTGGCGGGTTTCGAGCGCGGGCGTGGCGGAGGCGAGAATGATCGGCACCTGCTCCAGCTTGGCGCGCATCACGGCGACGTCGCGGGCGTGATATTGGACGCCGTCTTCCTGCTTGAAGCTGACTTCATGCGCTTCATCGACGACGATCAGGCCGAGATTGGGATAAGGCAGGAATAGAGCGGAGCGCGCGCCGACCACCACCCGCGCATCGCCGCTGGCGACCGCGCGCCAGGCGCGGCGGCGCTGCGATTGACGAAGGCCCGAATGCCAGGCCACCGGCTCGCAGCCGAAGCGGGCGGCGAAGCGCTTCAGGAACGGCTCAGTCAGCGCAATCTCGGGGAGCAGGACCAGGGTCTGGCGATTGCTGCGAATGCTTTGCGCGATCGCCTCGAAATAGACTTCGGTCTTGCCCGAACCGGTGACGCCGTCGAGCAGGAATGGCGCGAACTCCGCGGCTTCAACTGCTGCGACCAGATCGCGCGCGGCGGCGGCTTGGGCGTCTTCCAGCGCCGGCGGCGCATGTTCCGGATCGGGGCGCGGGAACGGATCGTCGATCGAGATCTCGACCGGTTCGATCGCTCCGGCCTTGACCAGGCCGCGGATCACGCCGTCGGAGACATCGGCGGCGAGCGCGAGTTCGCGGACCAGGCCCTGGCGGTTTTCGATCCGCTCCAGCGCCTGCGCGCGCTGTGGCGTGAGTCGGTCGGGAACGTGGCCGGTGGCGCGATATTCGGTCACCGTGCGGGCGCCGTCCAGCGCGCTTGCGGAGGCGAGCGTCATCCGCAGCACGGCGGCGAGCGGGGCCAGATAATATTCCGCCGTCCACTCGATCAACCGCCGCAGCGGTTCGGCGACCGGGGGCAGATCATAGGCCTGGAGCAGGGGCCGAAGGCGATTGTCGCCGACCTCTTCCGTTTGCGCGCGGTCCGGCTCCCACACCACGCCGGCAAGCTGGCGCGGCCCGAGTGGTGCGAGAACGATCGACCCCGGCTGCGCCGTCATCCCATGCGGCACGCGATAATCGAGCGGGCCGAGCGCGGCGTTGAGCAGAATGACGCGGACGCGGGACATGGATGGAAGATCGAGTCTGAGGTGGCGAAAGGCAATGGCGGCCGGCCAGGCCCACGCAGACGCATGAGATCCGAACGGTGTTTCGAGCGATCGAATTATGGGGAGGCCTGAAAGCTCGCCAGCCGGGCGGCAGCGTCGGCGCGGATGTTGGCCCAGAACAGGGCATAGTCGAAGACGTGGTAATTCTCGCCGGGAAGCACGTAGGGCGGCAGATCCTTCACCTCGTCGCCGATCAGCAGGAAGCCGCTGACATCGCACCGGGCGGGCACGATGCCGACGCGAACCTGCGCTTGCATCAGCGCGGCATCGGGGATGAGCGTGCCCAGATTGGCCGATGCGGGCGCTTCCCCTCCCGCCGCGCCGGTCAGCGGATTGACGCACAACATCGGCGATCCGGCGCGCTTCAAGCCGCCCGGGGCGACGGACGCGTCATAGACTTCGGTGATCATCTTGGGGTCGGCGGGCTCGCCGAAGCTCTGCCAGGACAGGATGCAGCCGGCCTGACCCGCCGCCTCGCAACCAGGCAAGCCCAGGCCGGGCAGATCGGCGGTGGTCGAAATGGGCCAGCCGATCACGTAGGCGGCGACGATGCGGCGGGCGAGCGGGGTGCCGGCGACACGCTCCCGCAACAGCCGGGTGAGGTGGAGGCTGCCCTGGCTGTGCGCGGCGAGAATGATCGGTCCTCGCGACGGTGCCTGGGCGAGAAACGCATCGAATGCGGCCAGCACGTCGCGATAAGCGAAGTCGAGCGCCTTTTGTGCATCGTCCTGCGAAGTCAGAAACGCGCCAAACGTGGCCTGGCGGTATTTGGGCGCCCAGATTTCCCCGACGCCATTGAAGGCGCTGGCCTGGTGACGCACGAACAGGCGCGCCCGCTGCTGCGAATCCGCATCGTCGACCGGGGCGTTCCAGCGCGATTTCTCCAAGAACGAGGTGGGATGGATGAAGAACACGGATGCGCGCCGCGCCGGCACGGGTTGCGGCTGATAGCCGGCCGGGAGCCAGGACGCGGGGTTGTTGGCGATGTCGGGCCGGGCGATCCACATGGCGGCATCGGCGTACGTGGGGCCGGTGGCGGCCGGGGCGCTTTCCTCGAACTTCACGTCCGGCACCAGGGCGAGCTTGAAGAGCCGATCCTCGAACAGACGATAGGCGATCGCGCCGACCAGGACGAGCGCGATCAGCCCGGCCACCACCCACAGAAAACGCCGCGCCAGCACGCATGACCTCCACAACTGCATCGCCGCTGCACATGACACGGGCAGGGCGGTTGCAAGCCGCGGGCGCCGCGGCGACAATCCGGGCTGAATAGTGGGGAGAGCGCAAGTGTCGGACAAGGGAGGGGAGCATGGCGCCTGGCCGGCGCGGGCGGCGGGCCTGGCATTGCTCGGCGCTGCGCTGGCGGTGGCGTTTCAGCGGCTGTTGCTGGAAGGTACGAACGATACCGCGACCAGCGATCCGCTTCGGCTGAGCCTCGCATCGTTCGTTAGCGTGTTCGGCTTCACCCTGGCATTCACGCTCGAGCGGGTGAGGGCCTGGTGGTCGGGCGTGTTCGCGCTCGGCTGCGGGACTGTTGTCGCGCTGATCTTCTACTGGAACGGCACGCCGGACGGCCGGAGCGCGGGCGATGAGTGGCGGGTTTTCTCGGCCTTGCTGGTGGTGGCGATCGCCGCGCCCTTGTTCCAGACGATGCGCGATGCGGGCAGGCGGGTAATCGAGCCCAGCGCCGTTCACGCCCATGCCTGGACGAATATCGTCCTCTGGTTCGCGACCTGGGCGTTCGTGGGCGTCACCGTCCTGCTCGCGCACCTGCTGGCCGAATTGTTCAACCTGATCGGCATCGGCCTGCTGCGCGACGCGATGCGGGAAAGCTGGTTCGTTGCCGCGATCATCGGCGCGGCGCTGGGCGGCGCGATCGGTTTGTTGCGCGATCGCGACCAGGTGCTCGGCCTGCTGCAGCGGGTAGTGACGACCGTACTGTCGGTGCTGGCGCCGGTGCTGGCGGCGGGACTGGCGCTGTTCGTGGCCGCGCTGCCGTTCACCGGCCTGGCGCCGCTCTGGAACAAGACCAGCGCGACCACGCCGATCCTGCTGTTCGCGATCGCCGGCGCGCTGGTGCTGGCCAATTCGGTGATCGGCAATCGCGCCGAGGAAGAGGCGAAGGGCAAGGTGCTGCGCTTCAGCGCGATGGCGCTGGCGGGGGTGATGCTGCCGCTGGCGATGGTCGCGGCGGTCTCGACCTGGCTGCGGATCGAGCAGCATGGCTTGACGCCGGAGCGCTTGTGGGCGGCGGTCTTCGTCGGCATCGTGCTGGCGATCGCGGCGACCTACCTGTGGACAGTGGCGCGTGGGCGGCTGGGCTGGGCCGAGCGGGCGCGTCCGGCCAATGTCGGGCTGGCACTCGTCATATCGGCAGTGGCGCTTCTTCTCGCGACGCCGCTGATCAACTTCGGCGCGATCGCGACGCGGGATCAGCTTGCGCGGCTGGAGTCCGGCAAGACTCCACCGGAGGAGTTCGACTGGGCGGCTTTGCGGTTCGACTTCGGCCCGGCCGGCCGCCGCGCGCTGGAGCGGCTCGGCGCGTCTGGCCCGGTCGGTTGGCGCGCCGACGCGCGACAGGCGCTTGCGTTGAAGGATCGTTACGTTAGCCGCGAGACGACCCGGGTCGGGCAGCGCGTCCGGGCCCTGAACAGGAACATGCGCGTGTTGCCTTCCGGGTCGCCGGTCCCAAGAGCGCTTGTTGAAGCGATCGCGCGCGAGCAGGCCTGCTTCGTCGGGCAATGCACCCTGTTTTGGTCGCCGGGACAACGGGCTGCCGTTGCGGTCGGCTTCGGCTGCGAAAGCTGTCAAGTTTCCGCGATCCGATTTGCGCTTGACGGCCGGCAGCTCTGGCAGCGCGCGCACGCCGTTTCGGGTGAGGTCATGACCGGCGATCCGGCCCTGATCGCCGGCCAGCGCGCGGCGGTCGGGGCCGGCCAGATCGAGATCCGGCCAATCCAGCGCCGCCAGGTCCATGTCGGCGGCAAGCCCATAGGCATGCCGTTCGAATAGCTTTTCTTGAAGCCGTGCGGGGCGGGTGCTAGCGCGCCCTCCGGATCGTTCACGGTCCGGCTTTCCCAAAGGCTTTCATGTCCGTCGATACCGCCACCGTGCGTCACATCGCCAAGCTCGCCCGCATCGCCGTCAGCGATGGCGAGGTCGAGGCGCTTGTGCCTGAGCTCAACAATATTCTCGGCTGGATCGAGCAATTGCAGGAGGTGGACGTGAGCGGGGTCGAGCCGATGACGGCGGTGATCCCGAACAGCCTCCGGCTGCGCGAGGACAAGGTGACGGACGGCGGCGTGCGCGACGCGGTGCTGGCCAATGCGCCGGTCGCGGAACATGGCTTCTTCGCGGTGCCGAAGGTGATCGAGTGATGCCACCCGTTACGCCGTTCGGCCTGAGCTCGTCGAAGGCCGCTCCTTTTCTTCACAGTGTTGATAAGAAGGGGTGGGCTTCGACAGGCTCAGCCCGAACCGGTCCTATGTTATGAGCAAGCTTACAAACCTTGGCGTCGCGGCGATCCGCGATGGCTTCCGCGACGGGAATTTCTCCGCGCGCGAGGTGGCGGGCGCGTTCAACGATGCCGTCGCGGGGGCGAAGGGCCTCAACGCCTTCGTAATCGAAACGCCGGAGCATGCGCTGGCCGCCGCCGATGCGGCGGACCAGGCGCGGACGACGGGTGATTTGAAGCCGCTGTCCGGCGTGCCGCTCGGCATCAAGGACCTGTTCGCGACGCAAGGCTATCAGACCACCGCTGGCTCGCACATCCTGGGCGGGTTCGAGCCGGAATATGAGAGCACGGTCAGCGGCAAGCTGTTCGCGGCGGGCGCGGGCATGCTCGGCAAGCTCAACATGGACGAATTCGCGATGGGTTCGTCCAACGAGACGAGCTTCTACGGCAACGTGATCTCGCCGTGGCGGCGCGCCGATGGCGGCAATGCGGCGCTGACGCCGGGCGGCTCGTCCGGCGGCTCGGCGGCGGCGGTGGCGGCTCGGATCGCGCCGGGCGTGACCGGCACCGACACTGGCGGTTCGATCCGCCAGCCGGCTGCGTTCACCGGCATCAGCGGCATCAAGCCGACCTATGGCCGCTGCTCGCGCTGGGGGATCGTCGCCTTTGCCTCCTCGCTCGACCAGGCCGGGCCGATGGCGCGGGACGTGCGCGATTGCGCGATCCTGCTGGAGGCAATGGCGGGCTTCGATCCCAAGGATTCGACGTCGCTCGACCTACCGGTGCCGCAGTGGGAGGCGAACCTGTCCGCCGACATTCGTGGCAAGCGGATCGGCATCCCGAAAGAATATCGCATCGAGGGCGTCCCCGCGGAGATCGACACGGTATGGGAGCAGGGCATCGCGTGGCTGCGCGATGCCGGGGCCGAGATCGTCGAGGTCTCGCTGCCGCACACCAAATACGCGCTGCCGACCTATTACATCATCGCGCCGGCCGAGGCCTCGTCGAACCTCGCCCGCTATGACGGCGTGAAATATGGCTTGCGCGAACTCCCGGCCAAAGAGCTGGGCGGTGGGGGATTGGCCGACATGTACGCCACCACTCGGGCGGCCGGCTTCGGGGCGGAAGTGAAGCGCCGCATCATGATCGGCACGTACGTCCTCTCCGCAGGCTTTTACGACGCCTATTTCAACCAGGCGCAGAAGGTCCGCGCGCTGATCGCCCGCGATTTCGAACGGGTGTGGAGCGAATGCGACCTGCTGCTCACGCCGACCGCGCCGTCCGCCGCCTTCGCGCTCGGCGAGAAATCGGACGATCCGATCGCGATGTATCTGAACGACGTGTTCGCCGTCCCCGCCAGCCTCGCCGGGCTGCCCGCAATGTCCGTTCCGGCGGGCCTCAACGACCAGGGTCTGCCGCTCGGCCTCCAGATCGTCGGGCGCGCGCTGGATGAACAGGGCGTACTCAATGCCGGCCTGGCACTTGAACAACGCGTCGGCTTTACCGCGCGACCGGAGGCTTGGTGGTAGTCAGGCGTCGCTTTGCTCGTCCCGGTCGGGGCGCTTTCTGATCGAGATATAGCCGTCGGGCAACTCGTCTCCCTCCCGCGGCGGTTCGCTTCCCGGCCGATTAATGGTCCGCCAGAACGCGGTCATGTCGGCGCGGCGAGCGCGCTCCTCGAAAAAGTCCACCGTCTCCAAGGTCGACAGCTTTTCCGCGACGGCGGTCGCGATAAATTGATTGAGGCTGATGCCATCACGAGCGGCGAGCCGCTGCGCTCCGCTCTTGATCGATTGCGGCAGACGCAGCGGGAAAGATGCGGGCTTGTTCATCTCAATCTCTCCAGAGCTTCGCGGGGTAACCAGCAACCGATCCCGAACTTAGAGGGGCCGGTCCCGAAGTCCTTGCGGTTGAACGTAACAATGGCTGTGGCAGCTCCGTTCACCGCCGCCTCAAGCACAAGTTCATCCGCCGGATCTTTCGTTACCGGCCGATAGCGGAAGTGTATGGCCGTCGGCTCACAGAGCTGCACGATGCCATTCAACAGATTCGACATCTGCCCACGATCCAATCCGGCCGCAGCCAGATGTTCAGGCCGCATCAGAACCGATTCATACTCGAGTACGAGCGCCACACTCACCAGTAACGAACAACGACCGACATCAGCGAGACGGAGCAGTTCCGCGGATGCGCCGTTTCCACTCCGAACCGCAGCCACGACGACCTCGGTATCGGCGACGAGCTTCATATCACAGATGATATCTCATCGGCTTGAACCGAACAATCGCTCGATTGATAATCGTGAAGCTTGGCGGCATGCGCTGGTCATGGCTGACGCAAACACACCTTATCGCATTCAGGGCGCCACCGGCGCGTGGGAGGTCGTGATCGGCCTCGAAGTGCACGCCCAGGTTACATCCCAAGCCAAGCTCTTTTCAGGCGCCTCCACCGAATTCGGTGCTGAGCCGAACACGCAGGTGAGTCTCGTCGACGCGGCGATGCCGGGCATGCTGCCGGTGCCGAACCGCGAGTGCGTTCGCCAGGCGGTGCGGACCGGCATGGCGATCGAGGCGCGGATCAACCCCTGGTCGCGTTTCGACCGGAAGAATTATTTCTACGCCGATCTGCCGCAGGGTTATCAGATCAGTCAGCTTTACCACCCGATCGTCGGCGAGGGGCAGATCGAGATCCTGCTCGACGACAAGGACGAGGGCTCGGCCAAGACGATCGGGATCGAGCGCATCCACATCGAGCAGGATGCGGGCAAGCTGATGCACGATCAGCATCCCAATTACTCCTATGTCGACTTGAACCGCTCGGGCGTGGCGCTGATGGAGATCGTGTCCAAGCCGGACATGCGCTCTCCTGAGGAAGCCGGCGCGTATGTGCGCAAGCTGCGATCGATCCTGCGTTATGTCGGATCGTGCGACGGCAATATGGAACAGGGCTCGATGCGCGCGGACGTCAACGTCTCCGTGCGCAAGCCCGGTAACGAATTCGGCACGCGCACCGAGACCAAGAACGTCAATTCCGTCCGCTTCATCATGGCGGTGATCGAGCATGAGGCGAACCGGCAGATCGACGTGCTGGAGAGCGGCGGCGAAATCGTCCAGGAAACTCGGCTGTGGGATCCGGACAAGGCCGAAACGCGCTCGCTCCGCTCTAAGGAAGATGCGCACGATTATCGCTATTTCCCCGACCCGGACCTGCTGCCGCTCGAACTGGACGGGGCGTTCCTGGCCGATTGCCGCGAAAGCCTGCCCGAACTGCCGGACGCCAAGCGTCGTCGTTACGAAGGCGAACTCGGCCTCTCAGCCTACAACGCCGCCGTTCTCACCGCCGAAGTGGAGACGGCGCGCTGGTTTGAGCGACTGCTTGCCGCGCTCGACGTTTCCAGTGCTCCTGCGAAAGCAGGAGCCCAGCCCGGCGGTGGCGCAGGGGCTCCTGCTCCCGCGGGAGTACAGGCGGCAGGAGCACAGGAGGGAGCGCGTCGCGCCGCGAATTGGGTTATCTCCGACTTGTTCGGCGCATTGAACCGCCTCGGGCGGACGATCGCCGACAGCCCGGTCAGCCCGGAGCAGGGCGCGGAGCTGCTCCGTCTCGTCGCGGACGGCACACTTTCGGGAACGCTTTCGAAGCAGGTGTTCGAGATCATGCTCGAAACCGGGCAGGACCCGTCGGCGATCGTCGAGGAGCGCGGGCTCAAGCAGACCAGCGACACCGGCGCGATCGAGGCCGAGATTGCCAAAGTCATGGCCGCGAATGCCGACAAGGTTGCCGATTATCGCGGCGGCAAGGACAAGCTGTTCGGCTTCTTCGTCGGCCAGACGATGAAGGCGATGGCCGGCAAGGCCAATCCGGGAGTGGTCAACGAGCTGCTTCGAAAGGCGCTGGGCTAGGGAACCGTCCCGCCCGCGCCGGCTTTTCGCTTTACAGCAAGAAGGAGCGGCAATGGACGATCAGCGCGTGTGGGCTTTCGAGGAAAGCCTGTGGACGGCGACCCCCGAACACTATCAGGACTCGATCGATGGCGAGAATTATCTGCTGGTCGTGCCGACGCATCCGCACGTGCTGAGCGGGCAGGCGGCGATCGATGCTGTGAAGAACACGCCGCGCTGGTCCAAGGTAACGTTAGCCGAGCAGAAGGTGTCGCGTCCGCAGGAAGGGCTGATCGTGGTCGCCTATCGCATCGATGCCGAGAAGGACGGCGCGGCACCCTATCGGGCCTATTGCTCGTCCGTTTATCGCCGGCTGGAGCATGAAGTCTGGAAAGTCGTCCAGCATCAGCAAACCCCGCCTTTGACCGCGGGGAGTTAGCGCGCGGCGGTGGCGCCGGTCGCGCGGAGTCGCTAAACCTCTCTTCCAAACAGGGAGTTGGCGATGAGGCATGGTCTGGCGGCGGTGGTTGCCGCGTCATCACTGGCGAGCGCGGGCACCGCGCAGGCCCCGGGCTCGGAGACATCGAGCCCGCAGAAACAGTTCGAGCAAGCCTCGGCCGCCCTGGTCGGGGGCCGGCCGGCGGAAGCGCTGGCCGGGTTCGAAGCGGTCGAGAAGCGGCTGGCCGGCTCGAAGTCGGCGAAAAGCCTGGGCGTGGTCCGCACGAGGAAAGGCGAGGCACTGCTTCAACTCGGCCGCGAGGAAGAAGCGAGGATCGCGACGGAGCAAGGCCTGGCCGCTCTGCCTGCGTCCGATCCGTCGCTGCGCGAGGACCGCTTCCTGAGCCAGATCCTGCTCGGCCGCATTGCCGAGCGCAATCTCGACTACGGGCAGGCGCTGATCAGGTATCAAGGTGCCGAAGCGATCGCCGCCACACCCGCCGAGCGTGGCATGGCGATGCGAGGCCTCGTCCAGACCGGGATGTTTTTGAACGGCCCGGAGGCGCTCGCCGCCGCCGATCGCGCGATCGCGCTGGTGACGGCGCAAGCGCCTGGCGAGAAGGCCTTGCTCGCCCAGATGCGCAGCTTGCGCGGCCGCGTGCTGCTGAACCTGGGCCGGCATGGGGAGGCGCGCGATGAATTGCGCAAGGCCGTCGGTATGCTGGGTGGGCTGACCACCAGGGTCGATGCCGCCGATCTCGGAGCGCGGTCCGACATGTCGTTGGCGCTGCTGCTGCTCGGCGACGAAGAGGGCGCGCGCGAATATCTCGCTTACACCGGCGCCGGGCGGATCAAGCAGGGCTTCGGACCCGGTGCCGACATGAAGCCGCCACCCTGCGGCGAGGACGGCCTGCAACCGCATGACGTGGCCGTCGTCCAATTCTCGATCCGCGACAATGGCGAGGTCGGCGCCGTGTCGCCGATCTATGCGTCGCGGCAGGGTGAAAGCGCGATCGCGTTCGCCCGCGCGGTCCGGGGCTGGTCGTGGCAGCCGTCGGAAGTGGCCGCGATACCGCCCCTGCTGCGGGCGCTGACGCGGGTGGAATTGCGCTGCTCGAGTGCCGTCGATCGCCCGGATCCGCTGGAATTGCTCGAAGCGGACGCGCTGCCCTGGTTCGAGACAAAGGGCGTGACGGACTTTTCCGTCTCCGACCAGCCCTCGGCCCGGACGTTCGAGCCTTTGAAGGCGGAGCTCTCCCGCCGCGAGGCGGTGGAAGGGGCTGCGAGCCTGAGAAGCCTCCCGATCCTGATCGCACTCGCCCATCATCCGCTGACCGGCTATGCGGACCGCGCCGCTTATCTTAGGCGGGCGTTGCCGATCGCGGTTCAGGCAGGCGCGCCGCCGGAGCTGGAAGCCTTGATCAAGTTGTGGCTGACGCTCGCCGCGCATGCCGCCCGCGAGACCCGCCGCACGCTCGATCTTCAGCCGCTGTTCGCCGATCCCGTCTTCGCGAAATCTCCCCGCGCGGCTGCGGCGCTGCGGCTCGTCACGGAAGGGCAGATCGCAGACCTGAAGGATCGCACCCGCTCCCGGCAGCTCTTGCAGCAAGTGGTCGCGACGCCGGGGCTCGCGCCGAACGATCCGCTGCGGGTCGGTGCGTTGCTGCGCCTGTCGTCGGTCGAGCTGGCGGCCGGCGACGCCGCGAGTGCCCGCTCCGCATTTACCGCGACTGGCCTGTCTGGCCAGCAATGCGCGCTAGTCGATCCCGGTCCAGCCAAGGCGTCCGGCAACATGAGCTCCAACGATTTTCCGAACGAGGCGCTGCGCTGGGGCTTCGAAGGCTTCACCACGATCGAGCATGACGTGCTGGCGGACGGCCGCGTGTCGGAACCCCGCGCGGTGGTGTCCTACCCGCCGTTCGTGTTCAGCCGCGCGTCGACGCGCGGCATCGGCCGGTTCCGCTTCGATCCCAGCTATCGCCCGGACGGCAGCATCGGTTGCGGTGGCAAATCGACGCGGATCCGGTACGTGTTGCCGGATTCCTGACCCGTCAGAGCTTCAACCGGCTGGGATCGGCGCTGATCCGGGCGGCGAGTTCGGTCAGGAAATCGAGAAACACAGCTATTTTCGGCGAAAGCGCGGTCCGGCCGGCGTAGAGCGCGTAGATGGCCGGGGGATCGTGCAGCCGGTAATCGGGCAGGATGCGGACGAAATCGCCCCGGCGCAGGCGTTCGGCCGCGAACACGGTCGAGATCGGCGCGATCGCCAGGCCGAGCTCGACCAGCTCGAGATTGATCAGCGGATCGTTGCACGCGAACCGCCGCCAGGTCGGCACCTTGACGCGTTCGCGATCGCGTCCGCCGATCAATTCCAGCGGGGGTAGCCCTAGATAGGGCAGGCCGATCACGCAATGATTGGCGAGGTCTTCGGCCGTTTCGGGCATGCCATGCCGGTCGAGATAGGCGCGGCTGGCGACCAGCGCCGCGTTCAGGTCGGCGATCTTGCGCGCGACCACGCCGCTATCTTCCAGCCAGCCGGTCCTGAGCACTACGTCCAGTTCGTCCGCAACCGGATTGAGCAGCTGATCGGTCAGCTGAAGCTGGATGTCGACGTCCGGATAGCGATCCAAGAATTCGGGGATGTTCGGTCCCAGCACCTGGCGCCCGATCGTGTTCGGGCTGGCAACCCGAAGCAGGCCGGAGGGATGCCCCTGATAGGCGGCGATCTCCGCCTCCGCGTTGCGCACCTCGGCGACCATCTTCTGGCAATGGGCGTGCAGCGCCCGGCCGATCTCGGTGAGGTTGAGGCGCCGCGTCGTGCGCTCGACGAGCCGCGCCTCGAACGTGCGTTCGAGCTTGGCGACGGCACGGCTGACGCTCGATTTAGGGAGCCCGAGCGCGCGGGCGGCACCGGAGATCGAGCCGAGCTCGCCGACTTTGGCGAACACCGCCATCTCTTCCAGATTGCGCGCTGGTCGTTCCATCACGGGAACGCTGTATCCCATTTCAGTGGCCTAGCGAAGGCCGAACGGAACACCGATACAGGTATCAAACCAAAACAGGGACTATTGGGAATGGCTGAACTCGCCCTTGTCGCGCGCAACGAAGCGCCGGTCGAAGCCCGGGCGCGCACCGCGGAGCCCTCCGCGCCGGCGGCCCCGGTCGCCGTCGCGCCTGACAAACCCAAGCGCAAGCGCGGTCGGCTGATCGGCGGCATTGGCAGCCTGCTGCTGATCGTGGCCGGCGGCCTGGGCTATCAATATACCCAGGTCTGGGCGCATCAGGAAACGACCGACAATGCTTATGTGCGCGCGGACATCACGCCCGTCGCGGCCAAGGTGGAGGGCTATGTGTCCAGGCTGCTGGTGGGCGACAACCAGCAGGTCAGGGCCGGCGACGTGCTGATGGTGATCGAGCCTGCGGATTATCAGGCCAGGGCCTCGCGGGCGGAAGCCGAGCTGGCCAGCGCGCGGGCGAGCCTGCAGCAGCTGATCGCGGCCCGCGGCACCGCGCAGGCGCAAGTTGGCGCGCAGGGCGGGGCGATCGCGGAAGCGCAGGCTCGGGTCGTCGCCGCTCGCGCGACCGCCACCCGCGCATCGGCCGACGAAAGGCGCTTCGCGGCGCTCGCGAAGAGCGGTTGGACGACGCGCGCACGGCTCGATCAGGCCCGAGCGGAGGCGCAGTCCGCGCGCGCCGAGATCGCCGCCGCCGAAGCGGCCGTCGCCGCGCAGCGCGGCCAGGCGGGCGCGCTGGCGGCGGGTACGCAAGGCGCCGAGGCCAATATCCTCGCCGGCCAGGCGCAGGTGCAGGCGGCGGAAGCCGCGCTTCGCACCGCCAAGCTGGACCTCGAGCGCACGATCGTTCGCGCGCCCGTCGATGGGGTGGTCGGCAATCGCGCGGTGCGGCCCGGCCAGCTGGTCAAGTCCGGCCAGCAATTGCTCGTCGTAGTGCCGGTTCAGGCGAGCTATGTGGTAGCCAACTTCAAGGAAACGCAGCTTCAGAAGATGCGGGTCGGCCAGCCGGTCGAGATCGAAGTCGATGCCTATCCCGGGCTGAAGGTGCATGGCCGTATCGACAGCCTCGCGCCGGCTTCCGGCGCGCAATTCTCGTTGATCCCGACCGACTCGGCATCGGGCAATTTCACCAAGATCGTCCAGCGCGTTCCGGTCAAGATCCGCGTCGAGCGCGACGGCTTCGCCGCCCAGCTGCTGCGCCCTGGCCTGTCTGTTGAGGCGACGGTGAATACCGGGAGCTGATCCGTGGCCGGATTGGAAGGCATCTCCAACCGCGCGATCTGGGCGGGGTTCATCGCCATGATCGTCGGCAATTTCATGGCGATCTTGGACATCCAGATCGTCGCATCGTCATTGCGCGAGATCGGTGCCGGCGTGTCCGCATCCGCGGACGAGATCGCCTGGGTGCAGACCGCCTATCTGATCGCCGAAGTGATCGCGATCCCACTGTCCGGGCTGCTCGGGCGGGCGCTGAGCATGCGCACCTTGTTCACCATCTCGGCGCTCGGCTTCACGGCGATGAGCTTCCTGTGCGCGCTTGCCTGGAACATCGACTCGCTGATCTTCTTCCGTGTCCTGCAGGGTTTCTTCGGCGGCGGCATGATCCCGACGACCATGGCGTCCTTGTTCATCCTGTTCCCGCCCGAAAAGCGTGGTCCCGCCATGGTGTTGATCGGAATGGTATCGACGCTGGCGCCGTCGATCGGCCCGACGCTGGGCGGTGTGCTGACCGACACGCTCGGCTGGCACTGGCTGTTCCTGATCAACCTCGTTCCCGGTCTCGCCTGCGCGGCTATGGTGTGGCGGTTCAGCCCGTTGCGCGAGCGCGACCTGTCCCTGCTCAAGCGGCTGGACGTGCTCGGCCTCATCGGCATGGCGCTGATGCTCGGCAGCCTGGAATTCGTGCTGGAGGAGGGACCCGGCCATGATTGGCTGGCCGACCAGAGCGTGCTCGTCGCGAGTTTGACCATGCTGGGCGGCGGTGCCCTGTTCTTCTGGCGCGCATTCACGTCGGCGAGCCCGATCGTCGATCTGCGGGTGTTCGCCAACCGCAACTTCGTGGTCGGCAGCCTCGTGTCGGTGATCGTCGGCATCGGCCTTTACGGATCGGTGTATCTGACGCCGCTCTTCCTGGGCGGCGTGCGCGGCTTCAGCTCGACCCAGATCGGCCATGTGATGGTGGTGACCGGCGCGACCATGTTCGTCGCCGCGCCGATCATCGGCAAGCTCCAGACCAGGCTCGACCTGCGGGTGCTGCTGCTGTTCGGGCTGGTGCTCACCAGCCTCGGCATGTGGGACAATGCCCGGCTGACGGCCGAAAGCGGCTTTTGGGAACTGGCGCTGCCGCAGGCTTTGCGCGGGGTCGGCATCATGATGTGCATGATCCCGATGACCGGCCTCGCGCTCGGCACGCTGCGGCCGGACCGGGTTCAGAACGGATCCGGCCTGTTCAACCTGACCCGCAACCTTGGCGGCGCGATCGGGCTCGCGGTGATCAACAGCATGATGAGCAGCGGCACCGATCTTCACCGCACCGAATTGGCGAGCGCGATGTCGAGCGGCCATGCCGACGTCGCGGGCTGGCTCGACGGGACCGCCGCGACGTTGGCGGTGCAGGGGATCGCCGATCCGCAGGCGGGCGCGCTTGCCCGGCTCGCGGCGATGGTGGAGCGCGAGGCGACGGTGATGGCGTTCAACAACATCTATGTGACGCTGGCACTCGCCTTTGCGATAATGCTGCCGCTGATCTTCTTCACCCGCCAGGCCAAGCCCGGCGGCGCTCCGGCGGCGCATTAGGAGCCGAGCGGCGCACTCGCGCGTTGGTTGGTGCGGAAGGAGCGCGCGATGGCGGGTTTATTGAAGAGCATGGCAGGCTGGCTGGGCGGATCGAAGCCCGCGCGAGTCGAGGCTCCGCATCCAACGTCGCCTGCTCACGCTGAGCCCGCTCCGGTCGTCGAAGCCGCTCTGTCGCGTGAGCCGCGGGTCGCTGTCGAACCGTCAGTTCCGAGCGAGCCGAGAGTTCGGTCGGAGCCGTTCGTGCCGGAGCTGAGCGGCTAACCCGACGGGCTCCGGGTCACGATCTCCTCGGCCCGGGCGAACAGGGCGGGATCGATCTTCGCACCGCTGGCGGCTGCATTCTCCTCCAACTGATCGGGGCGGGAGGCGCCGACGATAGCGGAGGCGATATTGGGCTCGCGCAGGATCCAGGCGAGCGCGAACTGGGCCAGGCTGAGGCCGGCTTCCCGCGCGATCGGCAGCAATTGCTGAACCGATTCCAGCACATCGTCTCGCAACAACCGCTCCATCCAGCCGCCCATTTCGTCGCTGGTCGCGCGGCTCCCGCCGGGCGGCTGCGCGCCCGGCTTGTATTTGCCGGTCAGCACGCCCTGCGCGAGTGGCGACCAAACGATCTGGCCGATGCCGTTGGCGGCGCAGAGCGGAATCACCTCGCGCTCGGGCTCGCGCCAGAGCAGGGAATATTGCGGCTGGCTGGACACGAACTTCTCCACCCCCGCCATGTCGATCGCCGCCCGGATGCGATCCGCCGGCCATTCGGAGAAGCCGAGATAGCGCACCTTGCCCGAGCGCACGGCGCGGGTCAGCGCCTCCATCGTCTCTTCGAGGGGCGTGCCCTCGTCATAGCGGTGACACTGGTACAGATCGATGACGTCCGTGCGCAGCCGGCGCAGCGAGGCATCGAGCTGCTTTTCGACCTGCTGGCGCGACAGGCCGCGATCCGACTCGCTCATCGGAAAAAACAATTTGGTGGCGAGCACGTAGGAGTCGCGGGCGCGTTTCTCGAGCACCTCGCCCAGAAACGTTTCGGCGGCGCCGCGGCCATAGACATTGGCCGTGTCGATGAAGTTGATGCCGAGGTCGAACGCCTTGTCGACGCAAGCCGCCGCGCGATCCCGCTCGACGCCGACGCCGTAGGTAAGCCAGGAGCCGAGCGAAATCTCGGAAACCTTGAGGTCGCTGGAGCCGAGCTGGCGATAAAGCATGGATTGTCCTTCGGGCCTGTCGTCAGGGGCGCGAAAGCCCCAGCGGCGGCATCGTTCCCGGAAAGCTCGCCAGACCCTCAGCTAGCCGGCTGAAGCGCCGCCAGGCTGGCGGCGAGGTCCGCGTTGCGAAACGGCTTGGTAAGGCGGGGCAGATCCGGCGCGATGCCGCCGGTTTCGGCATAGCCGGACACGATCAGGACCTGCATGCCGGGACGCTCCGAGCGCACCTGCCTCGCCAGATCGGTCCCGTTCATTCCCGGCATCATGTGATCGGTCACCAGCAGGTCCGGCGACAGGCCCGCGCTCAACAACCGCAGCGCGTCCTCGGCGCAATTGGCTTCCGTCACCTCATAGCCCAGATCGCCGAGCATGTCGGCGGTGCTCATCCTGACGAGCTCTTCGTCGTCGACGAGCAGGGCGATGCCGCGCCGGGGCATCGCCAACACCGCCCGGGCGTCCGGGTCCGCCAGTTCGGCCGGCGCGGCGGTCGACGGCAGCCACAGCTCGATATTGGTGCCGAGGCCGGGTTTGCTCTGAATGGTGAGCGCGCCGCCCAGCTGGGAGGCGAGGCCGTGGACCATCGACAGGCCAAGCCCGGTGCCCTTGCCGATGCCTTTGGTCGAAAAGAACGGCTCGATCGCGCGCGCCAGCACTTCCTCGTCCATGCCGACGCCGGTGTCCGCCACGGAAAGGCGGATATAGCGCCCCGCCCGAAGCCGCGCGGGATGCTCGGCGTCCACCTGCTCGGCGGTGGCACTGATCCGGACGGTGCCGCCGTCCGGCATCGCGTCGCGCGCGTTCACGCCAAGGTTGAGGAGCGCCATTTCCAGCTGATTGGGATCGGCCTTGGCCGGCGGCAGGTGGTCCTGGCACTCAACGACCAGCTTGATCTGCGGCCCGGTGGTGCTGCCGAGCAGCTCGGCCATGCCTTGGACCAGCTTGCCGACGTCGACCGGCACCGGCTGGAGGGGCTGGCGCCGGGCAAAGGCGAGCAGCCGCTGGACCAGCATCTTGGCCCGGTCGGCGGATTGCGCCGCGCCCGCGATCAGCCGCTGCTCGCGCTCGCCGCCCACGCCGCGCCGCTGCAACATGTCGAGGCTGCCGACGATCGGCGTTAGCAGGTTGTTGAAATCATGCGCGACGCCGCCCGTCAGCTGCCCCATCGCTTCCATCTTCTGGCTTTGCCGCAGCGCTTCCTGGGCCCGCTCCAACTCCGCCGCTGCTTCCTTTTCGGGCGTGACGTCGCGCCCGACGGCGTAGAAGACTTCGCCTTCCGGCACCAACGTCCACGAAATCCAGCGCCACGAGCCGTCCGCGTGGCGGATCCGGTCCTCGAACCGTTCGACCATCTCGCCGCGCAGCAGCTGCTCCATCATCGCCTCGACGGCGGGGTGATCGTCCGGATGGACCTGCTCGCGGAAGGATAGGGACAGCAAGGTCCTGGTATCACGGCCGAAGGTCGTCTCCCAGGCGGGATTGATCGCTTTCAGATGTCCGTCGAACCCCATCACGGCAAGCAGGTCGCGGCTCATTTCCCACACGCGATTGCGCTCGGCAGTCTGCTCGGCGACTTCGTGTTCGAGCTGTTCGTTGAGCTCGCGCAGCCGCACTTCGTCCTTCTTGCGCGCGGTGATGTCTATGGCGGTGCCAATCACGCGAAAACAGACTCCCTCGGCCGTGAACAGGCCGCGGCCCTTGGCCGCCACCCAGCGGACCAGCCCGTCTTCCTTGCCGATCGTGCGATATTCGACGTCGTAAACCGTGCGCCGGACCGGATCGCACGCCGCCGCGAACGCTTCGGCGGTGCGTTCGTAATCGTCCGGGTGGACGCCGCCGTAGAAATCGGCAAGCGAGACCGGCACGTCCGGCGAAATGCCGAACATCGCCTTCACCCGCGGCGGCCAGAACATCACCTGCGTGCCCAGATCGACGTCCCACAACCCGATTTCCGCGGCATCGGTCGCAAGCCGCAGCTGTTCCTCGCTCAGCTTGAGGCGCGCTTCGGCCTCGCGGCGCTCGTCGATATCGATGACCGAGCCGACATAGCCGATGAACTCGCCCGTCTCGGTGATCCGGGCGGCGGCGGCGTCGATCGTCCAGCGGTAAACGCCATCGGCGCGGCGCAGGCGAAAGTCGACCCGGTAATCGCGTCGCTCGGCATTGGCCGACAAGAATGCCTGTTCGGCGATCGCGCGGTCGTCCGGGTGAACCGCGTCCAGCCAGCCGAGCCCCTCGCCGGCACCGGGCCGCTGCCCGGTATATTCGTACCAGCGCGCGTTGAGATAGGTGCACTGGCCGTTCGGGTCCGTCACCCACATCATCACCGGCGCGCTGTCAGCCATGGTGCGGAAACGCGATTCGCTTTCGCGCAGCGCGGCCTCGGCCTGGTCGCGCTCGTCGAGATCGGCGACGGTGGTAACGGCCGCGACGATATCGCCGGCATCGTTGCGGATCGGTGTGCTGGCCAGCAGCACGCGGCGCAACGGCCCATCCGCCTGCTCGCCGCCTTTGCTGTAATAAACTTCCTCGCCGGCGACGGCCTCGCCGAGCCTGAGTGCGCGGATGGTGGGATACTCTTCCAGTCCGTAAGCGCGGCCGTCGCCATGGCGGGCGCCGGACAGGCCGTAGCGGCCGGCATCGTCGCCGAGATCGCCACTGCCGATGATTTCGACCGCCTTGGTGTTGAGCGCCAGCGATCGCCCGCTCGGCGCCTCCGCGATCGAGATGCCGACCGGCGCGTCGCGGATGACCGCGCCGAGCAGCTCCCGCTCCAGCCGCAGGCGGCGTTCGCTTTGCTGGACGGCCTCGCGCGCCGTGGTGTCGAGCGCGGTGACGAAGATGCCGGCGACGCCGCCGCCGGTTTCGTCGTGCAGCGGGGTAAAGCTGTAGGACCAATATGTGTCCTCGACCCGGCCGTTGCGGGGCAGGGGCAGCCGCTGGCTGTCCGTCGAGAAACCTTCGCCAGTCCGCATCACGACCGCAAGCTGCGGGGAGAGCACGTTCCAGGATTCGTGCAGCGCCTCCTGCAATGGCCTGCCCAGCGCCCGCGGGTGCCGCTCATCCAAAGCGGCCGCATAAGCGTCGTTGTAGAGCAGGATCAGGTCCGGCCCCCAATGCAGCGCGCTGACGATCGGCGAACCGAGACAGATGGCGAGCGCGGAGCGAAGCGCCTGGGGCCAGGTCCGCGGCGAACCGAGCGGGGTCGAAGCCCAATCGTGGTCGCGGATGCGCGCTCCCATTTCGCCGCCGCCGATCAGGAAAGAATAATCGTCCATGTCTTTCCCGGCTGCCGGCCCCGCGTTCCTCCTTCGTCTATCCCGTCCGGCGCGAAGGTGACTAGCGGTTTCTGAAGGCGAGCCTGCGGGGTGGCGCCCCAGTTTCGGCCGGCGGCTGGCCGGGCAGGGCTGGGCCGAAGTTGTGGCGAAGACGACGGCGCCGCGCACTTCGGAGCGCAGCGCGACTACCGTGCACCCCACTCAGGCCGCCCTTGCCCCGGCCGCGCACCCTGCTATACGCCCACGCGACCGGCGGCCTCCATGCGGGCGTGGCGGAACTGGTAGACGCAGCAGGTTTAGGTCCTGCCATCGCAAGATGTGGGGGTTCGAGTCCCTTCGCCCGCACCAGGTCCGCCGCGAAAGGGCGGGCGCCACCTTGAGAACACAGACAGCAGGGCCACAAGATGCAAACAGTTGAGACGTTGAACGAAGGCCTGAAGCGCGCCTACCGGATCACCATTCCCGCCGCCGATGTCGATGCCCGTGTCGATGGCGAGCTCAAGCGCATGGCGCCGCGGATCAAGATGCCCGGTTTCCGCCCCGGCAAGGTGCCCGCCAACTTGGTGCGCAAGATGCACGGGCCCGCGCTGCAGCAACAGGCGTTGGAGACGGCGGTGCAGGAAGGCGTGCAGAAGCTGCTGAGCGAGCAAAAGCTGCGCCCGGCGACGCAGCCGGCGGTCGAGCTGGAAGAAGGCGGCCAGGGCCAGGACACAGTGATCACCGTCGCGCTTGAAACGCTTCCCGAGATAGCGGCTCCGCAGCTGGACGGGCTGACGCTCGAGCGGCTGACCGCCGAAGTGACGGACGCCGAAGTCGACGAGCGGCTGACGCAGCTCGCGACCGGCCAGAAGAGCTACGATCCGGCGCCGGCCGACCATGCGGCGCGGATGGGCGATCTGGTGATCATGGATTATCAGGGCAGCGTCGACGGCGAAGCGTTCGAAGGCGGCAAGGGCGAGGGCATGTCGGTGGAGCTCGGCTCGGGTCGTCTGATCCCGGGCTTCGAGGACCAGTTGATCGGCGCCAAGGCCAACGAGCAGCGGACGTTGAACGTCACCTTCCCCGACGAGTATAATGTCGATTACCTGAAGGGCCGCGATGCGGTATTCGAGGTAACGATCAACGAGGTCCAGACGGCGCGCGAGACGGGCTTGGACGATGAGTTCGCCAAGTCGCTGGGCCTGGAAGGGATCGACCAGCTGCGCGAACTGCTGCGTGGGCAGATCGAGCAGGAGCATGCTGGCCTCACCCGTACGCACATGAAGCGCAAGCTGCTCGATCAGCTTGCGGCCAATCACGATTTCCCGGTCCCGCCGTCGATGGTGGAGGCCGAGTTTAACCAGATCTGGCAGCAGCTGGAGCATGAAGCGACCCATGAGGCCGATCCGGAAGCGGCGCGCGCCGAGATGCAGATGGACCGCGACGATTATCGCAACATCGCCGAGCGGCGGGTGCGGCTCGGTCTGCTCCTGTCGGAGATCGGCCAAGCCAATGGCGTGGACGTGTCCAGCCAAGAGATGAACCAGCTGATCGCCCAGGCCGCGCAGCAATATCGCCCCGCGGACCGCGACAAGTTCGTTCAATATGTGCGCAGCGACGCGATGGCGGCCGCGCAGCTGCGGGCGCCGTTGTTCGAGGACAAGGTGGTCGATTATCTTTTCTCGCGAGCGGAAGTGACTGATCGCACGGTTCCGCTGCAGCAGCTGCAGGCGGAGATCGAGAGCGAGGATGGCGGCCACGTCCATGGCCCCGATTGCAACCACGATCACGACCATGATCACGATCTCGCCGAGCTGGTCGAAGCGGCGGCGCCTCCTGCGGCGGTGACTGAGGATGCGCCCAAGCTCAAGAAGGGCAAGAAGGCGGATGCCGACGCTCCTGTCGAAGCTTCGTCCGGCGAAGAGGCCGCGCCGGCCA
Source organism: Allosphingosinicella sp. (assembly GCA_036387855.1). Classification (GTDB taxonomy): domain Bacteria; phylum Pseudomonadota; class Alphaproteobacteria; order Sphingomonadales; family Sphingomonadaceae; genus Allosphingosinicella. The sequence goes on along the minus strand of DASVSZ010000034.1, from coordinate 37,318 downwards.
AGAAGCCGCGCGCCAAGAAGGCCGCGGCCGAGCCTGCTGTCGATGTCGCGGCCGATGCCGCTCCCAAGAAGAGCCGCGCAAAGAAGCAGGGTTAATCTGTTAACCTTTTCTCCCGTAAGCCGGAGCTCGAACGAGCTATGGCGGGAGAAGAAGGGTGGAGTTGACGAAGGCAGAGCAGCTTTTCGATGGGTGTCACCCTCACCCAGCTTCGCCTAAGCTCGCCGAAGAGGCTCGCAAAGGCTACGCAACCCTCTCCCGTCAAAGGGAGAGGGGCGGGGAGAAGACGGACTTGACCAGGCTTCGCATCGCCGTGCTGCTGCCCTGCTACAATGAGGAAGCCGCGATCGCGCAGACGGTGGCGGGCTTTCGCGCCGCGCTGCCCGACGCCACGATCTACGTCTACGACAACAACAGCGCCGACCGCACACGGGAGATCGCGGCGGCGGCGGGTGCGATCGTCCGCACCGAGCGCATGCAGGGCAAGGGCAATGTCGTGCGCCGCATGTTCGCCGACGTCGAGGCCGATATCTATGTGATGGCCGATGGCGATGCGACCTACGACGCCTCCGCCGCGCCCGAGCTGGTCCGCCGCCTGGTGTCAGAGCAGCTCGACATGGTGGTCGGCGCGCGCAAATCGGAAGTCGAGGAGGCGTATCGGGCCGGGCACGTGCTCGGCAACAAGCTGTTCACCGGCCTCCTGTCGCGGCTGTTCGGACGGACGTTCAGCGACATCTTCTCGGGCTACCGCGTCTTTTCACGCCGCTTCGCCAAATCCTTCCCGGCCTTGTCGCGAGGGTTCGAGACCGAAACCGAGATCAGCGTCCACGCGCTGGAACTCGCCATGCCGGTCGGCGAGGTCGTGACCGCTTATGGCGCGCGACCGGAAGGATCGGAGTCGAAGCTCTCCACTTATCGCGATGGCTGGCGCATCATGCGCACGATCCTGCATCTGTACCGGATCGAACGGCCGGTATTGTTCTACGGCAGCTTCGGGCTTGCGCTGGCCGCGCTGGCGGTGGTGCTGTCCGTGCCGTTGGTGGTGACCTATGCCCAGACCGGGCTGGTGCCACGCGTGCCCACCGCGATCCTGGCGACCGGGCTCGTCATCCTGGCCTGCATGAGCTTCATGTGCGGCCTGATCCTCGACACGGTGGTGCGAGGGCGGCGCGAGGTGCGACGGCTGGCCTATCTGAGCTTCCCGGCGCCGGATCCGGTGTCGATTGGCGGAGACGGCGAGGCGGGCTGAACAGGAAGTAACGCAAAAGAAGGTGGGCCCCGGATCGAGTCCGGGGTGAAGAGGAGGGGGTGAGCGACCGCCACGTTATTGAAGCGGGCGTGGCGTTGCAATCCGCGCTGTTACCATTCCTTCGGCGAGCCGGGCTTATCGCAATGGTAGCGCATCGCACTAAAATTGGTGCAGTCGTAACCAGATCGCTGATCGTTCAGGATGCGAACGCGGACGCATCCGCAATCCCATTTTCGGATGATCGCCGATGTAGGGCAGCCGTGACGACAACGGCAATATTCGCGTCGCTGTGAGATAAGGATGGCCATGGGTGATCCTCGCCAATCAGCGGTCGCCGATCTAGAGCATTGGTAGCATGGATGGCCCGCTTCGTAGTTCCGATGCCCCCGTTTCAGCTACTCAACCAACTCCACCGCCATCGCCGTGGCCTCACCCCCGCCGATGCACAGACTCGCCATTCCGCGCTTGGCTCCATGCGTCACCAATGCGCTCAGCAACGTCGCCAGCACCCGCGCGCCGCTTGCTCCGATCGGATGGCCCAACGCCGTCGCGCCGCCGTGGACGTTGATGATGTCGTGCGGGATGCCGAGGTCGCGCATCGCAATCATGGCGACGCAGGCGAACGCTTCGTTGACTTCGAACAGGTCGATGTCGCTTACCGACCAGCTGGCGCGCTCCAGTGCCTTGTTCATGGCGGCCACGGGGGCAGTGGTGAACTGGGCGGGGGCGTGGGCGTGAGCGGCGTGTGAAACGATGCGGGCGACGGGCTTGAAGCCTAGCCTGTCCGCGACCGATTGACGCGCGATCACCAAAGCGGCTGCACCGTCTGAGATGGACGAGGCGTTGGCGGCGGTGATCGTGCCGTCTTTGGCGAAGGCGGGCTTGAGGCTGGGGATCTTGGACGCGTCGCCTTTCGAGGGCTGCTCATCCTCGCTGACCGTGATGCTGCCCTTGCGGCCGGCGACTTCGACCGGGGTGATCTCGCGGGCGAACCAGCCCTCTGCCTGCGCCTTTTGCGCGCGGGTGAGCGAGGCCATCGCGTAATCGTCCTGCTGGCCGCGCGTGAACTGGTAATCGCGCGCGGACTCCTCGGCGAAGCTGCCCATAAGGCGGCCCTGCTCATAGGCGTCTTCCAGCCCGTCAAAGAACATGTGATCGACGATCCTGTCGTGGCCGATGCGGGCGCCGCCGCGATGCTTGGGGAGAAAATAGGGCGCGTTGGTCATGCTCTCCATGCCGCCCGCGACGATCAGGTCGGCCGAGCCGGCGGCGATCGCGTCCGCCGCCATGATCGCGGCCTGCATGCCCGAGCCGCACATCTTGTTGACTGTTGTCGCTTGGATGTGGGTCGGCAGGCCTGCCTTGAGCGCGGCTTGCCTGGCCGGCGCTTGGCCTAATCCGGCCGGAAGCACGCAGCCCATGAAGATCTGCTCGATCGCCTCCTGCGGCACGCCCGCGCGCTCCACCGCGGCGGCGACAGCGGCGGCGCCGAGATCGGTCGCCGAAGCGCCAGCGAGGCTGCCCTGGAACGAACCCATCGGGGTTCGGGCGTAGGACAGGATGACGATGGGATCGGTAGGGGCGGCGGTGGCCATGTTCTATTCCTTGTTCGTCATGCCAGCGAAGGCTGGCATCCAAGCAGGCGCCGGACGGGGAAGGCGGGTCGGCTTGGACCCCAGCCTTCGCTGGGGTGACGGTGAGAGTTGAGCTGGACATGAGATAGCGCCCGCGCTCGCCTTGTTCAAATCGCGGAGGCTCTGCTAGGGCCGTGTGCGAACAGGAGAGTTTATGGTCGATATCGGGCTGGATTTCGGGCTCGGCGAGATGGCGGACGCAATCCGGGAGACCACCGCCCGCTTCGCCGCCGACCGGATCGCGCCGCTCGCCGCCCGCATCGACGAGGAGGACTGGTTCCCCCGCGAGCTGTGGCCGGAAATGGGCGCGCTGGGGCTGCATGGAATCACCGTTGCTGAGGAGGATGGCGGGCTGGGCCTCGGCTATCTCGAACATGTCGTCGCGCAGGAGGAAGTGGCGCGGGCGTCGGCCTCGGTCGGCCTCAGCTACGGCGCCCACTCTAACCTGTGCGTCAACCAGATCAGCCGTTGGGCGAATCCGGAGCAAAAGGCGAAGTACCTGCCCAAGCTGATCTCCGGCGAGCATGTCGGGTCGCTTGCCATGTCGGAAGCGGGGGCGGGCTCGGACGTGGTGTCGATGAAGCTTAAGGCCGACAAGGTGCGGGGCGGCTATGTCCTCAATGGCACCAAATTCTGGATCACCAACGCGCCTTATGCGGACACTCTGGTGGTCTATGCCAAGACCGGGGAAGGCAGCCGGGGTATCACCACCTTTCTGATCGAAAAGGAGATGCCCGGCTTCTCAATCGGGCAGAAGGTGTCGAAGATGGGTATGCGCGGCTCGCCGACCGCGGAGCTTGTGTTCGCCGAATGCGAAGTTCGGCAAGAGAATGTCATGGGGCCGGAAAATGGCGGCGTCGGCGTGCTGATGAGCGGGCTCGATTACGAGCGCACCGTGCTTGCCGGCATCCAGCTCGGCATCATGCAGGCGTGCCTCGATTGGGTGCTGCCCTACATCCGCGACCGCAAGCAGTTCGGCAAGCCGATCGGCGGGTTCCAGCTGATGCAGGCCAAGATCGCCGACATGTACGTCGCGCTGAACTCGGCCCGCGCCTACGTCTACACGGTCGCAAAGAATTGCGATGCAGGCAAGACGACGCGCTTCGACGCGGCTGGCGCGATCCTGCTGGCGAGCGAGAATGCGGTCAAGGTAAGCCTGGAGGCGATCCAGGCGCTGGGCGGGGCGGGCTATACCAAGGACTGGCCGGTGGAACGCTTCATGCGCGACGCCAAGCTGCTCGACATCGGCGCTGGCACCAACGAGATCAGGCGGATGCTGATCGGGCGGGAGCTGATCGGGGCATGAATCTTCACAGGCCATATCATTTGCTCACCGTCATGCCAGCGAAGGCTGGCATCCATAGGGACTTAGCTTGGACCCCAGCCTTCGCTGGAGTGACGGAGTTTGGATGAGCACCGCCGACATCTTTGAATGGTATGCCACGATCACCGGCATCATCGCTGCCATCATGCTGGCGAGCGATCTCGGCCGCAAGGTCACCGGCTACGGCTTTGTCCTGTTCTGCACGATGAACATCGCCTGGATCCTGTTCGCCCGCACGCAGGAGGAAGGCGCCGGGCTGATGTGGCAGAACGGGGTGCTGTTTGCTGTAAACCTGTTCGGGGTGTATCAATATCTGCTCAGCGCCAAGAACCGGCGCAAGATGGAGGTGGTGGAGAAAGCGGTCGAGAAATTCGAGGCGAAAGAGGAAGCACGGGCGGAGGGGGCGGTTTGATAGGGTCTAATGTCTCCAAACCCGTTCGGCCTGAGCTTGTCGAAGGCCGCTCCTTTCTTGGCAGACGCACGATCAGAGAAGGGGTGGGCTTCGACAGGCTCAGCCCGAACGGGGCTTGGGGGCTGTGACGGTTCTAACCAGCAAGATCGACGAGAACTCCGACGCATATCGCCGCTTCGCCACGCACAATCGTGGGCTCGTCGATCAGCTTCGCGCCAAGGTTGCGGCCGCCGCGCTGGGCGGGCCGGAGAAGCACCGCGAGCGGCATGTCGGGCGTGGCAAGCTGCTGCCGCGCGACCGCGTCACGCGGTTGCTCGATCCGGGCTCGCCCTTTCTCGAAATCGGCCAGCTTTCCGCCAACGGCATGTATGGCGATGAGGCGCCCGGCGCGGGCGTGATCGGCGGCATCGGCCGCGTGTCCGGGCGCGAAATCATGATCGTCGCCAACGATCCGACGGTAAAGGGCGGCGCCTACTTCCCGCTCACCGTCAAGAAGCATCTGCGCGCGCAGGAAATCGCGATTCAGAACCGGCTGCCTTGCGTCTATCTGGTCGATAGCGGCGGCGCCAATCTGCCGCACCAAGCCGAGGTCTTCCCGGATCGCGATCATTTCGGCCGCATCTTCTACAATCAGGCGCAGATGTCGTCGCAAGGCATCGCCCAGATCGCCTGCGTGATGGGCAGCTGCACCGCCGGCGGCGCCTACGTTCCCGCGATGAGCGACGAAACGGTGATCGTCCGCGACCAGGGTACGATTTTTCTCGGCGGACCGCCGCTCGTGAAAGCGGCGACGGGCGAGGTGATCAGTGCCGAGGACTTGGGCGGCGGCGATCTCCACGCGCGAAAGTCCGGGGTCGTCGATCATCTGGCCGACAATGACGAGCATGCGCTGTCGATCGTTCGGAGCATCGTCGCGCGGCTGAACACGGTCAAGCGGCCCGACACCGATCTCGCCGAGCCGACCCCGCCGCGCTTCGACCCCGACGAGCTCTACGGCATTATCCCGGACGATGTCCGCACGCCTTATGATGTGCGCGAAGTGATCGCCCGCATCGTCGACGGCTCCGAGCTGCACGAGTTCAAGCAGCTCTACGGCACCACCCTGGTCTGCGGCTTCGCGCGTATCTGGGGCATGCCGGTCGCGATCCTGGCGAACAACGGCATCCTGTTCAGCGAAAGCGCGCTCAAAGGCGCGCATTTCGTCGAGCTCGCCTGCCAGCGCCGCACGCCCTTATTGTTCCTCCAGAACATCTCCGGCTTCATGGTCGGCGGCAAATATGAAGCGGGCGGGATTGCCAAGGACGGCGCCAAGCTCGTCACCGCCGTCGCGACCGCGCAGGTGCCGAAGATTACCGTATTGATCGGCGGCAGCTTCGGCGCCGGCAATTACGGTATGAACGGTCGCGCCTACGGTCCCCGCTTCCTGTTCACCTGGCCCAACTCTAGGATCAGCGTGATGGGCGGCGAACAGGCGGCAAGCGTGCTGGCGACCGTCCACAAGGATGCGGACAGCTGGACGGCGGAGGAAGCGGAGGCGTTCAAGGCCCCGATCCGCCAACGCTACGAAGACGAGGGCAACCCATACTACGCCACCGCGCGGCTGTGGGACGACGGCATCATCGATCCGGCGCAGACGCGGGACGTCCTCGGCCTTGCCTTCGGGGCGACGCTGAACGCGCCGATCCCGGAGCGGGCGCAATTCGGGCTGTTCCGGATGTAAATGCCGCACGTGTAAGTCGCGGCAGCGTAAGGGAATTGGTCGTTTGTTGAAATACCAGCCGGAAGTCGACGGACTGCGCGCGCTCGCGGTCTTGCCAGTGTTACTATTTCACGCCGGATTTCCGCAATTCGGAGGCGGATTCGTCGGCGTCGACGTGTTCTTCGTCATATCTGGTTATCTGATCACCGGTATCATCGCGACCGAACTGCGAGAAGAGAGTTTCTCGATCATCGACTTCTACGAGCGAAGGATTCGCCGCATCATTCCGGCGCTTATGCTCGTTATGCTCGTCAGCATCCTGCTTGGGTTGATCCTGTTCCTACCTTATCAACTCGTGTCGCTCGGTTATTCAGCGCTGGCGGCGAGCCTATTCGTTTCGAACTTCTGGTTCTGGTCCCATACCGGTTATTTCGAGGGCGTCGGACATATGGAGCCGCTGCTTCATACTTGGTCGCTCGCCGTCGAGGAGCAGTTCTACCTCTTCTTTCCGCTTGGCCTGATCGTCCTCCGTAAGTTGAGGCTTTCTCTGCTTCCTGCGGTGATATTCTTGTTCGGCATTTCCCTTGTTTCAGCCGAGCTGCTCATCAGTTACAGGCCGTCCGCGACGTTTTACCTGCTGCCGACACGCTGTTGGGAGCTCGCGCTTGGCGGTCTAATGGCACTCGGTGCGATGCCGAGATTGCGCAGCCCAAGTGCCCGCGACGCCGCTGCTTTGGCCGGACTCGTGCTGATCGTCGGGCCGGTGCTGATCTACGGATCGGACACGAGATTTCCCGGATTAGCAGCGCTGCCCCCTTGTCTGGGCGCGGCGATGATCATCGCGGCCGGCAAGCAGGGCGGCGGCCGCGTCGTCGATCTGATCGGGAGCAGGTGGCCGGTCGCGATCGGCCTTGTCTCCTATTCGCTGTATCTGTGGCATTGGCCGGTTTTCGTCTTCAGCCGGCAGCTTCTGGCATCCCCCGATTTGCCGCCAAACTGGGCGGTCGGCGGTATTTTGCTGTCGGGTCTGCTGGCCTGGTTCACATGGCGCTTTGTCGAGGCGCCCTTCCGCAATCGGGCGCTGATGTCCCGACGACGTGTTTTTCGAGCAGCCGGAGCCATGAGCCTGCTGGTCGGAGCCGCCGCGATCGGCGCGACGACCGGAGTGCCGGAGCGTTTCGATTCGCGCACGCTCAGCCTCGCGGCCGGCCGAGAGGATGTGGCGCCACAAGTGCTCACTTGCATCGAGCGACGTGCGAATGACCGCGCTTGTCGGGTTGGCGCGGATGCCTCGCCGAGCTTTGCGGTCTGGGGCGATTCGCATGGCGCGGCGATGGGATCCGCGTTCGACCTTGCCGGCCGGGCCCGGCGCCGGGGCGGAATGCTGTTCGCATTCAACGGGTGTCCGCCTGGTATCGACGCGCCGAGCCCGACCCTGACGCCGCCGGATCAAGTGCAATGCCGCGATCGCAATCGCGCCGTCCTTGCCCGTTTGATCAGGGAAGAGTCGGTCGACACGATCGTGCTGGTGGCTTTCTGGCAGAATTATCTTGATCGCAGTCCCGCGCGGCTGCTCGCCTCATTGACCAACACGGCATCGACGCTGCGGGGCGCGGGCAAGAAGGTCGTCGTGCTCGCGAACCTGCCGATCCCAGGCCATGATGTGCCGTGGGTCAGCGCGCTTGCGGAAGCCCGCGGATATCCGGCTCCGATGCCCTTGGCCCGGCCACCCGTGGATTCCCGATTATCAGACCTAGCGCTGCGGAGCGGCATGACATTGATCGATTTGTCCGACGCATTCTGTCGGGAGATGGTCTGTCCCGTCGAGCAGCAGGGCATGTTGCTGTTCGTCGATGGCAACCATGTCTCGAATGGCGCGAACGTCACTCGAATAGCGCCTTATCTGTTGCGCCGAGGGGTGCTTTGAGGTGTGCCGAGTGGCTGGGTCGCTTTCTTCTACACCGCGTGCAAGCAGCTCGGGCGTTGCATGTCGGAGATGCCGTTTGAGCGTGGAGCGAACCATCCCTGGCTTTTCCGGACTTGTTGATGGATTGATGTTCGGGCCAAGTCGGCTTGACAGATTAAGGCAGGTTTCGTGCTGAGATCCCTCCTCATTGCCAATCGCGGCGAGATTGCGTGTCGGATCATTCGCACCGCGCGGCGGCTCGGGGTGAGAACCGTGGCCGTCTATTCAGACGCGGACGCCAAGGCGCTGCATGTGCGGCAGGCCGACGAGGCGGTGCATATCGGGGCGTCGCCGGCGCGGGAGAGCTATCTCGTCGGGGAGAAGATCATCGCGGCCGCCAAGACGACGGGCGCTGAGGCGATTCACCCCGGCTACGGCTTCCTCTCGGAAAACGCCGATTTCGCGCAGGCGGTGATCGACGCCGGGCTGATCTGGGTCGGGCCGAACCCATCCTCGATCCGCGCGATGGGCCTCAAGGATGCGGCCAAGAAGTTGATGGACGCGGCGGGGGTGCCGACCACGCCCGGCTATCTCGGCGAGAATCAGGCGCCCGAGCGGCTGCACCGCGAGGCGGATGCGATCGGCTATCCGGTGCTGATCAAGGCGGTCGCCGGCGGCGGCGGCAAGGGGATGCGGCGGGTGAACGCGTCCGCCGAATTCCAGGACATGCTCGCCTCCTGCAAGCGCGAGGCCGCATCCTCGTTCGGCGACGATCGCGTGCTGATCGAGAAATACATCCTCTCGCCGCGCCATATCGAGGTGCAGGTGTTCGGCGACACGCACTGCAATGTCGTCCACCTGTTCGAGCGCGATTGCTCGCTCCAGCGCCGCCACCAGAAGGTGATCGAGGAAGCACCCGCACCCGGCATGGACGAGGCGACGCGGGAGGCGATCTGCGCGGCGGCGGTCAAGGCGGCGCGGGCGGTCGATTATGTCGGCGCGGGCACGATCGAGTTCATCGCCGACGCCTCGGAAGGGCTGCGCGCCGACCGCATCTGGTTCATGGAGATGAATACGCGGCTGCAGGTCGAGCATCCGGTGACGGAGGAGATCACTGGGGTCGATCTGGTCGAATGGCAGCTGCGCGTGGCGAGCGGGGAGCCGATGCCGAAGCGGCAGGAGGAGCTCAGCATCGACGGTTGGGCGATGGAGGCGCGGCTTTACGCGGAGGATCCGTCCAAGGAGTTTCTTCCGAGTACTGGTCGCCTCGACTATTTCGACATCGGAGAAGGGCATGCTGCCCGGATCGACACCGGCGTCGGCCTGATGAGCGTGATCTCGCCGTTTTACGATCCGATGATCGCTAAAATCGTCGCCCGCGGACGAACGCGCGAAGAGACAGCACGTACACTGCGAACGGCTTGCCACAACACCGTGATTGCGCCGGTTAAAACAAATGCGGCATTTCTGGCCCGAGCCTTGTCACATCCAGAATTTCTGACGGGCACGATAGATACCGGCTTTATTCTAAAGCATCTCGACGTTCTCATACCGCCGTCGGAACCGTCGCAGGACGTGATCGACAGCGCGGCCATGGCCGTGCTGCACGACGAGATGGGCGACGCGGCATCGGTGCAACTGTGGCGCTACGAAAGTCGGAAAGAGCCTCAGCCGTTTGCCGGTTCAGTATGGCGGTCGCTGGCGGGCTATCGTATGAATCAGCCGCCCGAGATGCGTGTTGTGCTCGGCTGTGGGGGCACGAACTTCGTGCTGCGAAAGCCGGTCCCGAAGCCGGCCAAGCTATCCACCTTGATAAAGGGCGAGCAGATTCTGGTCGCCGACATGGGTCAGACCTTTCTGTTTACGCGCGGAGGAGTGGCTGGCGCGGGAGCAATTGCTTCGGCGTCGGACGGCGCAATCGTCTCCCCCATGCCCGGCCGGGTGATCGCGGTCGATGTGCGGCAGGGGGACAGCGTCACCGCGGGGCAGAAGCTGCTGACGCTGGAGGCGATGAAGATGGAGCATAGCCTCGCCGCGCCGTTTGACGGGATCGTGGCGGAGTTGTCCGCGGTCGAGGGCGGGCAAGTGACGGAGGGGACGGTTTTGGCGCGGGTGGAGAAGGGGGAGTGAGGGCGGCGATCTTGGCCTTCTCCCTCGAGGGGAGAAGGATAGGAAGGCTTGGCAGCTTATTGCCTAGCCGTAGTTGGATGAGGGTGACGGCGCTGGAACCTAGGCGCGGACGTTGCCACCCTCACCCAGCTACGACTGAGCCTGCGCGAAGGGCGCAGGCTCAGTCTTCGCAACCCTCTCCCCTCAAGGGAGAGGGCCGGTAATGCCCGGCCGTTTCTTCGACGAATGGGAGATCGGCGACAAGCTCGCGCACCAGCCTCATCGCACGGTGACGGAAACCGACAATCTGCTCATCTCCGCGCTGACCCACAATCCGCAGCCGCTCCACCTCGATGCCGAATATGCGGGCGCGACCGAGTTCGGCCGCATCGTCGTCAATGGAACTTTCACGTTCGCGCTGATGGTCGGACTGTCGGTCGGCGACACGACGCTCGGCACGCTCGTCGCGAATTTGGGCTACGACAAAGTGCGAATGCCCAAGCCGGTATTCATCGGCGACACGCTCCGCGCCGAGACTGAAGTGATCGCGCTCAAAGAGTCGCGCTCGCGCCCGGACGCGGGGATCGTCACGTTCGAGCATCGGATGCTGAACCAGCGGGACGAGCTGGTCTGCGTGTGCGAACGGATGGCGCTTCTTCGACGCGGGGAGAAAGCATGAAGCTGCGCTCTCTCCTGTTCGTGCCTGGCGATCGGCCGGACCGGATGGCCAAGGCGCTCGCCGCCGGAGCGGACGCGTTGATCCTAGATCTGGAGGATTCGGTCGCGCCCGCGGCCAAGCCCGAGGCACGGCGGGCGGTTGCCGCTTTTCTCGCGGCGAATGAAACGTCGCGATTGTGGGTGCGGGTCAACCCGCTGGACGGAGGAGAGGCGGAAAAGGACCTGGCCGCCATTCTGCCGGCCCACCCGCACGGGATCGTTCTGCCCAAGGCTGAAGGCGGAGCGTCAGTGAACGAGCTTGCCCGGAGACTGGCGGAGCGAGGCAACGCGACTACCCGGATCCTGGCAATCGCGACGGAGACGCCGGCCGCCATCTTTCAGCTCGGCAGCTATGGCGGCGCCAAGCGGCTCGCGGGGCTGACTTGGGGCGCGGAGGATTTGCCGACGGCGATTGGCGCAGCCACGTCGCGCGAGGAGGACGGCCGCTACACGCCGCCTTATGAACTGGCGCGGTCGCTGTGCCTGTTCGGGGCGGCGGCGGCCGGCGTTGCGCCAATCGAGACCGTTTACCCGGCGTTTCGCGACCTGGACGGCCTTGCCGCTTGTGCGGCGCGGGCGCGGCGCGACGGGTTCAGGGGGATGATGGCGATCCACCCAGCGCAGGTGCCGGTGATCAACGCCGCTTTTACCCCGACATCCGCCGAGCTCGACCATGCCCGAGCGGTGGTCGCGGCATTCGACGCGAGCCCCGAAGCAGGCGCCCTGTCCCTTGATGGGAAGATGATTGATCGGCCCCATTTGGTTCAGGCGAAGAGGCTGCTCTCCGGGGGGAATAGTTAAGATTGCCGCTCGGTTACAGAATTGTTGCAATGCTGTCATAAAAGCGTAACATCTCAGTAACGCCTGTTGTGGCGGTGGGAGATGTGCCGTGAAACTGATTGCCCTTCTGATCCTTGCTGGCGCGGGACTGTCGGCATGTGCGACCACGCCGCAGGCGCAGCTGGTCGAGAATGGCTATCAGCGCGGCGCGCTCGGCGTTGCTGCGATCGCGCGCGGGGATTGGCGGACTGCGGAAGCGTCGATCGAGCAGGGACCGGTCGCGGCCGACGATCCGGCGCGGCTCATCAACCTTGGCACGGTCTATATGGAAACGGGGCGACCCGGCCAGGCGCTTTCCGCCTGGCGGCTGGCACTGGCATCGCCCAATCACTTCATGGTCGAAACCGCCGGCGGCCAGTGGGTCTCGACCAAGACGCTGGCCGAGCGTGCGCTGGCCAAGCATAAGGGCGCCGTTCGCAGCGCGACGCGCTGAGGCGTAAGCCGGCGCGTGCATCGCGCCGATTGCTTCGCACCGCCGGCATCCGCAAGAGAGGCGGATGGAGCCCGCGACGTTGTTCATGTTGGCCCGGGGCGGCGTCGGAGTGCTGCTCGGCGCGGTTGTCGGGTCGTTCCTTGCGACCGTGCTCGTGCGCTGGCCGGAAGGGCGGTCGCCGCTCAGCGGACGTTCGGCGTGCGACGGTTGTGGTCGGCGCCTTCGCGCGGCCGAACTGGTGCCGGTCCTGTCCTGGATCGCGTTGCGCGGCGGTTGCGGCAGCTGCGGCGCTCGCATCGCGCAGGATCATGTCGCGATCGAAGCGGCGGCTGCTCTGGTGGGAGCCGTCGCGCTGGTCGCGCAGGGCGGCGCGCTCGGCTTCGTGACGGCGATGTTCGGTTGGTGGCTGCTGCTGATTGCTGCGCTGGACGCCAAGCACCAGTGGCTGCCTGACCTGCTCACGCTGCCGCTCCTGCCGGCGGGGCTGGCCGCCGCGTTTGCCGGGTTCGGACCGGACTGGCGGGAGCGTGCGATCGGAGCGGCAGCGGGATTCTGCATCCTCGCCGCAATTGCAATTGGCTACCGGTGGCTGCGCGCGCGGGAAGGGCTGGGCGGGGGCGATCCCAAGCTGCTGGCCGGCCTTGGGGCTTGGCTGGGATGGCAGCATCTACCGTTCGTCCTGCTTGGTGCCGGGCTGCTCGGCCTGGCGGCGATTACTTTGAAGCGCCTGAGTGGCGGCCGAGTGCGCGCGACCGATCGACTGCCGCTGGGGACGTTGATGGCGCTCGTCGCCTGGCCGCTCTGGCTGCTGCTGGCCGACGCCGTCACACAAGTGACATAGTGGCGACCTAGCCCGGCCGAATGAGAGCGCCCGCCGTTCGGAGCCTGAGCTGGAGCGACCGCATCGCGGCGCTGACCCCGCGCGAGCGCGTGTTGCTGATGGTCGGTGCCGGCGCGCTGCTGCTGTTCCTGATCTGGCTGCTGTTCCTGCGGGATAGCGGAGATGAGGGATCGGTGGAATTGGCGGCGAGCCCGCCCGCTCCGGCGATCCTCGCGCCTGCGCCCGTCGAGCCCGCTCCGCTCCCGCCGCCGGCCATGCCCGTGATCTCGGCGCCGTCCGTTGCCCCCGCGACGGTTTCGGCATTCGTGCTGCAAGGCGTGTCGGGCGGCGGTCCGGGTGGCGGCGCGGCGTTGATCCAGTATCAAAACGGGGCGCAGCGGCTAGTTCGGGTCGGGCGGGAGATCGTGCCCGGCATGACGCTGACCGGCGTAGGCCTCAACTGGGCGATCGCCAGTTCCGGCGGCGGCAATGTCCGGCTGGATCTGAACCGGCCCGGGGCGACGCCGGTGTCGGCGGCTGCCGTGGCCCCGCCCACGCCTGCTTCCGACCGGGCGCAAAGCAATCGACGCGAGACGACCGATTTGCGTCTCGGGCTGCAACCGCTTGCCGGCCGTGGCGGCGGTTACCTCGTCAAGAGCGGCGTCGACCTGCCACGTCTGGCCCAGGCGGGTATTCAACCCGGCGACATCATCACGCGCGTGAATGGCAGCGCGCTGGACGAGGAGCGGCTGCTCGAACTGTCGTGGCAGATGTCCAATGCGGAGCGGACCGAGTTTGAAGTGCTACGAAACGGCCGACCGATGAAGATGACCGTGGCGCCCGGAAGTATCCGTTAGGACTTGTGACGGAGTTGTTGCAGATCCGCGACTCTTTCAAGTCTAACGCCAAGGCCTCATAGTTCGAGCTGCCCCGGCTTGTAACATTAGCATCACAGAACAAGTCTAGCTGCCGACCTCGACAACGGACTCGCGGTGAACGCGGGCCATTTCCGTCATGCTTGTTCTCTTGCCAAGGGGTTACCAATGTCGAAATTCCGGATGCTTCTTCTCGCCAGCACCTTGATTCCGCTCGCAGCCTGTGGTGCGGACGACATTGCCTCCCCCGGCGAAGGCGTAATCATCGTGCCGACGCCGGCTCCCGCGCCGGCTCCATCGCCGACTCCGACCCCGCCGACCACCGGCGGACCGTTCACCGGCGCGACCCCGGCCGGATTCGTCGATCGTGGCGTTGTCGGCGGCCGGCGCGTGTTCGAGCTGCCGGCCCGCTTCAGCCAGGATACCACCATCCAGAACCTGCCGGGCGCGGTGTACCAGATTGCCGGGCCGGTGAATGTCGGCAGCGATGTCGGCGGCGACGGCGCGGCAGCCGGCGGTCAATCGGTCACGCTCACCATCCAGCCGGGCACGATCTTCGTCGCGACGGACGGCACCAGCTATCTGGTCGTCAATCGCGGATCGCGCCTCAACGCCGTCGGCACCGCCACTCAGCCGATCATCTTCACCGCGGACGATCAGCTCAACGGCACCGTGTCCGACTCGAGCCAGGGCCTGTGGGGCGGAGTCATCCTGCTCGGCCGCGCTCCGATCTCGGATTGCAACGCGCAGGTGCCGGGCGGCGCGGCCAATTGCCAGAACGTGATCGAGGGAACGACCGCCTCGCTGTACGGCGGCAATCAGCCCAACGATAATAGCGGCTCGCTGCGCTTCGTGCAGATCCGCTATTCGGGCGTCGTCATCGCGCCGGGCAACGAATTGCAGGGCCTCACCATGGGCGGCGTCGGCCAGCTCACCACGATCGACCACGTGCAGGTCCACAACAGCTCCGACGACGGCATCGAGATCTTCGGCGGTCGGGTAAACACCAAATATCTCGCGATCACCGGCGCGGACGACGATTCGCTCGATACCGACCTAGGCTACCGCGGCACCGCCCAATTCGTGATCGCCGTGCAGCGCGACTCGAACAACGGCGACTCGATGATCGAGGCCGATTCGAACGGCAACGAAGACGCGCTGCCCAGGCAATATACCCGCGTGTCGAACGCGACCTTCGTGCAGCGCGGCAACGTTCAGGGTGGCAATGCCATCCTGCTTCGGGGCGGCACCGATTATGCGCTGCTCAACAGCATCGTGACCGGCCCGCAGGCCTGCATCGACATCGACGAGACGGGTGGCACCACTACCCGCGCCGCGGATGCGACGCTGCAGGATCTCGGGCCGCCCGTGTTCCGCTCGGTCGTGCTCGCCTGCCCGACGGCATTCCGGAGCGACAACAATGTCACGCCGGAAGCGATCGCCGCGATCTTCGGATCGGGCTCGAACGGCAACAATTCGGCGTTCACCGCCACGCTGACGAACGTCTTCGTGAATGGGGCCAACGAAACGGCCGTCGCCGCGACTGATCCGACTCCGTTCAACAATGACACCTTGGCGGGAACCGGCCAGCCGAACACGGCCGCGCCCAATCGGCTGGAAGCGGTCGCGTTCATCGGCGCGGTCCGCAACGCGCAGGATACCAACTTCGCCGGCTGGACCTGCAATGCGAGCTATGTGAGCTTTGGCAGCACAAGCGGCAGTTGCACCGCGCTGCCGGCCATTTCCTGATCCCTCCTCTGACCGGGCGGCGCGCCCGCATCGCGCGCCGCCCAACCGACAGCCTCCCGGGGGACTTATGACCAGAATTTCGACTTATGGCAGCCTGCTGCTCCTGAGTTCCGCGCTGGTGGCGCCGGCCGCGATCGCGCAGGCGGGGCCGACCCAGGGGCCGAGCACCGGCCCCACGCCCGCCGAGACCGCGACGCAAGGCGAAGCGACCGCCGAGCAGGCGGACGATCCGCAGGAAGACATTCAGGTCTCGGCGCCTGGCGTTGACGCCGGCGACACCGACGAGGAAATCGTCGTCGTCGGCCGCAACATCCCCAATGCGATCCGCTCCACGCCCGAAGTGGTCTCGGTCCTGTCGGCCGAAGATATTGCCCGCACCGGCGAAGGCGATGTGGCGGGCGCGCTGCAGCGCGTGACGGGGCTCAGCGTCGTCGGCAACGGTTTCGTGTTCGTTCGCGGGCTCGGCGATCGCTACTCGTCCGCCCTGCTCAACGGCTCACCGCTGCCGAGCCCGGAGCCGCTGCGCCGCGTGGTGCCGCTCGACATCTTCCCGACCAGCGTGATCGCCAGCGCGGTCGTTCAGAAAAGCTATTCGGTCAATTATCCCGGCGAGTTCGGCGGCGGCGTCATCAACCTGACATCCGTGTCGATCCCGCGCGAGCCGTTTTTCAGCTTCGGCCTGTCGGGCCAGGTTGATGTCGAGACGACCGGTCGGCTGGGCTACACCTACTTCGGAAGCGAGCTCGATTTCCTCGGCTTCGACGACGGTACGCGCGATTTCCCAAGCGGCCTTCGCGACGCGGTGACCAGCGGCGGGTTCTCGCAGACGAGTGCCGCGCAGCGCCGCGACTTCGCGGCCTCGCTCCGCAATTCCGAAACCACGATCGTCCAGCGCAACGGCGACGTTCCCGCCAATTTCTCGGCCGACATGAGCGGCGGTCATGTGTTCGAGATCGACGGCGGCCGGATCGGCGTGATCGCTGCCGCCGGTTACAGCAGCAATTGGCGCACCCGCGATGCGACCCAGCAGACCTCGCTCGATCCACAGCTCGCCGGCACGCCGCAGACCAGCTTCAACACGGTAATCACGGACAACCGGGTGGTGGTGAATGGGCTGCTCGGGCTCGGCATCGAATTCGGCAAGCACGAGGTCCGCTGGACCAACCTGTATATTCGCGACACGCTTAAACAGGCGCGGCTCGCGTCCGGCTTCAACCGGAGCGTGCAGGATCAGGACCCCAATCGGCCGCCCTCGATCATCGAGCAGAACACCTACTTCTTCGAACGCCAGCTGATCGACACGCAATTGGTCGGCGAGTTCAAGTTCGGCGACCTGAGCGTCGATCTGCGCGGCACTTATGCCAATTCGCAGCGGGAATCGCCATATGAGCGGGACCTCAGCTACACCTATCTGGGCGATGGCGATCCGCGCACCAAGTCGAGCTCGGACGTCGACGATTACATCAACAATCTATCCTCGATCGGCCAATCCGCGAACGTTGCCTTCAACGACCTGAGCGAGAACGTCTATGCCGGCGGCGTCGATTTGGCCTACCGGATCCAGGGAGATTTCCCGACCACCGTCTCGGCGGGCTATGCCTATAACAAAACCGACCGGACCGCGTCGCGCTACCAATTCCAGTATTTCCGTCCAGAAGGCGCGCTGCCGATCAGCGTCGCGCAGGAGCGGCCGGATTTCCTACTGTCCGACTTCAACGTCTATAATTTCAACATTCAGCTGCGCGACGTGTCCGGCGCGGAAGGCGCCGCGGCTTACGAAGCGGATCTGCGCGTGCATGCCGGCTATGCCCAGGCCGAGGTGGATATCGGCGACACCGGCGTTCGTGCGCAGTTCGGCGTCCGCTATGAGGATGGCCGTCAGCGCGTCCAGCCGATCGGCACCAGCGCGCCGACCCTGATCGCGAACGATTATTGGCTACCGGCGGCGACCCTGACCTGGAACTTCGCCGAGAATATGCAACTGCGCGCTCATGCGTCCAAGACGATCGCAAGGCCGCAATTCCGCGAATTGGCGCCGCAGATCTTCCAGGATTTCGAATCGGACCGCGAATTCACCGGCAATCCGTTCCTGCAGGATAGCGAGCTGTTCAACGCCGAGGCGCGCTACGAATATTATTTCGCGCGCGGCCAGCGTTTCTCGCTGTCGGGATTCTATAAGAAGATCGACAATCCGATCGAAGCGGCGGCGTTTTTCGCCGGCGGCGGCCAGCTGCGGACCGGCTTTGCCAACGCGCCCGAAGCGAGCCTGTACGGCGCCGAAGTCGAGCTGCAATATTATCTGCCGCTGGCAAGCCTGGGCGGGTTCTTCTCCACCCGGCGGCTGCTGGTGATCGGCAATTACACCTACACGCAGTCGGAACTGAAGGTGGACGACAGCGAGATCGTCGGCCCCAACCTCCAGCCCTTGCCCGCCAATCTGCTATTCCAGGATGGCGCGCCGCTGACCGGTCAGTCCGATCACCTCGCCAACTTCCAGCTCGGGATCGAGGATACCGACCGGATCAGCCAAGCGACAATCCTGCTGACCTATGCCAGCAAGCGCGTAACCAATCGCGGTCCGATCCAGGGCTCGGCGCGTCAGCCGGACATCATCGAAAAGCCGGGCTTCCGGCTCGACTTCGTGGCCCGCGAGGCGGTCGAGCTGTTCGGGGCGAATGCGGAGATCCGCTTCGAGGCGCGAAACCTGCTGCGGACGGAATATCAGGAATTCCAGCGCTTCGAAGAGAATCGCATCGACATCAATCGCTACGACCTCGGCGCGACCTTCAGCCTGGGCATCTCGTTCAACCTTTGAGCGCGAACATTGATGCGGCCAGTACCCATTGGCCGGCGTCAAGTCGGGCCGACGTGAGATGTTGCATTGCTAAGCGTAGTTGCACTTGGACCGGTTCGTAACTCCCGCTTTGCCTGAGCTTGTCGAAGGCCTGCCCTTACAGCTGGGTAAGAAAGCAGGGCATTCGACAAGCTCAGCCTGAGCGGAGTTGGTGACCATCAACCGTGGTAAGTGAAGCTCTTCATTCAAAGTTCGAGGCGATGACCCGTCTCGAAGTCCGAGACGAGCAAGTGGGCGATGGCGTCGCCGACAACCTTCGGGCTCTTGAGCGTTGCTTGGTCCTCGCCTGGAAAAGCACGGGCGCGCATGATCGTTGCCGTTGCGCCGGGGTCGACGATGGCTGTCTTGATCCCGAAGCTGCGAACCTCGTCGGCATAGCACAAAACCAAGGTGTCCAACGCCGCCTTGGAAGCGGCGTAGGCGCCCCAGAAGGCGCGAGGGTTGCGCCCGACGCTGGAGGTGACGGCAACCAGCCGAGCGTCGCCGCTCAGTCGCATCAACGGATCGAATGCCGAGATCAGCGCCTGTTGGGCGAGCAGGTTTAGCGTCAGGACCTTGTTGAACTCCTTGCCGTCGATCGCCGGAACGGGCGCGAGGCTGCCGAGCATGGCCGCGTTCAGAATCAAGATGTCGAGCTTGCCCCAACGATCGGCGACCGCTGCGGCAAGCTTGGCGATGCTGTCGCCTTCGCCAAGGTCGATCGGGGCAATGGTCGCGCTGCCGCCGGCGGCGTGGATTCGATCCTCCACCTCCTCCAATCCGGCCGCCGTTCGCGCGGTCAGGATTACATGCGCTCCTTGAGCCGCCAGTGAGTTCGCAGCCGCCGCGCCGATCCCTCGGCTCGCTCCGGTGACGAGCGCGAGTTGGCCTTCCAAATGCTTGATCATGGTCGTCCCGTCACCCCAGCGACGGCTGGGGTCCAAGCGACGTCTCCTACATCAAGGGCGGATGGACGCCAGCCTTCGCTGGCATGGCGGCTGAGCCCCTCAAGCGTAACGCTCGGCCAGCAGCGCGAACTGGTCGACCGAATCATGCTCCTCGTGATCGGTCAGCCGGGTGGGATACTGGCCGGTGAAGCAGGCGTCGCAATGCTGCGGCTGTGCTTCGTCCCGCTCTTCCTCTCCGACCGCGCGGTAGAGACCCTCGATCGACACGAAGGCGAGGCTGTCGGCGCGGATATACTCGTTCATCTGCGCGACGTTCATTTGCGCCGCGAGCAATTTGGCGCGCTCGGGCGTATCGACGCCGTAGAAGCAGCTGTGCCGGGTTGGCGGCGAGGCGATCCGCATGTGCACTTCGCGAGCCCCCGCATCGCGCATCATCTGCACGATTTTGAGCGATGTCGTGCCTCGCACGATCGAATCGTCGATCAGCACGATCTTCTTGCCTTGGATCAGCGACGAATTGGCATTGTGCTTGAGCTTGACGCCGAGATGCCGGACCTGATCGCTCGGCTGGATGAAGGTGCGGCCCACATAATGCGATCGAATGATGCCGAGTTCGAACGGAATGCCGGATTGCTGCGCATAGCCGATCGCGGCGGGCACACCCGAATCCGGAACCGGCACGACATAATCCGCTTCGACCGGGTTCTCGCGCGCCAGTTCCGCGCCGATCCGCTTGCGCACCGTGTAAACGGACGAGCCGTCGACGATGCTGTCCGGCCGGGAGAAATAGACATGCTCGAAGATGCAGGGGCGCGGCCGCACGGGAGCGAACGGGCGATGCGAGCTGACGCCGCGGCTGGAAACGATGATCAACTCGCCCGGCTCGACCGAGCGCAGATAAGTGGCGCCGACCACATCAAGCGCGACCGTTTCCGACGCGAAGATGTAGGCATCGCCAAGCCGCCCCATCACCAACGGCCGGATGCCGAGCGGATCGCGGCAGGCGAGCATGCCTTCGCTCGTCAGACAGACAAGGCTGTAGGCGCCCTCGACCTGCTTGCAGGCATCGATGAAACGATCGACCAGGGTGCGATAGCTGGAGGTCGCGACGAGGTGGATCAGCACTTCGGTGTCGCTGGTCGACTGAAAGATCGAGCCGCGCCGGTTGAGCTCGCCGCGAAGCTTCATCGCGTTGGAGATGTTGCCATTGTGCGAGATCGCGAAGCCGCCGGACGAAAGCTCCGCGAAGAGCGGCTGAACATTGCGCAGCGCGGTCTCGCCGGTCGTGGAATAACGAACATGGCCGATCGCCGCCGGTCCGGTCAGCCGGCGGATGATATCGTCCTTGTCGAAATTGCCCGCGACATGGCCCTGGCCGCGATGACTGTGAAAATTACGGCCGTCGAAGCTGGTGATGCCGGCGGCTTCCTGGCCGCGATGCTGGAGCGCGTGCAGCCCGAGCGCAACGATTGCGGCCGCGCTTTCCGCGCCCCAAATGCCGAACACGCCGCATTCCTCGCGCAGCTTGTCGTCGTGAAAGGGATGGGTGGTCAGCATCGCAGCAGGAACCCGTCGCTCGTCAAATTGTCCGTGTAAGGTTCATATAGGTCAGGATTTCGCCTTTGTCGCCCGCTTGTCATAAAATCATGCGCTGCCCCGGATAGGCGTGCCGCTTGTCTGCGATGGCATCGACTGGCAGGAGAAGGCCGTGAAGAAGCTGTTGTTCCCGCTCATGTTCCTGGCAGGGTGCCAGCAGCAGGCCGATCAGGCGGGCGGCAATGTCGTCGCGCCGGGCGGACCGGGCGCTCGGGCGCCCGCCACGCCTTCGCGACCGGGCGCGGCGATCACGACGCTGACCGGATTGTACGAAGGCCCGCGTCAAGCGGGTGCGGTCAGCCAGATGTGCATGGTCGATCCGGCCGGCGAGACGGCGCGCTTCGGCCTGGTGGTGTGGGGATCGAACCAGCATAGTTGCTCGGGAAGCGGCACGGCGACACGCAGCGGCAGCCGCCTCCAGCTCAAGATGGCCGGCGACGAGGCTTGCGCGATCGACGCGCGGATTCAAGGCGACACGATCGTGCTCCCGGACGCGGTGCCGGACGGCTGCGCTTATTATTGCGGCGCACAGGCGCAATTGGGCGGTGCACGCTTCACCCAGACAGGGACGGGCCGCGAGGATGCGGCCAAGGCGAAGGACCTGGTCGGCGACGCGCTGTGCTAATGATCCTCCCGTGAGAAGGTAGTGATACCAGCTCCTTCGACTGCCTGCCAAAGCAGGCGCTCAGGGTAAACTGCCCAAACGGCAGGCTGGCTCGGAGCCCATTCTCTGCCGCTGACACCTCTCCGTCAGCCCCGGCTTAGAGCCGGGGCTGCCACCTCCCCTCCCGGGGAGGACCTTGCTTGACGTAAACGTAAGCGTAAACTAATCGACGGGGATGCCGCAGTCCGCGCTACATTCCGATTTCCGTCATCCGGACGAGAGCACCGAGACCTATTCGATCACGCGGCTGTGCGAGGAGTTCGACGTTACCGCGCGGGCGTTGCGCTTCTACGAGGATGAGGGCCTGATCGCGCCGCGCCGCGTCGGCCTGTCGCGAGTCTATAGCTGGCGCGATCGTGCGCGCCTGGCCTGGATCCTGCGCGGCAAGCGGGTGGGTTTCAGCCTGGCCGACATCCGCGAGATGATCGACCTGTACGATCGCAACGACGGCCGCGAGGAGCAGCGCCGCGTCACCGTCGCGAAATGCTGCGAGCGGATCGAGTTGCTGGAAAAACAGCGCCGCGACATCGATGCCACCATCCGCGAGCTTACCGGCTTTATCGCCAAGGTCGGCGACGCGAGCGCCCACCTCTGATCATTCAGGAGCTTACATGCCCGTCTACACCGCCCCCGTCCGCGACACGCGCTACATCTTCGATCACCTGCTCGGGCTGGAGCGCTATTCCAACCTGCCGGGGTTCGAGAATGCCACGCCGGACATGATCGACGCGGTGCTCGGCGAAGGCGCGCGCTTCTGCGAAGAGGTGCTCCAGCCGCTCAACCGCACTGGCGACGAGCATGGCTGCACCCGTCACGACGACGGTTCGGTGACGACGCCCCCGGGCTTCAAGGACGCCTGGGACCAGTTCGTCGCCAATGGTTGGACCACCTTGTCGGCGCCGGAAGAATATGGCGGGCAGGGGCTGCCACACGTCGTTTCGACCGCAATCTCCGAATTTCTGTGCGCGGCCAACCATAGCTTCGAGATGTATAACGGCCTGACCCAGGGCGCGATCGCGTCGATCCTGGTCAAGGGATCGGACGAGCAGAAGGCCAAGTGGCTGCCCAAGATGGTCGGCGGCCAATGGACCGGCACGATGAACCTGACCGAGCCGCATTGCGGCACCGATCTCGGCCTGATCAAGACCAAGGCCGAGCCCCAAAGTGACGGTTCCTACAAGATTACCGGCACCAAGATCTTCATCTCGTCGGGCGAGCATGACCTGGCGGAGAATATCGTCCACCTGGTACTCGCCAAGATCACCGGAGCTCCGGACAATGTGAAGGGCATTTCGCTGTTCATCGTGCCCAAGTTCATGGTCGGGGACGACGGCGCGATTGGCAGCCGCAATGCGGTGACGTGCGGTTCGATCGAGCACAAGATGGGCATCCACGGCAATTCGACCTGCGTGATGAACTATGACGGCGCGACCGGTTACCTGATCGGCGACGAGAATAAGGGTCTCGCCGCCATGTTCATCATGATGAACGCGGCCCGGCTCGGCGTCGGTCTGCAGGGTTTGGCGCAAGGCGACGTCGCCCGCCAGAATGCGGTTCAATATGCCAAGGATCGCCGGCAGGGGCGCGCGCTGACCGGGGCGGCCGAGCCCGACCAGAAGGCGGACACCCTGTTCGTTCATCCGGACGTTCGGCGCATGCTGATGGAAGGCAAGGCGCTGATGGAAGGCGCTCGTGCGCTGATCCTGTGGGGCGCGCTGCAGGTCGATTTGAGCCGGAAGGCGCAGACCGAGGAGGAGCGCGAAAGCGCCAACGACCTCATCTCGCTGCTCACCCCGGTGATCAAAGGCTACCTCACCGACAAGGGCTTTGAGGTCGCGGTGAACAGCCAGCAGGTCTATGGCGGCCACGGCTACATTCGCGAGTGGGGCATGGACCAGTTCGTCCGCGACGCCCGCATCGCGCAAATCTACGAAGGCACGAACGGCATTCAGGCGATGGATCTTGTCGGCCGCAAGCTTGGCCAGAATGGCGGCCGCGCGGTGCAGGCGTTGTTCGCGATCGTCGCGACGGAAGTCGCTGAAGCGAGGGCCAATCCGGAGTTGGAGACGATTGCGGGTGCACTGGAGCGCGCGACCGGCGAGCTGCAAAAGTCGACGATGTGGCTGATGCAGAACGCCATGACCAATCCCAACAATGCGGGCGCGGCGGCGTACAGCTACATGAACCTGACGGGCATCGTCTGCCTCGGCCTGATGTGGCTGCGCATGTCCACGGCGAGCGCGGCGGTGCTGGCCAACGGGGCGGAAGACCGTGCATTCCACGAAGCCAAGCTGGTCACCGGCCGTTTCTACGCCGAGCGGATGATGCCGGAAGCCGGCGCGCTGCGGCGGCAGATCGAGGCGGGCTCGGAAAGCCTGATGGCGTTGCCGGTCGAGGCTTTCTAGGCGCCCGGCTCGCCGTCGCCACCGCCGGTCGGCGCGTGATAAGGCTGATCGAACAAGGGCGACGTTATCAGGAAGTCGGCGGTGGCGCGGTTGGTCGCCATCGCGACATTGTAAAGCGTCGACAGGCGGGTCAGGGCTTTCACGTCGACGTCGTGCGGCATTGGCGACATCGGATCGCTGAAGAAGATCAGCACGTCGATCGTGCCTTCCGCGATCCGCGCGCCGAGCTGCTGATCGCCGCCGAGCGGGCCTGATTTGAGCAGGGTGACGTCGAGCGCGGGACAGGCGTCGCGGACGCGTCCGCCGGTCGTGCCGGTCGACCAGAAACGATGGCGCGCTAGCTGCGCCGCATTGGCCTGGACCCAGTCGATCAGGTCGTCCTTTTGAGCATCGTGCGCGACCAGCCCGATCCTTTTCGATGCTTTCAAATCGGGGCCTTTCTGAATCGGAGGCTGGCTCTCGTTTTCATGAGCTCTCAACACTGGCCTTGGCTGGCGGCGCCGGCCTTGGGGGTGCATCGTCGGGCTGTCCAGGTTTTACGCCCGTAACTCGTTCGACGGCCAGACCGGCGGTGAGACCATGGACGATTGTTGATAGCAGAATTGTAAACGCAACCGTTGCCCAGAGCTGCGGCTCGTTGACCAGTTCAACATAATGGCCTGCATAGGCCAGGTAATATACGGAGCCGATCCCGCGAACGCCGTAAAAGGATACGACCAGCCTCTCCCGTCCGCCAAACTTTGTCCCTGCCAATGATACCCACGCTACCGCCGGACGGATCAGGAAGATCAAGGCGGCTCCGATCGCCGCATGCTGCCACTCGAAATAGGACCAGAGCATCGGCAAGGCCGCTCCGATCGCAACGAGGATGATAGCGGTGAGGGAATGCTCCAAAGCTTCGGAGAAATCGTGCAGGCGTCGATGGAAGCGATGGTGAGTTTCGGATCGCCGCAGCGCGAAGCCTGAGATGAACGCGGCGATGAAGCCATATCCTTCGACCAGTTCGGTTGCTCCGTAGGCCAGCAATACGCCAGCGAGCGCGATCACTCCCGATCCGGTTTTGGAGAGCGCATTCTCTCTTGGCCAGTCAAACAGAACCTTGCCGAGCAGCCAGCCTACCGCGGCCCCGGCGGCAGCGCCAACTGCCACTCTGTAGATGACGTCGCGAACGAGCCACTCGCCGGCCAGGCCGAAGCTGAGCCCGCCCGCGGCAACGATCGCGATGCCAAGGTGAACGAACGGGAAAGCCAGACCATCATTCAGCCCTGCCTCGGTCGTCAGGGCAAAGCGGACCGGGTGTTCGCCCCCCTCGTGCGGGGGGCCCACCTGCACATCTCCAGCGAGAACCGGATCGGTCGGCGCCAGGATCGCGCCAAGGAGAAGGCTGCCCGCGAAGGTCATCCCCGCAGCCGCCCACCCGACCAGCGCGACTAAAATGATACAAAGCGGCATCGCAATAACCAGGAGCCGTGCCGTCGGCATCCACAGGTTCCGGCGAGCAAGTCGGTCGATGCGTAGCCCCGTGCCGAACAAGCTTACGACTACGCACAATTCCGCGATCAGCTCCCAAGGCCTTGGCGTTGAGACCGGATCCAGAGACGCCGGCATGCCGGGAATCCAGGCAAATGCCACGAAGCCGGTGAGGATGAGAAGCGTCGAAGTGGCCGGCTCTCGACCGGAGAGAAAGCGCGGCAGCCAATAGGAAGCGATGATGCTGGCCCCGATGGCCGCAAGCAAGATATGATACGCTTCGAACCCGAACACCTGGTCGCTCCTCGCGGCTGATCGTCGAACACCAGACCACGGCATCGGTGTCGATGCTAACATTAGGATTCGAGGGAGGTTCCAAGCGGCTTCGACATCGCGTCGAACCGGCAGTCACGGTCTAGCCGAAGCCCGGCTTCATGGAATTCAACGAAAAGGGGGCGGGCGAGCCATCAGGGAGTGAATGGCGACCCGCCCCACGAGCAGGAGCCATTGGTCAGCGACTCATGCCGCAGCCCACATAGCGACGTTAACCATTGTTAACAAGCCGCGTTGATGCAGATCAGCACCGCGCTCCCGGCCTGGACCGGGGAGCGCGGTGCCGCTGCTGGCCTCAGGCGCTCGCGGCTTCGCCGTCGCCGCCGGTATTCTCGCGCGTCGCGGCAATTTCACCCGGCTCCGCGTTCGGATCGTAATCCTCGGTGAAGCCGGCATTGTCGCGTTCGAACATGTCGGCCATCACATCGACGCCCTGCGCCTGGAGCTCGGCCTCTTCCGGCGAGCGGGCGACGTTGACGCGGATCGTGACGGACACTTCCGGGTGCAGTGCGATCCTGACGTCCTGCAAACCGATCGACTTGATCGGCTTGTTCAGGACGATCTGGTTCTTGGCGATCTTGTGGCCTTGCGCCTCAAGCGCCTCGGCCAGGTCGCGGGCCGAAACCGAACCGTACAGCGCGCCGACGTTCGACGCCTGGCGGATCAGGAGCACGGTTGCTCCCTCCACGCCCTTGGAGTCGCGCTCGGCAGCGGAGCGACGCTCGGCATTCTGCGATTCGATGCGCTCGCGATTGCTTTCGAAGACCTTGCGGTTGGCATCGTTGGCGCGCAGCGCCTTGCCGTTAGGAAGAAGGTAATTGCGGGCATAGCCGTTCTTGACCTTTACCACGTCGCCGATGGCGCCGAGCTTCTCGACGCGTTCAAGCAGGATGATTTCCATGGTGCCGGTTCCTTACTTCACGACGTAGGGCAGGAGGCCGAGATGCCGCGCGCGCTTGATCGCCTGGGCGAGCTCGCGCTGCTTCTTGGCCGAAACCGCGGTGATGCGGCTGGGGACGATCTTGCCGCGCTCGGACACGAAGCCCTGCAGCAGGCGAACATCCTTGTAGTCGATCTTGGGCGCATCGTTGCCCGAAAACGGGCAGCTCTTGCGGCGGCGGAAAAATGGGCGTGCCATATGCTGGTCCTATTCTCTTCAGGCTGCGTCGAGGTCTTCGCGCTCGCGGCGCGGGGCGCGATCGTCGCGATCCCGGCGCGGGCCGCGGTCGCCACGGTCGCCGCGATCGCGGTCGCCGCGTTCGCTACGCTCGTTGCGGCGCATCATCGCCGACGGACCCTGCTCATGCTCGTCGACGCGGATGGTGAGATAGCGCACCACATCCTCGTTGATCTGGGTCTGGCGCTCCAGCTCGGCGACCACGCCCGGAGGCGCGTCGAAATCCAGCGCGACATAATGCGCCTTGCGGTTCTTGCTGATCCGGTAGGCGAGGGAGCGCAGGCCCCAGGTCTCGGTCCTGACCACCCGGCCGCCGTTGGTTTCGACGATTTCGGTGGCGGCTTGCGCCAGCGCATCGACCTGGGCCTGAGCCAGATCCTGACGCGCGAGAAACACATGCTCGTAAAGCGGCATGCTTCATGTCCTTCATGTTGGCCGATCGCTGACGCCGCCCAATGCGCGCGCCCCTCCGGCTGTCGTCTGTATGCAAATCGGGGCGAGAGACCATGCCTCCGCCCCGGAACGCGGCCATGTGGCGGAAGTGGCCGTAAAAGGCAAGTGTGTGTTGTTACGGACGCGCAGACAGGCTACTTAGCCAGACCAGGCTAAGGAGAGTAGAATGGCGACAGTCAATATGCTCGAGGCGAAGACCAACCTGTCTAAGCTCGTTGAATTACTTGAAAAGGGTGCGGAGCACGAAATCATCATCGCCCGCAATGGGCGACCAGCGGCTGTCATTACCGCAATAAGGGCGAAGCGAGGCATGCGGCTGGGCGTCGCGGAGGGCAAGATCCATGTGCCTGACGATTTCGACGATTTGGATGAGCAGATTGCTTCTATGTTCCTCGGCGAGGACAGCGCCATTGGCGAGGCCCAGCCTTGATGCGAGTCCTGCTGGACACGCACATCGCCGTCTGGGCGATGCAAAATTCGTCGAGGCTCAGCGAAACGGCGCGGGACCTGCTGGGCGCGTCCGAGACTCATGTGTTCGTGAGTGCGGTCAGCATTTGGGAGATCACGATCAAGCATGCGCTCGGCCGGGGACCGCCAAGCGGGATCGACTTTTCAGGGCAGGAAGCGATTAATTTTCTCGATAGCTCAGGCGTCGATTTCCTTGCCGTGACAAAGGAGCATGCCGCTCGGGTCGGCACATTGCCGAGCATTCACAACGACCCTTTCGACCGCCTGCTCGTGGCACAAGCATTGCACGAGCCGCTGCGGCTCGTCACGCACGACAAGCGGGTTGCGAGCTATAGCAATAGCTTCTTGTTGGTGTAGGCGGACGCGCCAGCGAAGAGGAGGGTCAGGTGCGCGCATTCATTTTCCCCGGGCAGGGCAGCCAATCGGTCGGCATGGGGGTCAAGCTGGCCGAGGCGAGCGGCGTCGCCCGCGAACTGTTCCAGGAGGTGGACGAGGCGCTCGGCCAGCACCTGTTCCGGCTGATGGCCGAAGGCCCCGCCGACCAGCTGACCCTGACCGAGAACGCGCAGCCGGCGATCATGGCCAACGCGCTTGCCACCTTGCGGGTCGCCGAGCGCGAGGCCGGGTTGACGCTGGCCGACAAGGCGGACTTCGTGGCGGGCCACAGTCTTGGCGAATATACCGCGCTGGCGGCCGCCGAAGCGCTCGATGTCTCGACCGCGGCGAGGCTGCTGAAGTTGCGCGGACAGGCGATGCAGGCGGCGGTGCCGGTCGGGCAGGGCGCGATGGCGGCGTTGATCGGGGTGGAGCTGGTCGATGCGCAGTCCATTGCCGAGGAGGCCGCACAAGACGAGACCTGCGTCGCCGCCAACGACAACGCGCCGGGGCAGGTGGTCGTCTCCGGCCACAGCGCCGCCATCGAGCGCGCGATCGCCATTGCCAAGGACAGAGGCTTCAAGCGCGCGCTGCTGCTGCCGGTTTCGGCGCCCTTTCACTCGCCGCTGATGGAGCCCGCCGCCCGGGCGATGGCCGAGGCGCTCGCCGGCGCAAACCTTCGCGCGCCGATCGTACCCGTTTACGCCAACGTCACTGCGGCCCCGGCCGGCGACCCGACCGAAATCCGCAAACTGCTGATCGAGCAGGTCACGGGCATGGTGCGCTGGAGGGAAAGCGTCGCGGCGATGTTCGAGGCTGGTGTGACACAGTTTGTGGAGTTCGGCGGCAAGGTCCTCACCCCCATGGTCAAACGGATCGCTCCGGATGCAGTTGCGACCAGTGTCGTGTCGATGGATGACATCGACGCGCTCGCAAAGGAGATCTGAGGATGTTCGACCTAACGGGAATGACCGCGCTGGTGACCGGTGCTTCGGGGGGGATCGGTTCAGCGATCGCTCGCGGGTTGGCGGGGCAGGGGGCGCGGGTGGCTGTTTCCGGGTCCAATGCGGACAAGCTCGAGGCTTTCCGAGCCGAACTGGGGGAGCAGCATGTCGCGCTGGTCGCCAATCTGTCGGATGCGGCCGCCGTCGATCAGCTCGTGCCACAGGCGGTGGAGCAGCTCGGCACACTCGATATCCTGGTCAATAATGCCGGGGTCACGCGCGACAATCTGGCGATGCGGATGAAGGACGAGGAGTGGTTCGATGTGATCCGGGTGAACCTCGAAGCGGCCTTTCGCTTATCGCGCGCGGCGATGAAGCCGATGATGCGGGCCAGGTTCGGGCGGATCATCTCGATCACGTCCGTGGTCGGCGCGACCGGCAATCCGGGCCAAGCCAATTACGCGGCGAGCAAGGCGGGGCTTGTCGGCATGTCCAAGGCGATGGCGCAGGAAGTCGCCTCGCGCGGGATCACGGTCAATTGCATCGCTCCCGGGTTCATCCGATCGGCGATGACTGACGCGCTGCCGGACGCGCAAAAAGAAGCGCTGACGGGGCGCATACCGGCGGGCAAGCTCGGCACGGGTGAAGATGTCGCGGCCGCTGCGGTTTATCTGGCGAGCCGCGAGGCGGGCTATATGACGGGGCAGACCGTGCACGTGAATGGCGGCATGGCGATGATCTGAGCGGCGAACCTGTCGCGCCGATGAACCGCCACTTGCTGCGTTGCGGGCGTCGCGCTAGGGCGGCGCTCAAACAGGTCCCAAGCGAAAGGCACATTGATGAGCGAGACCGCTGAACGCGTGAAGAAGATTGTCGTCGAGCACCTGGGCGTCGAGAATGAAAAGGTGACCGAAGAGGCGAGCTTCATCGACGATCTGGGCGCGGACAGCCTCGACATCGTCGAGCTGGTCATGGCCTTCGAAGAGGAGTTCGGCGTCGAAATTCCCGACGATGCCGCCGAGAAGATCGGCACCGTCAAGGACGCGATCGATTATATCGAGCAGAACAAGGCCTGACCCGCGAGGCGCCTGCCAGGTGGCGGGCAACAAGGCTGATTTGACCACCAGCGGCTCCCCGTCCTAGGGCGTGGAGCCGTTTTGACGTTCGGATTGCGAGGAGTTTGAGCATGCGCCGCGTGGTGGTGACGGGGATCGGGCTGGTGACGCCGCTCGGGGCTGACGTGGATACGAGCTGGCGCAACATCCTTGCGTCGAGGAGCGGCGCGGGACGCATCACGCGCTTCGATCCGTCCGATCAGGTCTGCCAGATCGCCTGCGAAGTGAAGCCGCCAGAGCATGAGATGGGCTTCGATCCCGGCAAACGGGTCGATCACAAGGTCCAGCGTCAGGTCGACCCGTTCATTATCTACGGGATCGACGCGGCGGGCCAGGCGATCGAGGATGCCGGCCTGACCGACATGAGCGAGGAAGAGCGCTACCGGGCGGGCGTGTCGATCGGCTCCGGGATCGGCGGCCTGCCGGGGATCGAGAAGGAATCGCTGGTCCTGCACGAAAAGGGCCCCAAGCGGGTCAGCCCACATTTCGTGCATGGCCGGTTGATCAACTTGGTCTCCGGCCAAGTCTCGATCAAATATGGTCTGATGGGCCCCAACCATGCGGTGGTGACCGCCTGCTCGACCGGCGCCCATTCGATCGGCGACGCGGCCCGGATGATCCAGCTCGAGGATGCGGACGTGATGCTGGCGGGGGGCGCGGAAAGCGCCTTGTGCCCGCTCGGCATTGCCGGTTTCGCGCAGGCACGGGCGCTGTCGACGCGCAACGACGAGCCGGAGCGGGCGAGCCGGCCGTACGACAAGGATCGCGACGGGTTCGTGATGGGCGAAGGCGCGGGCGTGGTCGTGCTCGAGGAATATGAGCGGGCCAAGAAGCGCGGCGCCAAGATCTATGGCGAGCTGATCGGTTACGGCATGTCGGGCGATGCCTACCACGTCACCGCGCCGCATCCGGAAGGCGCGGGCGGTTACCGCGCGATGCAGGTTGCGATGAAGCGCTCCGGCCTCGACCTGACCGACATCGACTATATCAACGCGCACGGCACCTCGACCCCGCTTGGCGACGAGCTGGAGCTTGGCGCGGTGCGCAGATTGTTCGGCAATGCGGTCGGGGGTCTGTCGATGAGCTCGACCAAGTCGGCGATCGGCCACCTGCTCGGCGGGGCGGGAGCGGTGGAGGCGATCTTCTGCCTGCTGGCAATGCGCGACGGGATCGTGCCGCCGACGCTGAACCTCGACAATCCAAGCGACGGTTGCGCCGGTGTCGATCTGGTGCCGCATACGCCCAAGGAGCGGAAGGTTCGGGCGGTGCTCAACAACAGCTTCGGCTTTGGCGGGACCAATGCCAGCCTGGTGATGCGGGCGGTTTAGCTTGATTCAAGCGAGTTCCGTCATCCCAGCGAAGGCTGGGATCCATAGGGCAGCCGGGCCGGATATGCCGCTTGGATGCCAGCCTTCGCTGGCATGACGGGAGGGTGATGAAGCATTGAAGCGGATTCTAAGTCTTGGCTTGGTGGCGGGCCTGCTCATCGCCGCGGCGCTCGGTTGGTTCATCCTTGGCTGGACTGGCTCCGGTCCGGCCAAGGGGCCGACGCCGGTGGTGATCGCGCAAGGGTCCAGCATGGCGGCGGCGGCGCGTAATCTGGAGCAGGCCGGCGCCCTTTCCTCGGCCGAGCGGTTCCTGCTCCAGGCGAAGTTGTTTGGCGGCGGCAAGCCGATCCGGGCGGGGGAATATGAGATCCCGGCCGGAGCGAGCCCGTCCGATATCTTGGGCCTGCTGCAAAGCGGCCGCACGTTGCAGCGGTTTGTGATCGTGCCGGAAGGCCTGCCGTCGGTGATGGTTCACGACCGGCTGATGCGGGCGCCGTTCCTGACCGGGCAGGTGCCGGTTCCGGAAGAAGGGTCGGTGCTTCCGGACAGCTACTCTTATCAGCGCGGCGAGAGCAGGGCGGCGGTGCTGAAGCGAATGCAGGATGCGATGACCAAGCAATTCGACGCGCTGTGGGCCAAGCGCAAGCCTGGTTTGCCGGTGAACAGCAGACAGGAAGCGATCACGCTCGCATCGATCGTCGAAAAGGAAACCGGCAAGCCGTCCGAGCGGCGCATGGTCGCGGGCGTCTACACCAACCGCCTGCGGGTCGGCATGCCGCTCCAGGCCGATCCGACGGTGATCTACCCGGTCACCAAGGGCCGGCCGCTGGGCCGACGCATTCTTCGATCCGAACTGGACCGGCCGAACGGTTACAACACGTATCGGATGGCTGGCCTGCCGATCGGCCCGATCGCCAATCCGGGGCAGGAATCGATCGCGGCGGTGCTCGATCCGGCGGAGACGAAGGCGATCTATTTCGTCGCGGACGGCACAGGCGGCCATGTTTTCGCCAACAGCCTCGCCGAGCATAATGCCAATGTCACCAAATGGCGCGCGATCCGCCGGGCGCGCGGCGAGATGTAGCTCAGGCCAGCCAGCCTCTCCGGTCG
The DNA here is from genome assembly GCA_036387855.1 of Allosphingosinicella sp. Lineage (GTDB taxonomy): Bacteria > Pseudomonadota > Alphaproteobacteria > Sphingomonadales > Sphingomonadaceae > Allosphingosinicella. Next base: position 4,375 of record DASVSZ010000034.1, on the reverse strand, counting down.
GCGTAACTCGCGAACCAGATCAGTCCCGCTCCGATCAGCAATATGAGGAGCGGCAGCACGATCGCGCTGCCGCCGACCAGGTCCAGAGCGCCACCGATGCCGAAGATGTAGCCATATTGGACGACCGCCGCGACCAGTGAAACGACCAGCAGCGGCTTTGCCCAGCGCCTGCGCAGCAGCAGCGCGAGGGCTCCCGCCAGCCCTGAGAAGACAGCGATCGCATAAGCGCCGGTGACCCAGGCGGGGGTCGAGCCGACGAGCTGCTGCTGGGCGGGGCTCATCTCCATCGCGCCGTAAACTTGGCCGAGATAGGAGGCGACGCCGATGGCTTCCCACAAAGCGGCCAGCCCGGCGAGCAGCCAATACCAAACCGGGACCCGTTCGATGCTGTTCGTCATTTCGTCCTCCCCCGTCGATGCAGGCAAGCTGCATCGGCCAGAGGCGGAGTGCAACGGCTATTCGGAAGCGGCGGGCGCGGTCAGCGCATCCATGGCCACGAAGCCGACAAGATGGTCCTTCCGGCGATAACCCCAGGCCCATCCGCCGGAAATATCGAGGACCGCGAATTCCTCACCTGGCTGCAACCGGCAAACGAGCTGAGCATCGGCCGACGGAGTGCCGACCAGATCGGATGCATTCGGGCCGACTGCCAGCATCATCGGCCGCGCATAATGCGGCGCGAACAACTGGCCCGCGAGCGCGATATCGGCGATGTCGCGGCGGTAGGCGTGGACGCGGGGATCGAGCCGCAGCGACGGGCCGCTCAACGTGAACCGTTCAGCCGTGCTGGAGGATGAAGGGTCGTTCCTTGGCGGCGCGTCGCGGAGCTTGCTCCTGCTCGATGTTTCGCTCGAAGCCTTCAAGGAATTCCTGTCCCGTGCTGGTCTTGGCAACGAACACGTTGCGGCGGTCCGCTTCGTCGCGGACCCGGCGCAGATAGCCGAGCGTGCCGAGCGTATTCAAGGCGCGCGTGATGACTGGCTTGGATACGCCGAGAATGTTGGCGAGACCGCGCACCGTGTGGGGACCGGGGGTCAGGTAAACAAGCAGCATCAACGCCATCTGGCGATTGGTAAGATCAGGCTGACCGGAGCGGACATAGCCGATCAGCGTTTGCATCCAGCTCTTTAGCGTACGTTCCGACACATTGCTTCTCCGTACCGCACCCGGGTTGACGTTTCGGAGCTACAACCAGTCAGAAAGCCTTTCGTTTCGTTCGTTAACGCGAATTAAACGCAAGCAATGCCGGGTCCGTCTCAGCCGGGGTAGCGCGCCTGGAGCATGTGGAAGGCCGCGCGAAGCCCCAGCGCCTCGCCCCCTTTGGGTCGGCCGGGCTTGGCCGAAGCGCGCCAGGCGAAGGTGTCCAAATGGGCCCAGGGCAGATCGTCAGGCACGAATCTGCCGAGGAACAAGGCGGCGGTGACCGCGCCGGCAAACGGGGATTCGGATGCGTTGGCGAAGTCGGCGACGTCCGAAGAGAAGAGCTCGTGATAGCCCTTCCACAGCGGCATCCGCCACAGCGGATCGCCCGCGGCATCGCCGGCCGAGAGGAGATCGGCGGCGAGCCGATCGTCATTGGCGAACAGCGCCGGCAGATCGGGACCGAGCGCGATTCGCGCGGCGCCGGTGAGGGTGGCGAAATCGAGCACGAGTTCGGGACCTCCCTCGACCGCCTTGGTGAGCGCGTCGGCGAGGATCAGGCGGCCTTCGGCGTCGGTGTTGCCGATCTCGACGGTCAGGCCCTTGCGGCTGCGCAGCACGTCACCCGGGCGAAAGGCGTTGCCCGACACGGCATTCTCGACAGCGGGAATCAGCAGGTGGAGCCGGACGGGGAGGCGGCTCTTCATGACGAGGGAGGCAAGCGCGATGGCGTGGGCGGCGCCGCCCATGTCCTTCTTCATCAGGCGCATGCCGGAGGCCGGCTTGATATCGAGGCCGCCGGTATCGAAGACGACGCCCTTGCCGACGATCGCCACCCGGGGGTGGGCCGGATTGCCCCATTCGAGCTCGATCAGGCGCGGCGCACGGGACGAATCGGCGGCTTGGCCGACCGCGAAGATCATCGGGTATTCGCGTCGAAGCTCCCGGCCGGACGTTGCCGAAAGTGCCGCGCAATGCGTCTTCGCGAGGTCGGAAACGATGGTTTCCAGCTCTCCGGGGCCGAGATCCTGCGCCGGTATGTTGACCAAGTCGCGCACGGATGCGGTTGCAACGGCGAGGTTGCACTCTTCTTCGATGCGGGCGGGTTCGTCCGTGAGCAGGACTCGCGGCCCCTTGGGCGCCGGCTCGCTCTTGTAGCGGTCGAAGCGATACTGGCCGAGCAGCCAGCCCAAAGCCGCCGGTCCGGGGCTGGCACCATCGAGGCGGTAGGTCCCCTCGGGCAGTGCTTCGGCGGCTTTGGCGAGACACCAGGGCCCGAGCATCGCGGCATCGCCGACCCCGACCAGCGCGGACCAGCCGGACTTATCCGCCGGCAGGATCGCGAGTTGAGCCGCCTCGCCCCCAAAGCCTTGCGCCGCGGCCGCTTGCCGCACGGCGACGGGCCGAGTGGCGAGCCAGGCTTCCAGCCCCCCCTTGTCGACGAGGTGGAGGGAGCAGGCGGGCTGGCCCTTGTCGGGCTGGAGGAGCGTCGCGAAATCGATCATGCCGGCTCCTTCGGCACCTTGCCGGCCGAAGGCAAGCGTCGGCGCTAGGCGGCCTTGCGCGGCAACAGGCCGCGCAGCCTGTCCATCAGGCCATTCTTCTCGGGGAGCGGCGCATCGAAGGCGTCGCCCTGGCGGATCCGCAGATATTGGCGAACGGTGAGCGCGCGGATGAAGCGGCAGCCGGCGAGATCGCCTTCCGTCCATTTCACCTGTGCCGACACCGGATCGGACCCGCCGAACCGGAGGGACACGAAGCTGTTCGCCGGCAGCGGGTGCGCGCAGGCCACCAGAGCGCCGCCCGGGGACAGGTTGCGAACCTCGCCGGCGCAATCCGGCTGTTCGAGCCGAATCATCGTGCAAGCGATCGTCACATCGCTGCGATCGGTCGAGCGAGCCCGGTAGTTGAGCGGATCGAGCAAGTCTTGATCGTGCTGCATGGCGGATGCGCTAGACGGGAAATCGCAAGAAATCGTGAAGGGCGCCGGTCAGCGTGGACGGTCGGCCAGCGTCCATTTGATTCCAGGCATGCCGGCCGTGGCGCCGGCGCCGGCGAGCCCGGGACCAAGATCGAGCAGGCCGGCCAGTTGCAGCGGCAGGCGGGGAGCGGGGTCTCCGGCAAGCAGGGCCTGGGACGCCGATGCCATGATCGGGACGCGGCGGCGCTCGGGATCACATCCGTCGTAACGGGGGGCCAGACACGGCGTGGACGTGAACACGCTGGGTTCGATCGCAAGGCGCGGCGGTCTCGCACCAGCCCCGGCCGTCAACCAAGCAGCGGCAGCGAGGAGGATGAAGCGTTTCGGACCGAAGCGTAAGGACATCGATTCCTCCGAGCAGATTGAGTCCGTTTAGACCCGCGGCGGGCCAAAGCATATGGCCGCATGACGTCGCACGTTAGGGCGGGCGAAATGACAGCGTCCCGATCCGGACCAGCCGGCGCAATCTTTCGTTGAAGCCGGTGCCTCGCCAGGGCTAGACCGCCACGCTTGCGAATTTCTAGGAGTATCGGACCATGCGCAAGGCGCTGCCTTTCGCCCTGCTGACCATCCTAGCCGGTGTTTCCGTTCCAAGCGCGGTCGCGCAGCCGAAGCGGCAAACGCCTTATTGGGCCTCGATCTCGGCCGGCAAGGCGCTGATGCGGACGGGGCCGGGCAAGAACTACCCGGCGGTGTGGCTTTATCAGCGGGCCGATCTGCCGGTAAAGGTTCTGGAAGTCTATCCGAGCTGGCGCAAGGTTCAGGATCCGGACGGCGCCACCGGCTGGATGCTGGTCAATCTGCTGAGCGACACGCGCACCGCCCTGGTCCGCGGCTCCGAACCGCGTCCGCTGCACGAAGCGCCTCAATCGGCTGCCCGGGTGACGTTCCGGGTTGAGCCGGGCGTGGTCGGGCGCTTGTCCGAATGCGCCAACACTTATTGCCGCTTCGAGGTCGGCGGCCGGGGCGGGTTCATCAGCACCGACCATATCTGGGGAACGAACCCGGGCGAGAAGTTCTAGCGCCGGATGAGTTTAGCTTCGATCGTCATTGCGAGGAGCGGAGCGACGAAGCAACCCAGTCTAGTCCGAGTCAGTCTGGATTTATCACGCTTTAGAGTCTGACTCATCTGTGCTGAATCGATTAGGGATTCACAGCGGGGCGGTGATCTGATTCAAGCTGCTGGCCGTGCGGAGGTCGGCAGGAGATGGGACGAGCCTATTCGGACGATCTGCGCGAGCGTGTAGCGCGCTC
>DASVSZ010000033.1:0-9374 GCA_036387855.1 Allosphingosinicella sp. | reverse complement strand
GCGGAAGCAACGGCTCAATCCGAGCCCATTCCGCATCGCTCAACCAGGTCAGCTGCCTCGCCATCAACGCCTCCGCTCCAAGCAGAAGACTTGAATCAGCAGATCTCACACATCGCAAGCCGATTGAGTACAGAGCCTAGTTGCTGTTGGCTTGTCGTTTCTAAATCGCTGGACTTCCGGTAGCCAACCGGCTATTGAGGCAGCTTCAGAAATCGCAGGGCCAGCTGTTAACAAGCAGTTTGACTGCACCAAATAAGGGCGGGGCTACGGCCCCGCCTTTTTATTTTAGGGTTTGGGCGGCGCCCTTTCTGCCGCCTGGTCGGAGCTACCTGATCCGGGCTCCCGAACGAACGGAGAAGAATCATGCGTCATCGCGTTGGTGGCCGTAAGCTGCAGCGGACTTCCAGCCACCGGGCGGCCTTGTTCCGCAACATGGCGGCCGCGCTCATCAAGCATGAGCAGATCACCACCACCACTGCCAAGGCCAAGGAGTTGCGGCCCTACCTCGAAAAGCTGATCACGCTGGCCAAGCGCGGCGGGCTTTCCAATCGCCGGCTGGCTCATGCGCGGCTGCTGGACGATGCCCAACTGGTCAAGCTGTTCGACACGCTGGCACCGCGCTACGCGGATCGGCAGGGCGGTTATGTGCGGATCATCAAGGCCGGCATCCGCGCATCGGACGCCGCGGCGATCGCGATCATCGAGCTGGTCGACCGCGACGTTTCGGCCAAGGGCCAGGATAGCGGCCCGGTGCAGATCGCCGACGAGTATGACGAAGCGGCTTGAACGTCCGGGCAATCGCAGACATGACAAGGGCGCGAACCGGCGGGTTCGCGCCCTTTTCTTTGCGCGTTAGGCGAGGGTCAGCGCGCGTTGCGGGCGAGCCTGATGCGGCCGCCCTTGGTTGCTTGCAAGCTTGCGATCTGCTGGTTCGCCGAGGTGAGCGCGTCGGCGCGGCAGCCTTGATAAGCGCTGCGTTCCGCAAGGCCGCCGGTACCCAGATCGCAGACCTCGTCCGCGGCTCGGCTGATGCGACGGTTGAGCTGAGCCCGACCGGTGGCTGTGGCAAGGTTCAGGTCGGCGGTGCTGACCGATACGCTTTCCGCTTCGGCCTGGGCAAGCGCCGGAGCGGCCGTGAGCAGGGCGGCGGCGAAGGCGGTGAGATTGCGAGCGAACATGTCCCTGATCCAATCTTGTTGCGAGGTGCGACGCAGGGCCTCGGATCGAGGGATGAAAACGACCGGTTCCCTGCGCCGCTGATCCTTTGCTAGGCCGGGCCGCGCGCCGATGCGCGGCGCTTTCGACTGGCGTGGCCGACTCGTCTGCAAGCGGTTTCTGGGATCGACGAACAACCGTTTCGCGCCGACAAAGGGCCGCGGCAGGTTCTGAAATTAGGGCCTGGGCGCCGCCGCGACTCGATGCGCGAACTCGGCGACGTCCCGCAGCACGGGGGCATTTCCGCGAAACGGCCGGGCGAGCGCAGTCACGATGCCGACATGGCCGACGCGGTCGTAAGTGCGAATCTCGACCGGCACCCCGCCTGCCTTCAGTGCGGCGCCGAGCCGCTCAGCATTGCGCGGGAAGACCAGCCTGTCCTTGCCTGCAACCAGCAGCAGAGCGGGCGGATCGCCCGGTCCGGCATGCGTCACCGGCTGCGTCGCCTTGAGATCGGGAGCGCGTCCAAAAGCGGCGCGGGTGGCGGGGCTGTCGAGCGGGAGAAAGTCATAGGGCCCGGCAAGGCCCGCGAAGCCGCGAACTGCCCCCCGATCCGTGCCCAGCCAGCGTTCGTCGACCGCCAGCATTGAGGCGTTGTAGGCGCCAGCGGAATGGCCGACGAGTACGATCCGCGTCGGGTCGCCGCCGAACCGCCCGGCATTGGCGCGGACCCAGCGGATCGCGGCGGCGCCATCCTCCAGGAAACCGGGGTAATGCGCATCGGGCACCAGCCGGTAATCCGGGATCGCGACCACGAAGCCTTGCGCCGCGAGCGCGCGGCCGACGAACGCATAGCCTTCCTTGGCTCCCGCGTTCCACGAACCGCCGTAGAAGAAGACGATCACCGGGAGCTTGGCACCGGGCGACGCCGCGCGCGGCGCATAGAGGTCGAGCCGGCCGCGCGGGCCGTCGCGAAAGGCCTGGTCGCGGGCGGCGACAGCGACTCCGCCGTCCTTCGGCACCAGCGCGTTGAACGTCTTGAGCGGCGAGCAGCTCGCGGCGAGCGCAAGCAGCGGGAACAGGATCAGGTGGCGCATCGGCGGGAGATAGGGACCGGGCGCAAAGGCCGGGAGAGGCCCGGGCGCAAAACGGTCAGGTCACCGCGCCGACATTGTCCTCCGAATTGCGATCGATGTAGAAATTGTAAGGATCGACGCCGGCATGGGTCGGTTTGCGGTCCGTCACGAACTTCAGCACCTGCTTGCCCGACCGGATCGGCTGAAGCTGCATTCGGATCACGTTCTTCGCGGCGAAGGCGCCGCGGCCGGGCTCTGCGGTGAACAGGCCGATCTCGATCGCCTCCGCCAGCCTGGTCTCCTTTTCCGCGCCTTTGCCGTCGGCGTAGAACTTCCTCGCCTCCACTGGCACGGTGACGTCCCACTTGCCATCGGCGCGCTGGACGGCGGTGGGCTCCTGAACCTTGAGGTCGTACAAGGCGATTCGTTCGAACAGATCGGTGATCAGCGCCTGCTGTTCGGGCGTTTTCGCCTCCTCGCGGAACAAGGCGATCAGTTCGACCGAGCGCGGGTAGGGCGCGCCCTTGAACTTGTAAAGTGCGAGCAGCCGGCTCATGGCGCGGTTGACCGCCGCTTCGCCGAGCCGCTGCTGGAGCAGGTACATGGCGAGCGAGCCCTTACGGTAATGGATGTATTGCTGGTTCTCGACGCGGCCGAGCGGCACTTCCTCCAGCGCCTCGCCGGTGCGCCCGCGAAGATAGCTGTCCAGCTCGAACTTGAGGAAGCGGCGAATCTGATCGTCGCCGTAAAGCTGCTTCATCACCATCAGCGCAGAATGCTGGGCCAGTGTTTCGACCAGCATCGTTCCGCCCTGCATCTCGGCGCCGGAAATCTGGTGGCCCCAATATTGGTGGGCGAGCTCGTGCGCGGTGACGTAGGTGGCGTAGTCGATCTTCTCCGGATCGCTGAAATCGCCCGCGAAGCCGAACGACTCCGCATAGGGGATCGTGTTCGCGAACGATTGGGCGAAGGTCGAATAGCCCGGAAATTCGATGATCCGCGCCTGATCGAATTGATACGGGCCATAGCTCGCCTGGAGATAATCGAGCGACTTCTCCATCGCATCGAGCATCCGGTCCACGTTCCGGCCGTGGGTGGGATGATGGTAGATGGTGAGGTCCACGCCGTTGTGGCGCCGGCGCCGCTCGGCATAGCGGGCGGACTGGATCGATACAAAGTTCAGAATGGGCGCGTCTGAGACGAAGCGGGCGGTGCGCCGGCCGTCGCGGGTCACGTCCGAAACCTTCTTGCCCGGCGCGATGGGAGTCTGGTCGGCGCTGGTCGATACGGTGATCTGGGCGGTGGTCCAGTCCCCAATGTAATTCTTGCCGGTCGCGCTCAGATCCTCGAGCTTGGGCGTGCGCAGTTCGGCGGGCAGGCCGAATTTGCGGCGCTTCGAGCGGTCGCTGAGCAGAAAGCTGCGATCCATGCCGATCACCGGCGCGAATTCGCTATTGTTGAGGAACGTGCCGTTGCGGACCAGCCGCAGATCGTAGCCGCTGTTGCGGAAGCCGCGCTGCCAACGCTGGGTGCGGAAGCGGAATGCGCGAGCCTCGCCCGGCAACATCGGCCGATCGAGCGTGAAGATGCGGTAGCCGAAATCTTCGTCGAAGCTGGCCAGCCGCCCACCCTCGATCGCGACGCTCTTGATGTCGTAATCGAGGTCCGCCTGGCGGACATGGACCTGCGCGATCGGCGCGGCGGTGTCGTTGCGAAGCGTATAAGCGCCGGTGAATTCGGCCCTTGTTTCTTCGGGATAGAGGTCGGCGGCCAGGCGGACATCCACGACCGAGGGCTGTGGCAGCCGTTCGTAACGTAGATACTTCTTCTCGTAATCGGCGCGGTACCGGTCGAGCTGGTCGCTGGTGCGATATTCGTTCAACGCATTGGTATTGCGATAGATGAACGCGCCGGCCCCGCTCGCGACGAGCAGGCCGCCGAGCGCGATCAGTCCGGGAGCGCCGACCAGCCGGCGCGGGAGCCTGGCGAGGCGTGGCTTGAGTCTCGCCTCGGTGCCGCGCCGCCAGAGCAGGTGCGCGAACACCAGCATGATGGAAGCGATTGCCGCCCAGTAGAGCGCGATCCAGCGCGCGCCCCGGAAAAAGCCGCCGCTGCCGTTCAGGTCGGACACCGGCACGAACGGCACGCTGCCATAATCGTAGAGCTTATGTTCGAAGCCGAGATTGGCGAGGCTGATGTTGAGGATGACGTAAAGGACCATGATCCCCCAGCCGGCATATTTGCTGGGCGACAGCGCCTGGACGACGATCGCTAGGATCGCGGTAAAGGTGACCTGGGCGGTGACGGGAAGCACAAACCAGAAGAGATATTGATCGAGGCGGATATCGGTGTAGCCGCGCACCAGCTGGAGCAGGACCGCTACGATCACGCCGATCAGCACGGTCGAGAACAGGACCAGGATCACGGCCAGGGTTTTTGGGACTAGGAAAGCCCAATTGGCGATCGGCGTCGCGTCGATGATCTCGTTCATCTTGCGCTCGCGTTCGCGCCAGACGACCTCGCCGGCATAGTAAACGGCGATGATAATGGAGATCAGGCCGAAGGCGGCGGTCAGGTTCGGGATGATCAGGACCGTGCGGGGAAGTGACGGCGTGCCGTAAATCTCGCCGCCCGACCACAGATTGCTGACTACCAGCACGGCCGCGAGCAGCAGCAGCACGAGGTAGGCGGGGCTGCGGAAGATCTGCCGCATCTCGAACCGGGTTCGAGTGACGAGCTGCAGCCATGCGGGCGCACGGGCCGAGGCGTGCGGCAGGCTGGCGGGGCCGACGGACGGCATCGGTTCGGCGAGCGCCCGTTCTTCCGCCCGCTTCTGCTTGCGTTCCTTGCGCGCGGACAGGCCACGCTCGGCGAAGCGGTAGAGCGAGTAAGCGAGGCCGAGGAAAGCGAGCCCGACGCCGATCCAGATCAGGCGGTTCCAGAGTATATAGCCGAGCAGAGACGGATTGCCCGCATTGCGCTCGGCCGAGGTCCAGTAGCGGGTCTCGAGGCCGTAAGCGGCGATCCCGAACGGCTCGGTATAGGCGAGGAGTTCCTCGGTTCCGGGTTGGCGCGACAGGACCGAATTGGTGATCTGGTAGAGGATGAAGAAAGCGACCACGCCGAGATAGGTCCACATCATCGACCGCGTCGCGGTGGCGAGCGCGAAGAAAACGGCGGACAGGACGAACAGGTTCGGCAGCGCGAGCAGGAAAAAAGCGAAGAAGTAATCGCCCAGCCGATTGGGGCCGAGTTCCGCCTGGTCCAGCCACGGCATCAGCGAGCCGATCCAGATCGCGAGCGGGATGCTGGCGAGGACCAGGGCGGCGGCCGCGAACGCGCCGGCGAAGCGGCCGAACAGATAGTCGAACTTCGTGATCCGGGTCGAACGCAAGATCGGCCCGAACCGGGTCTCATCGTCGCGCACCACCACGTTGGCGACGAACGCGGTCGAGGCGAACATGAAGAACAGGCTCCAGATCATATGCTGGAACGAGATGGCGTAGGGGCTGTTGGCCAGCACGTTGCCGCCGGACCCGACCTGTACCTGATCGATCGTCATGCCGGCAAAGGCGAGCAGAAAAAACAGGATGAACGTCACCCAGAAAAGCGGGCTGCGGCGCTGGTAGTTGAATTCGAAGCGGGCGATCTGGCCGAGCATATGCCGCCCTCAAGCCGCGCGGCGCGATTGCGCGAGCGTCGAGAAATAGACGTCCTCGAGCCCGCCTGCGACGGCTTCGAAGCCTTCGCCCGGGTCCCGGTCGGCGAGGATGTGGACGATCGTACGCCCGGCGAACAGGCGCGTGCTGATCACCTCGTAGCGTTGCTTGTACGCGTCCAGCTCGCCGCGATCGATCACCTTCATCCAGATGCGGCCCTTGGTGCCCCTGATCAGCTCGAGCGGCGCGCCTTCCAACTGTATGCGCCCGCCGGCAAGCACCGCCATGCGCGGACACAGATCCGAGACGTCCTCGACGATGTGGGTGGACAGGATCACGACGACATTTTCGCCGATCTCAGCGAGCAGGTTGAGAAAGCGGTTGCGTTCCTCGGGATCGAGGCCGGCGGTGGGCTCGTCGACGATGATCAGGTCAGGATTTCCGATCAGCGCCTGGGCGATGCCGAAGCGCTGCCGCATGCCGCCGGAGAAGCCGGCCAGAGCCTTCTTGCGAACCGCCCAGAGGTTGACCTGGCCCAGCAGAGTTTCGACCGTCTGCTTGCGGTCGGCGGCGGAAGCGATGCCTTTCAGTACCGCCATGTGATCGAGCATGTCGTAGGCCGACACGCGCGGATAAACGCCGAAATCCTGTGGGAGGTAGCCAAGCGTGCGCCGCAGCCGCTCGGGCTCGCCGATCACGTCGATGTCGCCGAACCGAATCGTGCCTTCGCTGGGGCTTTGCAGGGTCGCGACCGTGCGCATCAAAGTCGATTTGCCCGCACCGTTGGGTCCTAGCAGCCCATACATGCCGCGCGGGATGGACAGGGTCACATGATCGAGCGCGCGCGTTCCGTTGGCATAGACGTGGCTGACGTCTTGAAGCTCAAGCATTTTCGTTCCCCCGAGTGCCTGGGCTGTATTGCGCGAGTAAATCAGCGGGTCAACTGCTCGTGCCTCTCCCATCAGTCATCCCGGCGAACGCCGGGACCGAGGAACACCGTCCCGTTCGGAAATTCCTGAGTTCCTGGGTTCCGGCTTTCGCCGGAATGACTAAGGGGTAAGCATGCGACACTTTTTTACCCCGGCCCTATTCGGCCTCGCCCTCCTCACCACCCCCGCCACCGCCCAGCGCCGGCCCGCGCCGATCCCCGTCCGCCAACTCGCGGACGATGTCTCGCAGCAGAGCCTGCGGGCGATGGTCGAGCGGCTGGTGAGCTTCGGCACGCGCCACACTTTGTCTTCGCAGACAGACCCGAAGCGTGGGATTGGCGCCTCGCTGCGGTGGACGGAGGCGGAGTTCCGCCGATACGCCCGGGCCTGCGGCGGATGCATCCAGATCGCGACTCCCTCGGACACGGTGACCGGACGGCGGGTGCCGACTCCGACCTTGGTCAAGAACGTCTTCGCGATCCAGCGCGGGACGAGCGAGCCGAACCGAGTGGTGATCATCTCGGGCCATATCGACAGCCGCGTAAGCGACGTTCTGGACGCGGCCAAGGACGCGCCGGGCGCCAATGACGACGGCTCGGGCACCGCCGCGGTGATCGAGGCGGCGCGGGTGCTCAGCAGCCACAAATTCCCGGCCACGATCGTCTATGCCGTGCTGTCTGGCGAGGAGCAGGGCCTGCTCGGCGGCAAGATCATGGCCGATTACGCCAAGGCGCAAGGCTGGCAGGTGATCGCCAACCTCAACAACGACATCATCGGCAACAGCTGCGGATCGGACGGCAAGTGCGACGCCGATCACGTCCGCATCTTCTCCGAAGGCCCACGCTGGCAGGGGAGGGAAGACCTTGCCGCCCGCCAGCGCAGCTTGGGCGGAGAGAACGATTCGCCCTCGCGCAACCTGTCGCGCTGGCTCGCCACCTTAGCGGACGATCTCAGCCTCGGCCTCCAAGTCCGCCAAATCTGGCGCAACGACCGCTTCGGCCGCGGCGGCGACCACACCGAGATGCTCAACGCCGGCTATCCGGCGGTGCGCTTCTCGGTCGCGGTGGAGGATTACGACCACCAACACCAGGATCTGCGGGTCGAGAACGAGACCAAGTATGGCGACACGATCGACGAAATGGATTTCGCGTATCTGACTAGGGTCACGCAGCTAAATGTCGCGGCCTTGGCTGCGCTGGCCCGCGCGCCTATGCCGCCGGAGCCGACGGTGGAGGGGGCGGTCCAAACCTATACTGAACTTATGTGGCAGCCGATGCCGGACGCAAAAGAGTATGTCGTGAGGTGGCGCGCAACTGATGCAGGAGATTGGACCAACAGTCTTCGACTTGGCGAAGTCATCATCGTCCAAAGCTGCAGGCTGCCAGGTAACAACGAGTGTACCCGGAGGATCGGGAAAGTCGTAGCAACTCTCCCCGGTGTTCGGGTCGACGATTACGTGTTCGGCGTCTCCTCCGTCTCCGCCGACGGCCACGAAAGCCCGGTCGCCTCCGCCGTTCCCGGCGGTGCGTTCCGGCCCTACACGCCGCCGCCGCCGCCGGCGCAGCCCTGATCTCTTCTCCGCGCCTCTCCTTCTCTCCGCGCCTCCGCGTGAACAATCAAGCGGTCGAGCCGGCATTGACGCTTTCGGTTTTGCACGCGGAGGCGCGGAGGGAAGAGGAGGCGCGGAGAAGGGTAGGTTGCGGCTGCGCCGCCCAGCGACGACATAGCGCCTTATGAGAAACCGCATTGGCCTCCCCACCCGCGAACAAATTCTCGAATTCATCGAGACCTCCGACCAGCCCGCCGGCAAGCGCGAGCTTGCCAAGGCGTTCGGCCTGTCCGGCGCCGACAAGATCGCGTTTAAGCAGCTGCTCCGCGACATGGGCGATGAGGGATTGATCGAGGCGGCTCCCGGCCGCGCCTTTCACAAGCTTGGCGGCGTGCCGAAGGTGACGGTGCTCCGCATCGTTGACGTGGATGACGGCGGCAATGTCTGGGCGGTGCCGGAGCGGTGGGAAAGCGAAGCGCCCGAGCCGCGGCTGCGAGTGCTGGAACGAGGCCGCCGGGGTGCGCTCGGGGTCGGCGATCGGGTGCTCGCGCGGACGGAGGAGAAGGGCAACGGCTTCATCGCGCATCCGATGAAGAAGCTGATGAAGGGATCCGAGCTGGTCCTCGGCGTCGTTCATCAAGAAGGCGAGAGCCACTGGCTGCGCCCCGTCGACAAGCGCGAGCGGCACGAACTGCCGATTTCGGACCTTGGCAAGGCGGAAGTCGGCGATCTGGTGCTTGCCGAAAAGACTGGGCGCCCCCCACGGCTGTCGGCGCGGGTGGACTCGGTGCTCGGCGACCCGTTCGCGCCGCGCAGCTTCAGCCTGATCGCGATCCACAAGCATGGGATTCCGCACGAGTTCGGGGAGGGTTTGCTGGAGGAGGCTGAGCGGGTAGCTCTGCTCAGCATTGGTGAAGCTAGGACCGTTCGGCCTGAGCCTGTGGAAGGCCGCCCCTTTTCTTCTCCGTCGCCGGGACAAAGGAAGGAGCGGCCTTCGACGAGCTCA
>DASVSZ010000032.1:0-1594 GCA_036387855.1 Allosphingosinicella sp. | reverse complement strand
GACGGCCAGCGCTGCATCGCGGGGGGCGCGACCCGGCCGTCGGTGTGGGCGAGATCGGCGGAGTAGCGCCAGATCTGGTTGGCGCGCTCGAATCCGACCCACAGCTTGTCGCGCGCGGGATCGACGATGAGCGATTCGCTGTCGCGCTCTCGCTTGTCCCAACCGGTGCCTGGGCCAGCCGGCAGATTCGCGCCGACCACATCATGTAGCCGCCAGTCGCGTCCCAACCGGAACCGCAGCAGGTTGCCGCTGTCGCTGAGCAGGGTGAAGCGATCGCCCGCCACTGCGATTGCCGAGAAGCCGCCGAACCCGCGTACCCGGCTCGACAGGCTTATTCCGCCAAGAAAGGTCATCGCGCCAACGCGGACGCGGCCGGGATCACCGGGATCGAGCCGGGCGGGCGACGTGCTCACCGCAACGCGCGCGGGATAGGAGGCGATGCGCTCCTCGCCGGTCCAGCCGGGCACGATCAGCAGCACGCACAGGATGACGAAGAGGATTCGCACGCCGCCTCATAAGGTGGATCGCCGCGGGCGACAGCATGAACCAACGATAACGAGCGCATTCAGGGTCGGCTCAATGCGACTCGGGCAAAAGCTCTCCATCGACGGTGATCGCCGGGTTCTTCGGAACCGGCGCCACCCGAATTTTTCAAGGGAGAAGACCGATGTTCAAGAAACTGTCCCTCGCCGGTGCCGCTCTCGCCATGGGCGCCGCCGCCATCGTTCCCGCGACCCCGTCGCTTGCCCAGCGCGGCGGCTATTACGGCGACCGTTACGAGCGCAGCTACGAACGTCGCGGCTACGACAACCGCCGCTACGACGATCGGCGTGGCTATGACGATCGCCGCTACAACCGCAGCAACCGCAATCGCGGCTGCAGCAACGGCGCCGGCGGCACGGTGATCGGCGCGATCGCGGGTGGCCTGCTCGGCAACACCGTCGCGGGTCGCGGCGACAAGCTTCTCGGCACGGTGATCGGCGGCGCCGGCGGCGCACTCGCCGGCCGGGCGATCGATAAGTCGGGTAATCGCGGATACTGCCGCTGATCGGCGGCAGTTGAGTATCCCTCATGTTGCGTATCGAGGGTGGAGGGTCGGTCCGAAAGGGCCGGCCCTCCTTTTCGTTCGGGGGGCATTGCGTCCTTCGACGAATAGCTAACCACTCAGACTGCTTAGAGCACGCCCGTCTCTACTCCGTCACCCCGGACTTGATCCGGGGTTCCGCTAACTCGCGCGAGCCGGAGCCATGGATCTTGCAGCAAGCGGGACCCCGGATCGAGGCTCTCCTGAGCGAAGTCGAAGGGTCCGGGGTAACGAATGGGATACGCAGACGTCCGCCTTCTCGGGGACACAAGCAAGGAGCAACGACGGCAAAGCCGCCGTCGGTCGGGTCGGCTGAGCCGCCCGCCGGCCGTGCCGGGCGCTGCTGCGCACCGGCGCGTAGACGCGCCTGCGCCCGTCAGTACATGTGCTGCCCGCCATTGATGCTCAGCGTCGATCCGGTCACGAACCCCGCCTCGTCCGAACACAGGAACGCGACGCCGCGGGCGATTTCCGAGGCTTGGCCGAGACGACCGACCGGGATCTTGGCGA
>DASVSZ010000031.1:0-17763 GCA_036387855.1 Allosphingosinicella sp. | reverse complement strand
TCCCGACCTGAACCCCATCGAGCAGGTCTTCGCCAAGCTCAAGCTCCTGCTCCGCAAAGCCGCCGAACGCACCGTCGAGACAAGCTGGAAGCGCATCGGCTCGCTCCTGGACGCCTTCCCGCCCCACGAATGTGCCAACTAACTCAAGGGCGCAGGCTACGCTTCAGCTTAGATGGATCAGACTCTAGAGCCTGACTGCGAGGTCGATCGCTTTTCCTTGCGTCTCCCACGAGGGGGAAGGGACAGAAGAGAAGATCATGTCCTCCAATCTTGCGCGGCACCGAAATGGCGGGTGTGCGTTGTGCCGAGTCAATGATCCGTAACTTCACCTTTCGCGCGATGCTTGCCGCGCTCGCGCTTGGTGCCGCTCCCGCCGTTATCGCGGCCCCGCCGATCGAGGAGAAGATCGAGACGTTGAGGCCGGGCGGGTTCGTCTGGCAGCCCGAGGTCCGGGCGCACGGCCCGGTCGAGATCGTGATCAGCCTCGCCGACCAGCGCGCCTTTGTCTATCGCGGTGGTGAACTGATCGGCGCGTCCACCATTTCCAGCGGTCGCCAGGGCTATGAGTCGCCGATCGGACGATTCCAGATCCTGGAAAAGAAGCGGGTGCACCGGTCCAATCGCTACGATGACGCGCCGATGCCGTTCATGCAGCGGCTCAATTGGTATGGTGTGGCGCTGCACGCGGGCGAGATACCGGGCCGACCGGCGTCGCATGGCTGCATCCGGCTCCCGCTCGGTTTCGCGCGCGCCTTGTTCGGCGCGACGGAGACCGGCGGCTTCGTGTTCGTGACCGAGGACCGGCTGGCGACGCCGGAAGCGGCGCTGAAGCTCGCTCGGTCAAACGCGAACGCGCCATTCGGGCCGGGTCGCACGTTCGAGAGCGGGCCGGGAGGCGGGGCTCGGGAAGCGCGCTGATCGGATAGATAGCGGTGCCCTGATCCGCCAAGATTGAACTCGTCGAAGGCCTGCTTTTCTAAACCAGTTCTCGCCAGGCTAAGACCATTTGATCACCGCTTATCCTGAGCTTGTCGAAGAGCTGCCTTTCTTTTCTTATGCGTCGCAAGAAGGGCAGGGCTTCAACAGGCTCAGGCTGAGCGGGGAGGGGAGTGATCCGACCTGAGCGAGAACGTCCTAACCGCGCGGCAAGGCAGGGCAGGACTTCGACAGGCTTAGCCTAAGGGGCAAGGGAGACGAAATCAGGCTACCTAGCTGGAGGCTGGGAAGACTTAAGGTGCCGCTCTCCCAACAAGCGGCTGAGCCGCATCGATGCTGCAGGCATCGAGCCTGCAAGATCGACCCCCTCTCCCTGCCCTCTCCCGCGAGGGGAGAGGGAAAAGATGCTCAGGGGTTCGGAGCTAGGGCTCAGCGCCTCGTCGCCGCGAGTTTTTCGACGATGCGGATCACCTGGGCGGTTTTGCTGGGGCCGGACGATGGGCCGCCGTTGGACTGGTGCGCTACGAGCAGGCGGCGGCCGATTTCAGCGGCGGCGGCTGCGACCGCGGGGCCGACCCAATCCACCTTGCCAGCGGCCCGTACGCCCGCGACGCCGGCCTCGTCCCGGGCGCGCTTGGCGGCCCTGCGGACATCCTTGCGCGCGCCGAGCGCCGCCAGGGCGGCGGCGATCGCGATCTCGCGGGCGAGCGGCTGGTTGAGCAAGGCGACGAGCGAACCGCCGCCCTTGCGCAGCTCCTTGGGAAGCTTCACGCCGCCGATCTTCTTGGGCAGCTTCGCAGACTTGGCCTTGGCCATCGCATGGTCCTCCAATGTTATTCGACGATGATCGCGCTGTTCATGCCCAGGATACGCCGGAGGAGGTTACCGGAATGGGCGCTGTAGCGGCCGGCCCTCGGCACCAGCAGCAACGTGCGTTCATCGCCCGCCGGCACGATCACCTTGCCGCCGCGCAGTACCCGTGCTTCGCGGGGACGCAGCTGGGCGGCGGCGAAGAAGTCGCCGGCCTCGAAGCTGTGCGATTGGCCGCTGACGTTGACGAGGCGCAGCCGCAGCGGCTCGCCGGCGCGGAAACGCATCGTCCGGGGCTCGATATCGTCGCCGGTCAGCCGCACCTCGTAATCGCGCGCCTGGCGCCATTCGGGCGCGGCCAGTGCCGGCGCGGCAAGAAGTACGAGCGTGGCGGCGGCGAGGCGAAACATGGAGCGGCTCCGTGGGTGTAGGGCGGTCATAACACAGCTGCGGCCGGACGTCACAATCGGGCGAAGATCTCGGCGGCGAACTGGGAAAGGCTGTCGTCGCGCGCGCCCATGATCACGATGCGATCGCCCGGGCGGGCCAGCGCGGCCAGCCGTTCGCCGGCGGCGGCGCGCTCGGCGATATGCTCGGCATCCCGCCCGGCGGCGCGGACACCGGCCACGACATCCTCGCTGCCGACCGTGCGCTCGACGGTGCCGCCATAATAAGCAGGATCAGGAAGGATCAGCAGGTCTTGCGGGCCGAGCTTGTCGGCGAAGCAGGCGATCAGCTCCCGGCCCATGGTGCGCAGCGGGCCGTAGCCGTGGGGCTGGAACAGGACCAGCAGGCGGCCGGGAAAGGCGTGGAGCGTATCGAGCGTGGCCGCGATCTTGTCGGGATTGTGCCCGAAATCGTCGATCACGCTGATGCCGTTGCGGGTTCCAACCAGATCGAAGCGGCGGCGCAGGCCGGAGAAGCCGGCCAGCGCCTCTGCTGCCTCCCGCAAACCGATCCCCAAGGCGCGGACGGCCGCCAGAGCGGCGAGCGCGTTGGCGGCATTGTGGCGGCCGGGGATTGCGAGCTGGACCGGGACAGCCCCCCCGGAGCCGCGCTCGGTGGCGAGGAAGCGGATCGCGAGCGGCGCTTCCTCGACCTGAGTGCCGTGGAGATCCGCCTCAGAACCGAAGCCGAACGTGATCCGCTCTTCCGGTGCGACATGGGCGGCGAGCAGGGCCGTTTCCGGATCGTCGAGATTGAGGATGGCCGTCTGCGCCTTGCCGACGAAGCTCAGGAACAGGCCGCGCAGCTCGTCCATCGATTTGTGGTCGAGCGTGACGTTGTTGAGCACGGCGACGCGCGGCTGGTACAAGGCGATCGAGCCGTCGCTTTCGTCGACTTCGCTGACGAACACGTCGCCGCCGCCGACCAGCGCGCTGGCGAACGGCGTTTCGGGCGTGACGAAATTCTTCATCACCGCCCCGTTCATCACTGTGGGCGCGCGGCCGAGCGCGTGGAGGATCCAGCCGATCATGCCGGTGACGGTCGATTTGCCGCTGGTGCCGCC
Organism: Allosphingosinicella sp.; assembly: GCA_036387855.1. Classification (GTDB taxonomy): domain Bacteria; phylum Pseudomonadota; class Alphaproteobacteria; order Sphingomonadales; family Sphingomonadaceae; genus Allosphingosinicella. Next base: position 14,507 of record DASVSZ010000031.1, on the reverse strand, counting down.
GACCGCGATCCCGGTCGGGGCGGCGTTGAACAAACGCGCCAGCAATTGCGGACGGGTAAGGTGCTCGGCGCCGAGCCGCCGGGCGGCCTGCACGTCCGGGATCGTCTCCTCGACCGCGGCGGACGTGACCAGCAGTTGATCGGCGTCGCGCATGCCGCTGCCATCCTGGGGATGAAGGCGGATGCCCTGACGTTCGAGGAACGCGAACTTGTCGGAAACCCGGCCCTGATCGAGCGCGCGATCGGAGCCTTCGACGGCAAAGCCGCGCGCGCGCACGATGCAGGCGAGGGGAAGCATTCCGCTTCCGCCGATGCCGCAGAAGAAATAGGATTTGGCCTGAGTCATCGCGCCGCCCTATGGCCAAGCGCGGGGCATTTCAAACGGCCTGGCCAGTTGGAGGAACGATGCGGATCGGGATCGTCGCGCCGAGCACGCCGATCGCGGCCGATGTGGTGGACCAGGTGCGCGACCTGGCTGCGCTTCACCATCCAGGCGTCGAGCTGGTCTTCCACGCGCAATGCCTGCTCGCCCACGGACATTTCGCCGGCACGGACGCGCAGCGTGCGGAGGCGTTCATCGCCGTCGCCAACGATTCGAGCTTCGACGCCTTGTGGTTCGCGCGGGGCGGTTACGGCTCGTGCCGGATCGCCGAATGGGTGTTGGGCGAGCTCGGGCCAGCGGCGCGGGACAAGATCTACCTGGGGTATAGCGACGCCGGCTTCGTGCTCGCCGGGCTGTACAAAGCGGGCTTCCCCAATGTCGTGCATGGCCCAATGCCGGCCGACATTCGGCGAGACGGGGGAGAGGCGGCGGTGCTGCGGGCCTTGGCTTGGCTAGAGAAACGATCGGTGGACGCGCTCGAGCCGGGCGTATCGGGCGCGGAGCGGGCGGCGGCGTTCAACATCACCGTGCTCAGCCAGATGCTGGGAACGCCGCTGGAGCCGGACCTTGGGGGGCACGTGCTGCTGCTGGAGGAGGTATCCGAGCATCGCTACCGCACCGACCGCGCCTTGTTTCACATCACGGGCAATGCCGGCGTGCGACGGGCGGCGGGGATCCGGCTGGGGCGGTGCAGCCTGGTGCCGGACAACGATCCGCCGTTCGGCTCCAGCGACGAGGAGGTGGCGCGATATTGGTGCGAACGGTCCGGCATCCCGTATCTCGGGACGGCCGATATCGGGCATGACAGCGACAACAAGGTGGTGCCGTTCGGGACAGCATAAGCAAAGACGCGTGGGGTCCATTGCGCTCCTCGCGCGTTTGGGCCTATCAATTCACTTAGATCAAGGAGGGCTGCATGGCGAAGGCAACAACCACCGACGAAAAGAACAAGGGCAAGCCGGGCGTGAAATCCGCCAAGCCGGTCCGCAAGGGCGAGGGCGGAACTTCGACCGACGGTCTGCACCGCGCGCTCAAGGTCTCGCCGGAGCTGGCCGACGTGATCGGCGGCGACGACATCGCGCGCAGCGACGTCGTCAAGAAGATCTGGGAATATATCCGCGCCAACGACCGGCAGAACCCGGAAGACAAGCGCGAGATCCTGGCCGACGACAAGCTCAAGAAGGTGTTCGACGGCCGCGACAAGGTAACGATGTTCGAGATGAACAAGTATCTCTCGAAGCACCTCAGCAATCCGTGAGCGATCGATCCTCCCCGGGACGGGGAGGGGGAGGTCCGCCGAAGCCGCAGGCGAAGGCGGATGGTGGTGGGGGATCAGCGCCTGAGGCGATCCTCGGCCGCTGACACCCCTCCGTCTCGCGTTCGCGAGCCACCTCCCCTCGGAGGAGGATAATCGGCTAGAAAAAATCGACCTTGTCGTAGTGGGCCGGGGGAGCAATCACTTCCATGCGCTCGCCCAGGAACGGGCGGAAGCTCGGCCGCGATTTCATCACCGAATACCATTCCATCGTCTGGGTGTGGCCGCGCCAATCGAGGCCGCCCAGATAATCGGCGACCGACAGGTGCGCGGCCGCGGTGAGATCGGCGAGGCTCAGCACCGGCCCGGCCAGCCAGCGGCGGTGATCGAGCAGGTAATCGAGATAATCGAGATGGCCGTTGGCGATCTTCATCGCCTCGCGCAGCACCCGCGTGTCCGGCGGATCGCGGCTGATCAGGCGCTTGCGCATCCGCTCGTCCAGCAGCGGCCCGACGACTTCGCCATAGAGTTTGTCGTCGAGCAGTGCGACCAGCCGGCGGACCTCGGCGCGGTTGACGGCGGTCCCGGGGATCATCGGCGATTTCTCGATCGTCTCCTCGAAATATTCGCAGATCGCGCCCGAATCGATCAGGATCGTGCCCTTGTCGTCGACCAGCACCGGAGTCTGCCCGGCCGGGTTCATGTCGAGGAATTCGTCGCGGCGTGTCCAGGGCGATTCCCGCACCAGTTCGTGCGGCACGCCTTTTTCCCCCAGCATCAGCCGGACCTTGCGCGAGAAGGGACAGATCGGGAATTGGAACAGCTGCCACATGGCCCCAGCGCCTAATCGGCTCGGGGCGCGGCGTCCACAGGGTCGTCGCGGGTTCCCCGGCCGGCCGGGCCTGATAGGAGCGGGCGATGACGTCCGCGCCGCTGCCCGCCATTCTGCCCGTGCTGGAACTGCTCGATTATCTCGGCATCGGCGTGTTCGCGGTGTCGGGCGCGCTGCTCGCCGCGCAGAAGCGGCAGACATTCGTCACCTTTGTCTTCTTTGCGGTGGTGACCGGGATCGGCGGCGGCACCGCGCGCGACCTGCTGATCGGCGCGCCGGTCTTCTGGGTGCATCAAAACTGGACGCTGGTGATCTGCATCGCGGCCGCCTCGGCCGTCTGGTTCACGCCGTTGCGCTTTTGGGGCGGCAGCGGCCTGGTCTGGTTCGACGCGGTGGGGCTCGCCGCCTACGCGACCTATGGCACCGCTAAGGGGCTCGCCTTTGGCGCGGCCGACCTGCCGGCGTTCGGGATGGGCGTGCTGACCGCATGCGCCGGCGGCATCATCCGCGACCTGCTGGCGGGCGAGCCCTCGATCCTGTTGCGGCCGGAGCTTTACGTGACTGCCGCCGCCCTGTCGGCCGGGTTGATGGTGCTGCTCAGCATGGCGGGCATGCCGGCGCCGATCGCAGGCCTGCTGGCGGCGCCGGCGGGCTTCGCCCTGCGCGGCCTGGCGATCACGCGAGGCTGGTCCTTGCCGACCTACCGGCGATAATCGGCGGTTGCAATCGGCACCGCAGGACGCTAGCCCTGTTTCATCGTGATAGAACGGTGTAACGCGGATGAGTGAAAACATTGTCGGCCAGGTGGCGCCCAGCCGAGATCAGGCGGAGCTGGCGCGGCAATTGTGCGAAGTGCTGCTGACGCCGCACAGCCCGGAGGAAATGGCGCGGTTGCTTGCCGATCTGTGCACGCCCGCGGAGGTGCGGACACTTGCCGAGCGCTGGCACGTCGCGCGGCTGCTGGAGCAAGGTAATTTGTCCTATCGCGAGATCCACGACGCGACGGGGGTGAGCACGACCACGATTGTGCGGGTCGCGCGATTCCTGAAGCAGGAGCCGCATCAGGCGTATCGGCTGGCGATCGGCCGGCTGAGCGGCAGTCCCATCGGCTCGGGGCAGCCTGTGCTCCTGCGAAAGCAGGAGCCGCGTCGCGAGCGCGGTGCTGGGCTCCTGCTTTCGCAGGAGCACGATGTGGTTCATCACGACGCGGGCAGGAGCACTAACGATGCGTGACGATGGGCGGCTGCACCTCGCGATCCAGAAATCGGGGCGACTGTCGGACGACAGCCGCGCGTTGCTGCGGGGGGCAGGGCTACGCATCCAGAACGGGCGCAACGACCTGACGGCGCGGATCGAGAACTTCCCGATCGACCTCATGTTCGTGCGCGACGACGATATTCCGACCTTCGTCAGCGACGGCGTGTGCGAGTTCGGGATCGTCGGGCGCAACGTGTTGGACGAATTCGCGCTCGGCCAGGAGGACGCGCGGTTCGAGATCGTGACCGAGCTCGGCTTTGGCCGCTGTTCGCTGCGGATCGCGGCGCCCGAGCGGCTCGATTACAAGGGGCCGGGCAGCCTGGAGGGGCGGCGGATCGCGACATCCTATCCCAATCTGGTCGCCGCTTTCCTCGCCCGTCACCGCGTCAGCGCGAGCGTGGTGACGATGAACGGCGCGGTCGAGCTCGCGCCGCGGCTGGGCATCGCCAGCTATGTCTGCGATCTGGTCTCGACCGGGGCGACGCTGGAAGCGAACGGCCTGCGCGCGGTGGAAACGGTGCTGGACAGCGAGGCGGTGCTGATCCGAACCCGACAGCCGCTCGCGGCCGACAAGGAAGACGTTGCCGCGCGCATGCTCGCCCGCATCGACGGCGTGCTCGCGACCAAGGAGTCGAAGTATATCATGATGAACGCGCCCGGAGAGGCGCTGGACGCGATCACCGCGATCCTGCCGGGCGCGGAATCGCCGACGGTGATCCCGCTGGCCGGCCGGCCGGGCCATTTCGCGGTCCATGCCGTGTGCCAGGAATCGGTTTTCTGGGAAACGTTGCAGAAGCTGAAAGGCGCGGGCGCTTCGGCGATCCTGGTACTGCCCATCGAAAAGATGATGATGTGATGCAGACTTTGGTCTGGAGCGAACTCGACGCGGCCGAGCGGGCGGGGGCGTTGGCGCGGCCGGCGCAGCGGCGCGACCCGGCGCTGGTCGGGGCGGTGCGCGCGATCGTCGACGAGGTGCGCGGCGGCGGCTGGGAGGCGCTGGTGGCCGCGGCGGAGCGGATCGACGGGGCCGCGCCACGTTTGGTTGCCGTGGCGCCGGTCGCGGCCGAGGCGCGGCGGACGCTGACGCCCGAGCAGATCGCTGCGATCGAGCTCGCCCGGGACAATATCGCCGCGTTTCACGAAGGCAGCGTGCCGGCCGAGTATGTGGTGGAGACGATGCCGGGCCTGACCTGCCGAAAGGTGTGGCGGCCGGTAGACCGCGTCGGCCTTTATATTCCGGGCGGAGCGACGCCGCTTTTTTCGACTTTGCTGATGCTGGCGATTCCGGCTCGCGCGGCGGGGGTGCGGGAAATCGTCGTTTGCACTCCTCCCAGCGCTCCTGCGCAGGCAGGAGCCCGGTCGGGCGGCGGTGCTGGGCTCCTGCTTGCGCAGGAGCACGGGTTAAGTCCTGTCGTAGCACTTGCGGCTGAACTGTGCGGGATCGACTCCGTCTGGACGGTGGGCGGCGCGCAGGCGATCGCGGCGTTGGCGTTCGGGGCGGGCGAGATTGCGCCGGTGGCGAAGATTTGCGGGCCGGGCAATGCATGGGTCGCCGAAGCCAAGGCCTATGTGTCGAGCCTGGCCGGCGGGCCATCGATCGACATGCCGGCAGGGCCGAGCGAGCTGATGGTGATCGCCGACGACAGCGCCGACCCGGCGCTGGTCGCCGCCGACCTCCTCAGTCAGGCCGAGCATGACGCGGCGGCGCAGGTGATGCTGGTGACGGCGTCCGCCGACCTCGCCGGGGCGGTGCGGGCGCGGACCGAGGAACAAGTGGCACGGCTGCCGCGCAGGGACATGGCCCGGGCGTCCCTCGCCGGCGCGAAGATCCTGCTGGTTTCGGGACCGGGCGAGGCGGTCGAAGTCGCGAACCTGTATGCGCCCGAGCATCTGTCGCTTGCGGTGGCCGATCCGGAGCCGCTGATTGGCGCGGTGCGCAATGCGGGGGCGGTGTTCGCCGGCCACATGGCGGCGGAAAGCTTCGGCGATTATCTGGCCGGGTCGAGCCATGTGCTGCCGACCGACGGCGCGGCGCGAAGCTGGAGCGGCGTTTCGGTGCACAGCTTCCTTAAAGGTATGACGGTGCAGCAGGTCACGCCCGAGGCGGCGCGGGCGATTGCCGCGCCGGCGGCGGCGCTGGCGCGGCTGGAAGGGCTGGAGGCACATGCGCTGGCGGCGGAGGGAAGAAATCCGCAGGTAAGATCGGACAGTTCTCACCCGTTCGGCTTGAGCCTGTCGAAGGCCGCTCCTTTCTCATCCAAGTTCGCCGAGGAAAAAGTGGCGGCCTTCGACAAGCTCAGGCCGAACGGAGGGGGTGACGAGGCGCACATCGGCGTCGCACGCCTCGCTCGGCCCGCGATCCTGTCACTACCGGCGTTCGACATCGCCGCGCAGGCGAATGGGGCGTTCGGGCCGGATGCGATCAAGCTGGATGCCAACGAGAATCCGTATCGGCCGTTGGTCGAAGGCGCGCTTGGCGCGGACGTGAACCGCTACCCCGAGCCGCAGCCGGCGCGGCTGCGGGGTGCGATGGCCGCGCTTTACGGCGTGGGATCCGACAATCTGCTGATCACGCGCGGCGCGGACGATGCCATCGACCTGCTGGTGCGCACCTTCTGCAACGAAGGCGTGGACGCGGTGTCGGTCTGTCAGCCGACCTTCTCGGCCTACGCACATTTCGCCCGGCTGGGCGGGGCGCGGCTGATCGAGACGCGGCTGGATGCCGATTTCGAGTTAAACGCCGACAGCTTCCTCGAGCAGCTGCGGGGCGAGCGGTCGCTCAAGCTGGCCTTCATCTGCGCGCCCAACAACCCGACCGGCAATCCGGTCGCGGGGGAGCAGGTGCTGCGGGTGTGCGACGCGCTGCCGGACACGATCGTGGCGCTGGACGAAGCCTATATCGAATTCTCGGAGCAGCCGAGCCTCGCCGCCGAGGCGGCGCGGCGGCCCAATCTGGTGGTGCTGCGAACCCTGTCCAAAGCTTATGGCTTGGCCGGCGCGCGGATCGGGGCGGCGATCGGGACGAGCGAACTGATCGGCCTGCTTGCCCGCGCCGCGCCGCCTTATCCGCTGCCGACCCTGTCGATCGCGGCGGCGCTGAGCGCCCTGTCGCCGTCGCGCCGGCCGGTGCACGAGGAGCGGATCGCGCGGATCAAGGCGGACCGGGAGCGGATCGCGGGCGAGCTGGCCCGATCGCCGATCGTCCGCAATATGCGCAGCGGCGGTGGCAATTTCCTGTTCCTGGAAGTGGACGAGCCGGCGGCGCTTGCGGCCAAGCTGCAGGCGCTGGGCATCCGGGTGCGGTTTCGGCCCAGTGCCGCGCCGGGCGGATTGCGGCTCACGATCGGCACGGACGCGGAGAACGAGGCGGCGCTGCGGGCACTGGGCGTTCCGCCGGCGGAGCTGCCGAGCCGGCGCGGCGAGCTGGTGCGCGATACCAAGGAGACCCGGATCGCGGTGGCGATCGACCTCGACCGGGACGGGCCACGGCGGATCGACACCGGCGTGCCATTCTACGATCACATGCTCGATCAGGTGGCAGCGCATGGCGGGTTCGCGCTGACGCTGGCGTGCGAGGGCGATCTCGAGATCGACGCGCATCACAGCATTGAGGATTGCGCGATCGCCTTTGGTTCGGCGCTGCGCCAGGCGCTTGGCGACCGCCGCGGGATCGGCCGGTTCGGCTTTTCGCTGCCGATGGACGAGGCGCAGGCGCATGTGCTGATCGACCTGTCGGGGCGGCCCTACAGCCGCTTCGAGGGCGGTTTCGAGGCGAGCCATATTGGCGCCTACCCGACCGAGATGACGCCGCACGTGTTCCGCAGCATCGCCGATGCGTTGGGCGCGGCGCTGCACGTGCGCGTCGAAGGCGAAAATGATCATCACAAGGTCGAGGCCTGCTTCAAGGCGTTCGGCCGGGCGCTGCGGCAGGCGGTGAAGCGGGAGGGCGATGCGATGCCGAGCACCAAGGGGGTGTTGGCGTGATATCCTCCCTGCGCCGCAGGCGTGGGGAGGGGGACCACCCGAAGGGTGGTGGAGAGGTCCCATGCGCTGCATACCCCTCCAACGTGCTTTGCATGGTCCCCCTCCCCATCGTTGCACGATGGGGAGGATCGGCATGAAGGTCGCCATCGTCGATCTTGGCTGCGGCAATGTCGGGTCGGTCGCGATCGCGTTTGGACGGTTGGGGGTGGAGGTGGCAATCACCGCGGATGCGGCGGCGATCGCGTCCGCCGACCGGGTGGTGCTGCCGGGCGTCGGCGCGGCCGGTTATGCGACCGAGCGGATCGATGCGCTGGGCCTGCGCGCGCCGATCCGGGCGCTGACCCGGCCGGTGCTGGGCATTTGCCTGGGCATGCAATTGCTGTTCGACCGATCGGAGGAGGATGACGCGCAAGGGCTCGGCATCATTCCTGGACAGGTCCGCCGGTTGGCAGCCGCGGCGGGGCGGCCGGTGCCGCACATGGGCTGGAGCAGGCTGGCCGTGCGCGGCGAGGCGCTGGGGCTCGCGGACGGCGATTACGTTTATTTCGCGCACAGCTTCGCTGCCGATCCGGGCGCGCATGTCCGTGCTTACGCCGAATATGGCCGGGAGATTCCGGCGGTGGTGGGCACGCGCAATTTCACCGGCGTGCAATTTCATCCGGAACGGTCCGGATCGGCCGGGACCCGTCTGCTTCAACGCTTCGTTGGGCCGGCATGATCATCTTTCCCGCCATGGACCTGATGGACGGCTGCCCGGTGCGGCTTGCCCAGGGACGCTTCGACAATGCGACCAATTACCTGCTCGATCCGGCGGAGGCGGTGCTCGCCTTCGAAGCGGCCGGAGCGGAATGGGCGCATCTGGTCGATCTCGACGGTGCGCGGGCCGGGGCGCCGCGCCAGCATGGCCTGCTCGCCGACATCGCGCTCAGCGTAACGCTCAAGCTCCAGGTCGCCGGCGGATTTCGCGAGGAAGCGCATTTCGCACGCATGTTCGATGCGGGAGTCGACCGGGTGGTGGTGGGCAGCCTGGCGGTGAAGGAGCCGGACCTGACCCGCGGTCTGTTCGAGCGGTTCGGCGGCGATCGAATCACGCTGGCGCTGGACGTCAAGATCATCGACGAGGTGCCGGTGGTGGCGACGTCGGGCTGGACCGAATTGTCGGGGCGGTCCCTCTGGGAAGTGGCGGCCCTGTACCGCCAAGCGCGCCACCTGCTGGTCACCGACATCGGCCGCGACGGAATGATGAGCGGCCCCAATTGCGCGCTGATCGAGGAGATTGCGCGCCGGCTGCCGGACGTGCATGTCCAGGCCTCTGGCGGCGTATCTTCGCTAGAAGATCTGCGCGATCTCAAGGCGGCTGGCGCGGCCGGGGCGATCGTCGGCAAGGCGTTGTGGGAGCAGCGGATCGACCTCAGGGCGGCGATCGATGCCGGCGCGTAGGATTATCCCCTGCCTGGACGTCAAGGACGGGCGCGTGGTGAAGGGCATCCGGTTTCGCGACCATCGCGACGTCGGCGACATCGTCGAACATGCCTTGCGTTATCGCGACGAAGGGGCGGACGAGCTCGTCTTCTACGATATCACCGCGAGCGCCGAGGACCGCGCGCTGGACACGGGCTGGGTCCGCCGGATCGCCGAAGTGATCGACATCCCCTTCGCGGTGGCAGGCGGGGTGCGCAGCCGCGACCAGGCGGCAGCCTGCCTGGAGAATGGGGCAGACAAGGTCTCGATCAACTCGCCGGCGCTGGAGCGGCCGGCGCTGATCGAGGAACTGGCGCGCGATTTCGGCAGCCAATGCGTGGTGCTGGGCGTGGACAGCTTCGCCCGCGACGGCGATCATTTCGTCCACCAATATACCGGCTCGATCGAGAAGACCCGCGACACGGGCCTTCGCACGCTCGACTGGGTGCGCGAGGCGACGGCACGCGGCGCGGGCGAGGTGGTGCTCAACTGCATGGCGCAGGATGGCGTGCGGCGCGGCTACGACATCGGCCACACCGCCGAGGTGGTGGAGGCGGTCGGCGTGCCGGTGATCGCGTCCGGCGGGGCAGGGGCTCCGGAGCATTTTCGCGACGCGTTCGAGGCCGGCGCGAGCGGCGCCTTGGCGGCGACCGTCTTCCACGATCGCCTGATCGCGATCCCCGATTTGAAGGAGCAACTCGCGGCATGCGGGATCGAAATGCGCCGCTGACCGGCGCGGATGCGCCTGCGCTCGCCTGGGACAAGATGGGTGGCCTGCTGCCCGCGATCGTGCAGGATGCGGATACGGGCCAGGTGCTGATGCTCGGCTATATGAACCGGGAGGCGCTCGATTGCAGCCTGGAGAGCGGCGCGGTGACCTTCTTCAGCCGTTCCAAGGGCCGGCTGTGGACCAAGGGCGAGAGCTCGGGCAATCGGCTGGCGGTTCGAGACATTCGCGAGGATTGCGACGGCGACGCGCTGCTGGTGCGGGCTGTGCCGGCGGGGCCGACCTGTCACCTAGGGACGACCAGTTGCTTCAGCGAAGGCGGCCCGAGCGGGGCGGGATGGCTGGGCCAACTTGGCCGGGTCGTGGCTGATCGGGCCGTTGCCGACCCGGAGACGAGCTATACGGCGCGGCTGCTGGGAAAGGGTCCGGTGCGGATCGCGCAGAAAGTCGGCGAAGAAGGCGTGGAGGTGGCGCTTGCCGGCGCGGTGGGGGATCGCGAGGGGTGCATCTCGGAGACCGCCGATCTGCTCTATCACCTGACCGTGCTGATGCAGGCGCGCGGCTTTGGCTGGGAGGATGTCGCGGCGGAGCTGGAGCGGCGGCACGCGAGTGCTGGTCCTCGCCAACCTTGAGCTTGTCGAACGGCTGTCCTTCGCTGCGCGCAGGGAGAAGGGCAGGGCTTCGACAAGCTCAGCCTGAGCGGATTCAAGGAGCTGTCGATTTTTCGGTGAGTCGGACCGCTTGCTCGAACAAAGCGGGCGTTGCCGCGGCGACGATCTGTCCGGTGCTGAAATCCTCCCCGCCGCGCCAATTGCCGACGATGCCGCCGGCGCCGCGCACGACCGGGATCAGGGCCTGGTAATCCCAGCTTTTCAGGCCGGATTCGACGACCAGATCGAGGCTGCCGGCGGCGAGGCGGGCATAGGCATAGGCATCGAGGCCGTAGCGGGTGAGGCGGGCGGCGGCGCGGAGCTGTTCGAACACGTCCCGCTCAGCCCCAGCGAAGAGGTAGGGATCGGTCGTGGATAAACGGGCTTCTGCCAGTCGCTCGCACCCGCTCGATCGCAAGGCGCGCTCGCCGGACGCGGTGATCAGGCGCGTGGTCTGGCCGTCACCGAGATAAAGCTCATGCATCCGCGGCGCGTCGACGATACCCAGGATCGGGACCCCATCCTCCAGTAGTGCGATCAGGGTGGTCCAGCTCGGCAGGCCGCAGACGAAGGCACGGGTGCCGTCGACGGGATCGAGGCTCCAGCTGTGGGGACCTTGCGGCGGCTTGGTCCCGAACTCCTCGCCGACGATGCCGTGCCGGGGATAGCGGACCTCGATCATCGCCCGCATTGCGCGCTCGGCTTCCACGTCGGCTTGCGTCACCGGATCGTAGTTCCCCTCGCCGGCCTTGTTCGCCGCGTCATCGACATCGGCCCAGCGCGGCAGCGTTTCGGCGCGCGCGGCGGCGGCGAGGTCCAGGGCGAAGCGGGCGAGGTCGGTCATCGCGCCGCTCTGTCAGGCTCCGCCCGCCGGCGCCACCGTGAACGCTTTGTTGAGCGTCCGTGCCGTAACGGGACAGGTCGAAATCGACGCCCGACAGCGGGAAGCAGCGCGAATATAGAGGCTTAGCCGTATCTCGATACACACGCGCGGGCAGGGGCCAGGCAAATTAAGTTCAATCTTCTCAAAGCGCCCGCACATATTCAGCTCGCTCGGCGCGGGCTGTGGGGGCTGCTTGCCTTGCTCGCGACCGCATCCTGCGTTCCCGATTCGCTGACCCGGGCCGGCCCGGCCAGCGCCGCGAACGTTGCCGTGGAACTCGCGAACTCGCCGCCGCCTCCGCCCGACCCATTGCTGTTGAAGCCGATTGCCCCGACGCAGGCGATCGCGATCAACGCTGCGATTCCGATCGTCGCTGCGCCCAATCCGCGCGCCACCTCCGTCGTGGTCCGCGCGCGGACGCCGCTCGACCAGATGCGTTCGCTCGATTGCCTGGCGCAGGCCATCTATTACGAAGCGCGCTCGGAAAGCGAGGACGGCCAGCGCGCGGTGGCGCAGGTTGTGCTCAATCGGATGCGGCACCCGAGCTACCCGGCGACGGTGTGCGGCGTCGTTTATCAAGGATCGCAGCGCAGCACCGGCTGCCAGTTCACCTTCACCTGCGACGGCTCGCTGGCCCTGCCCGCGCGCGGAGCCAATTGGGACCGCGCGCGCCGGATCGCGGCGGAAGCACTGGCCGGCACGGTCTATGCGCCGGTCGGCTATTCCACCCATTACCACACGGTCGCGGTGCTGCCTTATTGGGCGTCGAGCCTCGCCAAGACGGCGGTGATCGGCGCGCATATCTTCTACCGCTGGAACAGCGTCTGGGGCCAGCCGGCCGCGTTTCGCCAGCGTTATGCCGGCACCGAGCCCGGCGCGGCGAGCCTGGCCCGGCAGAACGCGGTCGAGCAGCAGGCGGCGATCCCAGCTCCGGCCGCCTCGGCGCCGCTGCCGCTCAGGATCGCCGAACTGGTTGCTCCGGCGGCGGAGCCGAGCGGGGCGGACGCGAAGGTGACCGCGCCGCCGGACATGCTTCCGCAGGTCAAGCTGACCGAACTCGGCCTGCCGCAATCCACCGTGCGTGAGCGCTATCGCAACAGCGGCGCGATCAAGGTGCGGACCAGCGCTGGGCCGGAATTAGCGGCGAATTAGAGTTGGGGCTGAACCTTCCTCTCCGTTGATGGGAGAGGATACGGAGCCTTGGCAGCTGGCTGCCTAGGCGCAGTTGGAGAGGGTGAGCGCCGCAATGCGGCGCGCGCGGCGGAGCCGCGCTTCGACCTCGCAGGCATCGAGCCCGCAAGGTCGAGCCCCTCTCCCTACCCTCTCCCGCCAGGGGAGAGGGAAAGAAAGGAAGTTGCCGTCCCAGCGCGGCATCCCAAGCCTAACCGTGCCGGATCACGCCATCGGCCACGTGCAGCCGCGTCGCCGCAGGGCCGATTGTGGCGAACAGGGCCGGTTCGGTGCCGGTCATCCAGACCTGGCCGCCGCCGCGCTCCAGCCGCTCGAACAAGGCGGCGCGGCGAGCGGGATCGAGGTGGGCGGCGACTTCGTCCAGCAGCAGGATCGGGCGGCGTCCGGCGCGATCGGCGACCAGATCGGCGTGGGCGAGGACCAGCCCGAGCAGCAAAGCTTTCTGTTCGCCGGTCGAGCAGCGCTCGGCGGGTTGGCCCTTGCCCAGATGCGTGACCAGCAGATCGGCGCGGTGCGGGCCGAGCAAGGTGCGTCCCGCCGCCGCGTCACGGGCGCGCGAGCGGGCCAGATCGGCGCGAAAGGCGTCCGCGTCTGTCGCGGCCCAGCCGTCCAGCGCGATCGCCGCCCTCGCGAACGGGCCTTCGATCGCGCCCGCGAGCCGTTCGCCGAGCGCGCTCACCGTTTCGGCCCGCGCCAGCGCGAGTTCGACGCCATGTTCGGCCATGCGGGCCTCAAGCGCGGCGAGCCAATCCGCGTCGGCGCGCTCCTCGCCAAGCAATTTGTTGCGCGCGCGCATCGCCGCTTCGTAGCGCGAGGCGTGAACGGCGTGGGCCGGCGCGAGCGCGAGGACCAGGCGATCGAGGAACCGCCGCCGCCCGCTCGCGCCTTCCAGGAACAGACGGTCCATCGCCGGCGTCAGCCACAGCACGGACAGCCATTCGGCCAGCGACGTCGCCGAGCTTTGCGCGCCGTTGATTCGGACCTGGCGACGCTCGGGAGCCGCGGCCGCCGTGCCGGTGCCGAGTTCAACCCCGCCCGCCGGTGATCCGCCCAGCCGCGCGGCGACCGCGAACCCGCCTGACCCATCGCTCCTCGCCATTTCGGCCAGCGTCGCCCCGCGCAGGCCGCGTCCGGGCGAGAGCAGGCTGACCGCTTCCAGCACGTTGGTCTTGCCCGCGCCGTTCTCGCCAGTCAGCACCACGAAGCCCGGCCCGGGCGTTATCAGGGCATCGGGGTGGGAGCGGAAATCGGTGAGGGTGAGTCGTTCGAGTGCCACGTCCGCTCCGGCGCGGCGCGACGTCAGTAGGGCTGCTTGGCGGCGAAGCGGCCATTCTGGCGATAGGAGGTCAGCCAGCCTTCCGACACCGCCGCCAGCGGGGTCGGCGCGATCCCGAACGTGCGAAGATCCGGGGCGCCGGGGGAGACCACGCTGTCGCGCTTCAGCATCATCCACTGATCGAAGGTGATCGGCGCGCCGGGCATCCAGCCGAGGCCCCGCGCAAGCAGCTTGGCGATCGGATCGGGGATGTCGACCAGCATGCGATTGCGGCCCGTCGCCTCGCCGATGAACTCCACGAGCTCGCGCATGCTCATCACCTGCGGACCGCCCAACTCGTAAGTCTTGCCGCCATGATCACGCGGGTGAAGCGCCGCCTGGGTCACCGCCTTGCCGACATCGGCGGCATAGACGGGCTGGAAACGCGTGCCGCCGCTCACCACCGGCAGCACCGGCAGCATCCGCATCATGCCGGCGAAGCGGTTGATGAAATTGTCCTCTCGGCCGAACACGATCGAGGGCCTGACGATCGTGGCGTGAGGGAAAGCGGACTGGACCGCCTGCTCCCCTTCGCCCTTGGTGCTGCCATAGCGGCTCTCGCTGGCCGGAT
>DASVSZ010000030.1:0-71237 GCA_036387855.1 Allosphingosinicella sp. | reverse complement strand
TCTTCGACGCCGGACTGGACCCCTGCCTCCGCAGGGGAACGGCGCGAAGAACGGGTCAAGATGACCCGCCTGCGCCAAACGATCGCAACCCGCCTCAAAGATGCGCAGAACACCGCCGCTTTGCTCACCACGTTCAACGATGTGGACATGTCCGCAGTGATGGAGGCGCGGTCCCGCTACAAGGATCTGTTCGAGAAGAAGCACGGCATTCGCCTGGGCTTCATGGGCTTCTTCGTGAAGGCGGCGGTGCTGGCGGCGCGCGACGTACCCTCCGTCAACGCCTATATCGAAGGCGACGAGATCGTCTATCACGATTATGTCGATGTCTCAGTGGCGGTGAGCGCGCCCAACGGTCTGGTCGTGCCGGTGATCCGCGACGCCGACCGGATGAGTTTCGCCGAGGTGGAAAAGGCAATTGCCGACTTCGGCAGCCGCGCCAAGAGCGGCACGCTGAAGATGGAGGACATGAAGGGCGGCACCTTCACCATCTCCAATGGCGGCGTATTCGGCTCGCTGCTCTCGACGCCGATCATCAACCCGCCGCAATCGGCCGTGCTCGGCATGCACCGCATCGAGGAGCGGCCGGTGGTGAAAGACGGCCAGATCGTCGCGCGTCCGATGATGTACCTGGCGCTCTCCTACGACCACCGCCTGATCGACGGCCGAGAGGCGGTCACCTTCCTGGTCCGGATGAAAGAGGCTATAGAGGACCCGACAAGGCTGCTGATCGATCTATGAACTGGCGCGAGCATATCCATTCGGACCCGGGGATACTTGGCGGGAAACCCGTCATCCGAGGCTCGCGTATCTCGGTCGAGTTGGTGCTCGAGCGGTTCAGCGATGGGTGGAGCGAGGAAGACCTGATCCGCTCCTTTCCCCATGTCACCCGGGATCAGGTGCGGGCTGCCGTCTCCTTCGCGGCTGATATGGTGAGCGAAGAGGCTCCATTGGCACGCTCACGAGCAGCCTAGTGCTCGTCATCGCCGACGAGAATGTCGACTTCCCGATCATTGTCGCACTTCGCGAGGCAGGGTATCGGGTGCGGGCTGTTACCGAGACAAGCCCGTCGCTCGCCGATACAGCCATTCTGGCCGAGGCTGCTTTGGCCGAAGCCGTTCTCCTCACTCTTGATCGTGACTTTGGCGACCTGATATTCAGTCAAGGGCTGCAAGCACCCTATGCCGTGATCTACGTGCGTCCGAAAGGCATGCGCCTTGCGGACCTGATCGAGGCAATCTTTTCAGCGTTACGCGATCCGGCGCTAGCTGGCCTTCACGTCACGATCGATCGAAACCAACGCAGGACGAGAGTTCTGCCCAACACCGGTGAGACCAATGGCTGAATTCGACTATGACGTGATAGTGATCGGCGCCGGGCCGGGCGGCTATGTGGCGGCGATCCGGGCGGCGCAGCTGGGCTTGAAGACGGCGTGCGTGGAAAGCCGGGAAACGCTTGGCGGCACCTGCCTCAACGTCGGCTGCATCCCTTCCAAGGCGCTCCTCCATGCCTCCGAGCTGTATGCGGAGGCGAGCAGCGGCTCGCTTGCCAAGTTCGGCGTCAACATGGCCGGAGTCACGCTCGATCTGGGCGTGATGCACGGCGAGAAGGCCAAGGCGGTCAAGGAGCTGACCGGTGGGATCGCGTTCCTGTTCAAGAAGAATGGGGTCGAATGGCTGAAGGGCCATGCCGCGTTCACCGGGCCGAACGCGCTCAACGTCGCGGGCAGGCCGGTTACCGCCAAGAACATCGTGATCGCGACCGGATCGTCAGTGACGCCGCTCCCGGGCGTGGCGATCGACAACGAAGTCGTGATCGACTCGACGGGTGCGCTCGCGCTTCCGACGGTTCCGGGACATCTGGTCGTGATAGGCGGCGGTGTGATCGGGCTGGAGCTCGGTTCGGTGTGGAAGCGGCTCGGCGCACGCGTGACGGTGGTCGAATATCTCGACCAGATCCTGCCCGGCATGGACCGCGAAGTGCGGGCGGAAGCGACCAAGATCTTCAAGAAGCAGGGCTTCGAGGTCCGCACGTCGACCAAGGTCACCAAGGTCGAACGGACCGGCTCGGGCGCGACGGTCACGGTCGAGCCGGCGGCGGGCGGCCCGGCGGAGACGATCGAAGCGGACGTCGTGCTGGTCTCGATTGGCCGGCGCCCGAACACCGACGGCTTGGCGCTCGAGCGCGCCGGCGTTCAGGCCAATGGTCGGGGCGTGATCGAGGTCGATCACAATTTCCGCACGCAGGTGCCGGGCATTTGGGCGATCGGCGACGTGACGCCCGGCCCGATGCTCGCCCACAAGGCGGAGGATGAGGGCATAGCGGTGGCCGAGAACATCGCCGGCCAGACCGGGATCGTCAATCACGAGGTCATTCCCGGGGTCGTCTATACGCACCCGGAGATCGCCTCCGTCGGCAAGACGGAGGAGGAACTCGAAGCCGCCGGGATCGCCTACAAGGCCGGCAAGTTCCCGTTCGCCGGTAACAGCCGCGCCAAGACCAATCGCGACACGGACGGCTTCGTGAAGGTGCTTGCGGACGCCAGGACGGACCGCGTGCTCGGCGTTCACATCATTTCCAGCTTGGCGGGAACGATGATCGCGCAGGCCGCGCAGGCGATGGAGTTCGGCGCGACATCGGAGGACATCGCCTATACCTGCCACGCTCATCCGACCCATTCGGAGGCGATGAAGGAAGCGGCGATGGCGGTGACGGGCAAGCCGATCCACATCTGACGCGCGCGGGCGGTTGACCGCCGCTTCCCTTGTGTCAGAGCGCGGCGATGAAGCTGCGGCATCTCCTCCGGCGCATGCACGTCTGGCTCGGGTGGGTCGTCGGCATCCCAATCCTGCTCTGGATCGCCACCGGGCTGGTCATGGTCGCCAAGCCGATCGAGACCGTCCGGGGTGAGGCACTGATCGCGGAAGTCCCGCCATTGGCGCCCGCCGGCGGGTTGGTCCCGCCGCCGATCGGTCCAAGGCCGATACGATCGATTCTGTTGCAGCAGCAGGGGCAAAGCCCGGTCTGGATCGTGCGCTTCGCTGACGGCGCCGCGCGGCTTGCCGACCCGCTGACCGGGCGATGGCTGCCGCCGCTCGGCGCGGTGCGAGCCGCAGAGCTGGTGCGAGACCGCTATACGGGCGGCGCCTCGATCCGGTCGGTGGATCGCATCTCGGGCGAGGACCCGCCGCTCGAATGGCGGCGCAAGGTGGACGCCTGGCGCGTCGGCCTGAGCGACGGCACCAACATCTATGTGGATGCGGCCACCGGCGAGATCGCGGCACGGCGCACGCCGTTCTGGCGCTTCTACGACCTGATGTGGGGCCTTCACATCATGGACCTGAAAGGCCGCGAGGACAGCCACAACCCATTGGTGATCGCCGCCGCGGCGCTGGCCCTGATCGCAACCCTGCTCGCGCTTGTCCTGCTGCCGATGACGCTTGGAAGGTCAACGCATCGGCCAGGCCCGCCGGATCAGTAAACCCGCGCCTTTGCCTTTATGAAGGTCCCCTCGTCGGTCAGCGTATACTCGTGGATCGGGCGACAATCGATCTGGACCTTGCCGCCTTGGGCTTACGATACGAAAATATTGGAGCAGGCATCGTCAATTGCCGATCCGATCGGTGCCCTTGTTGAAGACGTAGCACGGATCGCCTCAGCTCTCTGAATCGAGTCCAGCCCATCAAGCTGCTGATTGCGCCCTGCAGGCAGTCAGGTGTGCAGAAAAAATGCGGTCAGCATGATCAATTGCAGCACCGCCACGCCAATCAGCAGGTAGAAAGTGTGTCGGTGGCGCCGGTCGAGTTCCGACTGGAGCAGCGCAAAGGAGGCAACGATCTCTTCACGCGTGGGCAGGCCTGCGACCGCTTCGGCGACCGTGACGGCGTCGGCCGAATTGGACTTCTCGCCCATGACCCGACCATAAACATTCGCAGCGATCTTCTCGGCGCCCGCCAAGGCAGCTTGCTTCACGCCCGGTATGGCCAACAGTTTCGCGGCGCCGGCCGCGACGGCGATCGGTATTGCCATCAGTAGACCCTTGCCTTTGGCTTGATGTAGGTCGCCTCGTCGGTGAGCGTGTATTCGTGGACCGGGCGATAGTCGATCGTGACCTTGCCGCCGTCCAGCCAAGCGATGGTATGTTTCATCCACCCGGCATCGTCGCGGGTCGGATAATCTTCGTGCATATGGGCGCCGCGGCTTTCCTTGCGGTTGGCGGCCGAATGCATGGTGACCACCGCCTGACCGATCAGATTGTCGAGCTCCAGCGTCTCGATCAGGTCGGTGTTCCAGATCAGGCTGCGGTCGGTGACGTGGATGTCGGCCATGCGGGCATTGACCTGGTCGATCTTGACCTTGCCCTCCTCCAGCGTCGCCTCGGTGCGGAAAACGGCGCAATCGGCCTGCATCGTCTTTTGCATCGCCGCGCGGACCTGCGCGGTTGGGCTGCCGCCGCTTGCGTGGCGGAAGCGGTCCAGCCGGCCGAGCGCCAGCTCTTCCGAGCCCTTCGGCAACGGGCGATGGGCGGCGCCGGGCTTCAGCGTCTCGCCGAGCCGGTGCCCGGTCGCGCGGCCGAACACGACCAGGTCGATCAGGCTGTTGGAGCCCAATCGGTTGGCGCCGTGGACCGACACGCAGGCCGCCTCGCCGACCGCGAACAGGCCGGGCACGATCGCGTCCGGATCGCCGTCCTTTAGCGTCACGACCTCACCCCAGTAATTGGTCGGGATGCCGCCCATATTGTAGTGGACTGTCGGCGTGACCGGGAGCGGCTGGCGGGTCAGATCGACGCCTGCGAACACCTTGCCGGTTTCGGTGATGCCGGGCAGCCGCTCGGCCAGCACCTTGGGATCGAGGTGATCCAGGTGCAGGAAGATGTGGTCCTTGTCCTTGCCGACGCCGCGGCCTTCACGGATCTCCATCGCCATCGAGCGCGAGACGACGTCCCGGGAGGCGAGGTCCTTGGCGGAAGGAGCGTAGCGTTCCATGAAGCGCTCGCCTTCCGAATTGGTCAGGTAGCCGCCTTCGCCGCGCGCGCCTTCGGTGATCAGCACGCCGGCGCCGTAGATGCCGGTCGGGTGGAACTGGACGAATTCCATGTCCTGCAGCGGCAGCCCGGCACGGAGCACCATCGCATTGCCGTCACCGGTGCAGGTGTGGGCCGAGGTCGCCGAGAAGTAAGCGCGGCCGTAGCCGCCGGTCGCGAGCACCACCGCCTGCGCGCGGAAGCGGTGGATGCTGCCATCCTCGAAGCAATAAGCGATCAGGCCGCGGCACTCGCCGCCTTCCATGATCAGGTCGAGCGCGAAATATTCGACGAAGAAGTCGGCATCGTATTTGAGGCTCTGCTGATACAGCGCGTGGAGCATCGCGTGACCGGTCCGGTCCGCGGCCGCGCAGGTGCGCTGGACGGGTGGCCCTTCACCCATATTCTGCATGTGGCCGCCGAACGGGCGCTGGTAGATGGTGCCGTCACTGTTGCGGCTGAACGGCACGCCGGCATGTTCGAGCTCGTATACAGCGGCCGGGGCCTCGCGGCACAGATATTCGATCGCGTCCTGATCGCCCAGCCAGTCCGAGCCCTTGACGGTGTCGTACATGTGCCAGGACCAATGGTCGGGCGTGTTGTTGCCGAGGCTCGCGGCGATGCCGCCCTGCGCCGCGACCGTGTGGCTGCGGGTTGGAAAGACCTTGGTGATGCAGGCGGTCTTGAGGCCGGTCTCGGCCGAACCCATGGTCGCGCGCAGCCCGGCGCCGCCGGCGCCGACCACGACGACGTCGTAGCTGTGGTCGATGATCTTATACGCATCAGCCATTTTTCGCGGCGCCCCCGAAGGCGATCGAGAGCACGGCGAAGATCGCCAGTCCGCCGCCCAGAATGAACAGGAAATTCACCAGCGCGAGCCAGAAGAACTTGTTGCCCTCGTCATGGACATAATCCTCGACGACGACGCGCAGGCCGTCCTTGGCGTGCCAGAAGGTTGTGTAGATCAGCAGCACCATCGGCACCGCCGCGAGCGGCGACGACAACCACTTGGTCGTCATCTCGTAATCAAGCCGCGGCAGCCGGATCAGCGACACGACGAACCAGATGAAGAGCAACAGGGTCGCGACCGAGGACAGCCGCTCGTGATACCAGTTGAGCGAGCCCTGCTTGGCGGAGCCCAGCCCGCGAACGCGCCCGAGCGGCGTTCCCATCCTCACAGTTCGGCCCTCCAGAAGATGTAAAGCCAGGTCAGGCCGGTGAACAGGATGCCGAGCACCACCACCATGTTCGACCAGAATTTGTTGGTGTTGAGCTCGAAACCGGCGCCGATGTCCATCACCAGATGGCGAAGGCCGGCGAAGGTCTTGGTCCAGAACGCCCAGGTCAGCCCGACGAAGATGACGATACCGAACCAGCTCGTCGCGAATTCCGCGAACCGCGCATAGGCCTGTTCGCCGCTCGCCAGCGCAACCAGCCACCAGACGAGGACGCCGCCGCCGACCACCGCAAGCCCCGCGCCGGTCGCTCGGTGCAGGATGGAGACGAGCATGTGCGGCCCCCATTTCCAGATGGTGAGGTGCGGCGACATCGGGCGCGACGGATTGCGGTGCATGGGTCGTGGGTCCCCCGGGACAGGCTGGCCCGTATCTATACCGCCGCCGCAACTTTGCAACGCCGTGAAGCGTGCCGGACTGGCCGCTTTCCACGTCGAGCGCCGGGCGCTAATCGCGCGCCATGGCGAACATCCTGGTTACCGGCACCAGCCGCGGCATCGGCGCGGCGATCCTGTCCGCATTGGCGGGGCACAATGCGGTCGGGCATTCGACGCGCGGCGGTGGTAATGCACTCGCCGCCGATCTCGCCGATCCCGAGCAGGTCACCGCCTTGTGGTGGGAAGCGGTCGCCCGGCTGGACCGGCGGATCGACGTGCTGGTCAACAATGCCGGCCTGTTCGAAGCCGCGCCGATCGAGGGGGACGATGCCGGCTGGCTCGCCGGCTGGGAGCGCACGATGCAGATCAACCTGACCGCGTCCGCCGCGCTTTGCCGGCTGGCGGTTCTCCATTTCCGGGAGAATGGCGGCGGGCGCATCGTCAACGTCTCGAGCCGCGCGGCCTATCGCGGCGATTCGCCCCGGCATTGGCATTATGCGGCCTCGAAGGCGGGCATGATCGGCATGACCAAGTCGATCGCGCGCGGCTATGCGGCGGAAGAAATCCTCGCCTTCGCGGTCTGCCCCGGCTTCACGATGACCGGCATGGCGGACAATTATCTGGCGAGCCGCGGCGGCGACAAGCTGCTGGCCGACATCCCGCTCGGCCGGGTCGCGTCGGTCGAGGAGGTTGCGGAGACGGTGAGGTGGCTGGCCCTCGACGCGCCCGCTTCCGCGACTGGCGCGGTGATCGACGTGAATGGCGCCAGCTATGTTCGGTAAAGCCGCCGCGCTCGGCTGCATTTTGCTGGCCGGGGCTTGCGCCATGCCGCAGCCCCCGGCGACCCTAAGCAGTCCGGCGGCCGGCGGCGAGTTGGCGACGGCCTGCGCCGGGCGGGACGGGTGGAGCGACCCGGCGCCGCCGGCGAAGATCGTCGCCAATGTCTACTTCGTCGGCACCTGTGGGATCACGGCGTTGCTGGTCACCTCCCGGCAGGGTCATGTGTTGATCGACGGTGGGCCGCCCGATGCGGCACCTTTGATCGCCGCCAACATCGCCCGGCTCGGCTTTCGCGTGACGGACGTGGGCTACCTGCTCAACAGCCACGAGCATGTCGATCATGCCGGCGGGCTGGCGGCGTTGCAGCGGATGAGCGGCGCGGTCATGGTTGCGCGCGCGGCAGCCAGGACTGCGCTCGAAAGCGGCAAGACCGATGCGGCCGATCCCCAGGCCGGCGTGATCGCCGACTTTCCCGGGGTGCGGGTGGGGAAGGTGGTCGCGGACGGCGAAACCGTCCGGCTCGGCGCGTTCGCCCTGGCGGCACATGCCACGCCGGGCCATACCGACGGCGGCACAAGCTGGACATGGCGGTCGTGCGAGGAACGCACCTGTTACCGGATCGCGTTCGCCGACAGCCTCAGCGCCGTATCGTCGGACACTTATCGCTTCACCGATCATCCGGGGCGGGTGGC
The DNA here is from genome assembly GCA_036387855.1 of Allosphingosinicella sp. Classification (GTDB taxonomy): domain Bacteria; phylum Pseudomonadota; class Alphaproteobacteria; order Sphingomonadales; family Sphingomonadaceae; genus Allosphingosinicella. Next base: position 63,130 of record DASVSZ010000030.1, on the reverse strand, counting down.
GCCGTTTCGAACCACGTTCGATCGCGTGGCGAGGCTGGAATGCGACGTGCTGATCACGCCGCATCCGTCGGCCAGCAACCTGTTCGCGCGGCTGGCCGGGCAAGCCGCCCTGGTCGATCATGGCGCATGCGCAGCTTACGCCGCGGGCGCCGCCAAGCGGCTCGATGAACGGCTGGCGCGCGAGCGGGCGCGATGAGCTGGAAGCTGTCGCTGCCCTGCACCCGGGCCGAAGCGGAAGCAATTGCGGGCGATCTGCCGGTGCTCGACCAGTTCGAGACCCCGCCGGTGCTGATGACCAGCGAACCCGACCCGGACCGGCCGGACGAATGGCGGTTGGACGCCTATTTCGAGAATGAGCCGGAGCCGGCGGTGGTGGCCGTGATCCGCTCGCTTGTGCCGAGCGCCGCTACGGTGGAGCCGGCGATTGGGCGGCTCGACGAGCAGGATTGGGTCACGCTCAGTCAGCAGGGGCTGGAGCCGATCCGGGCAGGCCGCTTCTTCGTCCACACGCCGGCGCACCGCGACAAGGTTCCCGCGGACACGATCGCGCTGGAGATCGACGCGGGCCGGGCGTTCGGGACCGGCCAGCATGAGACGACCAGCGGCTGCCTGGTCGCGCTGACCCGGCTCAAGGATGACGGCGCAAGCTTCAACAACATCGCCGATATCGGCACCGGCACCGGCCTGCTCGCCTTTGCCGCGCTGCGGCTGTGGCCGGCGGCACAAGCGGTCGCCAGCGACATCGACCCGGTCGCGATCGAGGTCGCCGCCGAGAATGCGGCGATCAATGCCGTGCCGATCGGACGCGCCCGCGGCCAATTCGAGCTGGTGGTCGCTCCGGGAGTGGATCACCTCCGGCTTCGCGACCGCGCCCCTTACGATCTGCTGATCGCCAACATCCTCGCGGCGCCGCTGATCGAGCTTGCGCCATCGCTGGCCGGAGCGGTCGGAGCAGGCGGGCACCTGATCCTGGCGGGCTTGTTGAAGACGCAAGCCGAAGCGGTGCTCGCCGCCTATCGCCATCAGGGTATGACGCCCGCCTTTGCCGTCGAGCATGGCGATTGGCCGACGCTCACCCTGCAGAAGTGACATTTAGCCGGCTGGCGCTGATCGCCGTTTTCGTGCTCCTGCGAAAGCAGGAGCCCAGAACCGCCGACTGAGCTGGGCTCCTGCTTGCGCAGGAGCACGGCTACTCTTTCGTGAGCGCGTCGGGTTTGTGCGCGGCTTCGCCGCTGCCGCTGTCGGATTTGACCAGATATTGCGGATCGTCCTCGGACGCGCGGACCTGGTGCGACTTGATCTTCATGTCGGAGGTGATCTTCTTCTCGACATGGCCATGCGCCTCGCCGCCATGGCTTTTCCACTTCACCTTGTCACCCGACTTGAATTCCTGAGTCATGAAACGTCCTTTCGGCTATTCGCCTTGCCCAACGATCAAAGTGTTCGAAGTCTCCGCGCTCGCGCCGGAGGCGAGCGCGCGTTCGAACAGCCAGACGCGGATCGCGCTGCCGAGGTTGGGCGGGCTCTTCGCTTCCACCCGATCGGCATCGATGCGGGCGACGAGGGCGTTCAGCGGGAGGTTCTCGGCCGCGGCGGCATCGCGAAGGGCGGCCCAGAAGATCGGCTCCAGGCTGATCGAGGTGGCGTGGCCTGCAATCATGACGGAGCGTTTGACGGGACCGGAGAGAGGCCGTTGACCGCTCACTCCCATTCGTCACCCCGGACTTGATTCGGGGCCCACCTGCTCCTCTCTCCGAGGTCACAAGAAGGTGGGTGCCGGATCAAGTCCGGCATGACTAGCTTGGGTTGGTTCCAGCCCACCGCCGTCAGTACATGTGTTGACCACCATTGATGCTGAGCGTTGATCCGGTGATGAACCCAGCATCCTCCCCGCACAGGAACAGCACGCCGCGGGCGATCTCGTCGGCGCGCCCGAGGCGGCCGACGGGGATGCGGGCGACGATCTTGCCCAGCACATCCTCCGGCACGGCCGCGACCATCTCCGTATCGATATAGCCGGGCGCGATCGCGTTGACGGTGATGCCGGCGCGCGCGCCTTCCTGGGCGAGCGCCTTGGTGAAGCCGTGAATTCCCGATTTGGCGGCCGCGTAGTTGACCTGGCCATATTGGCCGGCCTGGCCATTGATCGAGCCGATGTTGACGATCCGGCCAAACTTGCGACTTGTCATCCCGTCGAACACCGCCTTGGCCATGTTGAAGCAGCCGCCGAGATTGACGTCGATGACGTCGTCCCACGCCTGGCGAGTCATGCGCTTCATTGTGCCGTCGCGGGTGATGCCGGCATTGTTGACCAGCACGTCGACCGGGCCAAGTTCGGCCTCGACCTGTTGAACGCCGGCCATGCAGGCGTCGTAATCCGACACATCCCATTTGTAGGATTTGATGCCGGTGCGGGCCGTGAAATCCTGCGCCTTTTGATCGTTGCCGGCATAATTGGCCGCGACGGTCACGCCCGCTTCCTGGAGCGCGAGGCTGATCGCCTCGCCTATGCCTCTGGTTCCGCCGGTCACCACTGCAACGCGCGCCATATGCTCTCTCCTTCGTTGTTTTCTTTTGTCCCTATTGAGCGCCAATCCAGCCTTCAAGTTCCCGCGATAGGAGAGCGCGGAGCATGTTCATGCCCTCCTCGCTGTCATTGAGGCAGGGCAGGTAGGCGAAACGGGTGCCGCCGGCCTCCTCGAAGCTCTCCCGGCCGCGAATGGCGAGCTCTTCCAGCGTTTCCAGGCAATCGGCGGAAAAGCCCGGCGCGAATATCGCCACTTTGCGCACCCCCTTGGCGGGCAATTCGGCAAGCGTCGCGTCCGTAGCCGGGCCCAGCCATTTCGCCCGGCCGAAACGGGATTGGAAGGAGACGATCAGCTCGCGTCTCATCGCTTCGCCCAGCAATCGCGCGGTCTTCTGGCAATGACAATGATAGGGGTCGCCAAGCTCCAGCGTTCGCTCGGGCATCCCGTGGAAGCTCGCGACCAGAGCATCCGGCTCGAAGTCCAGCGCCGCGAGCTCCCGTTCCAGCACCGCCTTCAGCGCGCCGATGTAGAGCGGATCGTCGTGATAGGGCGGCAGGGTTCGAATCGCGGGCTGCCAGCGCAAGGTGGCGAGGTGGCGAAAGGCCGAATCGTTGGCGGTCGCGGTCGTGGCGGCGCAATATTGCGGATAAAGCGGGGCGAGCAGGATGCGTTCGCACCCTTGCGCCTTGAGCGCGTCGATGCGCTCGGCGATGGTTGGGCGGCCATAGCGCATCGCATGATCGACGACGACGCCATCCCCCCACGTGCCGGCGAGCGCCCGCGCCTGACGCGCGGTGATCGCGGCGAGCGGCGACCCCTCGTCGCTCCACACCTGCTTGTAAGCATGGGCGGATTTCTTGGGCCGGGTGCGCAGCACGATGCCGCGCAGGATCGGCTGCCAGACCAGGTAGGGGATCTCGATCACACGCGGATCGGACAGGAATTCGCGCAGATAAATGCGCACCGCGCCCGGCTCCGGCGAATCGGGCGTGCCGAGATTGAGCAGCAGGACGCCGACCTTGCGGGGCGGGATGCGGGGGTGTTCGGGCGGAGGTATCATCTCCCGCCGTCTTGCGGGGAGCGGCGCGACGAAGCAATCCGGCTTCTCGGAGTCGCGGCTTGATTGCTTCACCTCCAGTCCCGCGGAATCCCGCTTACCCCATCCCCGTCGTCGTGCCAGCGCAGGCTGGCATCCAAGCCGACCTGATCGCGCTGGCGCGGTGATATAGCGAGCTTGGGCCCCAGCCTTCGCTGGGGTGACGGGAGGAAGCGATGGGCCAAGACCGGCATCGACGCGGGCGCTTCCAAGGGTCTATCCCAATTGCAACGGCAGCGCGCGCAGGCGTTGCCCGGTGCTCGCGAACAGCGCGTTGGCGATGGCAGGCGCGACCGGGGGAACGGCGAGTTCGGTGACGCCGCCGGGCGGCTCGTCGCTTTCGATGATTTCGACGCTGATCTCCGGCGTGTCGCGGAGCCGCGGCAAGCGGTAGCGGGCGAGCGTACGGATGCTGGGCAGGCCGCGATCGAAGCCGAGCCGGGCGCCGGTGGCGGCCGAGATGCCGTGAATGATCGCGCCTTCGACAAGCTGGCGCACGATCTCGGGATTGACGACCCGCCCGCAATCCACCGCGCATACCGCCCGGCCGACTCGGATCCGGCCATCCTCGACGCCGGCTTCGACCAGCAGGGCGACGTGGGAGCCGAATGCGCTGTGGGCGGCAAGGCCCTGCATGCTGCCCGAGCCGCCGCCGTCCCAGCCGCCCAGCGCCGTCACCGTGGTCAGCGCGCGGGCGAGCCTGGGATTGTCGGCGAGCATGCCGATCCGAAACGAAAAGGGCTCAAGTCCCGCCAGCCGCGCCAGCTCGTCGATGAAGCTTTCGGTGAAAAAGCAGCTGTAGCTGTGCGCGCCCGAGCGCCAGACGCCGGTGCGCAAGCCCAGATCGGCGGCGGCATGTTCGACCGAGACATTGGCGATAGCATAAGGCGGCTCGGCGCCGGCGATCGCTCCGGACCCGGCTTCCGCGCCAGCCTCCGCCGTGCCGTCCCGCAGCCGGGCAACGACTTGGGCGAGGGTGTCCGGCACCGTGATCCGGGCGCGCCAGCCGGTCAGGCGCTTGCCGGCGCCGAACTTGGCCGAAAGCTTCGCCAGGGCGGGTGGGCGGAAGCCGTCGGCGATACATTCCTGGGTGCGGGACCAGACCAGCTGGACGGGGCGCCGCATTCGGATCGCCATGATGACCGCCTGTTCGATCGCGGCCGTCTCCAGCTTGCGGCCATAGCCGCCGCCGATCAGGGTTGGGTACAAGGTGACGTCGCCCGGCGCGAGGCCGGCGGCGCGGGCCACGGCGGCGCGGGCGAGCGAGGGCGCCTGCGTCGGCGCCCAGACCTCGAGGCGATCTCCGGTCAGGCGTGCGGTCGCGGTCAGCGTTTCGGGCGCGGCGCTGGGGGCGGCGGCGACGGAATATTGCGCTTCCAGCGTCGCGCCGTCGGCAAAGGCGGCGTCGGCATCGCCGCGCTCGACCAGCCGCACGGCGCCGTCCCCGGCAAGCGCTTCGCTCAGCCTGGCGGCGATGCCCGCATCGTCGACCAGCACCCCTGCGGTCTCGAAGGCCGGATTCATCGCCCGGACGGCGCGATCGGCAAGCCACCAGTTGGTCGCGGCGGCTCCCGCCCAGCTCTCCTCCTGGAAGGCGGCGAGCACGCCGGGAATGCGGTTGGCGGCGTCGATGTCGGCCTGCACCAATCGGCTGTCGCCGATCGGGCCGCCGCGAACGCTGGCATAGACCATGTCGGGCAGGCGGACGTCGCCGGCGAACAGGGCGCTGCCGTCCACCTTGGCGGGCAGATCGAGGCGCGGCAGCGGCTTGCCGGTCAGCCGGTTGTCGAGCCCGCCCCGCACCGGGAGCACCTCCGGCAGGTCGAGGTTCGCCGCCGCTTCGGCAAGATCGGCGAATGCGATCCGCTGCCGTCCGTGAGTGACGAAGCCGCCAGCGGTGTCGAGCTGGTCCCAGCTGACGCCAAGACGCTCCGCCGCGGCCAGGCTGAGCAGGGCGCGGGCGGCGGCGCCGGCTTCGCGCAGCCGCGGCTCGAACGCGCGGACCGAGGTCGAGCCGCCGGTCAGCATCAGCGCATTGCGGCTTGCATATTCGCGCGCCGCCCAGCGTCGGATGCCTTGGAGCGGGCTGGGCAGATCACTTCCGCTCAGCTGTTCGGCGAGCAACTGATTGGCATAAAGCGGGCTGAGCGGCGCGGGCTCGACCGAGACTGTGCGCCAGTCCGCGCCAAGCTCGTCGGCGAGAATCTGAGGCAGACTGGTGTAAACGCCCTGTCCCAGTTCCGCCTGCGGCACCGCCACGATTACCCGCCCATCGCGGCCGATCTTGAGAAAGGCGTTGAACAGGGTCTCGCCCTTGCCGGCGCGCAGATTGGGCTGGTAGCCGCGCGGCCACAAGGCCCAGGCAAGCGCAAGTCCCACACCCGCGCCACCGCCGATCAGCAGGGTGCGTCGGGTTATGGGTGAGCGAGCGGCGGACACCGAGGGCACATCCCGCTTTTTCGCAATGAATTCCAGCGTGCTCGTTTCTCGCTAGGATGCGCGAGTCTGGTTGTCCTGCCCCGAGCCCTGAACCTGGCCGCGATAACGGGCGCGCAAAGACACCTTGTCGATTTTGCCGGTGCCGAGCTTGGGAAGCGGATCGGGGTGAAACCAGATGTGGGCGGGGAGCTTGAAGGCGGCGAGGCGGTCCTGAAGGAAGGCGGTCAGCGCTTGGGCATCCATGGAGCCGGTCTCGCAATGGATCACCGCGCCGGGAACCTCGCCGAGCCGCTCGTCGGGGACGCCGAACACACTCGCCTCGGACACGAGCTGGTGGGCGTAGCAGGCGGCTTCCACTTCCTGCGCGCTGATATTCTCGCCGCCGCGGATGATGATGTCCTTGAGGCGATCGACGATGAACAGATAGCCGTCTTCGTCGAGATAGCCGACGTCGCCGGTGCGGAAATGGCCGTCCGCGGTGAACGCTGCGGCGGTGGCGGCCGGATCGTTCCAATAACCGCGGATGTTCGCGGCGGAGCGGATCGCGACCTCGCCGCGCTCCCCGACCGGCAGGTGCCGGCCGTCGTCGCCGAGGATCGCGAGCTGCACGATCGGCTTTTGCGCGCGGCCGGTGGAGGAGGGCTTGTCCGCGTAATTGGACCAGAAGTTGCTGCATCCGACCGCGTTGGTTTCGGTTAGGCCATAGCCGAGCGCCGGCTGCGCGCCGCGGAAACTGTCCTGAAGGCGCTGAACATGGGCGACGGGACGCGCGGCCCCGCCGGCGGCGATGTCGGTAAGCGACGACAGGTCGTATCTGTCGCGGTCGGGATGCTGCATGAGTTCCAGGCTCATGGTCGGCACGCCGACGAAATAGGTGATTGTCTCGCGCTCGATCAGCCGCAACGCCTCGCCCGGGTCCCATTTCGGCATCAGCACCATGCCCCGGCCGATCACGAAGCTGTTGAGCATGACCGGCACTTCGCCGGTGACGTGGAACAGCGGGACGTTGACCAGGGTCTTGGGCGGATGCGGCGGCGGCTGGCCGATCGATTCCTTGATGCCGAGCAAGGTGATGATGCCCATGGCATAGGCGTAGACGCCGGTCGTGACCGCCCGGTGGGTAGACACGGCACCCTTGGACTTGCCGGTCGAGCCCGAGGTGAACAGGATGGTTGCATCGTCTTCCGGCGTGATTTCCGGAAGCGGGGCATCGGCGGAGGCGCCGTCAAGCAGCGGTCGCAGCGCCTCGTCCAGACGCGCTTCGATCTCCAGCGTGACGATGTCGAGGCCGAGCCCGGTCGCTTCGATCCGCCGGGCGCGGCCGGCATCGGCGATCACCAGCTTGGGCGCGGTCAGGGACAGGCCGTGAGCGAGCTCCTCCGGCTGCCACCAGCCGTTGACCAGAGTGGCGATCGCGCCCGCTTTCACCGCCGCCATGTAAGCGACGATCCAGCTCGGGCAGTTGCGCATCGCGATCGCCACCCGGTCACCTTTGGCGATGCCGCGCCCGGCCAGCGCGTGGGCGAGCCGAGTCCCATGGGTGTTGAGATCGGCGAAGGTCAGCCGTTCATCGCCGGCGATCACCGCTTCGGTGGCGCCGTTGAGCGTGCAGAAGATGTCGAACAGGACGGGCAGGGTCGCGGGGAAGTTGGTCACGATCGCCCGGCCTTGCTCGTCCTTCCCGATCAGGACCCTGCCGCCGACGGGCGCCGTGACGGCGGCCAGCACGGCATCGAATTGCTTGTCCAGATCGCTCGGCATGCGCCCTTCCGCTCCCATTTTTCCGCCATTATGAGGGGATGAGGTCTCAGGGGGAAGTCTTTGTCGACGTGGATGTTGGTAAGCGCGGCGGCGGGAGCGCCGATCCGCTGGGACGCGCTGGGGCTGAGCCCGATCGCGCTGGATCTCGGCTTCTTTCAGCTGCGCTGGTACTCGCTGGCCTATCTCGCCGGCATCGTGCTCGGCTGGTGGTACCTGCTGAAGCTGATCGCGCGGCCTGGCGCGCCGATGGCCCGGCGCCATGCCGACGACATGGTGTTCTATGCGACGCTCGGCGTGCTGCTGGGCGGGCGACTGGGCTATGTGCTGTTCTACCGGCCGGGCTTCTACCTCCAGAACCCGCTGGAGATCCCGCAATTGTGGGATGGCGGCATGTCGTTCCACGGCGGCGTGATCGGGGTCAGCCTGGGCATCCTCTACATGGCGCGCAAGCACGGCTTGCCGTGGCTGCGAATCCACGATTACGTCGCTTGCTGCGTGCCGTTCGGATTGTTCTTCGGCCGGCTCGCCAACTTCGTGAACGGCGAATTGTGGGGACGGGCGACGGACGTGCCCTGGGGCGTGGTGTTCCCCGGCGGCGGCGAGATGCCGCGCCACCCGAGCCAGCTGTATGAGGCGGGGCTGGAAGGACTGCTGCTCGGCTTGATCCTGTGGTTCCTGTTCTGGCGCACGGACGCGCGCTACCAGCCGGGCAAGCTCGTCGGCGCCTTCATCCTGATTTACGGGCTCAGCCGGTTCCTGGTCGAACTGGTGCGGCAGCCCGACCAGGGCCTGGAAAACCTGCCCTGGGGTTTGACAATGGGCCAGACCTTGACGGTGCCGATGATTCTGGGAGGCCTGTATCTGGTCTCGACGGCGAAGGGGCGGCGGCAACGGGTGGAGTCGATCGCGGGGACGGAAAGCGTCGCGTAAGACTGAGCGTGTCCGATCTGACGACCCGGCTGTCTCGCTCGATCGAGAGCGGCGGACCGATCACGGTCGCCCAATATATGGCGCAGGCGAACGCGCATTATTACGCGAGCCGCGATCCGCTGGGCGCGGCCGGCGATTTCACCACCGCGCCCGAGATCAGCCAGATGTTCGGCGAGCTGGTGGGGCTGTGCCTCGCGGATTTGTGGGTGCGGGCCGGCGCGCCGCCGGACACCACGTACCTCGAGCTTGGGCCGGGACGCGGCACGCTCGCGGCCGATGCGTTGCGGGCGATGCGCTCGGCGGGGCTGCGGCCGCCGGTTCACTGCGTCGAGACCAGCCCGACGCTGCGGAAGGCGCAGGCCGAGCGGGTGCCGGATGCCCGATGGCACGAAGAAGTGGGCTCCATCCTTGCCAACGGCCCCGTGCTGGCCGTGGCCAACGAATTCTTCGATGCGCTGCCAGTGCGGCAGCTGGTCCGCACGGAGCGGGGCTGGCACGAGCGGCTGGTCGGCTGGCATGAAGGACGCTTCATGCCTCTGCCCGGGCCGCCGGTCGGCACCGGCCCGATCCCGCCGCAGCTGCGTGCCGCGCCGCCCGGCACGGTGATCGAGACGTCGCCGGCCGCGCTTGCCGTCCTGCGCCAGCTCGCGCAGATGATCGCCTCGAGCGGAGGCGCGGCGTTGATCATCGATTATGGCCATAACCGGACAAGCGCCGGCGAGACGCTGCAAGCGGTATCGCGGCATGCCTTCGCCGATCCGTGGTCCCGGCCCGGCGAGCGCGACCTGACCGCTCATGTCGATTTCGGCGCGCTCGGCGAGGCGGCCCGGGCCGAGGGCGTGCGGGTCGTCGGGCCGGTCGGACAAGGTGCCTGGCTGCGGGCGCTCGGGATTGACGAGCGCGCCGCTTCGCTCGTGAAAGCCGCCCCGGCGCGTGCGTCGGAGATCGAATCCGCGCGCCACCGGCTGACCGCGCCGGACCAGATGGGTGAGTTGTTCCGGGTGCTCGCTGTGGTCGCGCCAAGCTGGCCGGACCCGGCCGGGTTCGCATGAGCGCGGTCAGCTTTCGCGACGCGGGCGTGGATGACGCCTCGGCGTTGGCGGACCTCGGCCGGCGCACATTCGTTGAGACCTTCGGTCATCTTTACGCCCGCAACGACCTCGACGCCTTCCTGCTGACCCACAACGAACCGGGCTGGCGCGAGCAGCTGGCCGATCCCGCCTTCGCGATCCGGGTCGCCGAAGCGGAAGGCGCACTCGTTGCTTACGCCAAGCTCGGGCCGACTTCCTTGCCGTTCGAGCCACGCGGTGCAGCGATCGAACTCCGGCAATTCTACGTCCTGAAGCCCTGGCAGGGCGAGGGCATCGCCCCCGAACTGATGACGTGGACGATCGCGTGGGCCAAGGCGCGCGGCGCAGAGGAACTCTACCTGTCCGTCTTTGTCGACAATCACCGCGCCCGGCGCTTTTACGAACGTTACGGGTTCGAGTTCGTTGGCGTTTACGCCTTCATGGTCGGGACGCATGCCGACGAGGACCATGTCATGCGGCTCGATCTGCGGGGTGCGCGATGAGCGTCGAAGTGATCCGATCGGCAGCGCTCGCCGGCTTGCCGCATGGCTTTCTCGGCCGGCGCGGAGGGGTGTCGACAGGCGTTTGCGCCGGGCTGAATGTCGGCCTTGGATCGGACGACGATCCGGAGGCGGTGCGGGCCAATCGGCACCTGGCGATTGAAGCGGTGGCGCCCCGGGCGCGGCTGGTCAGCCTGCACCAGGTGCATTCGGCGACGGCGATCCCCCTGACGACGCCCTGGCCCGACGATGCCCGCCCGCGGGCCGATGCTTTGGTCACCGACCGGCCCGGCCTCGCGCTCGGCATCCTCACCGCCGATTGCACGCCGGTGCTGTTCGCCGACACTCAGGCCGGCGTGATCGGCGCCGCTCATGCCGGCTGGAAAGGCGCGCTGGCCGGCGTGGTGGACTCAACCCTGGCCGAAATGGAGAAGCTCGGCGCCGACCGCGCCCGGATCGCCGCCGCTGTCGGCCCCACGATCTCGCGCAAGTCATACGAGGTGGACGAGGGCTTCCTCGCGCGGTTCGTCGCGGGCGATCCCGCGCATGAGCGGTTCTTCTCGGCCGGCCGGGTGGGGCGACATCAGTTCGACATCGAAGCCTTTGTTTTGTCCCGGCTTGCCTTCGCCGGCGTCACTCGGGTGGAGGCGCTGGGACTGGACACCTATTCGAACCCCGACCGCTTCTACAGCTACCGCCGCGCGACCCATCGCGGCGAGCCCGATTACGGCCGCCAGATCAGCCTGATCGCGCTGCCCGGTTGAGGATTGGTCGACGTCGATCATCAGCCGGCCCTCGAGTAGCTGGGTCTCCATTGCTGACCAGCGCGATTCCAGCCACGCCAGCAGCTTCGCGGTCGACAGATTGCCGCATCGCAGCCGTATCGCCGAACATCGCCCCGCCGATGCGAGCGTGACGAAGTCCTCATCCTTGCTGATGACGATATGTTGATTGCGCCGCGCCCAATCGGCGATCTCTGAATCGGGAAAACGGCCCGACCGGATCGCCGTGACATGTATGGCGACAGGGTGGCGGTTCTTCAGCCAACCGCACAGATCGGGCGGCAGCTGCGCATCGATGACGAACTTCACTCAGCCGCTTCGGCGAGAGCCACAGGTTGCGCGGTCACATATGCAGCAAAGGCGAGACACGCACGGATGTCCTCAAGACTTAAATAGGGGAAGCTTTCGAGAAGATCCTCTTCGGTGTCACCGCTCGACAGGCCGCGGAGGATGTCCGCAGCGCGCATTCGCGTTCCTGCGACGCAGGGCTTGCCGGAGCAGATTTCGGGATCGATGTCGATGCGGGGATGGCCGGGGACGCGCATGCGTGTCGCATAGCACAAAGCCCCGCTCGGGTCACCCTTTGCAGGGCGCCCATCCTCCGCCATGATGCGGGTTGTGACGGAGCGGATTGGCTTGTGGGGCGGCCTGGCCCTGTTCCTGGGCATGATGCTGCTGCCCGCGCCGGGAGCCATGCCGGAGCCGGCCTGGCGGGCGGCGGCGGTGATCGCGCTGATGGCGGTGTGGTGGATGACGCAGGCGCTGCCGCTCACCGCCACGGCTTTGGTGCCGTTCCTGGCCTTTCCCATGCTGGGCATCATGAGCGCCAACGAAACCGCGGCGGCTTATTATTCGCCGATCCTGTTCCTGGTGCTCGGCGGCGCGATCATCGCGCTGGCGATCGAGCGGACCGGGCTGCACCGCCGGCTCGCGCTCGCGATCATCGCGCGCGGCGGGAAGACCCCGGCGGCGTTGCTGCTCGCCTTCATGATCGCGACCGCGACGCTCAGCCTGATCGTGTCCAACACGGCGACAACCCTGATCATGATCCCGATCGGCGTCGCCATCCTCAAGGCGGCGCGGATCCCCGAAGGCGAGACGGACGGCTTCCCGGGCGCGCTGGTGATGGGGATCGCCTTTGCCGCGTCGATCGGCGGGCTCGGAACCCTGGTCGGATCACCGACCAACGCGATCGCCGCCGGCATCGTCGAGCGCTCGACCGGGCTCAAGATCGATTTCCTCACTTGGGCGCTTTACGGGATGCCCGTCGTCCTGGTCGCGATCCCGCTGTGCTGGCTGATCCTGCTCAAGGTGCAGCGGGTGCGACCGGGCGATTTCGACGCGGTCGCCGCGCGCGCCGGGATCGGCGAGGTCGGGCGCTGGAGCATTGCCGAGCGCCGCCTGGTCCCCTTGGTGGTTGCGGTGGTGCTGGCCTGGATCGCCGTCCCGCTCGTATCGCCCTTTCTTCCGAAGGACGCGCTGACCGATGGATCGGTCGCGGTGCTCGGCGCGCTGCTGCTGTTCATCATCCCCGACGGGACCGGCCGGCCGATCCTGAACTGGGAGGAAGCCAACCGGGCGCCGTGGGGCGTGATCATGATGTTCGGCGGTGGGCTGGCGCTGGCGGCGGGCATCGGCGAGAGCGGCCTGGCGGCGTGGCTCGGCACCGCGCTTGCCCCGCTCAAGACGGTGTCGCCGCTCGTCGTTGCGCTGCTGCTGGTCGGGATCGTCGTGCTGATCACCGAATTCGCCTCCAACGTCGCCACCGCGAGCGGGATCATTCCGGTGGTCGGTGGGCTGATCCTGGCAACCGGGATCGATCCGATCCTGCTCGCCTTGCCGGCCGCCTTTGCGTCCAGCTGGGGCTTCATGCTGCCGTCCGGCACCGGCCCCAACGCGATCGCCTGGGCGACCGGGCACATCGCGCTGCCGCGAATGCTCAAGGCGGGGCTGCTGCTCGATCTGGCCGGCATCCCGATCATGGTGGGAGTGGTCTGGATCATTGCGGCTATGATCGGCTAAGCACCGCCCGACATCACCCACTCCGTTCGCCCTGAGCCTGACGAAGGGCTCCCTTTTTTCTGCCGCCGACCCGGTTGCGAAAGGAAGGCTTCAACAGGCTCAGCCCGAACGGTTTGAGAGGACGAACGATATGGAAGACGAAGCAGACCTGTCCGGCGCAACGCCGCGTCGCCGGCCCAAGCCCGACGTGCTGGCGATCAACAATCGCAAGCTCAAGCCCGCCACCTTGATGATGGGCCACGGCTATGATCCGGCCCTGTCGGAAGGGTCGCTCAAAGCGCCGATATTCCTGACCTCGACGTTCGTCTTCGAGAATGCGGCGGCCGGCAAGCGCCATTTCGAGGGCGTCACCGGAAAGCGCCCGGGCGGATCGGAAGGGCTCGTCTATTCGCGCTTCAACGGCCCCAACCAGGAGATTTTGGAGGACCGGCTCGGGCTTTGGGAGGATGCGGAGGACGCGCTGACCTTCTCGTCCGGCATGTCGGCGATCGCCACCCTGTTGCTGACCTTCGTCCAGCCCGGCGACGTGATCGTCCATTCCGGGCCGCTTTACGCCGCGACCGAGACCTTGATCGGGCGCATCCTCGGCAAGTTCGGGGTAACCTGGCTCGATTTCCCGGCGGGCGCGACGCGCGAGGAGATCGAAGCGGTGCTGGACCGCGCCAGGGCACAGGGCCGCGTCTCGCTCATTTACCTCGAAAGCCCGGCCAACCCGACCAATGTGCTGGTCGACGTCCAGGCCGTGGCCGCAGCGCGGGCCGCCGTGTTCGGCGAGGACGAGCGCCCGCCGATCGCGATCGACAACACATTTCTGGGGCCACTCTGGTCCAAGCCGCTCGAACATGGCGCGGACCTGTCGGTCTATTCGCTCACCAAATATGCGGGCGGGCACAGCGATCTCGTCGCTGGCGGCGTGGTTGGGGCGAAGGCGCTGATCACGCCGATCCGTATGATGCGCAACACGATCGGCACGATCACCGATCCGAACACCGCCTGGATGCTGTTGCGCAGCCTCGAGACGCTCGAACTGCGTATGTCGCGGGCCGGCGAGAACGCGGTCAAGGTGTGCGAGTTCTTCCGCGATCATCCCAAGGTGGAGAGCGTCGGCTATCTCGGCTTCCTCAAAAATGACCGCCAAGCGGACATTTACCGCCGTCATTGCACCGGTGCCGGCTCGACCTTCTCGCTGTATCTGCGCGGCGGCGAGCGCGAGGCGTTCGCATTCCTCGACGCGCTCAAGATCGCCAAGCTGGCGGTAAGCCTGGGCGGCACCGAGACGCTGGCCAGCGCGCCGGCGGCGATGACTCACCTGTCCGTCCCCGATGAGCGCAAGCAGGCTCTCGGGATCACCGATAATCTCGTGCGCATCTCGATCGGCGTCGAGGATCCCGACGATCTGATCGCGGATTTCGACCAGGCGCTGGGGGCGATCTGACACCGTCATTCGGCGAACGCCGGGACCTCAGGCCGGAAAAACACGGCTGCCAAGCCGAGGTCCCGGCTTCCGCCGCGATGACGATATTGGACTTCGCCCGGGACCAGAGCGGATGACGGAAGGCCCTGCCTTGCCTCCACCATATTCCTGCCCCAAGTCTTGGCGCGATGGATCAAGCCGCCGATTTCAGTGAAGCCCTGGAAGGCGACCGGGAGGTGTTGCGCTTTTCGGGGCCGCTCACGCTGGCGCGCATCGATGGTGTCGCGGACCGGCTGGACCGGGTCGACGGGCGCAAGCTGATCGTCGATCTGTCCGAAGTGCCGCGCATGGATACGGTCGGCGCGTGGCTGATCTACCGACTGACCCGACGCAACGAAGCGCAAGTGACGGGGGCGTCCAATTACATGGCGTCGCTGATCGATCAGGTCCGATCAGCCGATCAGCCGGTCAAGGTCCGGCCCGATCGAACGCCGCCATTCTACCGCGTGCTGGGGCAGGTGGGCAGCGCGACTTCGGTGGCGGTGCGCACGCTTGGCGGGCTGCTCGGTTTCTTCGGATCGGTGCTGATTTCCACGTGGAACGTGATCAAGCATCCCCGCCGGTTCCGCTCGAACGCGGTCACGCAACAGTTCGAAGTGGTCGGCATCAACGCGCTCGGCATCGTCGGGCTGATGAGCTTCCTGGTCGGGATCGTCATCGCGCAGCAGGGCGCGGTCCAGCTCGCACAGTTCGGCGCCGAGGTGTTCACGATCAACCTGATCGGGCGCATGTCGGTCAAGGAACTCGGCGTGCTAATGACCGCGATCATGGTCGCCGGCCGCTCGGGCTCTGCCTTCGCCGCGCAGATCGGATCGATGAAGCTCGCCGAAGAGGTAGACGCGATGCGCACCATCGGCGTGTCGCCGATGGAGGCGCTGGTCCTACCCCGCGTGCTGGCGACGGTGCTGCTGATGCCGCTGCTCGGCTTTTACGCGGCCCTTGTATCGATCATCGGCGGCGGCATCTTCTCGTGGCTGTCGCTGGACATCCCGCCGGTCACCTTTGTCCAGCGCATCCGTGAAGTGGTGCCGATGACGGACCTGTGGCAGGCGCTGATCAAGGCGCCGGTGTTCGGCCTTATCATCGCGATGGCCGGCTGCTTTCAGGGCATGCAGGTCGAAGGCAATGCGGAAGCGGTCGGCCTGCGCACCACCGCGGCGGTGGTGCAGGGCATCTTCCTGGTGATCGTGCTCGACGCTTTTTTCGCGGTCTTCTTCACCTCGATCGGATGGTTGTGACCGAAGGCGACAGCATCATCGCGGTCCGGGGCCTGCGCAACGGGTTCGGCAGCCAGGTCGTCCACGACGGGCTCGATCTCGACGTGCGCCGGGGCGAGATATTGGGCGTGGTCGGCGGTTCCGGAACCGGCAAATCGGTGCTGATGCGATCGATCATCGGATTGCAGACGCCGCAGGCTGGTGACGTCACCGTGCTCGGCGAGCCGATGGTGGGGCGGGCTGAAGACGAATCCAAGGATATCCGGCGCCGCTGGGGCGTGCTGTTCCAGGGCGCGGCGCTGTTTTCCACGCTGACGGTAGCCGAGAATATCCAGGTGCCGATCCGCGAATATTACCCCAAGCTCAAGCAGCAGCTGATGGACGAAATCGCGTCCTACAAGATCGTGATGTGCGGCCTGCCGGCCGAGGCTGGGCCCAAGTTCCCCAACGAGCTGTCGGGCGGCATGAAGAAGCGTGCCGGCATCGCCCGCGCGCTTGCGCTCGATCCCGAATTGCTGTTCCTGGACGAGCCCACCGCAGGGCTCGATCCGATCGGCGCGGCCGCGTTCGACCAATTGGTGCTGAGCTTGCGCGACGCGCTGGGACTGACCGTGTTCCTGATCACCCATGATCTCGACACGCTTTACGCGATCTGCGACCGTATCGCGGTGCTCGCGGACCGCAAGGTCGTCGCGGTCGGAACGATACCGGAACTGCTGGCATTGGATCATCCTTGGATACAGAAATACTTCCGTGGACCGCGCGGCCGCGCGGCCGAAGCCTCCATGCACGCCCACGCTGACGCCTGATGGAAACCCGGTCCAATCACATCCTGGTCGGCGGCGTCGTGCTCGCCATGATCGCGGCGGTGCTCGCCTTCATCATCTGGCTGAGCCAGGTGTCGGGCGAGGAGCGCAAGGAATATGACATCTTCTTCCGCCAGGCGGTTGATGGCCTCGCGCGCGGCTCCGCCGTCAGCTTTTCGGGCGTTCCCGTCGGCACGGTGGAGATTATCCAGCTCGAGCCGCGCACGCCCGAATTCGTGCGGGTGCGGATCGCGATCCGGCAGGACACACCGATCCTGCAAGGCACCACCGCGACGATCGCTGGGGTCGGCTTCACCGGCGTTTCGCAGATTTCCCTGGAAGGCGCGGCCCGTGGGGCGCCGGCGATCACCCAGCCCGGCCCGTATGGCGTCCCGGTGATCCCGACCCGGCCGGGCGGCTTCGCGGCGATCCTCAACAGCGCGCCGGAGCTGCTCAACCGGGTCTCGACGCTGACCGAGCGGGTGACGCAATTGCTGTCCGATCGCAATCAGGACACGATTTCGGACATCCTGAGCAACACCGAACGGGCCAGCCGCGCCTTTGCCGATCGCTCGCCCGAGATCGCCGCCACCGTGGTCGAAGCGCGGACCGCGATCCGGCAGGCGGGCGATGCGGCCGAGCGGTTCGGCCGCGTCGCCGAGACGTCGAACCGGCTGCTCGATCAGGAGGGCCAGAGTTTGGTCCGCGATCTGCGGGCCACCATCCGCTCCGCCCAGACCACGGTCGACACGCTGGATTCGACGATCGGCGAGGCCCGTCCGGGTGTTCAGGCGCTGACCAAGCAGACCATTCCGGAAGTCGGCCAGCTGGTTCGTGACCTGCGGGAGACCACGGACGCGCTGCGATCGATCACCACCCGCATCGATCAGGAAGGCGCGACGTCGATCCTCGGCGCGCCCAAGCTGCCCGATTACGAGCCGGGGAAGACGAAATGACGAAGACTGCCACCGCGCTCTGCGCCGCGCTCGCCCTATCCGGCTGCATCAGCTTCGGCGCGAAGCCGCCGGCATCCCTGATGACGCTAACGTCCGCGCAGATGCGCGAAGCGGGCGCGACCCGCAGCGCCGCCGAAGGCGAGACGATCACGATCGTGCCGCCCCAGGCCGCGCGCGAGCTGCAGACGGTGCGGGTGCCGGTTCGCCAGAGCAATGTCGCGGTGGCCTATCTAAAGGATGCGCAATGGGTGGAACTGCCCGCGAACCTGTTCGCGCGGCTCGTGTCCGAAACCGTCGCGGCGACCACCGGCCGCGTCGTACTGGATCCCCGCCAGTTCGCGTTCGACCCTGGCACCCGCCTGACCGGCACGCTCCAGGAGTTTGGCCTCGACGCGACCCGGATGGAAGTCGTTGCCGTCTATGACGCGGCCCTCGCCCGCCGCGGCGGCGGCGTGACCACTCGTCGGTTCGAAGCGCGCGTGCCGGTGGCCGTCGCTGACGCGGCGAGCGTCTCCCCGGCGCTGAACCAGGCCGCCAACGAAGTCGCGACCCAGGTCGCCGCCTGGATCGGAACCGCTTCGTAGCGCCGGATCGCTGCTAGGCGCGGGCCCGCTATTTGTTCGTGCGGCCAAGCTCCGTGCCGACGCCGCCCGCCGCCATTCCGTCATTCTCGACATCGCCTTCGACCGTGTTGTCGCCCTCGATCAGGCCGGCATCGTCGCCTCCTTGACGCGCGAACAGGCCTTCGGAACCGCCGATCCCCGGGTTACGCTCGAGATCGTCCTGAAGCTCGACAGGCTGTTCGTCGGGCCGCAATTGCTTGTTGCTCATCGCCACTCTCCTTCGTCGGTATCAACGTCCGGCGCGAGCGATGGGGTTCCCTGCCGAGCGGGAGGCCATCGCCGAGGCGAAACGCATCGTCGCGCCTCGGCTAGCCGCGTCAGATGGCGGGCGGGACCCGGCCCAGCCGGGCCTGCGCAGTTTGGCCGGGTTGGGGCGGATTGCGCGGATCGAGCAGGGCGGCAGTCTCGATCGTATCGAGGGCGTTGCGGGCGGCCACATAGCGGCGCGCTTCGGCGATCCAGTCCGGCGCGAGCTCGCGGCCTGGCATTCGCAGCACCTCGGCCAACGCCACGTCGACCTGTCCGGCGCTCAGCTGCTGCCGCGCCCGTTGCAGCCGCTCGCTCGGCAAGGTCGAGGGGGTGCCGCCCTTGCGCACCACCACCAGGCCCGACAGCTCACGTTTAAGCGCCGTCCACCAATCCTGGTTCGGCCCGCCGCCTACCAATTCCGGGCCGACCTCCTGCAAACCCGCCTGGAGCCGCGCCAGCGTCACCGGCTGGCGCGAGGCGGTGATGATGGTGGCGACCGCCGGCCGCTGCGTGTCGCCGAAGCGCTGCTGAAGCAGCCCTTCGATATAACCCAGGCTCACACCGCGATCGAGCGCGCGCCGGGCGGCGAATGCGACGAGCAGGCCTTCCGCGCGATCGGCATTGCCGGCGGCGGCGGTCGATTGCTGTGCGATGTCGGCCAGCCGCTGCTCGAGCCGGTTGACCCGGCGCGTCGTCTCCGGATCGATCACCAGGCGCTGCGTGGGGCCCGTCGATAAGGCCGGCACCGGAACCTGCGCGGTCGGAACCGGCAGCGGCTGCGGCACGGGAGCGGGCTGCACGATCACCGTCCGAGGCGCGATGCCCAGATATGCGGCGGCTGCATCCCAGCGGGACAGGAGCCAGCCCATCGCCGCAAGCCCGATCAGAAAGGCGAGCAGCGGCAGGAGAAGGATCACCAGCAGCGAGCGCCGCCGCGTCGCGCCTTCGGTGCGCACATAACCGACGCTCATTGCCTGTGATCCGAACCGCCCATCGGCTCAGTCTTGCACAGCTTCGTGGCAAGCTCCAGCAATGCCTGATCGGTGGGAGTTTCGGCGGCAATCGCCAGATGCCACCCTGCTCCGAGCGCTGCCACTGCATTTCCGCTGATCGCCGCGATACGGATCGTTGACCGGGCCAGGACAGCCTTGTCGACCAGGGCCGCGAACCGCCGAGCGGCGCGCGGCGAATGGACTAATGCGAGCGCCCCCGCCCGAAGGGCCGATTGTGCTTCGGGTGAGAGGTCTCCGGCCGCGTCGGCGGCGTACACAACGCGGCGCTCGATTCGCACCGCGCCAGGATTGATCTCGAGATGCTCGCGCCCGGACAAGTGCAACGCGCAACCGATCTCGTCCTGTGCCATACGCTCGACCAAGGCGCGGGCGTCGCCCTCGCCTAGCACAAGCCGTCCGAGCCCCGATTCCCGCGCGGCCGCTGCCGTCGCCTCGCCGACGCAGTAGCAAGGCAGGCCAACATATTGGCCAAGCGACGGACCGGCATGGACGGCCCCGTTCACGCTGGTCAGCATCAGCGCTTGAAAACGACCGGGTTCGGGCGGGTCCCAGTCGATCGCACGCAACTCGAACAGGGGCGCGACCATGGCCCGCAGCCCAAGCGTCTTCGCCCGGGCGGCGGTTGCGCTTGCCCCGGGCTCGGGGCGAAGGATCAGGAGAATGAAGCGGCTCCGCCGAACAGGCCGCGCAAGGCGGGAGATGCCTCCTTCAGCAGGTGACGGGCCAAGGCGAGCGGCGCCTCCTCGTCGCCGGCGGCGAAAGCCACTTCGCCGGCCTCGAACTCGCTGCCGTCATTGGTCAGGATCTCGGCGCGGAGCCGGATCGATCCATCCTCGTGAACCGCCAGGCCGGCGACCGGCGACCGGCACCCGCCACCCAAGCCTTCCAGCAAACGGCGCTCCGCGGAAACGCAGACATGGGTCGGCTGGTGATCGATCGCCCGAACCAGTTCCCGCACGCGGCCGTTCGCCGCCGCCACTTCGATGCCGACCGCGCCTTGCGCCGGAGCGGGCAGCATGTCGTCGATCGGCGTGCCCGTCGATGCCTGGTCGAGCCGGTCCAGTCCGGCCGCCGCGAGCAGGGTCGCGTCGGCCTCGCCCATCTCGATCCGGCGCAGGCGGGTCGCCACATTGCCCCGGAACATCACGATGTTGAGATCGGGCCGCCTGGCGAGCAGCTGCGCCGTGCGCCTCGGCGAAGATGTGCCGACCCGTGCCCAGGAGGGCAGCGCCTCGATGCTTTCGGCCCCGATCAGCCGGTCGCGAACGTCCGCGCGGGGCAGCATCGCCTCGATCACGAGTTCGTCGGGCCGGATCGTCTCGACATCCTTCATCGAGTGAACCGACAAGTCGATCACACCTTCGCCGAGCGCGCGGTCCAGTTCCTTGGTCCACAGCCCCTTGCCCCCGACTTCGGACAGCGGGCGATCCTGCACGACATCGCCGGTGGTGGAGATCGGCACGATCTCAATCCATTCCAGGCTCCAGCCATGGGCGGCGCGGAGCGCCTCGGCGACCATGCGGGCCTGCTTGAGCGCCAGCGGTGAGCCGCGCGTGCCGATGCGAACGGGGTGGATCATGCACTGCTTGCCCTAATGGCAAGCGTCGATAGAGGAAAGCGGGTGAGCTTGATCCTTGGCATCGAATCCAGCTGCGACGAAACGGCGGCGGCGCTGGTCACGTCCGACCGGCGGGTGCTCGCCCACAAACTGGCCGGGCAGGAAGCCGCGCATCGCCCGTTCGGCGGCGTCGTCCCGGAAATCGCCGCGCGCGCCCATGTCGAGATCCTGCCGGACCTGATCGAGCAGGCGTTGTCGGAAGCGGACGTGTCGCTCGACCAGGTCGATGCGGTCGCTGCGACGGCGGGGCCGGGGCTGATCGGTGGCGTCATGGTGGGGCTGGTGACCGCCAAGGGGCTGGCACTTGCGGCGGGCAAGCCGCTGATCGCGCTCAATCATCTGGAAGGCCACGCGCTTTCACCGATGCTGAGCGATCCGGAGCTTCGCTTCCCCTATCTACTGCTGCTCGTGTCGGGCGGGCATTGCCAGTTGCTGTTCGTAGAAGCGGTCGGCCGCTACCGGCGCCTGGCGACCACGATCGACGACGCCGCCGGAGAAGCGTTCGACAAGAGCGCCAAGCTGCTCGGGCTCGGCTTCCCGGGAGGGCCGGCGGTCGAGCGCGCCGCGCAGACCGGCGATCCGAAGGCGGTACTCCTCCCCCGCCCGCTGGTCGGCTCCGCCGAACCGCATTTCTCTTTCGCCGGGTTGAAAAGCGCGGTGCTGAGGGCGGTTCAGTCGGGCGCGCATGCACCGGAAGATATCGCCGCTTCCTTTCAGGAGGCGGTGGTGGATTGCCTGCTCGATCGGACCGCGCGGGCGCTGGCGCGGACAGGTGGCGCGACTGCCCTGGTCGTGGCGGGCGGGGTGGCCGCCAACCGCACGATCCGATCCGCGCTGGCTGGCCTCGCCACCAAGCACGGCCTTCCGTTCGTCGCGCCGCCATTGTGGCTGTGCACCGACAATGCGGCGATGATCGGCTGGGCCGGAGCGCTGCGGCTTGAGGCCGGGCTGATCGACGGGCTGGACGCCCCGGCCCGAGCCCGCTGGCCGCTCGATCCAGACGCCGAGCGGGCGCGCGGCGCGGGCGTCAAGGCATGAAGATCGGCGTGATCGGCGGCGGCGCCTGGGGCACCGCGCTGGCCCAGGTCGCGGCGGCCGGCGGCGAGCCGGTGCTGTTGTGGGCACGCGAGCCCGAAGTGGTCGGCGACATCAACGACGCGCACGAAAACCGCCCATTCCTCCCCGGAATCGCTTTGTCTCGCCAGATCCGGGCCACGGGCGAACTGACGGACCTGGCAGGCTGCGACGCATTGCTGGTGGTCACTCCCGCCCAGCATCTTCGCGCGACTCTCGCCGCGCTGCCGCCGCTGCGGTTGCCGCTCGTCCTGTGCGCCAAGGGAATGGAGGAAAGCTCGACCAGGCTGATGCATGAGGTTGCCCACCAAGCGCAGCCGGCGGCGCCGATCGCCGTCCTGTCCGGCCCGACCTTCGCCCATGAAGTCGCGGCCGGGCTCCCTGCCGCGGTGACGCTCGCGATCGGCGATCCCCAGGTCGGCCAACGGCTGCGCGATCGGCTCGCCCGCCCGGCCTTCCGGCCCTACCTTTCGGACGACGTGGCCGGGGCGGAAATCGGCGGCGCGATCAAGAACGTGCTCGCCATCGCCTGCGGGGTGGTGGAAGGCCGCGGCCTCGGCCAGAATGCCCGCGCCGCTCTAATCTCGCGCGGCTTTGCGGAAATGACCCGCTTCGGCCTCGCCCGGGGCGCCCGCGCCGAAACCCTCGCCGGCCTGTCGGGCCTGGGTGATCTCGTCCTGACCTGCTCGTCCACCAGTTCCCGCAATTTCAGCCTCGGCGTCGGCCTGGGTCAAGGCCGGGCGGCGGCCGATCTGCTCGCCGATCGCCGCACGGTCGCGGAAGGCGCCTACACCGCCCCCGTCCTGCGCCGCGCGGCGATCGATGCCGGCATCGACATGCCGATCGTCGAAGCGGTCTGCGAACTTCTGTCGGGCGCAGCGGATGCGCCCGTCATCGTGGAGCGCCTCCTCTCGCGCCCGTTGCGCCAGGAAAGCATTTAGGCGAGCGGACGTCCGTTGACCGTCAGCGCGCCTTCGACGCTGGTGCCGTACATATCGACATTGGCCTCGATCCTGCTGCGGCCGCGATATTTCCCTTTCGGGTACGCCTGGTCCGCTGACCGTTGGCGCATCCGGCAATCCTGGTAGATGGCGTGCCAGCTCCACGGCAGCACGCCCTTGCCGGTCAGCTCGAAATCACAGCCCGAGAACAGGACGTTCACGGAGCTTGATAAGTCGAAGATGGGGGCGCGGCCATTATCGCCGAGATAAACCTTGCCTGTCGGCGACAAGCCCGGATCGTCGCGAAACCGGCAGTTATGAAATTGGGCGGCACGGTCGGGATCGGGATCGCCAAACGCGCGAACTGACGCGCCGACGAACAAACAATCATCGAAACGAAAACGCGGCTTGTTCGGCCAAGCGGCCCAAGCGGTGGTTCCAACGAACGTGCAGCCGCGAAACAGCGCGCCTTCGCTGTCGCCGGTGTCCGCGACCAGCCCGCACCCGCCATTGTCGACGAACTCGCAATTGATGAATGTAAAATCGCGATTGATCTTGCCGTTCTCCGCCTCAAGATCGAGCCCGGCGCCGGGTGGACTGAGAACGCCGGATCGCGACCTGCCGGTATGGCTGAACTTGCAATCCTGAAATTGGTAACCGCGCCCGCCCGTCATGCTGCATCCCTGGCGTCCGTTATATTCGGAGCGAAAACCGATGATCCTGCGGACGGGCGCCGGTCGTTGCACCCGATCGATTCCATCGATGTACAGCCCGTCGTGGCCATGGTGGTGGGAATGGACATTGCGGACCAGTTCGTCGCCGCGATTGTTGAACAAGGCCAATCCGATGTGGGGGATCTGCCGGCCGACATCGCCGAATGGCCCGCCCAGCTGCTGTCGATCGATGTTGCCGTCCAGTTCAAGGTCGGCGACTTCGACCGGGCCTGAACAATCCTCGATCCTGATCATCTCGCGATACGGCGTCGCAATCTGTCCCGCAGTGAACGGCATCGGATTATCCGTGCGCCGCCCGGTTGCAGAATCGAACGTACCATATCGCAGGCCATCGGCCCCCCTGATCCGCGCTCCGTTACCACGGATGATCAATGGGTCGCGGCACTTGGCAATCCGCAGAATGGGCGCGGGTTCGAACGACCAATAATCATCCCGTTTCAGCGATGCGCGCTGCTGGCCGACGATGTAGGTGGTCTTGCGCAGCACGATCGTGCCGCCACCGGCGATGTTCACCGCGGTCGCGAGCCGGGCAAAGGCGGCGGTGTCGTTGGTGGCACCATCGCCTTTCGCGCCGAACTGCTCGGGCGTGAACGTCGGACCTTGCGCTAGCGCTATCTTCGGCAGCAATGCCGCGTCCAGGGTTAGTCCGCTGGCCGTGACAGCGACACCGCCGAGCAGAGAGCGACGTGAAATCCTCATGCCACGCTCCTGGAAGCCAATACCGCTGAATGGGAACTGACCGTCAGAAATCCCACGCGATGCCGTTATTCTCCCAGTCGCCATAGCGGGTCGGCTCCTGCCCCTTTGGGCCGCCATGCTCGGTATCTTCGCGGGCTGGCCCGGGTTCGGGGACGGGCGGGCTCTTCGAGAAGTTGGCGGGCGGCTTGAGGTGGGCGGGTCGGTCGGCCACGTGGCATCTCTCCTAATCACTTGCCGGTTCATCTCGGAAGTCCGTAGGGCCGGCGCAAGATGGACAGCAAGGACCCTGCCGGAACCGGCTCGCGCCGCGCCGCCCTGCGGCTGCTCGATGCCGTGCTGCGCAAGGGGCTGCCGCTCGAAGCCGCGCTCGACACCGCCACGCGCGATCTCGACCGCTCGGACGACAAGGCGTTCGCGCATGCGATCGCGGCCGAAACGCTGCGCCGGCTGGTCGATCTCGATGCGCTGATCGACGGCGCGACGGCCAAGCGGCTTCCCGATGACGCCAAGGCGCGCTTCGCCCTGCGGATCGCCTTGGTGCAGGCGCTGGCGATGCAAACGCCGCATCATGCCGCGATCTCGACGGTGCTGCCGCTGGTCGATGGCGGGCCGCGCCGTTTGGTCCATGGCGTGTTCAGCGCGGTGATGCGCCGCGAACCGACCCTGCCCGAAGTCCCCACGCTCCCGCCGGCGGTTGCGGAGCGCTGGGAAGCCGCGTGGGGCAGCGCGGTGGCGCGCGCGGCCGCACAGGCCTTGGCCGTGCCGCCGCCCATCGACTTGGTTCTCGCCGGCAACCAGCCGCCCGCGGGCCTGGACGGCGTAAGTCTGATGCCGCGACATCTCCGCCTCGCCCGCGGCGAAGCGGTGGCCGGATTGACCGGCTATGGCAGCGGCGATTGGTGGGTTCAGGATATCTCCGCCTCGATCCCCGCGCGGCTGTTCGGCCCCGGCGCCGGGCGAAGCGTCCTCGACCTGTGCGCGGCGCCTGGCGGCAAGACGATGCAGTTGGCCGTTGCCGGCTTTCGGGTCATAGCGATCGATGCCTCGGCAAGTCGTCTGGCGCGACTTCGCGAGAACCTGGAGCGCACCGGGCTGGCGGCCGAGATCCGGACGGCCGACGTGATGAAGTGGAGCCCGCCCGGCAAGGTGGACGCAATCCTGCTCGATGCGCCTTGCTCGGCGACCGGCATCTTCCGGCGCCATCCAGATGTGCTGCACCGGGTCCGCCCGCGCGCGATCAGGGAGCTTGCCGAGGGCCAGCGGGCGATGCTGGCCCGCGCCGCCGGCTGGCTCGAACCTGGCGGCACCCTCGTTTACTCGGTCTGCTCGCTCGAGCCCGAGGAAGGCGAGCAGGTCGCCTCCGCCTTTCTTGCCTCCCGCCGCGACTTCGCGCTGGATCCGGTCCGGCCCGACGAACTTCCCGCCGGCATGCGCCCGAATGATGGAATCGTGCGTATCCTGCCCGGCATTTTCGCCGATCAGGGCGGTGCCGACGGCTTCTTCATCGCCCGGTTCACCAGAATCAGCTGAACGCGGCGCCGGCTTCCTTGCCGGGCGACTCGGGGCCGGTTAACGTTCCGCGGTGCAACAGCCGGTCCGCATCGCCCCTTCAATCCTGTCCGCCGATTTCGCGCGGCTCGGCGAGGAAATTCGCGCGATCGACGAAGCGGGCGCGGACTGGATCCATGTCGACGTCATGGACGGACATTTCGTCCCGAACCTCACCATCGGTCCGGCCGTGGTCGCCGCTCTGCGTCCGCACAGCGCCAAGCCGTTCGACGTCCACCTGATGATCTCGCCGGCCGATCCGTTCCTCGATGCGTTCGCGCAGGCCGGCGCCGATACGATCACCGTCCATCCCGAAGCGGGGCCGCACCTCCACCGCACGATCCAGCGGATCAAGTCGCTCGGCAAGCGCGCCGGCGTGTCGCTCAATCCGGCGACCCCGGCCAAGATGCTCGACTATGTGCTGGAGGAACTGGACCTGGTGCTGGTGATGAGCGTCAACCCCGGTTTCGGCGGGCAGAGCTTCATCGCCAGCCAACTGCGCAAGATCGAAGCGATTCGTAAGCAGATCGACAAGGCTGGCCTGTCCATCGATCTCGAAGTGGATGGCGGCATCGATTTCGACACCGCCCGCCGTGCGGTCGAGGCCGGCGCCGACGTGCTGGTGGCGGGCACGGCCACCTTCCGGGGCGGCGCCGCGTCATACGCCGCCAACATCCGGGCGCTGAGGGGCGATGAATGAGCCTGCTCGAGCGCGTGGGGAGCTATGACGGACAGCAGATCGAGCCCGGCAAGCGGCTGATCAAGGCCGGCGACAATGCGGGCATGTCGTTCGGCGAACGGGTCGCCAACCAGCTTCATCGTCTCGCCTGGCGCAGTCCGCTCCAGGGCATGCGGCTGCGCGGGCGTTACCCGCTCAAACTGCTCGCCGTTCCCAAGGACCCGATCGCGGGCGACAAGGCGATCGGCGAGGCGCTGCTGGCCGGCAATTTGGTGCACGGGCGGGAAACCTACCGGCTGGAGAAGATCGACTTCGGCGATCCGCGCTTCCCGCCCGAACTGTCCGATTATCTCCAAAGCTTCGCCTGGCTGCGCGATCTCGCGGCTGCCGCCACTCGGGAACGTGGAGCGCGCCTGGCCGAGCATCTCGTCCAGCGCTGGCTCAGCGACTATGCCGAGCAGGTCAGCGAGCGCGCCTGGCGGGCCGATCTGTGGGGCCGGCGTGTGCTGTTCTGGGCGGCCTATGCGCCGTACATCCTGTCCCGCAAGGACCTGGTCTATCGCTCGGCCGTGCTGAACACGCTGGCGCGCGGTGCCCGCTACCTGGATCGCGGCGCGGACAAGGTCCCGCCCGGCCTGCCCCGCATCTGCGCCTGGATCGGCGTGATCGCGTCGGCCCTGGTGATCCAGGGCGGCCCCGCCCGGCTCGGCAAGGGCGAGGCCGGGCTTGCCCGCGCGCTCGCCGCGGCGATGCACGACGATGGCGGGATCACCAGCCGCTCGCCGATCGAGCAGGTCGCGCTGGTCGAACTGCTCGGCCAGTTGCGCGCGGCCTATATCGCCGGGGCGCAGGAGATGCCGGCCGAGTTCGGCGAAACGCTGGCCGCCGCCGTCGCCGCGTTGCTGACCACCACGCTTGGCGACGAAGCCTTGTCCAGCTGGCAGGGCGGCAACATGCTGAGCCGCCGCCGCGTCGCCGCCGCCGTGGAAGGCTCCGGCGTCGAAACCCGCCCGCTCCGGCAGCCGCGCGGCTGGGGTTATCAGCGCATGTCCGCCAAGCGCGGCCTGGTCGTGTTCGACGCCGCACCGCCTCCACCAGCGCGCGCGCTGAGGAACGGTTGTGCATCGACGCTGGCCTTTGAATTCAGCGACGGCGAGCAACGGCTGGTGGTCAATTGCGGTGGCGCGGGCGTGTTTTCGGGCGCGGTCTCGCCCGGTCTGATCCAGGGCCTGCGCACCACTGCGGCGCACTCGACCCTGACGCTCGGCGATCGCAATTCGACGGCGATCCTTGAGGACGGCAGCTTGGGCAAGGGCGTGACGCAAGTCGAGTTGTCGCGCGACGAAGCCGGTGGCGTGATCAATGTGGAGGCGGGCCACGACGGCTATTGCAAGCGCTTCGGCCTCGCCCACGAGCGCCGCCTGACGCTGTCCGCCGACGGCCTCGAACTGCAGGGCGAGGATGTGTTGCTGGCGGAAGGCAAACGCCGCCGCTCGGGGCCGACTGCCTTTGCGGTCCGCTTCCATCTCGCGCCCGGCGTGGAAGTGACCAGCACCGCCGATGGCCAGGGCGCGTTGCTGCGGATCAAGGGCGGCAATGTCTGGCAGTTCCGCTGCCGCGGCGGCCAGCTCGCGATCGACGAAAGTCTGTGGCTGGACGGAGCCGCGACGCTGCACCCGAGCACCCAGCTGGTCATCGCCGGTGAAACGCCGCCGAACGGAATGACGATCGGCTGGCACTTCAAGCGCGCGGCCTGAAGCCTGAGCCACTCTGCCCTTGCCAAATCGCGCCGCGCCCGTTCATGCGCGCGCCATGTCCGACGTCAAGATCGCCCGCGCCCTGCTGTCCGTGTCCGACAAGGCGGGACTCGCCAAGCTCGGCCACGCATTGGCCCGCCACGGAGTCGAGCTCGTCTCAACCGGAGGAACCGCCGCCGCCTTGCGCGAGGCTGGGCTGAACGTCCGCGACGTCTCGGATCTGACCGGCTTCCCCGAAATGATGGACGGCCGCCTCAAGACTTTGCACCCCAAGGTCCATGGTGGCCTGCTGGCCGTCCGTGACAATGACCAGCATCGCGCCGCCATGGCCGAACATGGCATCGGCGCGATCGATCTGGTGGTGGTAAACCTCTACCCCTTCGCCCAGACCGTCGCCCGCGGCGCGGATCGCGACGAGATCATCGAGAATATCGACATTGGCGGGCCTGCCATGGTCCGGTCGGCTGCGAAAAATCATGCACATGTCGCGATCCTGACCGATCCGTCCGACTATGCGGAGCTGATCGCCGCGATCGACGAGAGCGGAGGCGCGACCGCGCTCGACCTCCGCAAGCGCCTCGCCGCCAAGGCATTCGCCGCGACCGCGACTTACGACGCCACCATCGCCTCCTGGTTCGCTTTCGCCGATCAAGGTCAGCTCTTCCCGCAGACCCTGCCGATGGTCCTGCAAGCGCCGCAGGTGCTGCGCTACGGCGAGAACCCGCATCAGCAGGCCGCGCTTTACGGCCATGCCGGCCCGACCGCGCGCGGCATCGCCCAGGCGCGGCAGGTGGGTGGCAAGGCGCTCAGCTATAATAATTACAACGATGCCGATGCCGCGCTCGAGCTCGTATCGGAATTTCGCGAGGGCGATCCCGCTTGCGTGATCGTCAAGCACGCCAATCCTTGCGGCGTGGCCGTCGCGGGGACGTTGCTCGAAGCCTACAAGTCGGCGCTCGCCTGCGATCCGGTGTCGGCGTTCGGCGGCATCGTCGCGGTCAACCGGCCGCTTAACGCCGCGGATGCCGACGCGATCACCGCCATCTTCACCGAAGTGGTGATCGCGCCCGACGCGGACGAAGAGGCGCAGCGGATCTTCGCGGCCAAGAAGAACCTGCGCCTGCTCCTGACCGGCGAACTCCCCGATCCGGCCCGGGGCGGCTTCAACATCAAGTCGATCGCCGGCGGCTGGCTGGTGCAGACCCGCGACAATCAAAAGCCCGCGCCCGATGCTCTGAAGGTGGTGACGACGCGAGTGCCCACCGAGCGGGAACTGGCCGATTGCCTGTTCGCCTGGACCGTCGCCAAGCACGTCAAGTCCAACGCGATCGTGTACGCCAAGGGCGGCACCACCGCCGGCATCGGCGCCGGCCAGATGAACCGCCTCGAATCCGCCCGCATCGCCGCCTGGAAAGCCCGCGACGCTGCTGAAATGGCAGGCTGGCCCGAGCCCCGCACGATCGGCGCCGCCGTCGCCTCGGACGCCTTTTTTCCCTTCGCGGACGGTCTGCTCGCCGCCGTCGAAGCCGGCGCCACAGCGGTCATCCAACCCGGCGGCTCAATCCGCGACGACGAGGTGATCGCCGCTGCTGATGAAGCGGGGCTGGCGATGGTATTCACGGGGGTGCGGCATTTTCGGCATTGACGCACGAAACTCAGCGGCATCATTCTGTCCGCCTGCCGATCGACTACTCTACTCCCCTCCACGACTTTGTGGAGAGGAGTAGATAGCCATCGCCGGAACCGATCTCGCGAACGGCCCGTTGGCGAAGGCGGTTTGCAGCGGAGAAGAGCATGAACGTCGGCGACGAGCGCAGCGTCAGCTGCTGGATGGACCAGACCCCCGTTGTCGACGCGCCGCCGCTCACGCAGGATGTCGAATGCGACGTGGTTGTCGTCGGCTCCGGCATCGCCGGCCTGTCCACCGCCTATGAACTGGCCCGCTTCGGCCGATCGGTGGTGGTGATCGATCGCGGCGGCATCGGTGCGGGCATGACCGCGCGCACCACCGCTCATCTCGCGACCGAACTGGACGACCTTTATTCCGAGCTGATCAAGATGCGCAGCGAGGATGACGCCCGCATCTACCACGACAGCCAGGTCGCGGCCGTGAACCGGATCGAGGCGATCTGCCGCGACGAGGGCATCGATGCCGATTTCCAGCGGCTCGACGGGTACCTGTTCGCGCCGGCCGACAAGCCGCAGAGCGAGCTCGACGACGAATATGAGGCCTGCCGCAAGATCGGCGTTCCGGTCGAATGGGCCGATCGCGCGCCCGTGCCCGCCGTCGATACCGGCCGTGCGCTGCGCTTCCCCAATCAGGGCCGGTTCCACCCGACCAAATATCTGCGTGGCCTTGCCGAAGCGATCCAGGCGCGCGGCGGCCGGCTTTACGCTGACACCGTTCACGTCGGTGACCAGGAAAAGGATGGCGGCGTCGAGATTACCACTGAGCGCGGCCCGGTCATCCGCGCCCGCGCCGCCGTGTTCGCGACCAATTCGCCGACCAACGACAAGGTCGCGATCCACACCAAGCAGCCGCCCTACCGGACCTATGCGATCGCCGGCCCGGTTCCGAAAGGCTCGGTTCCCGACGCGCTCGTCTGGGACACGTACGAGGCCTATCATTATGTCCGCATCCAGCCGCTCGGCGAGGCCGAGGACCTGTTGATCGTCGGCGGCGGCGATCACAAAACGGGCGAAGCGCACGATCAGGAAGAGCGGCTGGACGGGCTCGAAGACTGGACCCGCGCCCATTATCCGAGCTTCAGCCGGTCCAGCCACCGCTGGTCGGGCCAGGTGATGGAGACGATCGACTTCATGCCCTTTTCCGGCCGCAACCCGGGCAGCACCAACATCTACGTCCACACCGGCGATAGCGGCATGGGTCTGACCCACGGCGTCGCCGGCAGCCTAACGATCATGCCGTTGATCATCGGCGAGGATAGCCGCTTCGCCAGCCTGTTCGATCCCTCGCGCAAGACGATCGGCACCACCTCGATCGCCGAGTTCATCAAGGGGCAGGCGGAAGCGGTCAAGAATTTCGCCGAATATCTCGGTCCCGGCGACGTCAAGACCGAGGCCGATCTTCAGCCGGGGCAAGGGGCGCTGATCCGGCATGGGCTGAAGCAGGTCGCCACCTACAAGGCGGAGGACGGCACGATCATCCGCCGCTCGCCGACCTGCACGCACCTGGGCTGCATCGTCCACTGGAACGGGTTCGAAAAATGCTGGGACTGCCCCTGCCACGGCTCGCAATTCGCGCCGGACGGCCAGGTGCTCAACGGCCCGGCGGTGCAGCCCCTGGCGGAGGTGGAAGGCTAGGAGCCGCTTCCTCGCCCTTGCCTATCCGGAACAATACCCGATCCTCATGCGTGAAGCCGCGTTTCCAGATTACCAGGCCAAAGGCGAGCAGGATCACCGGAATGCCGAGCGCAAGCTCCAGCCATTCCAGGCTTTGGGGCAATCGCGTGAAGCCGGTTCCGACGACGATCGCGGCCGCCGCCGCCCACACGATCGGCCAGCGCCAGCCCTGCACTGGCGCGCCCAGCAAACGACTGAGCAACCGTGCCTTGAAGATCGACGACACGCCGAGCGCCAACCCTAGTGCGAGCGCCGGCCCCGCCGCCGCGAAGCTGTCCGGCAGGCGGTCGCCCGCCAGGTCGAAGCGTTCGACCAGCCATTGTGGCAGGCGAACCGCTCGGATCCCTTGGATCAGCGCGATCGACAGCGCCGCCTGAAGCGAGATCGTCAGCAGCGAGATGACGAGATTGCGGTGCCGTGCGACATAGACCAATGCGGCTTCGGACACGACCGCGGTGGCTGCCACCGCTTCGGCGGCCAGCAGGAAGGCCAGCGCGCCGGTCCCGCCGACGAAGTTCGGGCCGACCAGACCCATGACCGCTTCGCCCGGAATGCCGAGCGCGAGCGCGATCCCGACCTGGGCCGCGATGATCCAAAAGCCGACCTGCCGCACCTGTTTGGCCACGGCCGCCTTGTCGCCCTCGGCGAGTTTCTGGGTGATCACCGGCCCGAGGATCGGGTCGAAGCTGGTCTTGAGCTTCTGCGGCAGCGAGGCGACCTGCTGGGCGACATAATAGATGCCGACGACCGCCGGCGAGAAGAACAGGCCGAGGATCGCGATGTCGATCCGGCGTGATCCCCACTCGACCGCGTCGGCCGCCGCCAGCGGCGTATTGCGGCGAGCCAGGGCCCAGAGCTGGCCCGGCTGCGGCTTCCACCCGCTCGGCACGCCGTAGCTGCGGTAAAGCGGCCACAGCGAGGCGGCCAAGGCCGCGATCATCGATAGCACATAAGCGATGATCAGCCCGTCGCGCGAGGAGACATAGGATAATGCGAACGCGGCGATGCTGATGGTCCAGGGTTCGACGATGGCGCGCGCGGCTACCGTCGCCTGGACATTGTGGCGGTAGGCGAGCGCCGCCAGCGCGACATCGGAGCCCGCGATCGCGAACACGATCAACGGCAGCAGCCACTCCAGCCCGCGCACCGGCGAGTTCGGGAACATGACGCCCGGGAACAATGCCAGCACCACCGTCGCCACCGCCGATGCGATCAAGGCGACCAGCATCGCATCCCACACGACGCAGGCATGCGGCTTGTCGGTCGAGGATAACTGTTCGGCGAGCCCGCGCTTCAAGCCCAATGTCGCCAGCTGCGCGGCGAACTCGACGATCAGCACCGCATAAGCGAAGCGCCCGAGCAGTTCCGGCCCGTAGATGCGCCCGGCAACGAACAGGAACGGCAAGCGCGCGGCGAGCCTGAGCAGAAAGCCGAAAAAATTCGTCCGCCCGCCCTTGGCGAGCGCGGCAATGTCTTCGGAGCCGGTATCGGCGACAGTCTCCCGAGGGTCAGGCATGAAAGCCGAGAAACAGAAACATGGCTTGGCGGAGCTCCGACTCCTCAGAAGCCGACAAGGCTCCGATGCGCCGCCCCAGCTTTCGACGCGGGAGAGTTGTAATTCTATCGACCATGATCCGTGAGACTTCACGCAAGCCGGTGCGATCGCCCGCGTCTATCGTTGGACGGTAGAACGGCACTTCCGCAGGATCGGAGGTGATGCCGCAAACCGTTACCGACTCTGTCGAAATCCGTTCATCCTGGATGATGACAACCGGGCGCGGCTTGCTCGCGTAATCCGGACCGCCCGACGCGGTCCAAATCTCAAGGCGCTTCAATCAGCCTTCCATTCGGGCCAGGAATCCCAGTCCGTGATCTCATCCACCCAAGCTTGATCTTCGGCTTCGTGAGCGCTCGCCACAATCAGCTTCGCCTGCCGGGAAGCTTCTTCCCAGAAACCCGGTACGCTCGTGTCTCGAATCCAGATCTGCTTCGGGCGCAATCCCTGCGCGCGCAATGCTGCGCGGCGCTTCGCCACCCGTTCCCGGCCGCTGATCTTCTCGTTCTTGCCCATCGAAACACGTTACATGTAACGCACCACGCGCGCAATCAATGCGCCGCGCCCCAGTTCGCGCCGGTGCCGATTTCGACGCCGAGCGGGACCGACAGTTCGACCGCGGGGCCGGCGGCGGCTTCCATCACGCGCTTGATCACCGCGCCGGCGCGCTCCGCATCGGCTTGCGGAACTTCGAACACGAGCTCGTCGTGGACTTGCATCAGCATGCGCGTGGAGCCCAGGCCTTCGCGCTCCAGCGCCGGGCACATCCGGGCCATGGCGCGCTTGATGATGTCGGCGCTGGTGCCCTGAATCGGCGCGTTGACGGCGGCGCGCTCGGCGCCCTGCCGTTCGTGTTGCACCTTGCTGCGAATGCCGGGAAAGTGCGTCTTGCGGCCGAACAGGGTGGTGGTGAAGCCGGTCTCGCGCACGCTGGTCAGCGTCCTATGAATATAATCGCGGATGCCGGGAAAGCGGTCGAAATAACGGTCGATCATTGCCTGCGCTTCATCTGCGGTGATGCTCAGCCGGCCCGCTAATCCCCAGCGCGAAATGCCGTAGAGGATCGCGAAGTTGATCGTCTTGGCGCTCGCGCGCGTGTCACGGCTGACCTCCCCAAACAGTTCCTGCGCGGTCATGCTGTGGATGTCGGCACCCTCGGCGAAGGCTTGGCGGAGTTGCGGCACGTCCGCCATGTGCGCCGCCAGCCGCAGCTCGATCTGGCTGTAATCGGCCGCGAGCATCACATAGCCGGGCTCGGCGACGAACGCGTCGCGAATGCGGCGGCCGATCTCGGTGCGGATCGGGATGTTCTGCAGGTTCGGATCCGTCGAGGACAGCCGCCCCGTTTGCGCGCCCGACAAGCTGTAGCAGGTGTGGACGCGGCCCGTTTCCGGGTTGATCTGCTGCTGCAGCGCGTCGGTATAGGTGTTCTTGAGCTTGGTGAGCTGGCGCCAGTCGAGCACCAGCCGGGCGATGGGCACACCGTCGCGCGACAGCCGCTCGAGTTCGTTGACGTCGGTCGACCAGACGCCCGACTTGCCCTTGCGCCCGCCTTTCAGCTGCAATTTGTCGAACAGGATTTCGCCCAACTGCTTCGGGCTGCCGATCGTAAATTTCGCTCCCGCTTCGGCGCAAACCTGCTCCTCCAGCGCGACGATCTGCGCATTGAACTCGGCCGACAGCTTGGACAAGTCCTCGCGATCGACCTTGACCCCTTCCCGTTCCATCCGCGCGACCACCGGCACGAGCGGCCGGTCGACAGTCTCGTAGACCTGCGTCACGCGCTCGTGCGGCAATCGCGCCTTGAACCGCTTCCACAGCCGCAAGGTGACGTCGGCATCCTCTGCCGCATATTCGGTCGCGCGATCGAGCGTGATCTTGTCGAAGCAGACCTGCTTAGAGCCCGATCCGCACACCTCCTTGAAGCTGAGGCACTGGTGGTCGAGATGCTCCTTGGCGAGATCGTCGAGGCTGTGGCTGGACAGCCCGCCGGCGTTAAGATCGAAGCTCATCACCAAGGTGTCGTCGATCGGCGCGACTTTGATGCCGCGACGGTCCAGCAGGACCCAGTCGAACTTGAGATTGTGGCCGATCTTGAGAACCGCGGGATCCTGAAGCAGCGGCTTGAGCTTGCCGAGCACCAGTTCGGCCGGGAGTTGTTCCGGGCGCTCGGCGAGCAGATCGTCCCCGCCATGTTCGAGCGGAATATAGCAGGCGCGGTTGCACTCGGTCGCCATGCTGATCCCGACCAGCTTGGCGCGGATCGGATCGCGCCCGTCTGTTTCGGTATCGATCGCGAACCGGCCAAGCCTGACCGCCTCGGCGATCCAGCGGTCGAGCGCGACTTCGTCCAGCACGGTTTCATAAGCCGAGCGGTCGATCTTCGGCTCAGGCCGCACTTCACGCTGCACGGGCATCTTGGCCGGATCGGTCGAGGGGGCGCGAACTTGGCTGGTGCCGTTCAGCCGCGCCAGCAGTGACTTGAAGCCGTGATGCTCCAGAAACTCGCGCAATGGTCCGTCCGGAATGCCCTGCATTTCCAGCTGGCCGAGCGGCTGCGGCAACGGTGAATCGCAGACCAGCTTGACGAGTTCGCGCGACATCCTCGCCGCCTCGGCATGCTCGATCAAATTCTGCTTGAGCTTGGGCTTGGTGATCTCGTCGGTGCGCGAAAGCAGCGTCTCGACGTCGCCATATTGCTGGATCAGCTGCGCCGCGGTCTTGGGGCCGATCCCCGGAACACCGGGAATGTTATCGACGCTGTCGCCCATCAGCGCGAGCACCTCGCCCAATTGCTCCGGCCCGACCCCGAACTTCTCGATCACGTAAGCGCGGTCGATCCGCCGGTCGTTCATCGTGTCGAGCATATCGAGCCGGCCGTCCTCGATCAGCTGCATCAGATCCTTGTCGGAACTGACAATCGTGACCTTCCAGCCTTCGGCCAGCGCCGCGTGGGAATAGCAGGCGATGATATCGTCCGCCTCAAGCCCTTCCTCCTCGATGCAGGGCAGCGAAAAGGCGCGGGTCGCATCGCGGATCAGCGGGAATTGCGGCACCAGATCGGCTGGCGGCGGCGGCCGGTTCGCCTTGTACTCGCCATACATGTCGTCGCGGTGGGTCTTGCCGGCGGCGTCGAAGATGACGGCGAGGTGGGTCGGCCCGTCCCCCTTGTGCAAGCTCTCGACCAGCTTCCACAACATGGTCGTGTAGCCATAGACCGCACCGACGTTGAGCCCGTGCCGATTGGTCAGCGGCGGCAGGCGGTGGTAGGCGCGGAAGATGTAGCTGGAGCCGTCGACGAGATACAGATGGGGCATCCGCCATCATCTAGCGCGGGCGGGTCCTGCACGCTACCAAGTGCGCGCGATTCTGGGGGAGACAGGCATTGTTGCGTCGTTACGTCCTGGCCGTCTTGTTGGCGATCGGCTGGACTGGGCTCGCCGCCGCGCCAGGAGCGGCGCAACACGGCGCCGGTCACGACAGCCATGCCGGAGACGGGGACCATGACCCGGCCGGCCGGATCGCGGTGACCGTCACGGGCGAGGGACCAGATGTCGTCCTGATTCCCGGCCTTACATCGCAGCCCCGGATCTGGGAATCGACGGTCGCGGCCGTGCCGGGTTACCGCTACCATCTCGTCCACGTCGCCGGGTTCGCGGGCAAGCCGGTCGGCGCCAATGCGACCGGCCCGGTGCTCGAGCCGCTCGCCCACGCGATCCACGAATATATCCGCGACAACAAGCTAACCCGTCCGGCGGTGGTCGGCCACTCGATGGGCGGCTCGATCGGCATGATCCTGGCCTCGCACCATCCCGATTCCGTCGGCAAGCTGATGATCGTCGACATGATGCCGTTCCTGGGCGCGATGTTCGGCCCACCGGGCGCGACCGCCGAGCAGGTCCGCCCGATCGCCGACGCGATGATGAAGCAGTCGGCCGCGCAAACGCCCGATCAGCGCAAGGCGTTCATGACGGCGATGGTCGGCGGTATGACGAACGTCGATGCCGAGCGCCCGGCGATCCTCGCGGATTCGGTGGCCAGCGATCCAGGTCTGGTCGGCCGCGCCTATCACCAGCTGATCGTCACCGACCTGCGCCCCGATCTCGAAGGGATCGCCGCGCCGACGACGGTGCTCTACGTCACGCCAAAAGGCGCCCCGATCAGCGACGCGCAAATGGACGGCTATTACAAGGCATCCTACGCCAATTTGAAGAATGCCAAGTTGGTCCGCGTGCCCGACAGCGCCCACTTCATCATGCTGGACGCGCCCGAGCGGTTCCGGAAGGAACTTAAGGACTTGCTCGAGTAGGGGCTTGCGATCGCCGTGCTCCTGCGAAGGCAGGAGCCCAGTTTGTTTGGTCGCTGGCCTCGCCGCTGGGCTCCTGCTTTCGCAGGAGCACAAGGCTGGACCGGTCGAGCATCATGGGATCGGCGCGGGCCCGGGTCAGGCGGCGTTCAAGCCGGCGGTGCTACTTCGTCGCGCATGTTGAAACTCTTTTGTGCCGCTCTGCTGGCTCTCCCCATCCTCCCAACGAGCACAGCTCGTGGGGAGGGGGACCCTGCGAAGCAGGGTGGACCGGTAACCGGCACCAATCATCCCTCCCCCGTCCTTCGGACAGCCCCCCTCCCCAAGGCCGCACGGCAGGGACGACAATTCAAGCCGACCCGATTCTCCGTCGAAGTGCGCGGGTCCGGTCCCGACGTCATCCTGATCCCCGGCCTCGCCTCCTCCCGCTCGGTCTGGAGCGCGACGGTCGCTGCCGTGCCGGGCTACCGCTACCACCTCGTCCAGGTCGCCGGCTTCGCGGGCGAGCCGGTCCGCGGCAATGCCAGCGGACGGGTGGTGAGCGGAGTCGCGGACGAGATTGCCGGCTACATCGCGGCGAAGGGGCTGAAGCGTCCCGCCTTGGTCGGCCATTCGATGGGCGGAACGGTGGCTTTGATGGTCGCCGCGCGCCACCCGGAGGCGGTCGGCAAGGCCATGGTCGTGGACATGACTCCTCAACCGGCCGGCTTCGTCGGATCGACCGCGTCCAACGTCCGGGCGCTCGCCGATACGCTCCAGGGTCTGACCGCAACTCCGGGTGGCCGGCGGCTGGTCGAATCGGCGATGGAGATGTTCGTCGGCGTGCAGCCGGCCGACCGGCGCAGCGACACGGATGTCGTCGCTCGGGCCACGCACGAGCTGGCGGTGACCGACCTGACCGATGATCTGCGCCGTATCCAGGCGCCGCTGACGGTCGTTTACGCGGTTCCGAGCCCGGAGCAGCGCCCTGCGCTCCAGGCCAGCTACCAATCCGCCTACCGCCAGAAACGCGACGCCCGGCTGGTGCGGGTGGACGGCAGCGGCCACATGATCATGCTCGATCAGCCGGCGAAGTTTCGGTCGGAGTTGAAGGCGTTTCTCTCGCGCTGAGCAAGACGCTCTTGCTTCGTGCTCCTGCGAAAGCAGGAGCCCAGGCTCAAGGTTGATCCGGCCGAGAATGGGCTCCTGCCTTCGCGGGAGCACGAACCTCGTTCATCGCCTCACGGCACCAGCACCGTATCCGCCGCCTCCGGCAGCAGGTCCGGATAATCGAGCGTATAATGAAGCCCGCGGCTTTCCTTCCGCGCCAGGGCGGAGCGGACGATCAGGCCG
The DNA here is from genome assembly GCA_036387855.1 of Allosphingosinicella sp. Taxonomy (GTDB): domain Bacteria; phylum Pseudomonadota; class Alphaproteobacteria; order Sphingomonadales; family Sphingomonadaceae; genus Allosphingosinicella. Next base: position 24,058 of record DASVSZ010000030.1, on the reverse strand, counting down.
GACACTTCCACCAGATTGCGCAGCTCCACCAGGTCCGGCGTCACTCGGAAATTGCCGTAATAATCCTCGGTCTCTTGGGCGAGCAGGTTGACCCGATTGAGCGCCCGTTCGAGCCGCTTGGTGGTGCGGACGATGCCGACATAATCCCACATGAAGCGGCGGATTTCACGCCAATTGTGGTGCACCACCACTTCCTCGTCCGAATGCGTGACCCGGCTTTCGTCCCACGGCCGGATTGCCGGCGGCGGTTCGAGATCATTCCAGCCGGCATTGATGTCCTCGGCGGCGGCGAGGCCGAACACCAGGCATTCCAGCACCGAATTGGACGCGAGCCGGTTGGCGCCGTGCAGGCCGGATTGAGTGACTTCGCCGGCCGCATACAGGCCCGGCAGATCGGTGCGCGCCGCCAGGTCCACCACGACTCCGCCGCAGGTATAATGGGCGGCCGGCACGACCGGGATCGGCTCGCGCGTGATGTCGATGCCGATATCGGGCGCGGCCAGCCGCGCGGCGATGTTCGGGAAATGATCGCGGATGAAGGCGGGATCACGGTGGCTGATGTCGAGATGGACGTAATCGAGCCCGAGCCGCTTCAGCTCATGATCGATCGCCCGGGCGACGATGTCGCGCGGCGCCAGCTCCTCGCGGGAATCGAAATCCGGCATGAAGCGGTGATTGCTGCCGGGGATTCGGAGCTGGCCACCCTCCCCGCGCATCGCTTCGGTGATCAGGAAATTCTTGACCTGCGGATTGTACAGGCAGGTCGGGTGGAATTGGTTGAATTCCATGTTCGACACGCGGCAACCCGCCCGCCACGCCATCGCGATCCCGTCCCCGGTGCTGCCGCGCGGGTTGGTCGAGTAAAGCCAGGCCCGGCTCGCCCCGCCGCTGGCGAGGATCGTCGCCCGCCCAGTCCAGGTCTCCACCTCCCCGGTCGCGCGATTGACGGCATACACGCCCCACACGCGCCGGCCCCCGTCGCCGCTGGCCGTGTGCCGGCCGGTAATCAGGTCGATCGCGACCATGTCGGGGATCAGCCGGATATTGTTGCGGGTCGCGGCCGCTTTCTCCAGCGCCTGCTGCACCGCCCAGCCGGTCGCGTCGGCGACATGGACGATGCGGCGATGGCTGTGGCCGCCTTCGCGGGTCAGGTGCCAGCGGTCTGATTCGCCCGGGTTGAAGGGCACACCCAGCGCCGCCAGCCGCTCGATCGCCGCCGGCGCGTTCTCGACCACGAACTCGACCGCTTTGCGATTGTTGAGCCCCGCCCCGGCGACGATCGTGTCCTCGATATGGCGCTCGAACGAATCGCCCGGCTCCAGCACCGCCGCGATCCCGCCCTGCGCCCAGGCGGTCGATCCCGCCGAGATGCCGCCCTTGGCGAGCACCGCGACTTTCAGGTGCGGCGCCAGGCTCAACGCCGCGCTGAGCCCCGCCGCGCCGGAGCCGATGATGATGACGTCGAAGTGGGTCACCGCCTCCGCTCCCGGAGTTCCGGGAGGGGGCAGGGGGTGGGCGCGAGCGCCGCAGGCGCGAGCCCTCTTATGCCAGCGCCGGAAGAAGCTCGCCTGCGGCTCGCCCCACCCCTCAATCCCCTCCCGGAAGTCCGGGAGGGGAGGCCGGACGGTTCACCCCGCCGCATCGCTGGCCCGCGTCAGGTTCAGGAACACATCTTCCAGATCGGCCTCGCGCGTCGACACGTCGACGATGCCGAGCCCGCTCCGCCCAAGCGCCGCCAGCACCTCGCCCGCATTCACGCGGTCCTTGCGATAGGTGATCGCCAGCGTGCGCGGGCCGACCTGGCTGATCTTGTCGAAGCAGGACGCGTCCGGCACCGCGTCGATGTCGCGATCAACCGTTACCTCGACCGCCTTTTCCTGCGCCATGCCGACCAGCGCGCGGGTTTCCTGGTTGGCGATCAGCCGGCCGTGATTGATGATCGCGATCCGGTCGCACAATTCCTCGGCTTCTTCCAGATAATGGGTGGTCAGCACGATGGTGACGCCATTGCGGTTGAGCTCGCGCACATAGGTCCACAATTGCTGACGAAGCTCGATATCGACTCCTGCCGTGGGCTCGTCCAGCACCAGGATCGGCGGCGAGTGAACCATCGCCTTGGCGACCAGCAGCCGCCGTTTCATGCCGCCCGAGAGGGTGCGGGAATATGCGTCCGCCTTGTCCTCCAGCCGCACCGCGCGGAGCAGCTCCATGCTGCGTCGCTTTGCGGTCGGGACTCCATACAGTCCGGCTTGCTGGTCGAGCGTTTCCAGCGGCGTGAAGAACGGATCGAACAGAATTTCCTGCGGCACGATCCCGATCGAGGCTTTCGCGTTGCGCGGATGCTTGTCGATGTCGAAGCCCCAGATGGTGACCTCGCCGTCGCTCTTGTTCACCATGCCGGACAGGATGTTGATGATCGTCGATTTGCCCGCGCCGTTGGGGCCGAGCAGGCCGAAAATCTGCCCCCGCGGAACATCGAGCGTTACCCCGTCCAGCGCGCGCTTGCCGCCTTGATAGGTCTTGTGCAGGTCACGGATCGAAATGGCGGCATCTGTCATGCCCGCCGCATAGCGCCCGGACGCGTCAGAAAGAAAGTTTGATCGCGCAGAGACGCAGAGACGCGGAGAAGCCCTGCCAATCGGACGCGCAGCGCCGGACAAAAACATTCTAAATAGACGCTTCGCGTCGTGCCCGTCCGACATCTCTGCGCCTCTGCGTCTCTGCGCGAACATGGCCGAGCCCGTTGCGCGCGCCCGAGCCTATCGTTAATGCGCGCCCGATGGTGACCGACGATCCTTTCACCCCGGAAATCTCCTATGTGGAAACACCGCGCGTCGCGTGCGACGGCGCCAGCGAGATCAGCCCCGCCCTCGGCCACCCGCGCGTTTACCTGCAGATCGACGAAAAGGGTTTCGCCGAATGCGGTTACTGCGACAAACGCTTCATCCTGATCGATGGTCCGATGGATCAGGGCCGCAGCGAGGCTTGAGCCTTCCCTCTAGTCCAACTCTCGATCGTCACCCCAGCGAAGGCTGGGGTCCCAGGACGAGAACGCACCGCATTTCCGACCTGAGATCCCGGCCTACGCCGGGATGACGAGAGGTGTCGGGATGACGGGCGGCAAATGGACGCCTATATCCCGCCCATGACCATCACCGCCGATCCCCGCAATTTCCTCTACCGCGCCGACGCGCTGGACCCCGACACCGCCAAGCGCCTCACCGCCGAGGCGCTGGCGACGTGCGACGATGGCGAGCTTTATCTCCAATATACCGCGTCCGAAGCGTTCGGCTTCGACGATGGCCGGCTGAAGACAGCTGATTTCAACACCCAGGCCGGGTTCGGCCTGCGCGGCGTATCGGGCGAGACCACAGCCTTCGCGCATGCCAACGACATCAGCGCCGCCGCGATCCGCCGCGCTGCCGAGACGATGAGCGTGCTCGATCCGGCTCGGGGCGAGCGCCCTGCCCCGCCCCGCCGCACCAACGCGACCTTGTACACCGACGCCGATCCGCTGGGCGCGATCCCGTTCGCCCGCAAGGTGGCGTTGTGCCAGGAAGTCGATGCCGCCGCCCGCGCCCGCGATCCGCGCATCGCACAGGTGAGCGTTTCGCTGGCCGGCTCTTGGAGTGTGATCGAAATCGTTCGGCCGGACGGCTTCGTTGCCCACGACGTGCGCCCGCTCGTCCGCCTCAACGTCCAGATCGTGGTCGAGCAGAATGGCCGGCGCGAGAGCGGCTACCACGGGCTTGGCGGCCGTTACCTGTACGACAGCCTCTTCGAGCCGGCGGTGTGGAACCGCGCGATCGACGCGGCGCTGGCGCAGGCTCTGGTCAACCTCGAATCGGTCGCGGCTCCGGCCGGCGAAATGACCGTGGTGTGCGGCCCCGGTTGGCCCGGCGTGCTGCTGCACGAAGCGATCGGCCACGGGCTCGAAGGCGACTTTAACCGCAAGGGCACGTCCGCTTTTTCGGGCCGGATCGGCGACCGCGTCGCCGCGCCCGGGGTCACCGTGGTCGATGATGGCTCGCTCGGCGCCCGTCGCGGCTCCCTGTCGATCGACGACGAAGGCACGCCCACCCAGTGCAACACCTTGATCGAGGATGGAATTCTCAAGGGCTACATCCACGACCGGCTCAACGCCCGGCTGATGGGGGTCGAGCCGACCGGCAATGGCCGCCGCGAAAGCTTCGCCCATTCGCCGATGCCACGCATGACCAACACTTTCATGCTCGGCGGCAAGGACGATCCGCGCGAGATCCTGTCGCGGGTCAAGAACGGCATCTACGCCAAGAGCTTCGGCGGCGGACAGGTCGATATCACCTCTGGCAAGTTCGTGTTCAGCTGCACGGAGGCTTACAGGATCGAGAATGGCCGGCTCGGCGCTCCGATCAAGGGCGCGACCCTGATCGGCGACGGCCCGACCGTGCTCACCAAGGTCGCAGCGATCGGTGACGACATGGCGCTGGACGAAGGCATTGGCGTGTGCGGCAAGGGCGGCCAGTCGGTTCCGGCCGGCGTCGGCCAGCCCACCTTGCTGATCGACGGGCTGACCGTCGGCGGCACCGCCGCGTGATCTCGGAGCCCTGCATCGACGAAATCCTGGGCTTCTGGTTCGGCCTGGGCAAGGAGCGTTGGTTCAAGGCCGATCCCGATCTGGACGCGCGAGTGCGCGAGCAGTTTCTGGAGGTCTGGGAGACGCAGCGCGGCTCGCCCGCTGAGTCCTTTCTCCATTCCGCGCGCGAGTCTCTCGCCGCCGTTGTGCTGTTCGATCAGATGCCGCGAAACATGTTCCGCGGGCATGCCGACCAGTTCTCCACCGACCTGCTGGGGCTCTCGGTCGCGAAGCAAGCGATCGCGCGTGGTTTGGACGAGCAACTTTCCGAGACCGAGCGCGGCATCCTCTACATGCCGTTCCAGCATAGCGAGGAGCTGGCGGATCAGCAGCGCTCGCTGCTGCTATTCGGCAGCCTGTCGGACGATTTCCAGCTGAGCTTCGCGCGCAAGCATCATGACGTCATCGAGCGGTTCGGCCGTTTCCCGCACCGCAACGCGATCCTCGGCCGCACGCCCCGCCCCGACGAGATCGCGGCGGGCGACGTGGTGCCCTGGTAGATGGCGCTGGTCGAGCTCGCCCGCTTCTACAACCCGTTCGAAGCCGCCGTGGTCCGATCCGCGCTCGACGCGGATGGCATCGACGCGATCCTGTTCGATACCGAGATGAACTGGGGCGGGCTCGACGGCGTCGTCCCGGTCCGGCTGATGGTAGACGAGGACGATGTCGCGAAAGCGCGCCGGATCATGAACGCAGCAACCACCGCCGAGTAGCCCGTGCTCCTGCAAAGGCAGGAGCCCATCTCCGGCGCCCGCGTCTGGGTTCCTGCTTTCGCAGGAGCACCAGCTCCTCAGGTCAAGTACGCGGCAATCGGCCTCAGGTCGTAGCCCGCCTCCGCCGCCTTACGCATCAAATCCTCAGTGTCCGCCCCACGCCGCGCCTCCGCGAGCGCCCACAGGTAAGTCGATCGCGTCCCCGAGCGACAAAAGGCGAGCAGCGACCCTTCTCCTTGTGCCAGCGCATCCGCCATCTCCCCCACCAGCGCGGCGCTGAGCCCGCCGGCCATCGGAACATGCCGATAGCTCAGCCCCGCGGCCTCGGCGGCCGCCGCCATCTCCGCGCTGCTCGGCTGTCCCGGCTCCTCCCCATCGGGACGGTTGTTTATGAGCCCGCTCACGCCGGCGGCCTTGATCCCCGGCAGGTCCTCCGTCCGGATCTGCCCCGCGACGAATACCCGATCGTTCAGCCTGATCATTGCGCAAACCCCCTCACCACCGCGACGAACGCCGCCCCGTATCGCTCCAGCTTCGCCTCTCCCACGCCCGACACGCGGCCGAGCGCGCCCAGGCTGGTCGGCTTGAGCTCGGCCATCTCGCGCAACGTGCTGTCGTGGAAAATCACATATGGCGGAACCCCCGACTGCTTGGCGAGGTCGCGGCGGCAGGCCCGCAGCGCCTCGAACAGCGGATCGCCGTCCGGCTCCGCCTGGCCCCGGCGCGACCGGCGCTCGCGGCGGGGCGGCAACACCAATTCCAGCGTCTCTTCGCCCTTCAGCAGCGCCTTGGCGCCGGGCCCGAACGACAGGCCGCCATATTCGTCCGCCCGCAGCGCATCGCGCGCCATCAGCGCCCGCGCCACCGGCCGCAGCAGCGCAAGCTCGTCCGCATCCGCGATCCCGAACACCGACAACCGGTCGTGGCCGAAGCTGCGCACCTTCTCGCTATCCTTGCCGCCCAGCACTTCGGCCAGATGCGTGATCCCGAACCGCATTTCGGTCCGGAACGCGGCCGACAGCAATTTGCGCGCCGCCTGGGTCGCATCCACCGTGCTGGGCGGCGCCAGGCAAGTGTCGCAATTGCCGCAACCCGGCGCTGGCTCCTCGCCGAAATGGCGCAGCAGCAGGGCGCGACGGCAGTTGGGCGTCTCGACCAGCGCGGCAAGCGCGTTCAGCCGCTGCCGCTCGCCGCCGCGCCGTTCCTCCTGCACTTCCGTCTCGATCCGCCGCCGGGCGCGCGAGAAATCGTCCGCGCCCCAGAACAGATGCGCCTGTGCCGGATCGCCGTCCCGCCCGGCGCGGCCCGTTTCCTGGTAATAAGCCTCGATCGACTTGGGCAAGCCGGCATGGGCGACGAAGCGAACGTCCGGCTTGTCGATGCCCATTCCGAACGCGATCGTCGCCACCATCACCATGTCTTCCGAGGCGACGAACGCGGCCTGGTTGCGCGCCCGCACCCCCGGGTCGAGCCCGGCATGGTAAGGCAGCACCTTGCGCCCGCCCGCTGCCAGCTGCTCGGCCAGCTTCTCGGTCGCGGCGCGGCTGGTCGCATAGACGATCCCCGGCCCGGGCTGCTCGGCGAGCAAGGCCTTGACCTGCGCCCCCACCCCGTCGCGCGGCCGGACATGGTAGCGGATGTTGGGCCGGTCGAAGCCGGCGAGGATCAGCCCGTCCTCCGGAATGCCGAGCTGGCGCAGGATATCGGCGCGGGTCTGGCGGTCGGCGGTGGCGGTGAGCGCCAGGCGCGGCACTTGGCCCAAGCTGTCCAGCAACGGCCGCAGCAGGCGGTAATCGGGGCGGAAATCATGCCCCCATTCCGACACGCAATGCGCTTCGTCGATCGCCACCAGCGCCAGCGGCACCTGGGCAAGCAGGTTTCGGAAACTCTCCCCCGAGGCGCGCTCCGGCGCGACATAGATCAGGTCCAGCTCGCCGCGCCGCAGCCGCGCCACGGTTTCCTCGCGATTGTCGTCGGCCGAAGTCAGCGCGGCGGCCTTGATTCCAAATGCGTCCGCCGACCGGATCTGGTCGTGCATCAGCGCGATCAGCGGTGAGATAACCAAAGCCGTGCCCGGCCGGGCCAGCGCCGGGACCTGGTAGCACAGCGACTTCCCCGCCCCCGTCGGCATCACCGCGAGCGTGTGCCGCCCGGCCATGACCCGGTCCACCACTTGGCTTTGCACGCCACGGAACGAGGGAAAGCCGAAGGTGGTGCGGAGGATGTCGGTTGGCGTCACGGAGGATCGCTTAGCCGATCCTCCCCGGGACTGGGAGGGGGACCGCGCGTAGCGTGGTGGAGGGGGGTTTGGAGCCGAAGGCTGCGCGCATGGAGAACCCCCTCCACCAGCCTGCGGCTGGTCCCCCTCCCCTTCCCGGGGAGGAACTGCATTCACTCCGCCGCTTCGCGTTCCTCCTCGCCTTCGCTCTGCTGGCGGTTCCACATTTCCGCGTACAGCCCGCCATGCCGCAGCAATTGCGCATGGCTGCCGCGCTCGACGATCCGGCCCGCGTCCAATACCACGATCTGATCGGCATCGACGATCGTCGACAGGCGGTGGGCGATGACGATGCTGGTCCGCCCCCGCTCGATCCGGTGCAGCGTTTCCTGGATCGCCGCTTCGGTGCGGCTGTCCAGCGCACTGGTCGCCTCGTCCAGGATCAGGATCGGCGGGTCCTTCAGCAGGGTGCGCGCGATCGCCACCCGCTGCTTCTCGCCACCCGAAAGCTTCAAGCCGCGCTCGCCCACCATGGCATCGTATCCGTCGGGGAGCCCGGCCACGAAATCGTGGATGGCAGCGCCGCGCGCCGCGCCCTCGATCTGCGCCTGGCCCGCGTCTTCGCGGCCATAACCGATATTGTAGCCGATCGTGTCGTTGAACAACACCGTGTCCTGCGGCACGATCCCGATCGCGCGGCGTAGGCTCGCCTGCGTCACCTCCGCAATGTCCTGCCCGTCGATCGTGATCCGCCCGGCGGTGACGTCATAGAAGCGGAACAGCAGCCGCGAGAGCGTCGATTTGCCGGCACCGGACGGGCCGACCACCGCCAGCGTCGTGCCGGCCGGAATGGTGAAGCTCACGTCGTGCAGGATCGCCCGCTCGGGATCGTAGGAAAAGGAGACTCGCTCGAACCGGACCTCGCCGGCGCCGACCCGCAGATCGGGCGCGCCAGGCGCGTCCACCACTTCGGCCGGCGTATCGACCAGCGCGAACATTGCTTCCATGTCGATCAGGCCCTGGCGGATCGTGCGATAGACCATGCCGAGCATGTCAAGCGGGCGGAACAGCTGGGCGAGCAGCGTATTCACCACCACCACGTCGCCGGGTGAGAACCGGCCGACGCTCCAGCCCCACACGCTATACGCCATCGCCCCCGCCATCATCAGATTGGTGATCAGGGATTGGCCGACATTGAGCCAGGCCAGCGACGTCTCGTTCTTGATCGCCGCTTCCTGATAGCGCGACGTCGCCTCGCCATAGCGTCGCGCTTCCCGGTCCTCGGCGCCGAAATATTTCACCGTCTCGAAATTGAGCAGCGAATCCACCGCCCGCGCGACCGCGCCGGTGTCGAGATCGTTCATCTCGGCGCGCAGCCGCGTGCGCCAGTCGGTCACGATCCGCGTGTAGCTGATATAGGCGACCACCATCACCAGCGTCGCCGCGACCAGGCCGAAGCCGAACTTCACCCAGAACAGGCCAAGTACCAACGCCAGTTGGATGATGGTCGGCGCGATGTTGAACAGCAGGAAGTAGAGCATCATGTCGATGCTCTTGGTGCCGCGCTCGATCACCTTGGTAACCGCGCCGGTGCGCCGCTCCAGATGAAAACGCAGCGACAGATCGTGCAGGTGCCGGAAGGTCGATTCGGCCAGCCGCCGGGTCGCCTCCTGCCCGACCCGCTCGAACACAGCGTTGCGCATGTTGTCGAACAGCACCCCGCCGAACCGCGCGCCGGCATAGGCGACCACCAACGCCACCGCGATCGCCACGCCCGCCTCTGCGCCTTCCGTCATCCGGTTGACCGCCTCGCCATAGGCTTGCGGCATGATCAGGGTGGTGATCGCGATCGACACCAGCACCAGCGCGAACGAGATCACGACGCGCGCGCGAAGCCCGGGCGCGTCCGTCGGCCACAGATAAGGAATGAAGCGCCGCAATGTGCCCCAGCCCGCCTCCGTGCTGGTTCGCGGCTTGGTCGCTGGAGAAGGCATCTCCGTCTATGTAGGCGTGCGCGCGCCCGCCCCCAAGCTAGTCTCGCATATCATCGGGAACTGACTGATTCGCCAGTTGTTTGGCAGAGCGAGTTCGAGTGGAGAGCGTCATGGGTCCGGCATATTTCGTCCTTGCGATCCTGGGCTGCGGCGAAGGCGAAACGGCCTGCCAGCAGGTGGCGGTTGCGCAGCCGCGATATTCCAGCGTCGAAGCCTGCCAGGCCGCGTCCGAGGACACGCTGATGCGCCATTCCGACGCCGATTACCCGGTGGTCGTCGCTCAATGCCGCCCGGCCGCCCAGCCCGCCGCGGCCGTGGTCTGGTCGAACGACGTCGCCCTTCCCGAAGGCGGGCCGATGCCGGTCCAGCAGCCCCAGCGCGCCAGCCACAAGCGCCAGCAGCTGGCGAGCCGGTAGACGTTTGTGCTCCTGCGAAAGCAGGAGCCCCACTTCGTCCAGCGACTGGACTCCTGCTTTCGCAGGAGCACGATCATCGACTCAGAACGATCCGCTCATCGCGAACGAGAAGATCGGCCCGATCTTGCGCCGCCGCTCCTCGACGAAGCTGACCGGCCCGTCGCGCCGCCCGACATAATTGACGCGGTCCAGGATCGAATTGGCGTCCAGCAGATTGCCGAGCGTGGCTCGCACGGTCAGCCCGAACACGTCCTTGTTCTCGACATAGGCGCTCAGGAACACCGGGCCTTCATTCGCATAGACCAGCTGGCGCAGCCGCACGATCTTGGACGGCTTGAAATGCGAGGCCGAGCTGCCGAGCGCCCAGTCGCTGTCCGGGATGTCGTAGCGGAACACGGCTTCGGCATAGCGCACCGTCTCGCCGCTGATCGGCCGGGGAATGCCGGTCAGCGGATCGTCGAGCCGCGTGCGCACCAGCTCGAGCCTGGTGTCCAGCTTCGCGCCCTTGAGGCCGAGCGGCTCCAGCTGGAAAGTGCTGCGCCAGTCGATGCCCAGTATCGTCGCGCGTTCGATGTTCCCCGGCGCCTCGCCCGCGTCGCCGATCGGCACCTGGTCGATTATGTCGTCGATCAGCCGTCCGTAAACTTTGAAGTTCGTGTTGCCGAACCGCCCGAGATTCTTAACGAACTGCGCTTCCACGTCCCAGCTCTGCGGGGGAACGAGGTCCGGGTTGGACAAATTCTGGCTTCCACCCCCTAGGTTCACCGACGCCAGGAAGTCGAAAAAGTTCAGCTGGCCGACTCGCCGCTCGAGCTTGGCATTCACGTCCAAGGTCCGGGTCGGCTTCCAGGCGGCCGAGACGAAGCCTTTCGGGCGATAGAAGGTCCGGCTCTTGCCGAACTCGCCGGTCTGCTCGAGTTTCGAATATTCGCCGCCAAGCGATGCCTGGATCGACAATTTGGGCGAAAGCGTCCGCCCGTAGGTCGCGGCGATCTCGTAGCGTTGTTCGGTGACCTTGGCGGTCCCGCCCGGCAATGGCTCTTCCACAAACTCGCCGTCCGGGCCGAGCAGGAACAGGCTTGAGACGTTGTCGAGGCTGTTGAACGCCGCTTCGCCGGAAAACTGCCAATCGCTCCTGCCGCTCTTCAGGCGATATTCGACGCGGCCGACGGTTTCGCTCTCGTCGCCGGTCTGCGTGAAACGATTTCCGGTCGAGGGCGCCTCATTCGCGAAGGAGATGACCGACGTCGTCACGGACGGGCTGTGCTCGAACCGGTGCAGCCCGATCAGCTTGAGCCGCCCGACGCCAAGCGCCCATTCGTAATCGCCGCCGATCTCGTAATTATATTCGTCCTCCGTCTGGACGAAGCGGCGCTGCCGATCGACCTGGCCCGGCCCGGACCGGTTGGAGACTTCGAGGAAGTCGAGCAGGAAATATTGGAACGAGCCGTTCAGATTTCCGACCTGGGTCCCCGGCCCGTCATATTTGAGGCTGCCACTCAATTTGGGCTGGTTCACGAACTGCGAGAAATATTCCTCGCGAACGTCGAGCACTCCGCCGTCGGGGCCGAGCACTCGCGTCCGGCCGTCGGCGCCGCCGGCGCTGGCATCATTTCGCAGGCCCACCGTATAGCCAATCGGCCCCGTTTCGCCGCTGATCGAGACGGCGCCGCGGGTCAGCACCGGATCGGTATTGCGGGCGCGAAATTCAGGCCGATACTCGAACTGACCCTTCGCCCCGCCCGCCTTGACGATCACGTTGGCGACTTCGCCCGACAGGCCGGCGACGTTCAGCGTCGCGCCGTCGACGATGTCGATCCGGGTGACGCTGCTTGCCGAGATTCGGCCAAGCTCCGTCACCGCGTCGTTCGACTTGCCGGAAATGCGTTGTCCGTTGATCAGCACGTTGCCGCTCGCCTGGCCGAGGCCGCGCTCCTGGCTGACGCCTTCGATCGTGAAGCCCGGCACCTGGCGCAGCATGTCGAGCGCGGTCCGGGGCGCGAACCGGACGAAATCCGCCGGCGTGTAGCTTTTCGAACCCTCGACGCTGGCCGGCAGCGTCGGTGTCGGCGGCGGCGCGTCGCCGGTTTCCTGGCCGTGCACGATCCCCGGCATCGCAGAGCCCAATAACGCGGCGAGATACGCCCCCTGCCGCTTCGTCAAGCACATATTACCCCCTACTCGCCCGGTGTGCCGGTGAACTAATGCAGCAAGCCTGTCACATCTGTAACACCTGTTCAAGCCCGTGCTGCGACGAATGGCGGGAACGCCGCGCTCGCCCGAAGTGAAAGCGGAACCGCGACCGGCCTTGGGCGCTTGCCTCTTCAAGCGAAGGAGCAAATCATGTCCAAGAGCCAGCACGACTATAAGAACCAGCAGAATACGCAAAATCAGAACAATGCGATGTCCGACGATCCCGAGGACGGCAGCCGCAACTCGGAGACCTTGGGCCAGGCCGGGGCGCCGACGCCGGTGGAACACGCGCCAGAGCATGATGCCCAGGATGAATCCACCATCGAGGCGTTCGGCCAGGAAGGCGCCGGCATCGCTGCAAAGGAGTGAGTCCCATGTCCGACATTGAACCCATGGTCCATCAGGACGATTTGCCCGGGCATGAAAGCGAACTGAGCCCTAAGCCGGAATGGCAGCCGCGCTATCCCGGCTCGGATCGCCTCAAAGGCAAGGTCGCGCTGGTCACCGGCGCGGACAGCGGCATCGGCCGCGCCGTCGCCGCATTGTTTGCTCGCGAAGGCGCCGACGTGGCGATCCTATACCTGTGCGAGCATGACGATGCCGCCAAGACGGCGGAAATCGTCGGCAAGGAAGGCCGTCGCGCGATCACGATCGCCGGCGATATCGGCGACAAGGCCTTTTGCGACCGCGCCGTCGCCGAAACCGTCGAGAAGCTCGGCGGTCTCGATATCCTGGTCAACAATGCCGGCGAGCAGCATCCCGACAAGGACATCACCGACATCAGCGAAGAACAGCTGCGCCGCACGTTCCAGACCAACATCTTCGGCATGTTCTTCATGACGCAGGCCGCCCGCCCGCACCTCAAAAAGGGCTCGGCGATCGTCAACTGCACCTCGGTCACCATGTACCAGGGCGCGTCCGAACTGCTCGACTACTCGGCCACCAAGGGCGCGATCACCGCCTTCACGCGCTCGCTATCCGAAAACCTGATCGAGCACGGCATCCGGGTCAACGCGGTCGCGCCAGGCCCGATCTGGACGCCGCTCAACCCGTTCGGCGGCGCTTCCCCGGAAAAGCTCGCCACTTTCGGCCAGGACACGCCGATCGGTCGCCCGGGCCAGCCCAACGAAGTCGCGCCAAGCTTCCTGTTCCTCGCTTGCGAGGATTCGAGCTACATGAGCGGGCAGGTGCTGCATCCCAACGGCGGCACGATCGTCAACGGCTAGGGGAGCAGGGCCATGCGCGCGTATCGCACCTTCGCGGAGTTCTGGCCCTTCTACCTTCGCGAGCACGCCAAGCCCAGAACGCGCGCGCTCCACTATGCCGGCACCAGCCTGGTCGTCCTGATCGCGATCGCGGCTTTGGTGACCGGCAATTGGTGGCTGCTGATCGCGATGCCGCTGGCCGGCTACGGCTTTGCCTGGGCCAGCCATCTGGCGGTCGAGCGCAACCGGCCGGCGACCTTCACCTATCCAAGCTGGTCGCTCGCGGCGGACTTCAAAATGTGGTGGCTGTGGCTGACCGGCCGGCTCGGCCCGGAACTGACCAAGGCGGGAGTGCCGCTGCACCGTGTCGCGGAGCGACCGTAGAGTTGGTGAACTGAGATGAGCTGCTAAAACCACGTCGCCCCGGACTTGATCCGGGGCTGGGCTGCCTCTGACTTGAGGCAGGAAATAAGCCCTGGCCCGGATCGAGTCCGGGCGGACGAACACGTATTGGCTCGTCATTCCAGCTCTACGCCTGCTTGGGCCGCAGCACCGTGCGCGCGCCGCCGCCTCCGCCGCCGGACTTCATCACGTTACGGCGGAACAGGCTGGCGCTGATCTTGATGGTCAGCCAGACCCACAAAGCCTGCCAGGCAAGTGCCAGCAGATGTGGCCACAATTCGGGTGTCTGGGCGGCCCTCGCGACCATCGCCAGTGGCGAGCTGAACGGGAACACGGCGGCGCCGATCCCGATCGGGCCATTGAACGGACCCACCGCAGCCGATGCGAACATAAAGATCAGCATTTGGCCGACCGTGACCGGCATCGACAGGATCTGCACTTCGCGCACCGATGCCGCCTGCGATCCGATGCCAAGGAACAAGGCACCCAGCAGCAGGTAATTGGCCGCGTAATAGAGCACCACCAGCAGCACGAAGGCCGGCCAACCCACCGCCGGCGTGGGAAACCCGCCGCCCCCCGTCGGCCACAGCGTCAGCGCGAGCGCGCCGCCGCCGGCCCACACGCCGATGCCGACCAGGGACACGGCCAGCATGGCGAACAACTTACCGAGGAAGATCGCATCGACCGGGATCGCCGCGGCGAGCACTTCGATCACCTTGTTCGATTTTTCCTCGACCAGGTTGGACAACAGCATGCCCGCGAGCAGCACCGTCACCATGAACAGCAACAGCTGCCCCGCCCGGGCGGTCAGCGCGCGCAACGACGCGAGCGAGCCGGCGGTCTCCTCCACCTTCTCGAATGCAACGGTTACCGGGCGAGCGCCCGCGCGCGTTGCAAGCGCGTCGTTCACCATCATCGCGACTTGCGAACGGATGCGGCCGGTCTCGCTCAAGTCACCCGTCAGTTTCGGCGCGGCGAGCCCGCCGCTCAGCACCGCCAGCACCTTCTTGTCGCGCGAGGCGAGCAGGTCCTGAACCTGCGCGGACACGACGTAATCGGGCTCGGCATGGACCAGTTCGGGCAGACCATCCTCACCGAAGCTCGGCAGCAGCCGCTCGCGCGCCGCCACCAGCGCGTCGAAATCGGCCTTGCTCGACACGATCGCCAGATTGGCCTTGGTATCCTGCCGCGCCATCTGCTCGGTCAGGTTGCCGAACAGGACGGAGACGCCGATGATCAGCAGCGGCCCGATCAGGAACAGAAGGAACGTCTTGGTATAAACGGTCGCCACAAAATCGCGGCGGGCGACGACCATGGCGGATCGGAAGAAGCGGTTCATCAGGCGGCCTCCAGCTCGGGTTCGGCACCTTGCTCCATCTGCCGCGCCGCAGCCTCGCCCGCGATCGCGACGAACGCGTCGTGCAGGCCGGGCCGCTCGATCGACAATTCCTCGATCCCCGCGCCGCCGTCGATCAGCGCCTTGAGCAATGGCTCGATGCCCGCGCCCGGCAGCTCGAAAAGCCAGACCTCTTCTTCGTAGCGCGCATCGGCCGGCAACGCCGCGCGCCAGGACCCGTTGGCCGCGCGGGTGCGCAGTCGGACCTGCGGCCGCAGCCTGTCACGCGCCTCGGCGACGCTGCCCTCGAATCGGATCTGCCCACCGGCGATGATCGCGATCCGCTCGCACAGGCGCTCGGCATGCGCGATCACATGAGTGGAGAAGACGATAGTCGCGCCCGCCGCCGCTTCGGCCCGGATCAATTGTTCCAGCCGCCCTTGGTTGATCGCGTCGAGGCCGGAAAAAGGCTCGTCCAGCACGATCAGCTTGGGCCGATGCACGATCGTGCCGAACAGCTGCACGGTCTGCGCCATGCCCTTGGACAGGCTCTTGATCGGCTTGGCCACGTAATCGCCCAGGCCGTTGTCGCGCAGCAGGCCTTCCGCCCGCTTCTTGCCGACATCGAGCGGAAGCCCACGCAGCGCGCCCATGAAGGCGATCGCGTCGCGGGTCGTCATCGCCGGATACAGGCCACGCTCCTCCGGCAGGTAGCCGACGATGTGCGCCGCCTCAAGCGGCCGCTCGTGGCCGAGCAGGCTGCGCGTCCCCTCGTCCGGATCGATGATGCCGAGCAGCATGCGCAGGGTGGTCGTCTTGCCGGCGCCGTTGGGCCCGAGCACGCCGTAGATGCTGCCCTCCGGCACCGCGATATCGATCCCGTCCACGGCCGGCTTGCCGTCGAACGCCTTGCGAAGCCCCTTGGCTTCAATCGCGAGCCCACCCACTCTTTGCTGTCCCCGTAGCTTTTCAACGTGGTAGCGACCGGCCGTGGCGACGACAAGCAACCTTCGCGAACGGCTGGAAGCCGAGGCCCAGGCGCTGGGCTTCGCCGCCTTTGGCATCGCCCGCGCGGACGCTGCCCCGCAGACCGCCGACCGGCTGCGCGCCTGGCTTGCGGATGGCGCGCATGGCGACATGATCTGGATGGAGGAAACGTCCGAGCGGCGCGGCAGCCCGCAAGCGCTCTGGCCCGAGGTGCGCTCGGTCATCTCGCTCGGCATGAGCTACGCGCCCGCCCAAGACCCGCTCGCTCATGCCGGCGAGCCGGACGTCGGCCGCATCTCGGTCTATGCGCAGGGCGGCGATTATCACGACGTGATCAAGCGGGCGCTCAAGGCGCTCGCCCGCTGGCTGGTCGCGGAGGCGGGCTGCCAGCTCAAGGTATTCGTCGACACCGCGCCAGTCATGGAAAAGCCGCTCGCCGCCGCCGCCGGCCTCGGCTGGCAGGGCAAGCACACCAATCTGGTCAGCCGTCACGACGGCAGCTGGCTGTTCCTGGGCGCGATCTACACGACGCTCGACCTCGGCGAGCACAGCGTCAACGCCGATGAGCCGCACCGCGTCCATTGCGGCTCCTGCACAGCCTGCCTCGATGCCTGCCCGACCAAGGCCTTCCCCGCTCCGTTCCGCCTCGACGCCCGCCGCTGCATCTCCTATCTCACGATCGAGCATAAAGGCCCGATCCCGCACGAATTCCGCGCCGCGATCGGCAACCGCATCTATGGCTGCGACGATTGCCTGTCGGTCTGCCCGTGGAACCGCTTCGCCGACGCCGCGCGCCGTAATCAGGCCTTCCTCCCCCGCGCCGAACTGGCCGCGCCCGCTCTCGCCGATCTGCTCGCGCTCGACGACGCCGCCTTCCGCCAGGTCTTCGCCGGCTCCCCGATCAAGCGCATCGGCCGCGACCGCATGGTCCGCAACGCCGCGGTCGCGGCCGGCAACAGCGGCAACCGCAGCTATCTGCCGCAACTGACGCAGCTCGGCGCCGATCCCAATCCGGTGGTCGCCGAAGCAGCTTCATGGGCCGCCGACAAACTGTCTTTCATTCATCATTCCAGACTCGACGCCGAAGCCCAGTGACAGCAGCAGTTCCCGTCGCGGCCCGGAAATGTGCATCGACGGGTGGCAAGGCGAAGGCGGGCAGGAAGCCTTCCATCCACTGTGGGAGATTCGGCCCTGGACGCTGCGAACCTAAAGTTAATTTCCACCAGCTACAATGTGCCCCGGAGGCAAGTCATGGTGTTCTGGCGAAGAATCATTGGGAGGGAGCCGGCGCCCGCGCCCGTTGGCGCCAGCGGTGACGACGCGTTCAGGCTTCTGGCGGAGAACTCGGCCGACGTGATTTTCCGGTTCGGAACGGATTTGCGGGCCAAGTATATCTCTCCCTCGGCACAAAATCTGCTCGGCTGGACGCCCGAAGAGATCCGCGAGATGGGCGGCTCGGCCGCAGGCAGCAAGCACCTTCACCCGGACGATCAAGGCAAGGTGTCCGAAGCCATTGCTCGCCACCTTTCCGGTGAGGCGGATGAGCTTAAGACCGAGTTTCGGATGCTTCATCGCGATGGGTCGACGGTTTGGGTGGAGACGAACTGCCGCAGCCTGAAAGACGAGACCGGACGAACAACAGACCTGATCCTGACGATGCGCGACATCTCGCTCAAGAAGGAGCTGGAATTCCAGCTCGCCCAACTTGCGAGAACCGACGCCCTCACGGGTCTCGCGAACCGCCGTGCTTTTGATGAAACGCTCACGCGCGAGTGGGCAAGAGCCTCACGGCTGAACAACTGCGTGTCGTTACTTGTCGTGGACGTCGATCACTTCAAGAAGTTCAATGATCATTTCGGGCATCAAGTCGGCGACGATTGCCTGCGGGAGGTGGCCTGCTCTCTACGCGCTGCCGTCAAGCGGCCGACCGATCTCGTCGCGCGATACGGCGGAGAAGAATTTGCGCTGATCCTCCCGGACACGGATCAAGCGGGAGCATTGGATGTCGCTAAACGCATACTTGCGGAAATCGCAGCCGTCGGCCTCCCTCACCCGAAAAGCGGTACCATCGACCGCGTAACCGTCAGCATCGGCGTCGCTACCGCGATCGCGACGCGCGGCGGCACGATGCGAATGCCCGAAGGCCTGCTCCAGGCCGCGGATAGCGCCCTTTACAAAGCAAAGGCATCGGGGCGAAACAGGGTCGAGACTGGTCTGCTGCTTTCACCCGGCTCGTGATCCAGCCCAGCCACGATACCGTTTCAGAGCGGCGCGCGCTTATTGCTTCGACATGTAGGGCTGCGGGATCGGAGGAGGTCCGGGCCGTTCGAACCGGTGTCGGGAAGTTCGTTCCGGGCTTGGCACCCCCCGCTCGCACTGCTGCCTAGGTCCGCTTTTCGCCCATGGCAGGCATCAAAGCGCTCGTGGTCACGAATGCCGACTTCAGCCGCAATCACCGCCCCCGCTGACGATTTCGCCCGCGCCTTCAGGTGCTGGGAACTGCACAAACCGGATTCACGCCGCGCCCTTGCTGCTCTAGACCCGTGTCATGCTGATGACATCCAGCCTCGTGCTCGGCGTGGAGCGCTCGATCCTCGGCCAGCCCTGGCGCTGGCGGGGTACGGCGGCGGATGGCAGCGATGCCGGCTTTCAGCCCGACGATCTGGTCGATCAGCTGCTGCTCGCGCGTGGCGTGATCCGCGAGGAACTGGAGCGCCACCGCGCGCCCACCATCCGCGGCTTCATGCCCGATCCGTCGCTGTTCCGGGACATGGATCGCTCGGCCGAGCGGCTCGCCGATGCGGTCGAAGCGCGCGAAAACGTGACCATCTTCGGCGATTATGACGTGGATGGCGCCACTTCGGCCGCGCTGATGGTCCGGCTCCTGCGCGATCTCGGCTGCGATCCGCGCGCCTATATCCCGGACCGGCTGATGGAAGGCTATGGCCCCTCCGGCGAGGCGCTCGTCCGGATCGCGCGGGGCGGGGCGAGCCTGATCGTCACTGTGGATTGCGGCGCGCAGGCGTTCGAGGCGCTGGAAATGGCCAAGGCGGCGGGGGTCGACGTACTGGTCGTCGATCACCACAAATGCGCGGCGGCGCTCCCGGCCGCCCTTGCCCTGGTCAATCCAAACCGGCTCGACGAGTGCGACCAGGCGGCCGCACACGGCCATCTCGCCGCGGTCGGCGTCTGCTTCCTGCTCGGCGCCGCCTTGATCCGCACCCTTCGCGCACGCGGATTTTTTGCGAACCGGCCGGAGCCGCGCCTTGTGGATCTGCTTGATCTGGTCGCGCTTGGCACCGTCGCCGATGTCGCGCAGCTGCGCGGCCTCAACCGCGCGTTCGTGACGCAGGGGCTCAAGGTCATGGCCGCGCGCCGCAATGTCGGCCTGTCCGCTCTGATCGATGCCGCCCGCCTCACCCGCGCGCCGACCTGCGCGGACCTGGGCTTCGCGCTTGGACCCCGGATCAACGCCGGCGGCCGCGTGGGCGCTTCGGACCTCGGCGTGCGGCTGCTCACCACCGAATATCCGGGCGAGGCCGAGGCGATCGCGGCCGAGCTCGAGCGGCACAATGAGGAACGGCGCGCGATCGAGACATTGGTCAGCGAAGCCGCGCAAGGCCTGTGCTCCGCTCAAGGCAATCGCGCGATCGCATTGGTCAGCGGAGAGGGCTGGCACCCCGGCGTGATCGGGATCGTCGCCGGCCGCCTCAAGGAAAAGCTCGGCCGGCCCGCGATCGTGGTAGCGATCGGCGAGGACGGGCTCGGCAAGGGCTCGGGCCGCTCCATCTCCGGCGTAGACCTGGGCGCCGCCGTGCTCGCCGCGAAGGAAAGCGGATTGCTGGTCGCGGGGGGCGGCCATGCCATGGCCGCCGGCCTGACCGTCGAGCGGGACATGATCGAGACGCTTTCCGATTTCCTGGAAGAGCGGCTTGCCGCCGATGTCGCGCGCGGCCGGAGCGGCCAGGCCCTGCTGCTCGATGCGGTGCTCGCGCCCGGCGGTGTCTGCCCGGACTTGTGCGACGCGCTCGACGCCGGCGGCCCTTACGGTGCCGGCTGGCCCGCCCCCCGGATCGCGGCCGGCCCCGTTCGGGTGGTCAAGGCCGATATCGTCGGCAACGGCCATTTGCGCGTGGTCGTCGCCGGCGACGATGGCCGGCGGATCAAGACCATCGCATTTCGCATGGCCGACAGCGCGCTCGGGGAGGCGATGCTGAGCGCGCCCGCGCACCGCAAATTGTGGGTCGCCGGCCGCATCAAGCGCGACGATTGGGGCGATCGCCCGGCCGCCGAACTCCACTTGGAAGACGCCGCCTGGGCGGACTGAGCCGGCTTGACCCTCCCGGAAGCCTTTCGTAAGTGCGGCTGGCTAGCCGGCCCCTTCGTCTAGCGGTTAGGACGCGGCCCTTTCACGGCTGAAACACGGGTTCGATTCCCGTAGGGGTCACCAGCAATCCGGCGGGCAGGCGACCTGCTCCGCTACTCGGCGCTCATCGCCTGCGGCACGTCGGCACTGCCCGATCCGGATGTCTGAAGCAGCTCATCCAGGGCGCGCGCGACGTTTTCCAGCGTGTAGGGCTTTTGCACCACCGTTCTGGCGATGTGCTGATCCGGCAATTGCGCTTGTTCGCCATATCCGGTCGCGAACAGGAACGGGATATCGAGCTCGAGCAACCGATCGGCGATCGCGAAGCTCAGATGATCGCCCAGATTGATGTCGAGCATGGCCACCGTCGGCTTGCCGGTCTCGATCGTCTCGATTGCCGCTTCCACGCTCGCCGCGGTCAGCACGTCGCGCGCGCCGAGCCGGGTCAGGATGTCCTCGGCATCGAGCGCGATGATCAGGCTGTCCTCGACCAGCAGGATCGTCTCTTCCGCGAGGATCTGCTGCGGGATCGCGACCGGGTGGCCGATCGCGGGACGCGGAAACTTGATCACGGGCCCGCGATAATCAGTCGGCTCGGAAACATGCCGGGCAGGGATGCGGAAGCTGGCCCGCACGCCCTCGGGCGGGAATTCGATGCTCGCGGTTCCGCCGAGATCGTAAGGGACCGAGCGGTCGATGATCGTACTGCCGAAGCCCTTCCGCAAAGGTGCGCGAACCGGCGGGCCGCCGCTCTCCCGCCAGTCCACGACCAGATCGCCGGCTTCGTTCCGGGCCCAGTCGATCCTGACATCGCCCGAGCCGAACAGGCTGCCATACTTCGCCGAATTGGTCACGAGTTCGTGGATGACCAGCGCCATCGATGAATAAGCCTGCGGATTGAGCAGGATCGGCGCCCCGTCCGTGATCACCCGCTCTCGTCCTTCGCCGTTGAACGCCGCCACTTCCGCCTCAATCAGCGCGTTGATCGGCGCCGGGCCCCAATGGTCGTCGGTGATCTGGTTGTGGGCGCGGGCGAGCGCGTGGACGCGGCCATCGACCAGGTGCACGAAATCGTCGATACTGTCGGAGCTGATCTTGGACTGGCGGATCAGGCCGCGGATCACGCCCAGGATGTTGCGGACCCGGTGGTTGAGCTCGGCGATCAGCAGTTCCTGGCGCTTGTTGGCCTGCTGGCGCTCGTTCGAGGCTTCGTCGGCGAGGCGTAGCACCACTTCGATCAAGGTCGCGCGCAGCGTCTCGGCAACCCGCAATTCGGACGCGGTGAACGGGCGCGAGCGGCCCTCCACCAGTTCCTTCCACTCGGCGAAGCTTTCGCGCGGGGACAGGCGGGGGCCATTGGGCCCATATTCGACCGGCTTGTGCGGGTCGCCCGCCCAGCGCACCGATCGCACCAGCTCGCCGCGGAACAGAACAACATAGTCGCGCGGCGACCGGGAGATCGGAATCGCCAGCATCCCGGCGGATGTCGCGGCATAATCCTCGGCACCCGGAACGATCGACGCGATCCGGTCGGTTGCGAACACCCGGCCCGCCGCCGTGCCGTTAAGCGCGCGGACGATCCTGGCGAACGCGTCGGTGGTCGGGGTGATGCCGGAAAAGGCATGCTGGCCGTTGATCCACACGCCAACGCCATCCGCGGCGATTACGTGGGTCAGAATGTCTCCCAGCCAATCGGGATCGCGCAGCAAGGTCTCGTCGGACGCGACCGCGCTCAGCAATTGATCGGAAATGTCGCGGGCGCGGCGCTCGAACTCCACCGTTTCCTTGCGCTCCCGGCTTTCCAGCCGCATCGCGAACATCTGCGCGAACAATTCGCACACCGATCGCCGCTCGAAGCTCGGGCAGCGCGGCGAATAATGGTGGCAGGCGAACAGGCCCCATAATTTGCCGTCGACCAGGATCGAGATCGACATGGACGCACCGACACCCATATTCTTCAGATATTCGATATGGATGCGCGACACCGATCGCAACAGGGACAGCGACAGGTCGAGCGGCTGGCCATTCTCGTCGCGCTCCGGCACGATCGGCACCGGCACCGCGTTCACGTCCGTGATCACGCGCAGCAGGTTGCGCTTGTATAGTTCCCGCGCCTGCGCCGGGATGTCGCTGGCGGGGTAGCGAAGTCCCTTGAACGTGCCGATTCCCGGCTTGCACATTTCGGCCACGACTTCGCCCGATCCATCCGTGGCGAAGCGATACACCATCACCCGGTCGAACCCGGTCAGCGCCCGCACCTGCCGGGCGCCTTCGGTGAAGAAGGCCGGCAGGTCGCGGGTCTGGTCGAGCCGGGTGATCATCGAACGGACGGTGCCGGTCACATCGCCATGCTCTTCCGTCTCGGGCTCCGCTTCCAAGACGATCTGCCCGCCCGATAGGTGGAGCCCGATGCTGAACGGCTTGGTCTCATCGAGGAGGCGGCAGCCGAAAAGCCGCTCGACCGCATCGGTGCCGCGCAGCATCGACACGCGGTTCCTCAGGTCGTGGATCGCCCTGGCGGGAAGCACGTCGGCAAGCCGCTTGCCGATCAGATCCTCGACCGGCTGTCCGAGATACTGGTCGACATTGGCCGAGGCCCGCTGCACGAACCAATCGGAAGACAGGACCAGCAGGAACCCGATCGGCTGGATTTCGCCTAGCGCATGGATCGGTTCGCGGTCGCAATTGGTCAGATCGACGGCTTGGATCGTGTCGGTCACGAGGCGGGGCGTTCCTTGCACAGACTTGCGGCCCGCTCGAACAAGGAGAATGTCTCGCGAGCGGCCTGGATGGCTCCTGCCGCCGCTTCGGGCTGCGCGAGCCTTTCGTCAACCAGTTCCAGCAACTTCCTCCATCCGCCGGGCAGCGGGTGCGAGAGGAAGGAGGTGGGCAGTTCGGGTGCTACGAGTCGCTTCAGCATCGCGCCGCCCAGCCGGGAGCCCTCGATCACATAAAGTGCGCCAAGCAGCCTGGGCAGCGCCTCGAGCGCGGGCGCGGCCAGCAGCGGAGGCAGTGGCGTCGCCAGCGCGGCCAGATCGGCTTCCAGCAGGTGCGCGCGGCGACGCGCCGGCCAGTCGGCGAGCAGGTCGCCCGCCCCGGATCGATCGAGCGCCGCTTCGACCGGCAGGTAAGCCATCGCCTGCGCCTGCAGGAACGCTGAGTAGCCCGTGCGATCACCGAGGTCGAAACCGGAAAAGGACGCATCCACGCGCTCGTGCGCGTCCGCCGTTCGCGCCCGGAGCAGGGCGCGCGCATGCGCCGGCGGCGCCGCCGAACGCGTCGGGGATGAACGATTCTCGGTCATCCCTCTCCCTTGGCGGCTCCCCGCATCGATTGGCAACCGGGCTTTGTCGCGGGCAAGGTTGCGCACCGCGTCCGGATCGGCCACGGGATCGCTTCCGTCGAACGGCGCCGATCTCTTCCGGTAATCACGCCGCACTCTTGCCGCGAGCGGAGCGACTATCATATTCAGGCGCTGCCATGTTCACCACTGATCCGCCAATCACGGCCGCCGGGGACCGCAAGGATGACGAGGGCGGCAGCGGCCTCGGCGTCGCCACCCGCACGCGCACCCGCACGAAAAGCCCGTCGCCTTACAAGGTGCTGATGCTCA
>DASVSZ010000029.1:0-98104 GCA_036387855.1 Allosphingosinicella sp. | reverse complement strand
CGCGGAAGCAACGGCTCAATCCGAGCCCATTCCGCATCGCTCAACCAGGTCAGCTGCCTCGCCATCAACGCCTCCGCTCCAAGCAGAAGACTTGAATCAGCAGATCTCACACATCGCAAGCCGATTGAGTACAGAGCCTAGGCCGCTGGGCGGCTCATGTCGGCGGTAATCGCGGCGAGCGCAAAGGCGACGCTGTGCTCGCCGCAATCGAAGCCGATCGCGATCCCGTCCGGAGCAAGCGATCGCACCGTGCCGGCAATCGCGCCGGCCTCCGGATGGTGGAGCTCGACGCCCGCCCCGAGCGCCGGACGAACATTGGTTTCGACAAACGCGCCGATTCCGGACACGTCCCGCAAGGTGGCGGGGCAGGGGAGATCGGTGATCAGCACGCACATCGTGCGCCGCCGCCAGCGTGTCGCCATGTCGATCTTTCCCCGATATCCGCGCCGTTCCGCCATCTTCCGCTCCCCTGGTTCGCGCCAACGGTAAAGCGCGTGGGCAAAGGCGGCGTTAAGCGGAACGGCTAAGAAACTATGATCACAGCGTCAGCCCCGGTCAGGGCGCGACGGTGAAGCAGGCCTGCCCGGCGCCCTTGGCGGCGGCGCAGACCCGATCGGCGGCGGCGCGGCTGGCGAGGGGGCCGACGCGAAGCCGGGTAAAGGCGCCGGCCGGCTCATAGCTCGCTTGCAATCCGCCCAGCGCACCGACCCGGCGTGAAAGGCTGGACCATTGCGCGCGGGCGGCGCCGGGGCTGTTATAAGCGCCAAGCTGCACGCGCCAGCGTCCGCCGACCGCCACGGGGGCCGGCTCGGCCTGGGGCGTCCGGCTGGCGAGCCTGACTGCCTGAGCGGCGGCCGCGGCCGACTTGTCCCCGGGCGCGTCGCCCTTCGCGGTCGGCGCGATCGGGTTGTCGGGGAAGAGATTCGTCTTGCCGGGGCGGGCCTGAACCTGGCCGGCGATCCGCACCGGACGCGACTCGCTCGCCGCCGCTCCGCCGCTTGCGCCTTTGGCGAGCTGGGCGGCGATCAGATTGCCCTTCTGGCGGTCCTCGGCGGACACGAACTGCTCCATCTGGGCCAGGCTGGTCTTGGCCTGCGGCAGTCCTTGCGCGGCCGCGCGGCTCATATAGGCGTAAGCGCGTGGCCAATCCTTGCCGGCGACATCGCCGTTGAACAGGGTGGTGCCCAGCACATATTGCGACCGCGCTTCCCCGCGCTCCGCGGCCTTGCGTAGCCAGGGCAGCGCGGCGGGCCGGTTGCCGTTCTGGAACAGCAGCAGGCCGGCATTGGCCTGCGCGTCCTGGTGGCCCTGCGCGGCCGCCTTTTCGAACCAGCTTTGGGCGATCTTGAGATCGGCGGGGACGCCGCGGCCCAGGCGATAGGCCTGGCCCATGTTGAACTGCGCGTCGGCATCGCCGCGATCGGCGAGCGCGCGCCATTCCTTGATCGCGGCCTCGTAACGGCCCGCTTCCCAGGCCTCCACGCCGGCCTTCACGTCCGCCAAGGCGGGCGCCGCCGCGAGGGCCGTCGCGATTGCAAAAGCTGCGAGCGTGTGGCGCGCATTGTTGGTCATGGTCGTCCCCCAAACATCTTCGAGATGGAGGAGTGAATAATCGGCAATGGTTAATGCCTGCTTATTGGCGGTTACAGGCCGGTTCACCACCCCGATCCGCGATCCGCTTCGATATGTCCCGCGATGTTAACCGCATTTTAGCAGCCTTGCCCGCATTGGCTGATCCGAAGGACTGAAAGCCCGAGGGGAAATCATGCGCGTTCTGGCACTGTCATCTCAAAAAGGAGGGTCGGGCAAGACCACTCTGTCCGGCCATTTGGCCGTGCAGGCGCAACGCGCCGGTCATGGTCCGGTCTGCCTGATCGATATCGACCCGCAAGGCTCCCTCGCCGATTGGTGGAACGAGCGCGAAGCGGAAATGCCCGCCTTTGCGCAAACCACCGTGGCGCGCTTGTCCGCCGATCTGGAGGCCTTGCGCCAGCAGGGCTTCAAACTGGCCGTGATCGACACGCCGCCGGCCATCACCATGGCGATCCAAAGCGTCATCCAGGTGGCCGAGCTGATCGTCATCCCGACCCGGCCATCCCCGCACGATCTTCGCGCCGTCGGCGCCACCGTCGATCTGTGCGAACGGGCCGGCAAGCCGCTGATCTTCGTCGTCAACGCGGCGACGCCCAAGGCCAAGATCACCTACGAAGCCGCAGTCGCCCTGTCGCAGCACGGCACCGTCGCTCCGGTGACGCTCCACCACCGCACCGACTTCGCGGCGTCGATGATCGACGGCCGCACGGTGATGGAAGTCGATCCCAAGGGCAAATCGGCCAAGGAAGTGGTCGAGCTGTGGGAATATATCTCCGACAGGCTCGAGAAGAACTTCCGCCGCACCGTGTTTTCCGCGCCCGGCGGCCCGCAGGCCGCATCAACGCCCAGAACCGCGGGCGGCTTCGGCCGCCGCGTGGTCGGCCAGTAAGGAGGGCCGATCCGATGGCTGAACTGAAAAGCTTCGCCTCCTTGTCCTCCACCCTGCTGGCCCGCAAGGGATCGGCCAAGCCGGCCATGCGCCCGCAGGGCTGGGGTCAGGGCATGGGTCTCGAGGATCTCGGCTGGAACGACATGGGTGGCCAGTCGAACCCGGCGGCCTTCGGGCAAGCCGACGACGATCGTCCCGAACATGTGCCAAGCTCGATAGCCGCGCTGACGCCGGCGCCGCGCGGCAACGCGCCCGCCCCGTCGATCGAACCGGTGCCGTCTCCCGTCGTGGAACAGCAGCGCACGATCGAGGAAAGCTTCGCCGAACCGCAGGTCCAAGCCGAGGCTCCGGAAGTGCCGGCGTCCGTGCTGTCGATCGAGCCGGCGCCCCGTCCTTCGGGAGGCAAGGTGCTCGCACTGCCGACGCCGCGCCGCGCGCCGGGCTCCAAGCCAAAGGCGGCGTTCACGCTGCGGCTGGAGGCGGAGCGTCATCTTCGCCTCCGCCTGGCCTGTGCGGTCACGCACCGTTCGGCCCAGCTGCTGGTCACCGAAGCGCTCGACCGATTTCTGGATACCCTGCCGGAGCTGGAGGCGGTGACCCATCACCTGCCGGCCTCCGCGGGCAAGCGCGGCTGAACGGAAGGATCCTCGGATGAACCACAATGTGCCAAAGCTCGCCGCCTGCAGCGTGGCGCTGAGCGCGCTTGCGATCGGCTGTACGCCGGCCACGCAGCATTATCGTCCGGCAAGCCTCGCCAGCGCGACTCCGGAGGCCGAGAAGGACGCCACTCGGTTATACGAACAGGCGCAAAAGGCCGTCGCCGCCGGTAAGCTCGGCGCGGCTTTGGCCCTGGCGGAACGGGCGGTGGAAGCAACGCCGCGCGATGTCGGCTACCGCATGCTGCTCGCCGATCTGTATCTCAAGAACGGCCGCTTCGCTTCGGCGGAGTCGAGCTTCGCGGACGTGGTCGCGCTCGATCCGGGTAATGTGCGCGGGTCGCTGAGCCTCGCGCTGACCTTGGTCGCGCAAGGCAAGACGGGGCTTGCGATCGCCGAGCTGGACAAATTGGACGGCAGCGCTGCGCCGGGCGATCTCGGCCTCGCTTTCGCGCTGGCCGGGCAGCACGAGCGCGGCCGCGCATTGCTGGAAGGCGCGGCGAGCGCGCCGGGGGCGACCGGTCGCGTGCGGCAGAATTTGGCGCTTGTTTATGCGTTGGCCGGAGATTGGCAGAAGGCTCGGGCGACCGCCGCTCAGGACGTGTCTCCGGCCGAGCTTCCGCAGCGCCTCGAACATTGGGCGAGCCTGGCCAACCCCGCCAACAGCTATTCGCAAGTCGCGGCTCTGCTCGGCGTCAACCCGATTGCCGACGCCGGCCGGCCCGAGCGCCTGGCGCTTTCGACGGCCGAACAAACGCCGGTCGCCCTCGCCGAAGCGGTTCCGGAGGCGCCGGTCGTTCCGGTCGTCGCGTCCGCTCCCGTGGCTGTCGCGGACGCCTCGGCCGCCCCGGCAAGCACGCCGCTCGCCAATGTGGGCGACGCCGTGCAACTGGCGGCTGCGGCCGAAGCGCTGGTCAAGCCCAGCCCGGTCTTGCTCAAGGCATTGCTGCAGACCGCGCCGTTGCCCGCTTTCAAGCCGGCTCGTGTCGTCAGACAGTCGGCGCCGTCATCGGAGCGCACCGGGCGCTTCGTCGTGCAGATCGGCGCCTTTCGTAACCTCAACCAGGCCAATCTCGCCTGGGGCCAGGCGACCCGCCGGCTCGCGGTCGGCAACAAGCAGCCGCTGACCACCACCGTCAACCTGCCGGGCCGCGGCACCTTTTATCGCCTTTCGATCGCGCCGTTCGACGCGCCGGCGCAGGCTGCCCGCGCGTGTCAGACGATCCGCGCCCAGGGCGGTGCCTGCTTCGTGCGGGCGGTCGCCGGCGATGCGCCGCTGCAATATGCGATGC
The DNA here is from genome assembly GCA_036387855.1 of Allosphingosinicella sp. Lineage (GTDB taxonomy): Bacteria > Pseudomonadota > Alphaproteobacteria > Sphingomonadales > Sphingomonadaceae > Allosphingosinicella. The sequence continues at coordinate 93,674 of DASVSZ010000029.1, read as the reverse complement.
GGCGGGTGCGGCGCGGCTGAGCCTCAGCTGCGGCGGCGTTCGCGGGTGAGCAGGTCGAGGCAGGCCATCCGCACCGCCACGCCAAGCTCCACCTGATCGAGGATCGCCGAGCGGGACGGATCGTCGGCGAGCGCGCCCTCGATCTCCACACCCCGGTTCATCGGGCCGGGATGCATGACCAGCGCGTTCGGCGCGACCCGGTCGAGCCGCTCACGGGTCAGGCCATAGGCGGTGTGGAAGTCGTCGAGACCGCCGGCCAGCGCCACGTCCATCCGCTCGCGCTGAATGCGCAGCATCATTACCACGTCCGCGCCGGCGATGCCTTCGTCCATGTCGAAGGTCGCGGTGAGACCCTCCAGCTGATCGGCGGGCGGGAGCAGGGCAGGGGGCCCGACCAGTCGAACCGTCGCGCCGAGCAGAGGCAATGAACGCCGGTTGGAGGCGGCGACCCGGCTGTGACGGATGTCGCCGCAGATCGCGACGGTCAGGCCTTCGATCCGGCCGAGCCTGCGCCGGATCGCGAGTGCGTCGAGCAGCGCCTGGGTCGGGTGCTCGCCGGTGCCGTCCCCGGCATTGATCACCGGGCAATTCACCGCAGCCGCAACGGCCGCGGCCGCCCCGGTCTCGCCGTGGCGGATCACCATGATGTCCGGCCGCATCGCATTGAGCGTCAGCGCCGTGTCGATCAGGCTTTCGCCCTTGTGGACGCTGGACGCGCCGGGATGGAAGTTCGCGACCTGCGCCCCGAGCCGCTTCCCAGCCACTTCGAAGGAGAACAGGGTCCGGGTGCTGTTCTCGAAGAACAGGTTGAACTGCGTCAGCCCGGCCAGGCGCGTGTCCTGCTTGCGCGCGCCCCGATTGAACGCAACCCACCCTTCCGCCTCGTCGAGGAGCAGGAGGATGTCGGCGGCTGTCAGGCCATCGATGCCGAGGAGATGCGGGTGCGGGAATATCATTGCTCGACCCCTCTCCCTGAAGGGGAGAGGGCGAGGCCCAAGCCGCAGGCTTGGGAGGGTGAGGGGGGGCGGAATTTCAGCGATGACACGCCCTCACCCTTCCGCCGCTTCGCGGCTCCCTCCCTCTCCCCGCAGGGAGAGGAATCGCTCATCGCAGGTGCGTATCGAGGAATTTGAGATAAGCTTCCGATGCCGAAATCCGGTTGGCCTTGCGGAGGAAGCCATGGCCTTCGTCCGGGAACACCAGATACTCGACCGGCACCCCGTTCGCCTTGACCGCCGCGACCAGCTCGTCGCTTTCCACTTGCAGCACGCGCGGATCGTTCTTGCCCTGCACGACCAGCAGCGGCTTGACGATGTTCTTGGCGTGGAATAGCGGCGAGATCGCCCGATGCCGCTCGGCATCCTTGGCGGGATCGCCCATTTCGTCGAACAGCGCATCCTTCTCCGCTGCCCACCAGGGCGGGATCGAGTTTAGTGTGCGCGTCCAATTGGTCACGCCGAAGATGTTCACGCCGGCATCGAACACCTGCGGCTGAAAGGCGAGCGCTGCCGCGACCATGTAGCCGCCATAGGAACCGCCCATGATCGCGATCTTATCCTTGGACACCCAGGGCAGCGACTGCAGGTAGGCCTTGGACGCGACGACATCCTTGAGATCGACGTCGCCATGCCGTTTATCGTCCATGTGGAAGAAGGTCTTGCCGTAGCCGGACGAGCCGCGGTTGTTGATCGCGTAAACCGCGAAACCATGGTTGACCAAATGTTGGATCGCCGCGGAATAGCCGCGCCGGCTTTGCCCGCCCGGGCCGCCGTGCACCCACACGATCGCGGGAGCCGGGTTCGCCGCGCTGGCACCTTGGGGCTGGTAGAGAATGCCCGGCACCTCGACCCCGTCATAGCTCTTGAACCGGGCGACCCGTGCCTCGACCAGGCTTTTCTCGTCGATCGCCGGGTTGAGCGCCTTGGTCAGCCGCCGCGCCTTGCCGTCGCGCAGGTCCGCCAGGTAGATGTCGCTGGGCGATGTGTCGGACGCGACGGTGAACGCGATCGCGCTCTCGTCGCGGTTGAAGCGGACGTTGTTGAGATCGCCGTCCGGAATGCCGGTCAGCTGTACCGCCTTGCCGCCCCGGTCGCTGATCGTCATTTTCGTCGAGCCGTCCGCGTTTAGTGCATGCACGCGGTAGCGGCCGGACGGCGAGTGAACATAGCTCGACACGTCCCAGTCGGCCTTCACGAGAGGCGCCCGGGCTCCGCTCGCCAGATCGTAGCTCAGCGCTTGCGCGAACTCGCCCGCTTCGTCGCTCATATAGGCGAGCGCGTTTCCGTCTGGCGTGAACTCGGCGACCCTGTAGCTGACATTGCCCTGATGCGGCGTGATGAGCTTCGGCTCTACCCCGGTTGCCGACAGATCGGCCAGATAGATGTTGCTGTCCGCGCTGGTGCGCTCCTTGACCAGGGCGACCTTGCGACCGTCGCGGGACAAGGCGCCGATCGTATAGCCCCGGTTCTCGAACAGTAGCTTGCGAGCGTAAGTTGCTGCGTCATATTCGTAGATGTCGAACATCTCCGGATTGCGCTCGTTGCTGGTCACGCGGAAGCTCTTCCCGTTGGGGCTCCAGCCGAGGAAATCCGCCTTGACCTTGTCGCCCGGAGTCAGGTCGCGCACCTGGCCGTCGCGCTCGCGGACATAGACATGCTCGATCTCGTTGCCGCCCTTGTCGGCGATGAACAGGATGCGATCGTCATCGGGGAAGAAGCTGGCGGCGAAGGTTGCATTGTCCGTTGAGCGGGTCAGCGGCTCGGCCGCGCCACCGCCGACCGGCATGCGGTAGACGTTGAACACGCCCGATTGGTCGCTGCTGATCAGAATCCATTTGCCGTCGCGCGAGAACACATGGCCGAGCCGCTCGCCGAGGCTGTAGCTGGTCGTGTCGAAGAATTGCTTGGCGCTATAGCGCATCGGCTGCGCGGCTTGCGTCCGCACCGGCTGGGCGGCGATCGCCGTGGCGCCTCCCACCGCGATAAGGCTGAGCCCGGCAAGCATGATGGCGTGACGTGCGGTGCGCATATGTCCTCCCCCGTGGAACCCGAGTCGGAACGCTAATCCCATTCACCCCATCGTCAAGGCGTCGATCGCCCCTTGCAGGATGTAGGCGGCCGCCATCTTGTCGACCAGCTCCGCGCGGCGGGCGCGGCTGGCGTCGGCTTCGATCAGGCTGCGCGTGACCGCCTGGGTGGACCAGCGCTCATCCCAGAGCAGGACCGGCCGATCGAGCGGCGCCAGGTTGCGCGCGAATGCCCGTACGGATTGGGTGCGTGGCGAATCGGTGCCGTCCAGATTGAGCGGCAAGCCGACGATGATCCCGGCGGCCCGCTGGGCGGTAACGAGGGTGCGCAGCTTCTCGAGATCGGCGCTGAACTTGGCGCGCCGGATCAGCTCCGCCGGGGACGCGAACGACCAGCCGGCATCGCACAATGCCACCCCGATCGTCTTGGTGCCGACATCGAGCCCCAGTAAACGGCCGCCATCGGGCAGCGCCTCGCGAAAGGCCGGCGCGTCGATCGTGATCAACAAGGCTCCCTCCGCATCCGCCGCAAAGCACATGGCCTCGCGCGGTCCTGTGGGCTAACCGGACGGCCAATTGCAATCAGCGAGGCCCAGCGCATGAAGTTCTTCGTCGACACGGCCGACATCGGCGACATCCGGGAACTGGCCGAAACCGGCCTGCTCGACGGCGTCACCACCAACCCATCCCTGATCCACAAATCCGGCCGCGACTTCCTGGAGGTGGTGCGCGAAATCGCAGCGCTGGTGCCCGGTCCGGTGTCGGCCGAAGTGGTGGCGAGCGATCATGCCGAGATGATGCGCGAGGCTGAAATCCTGCGCAAGATCGCCGACAACATCGCGGTCAAGGTGCCGCTGACGCTCGACGGGCTCAAGGCCTGCCGCCAGCTGACCGGCGACGGGACGATGGTCAACGTCACTCTCTGCTTCACCGCCAACCAGGCGCTGCTGGCCGCCAAGGCGGGCGCGACCTTCATCTCGCCGTTCGTCGGGCGGCATGACGATATCGGCTTCGACGGGATGGAGATCATCTCGGACATTCGGATCATCTACGACAATTACGATTTCACGACGCAGATCCTGGTCGCGAGCATTCGGCATCCGGTGCACGTCCTGCAATCCGCGAAGATCGGCGCCGACGTGATCACCGCCCCGCCGGCCGTGATCCGCCAGCTGTTCAAGCATCCGCTGACCGACCGCGGACTTGATTCCTTCGCCTCCGATTGGGCCAAGACCGGGCAGAAGATCGGGTAAAGATCCTCCCCTGAAAGCGGATGGTGGTGGGGTATCAGCGTCTGAGAGAATAGCTCGACCGCTGACACCTCTCCGTCTGGCTTCGCGAGCCACCCCCCTCGAACGGGAGGATCATTGGTGCATAGCATCTTAACCAGTTCCGGGTTAGCTTTGCCTTCATGGGGACGGTGATCAACTTCGAGGAGCGGGCGGTGGCCAGCCTTCGCGCGCGATGCGCGGCGGCGGAGGAAGCCAATCAGGACCTGATCGCGTTCGCGCGGGGCCATTCGGGCGCGGTGTCGTCGATCCACGAGGCCGTGCTCGCCGCCGTCGAATCGGAGGGGCTCGACCACCTGATCCATATCGTGACGCAGGAATGGCCGCAGATCTTGGGGCTCGACGCGGTTGCGGTGGCGCTCTGGGCCGGCGGCCGGGGCTTAATTGCCGACGCCTCCGGATTGAGGCCGGTCGAACCGCAAGTGCTCCAGCGCTTGGTCGCGGAGTTCGAAGGTGTCGTATTGCGCGGAGTGGAGCGCGGGCATCCGCTGTTCGGCCCGGCTTGCACTCTGATCCGCGCGGAGGCGCTGATCCGGCTCGACAGCGAAGCGCCGCTGCCAAGCGGCCTGCTGGCGCTCGGCCAGCGCGGCGAGCAGGGGTTCGAGACTCGCCACGGCTCCGAACTGCTGGTCTTCCTCGGCCGCGTGCTGACGCGCTGCATGGGCCGGTGGCTGATCCCCTGAGCGATCACCCCGCGCGCATATTGGCGGCGCGCTGGGGCGATCATCTCGCCCATGATCGGCGGCGCTCGGTTCACACCGTCCGCGCCTACCGCGCCACCGCACATCGGCTGATCCAGTTCATCGGCGGCCATTTCGGCGAGCGGGTGGATGGCGCCCTGCTCGGCCAGCTCAAGGCTTCCGATCTTCGCGCCTATCTCGCCGTCCGGCGCTCAGAGGGTCTCGGCAACAGTTCGGCCGCGCGCGAGCTTTCGGCGGTGCGAGGCTTCCTCGCCTTTGTCGCCGCCCAGGACCGGCGCAGCGCCGCCTTGCCCAGGGTCAAAGGTCCCAAGAAGCCGCGCGGCGTACCCCGCCCGATCGCGCCGGGCGAGGTGATCGCGCTGGCGGAGGATGTCGCGGACGATGCCCGCGAGGAATGGATCGCCGCCCGCGATTACGCGGTGCTGCTGCTGCTATACGGGAGCGGGCTGCGCATCGCCGAAGCGCTCGGCCTGACCGGGGCCGCGCTGCCGCTCGGCCAGACCATCCAGGTCACCGGCAAGCGCAACAAGACCCGCGTGGTGCCGCTGCTCCAGCCGGTTCGCGACGCGGTCGAGCGATATGTCGCGCTTTGCCCGTATCCGGCGTCAGCGAATGAGCTGTTGTTCCGAGGCGCGCGAGGCCGGCCTTTGAACGCGGAGATGATCCGACGCGCGGTCCGCGGCGCGCGCGTGCGGCTTGGCCTGTCCGGGCGGACCACGCCGCATGCGCTGCGCCATAGTTTCGCGACGCATTTGCTGGGGCGCGGCGCCGACCTGCGCTCGCTTCAGGAACTGCTCGGACATGCAAGCCTGTCCTCGACGCAAATCTACACCGCCGTTGACACCGCGCACTTGATGGATGTGTATCGCAACGCCCACCCGCGCGCTTGATCAACTCTAAACATCCGTCGTTTGCGAGCCGCAGGCGAAGCAATCCATACGACCGCCGCACCGCTGGATGGCTTCGTCGCTCCGCTCCTCGCAACGACAGTTACGATTTGGGATGCCGCTTTCGCCAGGTGACCTGGCGATAGACGTAGGCAAGGACGATCGCCGCGATTACCGCCATCGACAACGGGCCGACCACTTTCTCGATGTCACCGAACTGCCGACCGAGCACGTAACCCGCAACGGCGAGGGCAGAGCTCCAGCCTGCGGTGCCGATCGTCGACCAGATCAGGAAGCTTTTCAGCCGCATGTGGAGCAGGCCGGCGGGGATCGACACCACCGAGCGCACGGTCGGCAGCATGCGGCCGATGCCGACCACCCAGGAGCCGTGCTTGCCGAACAGCTTTTCGGCCTTTTCGACGTCATACCAGTCGAGCGTCAGCCAACGTCCGTGCTTGTTGATGAACGGGTGGAACCGCTCGACGCCGATGACGCGGGCGAGCAGATACCAGAAGAAGTTGCCGAACATGGCGCCGGCGGTTCCGCTGAGGATGACGCCCCACAGCGACATTTGGCCCCGCGCGGCGCCGAGCCCGGCAATCGGCATGATCACCTCGGACGGGATCGGCGGGAACACCGTTTCCAGGAACATGAGCAGGAACACGCCGACATAGCCAGTCTGCTCGATAAGGCGGATGACCCAATCAGCCATGATATCGTGCTCCTGCGAAGGCAGGAGCCCATAACGGGCGCCGGGCTGGGCTCCTGCCTTCCCAGGAGCACGGACAAGCGTGTGCCACCCTCACGGCAATTTCCCCTCGACCACGTCCCAGATCCGGCCGGCCGTGTCCGTTCCGTTGAACCGGTCGATCGCCACGATGCCGGTGGGGGATGTCACGTTGATTTCGGTCAGCCACTTGCCGCCGATCACGTCGATGCCGACGAAAACGAGCCCGCGCGCCTTGAGGTCCGGGCCGAGCGCGGCGCAAATCTCTTGCTCCGTGTCGGTCAGCTCCGTTTTCTGCGCGGAGCCGCCCGTGGCGAGGTTGGAGCGGATTTCGCCTTCGCCCGGCACCCGGTTGATCGCGCCCGCCACTTCGCCATCCACCAGCACGATGCGCTTGTCGCCTCGCGCCACCTCGGGAAGGAAAGCCTGGATCATGTGCGGCTCGGGCCAGGTGGTGTTGAACACTTCGATCAGCGCCGACAGGTTGGCGCCGTCGGCTCCCACTTTGAAAATCGCCTTGCCGCCATTGCCGTGCAGCGGCTTGATTACGATTTCGCGGTGCTGGGCCAGGAACTGGCGGGCGGCGCCCAGCGAGCGGGTGATCATCGTCGGGGGCATGAAGCGCGCATAATCGAGCACCAGCAGCTTCTCGGGCGCGTTGCGCACGTTCGCCGGATCGTTGACCACCAGAGTCTCGCTCTGGATGCGTTCGAGCAGATGGGTGGCCGTTATGTAGCCAAGGTCGAACGGCGGGTCCTGCCGCATCCAGACCACGTCCATATCGCGGCCGAGATCGAGCAGAACGGGCTCGTCGGTGGTAAAGTGGTTACCGACTTCGCGCCGAACCGTAACCGGTGTGCCGAACGTGTGGAGCCGGCCGCCGTCCCAGGTGAGGTCGCCCGCCTGATATTCGAACAGCTCATGCCCGCGCGCCTGCGCCGACAACATCAGCGCGAAGGTGGAATCGCCGCCGATGTTGATCCCCGCCAGTGGGTCCATTTGAAAGGCTACGCGAAGCGACATCGATACTTTCACTTTGGGTTCAGCGACGGCCGCTTAAGCGGACCCCGACGCATTGTCACGTCGCGCCGCCGTTGCGCGGCCGTGCCGATCTGCTAGACGCGCTTGCAAAAATAGAGGGATGCCGAATGACCTTGAGAACTTACGCCTTGTCGTCCTGCGCGCTGCTCAGCCTCGCGGCTCCCGCAGTCGCCGAAGAGGGCATGTGGCTACCGCGGCAGACACCGGGCATTGCCAAGGAGCTTCGCGCCGCGGGCCTCCAGCTCGATCCGGCGACGCTCGGCAATCTCAAGGCCGCTCCCTGGAACGCGATCGCGTCGCTGGGCGGCTGCTCGGCGGCGTTCCTCAGCCCGCAAGGTTTGGTCGCGACCAATCATCACTGCGTTTATGGGTCGATCCAGTATAATTCCAAGCCGGGCCAGGATTACCTCACCGACGGCTTCCTTGCCGCGTCGCTGGCGGACGAATTGCCGGCCGCGCCCGGCAGCCGCATCTATGTCATCGAAGATCTGCGCGAAGTCACCGCCGAGATGAACAAGGGCGTGACCGCCAGGCTGTCGGGCTTAGCGCGTTTCGAGCAGATGGAGAACAACCGCAAGGCGCTGATCGCCTCCTGCGAAAAGCAGCCGAGCCGCCGTTGCGACGTGCGCGCTTATTATGGCGGCGCGACCTACTTCCTCCAGCAGCAGCTTGAGATCAAGGACGTGCGCTTGGTCTATGCGCCGGCCGGCGGGATCGGCAATTTCGGCGGCGAGACCGACAATTGGATGTGGCCGCGCCACACCGGCGATTTCGGCTTTTACCGCGCCTATGTCGCTCCGGACGGCTCATCGGTGCCGTTCGCCAAGGAGAATGTGCCTTACCGCCCCAAAGCCCACCTCAAGGTCGCGCAACAGGGCGTCAAGGCCGGCGATTTCGTGATGGTGGCGGGTTTTCCGGGCACCACCAGCCGATTGGTCACCGCTTCCGAAGCCAAGTTCAACTTCGACACCATGTATCCGGTCCAGCAAAAGCTGCTCAACGACTACTCGGACCTGATCGTGCGCTCGGTGGCGGGCGATGAGGATGCCAACATCAAATATGCGTCGATCCTCAAGGGGTCCGACAATTACAAGAAGAAGTATATCGGCGAGATGGCCGGCGCCGACCGGATCGGGCTTGCCGCGCGCAAGGACGCACAGGAGGCCGAGTATCGCGCCTGGATCGCGGCGGACCCGAAGCGTGCGCGCGATTACGATCCCGCCCGGCTCGATGCGCTGGTGACCGAAGCCAATCAGGCCGCGCTCGACAATGTCCGGATGGGCACCCTGGGGCGCGCGCAATTGCTGAGTGCCGCGCGCAACATGTATCGCTGGTCCAAGGAACGGGCCAAGCCCGACGCGCAGCGTGAGTCCGGGTATCAGGATCGCGACCGGCTGCCGACCGAGCAGCGCCTGACCGCGATCGAGCGGCGTTACGCGCCCAAGGTCGATCGTGTGCTGTTCGATCAGGCGCTTGGCGAATATCGCCAGGTGAATGCCGCCAAGCGCGATGCGGCGTTCGAGGCCAAGCTGGGCCAGATCGGCATGGACCGGCTTTATGCCGACACGAAGCTCGGCGACACCGCGAATCGGCTCGCTTGGCTCGACACGTCACCGGCGGAGTTCGAAGCGTCGACCGATCCGTTCATCCAGCTCGCGGTCGCCATGTATCCGGCCGATATCGCACGGGAGCGGGCTGCCAAGGAGCGCTCCGGCCAGCTCCAAGCGGCGCGTTCGGCTTACATGCGCGGCATGCTCGCGTTTTCGGAGGCGACCGGCAAGGCGGTTTACCCGGACGCCAACGGCTCACTCCGTTTCACCTACGGCAAGGTGACCGGCCGCAACGTCGACGGGCAAGCCTGGACACCATTCACCACCGCCGAAGGCCTCGCCGCCAAGCAGACCGGCAAGGGCGAGTTCGACGCGCCCGACAAGGCGATCCAGCTGATCCGCGCCAAGGATTACGGCCGCTACGTCGCGCCGGAGCTCGGCACGCTGCCGGTCGACTTCATGTCGACGGTCGATATCACCAACGGCAATTCCGGCTCCTCGACGCTGAACGCGCGCGGTGAGTTCGTCGGGCTGGCTTTCGACGGCACGCTGGACGGCGTCATCGCCGACTGGTCCTACGATCCGTCGATCAACCGCACCATCCATGTCGACAGCCGCTTCATGCTGTGGACGATGGACAAGGTCGACGGCGCGCAGCGGCTGCTGACCGAGATGGGCGTGACGCAAACGGCGGCGCGCTGATTACTCCCTCCCGGACTTCCGGGAGGGGAGGTTAGCCCCGCCACACGTCCTCCATGTGTCTGGGCCAACGCCCCGGCACGATGAAGATCGCATCCACCCGCAGCGTATCGCCGGCCCGCTCGTATCGCGGGGCCAGCGCCTGCGCGGCGGCGGCGACCCGCCGCAGCCGGTAATCGTCCAGCGCCCGTTCGGCCTCGGCTTGCGAAGCGCGCGCCTTGACTTCGACAAAGGCCAGGGTGCGGCCACGCCGGGCGACGAGATCCACTTCGCCCACCACCGTCCGCGCCCTTCGGGCCAGGATCGACCAGCCTTTCAGTTGCAACCACAAGGCGGCAATCGCTTCCGCCCGGCGGCCGCCGCGCTCCGCCCGTTGCCGCTTCACTTGAGCGCCAGCGCCCGCTCGTAAACCTCCCGCCGGGGCAGGCCGAGTGTTTGCGCGACTTCGGCGGCGGCGCGCGAGGCCGAGAGGCGGGTCATCGCCTCTCGCAGCGCAGCATCCACTTGCGTCTCGTCCGCGACTTCGGGGGCGCCGGGCGGACCGACCACGACCACGATCTCGCCCTTGGGAGCCAGGTCCGCATAGTGCTCGGCTAGTTCGGCGAGCGTGCCGGTCACCGTCTCCTCGAATTTTTTGCTGATCTCGCGAACGACCGCGGCGTCCCGCGCGCCGAGGCCGTCGCGCAACGAGGCCAGCGTGGCGCCCAGTCGCGGCCCACTTTCGTAGAAGATCAGGCTCGCTTTCAACGCCGCCACTTCGGCCAGCGCCGCCGTGCGCGCGCCGGCTTTGGGCGGCAGGAAGCCCATGAACAGGAACCGATCGGTGGGCAGGCCCGCCAGGGTGAGCGCGGCGATGGCGGCGCATGGCCCGGCGACGGTGTGGACCGCGCGGCCGGCCGCCCGCGCGTCGCGCACCAGCTTGTAACCGGGATCGGAGATAAGCGGCGTGCCGGCGTCCGACACCAGGGCCACCGCCCGGCTCGCCATCGCCTCGATCAGATCGGGACGGACGCGATCGGCATTGTGGTCGTGGTAGGGCGTCATCGTCCGCTTGACGCCGAGATGGGCGAGCAGCTTGGCGGTGACGCGGCTGTCTTCGACCGCCAGCAGGTCGGCGCGCGACAGGATGTGGGCCGCATGCGGGCTCAGATCGGAAAGATTGCCGATCGGCGTCGCCACGATGTAGAGGCCGGGGTTCAGTGGGTCGTCCATCAAGGTTCGGTCATGGCAGAGCAGCGAAAGGTTGGGCAAGCGCGGCGCTCCGCATTGGCGCTCGGCTTCGGCCTGAACCTGCTGCTCGGCGGCTGTGCGATCGTGCCGGACCCGGCCGCGCCCCAGGCGAGCGCCGGACCTGCGCAAGTTCAAGCGCCGCCACAGGCTCAGCCTGCGCCGATCCGACCGGCGCCGTCGCCCGCCCAGCCGGTGCTGCCCGCAGCCGACATGCGTAATCGCGTGGCGGTGCTGGTGCCGCTGACCGGCGCCAATGCGGGCGTCGGCCAATCGATCGCCAACGCCGCCAACCTGGCCCTGGCGGATAGCGGCGGCGAACGCATCCGGATCACCACTTACGACACGGCAAAAGGCGCGGCGGCGGCCGCCGACCAGGCGCTGGCGGAGGGCAATCGCTTCTTCCTCGGCCCGCTGCTCGCCGATGATGTCAGGACCATCGCCCCGCTGGCGCGCGGAGCGCGGGTTCCGGTTGTGGCCTTCTCGAACGATGTCAGTGTCGCGGGCAATGGCGTCTATCTGATGGGCTTCGTTCCCGGCCAGTCGATCGAGCGCGTGGTCAGCTATGCGCGCGGGCAGGGCGTGCAGCGTTTCGCAGGGTTGATCCCGAGCGGGGTGTATGGCCAGCGGGCAAGCGGGGCTTTGATCACGGCGGTGGAACGGGCCGGCGGGCGGATGGTGGCGATGCAGACTTACGCGCGCAGCCCCGCTTCGGTTCGCGCCGCGGTCGGGCGGCTCGACGCTCAATCCGGCTATGATGCCGTCCTGATCGCGGACGGCGGCCGGATGGCGGCGGTCGCAGCTTCCGCGATTAGGAGCGGACCGTCGCGGGCGGCCCGCATTCTCGGCACCGAATTGTGGGCCGCCGAGGCCGATCTGGCGTCGCAAAGCGCCCTCCACGGCGCCTGGTTTGCCGCGGCGCCCGGGGGCATGTTCGATCAGCTCGGCACCCGTTACCGGGCGCGCTACGGTAGCAATCCGTATCGGCTCGCGAGCCTTGGATACGATGCCGTGCTGATGACGGTGCGCGTCGCGGCCGGCTGGCCGGCGGGGCAGCCCTTCCCGGAACAGGCGCTGCGCACGCAAGCATTTACCGGAATCGACGGCCCGTTCCGCTTCTGGCGCGACGGCATCGCCGACCGGAGCCTGGAAGTGCAGCAGGTCGGGCCGGCGGGCGTCACCACGGTTTCGGCAGCGATCACGGCGCGGTAAGAGCTGACCGTATATGATTGATCGCCCTCTCGACCGCTCAGGCTGAGCTTGTCGAAGCCCTGCCTTTCTTCTGAGCGGTAGAAGGGCAGGCCTTCGACAAGCTCAGGCTAGGCGGAATGTGCGGTCATCTCCGGAATGATCATCTCTGTTTATTGAACGATCTCGGGGAGGATCGCGTCGAGCAGCAGCATCCCCGCCGCGGTGACTTGCAGGCGCGCTCCGTCCCGCCGCAGCAAGCCATGGCTTTCCAGCTGTCCGATCGCGGCTAGGTCCACCACTCGATCGATCTCGACCCCGGCGAGCGTCGCCACGCGGTCCAGGTCGACACCCTCACGCAGGCGCAGGCCCATCAGCAGCGCTTCCGCGCCCTGATCCCCGGGCGTGATCGGTGCTTCCTCCGCGATGCCGTGGCCGTTGCGGGTGAGGGCGGCGAGCCAGTTTTCCGGCTTGCGGTGCCGTTGCGTTGCCAGACCGCCACGCCTTCCGTGAGCGCCGGGGCCGACGCCCAGATACGGCTGGTAGCGCCAGTAAATGAGATTGTGGCGGCTCTCCTCGCCCGGGCGGGCGTGGTTGGAAATCTCATACGCCGGCAGGCCCGCGCCGTCCATCAGCGACTGGGTCAGCTCATAAAGCACGGCCATGTCGTCGGGGTCGGCGGGATGAAGCTCCCCCTTGGCGGCGAGCGCCGCGAAGCGGGTGCCCGGCTCGATGGTGAGCTGGTAAAGCGACAGGTGACCAGTGCCGAAGCCGAGTGCGCGGCGGAGCTCCGCTTCCCAAGCCGTTTCGTCCTGGCCCGGCAAACCGTAAATGAGATCGAAGCTCACCCGCCCGAACACGCGCTGCGCGACGTCGAGCGCGGCGAGCCCCTCGCTCACGCCATGCGCCCGCCCGAGAAAGCGAAGCGCGCCGTCGTCCAGCGCCTGAAGCCCGAGCGACACCCGGTTCACCCCTGCTGCCGCCAGATCGGCAAAGCGCGCGGCTTCCACGGAGGAGGGGTTCGCCTCCAACGTGATCTCGATCGCGTCGTCGAAACTCCAATGCCGCGCCGCCGCCGTGATGATCGCCGCGACCGTCTCCGGCGGCATCAGCGAAGGCGTGCCTCCGCCGAAGAAGATCGAACCGAGCCGGCCCGCCGGCACTTGTGCCGCCTCTTGCTCCAAATCCTGCAACAAGGCCACCCGCCAGCGTTCCTGATCGACGGACGCTCGAACATGGCTGTTGAAGTCGCAATAGGGGCATTTCGAAACGCAGAAAGGCCAGTGGACGTAGAGGGCCAAACTGTCCCTCTCCCCTCCAGGGGAGAGGGTGGCTGAGCGCAGCGAAGCCGGGAGAGGGGGAGTGGCGCTGGCAGGCTGCCCCTCTCCCGGCCGCGGCTCCGCCGCGTCCACCCTCTCCCCTGAAGGAGAGAGGGTCACCGGATCAGCGCCGCCACGAGCTTGCGGAACGCATCCGCGCGGTGGCTCATGGCGTGCTTGGCGGCCGGGTCCATCTCGCCGAACGTCTGCTGGTGCCCGATCGGCTGGAACATCGGATCGTAGCCGAAGCCCAGTTCCCCGCGCGGCGGCCAGACCAGCAGGCCGTCGACCCGGCCTTCGAAGACTTCGGCCTGGCCGTCTTCGGGCCAGCATACAGCCAGCGCGCAGATGAAATGCGCGTCGCGGGAGACGTCCGGTCCGCCGGCCAGCATCTCGTCATGCACCCGCTGCATCGCGAAGCGGAAATCGCGCTCGACCCGCGCTTCGCCCGGCTCGGCTTCGGGTGCCAGCTCGACCGACCGTTCCGCCCAGCGGGCCGAGTAGATGCCGGGTCGTCCGCCCAGCGCATCGACGCAGATGCCGCTGTCGTCGGAAATCGCGGGCAGGCCGGACAGGTCCGCCGCCGCGCGCGCCTTGAGCATCGCATTGTCGGCGATGGTCGCGCCGATCTCCTCCGGCTCGGGAAGGTCGAGGTCGATCGCGGAGATGGGCTCGATGCCATGTGGCCCGAGCAGAGCCGAGATTTCCGGGATCTTGCCGCGATTGTGGCTGGCGATGACCAGCTTGCCGGAGCCGAGCCGCCGCATCACCGGCCGGTCGCCCGGTCTTGGGCGGCGAAGATGTCCGCGCAGCCGATGCGGGCGAGGCGGAGCAGGCGCAGCAGCCCTTCCTCGTCATAGGTCTCGCCCTCGGCTGTGACCTGCGCTTCGACGATGTTGCCGTCCGACGTCAGCACGAAATTTCCGTCCGCGCCGGCCGCTGAGTCCTCCACGTAATCGAGGTCGAGCACGGCGGCGCCATTGTGGATGCCGCAACTCACCGCGGCGACTTTGCCGCGAATGGGATCGGCGTCGAGCTTGAGCGCGTCGACCGCGATCCGCAGCGCCACCCAGGCGCCGGAAATCGCGGCGGTGCGGGTGCCGCCATCGGCCTGGATGACGTCGCAATCGAGCGTGATCTGGCGCTCGCCGAGCTTTTCGAGATCGACCACGGCGCGCAAGGAGCGGCCGATAAGCCTCTGGATTTCCTGGGTGCGACCCGATTGCTTGCCGGACGCCGCCTCGCGCCGTCCTCGAGTATGCGTGGCGCGGGGGAGCATGCCATATTCCGCGGTGACCCAGCCCTTGCCCTTGCCCCGAAGCCAGGGCGGCAGGTTGGTCTCAACAGACGCCGTGCACAGCACCCGCGTGTCGCCGAAGCCGACCAGGCAACTGCCTTCGGCGTGGCGGGTGAAGCCGTGCTCCATGATGATCGCCCGCATCTGATCGGGCGCGCGGCCGGATGGGCGCATGTGAATTCCTTTCGTGAGTTCGGGCGGGCTGTAGCTGTGCACCGACGTGGGTGCCACCCACTCCGTTCGGCCTGAGCTTGTCGAAGGCTGCCCCTTTCTCCGGGCTCCCAAAGGGAAGGGGTGGGCTTCGACAAGCTCAGCCCGAACGGAGTGCGTATGTTGAGCCTTTACCCATAGCGGCCTACATCCCAGTCATGGCCACCACCCCCATCTCCGAACTCACGGACCGCGCGCGCGACGTGTTTCGTCAGGTGGTGGACGGCTATCTGGCCAGCGGCGCGCCGGTCGGTTCGCGCACGATCTCGAAGCTGCCGGGCATCAATCTGTCGCCGGCTTCGATCCGCAACGTCATGCAGGATCTGGAGGAGCTGGGCCTGCTCAGCCATCCGCACACCTCGGCCGGGCGCATCCCGACCGAAAGCGGCCTGCGCCTGTTCGTCGACGGCATGATGCAGGCGGCCGAGCCGAGCGCGGAGGAGCGGGCCGCGATCGAGGCGCGGCTGGAGCGCGGCGCGGGGCCGATCGAGGAAGCACTCGCCGCCGCGACTTCCGCCCTGTCCGGCCTGTCCGCCTGCGCCGGCATCGTGCTGGTTCCCAAGCGCGAGCCGGTGCTCAAGCAATTCGGCTTCGTCCAGCTCTCGCCTTCTCAAGCCCTGGCCGTGCTGGTCGGCAGCGACGGCAGCGTGGAGAATCGCGTCGTAGACCTGCCGCCGGGCGTTTCGGCGAGCGCGCTGACGGAGGTCGGCAATTACGTCACGGCGCGTCTGTCCGGCCTGACGCTGAGCGAAGCGCAGACCCGGCTGGCAACCGAAATCCGGGCCGGCCGCGCGGCGCTGGACCAGGCCTCGCAGCAATTGATCGCGCTCGGGCTGGCGGTCTGGTCCGAGGATGGCGACAGCCGCCCGGTGCTGATCGTGCGGGGTCAGGCCAATCTGATCGACGGCAATGCCGCGGCGGACCTGGAGCGGGTGCGGCAATTGCTCGACGAACTCGAGACCAAGCAGGAAATCGCCCGCCTGCTGGACGGCGCGCGCGAAGGGCAGGGGATGAAGATCTTCATCGGCTCCGAGAACAAGCTGTTCGCGCTTTCGGGTTCGTCCGTGATCGCGGCGCCCTATCGCGGCGGCGACGGCAAGCTGGTCGGCGTGGTGGGTGTGATCGGGCCGACTCGGTTGAACTATGCGCGGGTCGTGCCCATGGTGGATTTTACCGCAAAAGCATTATCGAGATTGTTGGCATGAACGAAGACCAGGGTTTGGAAGAGCATCAGGATATTCACGACGCGGTCGATCTCGACGCGGAAAGCTCCGACGAGAAACGGATCGGCGAACTTCAGAACGATCTGGAAAAGGCGCGGCAGGAGGTCCTCTACGCCCAGGCCGAGACTCAGAATGTGCGCCGCCGGCTGGAGCAGGAACGGCAGAACGCGGCCAATTACGCGGCGACCGGCTTTGCCCGCGACATGCTCAGCGTGAAGGACAATCTCGACCGCGCGCTGGCCGCCGTGCCGGAGGAACTGCGCGCCGACGAGCGTATCAAGGCCTTGCTGACCGGCATCGAGGCGACCGGCCGCGAGCTTGAAAGCGTGTTCAAGCGCAACGGTATCACCCGCATCGAAGCGGTCGGCCAGCCGCTCGATCCCAATCGCCACCAGGCGATGATGGAGCTGCCGAGCGCCGACGCCGCGCCCGGCACGATCGTGCAGGAAATGCAGGCCGGCTACATGATCAAGGACCGCCTGCTGCGCCCGGCCCTGGTCGGGGTCGCGCGGGCGGGGTGAAACCCGCGGCGTTGCTTGCGGCCACGGTCGCAACTCTCGGATGCGGACAAGGCCGTGATGAGCCGGCCGCGAGGACCGCTGTGGATGTTTCAACCTCCGAACGGCCGGAGGTCGGCATGCACTTTCCCCAATTCCGGCTCGCTTCGGACGGCGGCCCCGAAGCCTATATGGAGGCGGGGATGGGAGGCGTGCTGCAAGCGCGGGGCCGCTGTCTCGGCTTTGCCAGCCACGACGGCGCGAACTTCGCAACCATCATTTGGCCGCCCGACGCCAGCCTCGGCGCGGACGCGGGAGGTGTCTTCGTCGCCTATGATCAGCAACGCTTTCGCATCGGCGAGGCTCTGCGGGGCGGCGGCGGAAGTCTGCCGGCCGACTTTTCCGGCTGGGCTATGACCCGCCCGTTCCCGGACGAGTGCGATCGACGGCACGCTATTCAATTTCACAGCTTCGGACGGGAAGACCGCGCTGCTTCCCCGCCGCCGCCGCAGCCAGTGCCCCCGCCTGCCGTGGATCCGTCCACGTCAAATGTGCGCAAGGGGCCGGCTTGAACCGAGAGGCACGGGGCCGGCATCTGATCCAGGCCGATCGCGGGTTTGCCACCGGCGGCGGGCTGTTCGCGCGTGCCTGGAGCGGCGGTTTCCGGCACATCCTCGATCGGATCGACGCCGGTCTGGTCGAGGGCGGGATCGACGCCACCTTGCCGGACGGCTCACGCCGCCTGCTCGGCGGCAGGCGCCCCGGTCCGACGCCGATCGTCCATCTGCACAGCTGGCGAGCGCTGGTCCGGCTGATCAGTTCGGGATCGGTCGGCTGGTACAAGGCCTGGGCGCTGCGCGAATGGTCGAGCCCCGATCCGGTGCCCTTGTTCGACCTGTTCATGCGCAACGGCGAAAGCCTGGGACAGGTTGCCCGGGCCAAGGGTGTATGGCGCGGCGTCAACCGGCTCGCTCACCTGCTGCGCCGCAACAGCAAGGCGCGGGCCAGGGCCAACATCGCCTTTCACTACGATCTGGGCAACGATTTCTACCGCGCCTGGCTCGATCCGGGGATGACCTATTCGAGCGCGCTGTTCGCACCCGACGACACGCTCGAACAGGCGCAGGAGCGCAAGATCCGCGCTCTGCTGGATCGGCTTGCGCTTCGGCCCGGCCAGCGGCTGCTGGAGATCGGCTGCGGCTGGGGCTCACTCGCCGAAATCGCGGCGCGGGAATACGGCATAGAGGTGGTCGCCCTGACCCTGTCCGCCGAGCAAAAGGCCTGGGCTGACGCCCGCATCGGTGAAGCGGGATTGGCGGATCGTGTCTCGATCGAGCTGAGCGATTATCGCGACGTGGTCGGCACGTTCGACGCTGTTGCCAGTGTCGAAATGGTCGAAGCGGTGGGCCAGGATTATTGGGCCTCCTACCTCCAGACGATCGCCGGCGTGCTTCGTCCCGGCGGGCGCGCCGCGCTTCAGCTCATCTCGATCCGCGAGGAACTGTTCGATGCTTATGCGGCCAGCGCGGACTTCATTCAGACCTATGTCTTTCCAGGCGGGATGCTGATCAGCGAGCCGCGCTTCCAGGCGATGGCCGAGCTTGCCGGCCTGAGCTGGCGCGACCGGACCGGCTTCGGCGCGGACTATGCCGAGACCCTCCGGCATTGGCGCGGGCGCTATGTGGCCGCCGTCGAGGAAGGCCGTCTGCCGCAAGGCTTCGACCGCGCGTTTCACGATCTATGGCTCTACTACCTCATGTATTGTGAAGGCGGCTTTCGCGGGCGCGGAATCGACGTCGCGCAGGTCACCCTGGTCCGATCCGCGCAATAGCGAGCCGCTCTTTCCTTTTGTCGTCTCCGCCCTACAAAGTCGGCATGCGTACCAAGCTTCTCGCCGCCGCGCTGGCGCTGTCCTCCGCTCCCGCCCTCGCCGCCGACCTCACGCTCGAGCGGCTGTTTCAGAGCCCGTCCTTGTCCGGCCCGACGCCGCGCTCGCTCAAGCTGTCGCCCGACGGGCGGGTGGCGACCTTGCTGCGCAACCGCGCCGACGATCGCGACCGGTTCGACCTGTGGGCGGTCGACACCGCCACGGGGCAGTCGCGGATGCTGGTGGATTCGCTCAAGCTCGGCAGCGGCGCCGACATTTCCGAAGAAGAGAAAATGCGCCGCGAGCGGCTGCGCATCGCCGGCACCAAGGGGATCACCGACTATCATTGGGCGCCGGACGCACGCTCCGTGCTCGTGCCGCTGGACGGCGATCTGTACCTGGCGGGACTTGATGGCAGTGTCCGCCGGCTGACCGAAACCAAGGAAACCGAGCTCGATGCGCAGGTATCTGAAACGGGCCGCCACCTGTCGTTCGTGCGCGGGCAGAATCTGTTCGTCACCGACGTTGCCAGCGGAGCCGAGCGCCGGCTGACGCAGGACGGCGGCGGCACGCTCAGCTGGGGATCGGCCGAGTTCGTGGCCCAGGAGGAGATCGGCCGCCACAAGGGCCATTGGTGGTCGCCCGACGATCGCTGGCTGGCGGTGGCGCGAGTCGACGAAAGCCCGGTCAAGGTGGTGACTCGTGCCGCGATCGGCGCTGACGGCACACGGCTGTTCGAGCAACGCTATCCGGTCGCGGGAACGGCCAATGCCCTGGTCGATCTGTATGTGATCGCAGCCGACGGCAGCCGCCGTGTGAAGGTCGATCTCGGGTCCGATCCGGACATCTATCTGGCCAGGGTCGATTGGGCGGCGGACGGCAAGTCGTTGCTCGTCCAGCGCCAGAGCCGCGACCAGAAGAGACTGGACCTGCTTCGTGTCAATCCGGAAACAGGCATGGCGGCGCCGCTGCTCAGCGAGACTTCCAAGACCTGGGTCAACCTGCACGACAATCTCAAGCCGCTAAAGGATGGCGGCCTGATCTGGTCGTCGGAACGCAGCGGCTATGCCCACCTGTATCGCTGGCACGGCGGCAAGCTGCGCCAGCTGACGCGCGGCGATTGGGAAGTGAACGAGGTCAAGAGCGTCGACGAGAGGGCGCGGCGGGTTTACTTTACCGGCACGGTCGAGAACCCGGACGAGCAGCATCTCTATTGGGTCAGCTACGACAAGCCGGCCAAGCCCGTGCGGGTGACGGAGCCGGGCTGGCACAATGCCGCCGAGATGGACGAGGCCGGCACACGGGCGCTGGTCACCCGCTCCAACCCCGACCAGCCGACGCAGGTCTATCTCGCCGATGCGAGCGGAAAGCGGGTGGCGTGGATCGAGGAAAATCGGCTCGGGGCCGATCACCCTTACGCGCCCTATCTCGACTCCCATGTCACCGCGCAGTTCGGGACCTTGCCGGCGGCGGACGGGACCGCGATCCCATACAAGATGCTCAGCCCGAGGCGCGAGCCCGGCAAGCGTTATCCGGTGTTCGTGCAAGTCTATGCGGGGCCGTCCGGCGGGCAGGTGACACGCGGCTGGACCAGCCCGATCCAGCAATATCTGGTCGATCGCGGCTGGATCGTCTTCTCGGTCGACGGGCGCGGCACGCCGCGCCGGGGACGATCGTTCGCAGACACGTTGCATCTGAAGCTCGGCGGCGTCGAAGTCGCCGACCAGCTTGCCGGCCTGGCCTGGCTCAAGAAGCAGCCATTCGTCGATCCAGACGGAGTCGCCGTTTATGGCTGGTCCTATGGCGGCTACATGGTGCTCAGGTTGCTTGAGGCCGCGCCCGGTGCCTACGCCGCCGGCATCGCGGGGGCGCCGGTGACCCGCTGGGAGCTTTACGACACCCATTATACCGAGCGATACCTCGGCAACCCGGCGATCGATCCCAAGCCCTACGAGGCCGCGAGCGCGCTGACCGGGGCGGAGCGGATCGCCGATCCGCTGCTGCTGATCCACGGCATGGCGGACGACAATGTGGTGTTCGAGAATTCGACCGCGCTGATCGCCAAGCTGCAGGAAACCAAGCGCCCGTTCGAGCTGATGGTCTATCCCGGCGCCACCCACGCCGTGACCGGAGAAGGTCGCCAGACCCACGTGTGGAGCACGATCGAGCGGTTCCTGGATCGGAGCGTGAAGAACAGTCCCGTAGCCACTACATCGGCCCGGACGGCGGCCGAGTAGCTGCTGCGGGATTCGGAGAAGACGAATGGGTTATCGGATGGTCGTGGTCGGCGCGACCGGGAATGTGGGCCGAGAGATTCTCAACATCCTGGCCGAACGGGAATTCCCGGCCGACGAGGTCGCCGCCGTGGCCTCGCCGCGCTCGACGGGTGACGAGATCGACTTCGGCGATAGCGGCAAGCTGCTCAAGGTCCGCAACATCGATCATTTCGATTTCGCCGGCTGGGACATGGCGCTGTTCGCGGCCGGGTCCGAGGTGTCCAAGCTGCACGCGCCACGCGCGGCCGCTGCCGGTTGCACGGTGATCGACAACTCATCGCTTTACCGCATGGATCCGGACGTGCCGCTGATCGTGCCGGAAGTGAATCCGCAGGCGATCGATGGCTATCGCAAACGCAACATCATCGCCAATCCCAATTGCTCGACCGCACAGATGGTGGTCGCGCTCAAGCCCTTGCACGATTACGCGACGATCAAGCGGGTGGTGGTGTCGACCTATCAATCGGTGTCCGGCGCCGGCAAACGGGGCATGGACGAGTTGTTCGAGCAGAGCCGCAACATCTTCGTCGGCGACTCAAACGAGCCGGCCCACTTCACCAAGCAGATCGCGTTCAACGTGATCCCGCACATCGACGGCTTCCTCGACGATGGATCGACCAAGGAAGAATGGAAGATGGTGGTAGAGACCAAGAAGATCCTCGATCCCAAGATCAAGGTGACCGCGACCTGCGTGCGGGTGCCGGTGTTTGTCGGCCATTCGGAATCGATCAACATCGAGTTCGTCGAGGAGATTTCCGCGAAAAAGGCGCAGGCGATCCTGCGTGAGGCGCCGGGCGTCATGCTGGTCGATAAGCGCGAGGATGGCGGCTATGTGACGCCGGTCGAATGCGTTGGCGAATATGCGACTTACGTGAGCCGCGTTCGAGAGGACTCGACCGTCGATAACGGCCTGTCGCTGTGGTGCGTGTCCGACAATCTTCGCAAGGGCGCGGCGCTGAACGCCGTGCAGATCGCGGAACTGCTCGGGCGCAAGCATCTGCGCAAGGCGGCTTGAGGCCGTGACAGCGGAATGATATCAGCTTCGTCATGGGACAGGTGCTGATCCGCAATCTGGATGACGAGCTTCTTTCCGATTGGCGGGAGATTGCAGCGGCTAACGGACGTTCGCTCGAGGCAGAACTCCGCGAGGTGCTGCGCAGGGCGAAGCCGGTGCCACCAAGCAAGATCGACCAAGTGCTTGCCGAATTTGCGGCAATTCGCGCGATGACGCCCAAAGTTCCGCAGACGCCGAGCGAAGTTCTTCTTCGTGAACTCAGGGATGGGAGCGATTGACGCTAATCGTCGACGCGAGCGTCGCACTCAAGTGGGTTATTGATGAACCGGACGCCGAGACTGCGGCAGCGCTCCTTACTCGATCCATGATGGCGCCCGACCTCTTCCAAGCCGAGATCGGGCACGCATTAACGAAGCGCGTTCGCCGCTCACAAACTTCGCCCGAGCAGGCTCAAGCCGGCTTTGCAGCTATCCTGTCACGCGTTTCGCTGCTCTCGACCAGATCGCTCGGCGCGTCGGCTCTCAATTACTCGATCGTGCTTAGGCACACGATCTACGATTGCTTTTATCTTGCCATGGCGGAAGCAAGCGGCCGCCCTTTCGTCACTTCTGACGGTGTGTTCGTTCGGAAGCTGCGTGAAAGCGGGCGCGGAGGATTGGTTTACTTGCTCGGCGAGGAGCTGCCAGTTGGCTGAAGACATGACCGGCGGCTGCGCTTGCGGCCGTATCCGCTACACAGCGCGGATCGACTCCGACGAGGCCTATCTCTGCCATTGCCGGATGTGTCAGCGGGCGAGCGGGAATGTGAGCCTGGCGATGAAGAACGTCCGCCAGGCGGATGTCAGCTGGGACCGGGAGCCGGAATACTACCATTCCTCGCCGATCGCGCGGCGGGGCTTCTGCTCGGCCTGCGGAACATCGCTGACGTTCCAGTATCTGGAAGGCACGGACAAGCTGGACGTGATCGTCGGCACGTTCGACGATCCGTCCCGCTTCCGCCCCAACGCACATTTCGGCGCGGAGAGCATGCATCGCGCCTGGATCGACACGACCGGCCTTCCCGAGACTCGATCGGACGCCTACCAGCCGCTCAACGATCGCTGGATGAAATCCGTTGGCAAGCTCCCCGACTAACCATCAGTTCGCTGCCTCGGACGGAGCCGGTCTCGCCTGGTACGAACTGAGGCCAGAAGTTGGTGCCGGCCGGCCGGTCCTCCTGCTGCACGGGCTGTTCTCCGATGCGCAGACCAATTGGATCCGCTTCGGCCATGCCGCGGCGATCGCCGCGGGCGGCCACCGCGTGATCATGCCGGACCTGCGCGCGCATGGCGCCAGCGCCAAGCCGCACGACCAGGCTTCCTATCCGCCCGACATCCTCGCCCGTGACGGGCTCGAGCTGATCGCGCAACTCGGCCTGAGCGACTATGATCTTGGCGGCTATTCGCTCGGCGGGCGAACGGCGGTGCGGATGGTGGCGCTCGGCGCAACGCCTGGGCGCCTGATCATCAGCGGCATGGGGCTGCAAGGGCTGCTCCACACCGCTGGCCGAGCAGCGCACTTCCGCAAAATCCTGACCGGTCTCGGCACCCACGAGCGCGGCTCGCCCGAATGGCTGGCCGAAGCTTTCCTGAAGACCACTGGAGGCGATCCGCAAGCTCTGCTTCCGCTGCTCGGCAGCTTCGTCGATACGAGCGAGGCCGAGCTCGCGGCGATCGCGCAGCCGACACTGGTCCTGTCCGGCGCTGAAGATCAGGACAATGGCTCGTCCGAAGCCCTGGCCGAGTTGTTGCCCGACGGCTGCTTCGTGGAAGTGCCCGGCAACCACATGAGCGCGGTCACCAAGCCCGACCTGGGCCGCGCGATCGCGAGGTTCCTGCAATGACCGAAATGTCTCCCCGGTTCGACGAAGCCTTGGTCTATGCGAGCGACATCCACCGGAAACAGCGGCGCAAGGGATCGGGATCGCCGTACATCGCTCACCTGCTTGGTGTCGCGGCCTTGGCGCTGGAAGCTGGCGCCGACGAAGATCAGGCGATCGCGGCCTTGCTTCATGACGCCGTCGAAGATCAGGGCGGCGCTCATCGCTTGGCGGATATCTCCCGTCGCTTCGGACAGCGCGTCGCTGGCATCGTCGCGGATTGTTCCGACAGCCAGGTCGAACCAAAGCCGGCGTGGCGAGCACGTAAAGAAACCTATGTCGCAAGTCTTTCAACCAAGTCGAGGGACTCGTTGCTCGTTTCGATCTGCGACAAAATCTACAATGCGGAAGCGATCGTGTCCGACTTCCGCGTCCATGATGACAACCTGTGGGACCGGTTCACTGGCGCCAAGGAAGGCACCTTATGGTATTATCAGGCTCTTTCCGAAGCGTTCGACCAGCACCTGCCCGGACCGCTGGCAGAGAAATTCGCTCGCCTGGTGCGGGACATGCGGACGCCACCGCAGCCCTCCGTTCAGACTTGAACAGCTTGGGTTCAGATTGCAAAAGTAGAGCTAAAACAAACCTGTGTCAGAGGAAGCCGTCATGAAGTCCGCCGTTTCTGCCCTTGCCCTTTCCGCCGCTTTGCTGGCCGGCTGCACCACCGCGAGCGCCGACCAGGCTCCAACGACCGCATCGATCCAAGTGCCGCCAGTCGTAAGAACCGCGCCGACCGCGGCCGATGCGGACGCGTTTGTCGCACGGGCGGGAAAAGAGCTCGCCGACTTCTCGATCCTGTCGAGCCGCGCTTCGTGGGTGAACAGCACGTACATCACAGAGGATACGGATGCGCTCGCCGCCCACTTCGGTACGATCGGGACCGAGATGTCGGTGCGCTTCGCCAACGAGGCAGCCCGCTTCAAGGATGTCGAAGGCTTGAGCTACGACACGCGCCGCAAGCTCGACATTTTGCGCGGCGGGCTCGTCCTGCCCGCTCCGACAACGCCCGGCGCGGCGGCGGAGCTCAATACAATCGCGACCCGGCTGCAATCCACCTACGGCAAAGGCAAGGGGACGCTCCGCGGCAAGCCGGTGAACGGCAGTGACATCGAGGCCGCGATGGGCACCAATCGTAACCCGGCCGAGTTGCAGGAGATGTGGACGAGCTGGCATGATAATGTCGGCGCGCCGATGCGGGCGGATTACCAGCGGCTCGTCGAGATCGGCAATCAGGGTGCGACGGAGCTCGGCTACAAGGATGTCGGCGCGCTGTGGCGCTCGGGTTACGACATGCCGGCCGACGAATTCGCGGCGCTGACCGACAAATTGTGGTTGCAGGTCAAGCCGCTTTACGATCAGCTCCATTGCTACACCCGAGCCAAGCTCAATCAGAAATATGGTGACGGGGTGCAGGCAAAGGCCGGCCCGATCCGCGCCGATCTGCTCGGCAATATGTGGGCCCAGGAATGGGGCAACATCTACGACGTGGTCGCGCCGAAAGGGGCAGGCGATATCGGCTATGACGTGACCGATCTGCTCGTCGCCAAGAAGCAGACGCCGCTGCAGATGGTCAAGACGGGCGAGGGCTTCTTTTCTTCGCTCGGCTTCGCACCGCTCCCCGCAAGCTTCTACGAACGGTCGCAGATCACGAAGCCCGCCGACCGCGAGGTGGTCTGCCACGCCTCGGCCTGGGACCTGGACAACAAGGACGATCTGCGCATCAAGATGTGCACCAAGGTCAATGGCGACGACTTCGTCACCGTGCACCATGAGCTCGGCCACAATTATTACCAGCGTGCTTATAACAAGCAGCCGTTTCTCTATCTGAACGGCGCCAATGACGGCTTCCACGAAGCGATCGGCGATGCGGTCGCGCTGTCGATCACGCCCGAATATCTCACGCAAGTCGGCCTGCTCGACAAGAACAAGGTCCCGCCCGCCTCCAAGGACACTGGCCTTCTGCTGCGCCAAGCGATGGACAAGGTCGCGTTCCTGCCGTTCGGGCTTATGGTCGACAAATGGCGCTGGGGTGTGTTCTCCGGCGCGATCCCGGCCAACGCCTACAACAAGGGCTGGAACGATCTGCGCCTGCAATATCAGGGCATCGCGCCGCCGGTGCAGCGGACCGAGGCGCAGTTCGATCCGGGCGCCAAATATCACATCCCCGGCAACACGCCCTACACCCGCTACTTCCTCGCCCGCATCCTCCAGTTCCAATTCTACAAGGCGGCTTGCGACCAGGCCGGCTGGACGGGCCCGCTGCATCGCTGTTCCTTCTACGGCAACAAGCAAGTCGGCGCGAAGCTGAACGCTATGCTGGAAATGGGTGCGTCCAAGCCGTGGCCGGACGCGCTGGAAGCGTTCACCGGCAGCCGGGAAATGTCCGGCGAAGCGATGCTCGAATATTTCCGTCCGCTGTCCGCCTGGCTCGAGCAGCAGAACAAGGGACGTCAATGCGGCTGGTAATGTAGCGCGGACGAGGTGGAGAGCTTAGCACTCCACCTCGTCATGCCGGACCTGATGCGGCATCCATCTTCGCGATGGGACGTGAGGAGGAAGGTGGACCCCGGATCAAGTCCGGGGCGAGGATTAGAGCGCGATGATTCTACGTGTAATCAAGCGTTATTGCGAGCCGAAGGCGAAGCAATCCAGACTGACTCGGAGCAGACTGGTTTGCTTCGTCGCTCCGCTCCTCGCAATGACGATCGAAGCTAATCTCATCGTGCTCAATCCCGCGCGAATATCTCGGCGGCTGGCAGCTCGATCTTTAACGCGGGTAGCGGAACGTCGGCGCCCTTGGGCAGCAGCCGGTCGCTCCAGGCATCCTCGCCCATCCGCTCCACCACGCGCACCCGCTCGGCTTCGGGATCGACGAGCAGGATAATCTGAAGGCCCGGCAACTGCTGATATTCGGCCAGTTTGATCCGTTCATCGAGCCGACGGGTCGAAAGGGAAAACACCTCCACCACAAGCTGCGGATCGCCGGCCAGCTTGGCCCGACCCTCCTCCGCGCTGCCCGTTAAACCGCAATAGACGCTCGCGTCCGGCAACCGGACCGTCGACGGCCCGGTGCGAACGGCGAAGTCAGGTCCGAACGGACGGCAGCCGGAGCCGCGTAGTTTGGTGCGCAGGCCGACCAGGATATTTCCGGACACGGCGGCGTGGCTGAGCGAGCCACCGGCCATCATGTACAGCACACCGTCTTCCAGCTCGGCGCGTCCCTTGATTTCCAGTTCGAGGAACTCCTCGACCGTCATCTGCCGATAAGCCGAGTGATGCGCGAGGCTGGCCATGCCCGGTGCTACCACGAACCGGCCTTAAGCTGAAGCTCCGCTAGGCCGGTGTAAATCCGGCGACACAATCAGTCCGGCGTGCTGATGTTGATCGTGGTGCTGCCGACTTTAGTCGAAGATAGCGGCCGTTGCGACGAGATCAGTTGCAAGGCCTGCTTCGGCGCGGGCAGGCGGTCGAAGGACGGATAGGTCGCGGTCTGGCCGAGGTCGAGCAGGGCGACGGAATAGTTCGGCTTCGCTTTCGGATCGATCGACGGCGAGGAGCCGATCGACAGCAAACGCCCGGAATCGGCGATCGCCATGACGTAGCCGTCCTTCGTTCCCACCCGGCGATACACGCCGTAAATCACGCCCTCGCTCGATTCGCGGCAATAACGGACGGACGGATCGGGGCCTTTGGCCGATCCCGCCATGGCGAGCAGCGAGCCGAGCAGGCCCTGCGCCATGTCCGGCTTGACCATCTTGGCCTGGCGGAATGAGAGCTTGTCGCCGCAGGGCTGGATCGCATCGGCGGCGACGGCCGGCTTGGCGGCGGCGGGCCAGCGCATCGCCCCGACGAAAGCGGCCAGCCTGGAATCGAGCGCGAGCGGCTCCAGGCTCTTGGAGCTCATCCGCACTTTGACCAGCCAGCCATTCACGGACGTGAGCGCGAGCCCGGTGCTCTTGTACCCGCCGGACGTGAACGGATAGGTGACCCGCATCGCGCTGGCGACGCTCTGGCCGGGCAGGGCGAACGACGTGCCGGCGACGGGGGCGCTCGCCTCGCTGCCGGCCATGCGAAGCGCTTCGAGCACGGTCTGCCCGCGATCGAACCACAGCGGCACCACCGGAATTTGCGAGCGGAACAGGTAGATCGTCGTGGTGAGCCCGGCCTCGCCTTCATATTGCGTGACCACGTCAAGCTCTTCCGTTCCGGAATCGCCGATGCTGACACGCCTGGAGCCGAGGATCTCGGCCGGCAGGACCATCCCGGACGCGGCATGCTGCCACGGCGCGGTTGCAGGCACATCCAGAGATCGAAGGCCGCGCTGGGCCGCCACCGGCTGAGCACAGGCAAGCCCGATGAGCAGTCCGAACGCCCAGCCCCGCATGCGCCTCACCTCATCCTCCGCCGCGCCTCGTCATGAACGCCAGCCGTTCGAACAGCATAACATCCTGCTCGTTCTTCAACAACGCGCCGTGCAGTGGCGGGATCGCCTCCCGCGGATCGCGCGATTGCAGGATTTTGAGCGGCATGTCCTCGTGCAGCAGCAGCTTGAGCCAGTCGATCAGCTCGCTGGTGGACGGCTTCTTCTTGAGGCCGGGCACGTCCCGGACCTCGTAGAATATGTCCATCGCCTTCGCGACGAGCATCTTCTGGATGCCGGGGAAGTGGACGTCGATGATCGCCTGCATCGTCTCCCGGTCGGGAAACTTGATGTAGTGGAAGAAGCAGCGGCGCAGGAATGCGTCGGGCAGTTCTTTTTCGTTGTTGGACGTAATCACCACGATCGGCCGATCGACCGCGCGCACCGTTTCCGCCGTTTCGTATACGTGGAATTCCATGCGATCGAGTTCCTGGAGCAGATCGTTCGGGAACTCGATGTCGGCCTTGTCGATCTCGTCGATCAGCAGCACCGGCAGTTGCGGCGCGGTGAAGGCTTCCCACAATTTGCCGCGGCGGATGTAGTTGGAAATGTCGTGCACGCGCGCATCGCCAAGCTGCCCGTCGCGCAGCCGCGCCACCGCGTCATATTCGTACAAGCCCTGCTGCGCCTTGGTGGTGGATTTGACGTTCCACTCGATCAGCGGCGCACCCACGGCCTCGGCAATCTCATGGGCCAGCACCGTCTTACCGGTCCCGGGCTCGCCCTTGACCAGCAGCGGCCGCCGCAACGTCACCGCCGCGTTGACCGCGACCTTAAGATCGGGCGTCGCGACATAGTTGCTCGTGCCTTCGAAACGCATTTCCCGCCGTCTCCCTGAGGATGACCGGCGGATAGGGGAGGGGTGCCGGGCGTGCAAGCGAAGCACGCCGGGTCGACAGTTCAGCCCAGCGCCGCCCGGGCCTGTTGCCGTGCTTCGAGCAGGTCCCACAGGCCATGATGCTGGGTCGCCACCTGGGTCGCTCCGAACAGGATCGCGCGCTCGATCGATGGCGCGGTCGCGACCTCCTCGGCGAGCGCCCTCACGGTGGGGCCATCGCCGAGCAGGTAGCGCGGCGGCGCGATCCCGAACCTCGCGGAAGCCGCGTCCAGCACCGTGCGAATCTGCGCCCAATCGAGCACGATCGCGAGGGCGGCGCCAAGCGCGCAACCGCGCCGCTCGGATTGAGCAAGCATCTCGATCGCATGGCGCTGACCGATCACCGCATTTTCGCTATCCACCGCGCCGGCGGTGCTCGGCATCGGGCCACCGGCCACGACCAGCCGCGCCAGCACGCTGCGTTCGGTGTTGAAACGCTCCAGCGCAACCTTGAACCAGGCGCGTTCCTCCGGCTGGAGGCAGCGGTCGGCCGCATGATCCACCGCGCAAGGCTGCCGGCCGTAGAGGATGCACAGGAAGTGGACCACGTCCGACAGGTTGCGCGCGGAATCGGGGCCGTTCAGCAATTCGGGGCTGGTCCGGTAGGGATGGCTGGCGCTGCCCGCATCGGCGACCGCGGCGAGCAGCATCGACCCGATGCGGGTGCCGCTGGCCTGCGGAAACGATGCTGAAGCCATGTTGCGTGATCCTCCCCGAACGCCCCGAACAAGCGCGCGTAAGAGGGTCAGCTATACCAATCGCGTAAAAACGAGGTTTACGGCTGCTTGACCTTGCCCGACGAAAAAAGGCGGGAGCGCCGTGGCCGGCGCTCCCGTAGCAGGTCAGCCGCGCCGACCATCGAAGTCGCGACGTTCGAGCCGCAGCCGCTGGCGGATCTGGTTGACCTCCGATTCGAGCTGGGCGACCTCCTGCCGCGTAAAGCCGTTGCGGCCGTAACGATTGTGGAGCCGCTGGACGTTGTTCGCCTGGCGGCGAAGGCCGGTCGCCTCGCGCCGGGATATCGTCCCGCGCGATGCGGCCCGTTCGATTTGACGGTCGAGCTGGTTGATGTCGCTCTGGATCTGGCTGCGGACCGCAGGCCGGAGCACCCACACCTGGGCGGCGGCAGGGCCGGCGGCAAAAGCAGTGGACGCGGCAATCGCGCCGAGGATGAGCTTACGCATACTCTTCTCCGTGGTTTGAACTGCCCGCGATCGAGTGCGGGTCAGGCTCCAAACTCGGCAAGACGCGTCCGGTTCAACCGTTCAGCGAATCATCGCCGCGGACTGGTCGACCGGCACGACCGGCAGCCACACCGCGCTGGCCGTGTCGCCGCCGCGCACCAAAGTTACCGTGGCTTTGCGATAATCGCCTTTGCGCGCCAGGAAGATGTTGGGCACGAAGGTCTGCGGGTTGCGGTCGTAGAGCGGAAACAGGCTCGATTGGACCTGCACCATGATGCGGTGCCCCGGCTGGAAGACGTGGTTCACCGTCGGCAGGCGGAAGCGGTAGCGCTGCGTCTGGCCGGCGGGGATCGCCGACGGCTTCTCGAAGCTGTCGCGATACCGCCCACGGAAAATGTCGAGCGCGATTGGAAGCTGGTAGCCGCCCATCTTCGGATCGGTGGCGACTTCTTCCGGATAGACGTCGATCACCTTGACGACGAAATCGCCGTCGCTGCCCGTGGTCCTGGCGAACAGATCGGCGATCGGCGCGCCCGACACCCGCACCGGCGCGGTCAGCACCGGCGATTGGTAGGTCATCACGTCCGGCCGCCCATCGGCATGGCGCTGATCGCTGACCAGCCAGTCGCCCCACCGCCCATCCTCGAAATTGATCGGGCGCGGCAGATGCGGGACCGGCTTGTCGGGATCGGACACGTAGCTGTCCTCGCCCGGCCGGCTCCGGGCAAAGCCTAGCGCGCCGCCATCCTGGAGGTAGATTGGCGTCAGCGGCGCAGCGCAGCCGCGCTCGCAGGCGAGCGGCCAATCGGCGAAACGGTCCCAGCGATTCTCGCCCGTATTGTAGATCGTCGCGGCCGGCAGACGCACCGGCGCGCCATCCTTCAGATGCTGGTTGAAGAAGGGCAGCACCATCTCCTCGCGAAACTGCGCGGCCGTGTCGCCGTTCCACTGGAACGCGCCCAGGGATCTGCCCTCGCGATTGATCTGGCTATGCCGCCATGGCCCCATCACCAGGAAGTTGTTGCCGGTCCGCCCCTTGGCCTTGAGCGCTTCCCAGGCCGTGATGGCGCCATACATATCCTCCTGGTCCCACAGGCCCTGCTCCCACAAGGTGGGCACGCTGGACGGGTTGGCGGCGAGCAGCTTGTCGAGCGCCTGGCCCTGCCAAAAGCGGTCATACGCCGGATGCGCGACCATCCGCTGCCAGAACGGCAATTGATCGTAGCCGGACGCTTTCGCCCAATCCCCGGCCGATCCCACCCGGCGGAAATTGTCGTAATCGTCATAGCCCCCGGTCGGCGGCGCCTCGCCCTTGCCCTTGTAGCCGGTCTGGCTTCCCAGCCAGGCGATGTTGGCCAGGCGGAAGGCGCCATGGTGGAACCAGTCGTCGCCCATCCAGCCGTCGATCATCGGGCTTTCCGGCACCGCGGCCTTCAGCGCCGGATGCGGATCCAGCAACGCCATCGCGACGGTGAAGCCTTCGTATGACGAACCGATCATCCCCACCCGGCCGTTCGATTGCGGCAGGTTCGCCTTTTTCACCAGCCACGCGATCGTGTCGTACGCGTCCGTCACATGATCGACCTTGGTCGGGTTCAGCGGGCTCCGGACCGGCCGGGTGACGACATAGTCGCCTTCCGATCCGTGCTTGCCGCGAACATCCTGATAGACCCGGATGTAGCCCGCCTTGACGAACATCTCGTCGGCCAGCGGCAGCGTGGAGAGCAGGCGCGGGCTGTCCATCCGCTTGGCGCGGCCGGCGGCATCGTAAGGGGTTCGCGTCAGCACGATCGGCGCGTCGGCAATGCCCTTGGGATAGGTGATCACCGTGAACAGCTTGGTGCCGTCGCGCATCGGGATCATCACTTCGCGCTTCACATAGTCGCGATTGGCGATCGGCGGCGTGAACTTGGCGGGAACGTCTCCACCGCGAGGAGAAACGAGCTGCGCCGGCGAACCGGCGGCGAAGGCGAGCGAGGCGAGAAGGAGGAGCTTGAATTTCATAGATTTGCCGATCCGGGAACGTGAGATGCAAGCCTAGCCGCGCGCGGGAGGCGAGAGCAATCTCCCGATCTAGACATCGGGCCCGATCACCCCGCTTTCCACCAGCGACAGCAGGCCGGTCGGATAAAGCTCCACGCCTTCCGGCAGCCGCTCCGGGGCCACCCAGCGGGCCCAGCAGCCCAGCCCGTCATCCTCTAGAAACTTGAAACGATCGGTGGCGTACAGCCCAGGATCGTCCAGCTCGAGGTTGGCGGCGAACACGAACTCATGCCCGATCGCGCCTTCATGCTCGAAAATGTTCTCGAAGCAATGCCATGGCCCGGCCAGCATGGCGCCGCAGCCAAGCTCCTCCCGAAACTCGCGCACCAGCGCCGCGCCCCGCGTTTCGCCAAACTCGATCGAGCCGCCTAGCGGCCGCAAGCCCTTCACACGCCCGCTGCTTTCCTCGACCTCGCTCAGCAGCAGCTCATCCCCGCGCCACACCAGCCCGAGCACTTTGACGCGGATGTGTCCGGCAGGCTTCCAGATCGTCATTGACCTACCTTCGCGTTGGATGTCCGGCCGAACCGGTGGCGCGGCTAGTTGTCGAGCGCGAAATCGACGCGGACCCGCACTTCGGTCGTGTTGATGCCGGGATTGAACGGAGCCGCGGAGACGGGCGGCGGCGCGGTTTGCACGGCAACGGCGTCCATCGTCGAGCGCCCGTAAGGCGCGGGTATGGCATTCTCGCCCCCATCATAGATGGCGATGATGCGCTTGACCTGAAGCCCGGCCGCGCCGGCATAAGCATCGGCTCGGGCGCGCGCCGCACGGTAGGCGCCGGCGTAAGCCGAACGATTCGCCTTTTCGCGATCCGACACGCGCAATTCGGGCCCGGATAGCACGTTGACGCCGACGTCCGTGACCAGCGCCACCGCCTCGCCGACCTTGGTCATGTCGCGCAGCTTCACCTCGACGATATTGTCCGCTTGAAATCGCCCACGCTCCTTGCCGTAGCCGATGCGCTGAAGGCTGAGGTTGCGGGTCTGGAGGTCGTCCGGTTTCACGCCCAGCCCGGCCAGCGCCGTCGTGACCCGGTCCATCTTCTCGCGGTTCGCCCGCCCGGCCTCGGCCGCGCTGGCCGCGATCGACTGGACGCCCAGTTGCAGCCGCGCTTCATCGGGACGGGTGTCGGCGCGTCCGGTCGCGGTGACGGTGAGCAAAGTTTCATCGCCTTTCACGCCGCGCAGGTCAGGAGCGGCGGGCTGGCAGGCGGCAAGCGCGAGGATCGGGATGGGAAGGGCGGCGATACGCATACAGGAACTCCTTTCGACGGTCATGTTACATTGTAACGCTATCCGATCAACACCACCCGTGCTCCTGCGAAAGCAGGAACCTAGGCTCCTGCCTCCGCAGGAGCACGGCTTAGACAGAAACTAGATATGCCCCAGCGCACGCAAGCTGCTGTGCCCGCTCGATCCCACGACGATGTGATCGTGCACCGCGATGCCGAGCGGGCGGCCCGCTTCGATCAGGCTGCGAGTCAGGCGGATGTCCTGGCTGCTCGGCGTCGGATCGCCGCTTGGATGATTGTGGACCAGGATCAGCGCCACCGCCTGCAGCTCCAGCGCGCGGCGGATCACTTCGCGGATGTAGATTGCGGCCTCGTCGACCGATCCATCGGACACCGGCTCGTTGCGGATCAGCATGTTCTTGGCATTGAGATACAGGACGCGAACCCGCTCGGTCGCCAGATGAGCCATGTCGGCGTGCAGATAATCGAGCAGCGCCTGCCAGCTTCCCAGCACGGGACGCCCGCCGATCTTCGCCTCCAGTAGCCGCAGCGCCGCCGCCTGCGCGATCTTGATCGCCGCCGCCGCGCCTTCGCTGACCTCGCCGATCCGCGCAATCTCCGGCCCGTCCGCGCTCATCAGCGCGCCGAAGCCGCCGAATTCGTTGATCAGCTTCTTGGCGAGCGGCTTGGTGTCGCGCCGGGGCATGGCCAGCCCGAGCAGATATTCGACCAGCTCATGATCGAGCAGCGCATCTGGCCCACCCTCGAACAAGCGTTGCCGCAACCGAGCGCGGTGGCCGCTACCGTCGAGGGGGATATCCGCCACGAGTGCGCGCAATCAGGCTGGCACGCGGTACAGCGCGCAGAGCTTGTTGCCCGCCGGATCGCGAAGGTAGGCGAGGTAGAGCTTGCCGAGCCGGCCGTCGCGCACCCCGGGCGGGTCTTCGATCGCAGTGCCGCCGCTGGCGACGCCGGCCTCGTGCCAGGCATCGGCCTGCTCCGGAGACTCCGCCGCGAAGCCGATGGTGGAGCCGTTCGCGCAGGTCGCCGGCCCGCCGTCGATCGGCTTGCTGATCGCGAACACGCCCGTCTTGGTCATGTAGAAAACGCGGCCTTTGTCATCGATGCGCCCTTCCGCCAGGCCGAGCACACCGAGCGTGGCATCGTAGAAATGCTTGGACGCCGCGACATCGTCGGCTCCAACCATGACGTGACTGAACATGCGCGAACCCCCATCATGCCGGCGCCCGCGTTCAGGTGCGCGCGCCATCAGCTTGGATTAAGCTTCCCGCCGGCCATAAGCAAAGGGCCAAGTGGGCGCGGACCGCGACGGGTGCGGACTGCCCGCGCCAGATGTCGGTCCAGAATGGGATGAGTTCCAGCATGATGTTCGCGATCCCATCGTTCGGCTATCCAGGAATCTGATGGACGCGATCACGGAGCAGGAGCAGGTCCGGCCGCGGCGGCGGCTCCGGATGCCGCTGCGTCGCCCGCGCTGGGCGCTGGTCCTGACCGGGATCGTCCTGCTGCTGGCGCTCGTCGTGGTGATCGTGTGGTCGTCCAGGCTTCGGATCGCGTCCGACGTGATTCAGCGCGAACTCGACAAGCGCGGCGTGCAGGCCAGCTACCGGGTCACCGGCATCGGATTGCAAAAGCAACGCCTCGAAGACGTCGTGCTCGGCGATCCGGCCAATCCGGATCTCACCGCCCGCTGGGTTGAGGTCGAAGTGGCGCTTGGCTGGCGGCAAACCCGGGTCAGCATGATTCGCGCCCGCGGCGTTCGGCTGCGAGGCCGCATCGAGGACGGCAAGCTGCGGCTGGGCGAGGTCGACAAGCTGCTGCCGCCTCCATCCGGCCGGCCGTTCCGGCTGCCCAACCAGCGGATCGATGTCGCGGATGCGGAGATGCGGCTGGCCACGCCGGCGGGCCGGGTCGGGCTCGCCATCCAGGGCAGCGGTAATCTGGCCTACAGTTTCGACGGCCGGATCGCCGCCTCGGCACCGCGCCTGGCAAGTGGTAGCTGCCGCGCCGAGCGGCTTCGCGCCAACTTCGCCGTTCGGACAAAGGAAGAGGAGCCGAGCCTCGACGGGCCGGTGTCGGCGGATCGTGTCCGATGCGGCACAACTGTTCTCGCCGGCCCACAGCTTGCGTTGCGCACGACCTTGAAGCCGGGCCTCGACGAATGGAATGGCGAGGCCGGGATCCGGCTCGCCGGGTTCAGGTCCGGCGATCCCGGCCTGCGCACCGTTGCCGGCCGGGTTACGTTCGCGGGCAGTGCCGAGCAAACTCGTGGCGCGGTCGATCTGGCCGGTGCCGCGGCGTCGTTCGGCCAATTCCGTGCGACGAATCTTCGCCTGCGCGGCCGCTACGCCGTTTCTCCCGCAAAGGGCAGCGTATCGCTGCTTGCCGATGCGAGCGGCGCCGGGATCGACGCCAGTCGGGCACCCGCCTTAATCTCGGCCGCGGGATTGCTCGGCTCGGCTGGCGGCACTCCGGTCGAGCCAATCGGCGATGCGCTGGCCGACGCTATGCGTAGAGCAGGACGCTCGTTCGACGCGGCGGGCTCGCTCAGCTTCACGCGGGTTGCGCGCTTCCAATCGCTGCGCGTCGCCCGCATCCGTCTCGCCAGCCGGAGCGGCGCTCGGCTCGTGCTCGGGGGCGGGCAGGGGTTCAGCTATGCCTGGCCCGCCGGGCGAGCCCAGATCGACGGGAACTTCGCCCTGACCGGCGGCGGCTTCCCCGCGACCCGGTTCAGCCTGCGCCAGCGCGGGCCGGGTGTGCCGCTGTCCGGCAACGCCCGGATCGCGCCGATGCAGGCCGGCGGCGCCAGGCTGGAGCTCGCGCCGCTCCTGTTCGGCGCTGCGCCGGGCGGGGCCATCCGGATCGAAACGCGCGCGCTGATCAGCGGGCCTTTCAACGATGGGCGGGTGGACGGGCTCGCATTGCCGATCCGTGGCCGTTTCGGCGCCGGTGGCTTCGCGTTCGGCGAGCAATGCACGACCGTCTCGTTCCGCTCGCTGCAAGCCGCGGGTCTGCGGCTGGCCGCGACGACTTTGCCGCTTTGCCCGACCGGTTCCGCCTTGGTTTCCCGAAAGTCCGGCGGAGCATTGCAGGCTGCCGCCGCCGTCCGCAGCCCGCGTTTGTCCGGCCGGCTCGGCGAGGCGCCGATCAGCTTCGCAGCCTCTAGCACCCGCTTCGATCTGTCGCAGCCGGGCTTCACCAGCGCGGACGTGGCGATCCGGCTCGGCCGCGCGGACGCGGTGCAGCGGCTCGATCTCGCCGCCTTGTCCGGCACCTTCAACAGGACGGGCGTCACCGGTCGCTTCAGCGGCGGGACGGGCAAGATCGCCAACGTGCCACTGCTGCTGAGCGCCGCCGCCGGCGATTGGAGCGTGCGGCGCGGCGATCTTCTCATCCAGGGCGGGATGACGGTGGCGGACGAAGCGAATCCGACGCGCTTTTTCCCGCTCGTCACGCGCGATTTCCGGCTGTCGATGATCGACAACCGGATCGAGGCCGCGGGCTGGCTCGAAGATCCTGATACCGGCACCCGTATCACGCGCGCGACGATCGCTCACGATCTGCGGGCGGGCAGGGGGAACGCCGTGCTCGATGTGCCCGGCATCCGCTTCGATCCGAGCTACCAGCCCGAGCAGCTGACCCGGCTCAC
The DNA here is from genome assembly GCA_036387855.1 of Allosphingosinicella sp. Lineage (GTDB taxonomy): Bacteria > Pseudomonadota > Alphaproteobacteria > Sphingomonadales > Sphingomonadaceae > Allosphingosinicella. The sequence continues at coordinate 56,291 of DASVSZ010000029.1, read as the reverse complement.
CACCGGCGTGGTCGCTTTGGTCAATGGCATCGTCACCGGTCAGGGCCGGATCGCCTGGAGTTCCGCCGGCACGACCAGCAGCGGCTCGTTTTCGACCCAGAAGATGGACCTGGCCGCTCCGTTCGGGCCGGTCACCGGGCTCACGACCACAATCAACTTCACCGATCTGCTTGGGCTGGTCACAGCGCCGGGACAACTCGCCCAGGTCGATCGCATTCAGGCCGGGATCGACGTGTTCGACGGGCAAGTCCGCTACCAGTTGCTGCCCGGCCAGCGGGTCAAGGTGGAAGCCGGGCGCTGGCCGTTCGCCGGCGGCGAGCTGGCCTTGCAAGAAACGATCCTCGATTTCAGCCGGGAATCGAACAAACGCCTCGTCTTCCAGGTCACCGGCCTCGATGCCGCCCGCTTCGTCGCGCAGATGGAATTCTCCAACATTTCGGCGACCGGCATCCTCGACGGCACCATCCCTATGGAATTCGACCAGACCGGCGGTCGCATCGTCGGCGGGCGGCTGGTGGCGCGCCCCGAAGGCGGCACCGTTTCCTATATCGGCGAGCTCAGCGACAAGCAGCTCGGCGCTTATGGCAAGCTCGCCTTCGACGCCTTGAAGTCGCTGCGCTACAGCAAATTCACGATCAATCTCGACGGCTCGCTGGAAGGCGAGTTCCTGGCCGGGATCGAGCTGGACGGTGTGGCGAGGAACGCGCCGACACCCGCGGGCTCGGGTATCGCGGGCGCGGTGGTCGGCCGCGTTCTCGGGCAACTCGCCAAGATCCCGTTCGAATTCAACATCCAGGTGCGCGGGCCCTTCCGCGCGCTGATCGCCACCACCCGCTCGTTCGAGGACCCCAGCCAGCTCATTCAGCCGGTCCTGCCCGAGAGCCTGCGCGACCTGCCGACCAGCGTCACCGTTCAGCCCGAGGAAAGCGAGACCATGAAATGATGCAAGCGATGAAGAAAGGTGTCGCGCGGCTTTCGATTGGTGCGCTGGCTATATCGCTGGGCGGCTGCGTCCAGGTCAGCGCGCCCGACAAGCCGATCGAGATCAATCTCAACATCAACATCAGGCAGGAGGTCGTTGTGCGCCTCCAGCAGGATGTGCGAGACTTGATCCAGAAGAATCCGGGGGTTTTTTAAGCCATGTCACGCCGCTTCAAACTGTTCGCCGCCGCCGCGATCGTCGCCGGCGCGCTTGCCGCCGGCACCGGCTACGCCATGCTCCAGGACGCCGCCGCTTCGCTGCGTGCGTCCGGCCAGGCCGGCGAGCAGGCCGACGGCTATCTCGGCCCCGTCGGCAATGCCAGCGGCGACCTGCGCGCCCAGATCGACGCGGTCAACATCAAGCGCCGCGCTTACTACACCGATCTGGCCGCCAAGCGCGGCGCCAAGATCGAGGAAGTCGCCGCCACTACCGCGTGCGAACTGTTTCGCACCAAAGTCGCCCCCGGCCAGTTCTACCGTGGCACGGACGGCGTGTGGCACCAGCGCGAGTCTACTCCCATCCCGCTGCCGAGCTATTGCGGCTAGGCCGTCACCCCGGCGAAAGCCGGGGCCTCGAAGGCGGCAGGTGCTGGATCGGCCTGAGGTCCCGGCTTGCGCCGGGATGACGTGCATGTTGACTCAGCCTCACCCCCTTTCTAAAGGGAGCGCGCCTTGGCGGGGTCGTTCGCCGGCATGTTCCACGCCCGCTTGAGAAGTGCTTACCAAGGCGCTTCGCTTTGGGAGAATGACATGGCGGAAAACGAGCCCGGGCAGGACCCTCAGCTTTCGGAGGATGCACGGCTGGATGCGCTGGGACAGCGGATCCGGCAGGCGCAGGCCGAGGAAGCGGAACGGACCGGCCAGGCGCGGCCCCGAGCGGATGCTAATCAGCAGCTCGGCAATCGCGTCCTGTCCTATCTGATCGGGGGGCTTGCCGGCGGCGCGTTGATCGGCTGGGTCTTGGACAAGCTGTTCGGCACATCGCCCCTGCTCCTGATCTCGCTGCTGCTCCTGGGAACGGCCGGCGGGTTTTGGAACATCATCAAGATTTCGACCCAGCGCCCGAAGTGATTTCGGGCGTTTAGATTATTGGCACGGGATAACAGACGTGGCGGCCGAAAGCGGCAAGATCGATCCGATGCACCAGTTCGAGGTGCAGTCATTCTCCGACCTGTTCAGCATCGGCGGTCAGCAGATCGCCTTTACGAACAGCGCGTTGTGGATGCTGATCACGCTCGGCGCGCTGTGGCTGTTCATGCTGGGCGGGATGAAGCGCCAGCTCGTGCCCGGTCGCTGGCAGGCCGCCGTGGAAGGCGTGACCGGCTTCATCGACAACATGATGATGGCGAACGTGGGTCCGAAGGGCCGCAAGTTCGTACCGTATGTCTTTTCGCTCTTCATGTTCATCCTCTTCGCCAACCTGTTGGGTTTGCTCCCCTTGGGCGTGCTCGGCATCCATCCGTTCACCGTCACTAGCCATCTCACCATCACGGGCGTGCTGGCGATCGTCTCGTTCGGGATCGTGCTGCTGGTCGGTTTCGCCAAGCATGGCTTCCACTTCTTTTCGCTGTTCGTGCCGCATGGCGCGCCATGGTGGATGATGCCGATCCTGATTCCGGTCGAGTTCGTATCCTTCATGGTCCGCCCGTTCAGCCTCGCGCTGCGCTTGTTCGTGGCGATGACCGCGGGGCACATTCTTCTCAAAGTGCTGGCCGGCTTCGTCATCAACGGCATGAATGCCGACGCCGCCTGGGTCGCGCCGGTGGTTAGCTTGCCCAGCTTCGTGCTGATGATCGGGATCAGCGCGCTCGAACTGCTGGTCGCCGCCATCCAGGCCTATGTCTTCGCCCTGCTCACGTCGCTTTACCTGAACGACGCGATCAACCTTCACTAATCACAACCACTTACATTGGGAGTTTACATCATGGACGCAGAAGCAGCCAAGCTGTTGGGTGCCGGTCTCGCCGCAATCGGCGTTGGCATGGCCGCATTGGGCGTGGGAAACGTGTTCGGCTCGTTCCTTGAGAGCGCGCTGCGCAACCCGGCCGCCGCCGACAGCCAGCAGGGCCGCCTGTTCATCGGCTTCGCGGCCGCCGAGCTGCTCGGCCTGCTGGCGTTCGTCGTCGCCATGATCCTGCTGTTCGTGGCGTAATGCGCTGACATCCCGTCCCTGTTCGGGCTGAGCCTGTCGAAGCCCACCCTTTCTTCTCCACCACCGAGAAGAAGGAGGGCGCTTCGGCAAGCTCAGGGCGAACGGAGCGGGGAGACTAAGTAGGTTCCATGCCTCAGATCGCTCAAATCGCCGAAACCTTCGGCTCGCAATTCTTCTGGTTGTTCCTGACCTTTGGCCTGATCTATCTGATCGTCGGCCGGGGTATGGTGCCGAAGATCAGCGGCACCGTGCAGGCTCGCGACGGGCGGATCGCCGACGATCTGGCCGCCGCCGAGCGGGCGCGCGCCGATGCCGATGCGCGCGAGGAAGCGTATCGCGTTCAGACCGAGACCAATCGCGCGGAAGCTTTGAAGCTGACGCAGGCGGCCAAGGAATCGGCCGCCCAGGCCACGGAGCTGCGGGTCAAGACCGCCGATGCGGAAACGGGCGAGCAGGTCGGCGCCGCCGAAGCCCGTATTCGCTTAGCGGCAGCGACGGCCATGGCGGATATCGAAACTGTCGCCGCACAAGCCGCGCAGGAGATGGTCGCCAAATTGTCGGGCGCTCAGGTTTCGCGCGAACAGGCCGTGCGCGCCGCAAGGATGGCACTGACCCATGGCTGAGACCACCCGCATTCCCATCGACCCGGACAGCGCCCGGGTCGAGCAGAATCTGCAAGCCGGCTCCACCAAGGGTGAGGGCGGCGCGATGCCGGAAACCGGCGAGCACGCGTCGACCTCGGCCGCGGCCGAGGGCGCGCATGGCGTTCCGCACAGCGATCCCAAGGCGCTCGGCCTCGATGCCACCGCCTGGGTCGCGCTGGCGATGCTGGTCGTGATCGGCCTGATGCTGTGGAAGAAGGTGCCGGCGGCGATCGCCGCGGCGCTCGACAAGAAGATTGCCGGAATTCGCGAGCAGCTCGACGAAGCCGCGCGCCTGCGCGCAGAGGCCGAAGCCTTGCGCGCCGAATATGAAGCGCGCTCAGCCCAGGCTGGTGCCGAAGCCCAGACCATGCTCGAGAGCGCCCGCCACGACGCCGAAGGAATCGTTGCCCAAGCCCGGGTCGACGCGGATGCCTTGGTCGAACGCCGCGCGCGCATGGCGGAAGATAAGATCGGCGCCGCCGAGCGCGCGGCACTGGCTGAAGTCCGTGCCAAGGTCGCCAGCGCTGCGGCCGCGGCCGCAGCGCAGTTGATTGCGGAGTCCCACGACGCCGCCGCCGATCGCGCGATGATCGATCGCACCATCGCTGGCCTTGGTCGGGCGCACTGAGATCTCTGCTGTCATTCTGAACTCGTTTCAGGATCCATCCTTTCAGTTTCACTGCCGGTGAGGAAGTGACCCTTGAAACAAGTTGGGGGTGACGGGGTGGTTCTGATTCGAGCTCTGACCTAAATCGCGTCCGTGACCACGCCTCCCACAGACAGATTCAACGAAGAACATTCCGCCTACACCGTCCGGGGCTCCGACAAGCCGGACCTAGACGCCGGCGTCGCCGCCATCCGCAACGTGCTGCGGACGCTCCCGGTCCGGCCGGGCGTATACCGGATGCTCGATGCCAAGGGGGATGTGCTCTACGTCGGCAAGGCGCGCGCGCTTCGAAACCGGGTCAGCAACTATACGCAGGTCACCCGCCTGTCCAAGCGGCTTCAACGGATGGTGTCGCAAACGCGCGACATGCTGATCGTCACCACCAACAGCGAGGCGGAGGCTCTGCTGCTGGAGGCGCAGCTGATCAAGCGCTACCGGCCGCCCTACAACGTCCTGCTCCGCGACGATAAGAGCTTCCCGTTCATCCTGCTCCGCGAGGATCACGCCTTTCCCCGCGCACAGCTGCATCGCGGCGCGCGGCGGGCGAAGGGTCAATATTACGGGCCATTCGCAAGCGCCGGCTCCGTCCGCACCACGCTGACCGCACTCCAGAAGCTGTTCCTGCTGCGCAGCTGCACCGACAGCTTCTTCGCCAATCGCGCGCGGCCATGCCTGCTGTTCCAGATCAAGCGCTGTTCCGCGCCCTGCGTCGGGCGCATCGATCAGGCCGGTTACAGCGAGCTGATCCAGGACGCCAAGGATTTCCTCGGTGGCCGATCGACCCGGGTCCAGGAACGGCTTGGCAAGTCGATGGCGGAAGCCGCCGAGAACATGGATTTCGAGCTCGCCGCCGTTTACCGGGACCGGCTGCGCGCGCTCACCTATGTGCAGGGCACCCAGACCATCTATGCCGAGGGGCTTGGCGATGCCGACATCTTCGCGCTCGCCTGCAAGGGCGGCACGATGTGCATCCAGGCTTTCTTCATCCGCGGTGGCCAGAATTGGGGGCATCGCAGCTTCTTCCCCGCCCACACGAATGACGTGCCGGAAGACGAGGTTTTCACGGCCTTTCTGACTCAGTTCTACGAGGAAGTGCCGCCGCCCAAGACGATCCTGCTGGACCGCGATCTCGCCGAAGCGGAGCTGCTCGCCGAAGCGTTCGGCGCGCGCGCCGAGCGCAAGGTCAGCCTCAGGCTGCCGCAGCGCGGGGATCATGCCAAGATCATCCGTCAGGCCAAGCGCAACGCGGAGGAGGCGCTCGACCGCCGGCTCGCCGAAACCAGCACGCAGCACCAGAATCTGCGCGCGCTGGCGGAGCTGTTCGGCCTTCCCGACGCGCCCCGGCGGATCGAAGTCTATGACAACAGCCACGTCATGGGAACCAACGCGGTCGGCGCGATGATCGTCGCCGGGCCGGAGGGTTTCGCCAAGAACAGCTATCGCAAGTTCAACATCAAGCGCGAGGAGACCAAGCCGGGCGACGACTTCGCGATGATGCGCGAAGTGCTCGGCCGCCGTTTCGCCCGTCTCGAAAAGGAGGACCCGGACCGTGCCAAGGGCGACTGGCCCGATCTGCTGCTGATCGATGGCGGCAAGGGCCAGCTATCGTCGGTGATGGAGGTCATGGAAGATGCCGGCGTCCACGACATCCCGGTCGCCGCAATCTCTAAAGGGCCGGACCGCAATGCCGGCCGCGAGACGTTTCACTTGCCCGGCGGGCGCGAGATGAGCTTGCCGCCTAACGATCCGGTGCTCTTCTACCTGCAGCGGTTGCGCGACGAGGCGCACCGCTTCGCGATCGGAGCGCACCGGCAGAAGCGCGCCAACAGCATGGCCGCGAGCCCGCTCGACGACGTTCCCGGCATCGGCCCGAGCCGCAAGCGCGCCTTGCTGATGCATTTCGGAACCGGCAAGGCGGTCAAGAGCGCGGCGCTGGAGGATCTGGAAAAGGCGCCCGGCATCTCCAAGGCGATGGCGCGCGGCATTTACGATTATTTTCACCCGCGCGGTTAAGATGCCGGATCAGCAGCGCCGCTGGATGGCAGATGCGACCGGACGACCAAGTGGATTTCAGCTTCGCGATCAGGGCGCCTGAACCGGAACGGAGCTTGCCCGTTACCGCGGGGCGGGTCCGGCTACCGCTTCGCGTCGGTGCTCGGACCATTTTCACTTTTCACCCATGTCTGGTGCGCATTGCGCTGCCGCTGGAGCGCAGAAAGCTGCTGCCCTCGTTGCAGCCGCTGTCGGCCGGAGAGGATGGCTATCTGATCACGGCCCTGCGCGCGGATCTTCGTGAGTCGCTGGAAGCCCGGCATTCCGATCTCAGACCGTTCCTGCGGTCCAGCTACCAACGGCATTACGCCTCGTTGCAGGAAGATTTCGACGCCTATCTCGCCCGTTTCTCCGCCAAGACCCGCTCCTCGCTCAAGCGCAAGACGCGCAAGCTGGCCGAGCGTTCGGGCGGCAAGCTCGATTTCCGAAGCTACTCGCGCCCGGACGAGATCGAGGAGTTTCAGCGCCATGCCCGCGCCGTTTCCGCCAAGACCTATCAGGAACGGCTGCTCGGTTGCGGACTGCCGGATGGCGAGGAGGCGCTCGCTGGCATGCGCGCGCTTGCCGCGAACGGCGCGATGCGCGGCTGGCTGCTGTTCCTCGATGGCGCGCCGATCAGCTACCTGTACGCGCCCGCGCAGGGCGACACGTTGATCTACGCCTATCTCGGCTACGACCCCGCCCATGCCGATCTGTCGCCCGGCACCGTCCTCCAGCTGGAAGCGATGCGCGAGCTTATGGGCGAGCGAAGCTTCCGCACGTTCGACTTCACGGAAGGGGAGGGGCAGCACAAGCGCCAGTTCGCGACCGGCTCCGTCGATTGCGTCGATCTGCTTCTGCTGCGGCCGACCCTCTCCAACCTGGTCGTCGGGCATGTCGTCACCGCCTTTGATGCCGCCATCGCGGGCGCCAAGGCCCGGCTTGCGGCACACGGTCTCACCAGGCTCGCCCGCGCCGTCCGCCGCTGATATGCCGCCGCATGCGGATCGAGGCGGAGGCAATTATCTGCGCGGTGCGCGGCCATGGCGAGCATGGCGCGATCGTGCGCGCGTTGACGGCCGAGGATGGGCTACAGGCCGGCTTCGTTCGCGGCGGCCGCTCGCGTCGGCTGCGCCCGGTGCTGCTGCCCGGCAACCAGGTCCAGGCCGAGTATCGCGCGCGCACCGATGAGCAACTGGCGGCGCTGACCGTCGAGCTGATCCACAGCCGCGCGCCTCTGTTCGGTGAGCCGCTTGCCGCCGCCGCGATCGATTGGGCGACTTCCCTCACCGCCGCCGCCTTGCCCGAGGGGCAAGCCTATCCGCGTCTCTACCACGCGCTGGATGGACTGCTGGCCGCCGTAGAGGCGGCGCCGAGCGCCAAGGGCTGGGCGGCCGCCCTGGTCCGCTACGAGCTTCTGATCCTGGCCGAGCTCGGCTTTGGGCTCGACCGGTGGGACTGGCCTGGGTTCGTCCGCGATCGCACGCCCGCGGAATGGGACGATATCATCGCTGGACTGATCGTAACCGGCCGCGCGATAAGCCAGAACCTGCTCACCGGCCGAGAAGCCGTCGCGCTCGGCGCGCGCGACCGTCTGCTCGATCGGCTGCGCCGGGTGACGCGTTGACGGACGCGGCGAAAAGGGGAAAAGTGGCTCTGTGAAATCGCTTTTCCCGCACAGCGCCACCACGCGCGACGTAACCGTCCGCGTTTCGGTCAGCTTCCTGCCCGAGCAATCGGAGCCGGCCAAAGGCCGCTGGTTCTGGGCCTACCACGTCCGCATCGAGAATGGCGGCAAGCGGCCCGTCCAGCTCATCAGCCGCGAATGGTCGATCGCCGATGGGCGCGGTGGGCGCCACGACGTCGCCGGCGAAGGCGTGGTCGGCGAACAGCCGGTGATCGAGCCGGGCGCGTCATTCGACTATGTCTCGGGCTGCCCGCTCACCACGCCGACCGGGCAGATGGAAGGTCGCTACCACATGGTCGGCGCTGCGGGCGAAACCTTCGCCGTCGCCATTCCCCGCTTCCCGCTGATCGCGCCGGCGGTGACCAGCTAGCTATTGCAGCTGCATGAAGGCCGGGCGCTCCACCGTTTTGCGGCCGATCACCTGCAGCGACAGCAAGGTCTTGAGATCGTCCAGCGTGCCCAGCCGGGCGCCGCAATCCTCGCAATCGAGTTCGCTATCATCGCCGCCCCACAGCGGGATGCTGATATTGTCGCCGCTGCAATTGTCGCAGCGTATGTCGATCGAAACGGTCATCCAGGGCTTTCCGGCGAGGGTTCGTCGATGGCAATGCATGAACCCCCGCACAAGTTGCAGCCCCAGCCTCAGGCCGCGAGCAGCACCGGCTCCACCACCTCTTCGGCCGGCTCGGCGGCCGCCTGCGCGCTCGCCGCGGGCTCGGACCGAGCAGCCGTGTCGACGCCCACGCGCGGGCTCGGAAACATCCAGCGCGACAACAGCACCAGCACCGCCATCGCCGCATAAGCGCCGATCGCCACAAATGGGTTCCAGAACAGGATCCCGGCCAGAGCAAGCCGCAGGATGTTGGCGTGGATCCGCAGATCCTCGCCCAGCCCCTCGCAGACGCCGAAGAAGGTGTCGGGACGGGTCAGAAGATTGTGGCTGGCATGGTGCATTGCTCGGCTCCCTTGAACGAAGCGGGCCGTGACCCGCCTGATGGGAGCAGCTGAGCACGAGCCGTGCCAAATGCGCGAAACGGGCGTTCTACCGAGCATTTTACGCGCAAAAGGCGCGCCTGCTCCTGCTTGAACACGCGCGCCCGGCCATCAATTGGGAAAAGCCGCCAGCGTCAGGCCAGGCCGCCACCGGCCATCGGCCACGCGCGTTTTACTGGTCGAGGAAGCTCCGCATCTTCCTTGACCGGCTCGGATGCTTGAGCTTCCTGAGCGCCTTGGCCTCGATCTGGCGGATGCGCTCGCGCGTGACGCTGAACTGCTGGCCGACTTCCTCCAGCGTGTGATCGGTGTTCATGCCGATCCCGAACCGCATCCGCAGCACGCGCTCCTCGCGCGGGGTCAGCGAAGCGAGCACCCGGGTCACCGTCTCCTTCAGGTTCGCCTGGATCGCCGCGTCCACGGGGATCACCGCATTCTTGTCCTCGATGAAGTCGCCGAGGTGCGAATCCTCCTCGTCCCCGATCGGCGTTTCTAGGCTGATCGGCTCCTTGGCGATCTTCATCACCTTGCGGACCTTCTCGAGCGGCATCGACAGCCGCTCGGCGAGCTCCTCCGGGGTCGGCTCGCGGCCGATCTCGTGGAGGATCTGGCGGCTGGTCCGCACCAGCTTGTTGATCGTCTCGATCATATGGACCGGAATGCGGATCGTGCGCGCCTGATCGGCAATGCTGCGCGTGATCGCCTGCCGGATCCACCAGGTCGCGTAGGTGCTGAACTTGTAGCCACGGCGATATTCGAACTTATCGACCGCCTTCATCAGGCCGATATTGCCTTCCTGGATCAGGTCCAGGAACTGCAAGCCGCGATTAGTGTACTTTTTCGCAATCGAGATGACGAGCCGCAGGTTCGCCTCGACCATTTCCTTCTTGGCGATCCGCGCCTCGCGCTCCGCCTTTTGCACCTGGTTCACGATCCGGCGGAATTCCGCCAGGCTCATGCCCGTCGCCTGCGCGATCTCGGCGATCTCCGTCCGGATCCGCTCGATCGCGTCGCTCTCCTGCGTGCAGAAGGCATTCCACTTCTTGTCGAGCTTGCAGACGCGATCGGACCAATGCTCGTCCAGCTCGTGCCCCATGTAGCTGTCGAGGAACGCCTTGCGCGGCACCTTGTGACGCTCGGCCAGGCGAAGCATCTGCCCGCCCAGCGCGGTCAGCCGGCGATTGTAGCTGTACAGCTGGTCGACCAGATACTCGATCTTGGCGCCGTGGAACTGGACGCTCTCCACCTCGGCGGTGAGCTGTTCGCGCAGGTCCTGATACTTCTTCTCGTCGCCTTTGCCGAACAGCTGCCCGGCGCCCATCGCATCCATGCGCGAGGATTGCAGCTTCGAGAATTTCTTGAACAAGGCGGTGATGTTGGCGAACTTCTCGAGCGCTTGCGGCTTTAGCGTTTCCTCCATCTGGGCGAGCGACAGGGTGTTATCCTCGTCCTCCTCCTCGGCCGGACGCGGGGTGCGGCGCTCGGTGAGGCTTTCCTCGTCCTCATCGACGACTTCGGGTTCCTCGACCTCCGCTTCTTCCTTGAAGGACGGGCCGGCCGTTTTCTCGGAAATATCCGCGTCGTCGCCCTCGGCGCCTTCGACCTGCTCAGGGGTAGGTCCCTTGGACAGCATCGCGTCGAGATCGAGGATCTCGCGCAGCTGCATGTCGCCGCGATTGAGCGCGTCGGACCATTCGATGATCGCGTTGAACGTGATCGGGCTTTCGCAAAGCCCCCAGATCATCGTGTCTCGGCCGGCCTCGATGCGCTTGGCGATCGCGATCTCGCCTTCACGGCTGAGCAGCTCGACCGCGCCCATTTCGCGCAGATACATGCGCACCGGATCGTCGGTGCGATCGACGGTTTCCTTTTTCTTCTCGACGACGAAGTTGCCGCCGTCGCCATCGGCATTATCGTCCAGGCCGGCATCGGTGTCCGCCTCGGCGGCCGGTTCCTCGTCCTCCGATTCCTCGTTCTCGACGACGTTGATGCCCATGTCGTTGAGCGAGGACATCACGTCCTCGATCTGGTCGGTCGACATCTCGCCGACCACCGCGTTGAGTTCATCGACGGTGATGACGCCGCGCTTCTGGGCGCGCGCGATCAGCTTCTTTAAAGAGGCTTCGTTGAGATCGATGACGGGGGCATCGCCATCCGCTTTATCGTTCGTCTCAGCCGTATTCGTCTTCGCCATTCGCAAGCCTTGTTCACTCAAATTGCCTGTTCCAGGTCCAGGTCCCACTCCGCGCTGCGCTGGAGCAGGTCTGCCCGGGATTGACGCACCCGCTGAAGGTCCGCCGCGATCCGCTCGTAATCGTCTCCAACTGCATCAGCGAGTGCAGCCTCGTCCAGTTCCGTCCCCCGGCGTTCCAGGCCCTGCTCCTCGCCCAGGTGCCGCACCAGGGTGCGAAGCTGGGCGATCGCCTTTTCCGGCGCTTCCGATTGTTTCGCGAAGCCGAACCGCAGGTCGGACTTGATATCCAATTGCAGCATCTCTGGAAGGAGTATCGTGCCTAACATGGTGGCTAAGCCGTCGCCATCAAGATCGCGTTCCGACAAGGTGAAATCCACCAGCGCCTCGCGCCAGCGCGCCATTTGCACATTGTCGATCTGCAATGCCGCGATTTCCTCCAGATGCTCCGCCACCAGGCCGGGGTAGCGCGTCAGTCCGTGCAGCGCGGAGCGCAGGATCGATCCGGTCAGGTCCGGAGCGATCCGCGGCGACGTTCGAATCGCGGCGCTCAGGATCGCCTTGCGATGTTCCTTCTTCCAGCCGAACTGATCATTGAACAGGGCCCGGAACGATCGCCCGAACTCATCCGCCACGAACCGGTCGGCGCAGCTTTGCGCCACCTCGTCCAGGCGCTTGCGCAGCATCGCGCGCTGTTCGGGCCGGTTCGGATCGATCTTGCCGCTTTCGTGGGCATAAATGAACTCGGCCAGCGGCAAGGCTGCAGTGACGAACTGCTCGAAGCCGTCCCGGCCCCGGGCTCGGATCACATCGTCTGGATCCTGCTTCTCCGGCAGAAGCGCGATCCGCAGCTGCTTGCCCGGACGGAGCAAAGGCATTGCCCGCTCGGCCGCCCGCGCTGCCGCCCGCGCGCCGGCACTGTCGCCGTCGAAGCACAGGATCGGCTCGTCCACCTGCCGCCAGAGCAATTCGAGCTGAGCTTCGGTCAGCGCCGTCCCCATCGGCGCGACGACTTCGCGGATGCCCGCCCCATCCAGCGCGAGCACGTCTAGATAGCCTTCGACCACCAGGATGCGTCCGGTCTGCCGACTGGCGGGGGCGGCCCGGTCCAGGTTGAACAGCACCCGTCCCTTGTCGAACAAAGGCGTGTCCGGGGAGTTCAGATATTTGGGCTCGCCCGGCCCCAGAATGCGGCCGCCGAACGCGATCACGCGCCCGCGCGGATCGCGGATCGGGATCATCAGCCGGCCGCGGAACCGGTCGTAGGGCGCTTTGTCCTCGACCTGGATCAGCAGCCCCGCCTCGACCAGCTGAGGCGCTTCTGCCTCCGGCAGTGCCGCCGCGACCCCGTTCCGCTCGTCGGGAGCGAAGCCCAGGCGGAACGCGTCGCGTGACTCCGCGCTGACGCCACGCCGATTCAGATAAGCCCGGGCCGACGCTCCACCCGCCCCGGCAAGGCTCCGCTCGAAATGCCGCGCCGCCGCTTCGATGATCTCGATCAGGCCGGCGCTGCGCTCCTGCCGGGCGACCTCCGCCGGCTCGGCCTTGGGGAATTCCATCCCCGCCGAATCCGCCAGCTGCTTCACCGCGTCCATGAACGACAAGCCGCTGGTTTCCGTCAGAAACCGGATCGCGTCGCCATGCGCGGAGCACCCAAAGCAATGATAGAACGCCTTCTGATCGTTGACCCAGAAGCTTGGCGTCTTTTCCTGGTGGAACGGGCAGCAGGCTTTGAACTCATTGCCGGCCTTGGTCAGCCGAACGCTGCGCCCGACCACCGAGGACAAGGTCACGCGGGCGCGCAATTCGTCCAGAAAGGCAGGGCTGAGCAGCGCGAAATTGCGCCGCGGGCCCGGTTGCCCCTGCGGTCGGTTCGAGCTTGCGGGTGGGGCCGATGCCATGGCTATATAGGCACGAAAAGCGGTGGGGGATGCAAGCTTTTCGGCCGTAACCCGGGTCGATCCGTCCGCCATACTTGCGCCGCCATACTTGCGCCGTTCGCCGGTCCCGGCCATATGGCGCGTGGGAGTCGGGCGGACGGAGTTGTCGCCAACCCGGTCAGGTCCGGAAGGAAGCAGCCGCAACGATTTCGCTCCGGGTCGTCCGGCTCTCACCGCGCGGCGCGGGCACGGATTAGCCATGCTAATCCGACCACGCGCAAGCGCGGCCGACCTCGCTTCCAGCGAGGATCGACGGCGCGGCTTAGCCGCGACGTTCTCGTCAGGACATGCTTTGCCGTCATGCCCTCAGCCCCACGCCCGCAAACCCGTTTCCTACAGCTCAACTTCCTGCCATGCTCAAACGCATGCCGCGTTTCCAGCCAAGCCCGCTCTCACACTCTCTCAGGGGAACGACAAATACCCGCGTGCGCGGCACTTTCGCCAACATCCGCGCCGACTCGGGCCTGACCCAAGAAGGGGCCGATCGTGGCTGAAGCGGACATGCTCGGCCTTGGCCTCGACGAACCGGCCCAGCCGCAACGCGCCCAGCCTTACCGTGTCCTCGCACGCAAATACCGCCCCCAGCGTTTCGATGAGCTGATCGGCCAGGACGCGATGGTGCAAACGCTGGGCAACGCGATCCGGCGCGGGCGGCTGGCCCATGCCTTCTTGATGACTGGCGTTCGCGGGGTGGGCAAGACCTCGACCGCCCGGCTGATCGCCAAGGCGCTCAATTGCATCGGCGAGGACGGGCAGGGCGGCCCGACCATCAGCCCCTGCAATGTCTGCGAACCCTGCCGGGCGATTGCCGAAGGGCGGCACATCGACGTCGTTGAGATGGACGCGGCCAGCAATACCGGCGTCGACGACGTCCGCGAGATTATCGAAGCCGTGCGCTACGCAGCGGTGTCCGCGCGCTACAAGGTTTACATCGTCGACGAAGTCCACATGCTGTCGAAGAATGCGTTCAACGCGCTTCTGAAGACGTTGGAAGAGCCGCCGGCACATGTGAAATTCCTGTTCGCGACCACCGAGGTCAACAAGGTGCCGGTGACGGTGCTGTCCCGTTGCCAGCGCTTCGATCTACGCCGCATTTCAGCCGAGCAGCTGAGTGCGCACTTCGCCAGGGTGTGCGAGGCCGAACAGGTGGAGGTCGAGCCGGAGGCGCTGGCCTTGATCGCCCGCGCGGCGGAAGGATCGGCCCGTGACGGCTTGTCGATCCTCGACCAAGCGATTGCCCACGGCGCCGCTGGGGTTACCGCCGATCAGGTCCGCGCGATGTTGGGCTTGTCCGATCGCGGCGCCATTCGCGGACTCCTTGGGCTGCTCCTCGCCGGCGATGCGCCGGGCGCGCTGGCCGCAATTGCGGAGCAACATGCGCTCGGCGTCGAACCCGCCGCCCTGATCCGCGGCCTGCTCGAATGCGTGCACGGCATCACCCGGGCCAAGGTCGGCGGCGTTCAGGATCCGGCGCAATCGGCCGAGGAGCGCGAGGCTTATGACGACTGGGCGGGCCGGCTCAGCCACGCGACCATTCACCGGCTATGGCAGTTGCTGCTCAAGGGCCTGAGCGAGGTGAACACGGCGCCGCTGCCGCTCGAAGCCGCGGAAATGGCGTTGCTTCGGGTTATCTACGCCTCGGAACTGCCCGATCCCGGCGCATTGCTGGAGCGGCTTGAGAACGGAGGCGCTGCCCCGGCGCGTGTGCCACCGTCTTTGGAGGCTCCCGCACTGCCCGTCGCGCACCAGGAGGCGTCCGCATTTCCCGAAGATTTCATCGGTCTGGTCGGCTTGCTGGGCGACAAGGGCAAGCCGCACATCGCGCAGCAGTTGCACGATTATGCCGGCCTGGTCCGCTATGCGCCGCCCGAATTGGTGATCCGGCTTGGCCGTCCCCTGTCGGCCGATTTCGTCCGCGATCTCGCCGCCGCCCTCAAAAGCGCGACGGGAACGCAATGGCAGGTCCGGGCGTCGGACGAGGACGCGCAGCCTTCGCTGCTCGAACAGGAGAAAGCGCGAGCGGAACGGCTGCGCCAGAGCGTGCTTGAATCGCCGCTCGTCGCGGCCGCATTTCAGGCCTTTCCGGAAGCCGAGCTGACCGGCTACCGGGTCGGCGACCAAACGGAGTAGCCCAGACATGCCGAATTTCGACGAGATCATGAAGTTGGCGCAGAACGCGCAAGCCGAACTGATGAAGGCGCAGGACAATCTCGACACGGTGATCGTAGATGGCGCGGCTGGCGGCGGGCTGGTCAAGGTCAAGGCGAGCGCCAAAGGCCGGATCGTGTCCATCGAGATCGACGAAAGCTTGCTCGCGCCGTCGGAAAAACAGATGGTGGAGGACCTCGTCGCCGCCGCGATCAACGACGCGCGCAGCAAGGCCGATCAGGCAGCGCAAAGCGAGATGTCCAAGATGACCGCTGGCCTCCAGCTCCCGCCCGGCTTCAAACTGCCATTCTGACCTAACCCGTGTTCCTGCGAAAGCAGGAATCCAGCAGTCCGCGGCTGGGCTCCTGCCTTCGCAGGAGCACACTCAAAGGCCGTTGACCTCCACCGGCGGCGCGCTCGTCTCGTCCGATGACAAAGGCGGGGTGACCTCCGGCTCCGGCTGCATCTCCGGTGGCACGGACTCGATATAATCCTCCACTCGCTCAGGCGGCGGGGCAGGAGCGGGCTCTTCCACTCGCTTAGTGCGCGCGCGGCTCGCCTTGGGCTCGGCCGGTTCCGGCTGATCGGTCCCGGCGCCGCTCAGGCACGCGTCGAGCCCGTCACGCGCCACCACGCCGATCCGACGGACGATGCTGTTGCCATAACGACGAGTGAAGCCGGACGGCGCCTTGGCCTCGCGCTTCTTGGGCTGGGGCAGCACAGCCGCAATCCGCGCCGCCTCCTGCCGCGAGAGGTTGGACGCGTCCTCGTCGAAGTAACGCTGCGCGCCCGCATTGACGCCGTAAGTCCCGATCCCGGTCTCGGCAACGTTGAGGTACACCTCCATGATCCGCCGCTTGCTCCACATATTCTCGATCAGCAGGGTGAACCAAGCCTCCAGCCCTTTGCGGAAATAGCCGCCACCTTGCCACAGGAACGCGTTCTTGGCCGTCTGCTGGCTGATCGTCGATCCACCGCGGATCACGCCGCGGCCTTCGGCGTTGCGCCGCATCGCCGCCGCGATCGCATCCTGATCGAACCCGCGATGCGCGCAGAATTTGCTGTCCTCCGCCGCGATCGCCGCCAGCGCGACGTCCCGGTCGATTTGGTCAAGCGGCATCCAGTCCTTTTCGATGCGGCGGCCGGAGACGAGGTCGCCGATCATGGTGAAGGTAAGCGGCGGCGGGACGAAGCGATAGAGCAGGACCCACGCTAAACTCAGGATGACGAACAGGAAGAAAGCGCGCAGCCCCCAGCCGAATATGCGCGCGCCCCAGCCGCGCCGAGATGCCTGCTTGCGTGTCTTCGCCCGTGCCATCCTGTCGTGATTAGCGGGGTGAGGGCGGCCCGTCACTGCCCACACGAGGGTCCCTATCGACCAGGACGACGCCTCCCGAATTCGTGTCAATGAGACGGAGTCTATGTGGACCAGCAACCTGAATGCGGCCGCGCTCCAGCAGAGTTTCGGGCGATACGTTCTCCATTCCGGCGAGATGCTCCACCCAGATCAAGGTCGGGCAGACTGGTCCCGGCGCGATCTGGACGGGCGCGGCGTTGTCGAGCACGCCGACCGCGAAGCCGGAGCGTCGTCCCAACCATTGATACGCGAACGCCATCGTTTCCCTTTCGATGCGGGCCGTGTTCGTGGTGCGTTGCGGGGTGAAGCGCCAGCTGCTCGCGGCGAGCACCTGCGTCGCGGGGCAGGCTCGGACGACGCCGGCCACGGCACGCGCGCCGACCTCCCATCCCGACGCGGGCGCGCGCGCCGATTGGTAGCCGATCACCGCTAGGCTCCAGAGCAGGACAGCGGCAAACGCGATGCGCGAACGAGCGAGCGGCTCGCTGGCGAACGTCGCGATCAGCGCCACCCCGATCACTGCGAAGCCTATCATGTAGCGCTCGATGATGATTGGCGTCGCCGCGTTGACCGCGAGCAAGGCCGACACACCCAGGACGAGTGTAGCGGCGAGAATGGCTGGAACTGCGCCTGAGATGCGCCTTGGCAATCTTTTGACGAGGTGGAGAGCGGCCAGGCCAAGCGCGGGAGGGCTGGTCAGGAGGAGGTTGAACTCGACGCTTCGAAAAATTGCAAAAGCGCCGGACGTTGTCGTCGTGACCCACCACACGTCGGCTACGCCCAGGGTAGACCGCGCTTGGGCGTAAGCGATTGCGAGCATCAGCAACCAACTGGGCGCCACGGCCATCGCCATCCGAATCGCGGCCCGGCGCCGCCCCGACCTGATCAGGGCGATCATGGTCAGTGCATGGACCACGCTCATCAGCAACCCGGTTACGTAATGCAGGCAAATCGACAGAAACAAGCCGAGCCCGCCGATGACGTGAAGCGTCGACAGGCGCTCGCGATCGGCCAGCCGTCTGTCGTTGAAAATGAAATGGATATACTGAACGGCGATGACCGCCCCGGTCAGTTGCCAGAAATAGCTTCGGAACTCGGAAAAATAGATTGGCGTGGAGAGATAGCCCAGCGCGAGCGCCGCAAGGGTCGGGTAGAACATCCGCCCGCGTGTTCCCTTGAAGAGGAACAGCAAGGTCGCGGCTGACAAAAGCGCCAAGGCCGGCAGGTTGAGTGCGAGCCGCCCCATGACAGGATCATCGACGCCGGTCAGGCGAACCAACCAGAACAGGATGTTGCTCGTAATTGGATTGTATTCGACCAGCCACCGCGTTCGCAGCAGCTCGAAGAAACCGACCTGTGGCATGCTGAAATGAAGCGAGAAGAATTCGTCCAACCAGATACCGTCGCGAAGGGCAGCGATCGAGGCTGCGACCGCGAAGCATAGGGCCACAACCGAGAAACCTACGGCGGCGAGAGGCGCGGGAACGGGCCCGTCTCCTCGCAAGCAACGCAGACGCGAGGAGTTCAGCGCCGGCTTCAAGATTAGCCGGCCGGCAGCAGCTTGCGCTCGCCGGCCAGGCCCATCAGCGCCTTTTGCAGCTTCTCGAACGCGCGCACCTCGATCTGGCGGATGCGTTCGCGGCTGACGTCGTACACCTGGCTGAGCTCTTCCAGCGTCTTGGGGTCTTCGGACAACCGCCGCTCGGTCAGGATATACTTTTCCCGATCGTTCAACGCATCCATCGCCTGGACGAGCAGGTCATGGCGCACCTTGGTTTCCTCGGCGTCAGCCACACGCTCGTCCTGCAGCGGGCCGGTATCGACCAGCCAATCCTGCCACTGACCCTCGCCTTCCTCGCGCAATGGCACGTTGAGCGACGTGTCGCCGCCCATCGCCATGCGCCGATTCATCGAGATGACCTCGTCCTCGGTCACGCCGAGATCGGTCGCGATCTTGGCGACGTCCTCCGGCTTCATGTCGCCGTCCTCGAACGCCTCGATCTGGTTCTTCATCCGGCGCAGGTTGAAGAACAGCTTCTTCTGCGCGGCCGTGGTGCCCATCTTGACGAGGCTCCACGAACGCAGGATGAATTCCTGGATCGATGCGCGAATCCACCACATGGCGTAGGTCGCCAGGCGGAAGCCGCGCTCCGGCTCGAACTTCTTAACGCCCTGCATCAGGCCGATATTGCCCTCGGAAATCAGCTCGGACACGGGCAGGCCGTAGCCGCGGTAGCCCATCGCGATCTTGGCCACGAGCCGCAGATGCGAATTGACCAGCTTGGCGGCCGCCTCGGTGTCCTGATGCTCGGTCCAGCGCTTGGCGAGCATATATTCCTCTTCCGGGGCCAGGATCGGAAACTTCTTGATCTCGGCCAGATAACGGTTGAGGCCCGCCTCGCCGCCAGCTGCGGGGATGGTGGCGATGTTCTTTCCGCTTGCCATAAAATCCTCGATTCTCTCAACGCCCAATGCCGTGAACCACGGTCTCGAACAGCTTGAGTTTCTATACGGTAAGCGCCCTGAACAGTTCCTGCATATCGGACGGAATGGCGCTTTGAAACGACAGGCTTTCCCGTGAAATGGGATGCACGAAGCCCAGGCAGGCTGCATGCAATGCCTGCCGTTTGAAGTCCAATCGATTAAGCAATTCACGGTGATCGCTTCTCGTCCGGCCATAAGCCGGATCGCCCAGCAGCGGATGGCCGATCGAAGTCATGTGCACCCTGACCTGGTGGGTTCGCCCGGTCTCCAGCCGGCATTCGACCAGCGAAGCCGATCGGAGCGGCGTCACCAGCGTATAATGCGTCACCGCCCGTTTGCCACGGCCCTCGGCCACGATCGCCATCTTCTGGCGATTGGCGGACGAACGGGCGAGCGGCGCGTCCACAATGCCGCCCGGCGGATTGGGGTGGCCGGCGACGATCGCCCGATAGCGTCGGTCGACGCTGTGCCGGGCGAATTGCGCGGACAGGCCTTCATGCGCCACGTCCGTCTTGGCGACAACGAGCAGACCCGATGTTCCCTTGTCGATCCGATGAACGATCCCAGGCCGGGCCACGCCGCCGATACCTGACAGCCGCCCCGCGCAATGATGCAGCAAGGCGTTGACCATCGTGCCATCGAGATTGCCCGCTGCCGGATGCACGACCATCCCGGCCGGCTTGTCCACGACCAGGAGATGATCGTCCTCATGGACGATTTCGAGCGCGATGTCCTGGGCCTCGTTATGGGCCGGCGCAGGGTCGGGAACGTGAACCCGGTAGGACGCGCCGGCCAATGTCTTGGTCGCTGGATCGCGCACCGCCACGCCGGACGATCCGAGCACGGCGCCGCTGCTGATCAGCGCCTTCAACCTCTCGCGCGACAAGGTCGGCAGCGTCGCGGCAAGCGCGCGGTCGAGGCGCCAACCGGCTTGGTCGGCGGAAATCGTCGCTGCGATGATCGATACCCCCCGATCCATCAGCCAAACGATCTGGGAAGATCGCCGCGCGGTTCAAGGGGCGACGTCCGACACAGCACATCGCCTTGCAACCTTGGCTGTCAGCCGCCAATAAAGCCTGCCGCATCGGCCGGTGCACGAGAAGGGGCAGCTCGCCACATGAAATCCTACGAATTCGCCAGCTTGCTCTGTTCGCGTTTGTGCCACGACCTACTCTCGCCGGTGGGCGCGCTGAACAACGGGATCGAGCTGCTGTCCGACGAGCACGACCCCGACATGCGGGCGCGTTGCCTCGATCTGCTCGCCGAAAGCGCGCGCGCGTCCGCCAACAAGCTGAAATTCTTCCGCCTCGCATTTGGCGCCGCAGGCGGCTTCGCCGACGAGGTCGATACGCGCGAGGCCCGGGTGGCGATCGAAGGGCTGTTCGGAACCGACGGCCGCATTCAGCTCGGCTGGATGGTCGATCATCCGACCATGAGCAAGGCGGCGCTCAAGGTGCTGCTCAATCTCGTTCTGATCGCGGGCGATGCGCTGGTGCGGGGAGGGCGTCTCGATGTGGGCGCGGAGCCACACGACACCGGCATGGACATCGTGGTGCGGGCCGAAGGCAGCCGGATCGTGCTCGATCCGGAGCTTAAGCAGGTGCTGGTCGGCAACGTCTCTGAGGACTCGATCTCGCCACGCGCGGCGGCGGCATGGCTGGTTCATTGTCTTGCCACCGACGGCGGCGGCGAGGTTCAGGTGATGGACAACGAGCCGGGCGTGCTTCTGCTCGGCGCCGCGCTTCCCGCTTGACCTTCCCCGTTTTTTAACGCGCTATCGACGCCCATGCGCCCGATCATCGATACGCCCTCGCCCAATCACGACGAGCGGCTGCTGCCGATCACGATGCTGGTGCTCCATTATACGGGCATGCAGGATGCCGCTTCGGCGATCGCTCGGCTTAGCGATCCGGAAGCCAAAGTCTCCTGTCATTACCTGATCGCGGAAGACGGCCAGATCGTGCGCATGGTGCCCGAGGAGCGGCGCGCCTGGCATGCCGGCCGCAGCTGGTGGCGCGGGATCACGGACGTGAACAGCGCCAGCGTCGGGATCGAGATCGTCAATCCGGGTCACGAATTCGGCTATCGTCCTTTTCCGGAAGAACAGATCGATGCACTCGTACCGCTCGTGTCCGAGATCAAGGAACGTCACGGCCTGACTCGCGGCAACATCGTCGGTCACTCCGATATCGCGCCGACCCGTCGGCAGGATCCTGGCGAGCTTTTCCCTTGGGGCCGCCTCGCCAAGCTGAGGCTCGCTTTGCCGCGACCGGCCAAGAATTTGATGGACCCGCGCTGGACCGACGGTGGCTTTCTGCTCGCGCTGGAACGATTTGGCTATGACGTGAGCGACAAACTTGCCGCCGTGGTCGCATTTCAACGGCGGTTCCGGCCCGAACTGATCGACGGCGAAATCGACGGCGAGTGCCGGGCGCTGCTGCTCGCGCTTCTCCTTCCCAAACCGCGCGGCGAGGACTAGGGCGGCCGAGCCAGAGGGTCGGGCGACCGCGTCGTGCTTATGCGCGCCGAGGAAAGTCCGGGCTCCACGGAAGAACGGTGCCGGGTAACACCCGGCGGCCCGCCAAAGCCTTGCGCGAAGGTGGGTCAGGGACAGTGCCACAGAAAGCAGACCGCCTCGGCTTTGGCCAGGTAAGGGCGAAAGGGTGGAGCAAGAGCCCACCGCGGACTCGGCAACGGGGACGGCACGGCAAACCCCACCGGGAGCAAGACCGAATAGGGATGCAGCACAGGGCTTCCGCCTTTGCGTCCGGGTTGGTTGCTTGAGGGGCGGAGCGATCCGTCTCCTAGACGAATGGTCGCCCATCCACCGGAGCCTCGGGCAATGGTGGAGGACAGAACCCGGCTTACAGACCCTCTGGCACCTTTCCCGTTCCAGGTGCTCGGCCAGTGCACAATGGTCATGCGCGCCGATCAACTCTGCTATAGGCTGCCCGGGCGCGGCCCGATAGCGCAGGGAGAGCAGACCAGACATGCAACATGTGCGGGCGAACGAAGACGAAGCATCGAGCGAAAGCGCCGAGCGGATCGAGGAAGCGCTGGCCGAAACCGCCGCAATCGCATTCCGCCGCGATCGCCTGCTCGCCTCGCTGACGCTGATCGCCGGCATCGGGCTCGCCATCGCGCTGCCGTTCGCACTTCGCGCCGGGGCTGAGTTCTTCCTGCCGGTCACCGCCGCGCTGGTGATCGCGATCGCGCTGGTGCCGCTGCTCGAATGGTTTGAACGGCGCCGCGTGCCGTCGGGCCTTGCCGCCCTGATCTGCGTCGTCCTGTTCCTGACGATCGCGAACATCGCGGTCGCCGCAATCCTGCTCCCCGCGACGGAATGGGTGCGGCTGCTGCCCGAGCGGATCGGCCGCATTCGCGACACGCTCGATCCGCTGCTCAAGGTTTATGCCAGCCTGGAGCGGTTCAGCGATCGGATCGTCGGTGAGTTCGCCTCGTCGGGCAGGGGCTCTCCACGCACGGTCGCGGTGGAAACGCCCAACAGCATGGTCGACCTGATCGCCACATCGGCGCCGCACGCCGCCATCCAATTGTTCTTCGCCTTGCTGGTAATCTTCTTCTTCCTGTCCGGCTGGACCCGGATGAGGAAGCGGACGATCACCACCCGCACCAGCTTCGACGGCGCGATGACGACCGCGCGCGTGATCCAGCAGGTGGTGGACGCGACTTCGCTCTACCTCGGCACGATCACCCTGGTGAACATCGCGGTCGGCGCAGTGGTCGCGCTGCTGGTCTGGGCGATCGGCATGGATACGCCCTTGATGTGGGGCGGCATCGTCGCGGTGCTCAATTATGTTCCGTATCTCGGGCCGATCGCTTCCGTCATTCTGCTCGCGCTCGGCGGCCTGATGATGTTCCCCGATCCATGGTACGCGCTGCTCCCCGCCGCCAGCTTCGCCGCCATCCACTTGGTGGAGGCCAATGTGATCACGCCGGCGCTGGTCGGGCGCCGGCTTACGATCAATCCACTAGCAATCCTGGTCGCGTTGAGCTTCTGGGCCTGGGTGTGGGGCACCACGGGGGCGCTGCTCGCCGTGCCTTTGCTGATCATCATCAAGACGGTGCTGGACGCGGCGGGCAAGCCCGACATTGCCGGCTTTCTGTTCGAGGAGGGCACCTTGACCAGCCATTCGCACTTGGAGGAGGATTAGCGCTCCCGACCTTGTTGACAGCCTGGAGGCGCTCCACTAACCGCCCCTCCACACCATCGCGCGGGTGTAGCTCAGTTGGTTAGAGCGCCGGCCTGTCACGCCGGAGGTCGCGGGTTCGAGCCCCGTCACTCGCGCCATTGGCTCAATGCCAGCGGCCAGTTTCCATCCATAGAAGCAGGCGCTTCATCGGCAGCAGCCATAGCCAGGCGATGCCGCCGGCGGCGAAGGCCAGTCCGCTCGCCCAACCTGGAAGATCGAGCAGCTCGACCAGGCTGATCACCGCAACCGCCCAGATCGCGATGCCGAGCAGCAGCAGCCCCATTCCTGCGGGCTTGCGCCAGCTGGGCTCGCTCATCGGCAGGTAATCCATTCGCGCGGCGTTGCGATCGCGTCGAGCGCCACGTCCCAAGGATCGGCCGGTATCCGCGTGTTCGCCAACTGCTCCTCCCAGCTAAGCCCGATCGCCAATATAGGGCCGGATGCACGAAGGTGCGACAAGGCGCGGTCATAATGACCCTTGCCGTGGCCGATTCGGGTGCCGTGCCGGTCCGCCAGGACGAGCGGAACGAGCACAAGATCGGGCGCGAGGAGGGGGGCGTCGGGCGGCGGCTGGAGCACGCCCCATGGGCCAGGCTCGGCCGCCGGAGCCTGTCTGAACACCATGCGCGCGTCCCGGTCGGCAAACCAGGGCAGGGCGGCTCGCTGCCCTGCGCCAACGGCCGCGAGGATCGGGAGCGGGCTGATTTCATCCCGCAGCGGGTGGTAGCCGGCGACCACGCGCGCGCCGATCAGATGCGGCAGGACGATCGCGGCGAGTTGCGCTTCCAATCGGGTGCGAAGCTCGGGCGAAAGCGCGACGGCGAGGCTTTTGCGCCGGGCGAGCGCCTCGGCGCGGAGCAGGGCCTTGGAGGAAGGTGACGGGACCGCCATAGCCGTTTGCTGGAATATCCTCTGACGCCAGTACGTCAGGTGGGGACCATGTGCTTCAGGCCAGGGCCCGGGCAGGGACAGCCCCCGAGGATGTAATTATCGCCTCAGGGATTTCGCTTGGCTCGTACCGGGCAGTACCCGTCAATCACTCATCTAGGCGCTCGGCGGGCTTGCCTCAAGTCTGTCGGCCAGCATTTCGACGCGCGAGGCCAGGTCTTCCAGCGCATCTGCGACCCTCGGGTCGGCGGGGGCCGCACCGGTCGGGGCATTGCCGCTGCTTCGTTCGCCCAGCTCGTCGGCCAGCAGCAGCGATGCGAACAGCAATTGGCGTGCTTCGCCGAGGTTGCCGAGCGCGCTCGCAGCCTCCCGCGCCTTAAGGTCGACCACCGCCGCGACCGAACGCAGATGAGCTTCCTCGCCGTCGCGGCAGGCGAGCGTATAATTGCGGCCGCCGACTTCCAGTTCCACCGACGCCATCAGTCCGCTCCTTCCGTGGCGAGCAGACGATCTATCTGCGCAATCGCGTCTTCCACCTTACCGCGCAGCGCCTGGTGCGTGTGGCGAAGCTGGACGAGGTCGCTGTCGTCGCGCGGGGCAGGGCCGGCGCGGTTGGTCGCGGCCTCGATTCGAGCAAAGGCGCGCTCGATCCGGTCGATGGCGTGGAGGGCACGATCGTCTGACATGCGGCCCGAATAAGCGCCTCATACCGGTCCGGCAAGCGCCTCCCGGCGGCAAGGTTGACGCCCGCGCCGCCCTCTTTAAAGGAGCCGGTGCCGAAGCGGAGTCCTCCGCTCGGCGCTCTCTTTCCGCCGCGTTCCCGAAGGATGCACCTCTGCCTGTCGAACCCCGACTGCTCGCCAACGCGATCCGGGCTCTGGCCATGGACGCGGTGCAGGCGGCCAATTCCGGCCACCCCGGAATGCCGATGGGGATGGCGGATGTCACGACGATCCTGTTCACCGAATATCTGAAGTTCGACCCGCAAGACCCTGCCTGGCATGATCGGGACCGGTTCGTCCTGTCGGCCGGCCACGGATCGATGCTGCTTTATGCGCTGCTCCATCTGACCGGCTACGAGCGGCCGACGATCGACGACATCCGCAACTTTCGGCAGGCAAGCAGCCCCTGCGCCGGGCATCCCGAGAATTTCATGCTGCCCGGAGTGGAGGCGACGACCGGTCCTTTAGGACAAGGCTTCGCCATGGCGGTCGGCATGGCGATCGCCGAACGGCATCTGAATGCGGTGTTCGGCAACGATCTGGTCGATCATCGCACCTGGGTGATCGCGGGCGACGGCGATCTGATGGAGGGGGTCAACCACGAAGCAGTCGGGCTTGCCGGCCATCTCGGGCTCGGCCGCCTGAATGTGCTGTGGGACGACAATCGCATCACCATCGACGGCGCGACCGATCTTTCGACCTCCGAAGACATTTCCGGACGCTACCGCGCGAGCGGCTGGCACGTGGCAGCTTGCGACGGCCACGATTTCGCGAGCATTCGCGCCGCGCTGGACGAGGCGGGCGCCGATCCGCGGCCAAGCCTGATTGCCTGCCGGACCGTCATCGGCTGGGGCGCTCCCAACAAGATGGGCACGTCCGCGACGCACGGCGCGGCGCTTGGCGACGAGGAGGTCGCGGCGGCGCGCAAGCACCTCGTCTGGGACAGCGAGCCGTTCGAGCTGCCCGAAGCTGTCCTGCGAGCCTGGCGCGACGCCGGTCAGCGGGGCCGAGCCATGCACGAGGAGTGGCGCGTTCGTCTCGCCGCCAGCCCGCAACGGGAGGAGTTGGCCCGCCGGATGGAAGGGCGCCTTCCCGCCGACACTGGTCTCGCCGCGCATATCGAAAGGCTGCTCGCCAGCCCACGGGACATCGCGACTCGCAAGGCGTCGGAAATCGCACTGGACGCGATCAATGCCGCGCTGCCCGAAACGATCGGCGGATCGGCCGATCTGACCGGCTCCAACAACACGAAGTCCAAATCGCAAAAGCCGCTCACCCGCGCCGATTATTCCGGCCGCTACATTTATTACGGCATTCGCGAGTTTGGAATGGCCGCAGCGATGAACGGGATGGCGCTGCATGGCGGTGTTGTTCCTTATGGCGGCACGTTCTTGGTATTCTCCGATTACTGCCGCCCCGCCATTCGCTTGTCGGCGCTTCAGCAGGCGCGGGTCATCTACGTGATGACTCATGATTCCATCGGCCTGGGCGAGGACGGGCCGACCCATCAGCCCGTCGAACATGTGATGAGCTTGCGGATGATCCCCAATCTCGCGGTATTCCGCCCGGCCGACACAGTGGAAACGGCCGAATGCTGGTCGCTGGCGCTGGAGCGGCAGGACGGACCCTCCGTTCTGGCGCTCACCCGTCAGAACCTGCCCCAGCAGGGTCGGGAGAATGCCGACAATCTTTCGGCTCATGGGGCCTATCGCGTGCGGTCCGCCACCGCGCCGCGGAAGGTCGCGCTGCTGGCCACGGGCTCGGAAGTCCAGACCGCCGTCGAAACCGCCGCCTCGCTGGAAGCACAAGGTGTCGGGGCCGACGTGATCTCAATGCCTTGCTGGTCGCTGTTCGACAGGCAGAGTGCGGGCTACCGTGCCGACCTGCTGCCACCGGGCCTGCTCAAGGTATCGATCGAGGCGGGCACGACGCTCGGCTGGGAGCGTTACACCGGCACCGACGGTATCCGGATCGGGCTTGACCGGTTCGGTGCGTCCGCACCCGCGGAAGAGCTTTTCACGCGCTTCGGCTTCACCGCCGAGGCGATTGCGCCGCGCATCCTGGCGGCGCTGCAAGCCAAGGGAGATCAATGACATGGCCACCAGAGTTGCGATCAATGGGTTTGGGCGGATCGGCCGCCTTGTCGCGCGCGCGATCCTCGCCAAGCCGGACAGCGGGCTCGAATTGGTCGCGATCAACGATCTGGCGGATGCCAAGTCAAACGCCCTGCTGTTCAAGCGCGATTCGGTGCACGGCGCCTATGCTGGCGAGGTCCATGCCGAGGGCAACGACCTGATCATCGACGGCCGGCGCGTGATCGTCACCGCAGAGCGCGACCCGGCCAAGCTGCCGCACGGTGCCAACGGCGTCGACATCGCGCTGGAATGCACCGGCTTCTTCACCGACCGCGACAAGGCCGGCGCTCACCTGACCGCCGGCGCCAAGAAGGTGCTGATTTCGGCACCGGCCAAGGGTGTCGATCTGACCGTCGTCTACGGCGTCAACCACGACAAGCTGACCGCCGAACACACGATCGTTTCCAACGCTTCGTGCACCACCAACTGCCTGGCGCCGGTAGCCAAGGTGTTGAACGACGCGATCGGGATCGAGCGCGGCCTGATGACGACGATCCATGCCTACACGAACGACCAGAAGATCCTCGACCAGATCCATCCGGACATGCGCCGCGCCCGCGCTGCTGCGATGTCGATGATCCCGACCACGACCGGCGCGGCGCGCGCCGTCGGCGAGGTGCTTCCCGAACTCAAGGGCAAGCTCGACGGCTCGGCGATCCGGGTGCCGACACCAAACGTGTCGGTCGTCGATCTGACCTTCACTCCGGCTCGGGAGACCCATCTCGACGAGGTGAACGGCGCCCTGCGCGCGGCCGCCGAAGGGCCTCTCAAGGGCATCCTGGCCTATTCGGAAGAGCCTCTGGTCTCGATCGATTACAACCACGATTCGCACAGCTCAACCGTCGACAGCCTGGAAACCGCGGTGCTGGAAGGCCGGCTGGTGCGGGTGCTCAGCTGGTACGATAACGAATGGGGTTTCTCCAATCGCATGGTCGATACGGCGGGCGCGATGGGGAAGCTGATCTGATGCTATGCCTCATGCCGGCGGAAGCTGGCACCTCATCGAGACCCGCTGAGACTTCTCGTCCCGAGGTCCCGGCTTTCGCCGGGCTGACGGGCAAGTGACGACGTTTCAAACTCTCGACGATCTCGGCTACGTGACCGGCAAGCGCGTGCTGGTTCGGGTCGATCTCAACGTGCCTATGGCGGACGGGGCGGTCACCGACGACACTCGCCTGCGGGCCACGCTGCCGACGGTTGCCGAGCTCGCGGACAAGGGCGCGATCGTGCTGCTGCTCGCGCATTTCGGCCGTCCGAAGGGTGAGAAACGGCCGGACATGTCGCTTTCGCTGGTCACGCGCGCCTATGAAGACGTGCTCGGCCGCCCGGTGCGCTTCATCGGCGAATGCGCCGGGCCGCTCGCGGCCGGAAACGTGGCCGACATGCAGCCGGGCGATGTCGGCATCCTCGAGAATACGCGCTTTCACGCCGGCGAGGAGACGAACGACCCGGAACTGGCCCGCGCGATGGCGGCGCTGGGCGACATCTACGTCAACGACGCTTTTTCCGCCGCGCACCGCGCCCATGCCTCGACCGAGGGGATCGCGCACCTGCTTCCCGCTTTTGCCGGCCGCTCGATGGAAGCGGAGTTGATCGCGCTGCAAAGGGCGCTTGGCGAGCCCGAGCGCCCTGTTGCGGCCGTGGTCGGTGGCGCGAAAGTTTCCAGCAAGCTCGACGTGCTCCGACATCTGGTTGCCAAGGTCGATCACCTGATCATCGGCGGCGGGATGGCCAACACCTTTCTCGCCGCGCGGGGCGTTAGCGTCGGCAAATCTCTATGCGAGCATGACCTGACCGACACCGCGCTTGCCATCCTCGACGCCGCCGAGCGGGCGAACTGCACCGTCCACCTGCCCTATGACGTGGTGGTCGCAGCCGAGTTCGCGCCCAACCCGCCCTCGGCCCGCACCTGCAACGTCCACGAGGTCGCCGCGCACGAGATGATCCTCGACGTCGGCCCGGTCGCGGTCGAGGCGCTGGCCGACGTGCTCAAGAACTGCCGTACCCTGGTTTGGAACGGCCCGCTCGGCGCGTTCGAGACGCCGCCCTTCGATACCGCCACGGTTGCGCTTGCCCGGACTGCGGCGGCGCTGGTCCAGAGCGGCACGTTGGCCGCGGTGGCGGGAGGCGGCGACACGGTGGCGGCGCTCAACCACGCCGGCGTCGCCGACCAGTTCACTTTCGTATCCACCGCCGGTGGCGCCTTCCTGGAATGGATGGAAGGCAAGGAGCTACCGGGGGTCAAAGCGCTCCAGCGCGCATGATCATGCAAGAACAGGGAGTTGTCAGATGACCTTCACGCCGATCGTGAAAGAAATTCTTTCCAAATACGAGTCCGACAATCCAGGCACCAAGGCCAATCTCGCGCGCATACTAACTCATGGCCGCCTCGGCGGGACCGGCAAGATGATCATCCTACCGGTCGATCAGGGCTTCGAACATGGCCCGGCGCGCAGCTTCGGGATCAATCCCGAAGCCTATGACCCCCATTACCATTTCCAGCTCGCGATCGATGCGGGGCTGAACGCTTATGCCGCGCCCCTCGGCCCGCTCGAAGCCGGCGCGGACACGTTCGCCGGGCAGATCCCGACCATTCTCAAGCTCAACAGCTCCAACAGCTGGGCGACCGCGATCGACCAGGCGGTGACCGGCAGCGTCGACGATGCGCTTCGGCTCGGTTGCGCGGCGATCGGCTTCACGATTTATCCGGGCGCGGACGGCGTGTTCGAGATGATCGAGGAAATCCGCGAACTTTCGGCGCAGGCCAAGTCGGTCGGCATCGCCACCGTGATCTGGTCCTATCCCCGCGGCGGCAAGCTTTCCAAGGATGGCGAGCTTGCCCTGGACGTCGGCGCTTATGCCGCGCACATGGCGGCCCTGCTTGGCGCGCACATCATCAAGGTCAAGCTGCCGACCGATCATATCGAGCAGAAGGACGCGCAAAAAGCCTATGCGGGCGGCGACTGGTCGACGCAGGCCCTGCGCGTCAAGCATGTCGTCCAGACCTGTTTCAATGGCCGCCGCCTCGTCGTCTTCTCCGGCGGCGCGTCCAAGGACATCGATGCCGTTTACCAGGACGCGCGCGACATCCGCGACGGCGGCGGCAATGGCTCGATTATCGGCCGCAACACCTTCCAGCGGCCCCGAGCCGAAGCGATCGCGATGCTCGACAAGCTGGTCCGCATCTACAAGGGCGAGGAATGATCCTGTTCTGAGGCGCTATCTGGCCGGCCAGTTCGCGCATCCGCGCGGCCTGGTCGGGCAATGGCTGATCGCGCCGTGGCTCGACCGGATCGCCGGTCCGAGCAACGCGCTTGCGTTGCGCATGCTCGATGTCCGGCCGGGTGAGCGAGTGCTGGAGGTTGGCTTTGGCGGGGGCGGGCTGCTCGCGACGCTGCTGGGAACGGGCGCATCGAGCGTGGTCGGCGTGGATGTGTCCGAGGCGGTTCTGGCCGGCGCTCGGCGCCGCTTCTCTCGCGAACTCAGGAGTGGGCGGCTTTCGCTTGCGCTGGGCTCGGCCGACCAGCTTCGAATCGAGACGGCCACCATCGATTGTGCCGCCAGTGTGGCGAGCCTCTACTTCTGGCCCGACATCGCCGCCGCCTTGGCCGAGCTCGCGCGTGTGATCCGGCCCGGGGGACGCCTCGTGCTCTGCTATGAGCCGGCCGAGGAACTGCGCAAATGGCCGGGCCACCGCTTCGGCTTCCGGCTGTTCGAGCAGGAGGAGCTGCATGCGCTGCTGAATGATGCCGGATTCGCGGTCGGTGCGGTCGAAGCCGGCTCTGGCCGCATGCCCGACCGGTTTCTCTGCTTGAGCGCCGTGCGCGAGAGTGCGAACGGGTGAGCGATGGAAGACGACGACCTCAGCCTCGATCCGGATTTTGCCCGCTTGTTCGAACCGGTGAAGCGCCCAGACTGCCAGCTATACCTTGTTTCTCCGCCAAGCTTCGGGCCGGAGTTCCAGGACGCGCTCAGGTCGGCGCTCGACGCAGGCTCGGTTGCCGCTTTCCAGCTCCGCCTCAAGGGTCCGGATGATCATGCGGTGGCCAGGGAGGCGGAACCGCTCCAGCGAATTTGCGCCGATCGCGGCGTCGCCTTTATCATGAACGACAGCATGGCGCTCGCCAAACGTCTCGGCGCCGATGGCGTGCACCTCGGCCAGAGCGATGGCAATCCTCGCGAGGCGCGAGCGTTGCTCGGGGCGTCCGCGCAGATCGGTGTCACCTGCCACGATAGCCGTCACCTGGCGATGGAAGCGGGGGAGGCGGGCGCCGACTATGTCGCCTTTGGCGCTTTCTACCCGACCAGCACCAAGGAGGTGACCCATCGTCCCGAACTGTCGATCCTGGGCTGGTGGTCGCGGCTGTTCGAAATCCCGTGCGTCGCGATCGGCGGCATCACGCCAGTGAATGGCCGGGTACTCGTCGAAGCCGGTGCCGATTTCCTTGCTGTCAGTAGCGCGGTCTGGAGTCACGAGGCAGGACCGGGCGCCGCGGTGGCAGCCTTTCAGCCGATCCTGACGCGCTGACCCGGCGCGACTTGGGCGACCATCGCCCTAAGTGTCAGAGCATCGGCGATCGCATGAGCATGGATGTCGTTGTTGAAATAGGCCCAGACATCGCGACCGCCTTCGGCCTGCACCACCATCCAGTCCGCCGCCGCGAGCAGACGCTCGTCGGGGTAGCGGCCCCAATATTTTCCTTCGCCGCCATGGAAGCGAAGATATGCGAGGGGACCTGATGCCCAGAATGGCGTGGTCGAACCGGCCATGTCGTGCACGCAAAAGCCGACGCCGCGGCTGTCGAGAAGTCGGACGACCTCAGCATCGATCCAGCTGGCCTCGCGGAACTCGAACACATGTTGGAGGTCGGCGGGTAGCGATGCAAGAAATGCCTCCGCTCGGTCGGCGTCGAACGCGAGCCGCGGGGGCAACTGGTATAAGACGGGTCCGAGCGTGTCGCCCAGTCGGCGCGCTCGCGCCAGGAACTCCGCAACCGGTTCATCGCAATCCCGCAGCTTCTTCATGTGCGTGATGAAGCGCGGCGCTTTGACCGCGTAGCGAAATCCCGCCGGTGCCTGGTCCCGCCACTTGTCGAACGTCTCGGGCGTGGGCAGCCGGTAGAAACTGGTGTTCAGTTCGACCGTTTCGAACGTCGCGGCATAGTGGTCGAACCAATTTCTCGCCGCGAGCCGATCCGGATAAAAGGCGCCACGCCAGTGACGGTAGGTCCAGCCCGAACAGCCGACCCGGATCGTGCCTTGCGAGGTCATCGAGTTCGCAAAGCTTGGCCGTGGAAATAAGTTTCGGCTGCCGCGTTTAGGACACCGACTCAGATCAGTATTGGAGCGTAACCTCGTGCACAAAACGAAATTCGTAAACGGATTCCTGCTCGGCACCGTGGCATTGGCCGTGGCCGGAGCCGCAGTGGCTCAGGACACGCAAAGCCGCGCCAAGTCGGGCGCTCAGCCACGCGCTGGCGCGGCACAGGCCGGCGTCGCAGCGGAGGAGAAATTCGACGGAAGCGTCTTTCACGCTCAGGTCCTGCTCGACCGTGCCGGCTTCTCGCCCGGCGTGATCGATGGCATGGCCGGGACCTCGTTCGAGCATGCGCTCGAAGGCTTCCAGGAAGCACGAGGCCTGCAAACGACGGGGCAGCTGGATCAGCTCACCCGGGCCGCCCTGCTGCAGGACCGAGCGCCTTCCTCGGTCACGTTGCGGATCGCCGAAAGCGATGCTCAAGGGCCATTCACGCCGATTCCGAAAGAGCCTGAGCAGCAGGCCAAGATGGAGCGTCTCGCGTACCGCAACCTCTTGGAAAAACTTGCCGAGAAGTTCCACACGACGCCGGCGACCGTGATCGCGCTTAATCGGCCGGACATGGTCCTGAAAGCAGGGACCGTGCTTCGCCTCCCCAACGTGCTGCCGGCCTCGCGCAGCTATCAGGGCGTCAAGCCGGACGTCGCTCAGCTGTTGAGCGATCTCAACGTGAACGGCACCCAGCCCAAGGCGGAGCGGGTGGTGGTCGACAAGTCGGACAAGGTCGTCCGAGTGCTTGGCGAGGGCGGCCGGCTGCTTGCCCAGTTCCCGGCGACGCTGGGCAGCGACAAGGACCCGCTCCCGCTCGGCAACTGGAAGGTGAATTCGATCGCCTACAACCCCCCGTTCAAATATCAGCCCCAGCTCTTCTGGGACGTCAAAGACAGCGAGTCCGAGCAGATGCTTCCGCCGGGGCCGAACGGTCCGGTCGGACTTGTCTGGATCGATCTCAACAAGGAGCATATCGGCATCCACGGCACCAACAGCCCGGAGACGATCAAGCGCGCGGAAAGCCATGGCTGCGTTCGCCTGACGAATTGGGACGCCGCACGGCTCACGCAGATGATCGGCAATGGTATGCCGGTGGTCTTCCAGGCCTGATCTGTGTAAGCTTTTCCGATGGAAAAGCTGAGGCTTATTGGCAGCAATCTGGTCACCGCGTTGCTCGTCTGCGCGGTGACCAGCGCCTTTTGGATCAGTGCTTACGGAAACGGCAACGACGCTGCTCCTGCCAGGCGAGAGCCCTTGGCGGAAGCGGCGGAGAAGGCGGCCGCAACCGAGCAAACCGCCGGTCGCGTCGAGCTTGCGCCATCCGGGCTTGCCGTTCCGGTTGCCGGAATCCGGGCGGCCCAACTCGTCGACACCTACAAGCAGGCGCGCGCGGGCGGCGCACGGGTTCACGATGCGATCGACATCATGGCGGATCATGGCACGCCGGTGGTCGCTGCTGCTCCGGGCCGGCTCGAGAAGATGTTTTTCAGCAAGGGCGGCGGCGGCATAACCGCTTATGTCCGCTCCGACGACGGGCGCTGGCTATATTATTATGCGCACCTTCAGGATTATGCGCCGGGCTTGAAGGAAGGGCAGGCGATCAAGCGCGGCGATCCGATCGGCCGTGTCGGCGTTACCGGCAATTCCAATCCGGATGGTCCGCATCTGCACTTCGCCGTTCACCGCATGGCGCCGGGCGAGAAATGGTATGACGGCACTCCGGTCAATCCCTACCCGCTCCTTGCCGGGAAGCGGACCGGCGGCTAAGGCGCGGCCTCCTCAATCCAGCGAGCAGAGCATGAAGATCAGCGGCGTGGACATCCGTCCCGGCAACATCATCGAATATGAAGGCGGCATCTGGCGCGCGGTCAAGATTCAGCACACCCAGCCGGGCAAGGGCGGCGCCTACATGCAGGTCGAGATGAAGAACCTGGTGGATGGCCGCAAGAACAATGTCCGGTTCCGCTCGGCCGAAACGGTCGAACGGGTGCGGCTCGACACGAAGGATTTCCAGTTCCTGTTCCGCGACGGCGACCAACTGACCTTCATGGACAAGGAAAATTATGAGCAGATCACGCTGCCGGCCGATCTGCTCGGGGATGCCGCCGCCTTCCTTCAGGACGGCATGGACGTCGTGCTGGAGCTGTGGGACGAGCGGCCGATCTCCGTGCAGTTGCCGGACACCATCGAGGCGATGATCGTCGAAGCTGACGCGGTGGTGAAGGGGCAAACCGCTTCATCCAGCTACAAGCCGGCAATTCTCGAGAACGGCGTGCGGGTGATGGTCCCCCCGCACATTGGTGCGGGAACCCGGATCGTGGTCGATGTTTACGAGCAGACCTATGTGAGGCGCGCGGACTAGCTCCCTCTCCCCTCGGGAGAGGGTCGGGTGAGGGTGACGTGGAGTTGCTCGTCACCCTCACCCTCCCAAAGCTTGTGCTTTGGGCCCCTCCCTCTCCCGACGGGAGAGGGGTTTGGAGGCAATATGGTATCCCATTCAGGCCTGATCACCGTCATGGAGCGCGCCGCGCGCAAGACGGCCCCGCGCATCCGACGCGATTTCGGCGAGGTCGAGCAGCTACAGGTCAGCCGCAAGGGGCCGGCCGACTTCGTATCGATGGCGGATCGCCGCGCAGAGCAGGCCCTGGTCGACGAATTGCGTCATGCGCGGCCCGATTGGGGGTTCCTGCTCGAGGAGGGCGGCGAAGTCGCAGGCGATCCCGCCAAACCGCGCTGGATCGTCGATCCGATCGACGGCACGTCCAACTTCCTCCACGGAATCCCGCACTTCGCCATCTCGATTGCTGTTCAGGAGCCTAAGCTCGGCGGCGGCTGGGGTGAAGTGACGCAAGGGCTGGTTTATCAGCCGCTTTCGGACGAAAGCTTCTGGGCGGAAAAGGGCAGGGGTGCCTGGCTCAGCGACCGGCGGCTGCGGGTGTCGTCGCGCCGCGACCTCGCCGACGCGGTGATCGCAACCGGCATCCCGCACAAGGGGCGTGGCGACCTGGAGCGCTGGCGCAAGATCCTGGACGCGGTCTCTCCGGAGGTTGCCGGCATCCGTCGCCTAGGGGCCGCCTCGCTCGATCTCGCCTGGGTGGCGGCCGGCCGTTACGACGGGTTCTGGGAGGAGGGTCTCGAGCGATGGGACGTCGCGGCAGGGATTCTGCTCGTCCGGGAAGCGGGCGGTTTCGTGTCCGACTTCCGCGGTGCCGACCGGGCGCTGGAGACCGGCCAGGTCCTCGCGATCAATGACGGGTTGCAGACCAGATTGCACAAGCTGGTGGCCGGCGCGATGAGGAACTGACAGCGGCGCTCGGTCGCGCCTCTTGTGGCGAAGGTCCGCCGTTGAAATCAACGCGATGTGACTTGTCCGCCCCGGTTGCGGAGGCCGCACCGCTCGCCTAGATAGCCGCCAAGCTTTTCCCCGGAGTCACGCGATGGCGTCCACCGCCGCCGAATATCTGCCCATCCTGTTGTTCATCGGCGTGGCGCTGGCGCTTTCCTCGGCATTCGTGTTCCTGCCGATGGTCGTCTCGCGCTTTACTGGTGCCAACAATCCTTATCCGGACAAACTCGCCGAATATGAGTGCGGGTTTCCGGCGTTCGAGGACAGCCGCTCGCAGTTCGACGTGCGCTTCTACCTGGTCGCGATCCTGTTCATCATCTTCGACCTGGAAGCAGCGTTCCTGTTCCCCTGGGCGGTGTCGCTCGGTTCGATCGGCATCGCCGGCTGGGCGGCGATGATGCTGTTCCTGGTCGAACTAACGCTCGGCTTCATTTACGCCTGGAAGAAGGGAGCGCTCGAATGGGAGTGATCCTCGATCCCCGAACCGAGAACCAGCGCCCGGCCGATCTCCAGCAGCCGGACCCCGCGTTCTTCAATCAGTTGCAAAGCGAAGTGTCGGACAAGGGCTTCCTCGTCACCTCGACGGAAGACTTGTTCCAATGGGCACGCACCGGCTCCTTGTGGTGGATGACGTTCGGTCTGGCCTGCTGCGCGGTCGAGATGATCCATGTGAACATGCCGCGTTATGATCTTGAAAGATTTGGTGTGGCGCCACGTGCGTCGCCGCGTCAGTCGGACGTGATGATCGTTGCCGGAACTCTGTGCAACAAGATGGCTCCGGCGCTGCGCCGCGTGTACGATCAGATGTCGGAGCCGCGCTACGTGATCTCGATGGGATCGTGTGCGAATGGCGGTGGTTATTACCACTATAGCTATTCGGTCGTGCGCGGCTGCGACCGGATCGTACCGGTCGACATCTATGTCCCCGGCTGCCCGCCCACCGCCGAAGCCCTGCTCTACGGCATCATGCAGCTTCAGCGGAAAATTCGGCGTGTCGGGACGATCGAGCGATGAAGCGCTGATATGCCCCGTACCTCCGCCCCCCTGATCGCTCCGCGCGAGGGCATTCCCGACGAGGTGAAGGCCGCGATCGGCGGTGCCTTCATCGAGGCGAAGCATGCCGCGTTCGAGGATTCGATCACCGTCCAGCGCGAAAGTATCGTCGATGTCTGCCGGACCTTGCGGGACCGTTTCGAATATCAGCAACTGATGGAGATTGCCGGTGCGGATTACCCGCAACGGCCTGAGCGGTTCGACGTCGTCTACCATCTGCTGTCGGTCACCAAGAACCATCGCATTCGCGTCCGGGTGACGACGGACGAGGATAAGCCGGTGCCGTCCGTCACCGGCCTGTGGCCCGTTGCCGGCTGGCTCGAGCGCGAAGTGTTTGATTTGTTCGGGGTTTTGTTCGACGGCAATGACGATCTGCGCCGAATACTCACGGACTACGGCTTTCGCGGGCATCCGCTACGCAAGGATTTCCCGCTCTCCGGCTATGTCGAGATGCGTTATTCCGAGGAGCAAAAACGGGTGGTGTACGAGCCGGTCAAGCTCGCCGCCGATTTCCGAAGCTTCGATTTCCTAAGCCCTTGGGAAGGCGCGCGTTACATTCTGCCCGGCGACGAGAAGGTCGAAGGACAGGCGCCCGGTGCGCAGACGCCCGCGGCTGCGGGAGAGAAGAAGTGACCGTCATGCCAGCGCAGGCTGGCATCCAAGCGGCTCCCGAGCAGACCGCCACCGCTGCATGGGCCGCAGCCTTCGCTGGGGCGACGAGGTTCTGATGGCCACGCAATCTACAGAGATCTGGACCGAGGAAGAGGCGGCGCAAGGCGGTGCCACCCAGTCCGAGATCGCCAATTATACGATCAACTTCGGGCCTCAGCACCCGGCCGCGCACGGCGTGCTTCGGCTCGTACTCGAACTCGACGGTGAGATCGTCGAGCGGGTCGATCCGCATGTCGGGCTGCTTCATCGCGGCACCGAGAAGTTCTGCGAATACAAGACTTACCTTCAGGCGCTCCCCTATATGGATCGCCTCGATTACGTGTCGCCGATGTGCATGGAGCACAGCTACGTTCTCGCGATCGAGAAGCTGCTCGACCTGGAAGTGCCGATCCGCGCCCAATATCTCCGAGTCTTCTTCGCCGAGCTGACCCGGATCAAGAACCATCTGCTCAACATCGGCAGTCACGTCATGGACGTCGGTGCGATGACTCCGAACCTGTGGCTGTTCGAGCTTCGCGAAGACGTCATGCAGTTTTACGAGCGGGCGAGCGGCGCGCGCATGCATGCGGCTTATTTCCGGCCCGGCGGTGTCCATCAGGATGTGCCGCTCAAGCTCCTTACCGACATCGCCGATTGGATCGATAAGCGCCTGTTCGGGCTGTTTGAAGACGCGATGAGCCTGGTCGTCGACAATCGCATCTTCAAGCAGCGCAATGTCGATATCGGCGCGGTCAGCAAGGAAGACGCGCTCGCCTGGGGCTTCTCCGGCCCGATGATCCGCGCCGCCGGCATCCCGTGGGACCTGCGCAAGTCGCAGCCCTACGATGTCTATGACCGGATGGAGTTCGAGGTGCCCGTGGGCACGCGCGGCGATTGCTATGACCGGATGATGGTGCGGGTCGAAGAGGTGCGTCAGTCCGCCCGGATCATGAAACAGTGTCTCCAGCAAATGCCGGAAGGCCCGATTGCCTCGTTCGACCGCAAGGTGGTGCCGCCCAAGCGCGCCGAGATGAAGCAGTCGATGGAAGCGTTGATCCACCACTTCAAGCTCTACACCGAGGGCTTCCACGTCCCCGCCGGCGAAGTCTATGTCGCGACCGAAAGCCCCAAGGGCGAATTCGGAATATACCTGGTCTCCGACGGCAGCAACAAACCCTACCGCGTCAAGATTCGCCCGACCGCCTTTTCGCACCTGCAAGCGATGGACTTCATGACCCGCGGCCACATGCTGGCGGATGCGACGGCGATTCTGGGCGCGATGGATATCGTGTTCGGGGAGTGTGACCGGTGACGACTGGCGATCTGACTAGGGTCCTCAAAGGCTTTGGATTTGCGTTGGCACTGCAGATTGTGATCCCGATCGTTTGTGTAGGGGTGCTTGTCGGCCTCTATTCACTCCGCCTGCCCGGATTAGAACTTCTGATCGTCGGGTGTGTGTTGGTGATTGCTGCTACGTTCGCGCGGTCAATTGTCTCGGCTTCCAGAAAGCAGAGCCCGAAGAATGGCTGACATCCTCCCCAACAGCCTCGACATGGACGAGGTCCGCGCGCGCTGGGGCGGGTTCGCGTGGACGCCGGAGAATGAGCGGCAGGCGCGGCTGATCATCTCGCGCTACCCGCCGGGCCGGCAGGTCAGCGCGGTCATTCCGCTGCTCGATCTCGCCCAGCGCCAGGTCGGGGCGGAGACGCGTACGCAAGGGTGGCTGCCGATCCCGGTGATCGAATATGTAGCGGCCTATCTCAAGATGCCGTACATGCGCGCCTACGAGGTCGCGACCT
Organism: Allosphingosinicella sp.; assembly: GCA_036387855.1. Classification (GTDB taxonomy): domain Bacteria; phylum Pseudomonadota; class Alphaproteobacteria; order Sphingomonadales; family Sphingomonadaceae; genus Allosphingosinicella. The sequence continues at coordinate 16,900 of DASVSZ010000029.1, read as the reverse complement.
TCTACACGATGTTCAATCTGCGCCCCGTCGGCCGCTTCCACGTTCAGGTGTGCGGGACGACGCCGTGCCTGCTGAGGGGCGCCGACGACGTGCTCGCCGCCTGCTACGCCAAGGGCCTGAAGAAGGGCGCGACCACGCCGGACGGGCTGTTTACGCTGACTGAAGTCGAGTGCCTGGGCGCCTGCGCCAATGCGCCAATGGTGCAGATCAACGACGATAATTTCGAGGATCTGACGTTCGAGAGTATGACTGCGGTGATCGAAGGGCTCGCGGCAGGCCGTAACCCACGTCCCGGGTCGCAGATTGGGCGGCAGACGAGTGTTCCCGAAGGCGGCCCGACCACATTGCCCGAGATGGTGCACGAGAATCACGATTACCGGGAGCTGTGGAAGTGATCCGCACCTTTCCACCTAATCCGCTCATCCTGAGCTTGTGGAAGGACTGTCCTTCTTACTCGGGATGCAATGCAAGGGCAGGGCTTCGACAAGCTCAGCCTGAACGGGTTTTGTATATGGCGGGAGGTTGGTTGTGGCTGTGACCGCTCTAGCCGACAAGGACCGCATCTTCACCAACCTGTACGGCTACCAGCCCTGGGGGCTGAAGGCCGCGCAGAAACGGGGCGATTGGGACGATACGAAAGCGCTGATCGCGCGCGGGCAGGACGCGATCATCGATGAGATCAAGGCATCGGGCTTGCGCGGGCGCGGCGGGGCAGGGTTCCCGACCGGCATGAAGTGGAGCTTCATGCCCAAGGAGCCCAAACCTGGTAAGCCGAACTTCCTCGTGATCAACGCCGACGAATCCGAGCCCGGATCGTGCAAGGACCGCGAGATCATCCGCCACGATCCGCACAAGCTGATCGAAGGCGCGCTGATCGCCGGCTTCGCGATGCGCGCGCGCGCCGCCTACATCTACATTCGCGGTGAATATATCCGCGAGGCCGAGGTGCTGTTCGCGGCCGTCCAGGAGGCCTATGATTATGGCCTGCTCGGCAAGAATGCGGCGCGTTCGGGATTCGACTTCGACGTATTCGTGCACCGGGGCGCCGGCGCCTACATCTGCGGCGAAGAGACCGCGATGCTGGAAAGCCTCGAAGGCAAGAAGGGCCTCCCGCGCCTCAAGCCGCCATTCCCGGCCGGCGCGGGGCTGTATGGCTGCCCGACCACGGTCAACAATGTCGAATCGATCGCGGTCGTGCCGACCATCCTGCGTCGCGGCGGCGCCTGGTTCGCCGGCATCGGCAAGCCCAAGAACGAAGGCACCAAGCTCTTCCAGATCAGCGGCCATGTGAACAAGCCGTGCGTCGTCGAGGAAGCGATGAGCGTCTCGTTCCGCGAGCTGATCGACCGCCATTGCGGCGGCATCCGCGGCGGCTGGGACAATCTGCTTGCCGTCATCCCCGGCGGTTCCTCCGTCCCGCTCGTCCCCGCGCACGAGATCGCCGATGCGGCGATGGATTTCGATACATTGCGCGACTTGAAATCCGGCCTCGGTACCGCAGCCGTGATCGTGATGGACAAGTCCACCGACATCGTCCGCGCGATCACCAGACTCAGCTACTTCTACAAGCATGAGAGCTGCGGCCAATGCACGCCGTGCCGGGAAGGCACCGGCTGGATGTGGCGCGTGATGGAGCGGCTGTGCACCGGCGACGCCGACATCGGCGAGATCGACATGCTGTGGGACGTGACCAAGCAAGTCGAAGGCCACACCATCTGCGCGCTCGGCGACGCGGCGGCCTGGCCGATCCAGGGGCTGATCCGGCATTTCCGTCCGGAGATCGAGCGGCGAATAGTGGAGCGGCAGGGCCGGGTGCTGGAGGCGGCGGAGTGATGGGACTGGTCTACGCCGACATCGCCATCCACAACCCTCGCGAACCCGATTTGCGGCCGGTCTTACAGCGGGCGCTGGTCGATACGGGATCGACTTTCCTTGTCATCGCTGAACATGTCGCAATCCAGTTGGGCTTCGAGGAGCTTGAATCGCGGGAGATTACGTTGGCCGATGGCGCTAGGGTCAAGAAGCCCTACGTCGGTCCGGTCGAGATCCGTGCGTTCGGACGCCGGGCGTTTGTCGGCGCAATCGTTGGCGGTGACGAAACGCTCCTTGGCGCGATCCCGATGGAGGACATGGATCTCGCTGTGCATCCGGAGAGGCGCTGGGTGGGGCCCAATCCGCTCAGCCCCAACATCCCGTCCGGCAAGGCCAAACGAGGCGACGACTGATGCCTAAGCTTAAAGTCGACGGCGTCGAGATTGAGGTTCCGCAAGGCGCGACCGTTCTGCAGGCTTGCGAGCTTGCCGGTAAGGAGATCCCGCGCTTCTGTTATCATGAGCGTCTCACCATCGCCGGTAATTGCCGGATGTGCCTGGTCGAAGTTAAGCCGGGGCCTCCCAAGCCGCAGGCGTCGTGCGCGCTGCCGGCGGCGGACAACCAGGAAATCATCACCACGTCCGAGCTCGTCAAAAAGGCGCGCGAGGGGGTGATGGAGTTCCTGCTCATCAACCACCCACTCGATTGCCCGATCTGCGATCAGGGTGGCGAGTGCGACCTGCAAGACCAGTCGATCGCCTATGGCCGCGGCCACAGCCGCTTCGCCGAGAACAAGCGGGCGGTCACCGAGAAATATATGGGTCCCGTGGTCAAGACCATCATGACCCGCTGCATCCAGTGCACGCGTTGCGTCCGCTTCGCCGAGCAGGTCGCTGGCGTCGAGGAGATCGGCGCGATCGGGCGCGGCGAGAATCTGGAGATCACCTCCTATCTCGAAGGCGCGGTGACGTCCGAACTGTCCGGCAATGTCGTCGATCTGTGCCCGGTCGGCGCGCTGGTGTCCAAGCCCTACAGCTTCGAGGCGCGGCCCTGGGAGCTCAACAAGATCCCCGGCATCGACGTGATGGACGCGGTCGGCTCCAACATCCGCATCGATGCGCGCCTTCGCGAAGTGATGCGCGTGCTTCCGCGCATCAATGACGAGGTCAACGAGGAGTGGATTCACGACAAGACCCGGCACGCCTGCGATGGCCTGCTGCGGCGCCGGCTCGATCGACCCTGGGTCCGGCGGGGCGGAAAGCTGCATCCCGCGACCTGGGAGGAAGCCTTCCGGGCAATCGCAGCTCAGCTCGATGGCGCGGGCGCCGATCAGATCGCGGCGATCGCGGGTGATCTCCAGGACGTGGAATCAATCTACGCCGCCAAGTCGCTGCTTCGCCAATATGGCTCGACGCGGCACGAATCCCGCCAGGACAGCGCCCGCTTCGACGTGTCGAGCCCTTCCGCCTACCGCTTCAACGCCACCATCGCTGCCATTGAGACGGCGCCGGCCATCCTGCTGATCGGTGCCAACCCGCGTTGGGAAGCGCCTTTGGTCAACACGCGCATTCGCAAGGCGGTGAAGGCCGGCGCGCGTGTGTTCCGTATCGGCGAGCCGGTCGATCTCACCTATCCGGTGACCGACCTCGGCAACGACCTCGCCGTGCTTGGCCGGTTGCCGCGCGAAGCGGTCGACGCGCTGCGCGGCAAGTCCGGCGCGGCGGTGGTCGTCGGCATGGGCGCGCTTCAGCAGCCGGAGGCTTACCAGGCGACGCGGGCGCTGACGACGTGGCTCGGCGCGAGCTACAATCTCCTGCACACCGCCGCTTCCCGGGTGGGCGCGCTCGATCTCGGTTTTCACACCGAAGGCGGAATGGAGTCCATTCGGGCGGGGGCAGGGGCGCTCAAGGCCTTGTTCTTGCTCGGCGCGGACGAGGCCGACCTGTCGGCCTTTGCCGACACGTTCACGATCTATGTCGGAACGCATGGGGATGCCGGTGTTCGAGTAGCGGACGTGATCCTGCCCGGTGCAGCTTACACGGAGAAGCACGGCACCTATGTGAACATGGAAGGGCGCGTGCAGCAATCGGAGCGGGCGGTCGATCCGCCCGGCGAGGCACGCGTCGACTGGACGATTTTTCGCGCCCTGTCCGACATTGTCGGGCGCCGGCTGCCATTCGACGATTTGTCCCAGCTTCGTGCCGCGATCGCCGCCGAGCACCCGCATCTCGGCGTTCCCGGCCTGACGGTGTTCGGTCCGCCAGCGCCGGTCGCTGGTCCCGGCCCGAGCCTGTCCGGCCCGATTGCATATCCGGTCCACGATTTTTACCTTACCAACCCGATCGCCCGCGCCTCGCCGACCATGCAGCGCTGCTCGGCCGAGATCCTGCACGGTCAGGATTTCGCGGAGGCGGCGGAGTGACTCTCGTTCGCGTCACCCCAGCGAAGACTGAGGTCTCAGGCCGGATAAGCACCGGTATTTTCCTGTCCCGAGATGCCAGCCTGCGCTGGCATGACGGAGTGTTGCATGACTGAATGGTTCCAGGGGACGCTCGGCTACGGCATTGGCTGGCTGACCGCGACCACTATCCTGATCCTGATGATCGCCTTGCCGCTGATGCTGTCGGTGGCGATGATCATCTACATGGACCGCAAGGTCTGGGCGGCGATGGCGCTCAGGCGCGGGCCGAACGTGGTCGGGCCATTCGGGCTGCTGCAAAGCTTCGCCGACGGGCTCAAGGTGTTCCTCAAGGAAACCATCATCCCGTCTTCGGCCAATCGCGGCTTGTTCCTGCTCGCGCCGATCATCACCTTCACGCTCGCGCTGATTGCCTGGGCGGTGATCCCGTTCGGGCCGGACATGGCGCTGTCCGACATCAACGTCGGCCTGCTCTACATTCTCGCGGTGTCCAGCTTGAGCGTCTATGGCGTGATAATCGCGGGGTGGGCGTCCGCGTCTAAATATCCGTTTTACTCGGCCTTGCGCGCCGCCGCGCAGATGGTGAGCTATGAGGTGTCGGTCGGCTTCGTGCTGATCGCGATCATCCTGTGGTCGGGCACGTTCAATCTGGGCGGTATCATTGATGCGCAGCGCAGCCACGTCTGGTTCCTGAACGGGTTCGGTTTCAACCCGATCCTGTTCCCGATGAGCGTGATCTTCTTCATCTCCGCGCTGGCCGAGACCGCCCGCGCGCCGTTCGATCTGACCGAAGCCGAGTCCGAGCTCGTGGCCGGCTTTCAGACCGAATATAGCTCGATGAGCTTCGCGCTCTTCTGGCTCGGCGAGTACGGCAACGTGCTGCTAATGTGCGCTCTAAACGCCACCTTGTTCTGGGGCGGGTGGCTGCCGCCGATCGACTGGGCGCCGCTTTACCTCGTGCCCGGCATCATCTGGCTGTTCGCGAAGATCTTCATCTTCTTCTTCATCTTCTCTTGGGTGAAGGCGACGGTGCCGCGCTTCCGCTACGATCAGCTGATGCGGCTCGGCTGGAAGATCTTCCTGCCGATCTCGCTGTTCTGGGTGTTCCTCGTTTCGGGCTATCTGATGCTGACCAAGGCGCAATGCCCGACCGACCAGGCCGCGATCTTCGCGGTCGACACCGACGCGGCGGCGGACCGCTACATGCCGTCCTGTCGCAGCACCTTCCCCAACCTCGCCCACGGCCAGCGCCGGGCCGGAGCGCCATCATGATCAAGCATTGGATCAAGTCCTTCACCCTCTGGGAATTCGTGAAGGCGCACGCGCTGACGCTGAAATATTTCTTCAAGCCCAAGGCGACGATCAACTATCCCTACGAGAAGACGCCGCTCTCGCCCCGCTTCCGTGGCGAGCATGCGCTGCGGCGCTATCCGAACGGCGAGGAGCGCTGCATCGCGTGCAAATTATGCGAGGCGGTTTGCCCGGCCAATTGCATTGTGATTGAATCCGAACCGCGTGAGGACGGCAGCCGCCGCACCACCCGCTACGACATCGACATGACCAAGTGCATCTATTGCGGCTTCTGTCAGGAGGCCTGCCCGGTCGACGCGATCGTCGAGGGGCCGAACATGGACTTCTCGGTCGAGACTCGTGAGGAACTGATCTACGACAAGGCGAAATTGCTCGACAATGGCGACAAGTGGGAGCGTCTGCTCGCCGCCAACCTTGCCGCCGATGCACCCTATCGCTAAGCGCACCGGCAACCCTGACGAACCGTTCAGAATCGGTAAGATGATCCAATTTCCCATCATCCCAGCGAAGGCTGGGATCCATACTGACTCAGCATGGACCCCAGCCTTCGCTGGGGAGACGGCGAAGGTGCGCGCGTGATCCAGGCCGCCGCATTCTACCTGTTCGCTGCCGTCGTGATCGCTTCCGCGGTGATGACGATCGCGAGCCGCAATCCCGTTCACTCGGTGTTGTGGCTGATCCTGGCGTTTTTCAATGCGGCCGGGCTCTTCCTTCTGCTCGGGGCCGAATTCATCGCGATGCTGTTGGTGATCGTTTATGTCGGCGCGGTGGCCGTCCTGTTCCTGTTCGTGGTGATGATGCTGGACGTCGACACTGCCTCGATGCGCGCTGGCTTCGCGCGATATTTGCCGTTTGGCGCGCTTCTCGCCATCGTTCTCTTAGCTGAAATCGTCTTTGCGATCGCCGCCTGGAATTCGGGCGGGATCGAGATCGCGGTCAAGGCCGCACCGACCGACCCCGCCATCCCGAACATCCAGTCGCTCGGCACCGTGCTCTATACGCGCTACCTGTACATCTTCGAAGGCGCCGGGCTGGTCCTGCTGGTGGCGATGATCGGCGCGATCGTGCTCACCCACCGCACCCGCAGCGGCATCCGCCCGCAGAACGTCTCCCGCCAAGTTCAGCGCCGGCCGGAGGATGCGACCCGCAATGTCGATCCGGGCGTCGGGCAGGGGATGACGCTGTGATCGGGCCTTGTTTGATGGAATGCCGATCATGATCGGCTTGGGCCACTATCTCGTCGTCGGCGCGTTCCTGTTCGTCCTGGGCGTGTTCGGCATATTCCTCAACCGCAAAAACATCATCGTCATCCTGATGGCGATCGAGCTGATCCTGCTTGCCGTAAACATCAACCTCGTCGCTTTCTCCGCTTATCTCGGCGACATGGTCGGGCAGGTGTTCGCGATGTTCGTGCTGACCGTCGCGGCCGGCGAGGCGGCGATCGGCCTCGCCATCCTCGTCATCTACTTCCGCGGCCACGGCTCGATCGCGGTCGACGACGTCAACCAAATGAAGGGGTAGAAACATGAACCTCTTCGTCACGCCGGCGAAGGCTGGCATCCACACGGACTCAGCTTGGACCCCAGCTTTCGCTGGGGTGACGGCTTCCGCGTCGTGATCCAGCTCATCGTCTTCCTTCCGCTGGTCGCGGCGATCGTGGCCGGGCTCGGCAACCGTGCCATCGGCAGCCTCGCGGCGAAGCTGATCACGACGGGCGCTTTGTTCGTTTCCTGCGCTCTGTCCTGGCCGATGTTCCTCGGCTTCATCGCAGGGACGGAAACATCGCAGCTCCACACCGTGCTGAGCTGGATTCACTCCGGCGACCTGCACGTCGATTGGGCGCTGCGCGTGGACGCGCTGACCGCGGTCATGCTGGTGGTGATCACCACCGTGTCGGCGCTCGTCCACCTTTACTCCTGGGGCTATATGGCGGAGGATCCCGACCAGCCCCGCTTTTTCGCCTACCTGTCGCTATTCACCTTCGCGATGCTGATGCTGGTGACGGCCGACAACCTCGTCCAGATGTTTTTTGGGTGGGAAGGGGTGGGGCTCGCTTCCTACCTGCTGATCGGCTTTTGGTATCACAAGCCGTCCGCCAACGCGGCCGCGCTGAAAGCGTTCGTCGTCAACCGCGTCGGCGATTTCGGCTTCAGCCTTGGCATCTTCGGCACCTTCCTGGTGTTCGGCACCGTCTCAATCCCCGCGATCCTCGAAGCCGCCCCAGGCATGGCCGGCTCGACCGTGGGTTTCCTCGGCGATCGCGTCGATACGATGACGTTGCTGTGCATCCTCCTGTTCATCGGCGCGATGGGCAAATCGGCGCAGCTCGGCCTCCACACTTGGCTGCCGGACGCGATGGAAGGGCCGACGCCGGTTTCCGCGCTGATCCACGCTGCCACCATGGTCACCGCCGGCGTCTTTATGGTCTGCCGCCTTTCGCCGATGTTCGAAGTGAGCCCGACGGCGTTGACCCTCGTCACCTTCGTCGGCGCCGCCACCGCGATCTTCGCGGCCACCGTTGGCACCGTGCAGAACGACATCAAGCGCGTGATCGCCTATTCGACCTGCTCGCAACTTGGCTACATGTTCTTCGCCGCGGGCGTCGGCGCTTATGGCGCGGCGATGTTCCACCTGTTCACGCACGCATTCTTCAAGGCTTTGCTGTTCCTGGGCGCGGGCTCAGTGATCCATGCCATGCACCATGAACAGGACATGCGCTTCTACGGCGGCCTGCGGAAATCGATCCCGCTTACCTTCGTCGCAATGCTGCTCGGCACGCTCGCGATTACGGGCGTCGGCGTGCTTGGTGTGTTCGGGTTCGCGGGCTTCTATTCCAAGGACGCGATCCTGGAGAGCGCCTACATGGCCGGCACGAGCGCCAGCGGCTTCGCTTTTGCGATCGGCCTGTTCGCGGCCTTGCTGACCAGCTTCTATTCCTGGCGACTGATCTTCCTGACCTTCTTCGGCCGCCCGCGCTGGGCCGCGTCCGAGCATATCCAGCATGCCGTCCACGGCGCGCATGGCGCCACGCACGGGCACGACAATGATCCGGCCCAGGAGCATTCGGGCGACCATCCGTACCCTGACATCGCTGGCGCGCAGCATCAGCCGGAGGGGACCGGCGGCTATCATCCGCATGAGAGCCCGTGGACGATGCTGGTGCCGCTCGGGCTACTGTCGATCGGCGCGGTGTTCGCCGGCATGGCGTTCCACCACCCGTTCATCGAAGCCGTCGACGGGGCGAGCTTCTGGGCCGGCAGCCTCGCCTTTGATGAGCATCTCATGGAAGAGATCCACCACGCCCCGATCTGGGTCAAGCTGGCCCCGGCCGCGGTGATGATCGCCGGCTTCCTGATCGCGCTTCAGGCCTATATCCGTCGCACCGACCTGCCCGGGCGCTTCGTCGAGCAGTTCCGGGTCCTGCACGCTTTCCTGCTCAACAAATGGTATTTCGACGAACTCTACCATTATTTGTTCGTGGTGCCGGCCTTCGCCTTCGGCCGCCTGTTCTGGCATGGCGGGGATGAGAAGGTGATCGACCGCTTCGGCCCGAACGGCGCCGCGACGATCGTCTCGGGCGGCAACAAGCTCACCGCCCGGCTGCAATCCGGATATCTCTACACCTACGCGCTCGTGATGCTGCTCGGCGTTGCCGCCGCCGCGACCTGGGCGATGGCGCGATGAGTGTCCTTACCGTCATGCCACCGAAGGCTGGCATCCAAGCGGCTTTCGAGCGGGGCTCGGACCCGGCTTGGGCCCCAGCCTTCGCTGGGGTGACGAGTAGGTCTAGGCTGGTGAGCTTACGCGGATGAACCAGCTCGGCTTTCCCATCCTCAGCTTGATGCTGGCCATCCCGCTGATCGCCGCCGGCGTTTGCCTGTTCGTGTCCAACCAGGGCGCCCGGCGGCTCGCGCTCGGCGCGACACTCGCCAACCTGGCACTCGGCATCGTGCTTTGGGCGGCTTACGACATTGGCGGCCAGCAATGGCAGTTCCAGGAACTCGGGTTCAACTTCGGCGCTTTCCAGTACGCGCTCGGGATCGACGGCATCGCGTTGATGCTGATCCTGCTCAGCGTCTTCCTGATGCCGATCTGCATCGCCGCATCCTGGTCGTCGATCGAGCACCGCATCCCCGAATATATGGCGTCCTTCCTGCTGATGGAGACGCTGATGATCGGCGTGTTCGCGGCACAGGACATCTTCCTGTTCTACATCTTCTTCGAAGCCGGCCTGATCCCGATGTATCTGATCATCGGAATCTGGGGCGGCGCCCAGCGCATCTACGCGTCCTACAAATTCTTCCTCTACACCCTGCTCGGATCGGTGCTGATGCTGGTGGCGATGTTGTGGATGGTGAACCATGCCGGCACGACCAGCATTCCGCGGCTGATGGCGACCGATTTCCCGCCCCAGGCGCAGACTTGGCTGTGGCTCGCATTCTTCGCCAGCTTCGCGGTCAAGATGCCGATGTGGCCGGTCCACACCTGGCTTCCCGACGCGCACGTCCAGGCGCCGACCGCGGGCTCGGTGATCCTTGCCGGCGTGTTGCTCAAGATGGGCGGCTACGGGTTCATCCGCTTCTCGCTGCCGATGTTTCCGGAGGCCTCCGCGCAGCTCTTCTGGCTGATCATGGGCCTGTCCATGGTCGCGATCGTCTACACCTCGCTGGTCGCGCTGGTGCAGAAGGATATGAAGAAGCTGATCGCTTATTCGTCGGTCGCGCACATGGCGTTCGTCACGATCGGCTTGTTCGCGTTCAACCGTCAGGGGATCGAGGGCGGGCTGATGGTGATGCTGAGCCACGGCCTGATCTCGGGCGCGCTCTTCCTGTGCGTGGGCGTAATCTACGATCGCCTGCACACGCGTGACATCGATCGCTACGGCGGCCTTAGCGACAACATGCCGGTCTATGCGGTCCTGTTCCTGCTGTTCACGATGGGCTCGATCGGGCTTCCCGGCACCGCAGGCTTCGTTGGCGAATTTCTTAGCCTAATGGGCGCTTACGAGGCGAACAGCTGGGTGGCGCTGGTCGCGACCACCGGCATCATCCTAGGCGCCGCCTACATGCTCTACCTCTACTGGCGCGTCGCTTACGGCAAGCTCGCCAAGCCGGAAGTCGCGGCGATGCCGGACCTGAACGGGCGCGAGCTCGCCATGCTCGGGACGATCGCCGCGTTGGTGCTGTGGATGGGCATCTATCCGGAGAGCTTCCTCGCGCCGATGCGGCAGGATGTCGGCGTTCTGCTCTCCCGTATCGAGCGCGCCAATCCGCCGGGCGACGCTCCGCTTGCCCTCAGCCGCCGACCGGCCCCGGCAGCCGTCCAGCATGACGGCGCCGTGCCCCAGGCGGCCGACGGAGCGCACTGATGACCCGCTCGATCCTGCTCACCTATCCCGAAGTCGTGCTGACGCTCGGCTCGCTGTTCCTGATGATGTTCGCGGCTTTCACCGGCGATCGCTCGTCACGGATCGCGACCTGGATGGCGGTGGCCTTTCTTGCCGTCGCCGCTCTCTCGCTGCCCGGCGTCAGCAATGAAGGCGGGGTCGCCTTTGACGGCCTTTACATCGGCGACAGCTTCGCCGCCTATTCCAAGATACTGATCTACGTCGCCGCCGCCGCTTCATTGCTTGCGGCAATCAATTGGTTCGCCCGCGACGGCGTGTTCCGCACTGAATATCCGGTGCTGATCCTGCTCTCCTGCGTCGGTATGGGTATGATGGTCTCGGCCGGCGACCTGCTCACTTTGTACGTCGGCCTGGAGCTGCTCAGCCTCAGCTCCTACGTGCTCGCTTCCTTCCAGCGGAAGGATGCGCGCTCGGCCGAAGCGGGCCTCAAATATTTCGTGCTGGGCGCGCTTGCCTCCGGCATCCTCCTTTACGGCATTTCGCTGCTCTACGGCTTTACCGGCTCCACCCTGTTCGGCGAGGTCTCGGCGGCGCTTGGGCGGGACGGTGTGTCGACGGGCGAGCTGTTCGGTCTGGTCTTCGTGATGGCCGGCATCGCCTTCAAGATTTCCGCCGTGCCGTTCCACATGTGGACTCCCGACGTGTACGAAGGCGCGCCCACGCCGGTCACCGCTTATTTCGCCTCCGCGCCGAAGGTTGCGGCGATGTGTCTGATGGTGCGGGTCGCGATCGAGGGGATGGGGCCGGCGACGTTCGAATGGCGCCAGATCGTAATCTTCTCCGCGCTTGCCTCGACCGTGCTCGGCGGGGTCGCGGCGATCGGTCAGCGCAACATCAAGCGGCTGCTCGCCTATAGCTCGATCAACAATGTCGGCTTCGCGCTGATCGGCCTCGCCGCCGCCAACCGCGACGGTGTCGCGTCCGTCCTGTTCTACATGGCCGTATACGTGGTGATGACGCTCGGCTCGTTCCTGTGCGTACTGCGGATGCGCGACGAGAAGGGCCAGTCGGTCGAGACGATCGCGAGCCTGTCGGGCCTGTCGCGCACCCGCCCGGGCCTCGCGGCGGCGCTGGCAATGTTCATGTTCAGCCTGGCCGGCATCCCGCCTTTGTTCGGCTTCTGGCCGAAGTTCCTGGTGTTCGACGCGGCGGTGAAGGCGGACCTCACCTGGCTTGCCGCCGTTGGCATCGCGACCTCGGTGATCGGGGCCTATTATTACCTTAAGATCATAAAGACGATGTATTTCGACGATCCCGCGCCCGCCTTCGCCCGCACCCGCGAACCGGTGGAAACCGTGATGCTCGCGGCGGCGGCGTTGTTCGTGTCGCCGTTGGGATATTTGACGATTCCATATCTCGGGGCGGCGACGCAGAACGCGGCGCGGGCGCTTTTTTGATTCCCTCTCCCTTGATCGGAGAGAATGTATACTTGGCGAAGCGAAGCTGAGCCTAGGCGAAGTTGGAGAGGGTGAGCGCTCGCTCGCGAGCGCGCGCAGCTTGGCTGCGCTTCGGATAAGCGTGCATCGAGCCCGCTTGTCCGACCCCCTCTCCCCAACCCCTCTCCCACGAGGGGAGAGGGGCTTTAACGGATGCTCTCAATCCAGACGGTAGGTGTCACCGGCTCCACCAACACCGACCTCCTCGCGCTCGCCCGCGACGGCGCGCCCGAAGGCCAGTGGCTTCGCGCCGAGCGCCAGACGGGGGGCAGGGGCCGCCAGGGCCGCGTCTGGCAGTCCCCGCCCGGCAATCTCTACGCCAGCACGTTGGTGCGGCTTAGCCCCGCCGATCCGCTCGCGCCCACACTGGCGCTGGTTGCTGCGGTGGCGCTGCACGAGGCGGCTCACCAATCTTTCTTCCCTCCCGGCCTTCCGGGAGGGGCCGGGGGTGGGGCGAGCGAAGCGAGCACTTCTGCTTCCACCGACCAAGTAGGAAGAGCTCGCGGTGACGCGCTCGCCCCACCCCTCAATCCCCTCCCGGAAGTCCGGGAGGGGAGGTTGATGCTCAAATGGCCGAACGATCTCCTCGCCGGGTCGGCCAAGCTCGCCGGTATCCTGCTCGAGCGCACCAACGACGCGGTGGTGATCGGCTTCGGCGTCAACCTCGCCCACCATCCGCGCGATCTCGATCGCGCCGCCACCAGCATCGCCGCCCTGACCGGCGCGGGGCCGCATCCCGGTGCTTTCCTCGAGACCCTTGCCGACAGTTTTGCCGTCTGGCTGAGCCGCTGGCGTTCCGAGGGCCTGGAGCCGGTGCGGACCAACTGGCTTGCCGCCGCCCACCCGATCGGCACGCCGCTGTCCACCCCGGCGGGCGAGGGCCGGTTCGACGGCCTCGACGAGAACGGCGCCCTCCGCCTCCGCTTGGCGGACGACACGGTTCGTGTCATTCATGCCGGCGATGTATTCCTGATCTAAGGTCATCCATGACCCGACCGACTCTGCTAACGTTGCTAATCCTGTTCGGATGCGGGCAGCCAGGAGCGACCGATGCCTCGCCGCATATCGCAGCGCCCGGCCCCCTGCCGGATCGAGCAACAGAGGTTGGGCAGCACTTCACCGGTGTGCCTCAATTTTCGGGCGTCAGCCTATATTGCGGAGACACTGGCTTCATCGACATTGCATCCGCAGAAGACGGGCCGACTTATTACTTCCACCGCGAAAGTGGTCGAATTATTCGGGACTGCGGCCGGGCATGCATGTCGGATGGACGCTGCAAATCGGAATGCCCACCAGCAAGCTGGCGTTGCGCTCCTCCGGGTTCGACCTCCGATCCGCCAAATAGGCCTTAGACGATGCTCCTCGCCATCGACGCCGGCAATACCAACCTCGTCTTCGCGCTCGTCGAGGACGGCGCGATCCGTGCGCGCTGGCGGATCGCGACCGATCCCAGGCGCACGGCCGACCAATATGCGGTGTGGCTGCACCAGTTGCTCGAGCTGGAGGGCTACACCCGCGCCGATGTCGACGCGGTGATCATCGGCACGGTGGTGCCGCGCGCGCTCCACAATCTGGAGGTGCTGGCGAGCAAGTATTTCGGCGTGGAGCCGATGATCGCCGGGCAGGGCAGGGTCGAATGGGGCGTGGAACTCGATGTCGTCGAGCCGCGCACGGTCGGCGCGGATCGGGTGTTGAACGCGATCGCGGCGCACGCCGCGCATCCCGGCGATCTGATCGTGATCGATTTCGGCACCGCCACCACCTTCGATCACATCGATTATACCGGCGCCTATAAAGGCGGGATCATCGCGCCGGGCATCAACCTGTCGCTCGACGCGCTCGTCACCGCCGCAGCGCGACTGCCCAGAATTGCGATCCAGGCTCCGGCGAGCCGATCGGTGATCGGGCGCAACACCGAGGATCAGATGCTGGTCGGCATTTTCTGGGGCTATGTGGCTATGATCGAAGGCCTGGTGCAGCGGATGAGGGCGGAGATCGGGCGACCGACGCGGGTAATTTCCACCGGCGGGCTGGCGATCCTGTTCGACACGCACACCGATGTGTTCGACGCGATCGAGCCCGACCTTACCATTCAGGGCCTGGCGCTGTTGTATAAGCGCGCGGGTTCCACCACTTGAACCAGACACGCCATCCCAGCAAAGGCTGGGATCTCAGCGGGTGATGGACATGGCGTCCGTAACGGCCTGAGACCCCAGCCTTCGCTGGGGTGACGAAAAGATCAGAAAGCGACAATGACTCCCCGAAACGAACTCCTCTTCCTCGCGCTTGGCGGCTCGGGCGAGATCGGCATGAACGTCAACCTGTATGGCTGCGACGGCAAGTGGATCATGGTCGATCTCGGCATGACCTTCGCCGATCCGGCCTATCCCGGCATCGAGCTGGTCCTGCCAGACTTGTCGTTCATCGAAAAACGACGCGACGACCTGCTCGGCATCGTGCTCACCCATGGTCATGAGGATCATATCGGCGCGATTCCCTATCTCGCCGCCGATCTCGGCGTGCCGCTTTACGCGACGCCGTTCACCGCCGCGCTGATCGCGAACAAGCTGGAGGAGGAAGGGCTCAGCCGCGAGGTCCAGCTGAACACGATCGATCTGGGCGGTTCGCTCCGGCTCGGCTCGTTCGACCTGCGCTACGTGCCGCTCGCCCATTCGATCCCCGAATCCAACGCGCTGGTGATCGACACGCCTTATGGCCGCGTTTTCCACACCGGCGATTGGAAGCTGGACGCCGCTCCGCAGATCGGCGCGCCGACGAGCGACGACGCGCTCAAGGCGATCGGTGACGATGGCGTCCTCGCGATGATTTGCGATTCGACCAACGTCTTCAACAACGATCCGTCCGGTTCGGAAGCGACCGTCCGCGGCGGCATGGAAGACGTGGTCGCGGCCGCCAAGGGCAGGGTCGTGGTCACTACTTTCGCGTCGAACGCGGCGCGGCTGCACACGATCGGAGAGGTCGCCCGCGCGACCGGGCGCCGGGTCTGCGTCGCCGGACGTTCGCTGGACCGCATCCTGCGGGTCGCGAAGAGCACCGGCTATCTGCTCGATTTCCCGGAGCCCGTCAGCTTCGACGAAGCAATGACGCTGCCCCGCCGCGAGCTACTGATCGTTGCGACCGGCGGCCAGGGCGAGCCGCGCGCCGGCCTTGGCCGGATTGCCGCCGGCGAGCATAAGCTCAAGCTCACCGAAGGCGACACGGTGGTCTTCTCCTCGCGACAGATCCCGGGAAACGAACTCGCGATCGGCCGGATCATGAACCAGCTCGCCCGCTCCGACGTGATCACGGTTACCGAGCGCCAGGCCCACGTCCATGTCTCCGGCCACCCCGCGCGGCCGGAGCTGGCCGCTATGTACAATTGGATCCGGCCGGAAATCCTGATCCCGGTCCATGGTGAAGCGCGCCACCTGCACGAACATGGCCGCTTCGCGCTGGAACAAGGCGTGCCCAAGTCGCTGGTGCAGGAAAATGGCGAGGTCATCCGTCTGGCTCCGAACGGACCGGCCCGGATCGGCCGCGAAACCGTCGGCCGCTTGATCCTCGACGGCGACGTGATCCTGGCGGCCGACGGCGCGACGATGAACCAGCGTCGCAAGATTTCGGTCAACGGCATCATCTCGGTCGCGGTCGCGATCGACGCGCAGGACCGCGTCAAGGGCCGGCCGCAGATCCGATTGCAGGGCGTTCCGGTCGAGGAAGATCGGGAGGCATTCGTCGAAGAGGCATGCGATGCCGTCTCGGCGGCTGCGCGCGGCAATGGCGGCATCGAGGAGAAACTGCGCGAGGCGATCCGGCTCGCGGTCCGGCGCTGCGCGACCGATTGGACCGGCAAGAAGCCGATCGTCGACGTGTTGCTGGTACGGGTGTGAGCCTTGGTGGCTTGGCTGATCTCCGACCATCCTGAGCCGGTCGCGGGACTGCCTTTCTGCTTTGGGCAAGAAGGGCAGGGCTTCGACACGCTCAGCCTGGGCGGGGTTAGAGGTTCAAGGCTTTGAAGTGGACCTCCGCCCTCGCCATCTACGCGCTGTTCTGGACGATGTGCCTGTTCGTCGTTCTGCCGTTCGGCGTCCGCACCGCCGAGGAAGCAGGGGTCGAACGTTTGCCGGGCCACGCCGACAGCGCGCCGCACGGCTTCAGCTTTTCCCGCGTCGCGCTTCGGGCCACGATCGTCAGCGCGATCCTGTTCGGGCTCTACTATGCCAATTACGTCAACGGCTGGATCACTGCCGAGACGCTGGACTGGGTCCGCTAGAGTCTGACTCATCTGTGCTGAATCGATTAGGGATTCACAGCGGGGCGGTGATCTGATTCAAGCTGCTGGCCGTGCGGAGGTCGGCAGGAGATGGGACGAGCCTATTCGGACGATCTGCGCGAGCGTGTAGCGCGCTCGGTGGTGGACGGGCGGACGTGTCGGGAGACGGCGCGGCTGTTCGGGGTTAGCGTGGCGAGTGCGGTGAAATGGTCGCAGCGGCTGCGCGCGACGGGCAGCGCTGG
>DASVSZ010000028.1:0-96947 GCA_036387855.1 Allosphingosinicella sp. | reverse complement strand
CCAGCGCTGCCCGTCGCGCGCAGCCGCTGCGACCATTTCACCGCACTCGCCACGCTAACCCCGAACAGCCGCGCCGTCTCCCGACACGTCCGCCCGTCCACCACCGAGCGCGCTACACGCTCGCGCAGATCGTCCGAATAGACTCGTCCCATCTCCTGCCGACCTCCGCACGGCCAGCAGCTTGAATCAGATCACCGCCCCGCTGTGAATCCCTAATCGATTCAGCACAGATGAGTCAGACTCTAATGCAGACACCACCTAGCCTTCGATGAACGCCTCCAGCGCGTCGTGGGCCTGGTCGTCGGTCATCTGGATCGGCGGGTGTTTGCAGAAATAGGCGCTGGCGGGGTGGATCGGGCCGCCCAGGCCGCGGTCGCGGGCGAGTTTGGCGCAGCGGATCATGTCAATGGCGACGCCGGCCGAATTGGGGCTGTCCTCGACCGAGAGGCGAAGCTCGATGTTCATCGGCACGCCGCCGAACAGCTGGCCTTCCATGCGCAGGAAGCAGACCTTGTTGTCGTTCTGCCAGGCGACATAATCGGACGGGCCGATGTGGATGTTCTCGGGCTCCAGCCGGTGCTCGGCGACCGACTGGACGGCCTCGGTCTTGCTGATCTTCTTGGATTTGAGCCGCGAGCGGTTCGACATATTGAGGAAGTCGGTATTGCCGCCGGTGTTGAGCTGATAAGTGCGGTCGAGCTTGACGCCGCGCTTGCGGAACAGATCGGTCAGCACGCGGTGGACGATGGTGGCGCCGAGCTGGGCCTTGATGTCGTCGCCGATGAGGGGGACACCGGCTTCTGTGAAACGGCGAGCCCAGTTTTCGTCGCTGGCGATAAAGACGGGGATGTTGTTGACGAACGCGACGCCGGCTTCGAGCGCGCATTCCGCGTAGAATTCGGTGGCCTTCTGGCTGCCGACGGGGAGGTAGTTGAGCAGCACCTCCGTTCCAGTCTCGCGCAGAGTCTCGACGACTTCGGCCTTATCCGGCTCGGGCGCGTCGCTGAGCAGGAAGGTGCGGTCGTTGGCGACTTCGCCCATATGTTCGGAATAGCCGTCGAGGACATGGCCCATGCGGACGGGGGTGCCGGACGGCGGCACGTGATCGCAGAAGACTGCGGTGCAATTGGGCTTGGCGAAGATCGCATGCGCAACGTCCTGGCCCACCTTGCGGCGATCGACGTCCCAGGCCGAGACGATGCGGATGTCCTTGGGCCGGTAACCGCCCAGATCCCAGTGCATCAGCCCGATCTGTTCGTTGGCGCCGCCATTCTGGTAATGGGCGATGCCCTGCACCAGCGAACTGGCGCAATTGCCGACGCCGATCAGGCCGATGTTGATCGCGCCCATCAGGCGACCTTGGCCTGACGCTGCGCCGGCGCGTAGCGTTCGATCATGGACGCGCAAAAGTCGGCGAACCCGTCGGGATCGACCGGCGCGCTGGTGTGGTGGGGCGCGACTCCCAGATGTTCGGGCGTGAAGCAGAAGGTGACGGTGGTTTCGAAATCGGCGAGCGCTTCCATCTGCCGATCGAACCAGCGCAGCGCGTCCGGGCGGAAGCTGTCCGCCCAGGACAGGCCGGTGCGCAGGTGCGTGACTCCCAGCCGCTTCATCCAGGCAACGGCATCGTCCAGCCGCGGATCTTCGAAGTGGAACCATTGCATCAGGCCCATCGCCGGCGCGTGCCTGGCGAAATGATCGAGCGCAAGCTTGGGGGTGCCATCCTCCCGGATCAGGCCCATGTAAAAGTGACGGTAATAGCTGGACCCTTCCGCCTCGCGGTGACGGGTGGTGGCGCCCCAGGCCTGGGGCAGATCGAACAGCGAATACCAGAAGATCCGCGGCACGCGGCCGACCAGCAGCTCGGCGGTGCGGTCGACGCCGAAGACCTGGACCTCCTCCGCGCCGAAACTGCCGACGCCCACTTCCGTCGCCCAGATCTCCTTGCCCGGAGCGACCGCTTCGATCTCGGCGATCTTGGCCGGCCAATCGTTGATCGGCCACAGGTTCCAGTCGAGCGGGAAGCCGTGGACGGCGACGACGTCGATATGGTCCATCACGCCATAGCCGGTCATGCGCTGGATGAAGAGCGGATCGATCGGCGAGATGCCGCCCAGCACGCGCTTGACCTGCGGATTGACGCTGTGAATCGCCTGCGCAGCGACGGTTACCGTGCGGCCGAAGATGGACCAATCGGGGTCGATTTCCGGGTCCCAATGCGATTTGTTGTTGGGCTCGTTCCAGATCATCGCCGCTTCGATCATTCAGCATTCCCCAACAGGTCGCGCGAACGGGCCGGATAGACGGCTCCGGTCTTTAGCCATTGTCCATAAGGTAAATTCGCGCGGCGACAAATGTAGACGTCATCCTCCGCCCTGCTCTCGACGGTGAAGCCGGAGGCGCGCAGCATGGCTTCAGCGCAGGCGCGGTTGGGCACCCACCAATTGGTCCAGTCATGCGCATATTCGCGTTCGATGAAATGGAGCTTGGGATAGCCGGGCTCGTTGAAATAAGCGGGCGGATCGTAGGTTTCGGGGACGTAAAAAGGATGATCCTCCGGCACCGGCGCGATCTCCGTGCTGCCGCGCTGGAGCGACTGGAAGATCATGATATCGCCGGCGACATGTTCGTGGATCAGGTCCAGCGCCAGCAGCGGATGGCGAAGGTGATAGAGCACGCCCATGAAGATCACGACGTCGAACTTGCGGCCGAGCGCGCCGACATCATAGACCGACAGGTAGCGAAACTCGATGTCCCGATAATCGAGGATTTCGGCGGCGAGCCGCGCCTGTTCCAGATAGCGCTCGTCCATGTCGATGCCGAGCACGTAGGCGGCGCCGCGCCGCTTCATTTCCATCGAATAGAAGCCGGCATTGCAGCCGATGTCGAGCACGGTCTTGCCGGTCAGATCGGGCGGCAGATGCGCGGCGAAACTCTGGAACTTGAAGTTCGGGTAATCGCCGAGGAAGTGATCCGGCGCCGTTTCCACACCGCCCAAGTGCAGGTTGTGGAACCAGGGGGCGAGCGCCTCGATGCGGGCCTTGAGCGCATCGTCGAAAGCGGGGCGAGGGGCGGCTGCATTCATTGGTAGAGTCTCTCGTTCACGCTCATCACCCTGGCGCCCCAGCTGCCGACGGTCAGGCGTGAGACGGAGGCGGGGTCGATATCGAAGCGGAGCAGATTGTCGAGTGGCAAACCGAGATGATGGGCGAGCACGCCGCGGATGATGTCGCAATGTGTGACAATCGCGATGCACGCGTCGGGATGGGCGGCGGCGGCGACCCCGATCGCGGCCACCGCCCGCGCGACCGCGTCCGCCATCGCCTCGCCGCCGGGCGGGCAGGCGGTGCCGCGCGCCTCGTTCCAGGCGTCCCACGCCGGATCGCCTTCGAGTTCGTCGAAGCGCCGGCCGGTCCAATCGCCGAAGTCGATCTCGTCGAGATCGTCCAGGATCGAAACGGCGAGCTGGTGCTGCTCGGCAATCTCGCGGGCGGTGTAGAAAGCGCGCTCGCGCGGCGAGGAGAAGACTCCGGCAAGCGGCTCGACCCCGAGCAGATCGGCGACGATCTCGGCCTGTTCGAGCCCGTCCGCGCTCAGCGCCACGTCGCGACGACGGCCGGTAAGCACCTTGCCGAGCTCGACATGGGCGGCATGGCGGATGAGGAGCACGGTGGCGGTCACGGGCGAGCCGCGAACGAACCGGGGGTGGAACAAGGGCGGAGGAGCGGCATTGAATTCTTTGTAGAAGAAGATGATGCTTGATAGGGCTTAGGGAACAGCCGCGCGTTGTAACCACAAACGGGGGACGATTTGCCAGAGAATATCCTGATCACGGGCGGCGCGGGCTTTATCGGCCGGTTCGTCTGTCGCGAACTCCTGTCCCGCGGACACAAGGTGCGGGTGCTCGACAGCCTGATCGAGCAGGTTCACGGCGATCGCGGCCGACCGGAAGATTTGCCCGCTGAAGTCGAGCTGATCCGCGCCGACGTCCGCAACGGCGACGCGGTCGCCAAGGCGCTCGTGGGCATCGACGCGGTGGTCCATCTCGCCGCCGAAGTCGGGGTTGGCCAATCCATGTATGCGGTGGAGCGCTACACGTCGGTCAACGATGTCGGCACTGCGGTCCTGTTCGAGAAGCTGATCGAGCAGCCGGTCCGCCGGGTGGTCACCGCGTCTTCGATGAGCATTTATGGCGAGGGCCTCTACCGCGATGTCGATGGCGGCATCGTCGAGGACGCGGTCAAGCCGGCCGGCGGCGGGGCCGGAGGATGGGATCCCGTCGACGCAGAGGGCCGCCCGCTCACGCCCGTGCCGACGCCGGAAAGCAAGCGGCCCGCGCTCGCCTCGGTCTACGCCATCAACAAATATGTGCAGGAGCGCCTGACGCTCACCCTGGCCGCCGCTTACGGGATGGAAGCCGTCGCGCTGCGCCTGTGGAACGCCTACGGCCCCGGCCAGGCGCTCGGCAATCCGTATACGGGCGTTCTCGCCATTTTCTCCTCGCGCCTGCTCAACGGCCAACCTCCGGTGATCTTCGAGGACGGGCGACAGCAGCGCGATTTCGTGCATGTGCGCGACGTCGCCCGCGCATTCTGCGATGCGCTCGAGAAACCGGAAGCAAACATGGGCATCTTCAACATCGGCTCCGGCGACGTCCGGACGGTGACGGAGGTCGCGGAGGCGATCGGCCGGGCGATGGGCCGCGACATCGCTCCCGAAGTCACCGGCAAGGCGCGTGTCGGCGACATCCGCCACTGCGTGCCGGACATCTCCCTTGCCGAGCAACGGCTCGGCTACCGCGCGCGCGAGGACTGGATGGCTGGCCTGCAGGAGCTCGCCGAATGGGTCGGGCAGCAGACCGCGAACGACAATGTCGCGCAGGCCCGCGCCGAACTCGAAGCGCGGGGGCTGGTGGCGTGAGGCTTCCCGGTCCCCACCTTTACCCCGTCATGCCAGCGACGGCTGGCATCAAAGCGGCGGCGGCAAAAATCGGTGCGATTGAAGCATCGGCTTGGACCCCAGCTTTCGCTGGGGTGACGGGAGGTGCTGGATGAACGTCAACACCGCCGACACCCGCCCCGTCCTCGTCACCGGCGGGGCCGGGTTCATCGGGTCCAACCTCGCCAACAAGCTGGCCGAGGACGGTCACGAGGTGCTGATCTACGACGCGCTGTCGCGGCCGGGGGTGGAAGCCAATCTCGCCTGGCTAAAGGAGCGGCACGCGGGCCTCGTCACGTCCGTCGTCGCCGATATCCGGGACGAGGACGAACTCGTTCGGGCGGTGCGCGAGGCCAAGGCGGTGTTCCACATGGCCGCGCAGGTGGCGGTTACCACCAGCCTGGTCGATCCGCGCGAGGATTTCGAGATCAACCTCAAGGGCACGATCAACCTGCTGGACGCACTGCGGCTGCGCGCCGACCGGGTGCCGGTGGTGTTCGCATCGACCAACAAGGTTTATGGCGATCTGGCCGATATCGACTTCCGCCTGGAAGGCTCCCGCTACGTTCCCGCCGACGAGGCTGTCGCGGCGCACGGCATCGGCGAGGCGCGGCCGCTCGATTTCCACACACCTTATGGCTGCTCTAAGGGCGCGGCCGATCAATATGTGCTCGATTACGCCCGCAGCTTCGGCCTGCCGGCGGCAGTGCTGCGGATGAGCTGCATTTACGGCGTGCGGCAAATGGGGACCGAGGATCAGGGCTGGGTCGCGCATTTCCTGATCTGCGCGCTCGGCGGCGAGGCCATCACGCTTTACGGTGACGGGTATCAGGTGCGCGACATCCTGGACGTGTCCAACGCGGTCGAGGCTTATCTGCAGGCCTGGGCGCGGATCGAGCGGGTGAGCGGGCGCGCGTTCAACCTGGGCGGCGGGCCGGCGAACGCAGTGTCGCTTCGCGAACTGCTCGGCTTCATGGGCGAATTGCTCGGCCGCGAGATCGACGTACGTTATTCGGATTGGCGGGCGGGCGACCAGCGCTACTTCGTCGCCGACACGCGCGCGGCGCAGGCTGCGCTTGGGCTGTCGCCTGCGGTGCCGTGGAAGCAGGGCGTCGCGGCGTTGGCCGAATGGCTGCGCGAAACGCGGGGGCTGGTTCGTTCGCCGGAGCGGGCGGCGTCGTGACCCTGCGCGTCCGCGTTCGTGCTCCTGCGAAAGCAGGAGCCCATGTCTCCCGCTCAGCCTGGATTCCTGCTTTCGCAGGAATACGGGGGGCAGCATGAAGCTTCTGATCACGACCGACGCGGTCGGCGGGGTGTGGCAATATGCCACGAATCTTGCGCGGGGGCTGGTGCAGCTGGGGGTGGAGCCGGTGCTGGCGCTGCTCGGGCCGGCGCCGTCGGCAGCCCAGCGAGCGGACGCCGCCGACCTGCGGCTGATCGAGACGGGGCTGCCGCTCGATTGGCTCGCGGAGAACGAGGCGGACGTGATCGCGGCGGGACGGGCGATCGCCGATCTGGCGCGTCTGGAGCAGGCCGATCTGGTCCAGCTGAATGCGCCGGCGCTGGGCGCGGGCGGGGATTTCACGGTGCCGGTGTTGGCGGTTTCGCATAGCTGCCTGCCGAGCTGGTGGGCGGCGGTGATGGACGGCCCGGTGCCGGACGACTTCCGCTGGCGCGGCGCGCTGCATGGCGAAGGCTTGCGGCGGGCGGATCTGGCCGTCACGCCGAGCAGAGCCTTCGCGCAAGCGACACAGCGCGCGCACCGGCTGGATCGGCTGCCGACCGCGATTCATAACGGCCGCGCGCCGCTCGATATGCCAGAAGTGGCGGTCGCCGGAGCGTCCTTCGCGTTCACAGCCGGGCGGTTGTGGGACCGGGGCAAGGACATCGCGACGCTCGATCGTGCGGCGGCCTCCCTCGGAATGCCACTGCTCGCGGCGGGGCCGACCCGCGGGCCGAACGGCGAGCAAGTGACGCTGGCGCATGCGCGTGGCCTGGGCGTGCTGGACGAGGCCGGGCTTGCGCGCTGTCTTGGCCAGCGGCCGGTATTCGCATCGGCCGCCCTGTACGAGCCGTTCGGCCTTGCCGTTCTGGAAGCGGCGCAGGCCGGCTGCCCCCTGGTGCTGGCGGACATCCCGACCTTCCGCGAGCTTTGGGACGGGGCGGCCTTGTTCGTTCCAGCGGGTGACGCCGAGGGCTTTGCAGCCGCGATCCGCAGGGCCTCCATGGATGCGGGCATGCTGGGTGCGCAGGCGCGGGAACGGGCCGGGCGCTACACGGTGGACGCGATCGCGGGCGCGACGCTGGCTGCTTACACAGCAATAGCTCCCCTCCCTGAAGTCAGGGAGGGGAGGGCAGTGGCAGCATGAGAATTCTCTACTTCACCCATTCGCTGCAAAGCTGCTGGAATCACGGCAACGCCCACTTCCTGCGCGGGGTGCTGCGGGAGCTTGGCGGGCGCGGGCACGATGTGCTGGCGCTCGAGCCGGAAGGCGCGTGGAGCCTCGACAATCTGCTCGGCGATCATGGCGATGCGGGGCTGGATGCCTATCGTGGCGCCTATCCGGAGCTTGCGTCGCGCAGCTACGCGCCCGGCGCTGACCCCGAAGCGCTGCTGGACGGGGCCGACCTCGTCATCGTCCACGAATGGAACGTGCCGGCGCTGGTCGCGGCGATCGGCGCCGCGCGGGCACGGGGCGGGCCCTTCATCTTGCTGTTCCACGACACGCACCACCGCGCGGTCAGCGATCCCGACGCGATCCGGGCGTTCGACCTGGGCGGCTATGACGGGGTGCTGGCGTTCGGCGAGACCCTGTCGGACGTGTATCGCCGCTGGGGCTGGGGCGGCCGGGTGTGGACCTGGCACGAAGCGGCGGACACCCGGCATTTTCATCCTCCGCAGGAGGAGCGCGCGCGCGCGGGCTTGGTCTGGATCGGCAATTGGGGCGACGGCGAGCGGACAGAGGAGCTGGAGCAGTTTCTCTTCCGCCCGGCGCGCGACGCGGAGCTGCCGCTCGACATCTATGGCGTGCGCTATCCGACCGAGGCGCTGGCGATGCTGGAGCGCTACGGTGTCCGCTATCGCGGCTGGCTGCCGAACGCGCTGGCGCCACGGGTGTTTACCGGGCACCTCGCCACCGTTCACGTGCCGCGGCGTTATTACACGACAATCCTGCCGGGCATCCCGACCATTCGCGTGTTCGAGGCGCTCGCCTGCGGCATTCCGCTGGTGTCGGCACCGTGGGACGATGCGGAGGGCCTGTTCCGGCCGGGCCGCGACTATCTGACCGCCCGCGACGGCGCCGAGATGACGGCGCAATTGCAACGTCTGCGGGAGGATCCGGCGCTGAGGGCCGAGCTGGTCGCGAGCGGCCTCGAGACGGTGCGCGCCCGCCATACCTGTGCGCACCGGGTCGATGAACTGCTGGGGATCGTGGCTTCGCTCTCCTCTCCCTCCAGGGGAGAGGAAGGGGCCCGCTCGCAAAGCGAGTGGGAAGGTGAGGGGACGCGACCACATCTCAGACCCTCACCCGGCCAGGCATCACCTGGCCACCCTCTCCCCTGGAGGGAGAGGGAAAGGACAAAAGCATGAAAATCGCATTCTACGGCTCCAGCTTGTTGTCCTCCTACTGGAACGGCGCGGCGACCTATTACCGCGGCCTGCTGCGCGACTTGGCCGGGCGCGGCTACGAGATCACGTTCTACGAGCCGGACGCGTTCAATCGGCAGAGCCACAAGGACATGGAGGCGCCGGAATGGGCGCGGTCGGTGGTCTATCCGGCGACGCCGGAGGCTCTGCGCGGGGTGTTGGCCGAGGCGGGCGGGGCGGACATCGTCGTCAAGGCGAGCGGTGTCGGCGTGTTCGACTCCGAGTTGCTGGAAGGCATCGTCGCCCATAGCCGGCCGGATGCGACCCGGATCTTCTGGGACGTCGATGCTGCCGCGACGCTCGACGAGATGCGCGGCGATTCAAGCCACGTCGTCACCCGCATGCTGCCCGATCTCGACATGGTGCTGACCTATGGTGGCGGGCCGCCGGTGATCGAGGCCTATGAAGGCTTTGGCGCGCGGCGCTGCGTGCCGGTTTACAACGCGCTCGATCCGACCACGCACCACCCGGTCGCGCCCAATCCGGCCTTCGCGGCCGATCTCGCCTTCCTGGGCAATCGCCTTCCCGATCGGGAAGCGCGGGTGGAGGAGTTCTTCCTGCGCGCCGCCGCATCGCAGCCCGAACGGCAGTTCCTGATCGGGGGGAATGGGTGGGAGACCAAGGGGATGCCGGCCAATGTGCGGCATCTCGGCCATGTCTACACCCACCAGCATAATGCGTTCAATTGCACGCCGCTGGCGGTGCTCAACGTCGCGCGCGATTCGATGGCGCATATCGGCTTCTCGCCGGCGACGCGGGTGTTCGAGGCAGCGGGCGCGGCCGCCTGCCTGATCACGGACGCGTGGGAGGGGATCGAACAATTCCTCACCCCGGATGCGGAAGTGCTGGTCGCCCGCGACGGCCAGGATGTCGCCGACCATGTCGCCGCGCTCACGCCGGAGCGCGCCCGGACGATCGGCCAAGCGGCGCTGCGCCGCATCCTGACCGAGCACACCTACGCGCATCGCGGCGAACAGGTGGATGCTTTGTTCCGGGCCCACCGTCACCCCGGCGAAGGCCGGGGCCTCGGGCCGGAAAAGGCGGCGGCGTCTTCGCGTCCTGAGGCCCCGGCTTCCGCCGGGGTGACGACGAGATGAAGATCGTCCTGCTCGGGCTTTCACTCTCCTCTTCCTGGGGCAACGGGCATGCGACCACTTATCGGGCGCTGCTGAAAGAGCTGGCCGCGCGCGGGCACGACATCCTGTTCCTGGAACGCGACGTTCCCTGGTATGCGGCGCATCGCGATTTCGAGACGGCGCCATATTGCGAGCTCGCCTTTTACGGGGCGCTGGCGGATCTGGACGGCTGGCGCGAGCGGATCGCGGGTGCGGACGCGGTGATCGTCGGCTCCTACGTTCCCGAAGGAGTCGCGGTTGGGCGCTTCGTTCAGGACGCGGCTCCGGGCGTCACCGCCTTTTACGATATCGATACGCCCGTCACCTTGGCCAAGCTGGCCCGGGGCGATTTCGAATATCTCTCGCCCGAGCAGATCCCCGGCTACGATCTCTACCTGTCGTTCACCGGCGGCCCGACCTTGCGCCGGATCGAGCGGGAGCACGGCTCGCCGGCCGCCCGCGCGCTCTACTGCTCGGTCGATCCGGACGCTTATCCGCCGCTCGACGCGCCGAAATCCTGGGACCTGTCCTATCTCGGCACCTACAGCCCGGATCGGCAGCCGACGCTGGAACGGCTGCTGATCGAGCCCGCCCGCGCGCTGCCGGAGCGCCGCTTCGTGGTCGCCGGGCCGCAATATCCGGACGGCATCGACTGGCCGGACAACGTCGAGCGGATCGATCACCTCCCGCCGCAAGATCATCCCTGCTTCTACGCCGCCTCACGCTGGACGTTGAACGTCACCCGCGCCGACATGATCGCGGCCGGCTGGTCGCCCTCGGTGCGCTTGTTCGAAGCGGCGGCATGCGCGGTGCCGGTCATTTCGGATCGCTGGGACGGGCTGGACAGCCTGTTCGCGCCCGGCCGAGAGATCATGCTCGCCGACGATGCCGACGACGTGATCGCATTGCTGACGGACGGCATCGATCCCGACTCGATCGGGCGGGCCGCGCGGGAGCGGGTGCTGCGCGGGCATCGCGCGGCGGATCGGGCGCTCGAGCTCGAAACCTATTTGCGGGAAGCCGCTTTGGTCGGCGCGTGAAACGAGCTACAAAGAAGAAGCTGCGAGGAGATGCCGTACGTGACTGACCAGAAGACGGCCTTGGTGACGGGCGGCGCGGGCTTTATCGGCTCCCACCTGATCGACGCATTGTTGGAAGAGGGCGCACGCGTCACCTGCCTCGACAATCTCCAGACCGGCCGGGCGGAGAATCTCGCTCATCTGGCCGGCGATCCGCGGTTCGACTTCATCGAAGCGGACGTGATCGATCGCCTGCCGCAGGCGCTGCGGCTCGGCAAGCGGCGCTACAGCCACGTTTATCACCTCGCCTGCGCCGCATCCCCGCCGCATTACCAGGCGGACCCCGAGCATACCATGCTGACCTGCGTGCTCGGCACCCGCAACCTGCTGCGCTTCGCCGAGGAGCAGGGCGCGCGCTTCCTGCTGACATCGACCAGCGAAGTCTATGGCGATCCCGAAATCCATCCTCAGCCCGAAGAGTATCGCGGCTGGGTGAGCTGCACCGGCCCGCGCGCTTGCTACGACGAGGGCAAGCGGGCGGCCGAGACCTTGACGTTCGATTTCGCCCGCGCGGACCGGGTCGACGTTCGCGTCGCGCGGATCTTCAACACTTATGGCCCGCGGATGCGCCCCGACGACGGCCGCGTCGTGTCCAACGTCCTGTGTCAGGCGCTCGGCAGCGAGGACATTACGGTATATGGCGACGGATCGCAGAGCCGCAGCTTTTGCTACGTGTCCGATCTGGTCGATGGGCTGCTGCGCCTGATGGATTCGGAGCCAGCGCCCGGCGCGCCCGTCAATCTCGGCAACCCCAACGAGCTGACCGTCAGCGATCTGGTCGAGCGCGTGCTCGCCCTGACCGGCTCCGATTCCCGCGTCGTCCATCAGCCGCTGCCGATCGACGACCCCCGCCGCCGCCGGCCCGACATCACCCGCGCGCGCGACCTCCTCGGCTGGTCGCCGACGGTGGATCTGCAGACCGGGCTGGAGGCGACGGCCGCCTGGTTCGCGGCGGAACGGGGCGAGGCGCGGCTCGCCGAGCCGATCAGGGTGGCGGCGGAATAAGTTCGCTACCGTAACTCCCAGCCCCTCCATTGCAGCGGAGAGTCCCTGCGCCGACTCTTGGCTCCCCTCCCTGAAAGGGAGGGCCTGGGGGTGGGTGCGCGAAGCGCCTCTGCTAAACCTGCGAACAATGCGCCGAGTCGATCCAAAGATCACAGCGCGGGCGCGCCAATTGCGCGCCGACGCGACCGAGCAGGAACGCCGGCTCTGGCGATTGCTCTCGCGATACCGTCCCAAGTTCACGCGTAAGCTACCGATCGAGCCCTATTACGCCGATCTAGCCTGCCGCAGGGCGAAGTTGGTCGTCGAGATCGATGGCAGCCAGCATATCGGATCGGCTTCGGATGCCAAACGCACCGAGTTTCTCCAGCAGGAAGGCTGGACGGTGATCCGGTTCTGGAACTCGGACGTGAACGAAAATCCTGAGGGCGTGGCGCAGCGATCTTGGCCCGGGCCGCCGAGTGCCTCGGCGGCACCCACCCCCCGCCCCTCCCTTTCAGGGAGGGGCGGAAGAGGCGCTCGCGTAAGTCGAAGGCGTCGGAAGAAAAGTGAGTTACGGCAATCACGCCGGTCTTATCCGTCCTGGGATCCCAGCCTTCGCTGGGACGACGAGTTACTTCGCGAACAGGTTTTCCGGATTGGCCATCGCCTTGAACTCGAGCGCGTTGCCGCTGGGGTCGAGGAAGAACATGGTGGCTTGTTCGCCAGGCTGGCCCGGGAAGCGGATGTCGGGTTCGATCACGAAGCGCGTGCCGGCGGATCGGAGGCGATCGGCGAGGGATTGCCATTCGGCCATTGCCAGCACCGCCCCGAAATGCGGGACCGGGACGTCGTGGCCGTCGACCGGATTGTGATGCCTGGGCGCGATGCCGGGCGCGAGGTGCGCGACGATTTGGTGGCCGAAGAAATCGAAGTCGATCCACGCGTCCGAACTGCGCCCTTCGGGACAGCCGAGCAGGCCGCCATAGAATGCACGGGCTGCGGCGAGATCGTGGACGGGAAAAGCGAGGTGGAAGGGCGGCAGCGTCATCGGGCGCGTGTAGCTGCTTTGCGGCGCGATCGGAATGTCCGGAATGCATCCCGCCGAGAGGTTCAGGGTTCAGACACCGCCACCCCGCGACACTGGCCATCTGCCAAGGGAGTTCCGTCGATGTTCGTTCGTGCCGCCACAGCCCTCGCGCTGGCTCTGATCGGGCCGTCTTTCCAGGGAGTGGAGACGAGCGCCGCCGCGGCCAATTACTCCAATTCCAGGGAATGGGTGATCGGCCCGATCATACGCGGCCGCAACCATTCTCAGGGCATGCCGCTCCATCCGACGCCCAGCCGCAACGGCGGCTTCGTGATCGATCTGCCGCAAGCGCCGGGCAGCGTTCATTACGTCACCTTCCCGCATGGATCGCTGGAGGGAAAACGCCGGATCGTGATGCGCTACCGGATCCAGGCCGCGCCGGGGGTGCGGATCGTGCCGAGAACCGCGCCCGCCCTGCCGTCGATGATCACGCTTTACTTCCAGCGCGCCGGCGACAATTGGACGGCGCGGCGGGCGTACGAGACCTATCGCTGGTATGCGACCTTCGCCACGCAATCGCCGATCAGCCCCGGCGTCCACCAGATCGTAGCGCCGCTGGGCGCCAACTGGACCGCCATCCAGTCGTCGAACGCGCGGACCGCACCCGCGCAGTTCCAGGATGCGATCGCCGAAGCGGACCAGGTCGGCTTCGTGCTGGGCGGCGGTGACGGATTCGGTCATGGCGTTTACGCAACCGGCCCCGCCCGGCTGATCGTGACCGAGTTCAGGGTGGAATAGAGGGCACACCCACCGCCGATTGAACCGCGGCCGGTTCCGGCCGATATGCGCCGGCGATGAAGTCTCTATCGATCGCGTTTCTGCTCGGCCTCGCTTCCGCCTGCGGTTTCGAGCCGCTCAGGCTATGGCCGCTGACGATCCTCGCCTTTGCCGGCCTGCTGTGGCTGATCGGGACGGCGCCATCCCTGCGCAGCGCGCTGGCGCGAGGCTATTGGTTCGGGTTTGGGCAATTCGTGCTCGGGCTCAACTGGATCGCCCACGCATTCACCTTCCAGGATGCGATGCCGCACTGGCTCGGCTGGATCGCGGTTGCGCTGCTGAGCCTGTATCTGGCGGTTTATCCGGCGCTGGCGACCGGATTGGCGTGGCGCTGGGGCGTTCTCCCTCTCTCCTTCAGGAGAGAGGGTGGGGGAGAGGGGGAGTCCTTGGCGGCTCCCGCGACTCCCCCTCCCCCAACCCTCTCCCCTGAAGGAGAGAGGGCTTTCAGGCTTCCTTTCCTTCTCGCGGCTGCCTGGATCGTGACGGAGTGGCTGCGGGCGACGATGTTCACCGGGTTCGCCTGGAACCCGGTCGGCGCCGTCGCGATGACGGCGGCAGGCGACGGGACGTCCGCCTTTGCGAGCCTGGCTCGGTGGATCGGGACTTACGGGCTGAGCGGGGCGGTGATCCTGTTCGCGGGGCTTTGGGCGCTGGCGTTGAGGCGACTGTTGCCTGTATTCGATCGGGCGATGGTCAGGCCGCACGCCGACATCGGCTTCCGCTACATCCCAAAAAAGCTGCTTGGTGCGTTGCTGCTGGTCGCGCTGCCGATCCTCGCCTTCATGCTGCCGCTTCCTTCAGGACGGATCGACGGGCCGGCCACGCCGATCCCGCTGCGCATCGTCCAGCCCAATATCGGGCAGGAGGGCAAGTGGACGGAAAGCTACGCGGACATGATCCTGCGCCGGCTCGGCCGCTTGTCGATGCGTCCGGGGCAGCCCGGCATCCTGCTATGGCCCGAAGCCGCCGTGACCGACTCGCTGGACGATGGCCGGCGCCATCTCGCCTATCAGGCCGATGTCTTGGCGACGCGGCGGCTGGTCCAGCAGCAGATGGGGATGGCCGGGCTGCTGCTCACCGGCGGCGTGACGATCCGTTCCGCCAACGGCGTCAACGCGAGCAGCGCGACCAACAGCATCTTCGCGATCGACTCCTCGACCCGCATCCTCGGCCGCTACGACAAGGCGCATCTGGTCCCTTATGGCGAGTATCTGCCGATGCGGCCGATCCTGTCCGCGATCGGCCTGTCGCGCCTCGCGCCGGGCAATCTCGATTTCGATCCGGGGCCGGGGCCGCAAACGCTGGAGCTGCCCCTGGTCGGCAAGACCGGCTTCCAGCTCTGCTACGAAATCATCTTTTCGGGCGAGGTGGTGGACCGGGCCAATCGGCCGGCCTTTCTGTTCAATCCGTCCAACGATGCCTGGTTCGGGCCGTGGGGCCCGCCGCAGCATCTGGCGCAGGCGCGGCTGCGCGGGCTGGAGGAGGGGCTGCCGGTGCTGCGGTCGACGCCGACCGGTATTTCCGCGGTGGTGGATGCGAACGGGACCTTGCTCGCCAGCCTGCCGCTCGGCACGGCGGGGGTGATCGACACGACGCTGCCTTCGCCCAAACGCCCAACGCTGTTCGCGCGGTTCGGCAACGTGCTTCCATTCGCCTTCGCGCTGCTGCTGATCGGTATCGCCGCGCTGTTGCAGCAACGCGCGAAGCCCGCTAGGGACGATCGCATATAAGGATATGTTTATATCCGCATATCTCCCCTGAAAGGTTGTTTCTTTCCCATGCGCAGCAGCTACCTGTTCACGTCGGAATCCGTCTCCGAAGGTCATCCGGACAAGGTCGCCGATCAGATTTCGGACGCGATCGTCGATCTGTTCCTGTCCAAGGACCCGGAAGCGCGGATTGCGTGCGAGACGCTGACCACCACGCAATTGGTGGTGCTCGCCGGCGAGATACGGTGCCGCGGCGTTTATGAGAATGGCGAATGGGCGGCGGGCGCGCGCGAGGAGATCGAGCGCACGGTGCGCGAGACGGTGAAGCGGATCGGCTACGAGCAGTCGGGCTTCCACTGGGAGACGCTCCAATTCCAGAACAATCTGCACGGCCAGTCGGTGGATATCGCGCAGGGCGTGGACGAGAGCGGCAACAAGGATGAAGGCGCGGGCGATCAGGGCATCATGTTCGGCTATGCGACCGACGAAACGCCCGATCTGCTGCCGGCGACGTTGTATTATTCGCACCGCATCCTAGAGCGGCTGGCCGCCGACCGCCATTCCGGCGCGGCGCCGTTCCTGGAGCCGGACGCCAAGAGCCAGGTGACCTTGCGCTATGAAAACGGCGTGCCGGTGGGCGCGTCGGCGATCGTCGTTTCGACCCAGCACAGTGCCGATTGCAGCAACGACGAAGGCCAGGCGCGGCTTCGCGACTACGTCAAGTCGGTGCTGGCCGAGGTGATGCCCGATGGCTGGCTGCCCGGTGACGAGGCGATCTTCGTCAATCCGACCGGCGTGTTCGAAATCGGCGGGCCGGACGGCGATGCGGGGCTGACCGGCCGCAAGATCATCGTCGACACTTATGGCGGCGCGGCCCCGCATGGCGGCGGCGCGTTCTCGGGCAAGGATCCGACCAAGGTCGACCGTTCGGCCGCTTATGTGAGCCGTTACCTCGCGAAGAACATCGTCGCGGCCGGCCTCGCCAAGCGCTGCACGATCCAGCTGTCCTACGCGATCGGCGTCGCCGAGCCGCTGTCGCTCTATGTCGACCTGCACGGCACCGAAGCCAACGGCACCACCGCCGCGGACCTGGAGCGCGTGCTCCCCAAGCTGGTTCGTCTTACGCCCAAGGGCATTCGCACCCATCTCGGCCTCAACAAGCCGATCTACGCCCCCACCGCCGCTTACGGCCATTTCGGCCGCAAGGCGGAAGGGGAGTTGTTCACGTGGGAGAAGACGGATCTGGTGGACCGGCTGAAGGCGGAACTGGCGTAAGCGGGTCGTTTGGCCTATGCGAGGCAGCGGAGACTGGCATGGGCTATGAAGAGAAAGTCGGCTGGGCGGCTCCGATCGTGGAGCGCTTGCCCGGCCCGCCAAAGATCGTCGCAAAACCCGGCTGGTGCGGGGGTGAGCCGCGCATCGACGGCACGCGCGTACCGGTCGCATCCATATTGGGCTGCTGGCTGGGCGGCGACAGCGCCGAAGATATTTACGAATGCTACGGTCGCGTCCCGCTCGGCTCGATCAGCTTAGCCGTCGACTGGGCATCAGAGCATGGCATTCCCGATACGATTCCTTATCGACGAGTGCGTCACGCCGCTCCTGGCCAATGATGCGAAGTTACGCGGTTTCGATGCTTGGCATGTGAATGATCGAGCACTCCGCCGAACGCCGGATGATCGTATATTCAAGACATGTCAGGCTGAGGGTCTTACGCTCGTCACGAACAACGGCCGTGACTTTCTACCGCTTTTCGCCGGGGCAGAGGTTCATTCCGGGCTTATCATACTTCTACCGGTGGTGGAGATCGTGGATCAACGCCGTCTGTTCGAAGTTGCTCTGGACTGGATCGGTCGGCAACCCGATCTCGTCAACAAGGTGATCGAGATCGGGGCGGATGCGTCACTGCGTGTCAGCGACATTCCAGCGAGCTGAACATGAACGATCCGATTACAATCCGCCGTCTCTACGGACGGGCAAAAGGACACAAGCTGCGGCAGGGCCAGGCGGCGCTCGTCGAGCGACTGCTGCCGGCGCTCAGCGTGCCCGCGGAAGGTGAGGTCACCGCCGCCAGCCTGTTCGGCGACGATCGTCCGCTCCACTTCGAGATCGGCTTCGGGTCGGGTGAGCATCTCGCCTACCGCGCCGATCTGCTGCCCGACCATGGTTTCATCGGCTGCGAGCCGTTCCTAAACGGCGTGGTCGGCGCCCTTGGCCATGTCCGCGATCGGCGGCTCGCCAATGTCCGCCTCCATATGGGAGACGCGCTGGAGGTGCTGGAGCGGCTGCCGGACGCATCGCTCCGCTTCGTCTATCTGCTTCATCCTGATCCCTGGCCCAAGGCGCGGCACGCCAAGCGGCGCATGATCAATCACGGCCCGCTCGACCTGATCGCGGCCAAGCTCCAGCCCGGCGGCGAATTCCGGCTCGGCACCGACGACCCGACCTATTGCCGCTGGTCGATGATGGTGATGTCGGCCCGCCGCGACTTCGAGTGGCTGGCGGAGCGCGCCGCCGACTTCCTCACCCGCCCCGGCGGCTGGCCCGAAACCCGCTACGAAGCCAAGGCCCGCCGCAAGGGCCATGAGGTGTGGTATTTCAGATATTCTAGAACTTCATCTTAAGCAGACACGCATCATCATCTGATTGGCAGAACACGATTGTGCCAGCGTTACAAGACATAGAACGCCACTTTCCACTTAAGTTGCTTTCCGCCCATTCGTCTAGATGAGCTTTGGACGCAGAGCTGCGAACTTTACTGGTCCAAAAGCGGCCGCCGGTTCTGCTCCAGCTCACCGCGCCGGAGTCAGCCGCAGTAGCCGCCCGCCCGAACCGCGCCCACCGTCTTCCAGCGCATAAATGGCGCCGTCCGGGCCTTCCTCTACTTCGCGGATGCGGGCGCCCATCGGCCATTGGTCCCCCTTGGCGGCGTTGGTGCCTTGCAGATCGACGCGGACCAGCGCCTGGCTGGACAGACCGCCGATAAAGGCGTCGCCGCGCCATTGCGGGAACAATTTGCCCGAATAGATCATCAGCCCGCCCGGCGAGATGACCGGATTCCACGACACTTTCGGCGCTTCGAACCCGTCGCCCGGCTTGTGATCGGGAATGTCGCGGCCGCCATAATGATCGCCGTTGGAGACGTTGGGATAGCCGTAATTGCGGCCAGCCAGGACCAAATTGACCTCGTCGCCACCCTTGGGCCCCATTTCCTGCTCCCACAGATTGCCCTGCGCATCGAATGCGATGCCGAGCAGGTTGCGATGGCCATAGGACCAGACTTCCGGCGCGAAGCCGCGCGCGGCCAGCGGATTGCCCGGCGCCGGCCGGCCATCCAGGGTGAGCCGCAGCACCTTGCCGAGCGTCGCCTTGGGGTCCTGCGCCGGCGTGAACTTCTGCCGTTCGCCATTGGTGAAAAACAGGAACTTGCCATCGGGCGAGAAAGCGATCCGGCCGGAATAATGGCCGTCGCCGTTGACGAAGGGGCGCGCCTGGAAGATTGTCTGCAGCCCTTCGAGCCGCGCCTGGCCCCCGCCGTCGGCGAGCCGGCCACGCATCAGCACCACGCCCTTGCCGCCCTGGCCGCCCTGCGAGGCGCTGAGGTAGATGGTGCGACTGGTGCGAAAATCGGGTGCGAGCACGACGTCCATGAGGCCGCCCTGGCCCTCGCTGTCCACTGCCGGCACACCGGCGACATTTGTGCGCTGTCGGCCGTCAGCCGAGACGAGCAGCAGCTGCCCGGCCTTTTCCGTAACCAGCATCCGCCCGTCCGGCAGGAAAGTCATCGCCCAGGGCGCGTCGAAATCCGCGACGACGGCTTGCGCAAAGGGCCTGGCGGCGCTCGGCGCGGCGGCGATCGCGTCGCCGGTGCCGTCGGAGGCGGCGTTGCAGCCGAGCAAGGCCAGCAAGGTGAACGCGGCGATGGAGGTGGGGCGCATATCGTGACTCCGGCGAACGGGTTGCTCTGAGAAACCAAGCTCCCCATGTGCGGGTTCGCTGCCGCAAGGTCCACCCCTCCGACGCCCGGATTGTCGCTTGCCCCATCCCCACCATGCGCCGGTGTCGCTGCTTTCGGTCGCCACCGCGGTTCCCAACACGATCATCACCCAGGCCGAGGCCAAGGAGCTGGCCCGCACCCTGTTCGGACGCCGGGCAAGCGCGTTCGAGCGGCTCGCGCCGGTGTTCGACAATGCCGGCATCGATAAGCGGCACATCGTTCGCCCGGTCGACTGGTATCATGGCGATCATGGCTGGAAGGCGCGCAACGACGTCTATCTGGAAGCCGCCGAGGCCTTGTACATCGAAGCCGCGCGCGCCGCGCTCGACCAGGCCGGGGTTGCGGCGGGCGAAGTGGACGCTTTGGTGACCGTGTCGACCACCGGCATTGCGACGCCCAGCCTGGAGGCGCGCGTCGCGGGCCGGATGGGCTTCCGCCGCGATGTCGAGCGGGTGCCGCTGTTCGGGCTGGGCTGCGCCGGCGGCGTTTCGGGCCTGGCCACCGCCGCGCGTCTCACTGGATTGTGGGACGGCAAGATCGTCCTGTTCGTGACCGTGGAGTTGTGTTCCACCTCCATCCGCCTGGACAAGCTGAGCAAGGCCAACATCGTCGCCACTGCGTTGTTCGGCGACGGCGCTGCCGCGGCGGTGCTGCGGGCCGGGGAGGGCGGCCTAGCCGCGATCGGGGGCGGGGCAGAGATATTGTGGCCCGAGACGCTCGGCATCATGGGCTGGGATGTCGAGGATCCCGGCCTTGGCGTGATCTTCGACCGCGCCATCCCGCCCTTCGTCGAGGAGAATATGGCGACGGCGGTGGAGCAGATCCTGGACCGTGTCGGCGGCAGCCGGGCGGAGATCGGGCGGTTCACCTGTCATCCGGGCGGGGCCAAGGTGGTGGCCGCGCTGGAAAGCAGCCTGGACATGGCGGAAGGCACGCTCGATCATGAACGGGCGGTGCTGCGCGACTATGGCAATATGAGCGCGCCGACCGTGTTGTTCGTGCTGAAGCGGCTGCTGGACGCGGGCCTGCCGGAGCGGACGCTTCTGCTTGCGCTTGGCCCGGGTTTCACCACGAGCGGCCTGATGCTGGCGCGGGCGTGAGGCTGGGTCGCCACGTCGCTGCTGAACCGCAGCAGTTCATCCTGAGCGTCGTCGAAGGGCTCGTCGCGATGATGAGAAAAGGCCGTGATCGCGAGCGGAGCGAAGCGATCCAGCCACGGCCGCCTGCATGACAACGGGAGCGATCATCCTCGCGCTCGTGACCCTTCAGCGCCTTGCCGAACTGGTGATCGCGCGCCGCAATACGCGCGCGCTGCTGGCCCGAGGCGCCTGTGAAGTCGCGCCCGGCCATTACCCTTTGATCGTTGCCGTTCATGCGCTTTGGCTGGCCGCCTTGTGGTGGCTGGCCCCGGGCCGGCCGATCCTATGGCCGCTGATCGCCCTGTTCGCCTTGCTCCAAGCCGCGCGGCTGTGGGTGCTCGCAACCCTCGGCGAGCGATGGACCACACGCATTATCATCCTGCCGGGCGCGCCGCTCGTTACCGGCGGGCCGTTCCGTTTCCTGTCACATCCGAACTATGCGGTGGTGGTCGCGGAGATCGCGGTGCTGCCGCTGGCGTTCGGCCTGTGGCAGGTCGCTTTGCTGTTCTCGATCCTGAACGCGATCGCCCTGTCCATCCGCATCCGCGCTGAATCGAAGGCGCTCGCGCGGGGCATCGCTTCGGCTTAGCATGAGGTGATGAAGCGCCTCGCACCTGTTCTTGCCCTTGCCGCGGCCGGTTGCGCCACCGTTTCGCCGGAGACCAGTGCGCACGGAGAGTTCTTCTCGCGCTTCGAGAACCTGTGCGGCAAAGCGTTCGAGGGCCGGATCGCGAGCCCGCCGGTGCCGGCGGATGCGAGCTTCGCGGGCAAGAAGCTGGTGATGCATGTGCGCGATTGCTCCGTCACCGAGATCCGCGTGCCCTTCCATGTCGGCGAGGATCGATCGCGCACTTGGGTGCTGACGCGCCAGGCCGGCGGCCTTCGTCTCAAGCACGACCATCGTCACCGGGACGGGAGCGAGGACAGGCTCACCCAATATGGTGGCGACGCGATCGCGGCGGGCAGCAGCGATCGGCAGGAATTCCCGGCGGACGCCCAATCGCGCGCGCTGTTCATGCGCGAGAGTCTCTCGGCCTCGGTGCCGAATGTGTGGGCGGTGGAGATCAAGCCTGGGCGCGTGTTCGCTTACGAGCTTCGCCGACCCGGCCGCTTCTTCCGGGTCGAGTTCGACCTCACTCGCCCGGTCGCGCCACCACCGCCGCCCTGGGGTTCGGACCAGCGCCCGCCGGCGCGTCGAAGCTCGCAAGCCAGGTTTCCCGGATCGCAGCTTGCGCGCGCGGGACGGGGCGGTCGTGCGACACGAAGATCAGCCGATCCGCGCTCGCCCAGGCTGCCCGGAAGGCGGCGTTGACGGCGGCCAGGCGGACCTGGGCGAGGTAAGCGTCGGCGGCGGCGGGATTGCCCGGCTGGGTAAAGACCAGCCCGCGCCCGACCGCGTCCACGATCGCATCGGCAAGCGCCGGGCTGGTTCGAGGCGCGGACGAAGCGGCCAGCCCCCGCCGGCTCCCCGCCAATTGCTCGGCCAGCTCGGCTTGCGTGAAGCCGCCATCGATCGCGCGGCGCAATTCGGCGGCACCGAGCCGCAAGGCTCCCCGCCAGTCGCGCTCGTTCGCCGCGAGATCGAGGCTGGCGACGCGCGCGGCCGAGAAATGATCGTAAATGGCGGCGGTAGCGCCGGTGAGCGGGCTGTGCGGTGCCCGCGCCAGACGGGCGAGCCGCCGGCCGAGCATTTCGCTGCCGAGACCGGCCAGGAACCGCTCGTCCCGATCTGCGCCGCTGTCGCCCGCACCGCCGATCGCGCGCACCGATGCGATCGTGACCGCAGTCGGCGCGGCACGGTCGATGAAAGCGCGTGCTTCGATGCCGCGCCCAGCGCGGACCGCGCCCGGCGGCTGCGGCGCGCCTTCTGCACCCCCGGCCCGCCAATCCGAAAAGCGCGCCGCGATTTCGCTTTCGACCAAAGCCGGATCGAAATCGCCGACCAGCACCAAGGTGGCCCGGCCAGGCACATACCAGCTCCCGTATAGGCGGCGCAGCCCGTCCGGATCGGCGCGGCGCACATCCGCTTGCCCGCCCGCGACCGGGCCGCGATCGAGCGAGGTGCCGGGCAGCAGGAAGCTGTTCTGCGCGCTGGCCAGCCGATCCTGCATCGCGTCGCGCCCTTCAATCTCCTCCCGCACCTTGAGCTTGGCGCCGGCGACGTTGCCGTCCGTAAAGCGAAGCCGGTCGGCGATTTCGCGCATCAGCAACAGCGCGGTGCCCCGTGCGCCGACATCGGCGCGCCCTAGCTCGAGCCGGTAAACTGTTTCATCATAGGTCGTGTAGGCGCTGAAATCGGTCCAGCGCGTCAGCCCGCCGCGCGCCAGCATCATCGGCAGGGCGCCTTCAGGAATATTCCGCGATCCGTGGAAAATCATGTGCTCGATCAGGTGCATGAAGCCCTGTTCGCGCGCGCCTTCCACCGCCGCGCCCGCATCGATGTGGAGGCGCACCGAAAGCCCGCCGGCTGGCGCGGCGTTCGGCATCAGGGCAAGGCGCATGCCATTCGCCAGCACGCCCAAGCGAACGCCCGGATGCGGCTGGAGACCAGCCTGGTCCAAGCCCCAGGCGGCCCGCGCCGCTGGCGTGATCGGCGCGGAAGGTTGCGAGCGCGCGACGCCGGCGCCGCCGAAACCGAGCAGGGCCGTGACGATCAGTGCAAACGCCGTGCGCGGTTTCATGGTGGCTCTGGAAGGAGGCATCGGCAGTCAAGCTAGGAAGTTTCGCCAGTCGCGCAAAGGGCTTGGCCGTCTCGCCCAAGACTTGCTTGCCCGTTCGCGACGGCGCGCCTATATGCAGTTCACCTCCTCGACATCGTCAGATGCTTGAGGCTGGTCCCGGGGTTCGGGGCCGGCGCCGAGGCCCTGTATGTGGAGCGTGGATGACGGACAGCGCCCGATTGACGCAATTGCTCGAGCCCGCGGTGGAAGCCGAGGGCTTGGCGCTGGTTCGCGTCAAGATGATCGGCGGCACTTCCGATCCAACGTTGCAGATCATGGCCGAGCGGCCGGAAACGCGGCAGCTGACGCTGGACGAATGCGCTCGTCTGTCGCGACGCCTGTCCGAAATGCTCGACGCGTTGGAGGCCGAGGGCGCCGATCCGATCCCGGGCGCCTACCGGCTAGAGGTCAGTTCGCCCGGGATCGACCGGCCGTTGACCAGGTTACAGGATTTCGCGGACTGGGCCGGGCATGAAGCGCGGATCAGTCTCGAGGAGAAGTTGAACGGCCGCAAGCAGTTCACCGGCGCATTGATCGGCACGGACGGTTCCGACGTGCTGGTCGATGTGCCGGGCGCCGGCGAGACGCGGCTGCCGTTCGCCGCGATCCGATCGGGCAAGCTGGTACTGACCGACAAGCTGATCGCCGCGACCACCCCGCTTTCCACCGAGGGTGCCGACGAATTCGAGGAAGAAGCCGAGCCGAGCTCCGGCGAAACAGAAGAACTGGACTCCGGCGTTCGTCGGGGAACATTGGAAGGACAGGAATAAGATCATGGCCACTGCCGCCCCCGTTTCGGCCAACCGGGCCGAGCTGATCGCGATCGCCGATGCGGTCGCGCGCGAGAAGCTGATCGACCGCGCGATCGTGATCGAAGCGATGGAGGACGCGATCCAGCGCGCCGCCCGCTCGCGCTACGGCGCCGAGAACGACATCCGCGCCAAGCTCGATTCGACCAGCGGCGACGTCCAGCTCTGGCGCGTGGTCGAGGTGGTCGAGCAGGTCGACGACCATTTCAAGCAGGTCGGCCTCGAGGACGCGCAGAAGCTCCAGGCCGGCGCGGCGCTGGGCGATTTCATCGTCGATCCGCTGCCGCCGATCGAATTCGGCCGGATCGCCGCCCAGGCCGCCAAGCAGGTAATCTTCCAGAAGGTCCGCGATGCCGAGCGCGAGCGGCAATATGAGGAATTCAAGGACCGCGCCGGCGAGATCATCACCGGCGTCGTCAAGCGCGTCGAATTCGGCCATGTCGTCGTCGATCTCGGCCGCGCCGAGGGCGTGATCCGCCGCGACGCGCAGATCCCGCGCGAAGTGGTCCGCGTCGGCGATCGCGTGCGCTCGCTCATCTTCAAGGTCGTGCGCGAGAATCGCGGGCCGCAGATCTTCCTCAGCCGCGCCCATCCCGATTTCATGAAGAAGCTGTTCGCGCAGGAAGTGCCGGAAATTTATGACGGCATCATCGAGATCAAGGCGGCGGCGCGCGATCCTGGCAGCCGTGCCAAGATCGGTGTGATCAGCCATGACAGCTCGATCGATCCGGTCGGCGCCTGCGTCGGCATGAAGGGCAGCCGCGTTCAGGCCGTCGTGCAGGAGATGCAGGGCGAGAAGATCGACATCATCCCCTGGTCGCCCGACCTCGCAACTTTCGTCGTCAACGCGCTGCAACCGGCCACCGTCGCCCGCGTAGTGATCGACGAGGAGGAGAGCCGGATCGAAGTGGTCGTGCCCGACGACCAGCTCAGCCTGGCGATCGGCCGGCGTGGGCAGAATGTGCGACTCGCTTCGCAGCTGACCGGCTCTGCGATCGACATCATGACGGAAGCGGATGCGAGCGAGAAGCGCCAGCGCGAGTTCGTGGAACGGTCCGAGATGTTCCAGAACGAACTGGACGTGGACGAGACGCTCGCCCAGCTGCTGGTCGCCGAAGGTTTCGGCGCGCTGGAAGAAGTGGCCTATGTCGAGCTGGACGAGATTGCCGGCATCGAAGGCTTCGACGAGGAGCTTGGCGCCGAGTTGCAGAGCCGCGCGCAGGAAGCGCTGGAGCGGCGCGAGGAAGCATCGCGCGAGGAGCGGCGCGGCATGGGTGTCGAGGATTCGCTGGCCGAAATGCCTTATCTAACCGAGGCGATGCTGGTCACGCTCGGCAAGGCGGGCATCAAGACGCTCGACGATCTCGCCGATCTCGCGACGGACGAGCTCGTCCAGAAGAAGAAGCCGGAGCAGCGCCGCCAGCGCGAGCCGAACCGGCCGGAAGATCGCGGCGGCATCCTGGCCGATTATGGCCTGTCGGACGAGCAGGGCAACGAGATCATCATGGCCGCCCGCGCCCATTGGTTCGAGGACGAGGATCAAGGGGAGGACGCCATTGCGGAAACCTCCCAATGATGCGGCTGGGCTAAGTACTGCCAGTGCTCCTGCGCAAGCAGGAGCCCAGTCGGACTCCGAAGATGGGCTCCTGCTTTCGCAGGAGCACAAGGGGCCCGAACGCACCTGCATCCTCACCCGTGAACATGGTGCGCGCAACACGCTGATCCGGCTCGCGCTCGGCCCGGAAGGGCAGATCCTCCCCGATGTCCGCGCCAAGGCGCCGCGGCGTGGCGCCTGGATCGGTGTCGGCCGCGCCGCGCTCGAAACGGCGCAGGCCAAGGGCAAGCTCAAGGGCGCTCTGTCCCGCGCGTTCAAGACAGGCGAGCTCCACATCCCAGGCGATCTGGGCGAGCGGATCGAAACCGCGCTTCGCCAGGCGGCGCTGGACCGGCTTGGCCTGGAAGCAAGGGCCGGCACCCTGCTGACCGGCAGCGAGAAGATCGAGGTCGCCGCACGGCGTGGCGACGTGCACCTGCTGCTGCATGCGGCCGATGCCGGGACAGATGGCAACGGCAAGCTCGACCAGGCGTGGCGAGTTGGCGGCGGCGCGCCGCAGGGGCTGGTTTTGCCGGTACCGAGGACCATATTGTCGTTGGCGCTCGGACGCGAAAATGTGGTACACATCGCATTGATCGACCGGGCTGCCGCCGCGCGTGTGAGTCACGCGATCGAGCGGTGGCGCGCTTTTATCGGACCGGATGCTGGGCTAAACGCTGCCGTGGCGGCGCCGCCGACCGTGTCGGCTTGAGATTGAGACGAAGGATTTTATGAGCGAGACGACAGACAAGCCGAAACTCGGAGCGCGCGCGCCGCTTGGCATCAAGCGCACGGTCGAGACCGGCAAGGTCAAGCAGAGCTTCAGCCACGGCCGCTCCAACACGGTGGTCGTCGAGGTCAAGAAGCGCCGCATTCTGGGCCGCCCGGGCGAGGTCGAGGTGCCCAAGGTCGAGGAGGCAGCGCCGCCGCCCGCGCCCGTCGTCGCCAAGGCGCCGCCGCAGCCCGAGCCGCGCCCGGCCCAGCGCCCGGTCAACGATCCGCTCGCCCGCCGCGAATTGCAGGAGCGGCTGCTGCGCGAGGCTGAAGAAGCGCGCATGTCCGCGCTGGAGGAAGCGCGCCGGCGCGACGATCGCAAGGCGGTCGAAGCCACCGAGGAAGAGCGCCGCCGGGCCGACGGCAATCGCCGCGCCGAGGAGGACGCCCGCGTCCGCGCCGAGCAGGAAGCGGCCGAGGCCGCCAAGGCACCCAAGCCGCCGATCGAAGCCGCCGCCCTGCAGACGCCGGAAGGCGTTTCCACCGCCATCAACCCGGTCAAGACCGAGGCCGAGGAAGAGGAGCGCCGCGCCGCCGGGCCCAAGCCCAAGGGCTTCGTCACGGTCAAGCGACCCGATCCGACCCGCACCGCGCGCCGTGGCGACGATCGCCGCCGCGACGGCAAGCTCACCGTCACGCGCGCACTCGGCGACGATGACGGCGCCCGTGCCCGCTCCATGGCAGCGCTCAAGCGTGCTCGCGAGAAAGGCAAGCGGCATGGCTCGACCGGCCCGTCCGCCAAGCAGGTCCGCGACGTCGTCGTGCCGGATACGATCACGGTCGGCGAACTCGCAAACCGCATGGCCGAGCGTGGCGCCGATCTGGTCAAGGCGTTGTTCAAGCTGGGAACCCCGGTCACGATCAACGAAGTGATCGACCATGACATGGCTGAATTGCTGATCGAGGAATTCGGCCACCGTATGGTGCGCGTGTCCGAATCGGACGTGGACATCCAGGCCGAGGCCGATGTCGATGCGTCCGACACCCTGATCCCGCGTCCGCCGGTGGTGACAATCATGGGCCATGTCGATCACGGAAAGACCTCGCTGCTGGACGCGATCCGCGGCGCCAATGTCGTTTCCGGCGAAGCTGGCGGGATCACGCAACATATCGGCGCCTACCAAGTGGCGCTGCCCGACAAGTCGAAGATCACCTTCCTCGACACGCCGGGCCACGAAGCGTTCACCGAGATGCGCCAGCGCGGCGCCAACGTTACCGACATCGTCGTGCTGGTGGTCGCCGCCGATGACGGCCTGAAGCCGCAGACGATCGAGGCGATCAACCACACCAAGGCCGCCGGCGTGCCGATGATCGTCGCGATCAACAAGATCGACAAGG
Organism: Allosphingosinicella sp.; assembly: GCA_036387855.1. Classification (GTDB taxonomy): domain Bacteria; phylum Pseudomonadota; class Alphaproteobacteria; order Sphingomonadales; family Sphingomonadaceae; genus Allosphingosinicella. Next base: position 69,238 of record DASVSZ010000028.1, on the reverse strand, counting down.
AAGGCGCCCGACCGCAGCGCGTGCGTGAAGAACTGCTCCAGCACGAGATCGTGGTCGAGGATCTGGGCGGCGATGTGCAGGACGTGGAAGTGTCCGCGCTCAAGAAAACCAATCTCGACGGTCTGCTCGAAGCGCTTCACCTCCAGGCGGAAATCCTGGAACTGAAGGCCAATCCCAAGCGCGCGGCCGAAGGCACGGTCGTCGAAGCCAAGCTCGACAAGGGCCGCGGCCCGCTTGCCACCGTGCTGGTCCAGCGCGGCACCTTGCGGGTCGGCGACATCTTCGTGGTCGGCGCGATCAGCGGCAAGGTCCGCGCGATGATCGACGACAAGGGCAAGCAGGTAAAGGAAGCGGGTCCGTCCGTTCCGGTCGAAGTGCTCGGCCTGTCCGGGGTTCCGTCCGCCGGCGACACGCTCACCGTGGTCGAGAACGAGGCCCGCGCCCGCGAGGTTGCCGCATATCGGCAAGGCCTGCTCGACACCAAGCGCACCACGTCGGCGCCGGTCAACCTGGAGAACATGTTCGCGTCCAAGGCGAGCACGACCGTCGAGTATCCGCTGGTGGTCAAGGCCGACGTGCAGGGTTCGGCCGAAGCGATCGTCAACGCGCTGAACCGGATTTCGAACGAGGACATCAAGGTCCGCATCCTGCATTCGGGAGTCGGCGGCATTACCGAAAGCGACGTGACCCTGGCGAGCGCGTCCAAGGCGCCGATAATCGGCTTCAACGTCCGCCCGAATGCCAAGGCGCGCGAGATCGCCGAGCGCGGCGGCGTCGAGTTCCAATATTACGACGTCATCTATCACCTCACCGATGCGGTGCGGGCGGCGATGGCGGGCGAACTCGGGCCGTTGCTGATCGAGAACGTCTTGGGCCGCGCGCGTGTCCAGGAAGTGTTCCCAGCCGGCAAGAAGGACAAGGCCGCCGGCCTGCTCGTGCTGGAGGGCGTCATCCGCAAGGGGCTGCACGCGCGGCTCAATCGCGAGGACGTCATCGTGTCCAAGACGACCATCTCGTCGCTGCGGCGCTTCAAGGACGATGTCGCCGAGGCCCGGGCCGGGTTGGAATGCGGCGTGCTGCTGGCCGACACCAACGACATCAAGGCTGGCGACATGCTCGAAGTGTTCGAAGTCGAGGAGCGCGAACGGACGCTGTAACGGCGTCTGTTCCGTCTGGAGAAGACGCGCTAACCTTCGGCGCCCATCCTGGGCGTCGAAGGGAGGTGATATGTATATCTGTTGAGATCACAACGGCACTGGTGATCGGCGTGGCGATGTTTGTCGTTGCGCTGATTACATTGGTGGTGAAGCTCATTGAGCTAAGCCGCCGATAACCGGTGCGGGGCTCGGCGCTGGAACGTCGGGCCCCAACAGAATTTGAGCCCGGATGCTGGAACATCCGGGCTCAGGAGTTGTGTATATCTTGAGACTACAACGACACGTTCTTAGCTCTTTTCAGTACCGAAGGCAAGATGCGCCAGACTGAATCTCCCGAAGGCCGCTCTGTTCGCCTGCTCCGAGTAGGGGAGCAGGTGCGGCATGCTTTGTCCGCAATCCTGATGCGTGGCGATGTGCATGACGAAGTGCTGGCGAGCCACAGCGTGTCCATCACTGAGGTGCGGATGTCGCCGGACCTGCGCCACGCGACCGTGTTCGTGAAGCCGCTGCTGGGCGCGGACGAAGCGCAGGTGCTCAAGGCGCTGCGCACCAACACCGCTTATCTCCAGCGCGCGGTAGCCACCCGGGTGAACACCAAATACGCGGCCAAGCTCAAGTTCCTGGCCGACGAAAGCTTCGATGAAGGCAGCCACATCGACAAGCTGCTGCGCTCTCCCACCGTCGCCCGCGACTTGGCGAAGGACGAGGAGGAGTAATCTTCAGGCCGCGCGGGCGGCTTTGCGGTCCAGCAGGCTGCGGCCGGCGCGCTGCCCATCTTCGCCCCCGCCGATCCCGAGCAGCTCGAGGATCGTCGGGTAGGTATCGAGGATCGAGACCAGCTCTTCGTGGCGCCGGTGGGTGCCGTGGCGGATCCATAGTCCGCCGATCGGGTGGTGGCAGCCGCTCTTGGTCCCGTCCAACTCGTAGACCGAATCGCTGGCGGGGAAGGTGCGGCCAGTCGCCCGGTCGGTCACGATCGCCTCCAGCCCGCCGGACGTCGGCACTTGAGCGCCGAAGTAGAGCGCGTTCGGGGTGTCGTGTGGGGGCGAGTCGATCAGCTTGCGACCATCCGCATATTCGAACGCGGTCAGGCGGGCGCGGGCCGCTTCGCGCTGCTCTTCATCGTCGAACGTGACCATGAACTGGTGCGTCATCGTCGAGTCCAGCTCGCGACAGGCGACCCCGCTTTGGCGCAGGAAGCCGGCTGCGTCGCGCAGGCGGAAGAAGCGCTGACCGCCCTGCGCCTCATATTTGAGGAACGGCTGTTGGCTGAGCGCGGTCTGGAACAGCAGGATCGCGCCGTGCCGGTCGGCGAGCTTGAGCATGCGCCCGATTAGGCCGTCCATCGCCAGGTAGCCGAACTTGATCGCGTCGGCATAACGCGCCTGCTCCGTCTGGGGCGGCTTCGCGGCGAATGCGTCGGGCTCCATGTAGCGCCAGAAACCGTGCTGGAGATGCGCCACCGAATTGACGAAGAAGCTCGCGAAATCGGGCCGCATGGCACGATAATAATGCGCGAAGACATCGAATTGCAGCGCGTCGAGGATCGCAACGCGGCGGTAGGACAGGTGGGTATCGCGCAACTTCTCGTCGGCCAATTGCCGCACCGTCTGCCATGCGGTGCGCGCGGACAGGCCGTGGGTGACGAGGAAGCGCAGGAAGCCGGCATAGTCGGCCGCGCTGAGGCCCTGATCGGCATTGCTGTATTCGCGAACATTGTGGCCGACGAAGCGGTTGTAGATGTTGAGCTCGGGCGGGTGAGCGTCGCCATTCTCCGTCCAGGGATCGCCCACGAACAGCGAGCCGGGCGCTGAGAAGGGCCGCACGTTCATGCTGGCAAGGCTGAACGCCGTGCGGCCAGCCTTGATCACGGTGCGCCAAATATCCGGATGCTCCGCGCGGACGCCGTCGGTTAGGTGATAGACGCCGTGCTGGTCATAGGACAGGCCGGTGTGGATCGAATACCATTGGATCCAGGGCTCCAGCTTGTCCGGCTCGGTCACGTCGGCCTGCGTCCGGTAAACGTCCGAACTGTCGTGCAGGCGCTTGAAATTGGGCAGCGACCCCTCCGCCATCCAGCGGTCGAGCAGGGGCGGGCAAAGCTCGTTCAGTTCGAGCGCGATGACGGGGCGGCTGGTCGACATAGGAGGCGGGTACAACGGCGCGGTTGGGATTTGCTTAAGGCCGGGCTAAGCGCGCGGCCCATGCACGGATGGCTGATCATCGACAAACCGGTCGGGCCGGGTTCGACCCAGATCGTGAGCGCGGTCAAGCGGGCGCTGCGCGAGGGGGGCTATCCCAAGGTCAAAGTCGGTCACGGCGGCACGCTCGATCCGCTGGCCAGCGGCGTGCTGCCGATTGCGCTGGGCGAAGCGACCAAGCTTGCCGCGCGGATGCTGGATGCCGACAAGGCGTACCAGTTTACGATCGGCTTCGGCGCGGAGACGAGCAGTCTGGACGCGGAAGGGGAGGTGGTCGCGACGTCGGATGTCCGGCCAACGATGGCCGATGTCGAGGCGGTGCTGCCGCGCTTCACCGGCCCAATCGAGCAAGTGCCGCCGGCTTATTCGGCACTCAAGGTTGAGGGGAAGCGGGCTTATGATCTGGCGAGGGCGGGGGTGGAGTTTGAGCTAAGGGCGCGTTGCGTGACGGTGCACCAGCTCAAGATCCTCCCCGGGACGGGGAGGGGGACCGCGACGCGAAGCGCGGTGGTGGAGGGGGGTCCGAAACCGGCAGTGCGCATGGAGAGCCCCCTCCACCATGCTGCGCATGGTCCCCCTCCCCGTCCCGGGGAGGATCAAGTGACGCTCCAAGCCCGCGTTTCGAAAGGCACCTACATCCGCTCGCTGGCCCGTGACATCGCGCGAGCGCTGGGCACCGTCGGGCACGTCACGATGCTGCGCCGAACCAAGGCCGGCCCGTTCACGCTGGATGCCGCGATAACGCTGGACAAATTGGCCGAACTCGGTAAAGCCCGCACCCTTGAACAGGCACTCTTGCCGTTGACGGCGGGGCTGGACGACATCCCGGCTCTCCTCGTCACCCCCGATCAGGCAAGTGCGCTCCGCCAGGGGCGCAAATTGGTCGGGATTGCTGCAAAGCCAGGGCTTCATCTCGCAATCGACGGGTCTGTTCCGGTTGCGCTTGTGGAGTTTGACGGAGGTGAACTCCGGCCCGAGTTGAGGGTGGTGCGCGGCTTCAACCTTTAGACACAGGAGTTGACGATGTCGGTTACAGCCGAGCGCAAGCAGGAAATCATCACGGACAATGCCCGTCAGGGCGGCGATACCGGATCCCCCGAAGTTCAGGTCGCGATCCTCACCGAACGGATCGTCAACCTTACCGAGCATTTCAAGACGCACGCCAAGGACAATCACTCGCGCCGCGGCCTGCTCATGCTCGTCAACAAGCGCCGCTCGCTTCTGGATTATCTCCGGAAAAAGGACGCGGACCGCTACACCGCCCTTATCGCGAAGCTCGGTCTTCGTAAATAACGCCGAAGCGGCCCCTTGTGGGCCGCTTCGCACATCCGGCCTCCGCAATCCGGCGGATGCCCTTGGGCTCTTCGCCCGAACACAGGCCGTCCGCAGCATCTGGCTGCCGACGAGAAGGAAACAAAATGTTCGATACCAAGAAAGTAGAAATCCAGTGGGGCGATCAGACGCTGACGCTCGAGACCGGCCGCGTCGCCCGCCAGGCCGACGGCGCGGTGCTCGCGACGCTCGGTGAAACCGTGGTTCTGTGCGCGGTCACCGCCGCCAAGACGGTCAAGTCGGGGCAGGATTTCTTCCCGCTGACCGTCCACTATCAGGAAAAATTCTCGGCCGCCGGCCGCATCCCGGGCGGCTTCTTCAAGCGTGAGCGCGGCGCCACCGAAAAGGAGACGCTGACCAGCCGCCTGATCGATCGCCCGATCCGCCCGCTCTTCCCGGAAGGCTTCTACAACGAAATCAACGTCATCGCCCATGTGCTGAGCTATGACGGTGTGAATGAGCCGGACATGGTGGCGATGGTCGCCGCGTCGGCTGCCCTCACCATCTCCGGCGTTCCCTTCATGGGGCCGATCGGCGCCGCGCGCGTCGGCTACAAGGATGGTGAGTATCAGCTCAATCCGAGCCTCGACGAATGCAAGTCGGGCGAACTCGACCTGGTCGTCGCTGCCACTCAAGATGCGGTGATGATGGTCGAATCCGAAGCCAAGGAGCTTTCGGAAGAAGTCATGCTCGGCGCCGTCAGCTTCGCGCACGAAGCCAGCCGCAAGGTCATCGACGCGATCATCCGCCTCGCCGAGCAATCCGCCAAGGAGCCTTGGGAGCTCGACCAGTCGGACGACCATGCGAGCGTCAAGCAGAAGCTTCGCGATCTGATCGGCGAGGACCTCGCCGCCGCTTATCGCCTGACCGACAAGCAGCAGCGCCAGACCGCGGTCAACGAAGCCCGCACCAAGGCCCGCGACGCGTTCGAGCAGACCAAGCACGACAACCCGTCCGAATATCTCGCCAGCCTCAAGCTGGTGAAGAAGCTGGAAGCGGAAATCGTCCGCGGCGCGATCCTGAAGGACGGCCGCCGCATCGACGGCCGCGACACCAAGACGGTCCGCCCGATCGAGGCGATGGTCGGCTTTTTGCCGCGCACCCACGGTTCGTCGCTGTTCACCCGCGGCGAGACGCAGGCGATCTGCACGACAACCTTGGGCACCAAGGACGCCGAGCAGATGATCGACGGGCTGGAAGGGCTCTCCTACCAAAACTTCATGCTGCACTATAACTTCCCGCCCTATTCGGTCGGCGAAGTCGGCCGCTTCGGCGCTCCGGGACGCCGGGAAGTCGGCCACGGCAAGCTCGCCTGGCGCGCGCTGCACCCGGTGCTGCCGAGCGCGGAGGAATTCCCCTACACGATCCGCGTCACCTCCGATATCACCGAGAGCAACGGCTCCTCGTCGATGGCGAGCGTGTGCGGCGGCTCGCTGGCCCTAATGGACGCGGGCGTGCCGCTGAAGCGCCCGGTCTCCGGCATCGCCATGGGCCTGATTTTGGAAGGCAAGGACTTCGCTGTGCTCAGCGACATCCTCGGCGACGAGGATCATCTCGGCGACATGGACTTCAAGGTCGCCGGCACGGAGAAGGGCATCACCTCGCTCCAGATGGACATCAAGATCGCCGGCATCACCGAGGAGATCATGCGCATCGCTTTGGCCCAGGCCAGCGAAGGCCGCGCGCACATCTTGAACGAGATGAACAAGGCGCTTGGCGAGACCCGCCAGGAGCTCAGCGCTCACGCGCCGCGCATCGAGACCATGCAGATCGACAAGTCGAAGATCCGCGAAGTGATCGGCACCGGCGGCAAGGTTATTCGCGAGATCGTCGCGCAGACGGGCGCCAAGGTCGATATCGACGACGAAGGGCTGATCAAGATCAGCTCGTCGGACCTCAGCCAGATCGAGGCTGCCCGCAAGTGGATCAGCGGCATTGTCGAGGAAGCGGAAGTCGGCAAGATCTACGACGGCAAGGTCGTCAACTTGGTCGATTTCGGTGCGTTCGTGAACTTCATGGGCGGCAAGGACGGCCTCGTCCACGTCTCGGAGATCAAGAACGAGCGCGTCGAGAAGGTGTCTGATGCGCTGAGCGAAGGCCAGGAAGTCAAGGTCAAGGTGCTCGAGATCGACCAGCGCGGCAAGGTCCGCCTGTCGATGCGCGTCGTCGATCAGGAAACGGGCGCCGAGCTGGAGGACAGCCGTCCGCCACGCGAAGGCGGCGATCGGGATCGTGGACCGCGGAGCGGCGGTGGCGATCGTGATCGGGGCCCGCGTCGTGATGGCGATCGCGGCGGACGTGACCGTGGTCCCCGTCGTGACGGCGGCGGACGCGACGGCGGTGGCCGGGGCGGCGAGCGTGGGGAGGGCCGCGGCGGCGACCGCGGTCCGCGTCGCGAAGGCGGCGGCGATCGCCCGGCTCGCGAGGACGGGCCGGAGCCTGAGTTCGCGCCGGCATTCCTGACGCGCAACGAGGATTGAGCTTAAAGCTCAACTCATCATTCGAGCTTCAACCAGGAAGGCTCCGCAGCGATGCGGGGCCTTCTTCGTTCATGCTGGCGGGAGCGAGGCGAGCTTCAGGATGCGATCCGAACAGGCTCGGCGGTTTGGCCGGAGCGGCCGTTCCGGACCAGGTCGAGAAGCTGGTCGTCCCAGACCGCCGTGCCGAGATCGCAATAGCGCAGATCGTCGATTTCCAGGTGCGGCAGACCGGCCTTGACGCTGACCATGTCCCAGCTGCGCATCACCGACTGGTAGGGCTTCAGCGTGGTCGGGTTGGCGATCAGATATGGGCAGCCATCCCATCGGGGAAGGTCCTCCAGCACGATCAACGCCGGAGCGCTGAGGCGCAACTCGCGCGCTTTTTCGGCGCTTTTCAGGTCGAGGAACCAGATGCGCCTGGACAGGTCGAGATGCTCCCACTTGGCGTTGAGCAGCTCGCGCTGCCTGGCCCCAGTCAGCATCATCAGCGACAGAATGTATTTGAGCTGCCGATTGTTGCTGCTGCCCGCGACCTCCAGCAGAGTCCGTGCCTCGTCGGCGGTCAGTTCGGCACCGGACTGTCCGCGCCGGTCCAGGCGGAGGCTTCCATCCATCGTATTCTGGCCGGCGCTCGGAACGTTCAGTTCGACCGCGAGCGTCCACAATTGGCCGAGCAGGGTATGAAGTCGATGGTCGGTGCCCGGTGGATGGCCCGCTTCGTGGGCCTTGTCGGACAGCCAGGCGGAGATGTCGGCCCTGCTTACCCGGTCGAGCGAGAGTTCGCCGAATTGGGGAAGGATATGCTCTCTCAGATCGCGCTCAACATCGCCGATCTCATCCCCGTGCGCGCTCTCCAGATAACGTTCCGATAGCTCGCGAATGGTAAGCGTCTGCCGGCTCGGATCGGGAAGGGTGGACGACCATTGCAAGTTCCTCACCGGCACCTGTCGCTGTACCTTGCCGGACAGCTTCAAGCCGAGTTTGGCGGCGAGCTCCTCCAGCGTCAGATCGGTGCCGGTAGAAATGTCACGATCCGGCTCGCCGGGCGAGGGCAGCCCGGCCGTCTTCAACAGATAGGGCGAAACACGGTGACTGGTGCACAGACCGCCATTGCCGTCGTCAACGAGATCCTGTTCGAACGCGACCCCCTGTTGGCGGCCCTTGGACCGGCGCACGCGGGCGAAGGTCAGCTGGCCATCCCCGAAATCGACGACGATCAGCGTTTCGAGCGGGAGATCCGGGATGCCGTCGATCAAGGCCCCGCTCTCGGAGAGGTTGCGCATGATGACATTGTGGTAGCGATTGGCATGAATCACGCCAACTTTGCGGTAGGTCGCCTGGCGGTCGCTCCTTTGCCTGCTGGGTCCGGACGGTTTGAGCCTGAACTCCCCCGTCCGCAGATGCTCGCGCAATGCCTCGTCGGACAGAGATTGGCTGTACACCCAGCCTTGAGCGTGGCTGACGCGGAGGCGGCGGACGAGCTGGAGCTGATCCATATACTCGATCCCTTCCGCCGTGGTTTCCATGCCCAGCGCCTCGGCCAGCGCGACAATGGCCGCGATGATGGCGCTGTTCCTGGAATCGGGAAGGGTCGCGTCGCGAACGAAGGTCTGGTCGATCTTGATCTTGTCGAAGGGCGCGGTGCGAAGATAGCCGAGCGAGGAATATCCGGTTCCGAAATCGTCAAGCGCGAGCCGCACGCCGATCTTCTTCAAAGCGGCGAACATCAGGTCCGTGGTCGAGGACTTGCCCAGGAACACGCCTTCGGTGATCTCGAGTTCGAGCCGGTCGGGAGACAGGCCCGAAGCCGCCAGCGCGGACATGATCGTCGCCGGCAGCGTTTCGCTGGTGAACTGGATGGGCGATACGTTGACCGCGACCCGAAGCTCACCAGGCCAGGTCGCCGCGTCGTTGCAGGCCTGGCGCAACGCCCACTCGCCAAAGCGGGCGATCAACCCTGCTTCTTCGGCGATAGGGATGAACAAGGCCGGGGAGATCGGCCCGCGGGCCGGGTGGTTCCACCTGAGCAGCGCTTCGACCCCCGTCATATGGTCGGTCGTGGCGTTGACGATCGGCTGATATTCGAGGCTGATCTCGCCCCGCGCCAATGCGTCGCGCAGGTCTTCTTCCAACGCCCGTTTGTCTTCCGCGGCTTCCAGCAGATCGGTCGAGAAGAACCGAAAACGCCCCCGCCCGCCCGACTTGGAGGCATAAAGCGCGAGATCCGCGTTGCGGATCAGGTCAGGCCGCGAAGAACCGTCGGCCGGCGCGACGGCGATGCCGACCGATGCACCGATGCTGCATCGGCTGCCCTCCACCGAATAGGGTTGCGACAGGTTTGATATGATCTCCGCCGCCAAGTCACCGATGATGCCGCGATCTTCGCAGTTCGGGAGGATGACCTGGAATTCGTCGCCGCCGAGCCGGAACACCCGTTCGCGGTCTCCGACAATTCGGGAAAGGCGTTCGGCCACCTGCTTTAAGAGCGCGTCGCCCGCTGGATGGCCCAGAGTGTCGTTGACCTGCTTGAACCGGTCGAGATCGATCAGCAGGACGGAGCATGCCCGTCCGCGATGCTTGGTTTCAGTCAGAGCGCCGTCCAGCACCTCGGACATGAGGCGACGGTTCGGGAGGCCCGTGAGCGAATCGTACTTCGCGAGCTGCGAAACGTGCTCGGAGGTGCGTCGCTGTTCGGTGACGTCTACGGCACTGCCGCGGTAGCCGGTGAAGCGGCCCGATCGATCGAATTGCGGGTTTCCGGAGATCGACCAGCAGCGTTCGCCGCCGCCGAGGCTGGCCCGGACGGTGATCTTCTCGAAGGCGGATTGTTTCGCCAGTAGGAAGGGCAAGGTCGTGCGGCCGCTCAGGTCGTTCTGGGCTTGTTCGAACAGGTCCGAGAAGCCGCAACCGAGCAGGGTCGCATGCTGATCGGCGAGCAGCTCGGCCATGCAGTCGCTGATGTAAGTCAGCTGCCCCTTCGGGCCGGTCGACCAGAACCAACCCTGACCCGATTCCTCGTAATTCTTCATGAGCAGCAGCGCTTCGGCCGCGTCCGCGGCGGAGCCACGCCGGCGCGGACCGGTCGGGGATGCCGTCTTTGCGGCCAAGCCGCTATCCGAGCGTAAGCCGAAACCCCAGATACCGGCTTTTCTCATCTTGTCTCCCGTCCACCCCGGTGCACATCGCTGCGTGCACTCCTGCGTGAAGAACGCATTATCGGAACGCGGCTAACGAAGATTTAACGCACGGCGCGCTTCCGGATGGCCTCGCCGGGCGGCGTGAACGAAAAAGGGCTGCCCGGCACGGTGCCGGACAGCCCTTCCGTCATTCGGGTCAGCCGATCAGTTTGCGTCGTCGACTGCTTCGGCCTTGTTCTCGCCGGCTTCCTGGACGTTCTCGGCCTGGTTCTCCAACGCGGTCGCCTGGTTCTCGAGCGTCTCGGCGGCGGCGCCGGACGCGTTGTCGGCTTGCTCGCTGAGGTTCTCGGCCTGGTTCTCGAGCGCGGCGGCCTGGTTGTCGGCTGCGTCCTCGATGTTCGAAGCGGCGCTGTCGCCGCCACCGCCGCACGCGGCCAGCGCGGACAGGGAAACGAGCGCGGCAGCCTTCAGGATCATCTTCATATCTTGTGTCCCCTTGTTGATGGCGCAGACTGACCTGGATCAGGCTGAACCTCCAGCCATAAGCGAGCAGGAATGGCGCGGCAAGTCGTGCCGGAGGTGCAACGGCCGGCTCCGCGACAGCGTCGCCGGGCGGAGCGACCTCAGGCCGCGATCAGGAAGGAATCGCGCCGATTGCGGCTGTGACTGCCGCCACCGCTCACCGCCTCGACCAACGGCAGCGCGGTTGCGCAAAAGCCGCACTCGGCAAGCTGGCGGCCGACATACCAGTGGGTGCGCCCGCAGCCCGGGCAATGATTGACTTCGTTCGGCCGATAGACGGCATGATAGCCGCGCATCGCGTGGTCGCGCTGTCCGAAAGCCGTCTGGGCGGGGGTGCTTGAACTCAACATCGGCCGAAACCTCCCTGGTCTTGTTGGAGGCGTAACGAGCGGCGAGTCACTTTTCTCCATCGCGGCGGTCGAGATTTCGCGGGCTGTGATTCCCAAGCCACACCCGCCGGCGCGACGGCTTTTCGTTTGCCGATCGCGGGTGCGCCGCTAAACCGCGTTCATGGAAGCGGGACCGATCCGTGTCGGCGTTGGCGGCTGGGATTACGATCCTTGGCGCGAGACTTTCTATCCGCCGAAGCTGCCCAAGGCGCGCCAGCTGGAACATGCCGGACAGGTGCTGACCGCGACCGAGATCAACGCGACGCATTACAAGCTGCAAAAGCCGGAGACGTTCGAGCGCTGGGCCAAGGCGGTGCCGGACGGCTTCAAGTTCGCCGTCAAGGCGTCGCGTTTCTGCACCAACCGCAAGGCCTTGTGCGAAGGCGGGGAGGGGATCGCGAAGTTCTGCGCGCAGGGGCTGACCGCGCTCGGGGATAAGCTCGGGCCGATCCTGTGGCAGTTCATGGGCACCAAGCGATTCGAGCCGGACGATTTCCGCGGCTTTCTGCAGCTGCTCCCGCCTATGCAAGACGGGGTGGCGCTGCGCCACGTGGTCGAGCCGCGCCATGAGAGTTTCCAGACGCCGGAATTCGTCGAGATGGCGCGGGCGGCCGGGGTTGGGATCGTCTTTGCCGAGGCCGACGATTACCCGCTGATCGCGGACGGGAGCGGCGATCTCGTTTATGCGCGGCTGCAGCGATCGCGGCCGGAGGAGCCGGCGGGCTATCCGGAAGCCGAGCTGGACGGCTGGGCGGAGACGGCGAGGATCTGGGCGCGCGGGGAAGCGGCGCCGGGAATATCCTATCTTGCCGCACCGCTGCCCGTGACGCCGCGCGAGACATACGTCTTCTTCATCTCGGGCGCCAAGGAGCGCAATCCGCTCGCCGCCCGGGCGCTGATCGAGCGGCTGTGAACCCGCTCTTCGCAGGGCTGCCGACGTCGATCTTCGCCCGCATGTCGGGCCTGGCCGCGGAGCATGGAGCCGTCAATCTGGGGCAGGGCTTTCCGGACTTCGGCTGGCCGGAGGATGTGGTCGACCGGGGGGCGGCACTGCTGCGGGACGGCTCCAATCAGTATCCGCCGATGCGCGGCCTGCCCGAACTCCGCCAGGCAATCTGCGATCATTACCGGCATCATCAGAATGTCGGCTACGCTATCGACGACATAACGGTCACGTCGGGAGCGACCGAGGCGCTGGCGGCGGCGATCCTGGCGCTCGTTTCGCCGGGGGATGAGGTGGTGCTGTTCCAGCCACTGTACGACGCTTACCTGCCGATGGTGCGGCGGGCGGGCGGCGTGCCGCGGCTCGTCACGCTCACCCCGCCCGACTGGCGGATCACGGAGCAAGCGCTGGAACGCGCGATCGGGCCGAAGACGCGGCTGATCATCTTCAACAATCCGCACAACCCCACCGCGCGGCTGTTCAGGCAACCCGAGCTTGCGATCGTCGCTGAGGCCTGCGTCCGGCACGATCTGGTGGCGCTGAGCGACGAGGTGTGGGAGCATCTGGTGTTCGACGGCCGCGCGCACCTGCCGCTCGCCGCCCAGCCGGGCATGGCGGAGCGCACGGTCAAGGTCGGCTCGGCCGGCAAGATCTTCTCGCTGACCGGCTGGAAGGTCGGCTGGATCGCCGCGCCGCCACATCTCGTCCAGCCGATCACCAGCGCGCACCAATATCTGGCGTTCGCGACGCCGCCCAATCTGCAGGCCGCGGTCGCTTATGGGCTCGGCAAGGCCGATGATTATTTCAGCGGGATGCGGGGCGCGTTCCAGGCGGCGCGGGATGACATGCTCGCCGGCTTGGCGGACGCCGGCTATGCGGCGCTGAGAGCCGAGGCGACTTACTTCGTCTGCCTCGAGCTAACCGCGTCCGGGATTCAAGCGGAGGACGTGACCTTCTGCGATCGCGCGGTGCGGGATGCCGGCGTGGCCGCGATCCCGGTTTCGGCCTTTTACGACACGGATCCCGCCACCAACGTCGTCCGCCTGTGCTTCGCCAAGCGGCCGGACACGATCGCGCGCGGGATCGAGCGATTGCGCGAGGCCAGGTTACTCTTCTGATCCACCTCCCGCCGTCATTGCGAGCGAAGCGAAACAACCCAGTGGATTGCGTCGTCGCTGCGCTCCTCGCAATGACGATTGGATGACCGATCCGACATTCGATTCTCGCGCCGAAACCGCGCAAGTCATGCGCCAGCTTGGGCTTTCCGCCGACAGCCTCGACGGCGGCGATCTGGAAGCGCGATCGCCGATCGATGGCCAAGTGATCGGCCGCGTCCGCTCCGACAGTCCCCGTGAGCTCGATGCTGCGCTGGAACGAGCGCAAGCGGCGTTCCTGGCTTGGCGTCCCGTTCCGCCGCCGCGGCGGGGCGAGTTGGTCCGCTTGTTCGGCGAGGTGCTGCGCGAGAACAAGGAAGCGCTCGGTCGGCTGGTCAGCCTGGAAGCCGGCAAGATCCTCCAGGAGGGCCTGGGCGAGGTCCAGGAGATGATCGACATTTGCGACTTCGCGGTGGGCCTGTCGCGCCAGTTGTACGGGCTCACCATCGCCACCGAGCGGCCGGGCCATCGCATGATGGAAACATGGCACCCGCTGGGCGTGGTCGGCGTGATCTCCGCGTTCAACTTCCCGGTCGCCGTCTGGGCGTGGAATGCGTGCCTCGCATTCGTGTGCGGCGATGCCGTCGTGTGGAAGCCGTCCGAGAAGACGCCGTTGACCGCGGTGGCGGTGCAGGCGCTCTTCGAGCGCGCGGTCGAGCGGTTCGGCGACGCGCCGGCGTTTCTGTCGCAAGTCGTGCAGGGCGGCCGCGAGATTGGGGCGGCGCTGGCCGACGATCCCCGGGTGCCACTTGTCTCGGCGACCGGATCAACCCGCATGGGCCGCGAACTCGCACCCCGCGTCGCTGCCCGCTTCGGCCGCGTCCTGCTTGAGCTTGGCGGCAATAACGGGATGATTGTCGCCCCGACCGCCGATCTCGAGCTTGCCGAGCGTGCGATCACGTTCGCCGCCGTGGGGACGGCCGGCCAGCGCTGCACGACGTTGCGCCGCCTGTTCGTGCATCGCGATCTCTACGACCGGCTGGTGCCACGCCTTCGCGCGATCTTCGCGGATGTGGCGGTGGGCAATCCGCTCGGCGGCGACACTCTGGTCGGGCCGTTGATCGACCGCGCCGCGTTCGACGGCATGCAGGCGGCGCTCATCCAAGCCCAGGCGGAAGGAGGCCGGGTCGCGGGCGGCGAGCGCCTCCATGCAGAGATCGCGCCCGACGCTTGCTATGTCCGTCCGACGATCGTCGAAATGCCCGGCCAGACGCCGATCACGATGCGCGAGACCTTCGCACCCATCCTGTACGTGATGCGCTACGACGATTTCGACGCGGTGATCGGCGAGCACAATGCGGCGCCGCAAGGCTTGTCCTCGGCGATCTTCACCAACGACCTGCGCGAGGCGGAGCTGTTCATGGGAACGGCCGGCTCCGATTGCGGCATCGTCAACGTCAATATCGGCCCGTCCGGCGCCGAGATCGGCGGCGCGTTCGGCGGCGAAAAGGAGACGGGCGGCGGGCGCGAGAGCGGGTCGGACGCGTGGCGCGCCTATATGCGCCGCGCCACCAACACGGTGAACTACAGCCGCGACCTGCCGCTGGCGCAAGGAATCGATTTCAAAATCAGGGGGTGAGGCGGATCCTGACGAGCGTTTCGACCGAGTTGCAGAATCTCCACCGCTCAGGCTGAGCTTGTCGAAGCGCTGTCCTGCTTGCGAGGCATAGAGGCAGCCCTTCGACGAGCTCAGGTAGCGGAGGGGGAAATGCAGGCCAAACGAAAAGCGGGAATGCTGGTTCGTGCTCCTGCGAAGCAGGAGCCCTGCCTCCAACACCAGCCAAGTAGAACTGGGCTCCTGCCTTTCAGGAGCACGGATTCCACCCGATCCAGTCCCTACCGGCACCCCCGCCAGCCCCATCGGCCGCGATCCGCCTGGTCGAGGTGGAGATGATCGCGGTGGGCGGCGTTGTAGTCGGGGGAGAGGACGGTCGCGAATAGATCGCAGGCACCGTCGCGGACGTCGTGCAGGAAATCGGCTTCGGCGTCGCCATTCTCCCAATCGCCGAGCACGCTGATCCGGCGGCCATCGGCGAGGCGGAAGCCGGCGATGTCGACGGCATTGGCGACCGCATGCTCGCTCCAGGCGCCTTGCGCGCGGCCGTAGATGCGGCGGCAGCTGTAGCTCCCGAAATGCTCGATCCGAGCGACGCGAGTCCCGAAGTGCCGGATCGCGGCGGGCTGGACCACGTTCCATTCCCACAAGGCGAGACCAGCCGCGACCGGGCAGCTGGTGCCGAGACCGGCGGGCGCATAACCGATGTCGAGAGCGCCGCCGGGCCGGAACCGCACCGCGTCCCGGTATCCGCATCGCGCGCCGACGCGTGGCCCGGGCAGCGGCGTGAAGCGAATGCCCGCCCGTCGCAGCAGGGCGCGGCATTGCCCGCCCTCGCCGTTCAGCGCCGCCAGCTTCGCGCCGGTAAAGGCGCCGACCGGCTGAGCGAGGTCGAGCCGGGTCCAGGGCATGTCCTCAGGATGGCTTCGCGAATGCCCGTAGACGAGCAAACCGGCGAAGCAGAGCAGGGCGAGCAGGATCGAGATTTTGACCAGGCGGAGCATCTTTACCCTGACGTTTGACCGGTTGTTAGGGTTGCTTGCCTAAACGTCCGTTCCGGTGCCGCCTCAGCCGGAATTTCAGACATGACCGCAGTCAGACTCGTTGCCCGCAAGGTGGAAAAGCCTTGGGGGCGGCGCGACATTCCCGCCATCTTCGGCGCGCTCGGCCCCGATGGCGAGCCGGTCGGCGAAATATGGTTCGAGGACCCGCGCGGCGGCCGGCCTGAGCTTCTGGTCAAATATCTGTTCACCTCGCAGCCCTTGTCGATCCAGGTCCATCCCGGTCGCGAGGCGGCGCGGGACCTGGGGCACCGGTCCGGCAAGGACGAGGCCTGGCTGGTCCTCGACGCGGAGCCCGAATCGTCGATCGGGATCGGCCTGAGGGACGCCGTCGATCCGGCGCGGCTGGAGGCGGCCGCGACTGGGGGGACGATCGAGCAGTTGGTCAACTGGCATCCGGTGGCGGCGGGGGACAGCTTCTATTCGCCGGCCGGCACGGTCCACTCGATCGGCCCAGGGCTGAGCCTCATCGAAATCCAGCAGAATGTGGACGTCACCTTCCGGCTCTACGATTTCGGCCGGCCTAGGGCGTTACAACTCGATGCCGCGCTGGCCGTGGCAACGCCCGGCCCGTACACCCAGCCGTTGCAGCCATATGTGCTGACGCCGGGCCGCGAGATCCTGGCGGACGGGCCGGCCTTCGTGATGGAACGCTGGCGCGGCGCTGGGGCCGGCATCCTGCATGTCGTGCCAGGCAAGCCACTGTGGCTGGTCGGAATCGGCCGAGGCGGCCGGATCGACGGCAACAGAATCGAGGCCGGCTCCGTCTGGCTTGTCGAGGATTCGATCGAACTGGTGACCGATCCCCGCTCGGACGTGCTGATCGCCTATGCCGGCAAGGGCGTCCAGAGCTTCGCGGCCTTCGCTTGGCAGCCGCCGACCCTGCTCGACTTCCGCCGCCGCCGGTTCCGCGACGCGCCCAAGGGGCTCAAGAAGGCGGGGTAAGCGGCTCCGGGTGCAAGCGGCTCTTTATCGAACCTCTACCGTCAGGTGCGCCAGTTCGTGCATGCAGCGCAGGCGGGTGCGGATCGCTTCGGCGTCCGCGCCACCGGTGACGCTGACGATCGCGGCATGCGCGCCCGGGCCGATCCGCCAGATGTGAAGATCGGTGATCCGAACGTCCCCGCCACCCTCGACGAGCGTGCGGACCTTCGTTTCCAACCGCGGATCGGCGGTGTCGAGCAGCATTGCGGCGGTGTCGCGCAGCAGGTGCCACGCCCAGATCGCGATCACGACCGCACCGACGATGCCGATCACCGGATCAAGCCAGATCCAGCCGAGATAGCGGCCGGCCAGCAAGGCCGCGATCGCCAGCACCGACGTCAGCGCGTCGGCGACGACATGGACGAAAGCGGAGCGTAAATTGTTGTCGCGGTGACCGTGGGCGTGCTCGTGCTCGTGCTCGTGCTCGTGCTCGTGCTTGTGCTCGTGCCCGCCCGAGAGCAGCAGGGCGCTGACGACGTTCACCACAAGGCCCACCGTCGCCACGATCGTCGCTTCGGCGAATGCGACCGGTCGCGGCTCCAGCAGGCGGCCGATCGATTCGGCGCCGATGCCGAGCGCGACCAGCGTTAGTATCAACGCGGACGCGAAACCGGCGAGATCGCCCACTTTGCCGGTGCCGAAGGTGAAGCGTCGATCGTGGGCGTGGCGCCTGGCGAAGCGGTAGGCGCCCGCGGCCACGGCCAGCGCGCCGGCATGGGTCGCCATGTGGAAGCCGTCCGCGAGCAAGGCCATCGAATTGAAGATCGCCCCGGCGGCGATCTCGGCGACCATCATGGTCGCGGTCAGCGCGACCACCCACAAGGTGCGGCGCGCATTCTCGTCATGACGCGCACCGAGGAAAACGTGATCGTGGGTCAGCGCGGGCCGGTCCCGCTCGGTCGTCATTCGATGATTTCCTAATGTCGAAAAGCGGCGACGCTAAAAGCGCCGCGCGGTTTCCAGCGGTTCCGCCGTGACCGGATAGCCAAGATCGTCGGGGATGCGGAGCCATGGCCCCCCGTCCCGCTCCTCGATCCAGGGTATGACCTTGCGCACCGGGTGCCGGACCGCGTCGGCGCGCGCTTCGTCCAGCGATGCGAAGCGGGCGAGCCGTTCGAGATTGCGGCGGGTCGGGAAGATCGCCCGGGCACGATCGGCGGCGATATCGTCCAGAACCTCGGCCGCGCTGGCCCAGAAGGCTCGCACCGCCTCTGCATGGGCGGCGCTGGCTGGGGCTGCCGCTGGGGGCGCCTCCGCCAGGAAGAACAAGGTATCGAAGCGGCGCGCTTCCTTGAAGTTCGGGCACCAGCGCGCGAACGGCGTCAGCGCCGCCAGGTCGAGCTGGACGCGGTGCGTGTCGAGCAAGGCCGAGAAGGGCGCGCCGTCGTCCAGCTCACGTCTCAGCCGCGCGATCAGGGCTGGCTCGAGGCCGGTGCGCAGCGCCGGTGCAATGCCGGTTTCCTCGATCGTCTCCCGGATCGCGGCGATCCGCGCGGCGGCATGATCGATTTCGTTGCCGATCCGCTCGGCAAGAAGATGATCGTCGGGATCGATCCGCCCGCCGGGGAAGACCAGCGCGCCGGCCGCAAACGCCATGGTTGCGGCCCGCTCGGTCATCAGGATCTCGGGCGGCCCAGACGCCGCCGGTCGCATCAGGACCAAAGTCGCGGCCGGAATAGGGGCGTCGTCGCTCTTGATCAAATCAGACGATCTTTCGCGATGCGGGTGACTGGCTTGCCAGCCGAAGCCCCGTCAGGGGCGAAGGTTGGTGGAGCTGAGGGGAATCGAACCCCTGACCTCTGCAGTGCGATTGCAGCGCTCTCCCATCTGAGCTACAGCCCCGCGCCTCCCGGGCGAGGCGCTCAATAGCTGCGTGGCGAACCCAGCGCAATCGCGCTTTTGGCCGCCGCCTCCGGTGTCGGAGCGACCTGCCCGCCCGCGCGCCCAACGCGACAAAGCGCGGTGCGCAGCCGGAACGAGCCGCCGCTTTCCATCGTTTCTCCAGCCGGACCCGCGCCCATTTGGCGCGCCACCAGCGAGAAGGAGAGATCTCATGGGCTATGATCGTGACCGCGACAATCGTTTCCGCGGACGGGGCGAGGACGACAATCGATGGCAAGGCAATCGCTACGAGCGCGAAGGCGGTACCTTCGGCAATTGGGGCAGCAATCGCGGCCGCGGCGACTGGGAAGGGCGCGGGCGCGGCCCGGGCGGCGATGATCGTGGGTTCGTGGAACGCGCTGGCGACGAGGTCCGCTCCTGGTTCGGCGGCGACGAGGATCGTGGCGGCCGCGAACGCAGTGGCTACGGCCGCGATGAGTATGTGCGGTGGCAGAACGCCAGTGGCGGGCAGTTCCGTGGCGACCCGGTTCATCATCGCGAAGGCGGCTATCGCGGCGGCGGCGAGGCCCGCGGCCCGGTGCAGTGGAACGACAATCGCGGCCACGACCGGATGCGCCAGACCGGCGGTGAATCCGGCGGCGGCGAGGGTTTTGCCGGCGGCGGCGGATATGGCGAGGCCGGTGGCGGCGTGGAAGTCTGGGGCGGTTCCGGCTTTGGCGGACCCGACGATCATGGCCGCCGTTTCGACAGGATCGACGCGGGCAGCACCGGCACGCAAGGCGCGCACCCGATGTCCTCGCCGGTCGGCGGTGGCTATGGCGGCGGGATCGACTCGTCCGGCGGGTTCGGCGGCGGCAGCTCGGCCCGCGAGGCGGCGATCATCCGCCAGGCGCAACGGCAGGGTGGTGACGGCGGCCAACAATTCGGCGGCTCCGCCCATCATGCCGACCGCCATTATACCGAATGGCGCAACCGGCAGATCGAGGAACTCGACCGCGATTATCACGATTATCGCCAGGAACATCAGTCCAAGTTCGAGCAGGAGTTCGGCGGCTGGCGGCAAAAGCGCCAGACCCAGCGCCAGCATTTCGGCCGCGCCCGGGAGCATATGGAAGTGCTGGGTTCCGACGGCGCGCATATCGGCACCGTCGACAAGATCGCCGGCGATAAGATCATCCTGACCAAGAATGACGAGAATGCCGGCGGCGTGCACCATTCGATTCCCTGCTCGTGGATCGAAAGCGTCGAGGACAAGGTGACCGTCAACAAGACCGCGCAGGAGGCGATGGACGCCTGGACGAACGAGGACAGCCAGCGCGCGCTGTTCGAACGCAGCGATGCGGGCAGCGATGGCCCGCACGTGCTCAACCGCAGCTTCTCGGGCACTTACGACGAAAAGTAAGCTGAGCCCTTGGTAGGCTGGACTGGAAAGGCCTGACGGGAAACTGTCGGGCCTTTTCTTTTCCCGTCTTCCCCGCGAAGGCGGGGATCCCGCTTGCTTGAATGTCAATACGTAAGCAGGATTCTCGCTTCTGGGGGAATGACGAAGAAGGAAGATGAAATGTCGACCACCACCCGCGCCTGGCATCTCAAGTCCCGCCCGACCGGAATACCGGACATGAGCAATTTCGAACTGAAAGAACTGGACCTGCCCGCGTTGGAGGACGGCATGGTGCGCGTCGAAAACGGCTGGTTGTCGGTCGATCCATACATGCGCGGGCGAATGAACGACGTGAAGAGCTATGTGCCGCCGTTTGAGGTCGGCGCGCCGCTTCAGGGCGGCGCGGTCGGCAAGGTGGTCGAAAGCCGCTCGCCGCATCACGCGGTCGGCGACACCGTTTTCCACATGTTCGGCTGGCGCGAGGCCGCGGTCGCACCCGCCGCCGCCTTCAACAAGGTGCCGGCGATGGGGGTCGGCGATGAACAATGGCTCGGCAATCTGGGGCTGACCGGCGCCACCGCCTATTTCGGCCTGCTGCGCACCGCCGAGGCGAAGGAGGGCGACACCGTGTTCGTTTCCGCTGCGGCCGGCGCGGTCGGATCGGCGGTGGTTCAGATCGCCAAGGCAAAGGGCATGAAAGTGATCGGCTCGGCCGGAGGCGCCGACAAGGTGGCCTGGGTGCGCGAACTCGGCGCGGACGCGGCGATCGACTACAAGGCCGGCCCGCTGGTGAAATCGCTCGCCGAAGCGGCGCCCACAGGCATTGATGTGTATTTCGACAATGTCGGCGGCGATCATCTCGATGCGGCTTTCGCCACGGCGCGCAACAATGCGCGGTTCGCGATCTGCGGGATGATCGAGGGCTATAATGGCGGCGCGCCCGCTTCTTTCCGGTACATCATGCGGGTGATCTCCGCCCGCATCCAGGTGAAGGGCTTCATCTACACCGATTACCTGCCCGAAATGGGCCAGTTCTACGCCGACATGGGCGGCTGGATCGCAAGCGGGCAGGTGAAGAGCCGCGAGACGATCCGCGACGGGCTGGAAGCCACTCCGCAGGCCTTCCTCGATCTGTTCACCGGCGGCAATACCGGCAAGATGCTGGTTCGGCTGTGAACCAGACGGTCCGCCTCAATGACGGGCGCGAGATGCCGCTGCTCGGGCTCGGCACCTGGCAATTGCCCGACGAGGCCGCGCCGGGCCTGGTGCGCGCAGCCATCGACGCCGGCTATCGGCTGATCGACACAGCCGCCCTGTATGGCAACGAGCGCGGCGTCGGCGAGGGCATGCGCGGCGCCGAGGGCGTGTGGCTGACCACCAAGGTCTGGAACAACGACCAGGGCGCGGACCGGGCGCGGAAGGCGGCGCGGGACAGCCTGCGCCGGCTCGGGTTCGAGGCGGTGGACCTCTATCTGATCCACTGGCCCGCGCCGCGCGCCAACCGCTGGTTGGAGACCTGGCGGACCTTGATCGATCTGCGCGAGGAAGGCCTGCTCCGGTCGATCGGCGTTTCGAACTTCACGATCGACCAGATCGAGCGGCTGGAGCGCGAGACGGGCGTCATCCCGGCGGTCAACCAGATCGAGCTGCACCCCGCATTTCAGCAGCGCGCGCTGGCCGACTACCACCGCGCCAAGGGCGTCGTGACTCAGAGCTGGAGCCCGCTCGGCCAGGGCAATCTGCTCCGCGATCCGCGGGTGGCCAGCATCGCCGACAAGCACGGCCGCAGCCCGGCGCAGGCGATCATCGCCTGGCACCTGGCCCAGGGCTTCAGCGTGATCCCCAAATCCAGCAACCCCGACCGCGCCCGCGACAATCTGGGCGCGCTGGAGGTCAGGCTCGATCCCGAGGACATGGCCGCGTTCGCCGCGTTGGACGATCCCGGCGGCCGGATCGGGCCGGACCCGGTCGATTTCGACTGAGCGCCTGGCGCTCGGGAGCGCTCGACGCGGCCGCTTCCGCTGGAGCATGATGACATGATGTGGGATCGCCCTACTTCGTCGCCGACGATGGTGCTTGGATCAGTCTTAAGGCATCGCGCTCTAACTTGCGGTGGTCGCAAGCGCTTCACAGGCGGGAGACTGCCTTATTCCTCCTTCGGCTCCGGCGCCTTTTTGGCATCGTCCGGGGTCTCCGCTGGCTTCGGCTCGTGCTTCTCGGAGGTGTCGCCGGCGGAGGGGCTGGCCAGCAGCTTTTCGGTGCGTGCGAGAACCAGGCCGTTGCGGCGTGCCTCCGCATCGGCTCGCTGCTTTCTGAGCGCATCCACTTCGGCCTTGTTCGCCTCACCGTCGCCAAGCGTGGCGATCCTCAGATCGAGCGTGTTGATAAGGTGATCGAGCTCTGTCGTGGCAGCTTCGCGCGAGCGGCTCGCCAACACCGCCTCGGCGCCCGACTTGTCGAGCGCCTTGTCCAAAAGCACCTGAAGGCCCCGTTCGAACGAGCATGCCTGGTGATAGGCGTTCACCGCGACAATCATGTCGTCCACCGTGTAGGATTCGATGTCGCGGGCGCGGTCGGCAGCGAGCTTGTCCCTGATCAGAGCGCGCTCGCTGTCGAGAGTCTTGTTGATTGCCTGGATGAGCTGATTTCGGTAGAATGTTGCGTTGACGTTGCTTTGCGTCCCGCTCGAAAGTGTCGCCACCCCGGACAATATGCTTTTGGCCAGCTCGCCCTGAACGATGGTCGCGGCGCCTGAAAAGCTTTAAGTGAGGAAACTCAGGAGAAAGTTCGCGGACGATTCCGTTGCAACCAGCCTGCCTTTTTCAAGCACGCAAACGTCGTCAGCATGCTTGACGAGAATAGCGTTTAGCCGGTTGCGCGAGTTCGTTGCGTGCGCATTGGCGATCTGCAGCGCATCCTTTGCGGCCGTCGGTCCCGACGCCTCCGATTGTGCGCGTTCGGACCAATGGTCCGGCGTCGCACGCTCATAGGCCGTGATGTTTCTCTTGTGTCTGCTGTCCTCCGGGAGTTGGAAACAATCCAAGTTGATGGCGCCGCGCTTGCTGTCCGAGAAGCCGCCGCTGAGCGGGCAAGGCTGAGTTTCGGTCCCGTTTCGTTTCTGAGCTTTGGCGCCGATCGCTCCCGGATAGACCGCGACCGTCGATGGATTGATCCGCGCCGTCGCCTTCCATTGCGTGCAGGCCGGCAACAGCAACAGGCAAGCTGCTGATAGCAGAATTCGATTGCTTGGCATGATACCTTCCCCCCGGAAAGCCGAAGCTTGCTTCAGGAGTGCGAATTGTCGAGTCTCTACTTACTCCATTCCAGACCAACTTACTTCCAATTTGGAGAGATCGTCATGCGAGTTCTTGTGCCCGCTCTCCGATCCGACGCAGGTCTTCCACGAAGCGGGCATATTCCTCTTCCTTATTGTCCTGCACGCGGAGCAGGAAGCTGGGGTGGACGGTGACCCAGGTTTCGCCGCCGTCGCTGGCCTGGTGGGGGCGGCCGCGCATCGCGCCGATCGTGACGGCCTTGCCGAACAGCGATCGGGCGGCGGTGGCGCCGAGCGCGACGGTAACCGGCGGGCGGATCAGCACGCGTTCCTGCTCGATCCACCAGCGGCAGGCGTCGATCTCCGGGCCGCCTGGCTTGGAATGGATCCGGCGCTTGCCCCTGGGCTCGAACTTGAAATGCTTGACCGCATTGGTGACGTAGGCGGTCGAGCGATCAACGCCCGCCTCGCCCAGCGCGCGGTCGAACAGCTGGCCCGCCGGACCCACGAAGGGGCGGCCGGCAAGATCCTCCTGATCGCCCGGCTGTTCGCCGACGAACATGATGCGGGCATCGAGCGGGCCTTCGCCGAACACCGTCTGCGTCGCCGGGCCGTAGAGCGGACAGCGCGTGCAGGCCTTGGCATCGGCGAGCAGGGCTTCCCAAGCGGCGAGCGCGTTGTCGCCGGGCTGAAGCGCGCGTTCGGCCTGGCGGGCCTGCTGCTCGCCAGTCAGCGCAAGCTCCAGGTCGCGGCCGGTTTCGGGAATGACCTGGCTTTGTGAACGTTCGACCATCTCCAGCTCCCTGCCGCGCGCACCTGCGATCAACCCGCCGACCAACGCGGTTTCCGGCATGTTTTTCCAATATTTCTTCGGCATCTCCTTGGTCATGGCTTTGATCTTCACCCGCGCCGGATTGAAGGTAGAGGCGTAATAGGTTTTCCAGGTCTCCTCGATCGGATCGCCGTCCGGGGCGTCGGCGCGGGTCGCGCCAGGGCCTTCGGTCAGCGTCTCGCCGTTCCAGTGAATCGACAGGTCCGGCGTCAGGATCGACCAGCGCATGGCGGCGAAGCGACGCACGAAGAAGCCGGCCTCGCGGCGAACGATGTGATTGTCCGGCTCGAACCAGGCGACCATGCGGGTCCCGCCGTCCGGCTCGGCCAATTCGCGGAAGCGGACGAAGGCGTGCATCTTGTGCGCGTCGCGTCGCACTTCCTTGGCCATCTCCTCGAGCCGTCGCACGAGCGGATCGGCGCAGTCGGCAAGCGCGTCGCGATTATGGGCGAGGCGGGTCAGGAGAGTGTAGAGCAGGGCGAAGCGCTCGGGATCGCGATGGCAAACGACGAGGGCGGCGAGATCGAGGAACGGTTTGGGGACGGAGAAGAAAGCGCGCGTGGGCGTGGGCAGGGGAGTTGCTTCGCCGAACAGGCTCTGCGCCGCGCCGACTTCCCAGGCGGCTCGCTCGGGCGGCACTTCGGCCAGCGCAAGCGCGCGGGCAGCATCGCGCCAGCCGTCGAAATCATCGGGCGAACTCAGCGTTACCAGGTGCATCGCAGCGCTTTTCACATCACGCGAAAGTGCTTGTGCGGATTGCGTCGACCTGCGCGGGAGTCAGCCGTTTGACGATCGCAATCAGCAGGAGCCCGAGCGGAATTCCGAACAGGCTCGAGGCAATGTCCAAGCCTGCGACTACGACGGCGTCCGAAACCGTTTCCTCTTTCATCGACAGACGAAAGGAAAAGTTGTCGATGAACGTCGTCAGAAGCCAGAGCGCCCACCACCATCGCAGCAACGGTGG
Organism: Allosphingosinicella sp.; assembly: GCA_036387855.1. Taxonomy (GTDB): domain Bacteria; phylum Pseudomonadota; class Alphaproteobacteria; order Sphingomonadales; family Sphingomonadaceae; genus Allosphingosinicella. The sequence continues at coordinate 44,030 of DASVSZ010000028.1, read as the reverse complement.
CACGGGTACTGCGCCCGGATCGTCCGGGTCGTGACTGACCTGCCAGATTTCGCGCACGCCCTGGAACGGCTTGAACAGGTTGGCGAATGGCACGAAAAACCAGCCCACGTTCCAGCCGGGCGAGACATCCATATACCCGCTCAGCGCATGCGCATTCTTGTTCGTCCGATGGATCCATTTCAGGACGAGAAAGCCGCTGACCAGGAACGCAACCACGAACGCGAGCGCCACCAGGCCGACCACCCCTTCCGCGACTGCAAGTTCGGGCGGGCTTTGATCGAAGCTGATGGGGGTTTCAGGCGGAAATGAACTCAGCACTGTAAGGTATAGTAGGGACGCGAAGCCCGTCGCGGTCTGGGCGGCCAACCAAACCCACAGCCAGATCACCACTGCTCTCGACAGCGGCGCCGGATCGTTGAAAAGCGGTGTTGCCTGCGCAACGTCACTCGATAAGCTCTGCGCGTTCGCATCGTCGCGAGTCACGCAAACAATTCCATCTGCTCCACCTTTGGCTTGAGCCGCTTCGTCAAATCCGCGCGGTCGGTGAGGAGGGTGGGGCGCCAGCCTTCGGCGATGATGAACGGACGCACCTTCGCGACCGACACGGTCAGGCGGGCGACGTCGTCGAGAGTGAGACGGCGCCAACGGCGGGAGGAGATGATCCGATCGACGGCTTTGACGCCGAGGCCCGGTATGCGGAGCATCCGCTCGCGCGGGGCGCGGTTGATGTCGAGCGGGAAATCGCCGCGATGCTTGAGCGCCCAGGCGAGCTTGGGATCGATGTCGAGCGGGAGCATGCCGCCCGCGTCCGTCGCGTCCACCACTTCGGCCGGCTTGAAACCGTAAAAGCGCATCAGCCAATCGGATTGATACAGGCGGTGCTCCCGCATCAGTGGCGGGCGCTGGAGCGGCAGCACCGCGCTCGCGTCCGGGATCGGCGAGAAAGCGGAGTAATAAACGCGGCGCAGGGCGAAGCGATCGTAGAGCAGGCTCGCCTTGGTCACGATCGCGCTGTCGTTCGCGCTGTCGGCGCCGACGATCATCTGGGTGGATTGGCCGGCTGGCGCGAAGCCTGGCGCGGATTTGTAGCGCTTGCGGGCATCCTTGCGATCCTCGATCGCGTGCTTGACGCCGCCCATCGCGCCCTCGATGCGCGCGCCGTCCTTTTCGGGGGCGAGCCGCTTCAACCCTTCGTCGGTCGGCAACTCGACATTGATCGACACGCGATCGGCATGGAGCCCAGCCTGGTGGACGAGTTCGGGATCGGCGTCCGGGATCGTCTTGAGATGGATATAGCCGCGGAAATCATGATCCTCGCGCAAGGAGCGGGCCACTTCGACAATCTGCTCCATCGTGTAATTGGACGAGCGGATGATGCCGGAGGAAAGGAACAGCCCTTCGATATAATTGCGTTTGTAGAAAGCGAGGGTGAGCTGGACCACCTCCTGCGCTGTGAACCGCGCGCGGCGAACATTCGAGCTTTTGCGGTTTATGCAATAATGGCAGTCGAAGATGCAGCTGTTGGTCAGCAGGATCTTGAGCAGCGAGATGCAGCGGCCGTCGGGCGCGTAGGCATGGCAGATGCCCATGCCCTCGGTCGAGCCGATCCCCTTGCCATCCTTGCTGTCGCGCTTGGACGTGCCGGAAGATGCGCATGACGCGTCATATTTGGCCGCGTCCGCCAGGATGGCGAGCTTCTGGCGGGTGTCGAGCTGACCCATTGGTTCTATTTATGTTCTGACGGACATCAAGTCCAGTGCGAGCCGCCCGGCAGCCCGCAAAAGTGAATGGCTCTCACCATTTACACGTAACGGGCGAGGCGGTTATCAGCGCGGGTGCTCAGTCTCCTTTACATCAGCCGCTCCCGCCTCGACGGCGCCGACCTCGATCGGCAAGTGGCGGAGATCCTCGCTGCGGCAATTTCGCGCAATCTCGAAGCCGGCATCACCGGCGCGCTGGTATTTACAGGCAGGGATTTCGCGCAGGTGCTCGAAGGGTCGGAGTCGGCCGTGGCGGGGATCATGGGCAGCATCCTGCTCGATCCGCGTCACGATAACGTCCGGATTATTGCGCGCGACAGCGTTGAGCGGCGCAGCTTCCCGAACTGGGGGATGGCGCTGGTCGGTTATCATCCCGAGACACAGCGGCTGATCGAGACGATCTGGACCGCGCCCAATGACGATTCGTTGCAGCACGCGGTGGGCGGGCTGGTCGGGTGGATGCGAAACGGCGCGTCCGCGCTGGTTCCGGCCAGACCGGCCTGACGCGGCCGGCTGTTCAAGACCGGTAACAAGGGGGATTTCGGTTCATGGCAGGAACGTCAGAGCGGGTTGATCCAAGTCCGGTTAATCGTCCTTCCCGCGACGGTTTCGAACGGCGGGTGTTCCGCGCGACGGTAATCGTGCTGGCAACGCTTGCCGCGGCGTACCTGCTGTGGACCCTGGTCGATCTGCTGCTGCTGCTGTTCGCCTGCGCGCTGGTCGCACTGATCCTTCTGACGGTGACCAATTGGCTGCGGCTGCGCACCGGCTTGCCCTTCCCGGTAGCCCTCGGCCTGACGGTGCTGCTGCTGCTCGCGTTGATCGGCGGCGCCTTCGCCTTTTTCGGGACGACGATGCAGACCGAGTTCGCGGAACTCGCGACGCGGCTGCCCGCCGCTTGGGCGAACGTGCAGGCGCGGCTGGCCGAATCCCGCATCGGTGCTTCCTTGCTCCAGCGCGCGCAGGGGCTCGCGCCGAGCGGGCAGACCATCGTCAATCTGGTAACTGGCGCTTTGACCGCGGTCGGCGGAGCGCTGTCGGGGCTTGTGCTGGTGCTGATCGGCGGGCTGTATCTCGCCGCGCAGCCGACGCTCTATGCCGGCGGCCTGCTGCGGATGATCCCGTCGGGCGCGCGCACGCGGACCGCCGAAACACTGGACGCGATCACCGTCTCGCTGCGCAACTGGCTCAAGGGCCAGGCGCTGGGCATGCTGTTCGTCGGCGTCGGCACCGGGCTTGGATTGTGGCTGGTCGGCGTGCCGGCGGCCTGGGCGATCGGCCTGGTCGCCGGCCTCGCCGAGTTCGTACCCTATCTCGGCGTGTTGCTGGCCGGAATTCCCGCGGTAATCCTGGGCTTCGGGCAGGGGACGGACACCGGGCTGTGGACTTTGGGCGTGCTGGTCGCGGTGCAGCAGCTGCAGGGCAATCTCGTCATGCCGCTGCTCCAGAACAAGATGGTCGATCTCCCACCGGCGGTGACCATCTTCGGCATCATCGCGGCGGGCATCCTGTTTGGCGTGCCGGGGGTGCTGCTGGCGACGCCGCTGACCATTGTCGTGCTGGTGCTGATCCGCCGGCTTTACCTGGACGAGGGCAAGCATGAAGTGCTGGCCAGCGGCGATGCCCCGCCGGAACCGCCGCCGCCGGTGATCGCGCCGAACAGCTGACCACTGGAGCAGCTTCTTCCACTCACGATATTGTGTCCGCGCGAACAGGCACTTATCAGGAACCCGCACGTGCCGAACCGGGTGCGGCAGGGGAGGGTGTTTCATGTTGAAGTTCGCGTCGCGTTTGTTGCTGTCCGCAGCTGTTCTGGTCGGGGCGGGGCTGGCCGCGCCGGCCGGGGCGCAGCGGGTCAACCGAATCGTGGCGCTTGGCGATTCCTATATCGACGACGGCAATGTGTTCGAGCTGACCGGCACCGCGCGGCCGGCAATCTATCCGCTCGGCCGCTTCTCGAACGGGCTTAACCTGGTCGATACGATGGGCCAGGCGCTGAACGTGCCGGTGCTGAACTACGGCATCGGCGGCGCGGTGGCCCGGGCGCAGAACACGCCGTTGCCAAGCGTGCAGGCGTTCGACCTCCAGGTGCAGTCCTTCCTGGCGGGCGGCGGACCGGCGGCGTTTCCGCGCTCGAGCGGCCGCTTCGCGCCGGACGATCTGCTGGTGCTCAACATCGGCGCCAACGACGCGCGCGCTTATGAGCGCAGCTTGGGGGTCTCGCCGACCGCGGCCCAGATTGCCGGCTTGCAGGCCGGCGTGCCCGCTCAGGCGCAGCTCGCGGCGGGGGACGCGATCCGCAACCTGAACCTGCTGGTCGGCGCCGGCGTCCAGAACATGACGGTGCTGGGCGGCGATGTCGGCCGATTGCCCGAAGTGCGCGGCTTACCGGTCGCGGCGGTCGGGACCGCATATTCGACCGCCTATAACGGCCTCGTCCAGCAGGCGTTGGCCGGCTACGCGGCGCAGGGCGTGACGGTGAACTATCTCGATCTCAACCAGATTGGCAATGTACTGGAAGCCAATCTGTCCGCCTTTGGCCTGCTCGGTGCCGGCGCCTGCCCGACCACTTGCGTGACCACCAATCCCGAGCTGCTCGACCGCTATTTCTTCTATGTCGACCAACTTCATCTCACCCAGCGCGGCTACGAGATTGTCGGCCAATATGCGGTCCGCCAGCTCGAAGCGCCGCTGCACCTGGAGGCGCAGAGCGATATCGGTCTTTCGACCGCAACCGGCTTCGGCCAGCTGATGAGCGGACGCCTCGATCTGGCGAGCGGGGAGGCGGACAAGCCGCTCTCCTTTTACCTGGTCGCGACAACCGGCAGCCACGATCTCGCCGATCGCCAGACCAGCCTCGCCTACGATTATGACAGCATCGGCGTGGCGGGCGGCGCCGAACTTTCGTTCGGCGCGGGTTCGGCCGGCGTCGCGATCGCCTATTCCCGGCCCGAGGTTGATTTCCTGAATGGCAATGGCGGTGCCAAGGCGACGTCGTGGCAGGTGGGCGCCTATGCGCAGATGGAAGCGGGAGGGGCCTTCGCGCGCGGCTATGCCGGCTATGGCTGGCAGGATTACGACATCAGCCGGCGTGCGGTGATCGACGACGTTTCGGGCGAGAGCGACGGCAACAGCCTGGTGGCCGGCGGCGAGGTCGGTTACCGGTTCGGCTTCGGCGGCGCCAGGATCGGCCCGGTTGCCGGCGTGCAATATGCCCGCGCCACGATCGACGAGTTCACGGAAAACGGCGATCCGGTGCTGACCCTCAACGTCGGCCGGCAGCGGGCGAGCGAACTGGTCGGCTATGCCGGCCTCGGTGCCGAGTTCGACGCGGAGGTCGGCGGGCTCGGCATCAAGCCCTACGCCAAGCTGCTCGCCGAAAAGGAACTGGACAGCAGCCGCCGCGTCATCTCCTATTCGCAAACGGCAAGCCCGATCATCGTCAACAGCTTCGAAGGCAGCCATTCCGACGACGACGTCTATGGCCGCGTGGAGGGCGGCGCCTCCTTCGCCCTGATCGGCTCGATCGCGTTACAGGTCCAAGCCAGCGCGACGTTCGAGCGACCGGAAAGCGACGAAATGTCGGGCTTCGTGGGCCTGAAGATCGGGTTTTGAACGAACTCCCTCTCCCCTCGTGGGACAGGGTAGGGAGAGGGGGTCGATTTTGCAGGCTCAATGCCTGCGGGATCGAAGCGCGGCTCCGCCGCGCGCGCTGCAGTCGCGGCGCTCACCCTCTCCAACTTCGCCTAGGCTCAGCTTTGCATCGCCAAGGCTGCGTATCCTCTCTCCTCAAGGGAGAGGGGTGGATGTCGAAGGCGGTGTGACTATTCCGGCGCTCCCGCTGGCTCAGCCTGCATCAGCCGTCCCGCGAGCACCAGCTTGAATGCCACGAACACCAGGCCGGCGCCTCCCGCAAGTGCGGCGTGGAGGAGCCAGAAGCTGGTGATCGGCATCGTGTCCAGCCAGCCGCCGATCCAGCCGACCAGCGTGTTGGCGGTGAAGAAGGCGAGATAGTAGAGCCCAATCACGGTGGCGTTGATGGCTTGCGGGGCGAGGCGGGCGAACAAGGCGAGGCTGACCGGCAAAATGTGCGCGAAGCCGATGCTGTTGAGGATGTGGAAGGCGACCGGCCAGAACAGGCCGATTTTCTCGCCCGGCGCCTGCGTCACGGATGCCGCGACCAGGCACAGCATGCCGAGCACGGAGAAGCCGCAGCCGATGATGATCTTGGCAAGCTCGTCCGGCTCCTGGGCGCGCTTGCCGTACCAGCGATAGAACAGCGCGACGATCGCCAGGAAGCTGACGCTAACGATCGCGTCCAGGGTGACCAGCCAGGTGGTGGGCAGCTTGGTGCCGAGGAACACCAGGTCGAAAGCGCGGTCGCCCCAGACCAGATAGGCGTTGAAGATCTGGTTGTTGGGGACGATCGATACCGCCAGCACCGGGATCAGCACGACCAGCGCGATCACCGACAGCCAGTCGCGCCGTTTCAACTTGGGTCGGGCCGCGCGCTCGGCTTTGCCCTGCGCCTCGAAATGCTCGCGCGGGAGATATCTCTGGCCGGCGAGATAGATTGCGAGCGCGATCAGCATGCCAACGCCGGCCGCGCCGAAGCCCCAATGCCAACCGACCTTCTCGCCGAGCGTGCCGACGATCAGCGGCGAGGCGATCACGCCGGCATTGATGCCCAGATAGAAGATCTGAAACGCATCGGCGCGGCGCAGGTCCGCCGGCTCGTAGAGCGATCCGACCTGGCTCGCGATATTGCCTTTGAACATGCCCGACCCCAGGATCAGGCACAGCAAGGCGAGCAGGAAGCTCGTCTCAAACGCCATCAGGAAGTGGCCGGCGGCCATGGTGACGGCGCCGAGCAGCACGGTGCGCCGCTTGCCGAGCACACGATCGGCGAGCAGCCCGCCGAGGATCGGGGTCAGGTAAACCAGCGCAGTATAGGTGCCGAAGATCGCGGATGCGAGCGGCTGCCCGTCCAGCCCGCCATAGAGCGCGCGCAATTGCTCGAACCCGGCGACATTCTCGACATGGCCGGGCAGCAGCAGCTCCTTGACCATGTACAGGACCAGGAGGGCCTGCATGCCGTAATAAGAGAAACGCTCCCACGCCTCGGTGAACGCGAGATAGCCGAGCCCGCGCGGATGGCCCAGAAAGGCGCGGTCGTGACGGTCGGCAAGGTCGAGGTCGGGCGTGGCTTCGGCAATGGTCATGCGGGGCTCCCGGCAAGGGAGGGCAGGTTAGCGGGATTTGCGGGGAGCGCCAGACGCTCCGATCCGCCCCCGGCTCGTTCTTCAAAACCCGATACGGCACGATTGCGCGGGTTTCGCCCGAGTCTCTGCTTCAAGCAGGCCGACGATCTCTGCCGCTCCGGTGTCCGGGGCGTAGCGTAGCTGGCGGGCAACGACCGCGAAGTCGCCGGGCGTGAGACCAGAAAGATTCGCTAAAGCGGCCGGAGGCTCACCGGGGAAGAAGCGCCGCCAGGCCCAGGCGGCGCGGTCGGGTCCGAGCGCGTCCAATGCTAGCTTGAACACGAACCGGCGCATTGCCGCGGGATCGAGCCGCTGCGGATGGTTGGTGGCCGCGATAAACGGCAGCGGGTGCTCGTCCATCCAGGTGAGCAGCTCGTTCACCTGCGTCCGCTCCCAGCTGTGCCGCGCCTCTGCTCTGTCCAGCAGGAGCGAGTCCGCTTCGTCGAACAGCAGGATCGCGTCGCTCTCGCGCGCCTGCGAGAAGGCGGCGGCGATGTTGGCCTCCGTGTCACCCACCCATTTGGAAAGCAGGTCCGAAGTGCGCTTGACCAGCAACGGCCGGTCGAGACGGTCCGCAACATGGGCCGCGAGTGCGGTCTTTCCGGTGCCGGGCGGCCCCGAAAGCAGCAGCGAGAAGTCGACGGGCGCGCCGGGCGCGGTCAGGCGCGCAACCAGATCGGGAATAGCCGGTTCGCTTTCGAACAAGTCTAGGTCGAGCTTCTCCCGCCGGGAACAAGGGGCGATTTCCCGCCCACCGCGCAGGCCCGCCAGCAGCGAACGGGCAACCATCGGCACGTCGTCGGCTTCCCCTCCCGCCAGTCGCGCGGAGCGGATCGCCACGCGCGCGACGCTACCCGTCGCGGCATCTGCTTCGACCAACGAGGCTAATTCGATGGCGGCATGAGGCATCGCGCACTCCCCCGCGATCCTCGACACAATCCGCGCCCGATCGCGCGGCGAGGGGTGCTTCATTTCCAGCACGTAGCTCATCCGGCGCATGTGAGCCGGGTCAACATCTTCAAGACTGTTGCTGGTCCACAAAGTGGGAACCGGATTGGCTTCGAGCAGACGATTGACGAACAGCTTGGAGCCGGCGCGGCTTCGGCCACCGTCCGACGTGGTCGGCGCGAAAAGGTCCTCCAGTTCGTCGAACAGGAGCACGCAATCGCCTCGGCGCGCGAGCAGGCGGTGGGCTCGCTTGAGGGCGTGGAGGCGGTCGAACCGGGTCGGTTCTTCACCATCCTCGTCCACCTCGCCGACCGCGTATAGCTTCGCCCCGGCTGCGGCGGCAAGCGTGCGCGCGAATTCGGTTTTGCCCGTCCCGGGCGGACCGTGGATGAGCAGGTTGACGCCATTTTCTTGGCCGGCAAGCGAACCGGCGAGCAAACGACGCAGGAAGCCGAATGCCTCGCGGTGAGCGCCGAACGCGTCGGGCGGCAGATTGGGCTGCTGGCGCGTGCCGGCGAGGGCTTGGGTGAGATGGTCTTCATCGTCGAGCCCACGATCGAGTAAGCGATCGAAACGCCAACTGGTGTCCAAGTCCAGCTGGTTGCTGCGGCTGACCTCGATCTCGAGCAGGCCAAGCGAGATCGGCAGGCTGCGGCGTACCTGGCCGGCGGCGGTGGCCGGATCGGCACCGGCAAGCAGGCCTATGATCGACGGCACGTCGAGATCGGCGTTAACCAGTCGCAGCCGCAATGCCGAGACTCTGCGGAGCCGCTGCAAAGCGGTCGCGGTTACCAGCAACCGTGCGTCGAAGGGATCGAGCCCAAGCAGCCGAGCCACCGCTTCGGCGCTACCGAGCAGTGTCGGTCGCACCTCATCGTCCGCGAGCTCAGCCGCGAGGCGCGGGAGCACATTCCAGCTTTTCGGCCCAAACTTCTTGGTCCGCTGGAGGTCCGGCCAGAAATGACCGCGATGATCGTTGATCCACTCGAGCACGCTCTTGGCCGCGCCGCTCGAAGGACCGCACAATGTATGAAGCAGCGGCAGCAATTGCCGCAGCACTTGATTCTCGCCCATGGCTCACCCCTTCGGACACAGCGAGGCCGCTGCGCCTGATTTCGATCGAAATGTTCGGGAGCATGCGCCGCCGGGTCCGGCCCGGCGGCAAGCGCACTAACGCTTGGGCGAGGTCCGGACGAAGGCGGGCTTGTACCCGGATCTGCGTTCAATGCTGAACACGGAAGTCTCCGTCTCGCCGCGGCGGAATTGCCGCTTAGGAGCGCGCCTCTATGCGCGCCCCGGCGGCGAGTCAAGATCGTTTCGGATGAGAAGAAACCGGCCGGGAAGGCTCCCTGTCCTTCCCGGCCGGCGGACGCCTGCGGGGGATTGCCAGCCCCGCGGCGTCGTGGAAGGGTTCGTGATGGCGCGGCTCGTTCGATTTGGCGATGGCGGCGCGGCGGAGGTCGCGGATGCTACGGCGGGAGCGTGCGGAGGCGACCGAGACAGCATCCCCGGCGACGAAGCTGCACAGCCGGAGGCGCGCAGATTTCCTTACGCATCCGGAACGCAAAGCCGGTGCCGCCGTTTTCGCTTCATGCGCGACTTCTCCCAGCTGCTCGACGCGCTCGTCTATACGCGATCGCGCAATGCCAAGCTGAAGCTGATCGGCGATTATCTCAAGACCACGCCCGACCCGGACCGCGGCTATGCGCTGGCGGCGCTGACCGGCGGGCTCGATCTTCCGGCGGTCAAGCCGGCGCAGATCCGGGCGATCACGGAAGAGCGGGTCGATCCCGTGCTGTTCGGCATGAGCCGCGATTTCGTCGGCGATCTGGCCGAAACCGTGTCCCTGCTGTGGCCCAAGCGGACCGGCGATGCGGGCTGGCAGCCGCCCGAGATCGACGATGGCACGCTGCGGATCGGCGCGGTGGTGGAGCGGCTGCGCGGGCTCGGCCGGAGCGAAGCCCCCGGCGTGCTCGCGCACATGCTCGATCATCTGGACGCGAGCGGGCGTTACGCCTTGCTCAAGCTCGCCACGGGCGAGCTTCGGATCGGGGTTAGCGCGCGGCTCGCCAAGACGGCGCTGGCCGAAGCATTCGGGCTTGATGTCGATGCGGTGGAGGAGGTCTGGCATGGCATCGCGCCGCCTTACTTCAGCCTGTTCGCCTGGGCCGAGGGACGGGGCGAACAGCCGACCAGCAAGGACGTGCCGGTGTTCCGCCCGTTCATGCTTGCACACGGGTTGGACGAGAGCCGGGTGTCGCTGGACGATTATGCGGCGGAGTGGAAATGGGACGGAATTCGCGTTCAGATCGTCCGCGTGGGCGGCCAGGTGCGGCTGTACAGCCGGGCGGGGGACGACATCACCCGCAGCTTCCCCGAAGTCGCCGAGTCGTTCGATCGTGACGGCGTGGTGGACGGCGAGCTGCTGGTCAAAGGCGAGTTTCAGGGCGCGGACGCGCATGGTGGCGCGGCGGCGAGCTTCAACGCGCTCCAGCAGAGGCTCGGGCGCAAGCTGGTCAGCGCCAAGACGTTGACGGAATATCCGGCGTTCGTGCGGCTGTATGACCTGCTGTTCGACGGATCCCAGGATCTGCGCGGCCTCCCCTGGCAGGAGCGGCGGGAGCGGCTGGAACGGTTCGTGCCAAGCCTAGACTCCGACCGATTCGACCTGTCGGCGCTGATCGAGGCCGAGAATTTCGAAGAGCTGGAAGAGATCCGCGCGGGCTCTCGCGATGCTTCGATCGAGGGGGTGATGCTGAAGCGGCGGGACAGCCTTTACGTCCCCGGCCGCCGCGTCGGCCTGTGGTATAAGTGGAAGCGCGACCCGCTGACCGCCGATTGCGTGATGATGTATGCGCAACGCGGCAGCGGCAAACGCTCCAGCTTCTATTCGGACTATACGTTCGGCTGCTGGACCGAAGGCGGCGAGCTGCTGCCGGTCGGCAAGGCCTATATGGGCTTTACCGACGAGGAGCTCGCGTGGCTCGATCGCTACGTGCGCAACAACACGGTGCAGCGGTTCGGGCCGGTGCGCGAGGTGGACAAGACTTTGGTGCTGGAAGTGGCGTTCGATTCGCTTCACGAAAGCAAGCGGCACAAATCCGGGCTGGCAATGCGCTTTCCCCGGATATCCCGCATTCGGAACGACAAACCGGCGCACGAAGCAGACCGGATAGAGACGCTGAAGCGAATGGTGTCGTGACCATGGAGACAGTGATGAAGGCGGTGATTGTGTTCGCCTGTGGCCTGGCGGCGGGTTGCGCGACCGCGCCGGCTGCCGCTTGCGGCCTGACGGTGCGGTTCGGCAGCTATGCGATGGGCATCGATGGCGGCGCGGCCGTGGCGGTGGAACGATTGCTGAGGGCGGATCGGGGAGTGAGCTCGGTCGAACGCAAACCGTGGGGGCGGGAAGGGGAGTTCGACCTGTGCGCCCGGACCCGGCGCGTAGCGGACGCGCGGCGTTTGTCGGAGCGCATCCGCAGCCTGCTCCCGGCCCGCCCGCGCGGACCGATCACCGTGACGCTTGCGGGTGGGCAGAGCTATACGGTGCCGGCTCCCTGATAAGGTTCGGCATTGCGCCGCGAAACAATGGCCTGCCTGACAGGTCGGTGTCACGTCTTAACTAGGATGACATTAGGCTGCATCGTCACCCTGAACTTGTTTCAGGGTCTATCTGGTTGACCGCACTGCCGCACCCAACATGGATGCTGAAACAAGTTCAGCATGACGACGGGAGAAACCTGAGGTCATCATGCTGTAATCGTCGCCCCGGACTTGATCCCGGGCTGGGCTCTTCTTCGATCACAAAGCAGGATTAGCACCGGCCCGGATCAAGTCCGGGCCGACGAGCAGGTGATTACCTCGTCCACCTTTCAACTCGCATCATATCGCCCGGGCTTTTCTACTTGAGAAAAGCCCGGGCAATATCAAGTTCGAGTTTACTGACCCGGGGAAAGATTGACGGCCGCGGTCTTGCCGCGACGATCGACTTCCAGTTCGAATTCCAGCCGGTCGCCTTCGTTCAGGCTGGCCATGCCGGCCCGCTCGACGGCGGAGATGTGAACAAACGCATCCGGCTGGCCGTCATCGCGGCTGATGAAGCCGAAGCCCTTCATCGCGTTGAAGAACTTTACCGTACCCGACGCCTTTTCGCCGGTCAGCTGGCGCTGCGGGGCACCGCCGCCACCGCCGCCACCGAAGCCGCCGCCGGCACCACCGCCGAAACCGCCAGCGCCGCCGCCACGATCTTCACGCGGCGCGCGATCCTGGACCGGCATCGGCTCACCCTCGATCTTGAGGTCGGTCGCCGAAATACGCCCGCCGCGATCGACGAGCGTGAATTCGAGCGGCTGACCATCGGCCAGACCGGTCAGGCCGGCCTGCTCGACCGCGGAGATGTGAACGAACACATCCTCGCCGCCATCGTCGCGGACGACAAAGCCGAAGCCTTTTTGCGCGTTGAAGAACTTAACGACGCCCTTGCCCTGGCCGACGACCTGGGGCGGCATGCCGCCACCACCACCGCCACCGCCGCCACGGAAGCCGCCGCCGCTGCCTCCGCCGCCATAACCACCGCCACCGCCGCCGCCGCGGAATCCACCGCCGCCGCCACTATAGCCGCCGCCACCGCCGCTGTAGCCGCCGCCACCGCCACCATAGCCACCACCGCCGCTGCTACCGCCGTAACCACCGCGGCTGCCGCCGCCATAGCCACCGCCGCCGCCACGATCTTCGAAGCCGCCGCCGCCGCCAAAACTGTCGTCGCTGCCGAACCCGTCGCGCTTGTCTCTGCCGCGCCCGCCGCGCTCGCCGCGACGTCCCTTGTCAAAAGTCATTCCGTCTAAATCTTTCCCGCGCCCGAAACCGTTGTGAACCGTCGCGCTGGGCTGCGCGCAACGGCTGCGGCGCGGAAGTGAAGGCGCACCTTGACGGCCCCATAACGCATTTTGCCCGGCTTCGCGAGCGCTTTTGGTGGCTTGCTCAGGCGGGCTGGTCAGCGCGGGCCGGAGGTGCGACAGATCGGGCTGGGCGGGAGCGGAGAGTGCAGGTGAAGGCGACCATTTACCACAATCCGCGTTGCGGCACGTCCCGCAAGACGCTGGAAATCCTGGAGAATGCGGGCGCCGATGTGCGGATCGTCGACTATCTCAAGGACCCGCCCGGCGCCGACGAACTGCGCCGCCTTTACACCCGCGCCGGGATCAGCCCGCGTGAGGGCCTGCGCGCGAAGGAAAGCCTGGCGGCCGACCTCGGCCTGCTCAGCGGACGGGTGAGCGACGAGGCGATTCTCGCCGCCATGGCTGAAAACCCGATCCTGATCGAGCGGCCGCTTGTCGAGACCGACAAGGGCGTGGTGCTGGCCCGGCCGCAGGATCGGGTGCGCGAGATATTGTAGCCAGATGACAGCCCGCTCGATCGCCATCTACAGCCTCAAGGGCGGGGTCGGGAAGACGAGCTTCGCGGTCAATCTCGCCTGGGCATCGGCGCGGGCCGGGCGGCGCACCTTGTTGTGGGACCTGGACGCGCAAGGGGCCTCCACCTTCCTGCTCCAGGCCGAGCAACATAGCGGCGACAAGGTGCAGGCGATCTTCTCGAGGGAGGTGGCCCCGTCCGCGCTGGTTTGCCCGACGGCGATCGAGCATCTGCACCTGTTGCCCGCCGACAAATCGCTGCGGGGGCTCGACCGCTTCTTCTTCGGGCTCCGCAAGAAGCGGCGGCTCGAGAAGCTGCTCGCCGATCTGGGCGCGGATCACGAGCGCGTGCTGCTCGATTGCCCGCCCGGCCTGACCGACACGAGCGAGCAGGTGCTGCGCGCGGCGGACCTGGTGATCGTGCCGGTGATCCCGTCGCCGCTGTCGCGCCGCGCCTTGGACGAGGTGCTCGACTTCCTCGATCGCAAGAGGCTGCGTCGGGGGGCGGTGCTGCCCGTCTTCAACATGGTTGATCGCCGCCGGACGCTGCATCGGCAGGCGCTCGACGAGCAGCCGGACTGGCCGGTGGTGCCCATGGCGAGCGCGATCGAGGAAATGAGCGCGCGGCAACAGCCGGTCGGCGCCTTCGCCCCGCGCTCGCCCGGCGCCGTCGCCCTGGCCGACCTGTGGACCGGGATCGAGCGGCGGCTGGCGCGCGCGCCCAAGGAGAGTTGACGCGTTGCCGGGCAGACCGCAATCGCGGGGCACCATGGCCGTCCTCGACCCGGACCTGCTGCTGCGCGCTTATTCGATCGGGGTGTTCCCGATGTCGGACAGCCGTGATGCGCGGGAGATATTCTGGGTCGAGCCCAAGCGCCGCGCAATCATTCCGCTCGACGGCTTTCGGTTCGCCCGCAGCCTGCGCAAGACCGTCCGGTCCGACATCTTCCGGGTGACTCGCGATACCGCATTCGCGCAAGTGCTGCGGCTTTGCTCGGAGCGTGAGGAGACCTGGATCAACGGCCAGATCGAGACCGGTTTCAACCTGCTCCACAAGCTCGGCCATGCCCATTCGGTCGAATGCTGGGATGGCGGCGAACTGGTCGGCGGGCTTTATGGCGTGAAGCTCGGCGCGGCCTTTTTCGGTGAAAGCATGTTCTCGGCCCGGACGGACGCGTCCAAGGTGGCGCTCGCTTGGCTGGTGGCGCGATTGCGGGTCGGCGGCTTCTCGCTGCTCGATTGCCAGTTCATGACCGATCACCTGCGCAGCCTGGGCGCGGTGGAAATCCTGCAATCCGATTACGTGATGTTGCTGTCGTCCGCCTGCGCCGGGCGAGCGGCCGCCGGCGCCGATTTCGGAGCACTGGACCGGCTGTTGGCGTCGCCCGAGCCTGGGCCCGATCCCGGCGCCGTCGCAGCGGCGTCACCCGGATGCGTCATCGCGCAGCTCTTGGGCCAGACGTCGTAGATCGGATGCTCGACCAAGTTTAGCGACGGCGTTTCCTTATACAGCCAGCCCGAGAAGACGCGCCGGAACTGGCCCTGTGGGTTTCGCACATCCAGCTGCACGAATGCGCCGGTCAGCTTCTGCACCTCCCACGGCGCGCTGGTCTCGCAGGCCCGCAGGCGGACCACGACATCGCCGACCCGAAGCGCCTGGCCGGGCTTCATCTCCAGATCGCGCGAAATGCCGTTGCGCTTGTTGAGCAGGCCGACCACGGCGACGCGCTGCGGCATCGGCGTGGTGCCGGGCGCGATGCTGGTCACGGTTTGCGGAATATCGACCGTTTCCGGCTCGGGCTCCGCCTGGGCGCGCTGCTTGCGCTGCGGCTCGGGCACTTGCGGGCCGTCACAGCCGGCGGTCGCCAGGGTTGCGGCCAGAAGGAGCAGGCGGATCACTGGCCGGGGGCCTCGTCCATCGTGCCCAGGCCGTTGGTTTGCACAGGTGGCGGAGCGTCACCACCCGATCGGTTGATGACCGATCCGACCAGGCTCATCATGTCGACCGAGCCCTGCGTTTCCAGGATCGTATCGCCGGACTTGAGCGGGGTCGGCGAGCCGCCCGGAATCAGCGCCACATAGGACCCGCCGAGCAGGCTTTCGCTGGTTATCGCGGCGCTGCTGTCGGACGGGATTGCGAGACCGCGGTCCAGCGTCAGCGTGACTTCCGCCTGATAGCTTTGCGGCTCCAACCGCTGCGCCGCGACCGATCCGACCTTGAGGCCGGCGATGCGTACATCGGTGCCGACGGAAACGCCGTTGGCGGCGGGAAACAGCGCCTTGACCCGGATATCCTCGCCGCCCGCGCCGCCGCCGGTCCGGCCGATCGCGAAGATCACAAACCAGAGCGCGGCAAGAACGACGGCCAGGCCAACGGCGGCTTCGACCAGATGCTCACGGACGGCCGGGCTCATTGCTTATTCGGGAGTCCAGGCTTCGTAATCGCCGCTCGCCGCGGCGCGCTGGCCGCCCCGCTCGAGCGCGCCGGACGGGCGATAGGCGTCGGCGGTGCCGGTGCGATTGGGGTTGGGCGGTTTGGCGAACTTGCGCGCCGGCGGCAGCACGTCCTCGGGCAGGCCGTCCAGCTGATGGTGCATCCAGCCATACCAATCGGGCGGGATCCGACTGGCATCGTTGGAGCCGTTATACACCACCCAGCGCCGGCCGTCCTTTTTGCCCATGTAATACACGTTGCCATACACGTCGGTGCCGACCTGGCGGCCATTGCGCCGGGTGAACAAGGTCGTGCCGAGGCTCGCGCCTTCCCACCAGGTGAACATGTTCTTGAAAAAGCCCATCGGCGCCCGCTTTGCCGGTTCGGCGACGGCTAGGCAAGTGGGCGCTAGCGGGGCAGCAGTTCGACCGCGAGGGGGCCTTTGCGGCCGTTGGCGATGCGCGCGCGCAGCGGCTCGTCCGGCACGAGATCGGCCAGCCCGCCGCGCCGAACCGTTTCCATATGCACGAAGATATCCTCGTCCGGCTCCTCGTCGCGGACCACGAAGCCGTAGCCCTTCAGGCGATTGAACCATTTGACGTGGACCGGCTCGAACTCGCCGGCTTCGTCGAGCAGGGCGGAAGGATCGACCCGTTCGGCGGCTCCGACCTTGGGACGGGGAAGCTCGGGCATCACCGCCTGGCTCAGATCGATCGACAGCACCTTGCGCGCCTGGAGCCCGCGTTCCTGCTCCGCCACCAGGCATTCCACGATCGCGCCTTCGGGCAGGCTGCGCCGGTCATGTTCCTTGAGCACGCTGAAGTGGACCAGCACGTCGCCCTTGGCGCCATCGCTAATCATGAAGCCGAAGCCGCGGGTCGCATCGAACCATTTCATCGTGCCGGTCAGCTTGATCAGCGCCTCGTCCTCGCGGCGCGCGGCATCGTCGGCCCCGTCGGGGGCACGGTCGTCGGCAAGCATTTCCCGGCGTGAATTCATTAACGCCCGATCCACCATGGTCTAGGGTCGCATGGCCTATCATGGCTTTCGCGCCCTTGGGAACCTTCCGCCCCGTATTTTTACATATTGTCTGGATTCGGGATTTCACCCGGGCGGGCATCCAATATGCGCCGCGCCAGGTCCGTCGGATGACCGGCCCGCATCATCGCGGCAAAGGCCCGCTGTCGGGCGGGGCGGTCCGGCGCCTCCGCGGCGAACGGACCGATCCGCTTGCGCTCGGCAAAGCGCAATGCCGCGTCCCACGCACCTTCCACCGCCGCGGCGCGGGCCGGCGCGCCGTCCTCCTCCTCGATGCCGGCAACTTTCAGCGCCTGATCGATCCGCCGCACGCCGTAGCCGCGCCGGCCGAGCGCGGCGGCACGCGCCGTGGCAAAGGCCTCATCGTCGACATAGCCGAGCGCCGCGAACCGTTCGACCAAAGCGTCGATCGGCGGCGGCTCATCCCCTGACCAGCCTCTTTCCCTCACCTTTCTAAAGAGATACGCGCCGAGCTTGGCCCGGGTTGTCGCGTAACGCCCGGCATAATGGAGGGCGAGGCGCTCGAGCCCGCCGCGATCGAGCGGCGGTCTGGCCCTTGGCTGACGGTCGGCACGCACGGCGCCATGATTGTGCCATAGTCGAACCGGAATAGGAACGATGACGACGCGCAAGCCGCGCCTGCCGCATGCGCGGTGTCGCGCAACCGAACAAGGGATGAAGCTCGACGTGCTCCAACAAGGCCAAGGTCAGGCGGCGCGCGTTTCCGATAAATCCGGGCAGGACGGCTATACGCCGACGAACGATACGCTGCCCCGGCGCTTTGCGGATTTCGGGACTCTCGGCGAAGCGCTCGATTATGCCGCCACCGGCGCGCGGGGCCTCAACTTCCACGATCCGCGCGGCCGGCTGGCCCGCGCTTATCCCTATGCCGAACTGCGGGGCGAAGCGCTGGCTTGTGCTTACCGCCTGCTCGCGCACGGCGTCAGGCCGGGCGACCGGATCGCGATGGTAGCGGAAACGGGTCCGGAGTTCGCAGGCCTGTTCTTTGGCGCCATCTATTCCGGCGCCTGGCCGGTGCCGCTGCCGCTGCCGACCTCCTTCGGCGGGCGCGATTCCTATATCGACCAGCTCGGCGTGCAATTGCGCAGCGCCGGTCCGACCTTGTTCTTCTACCCCGCCGAACTCGCCGGAATGGGCGGGGCCGCAGCCGAGGTCGCGGGCGTCGCGGGGCTGATCTGGGAAGAGTTCGCCGACCGACCGGCGCCGGTGGCCGACCTGCCGAGGGCCGATCCCGACGACATCGCCTATCTGCAATATTCGAGCGGCTCGACCCGCTTTCCGCATGGCGTGGCGGTCACCCATCGCGCGCTGCTCAACAACCTGTCCGCGCACAGCCACGGCATGGAAGTGGTCGATACCGACCGGTGCGTGTCGTGGCTGCCCTGGTATCACGACATGGGCCTGGTCGGCTGCCTGCTCTCGCCGGTCGCCAACCAGGTTTCGGCCGATTACCTCAAGACCGAGGATTTCGCGCGCCGCCCGCTCGCCTGGCTCGACCTCATCAGCCGCAACGACGGCACGACGCTCAGCTATTCGCCGACCTTCGGCTACGACATCTGCGCGCGCCGTGTGTCGAGCCAGACGCAGGTCTCCGAACGATTCGACCTGTCGCGCTGGCGAGTCGCCGGCAATGGCGCCGACATGATCCGGCCGGACGTGATGCAGGCGTTCGTCGATGCGTTCGCCGATGCCGGCTTCAACGCCCGCAGCTTCCTGCCCAGCTATGGTCTGGCGGAGGCGACCCTGGCGGTGTCGATCATGCCGCCCGGCGAAGGGATCGTCGTCGAGCTGGTCGAGGAAACCCTGCTGTCGGGCGGCGCCGCACAGCGCGACCGGCCGCAACGTTATCGCGCGATCGTGAATTGCGGCCGGCCGGTCAAGGACATGGAAGTGGCAATCCGCGACGAGGACGGCCGCCCGCTGCCCGATCGCGCGATCGGCAAGGTGCTGGCGCGTGGGCCGTCGATCATGTCGGGCTATTTCAGGGACGAGCCGGCGACGCAGGCTTGCCTAGACGGTCAGGGTTGGCTCGATACGGGCGACATGGGCTACGTCTCGGACGGCTACATCTACATCGTCGGCCGCGCCAAGGACATGATCATCATCAACGGCAAGAACCACTGGCCGCAGGATATCGAATGGGCGGTGGAGCAATTGCCGGGCTTCAAGGCGGGCGACATCGCCGCTTTTTCCATCACCACGCCAGGCGGCGAAGAAACGCCGGCGGTGCTGGTCCAATGCCGCACTTCCGACAATGGGGAGCGCGGGCGCCTGCGCGACGAGATCCGTGACCGGGTCCGCTCGATTACCGGCATGAACTGCGTCATCGAACTGGTCCCGCCGCGGACCTTGCCGCGCACGAGTTCGGGCAAGCTGAGCCGGGCGAAGGCGCGCAAGCTTTACCTGGATGGCGAGATCCAACCTTACGACATCGCGGCCTGACCAGTCTTGCGCGGTTCGGCCCGGCAAGCTACGCGAATCACGGCCTAGGAGTGTAGCTCAGTTGGTAGAGCATCGGTCTCCAAAACCGAGGGCCGTGGGTTCGAGTCCCTCCACTCCTGCCAAGCCGAAGCGAGGCAAATAGCCTCGCTATTTGGCGGTGCCGAAGGCACGCGAAGGCCGGCCGGCGCGGCCCCGCCGCGACCGACGTCACGGGATTTACTCCCGTGACGGCCAATCCGCCACCGCGCCCGGGTTCCTGCTTCCGCAGGGACACGTGTGCTCGCCCACACCAGCGCTGCCTTGCGCTCTCCCACGCACCTCGCTATCTCCCACCTTTCGCTTACATCGGTATATCGCTCGGCTGACCGGCCCTCCGGTCCCGGGCGGCTGTCCGAAAGGCTCCGAACGAGGCTCAAGACGTGGCAAAGGTTAATCCCGGTGAATTTTTCCGGCAGGTGCGCGCCGAAACCGCCAAGGTGGTCTGGCCGACGCGCAAGGAAACCGGCACCACGGCGGTGATGGTGGTGATCATGACCACCATTCTCGGCATCTTCTTCTTCACCGTCGATTCCGCGTTCAGCGCGATCGTTCAGGGCCTGCTCGGCCTGATCAGCTAAGGATTACGAAACGCTCATGTCCCGCTGGTACATCATCCACGCTTATTCGGGTTTCGAGAACAAGGTGCGCGACGCGATCGTGTCCGAGGCCAGTCGCATGGGCCTGGAGCAACTGGTCGAAGCGGTCGAAGTGCCGACCGAGAAGGTGACGGAAGTCCGACGCGGCAAGAAGGTCACCTCCGACCGCAAGTTCTTCCCGGGCTATGTGCTCGCCAAGCTGCAGATGTCGGACGACGTCTACCACCTGATCAAGAACACGCCGAAGGTGACCGGCTTCCTTGGCTCGATGGGCAAGCCGCAGGCGATCACCGAGGCCGAAGCCGCGCGCATCCTCAACAGCAAGGAAGAAAGCCAGAGCGCGGCACCCAAGACCAAGGTCAGCGTCGATTACGACATCGGCGATCAGGTCAAGGTCACCAGCGGCAATTTCGCGAGCTTCACCGGCGTCGTCGAGGAACTCGATTTCGACCGCAGCCGCGTCAAGGTGTCGATCTCGATCTTCGGCCGCGCGACGCCGCTGGAGCTCGGTTTCGAGGACGTTGAACGGATCAAGTGATCGGGCCGCATCGTCGGTTCATTGAAATCGAACACGTCACCCCCGGACTTGATCCGGGGCAGGGCTGTTTCTGTCGTGACGCAAAGATAAGCCCTGGCCCGGATCAAGTCCGGGGCCGACGCAGGCTATGGCATCAGTGGCGATTTCATAGCGCGCGGATCAGCCGTGTGGCCATAGCCGCCCAAGGGGGATCGGCGAGGACGAGCTGACGCTGGCCCGTGCCGAGCGGGAGGATGTGGAGCTTGCCTTCCTCGCGGCCGATCAGACGCCCGAACAGGAAGCGCCCGGCCGAACGGGGGATCAGCACGTCGCGGTTCATCGCGCGGCCGAACTGGTCGGGCGCGAGCCGCGCCAGCCAGATCTCGTCGCCGCTGCGGTAATCGCCGATGCCGGACGCTACGTTGATCGCGATCAGGCCGGGATCCGGTTTGGGCGGGACGACCACGCCGGCGCGGCGCGGCGCGTGGGCACCGGCACCATCCAGGATCGCGGCGACCGGCACGTCCTCCCGGTCGGGCAGTTGGACCAGATCGCCGGCTTCGACACCCAGCGCCTTCGCGATACGGTTGAGCCACCCCACCGATACGGTCCGCGTGCCGGTCTCCAGCCGCCCGATTGTCTGCGGTGTGGTCGGCGGCGTGCACCGGTCCGCGACATCCTGAAGAGTGAGCTTCTTGGCGCGGCGAACCTCGCGGATGCGGGTAATCATCGATCGGCTCCTGAACCCAATTGGTTTTGTTCTTTCCTACAGACCGCCCCCGATGGCAAGTAGAATGCGACTCGGGCAGGAGGATGTATGGCGGCCAAAGATGTGAACAAGATGCTGGTGGAACGGCCGCTGTCTCGGGACGGGCAGGAGCGGGCGGCACCGTGGGAGCGCGGTCGCGCGGCGCGGACGGTGACTGTCAATCTGGCCGAATCGCCGCTTGGGTGGCTCAAGGCGCGCGGGTTGGTCAGCGCGCGTCAGTTCGATGCGGGCGAACGGCTGCGCGATGATTGGGAGCGGGCGCAGCTCAGCCCGTCGGTAACGATGCGGTGGGACGCGGCGCCGCTGGGCGGAAACCGAAGGAGTGCGCCCGCCGCGCTCGACCCGACCCAGAGCCAGCTCGCGGCAAAACAGCGCTTCGAAGCCGCAGTCGCCGCGGCCGGGCCGGGGCTGAGCGATATCGCCTGGCGGGTGATCTGCGCGGGCGAGGGCATGCGCGATGCCGAACAGGCACTGGGCTGGCCGGCGCGGGCCGGCAGGCTGGTGCTCGGCCTCGCGCTCGACCGGATCGCCGATCATTATCGGATCGCCTGAGCGGCGCCCGCAGGTGAGAGGAGGTCCGGGGGATTCTGTTGCCCGGCCCCCCGGCGGCCGCTGGTGTCTGCTTCTGTTACCCGGTGCAGCCCGAACCGTGCTTTTGTCTGATGTAACCTAAACCGTGAGGTCCGGGTTACGCAGCAATCGCAAGAGCCTCGTTATCGTTGGCACTTGTATAATGGGCCGTTTCGGTAGTCCCATTCCGAGCGAAAGCAGTGTATTTCAACACACGTCGATCCTAGTTCGGCCCCATCAGCTAAGCCGCTCGGCCGGCACGCTTGTGTGCATGCTGGCCGATCGGCTCAAATGGTGGAGCCGCCGGGTACCGCCCCCGGGTCCGCTGCGCCTACTCAGGCACCACGATTTATCGCCATAGCCGAGTTGCCCCAGCAAGTTGGATATAGCGCTTCGCCGTCGTGATTTGAAGGGCTGCCGAACGGTGGGGCCTCGCTTTGGTTAACTGTCGTAAACCTTAACACTTGGGCTATCGAACGTGGCGGCGTTTACCTTTGAACGCCGCAGCGACGCGCGGTCGTCGGCATGCTGGCACGGCAATTGCTGATCCGGTGGTTCACAGCCGAGCCTCGCGCTCCGCGATAAAGATGACAGGGAGTGTAGCGCATGTTCAGGGTTCGGATCGGATCGACAAGGGTCAGGCTGCTCGCAGCGGCCGCGACGGGCGCTGCCCTGATCGCTACTCCCCAAGCGGCGCAGGCGAGCCTGATCTTCGATTCGACGATCGACGTCACGGCGCAGGGCTTCGGCAACAACAACCGCCTGTTGACGCTGCAAGAGCGCGGCCAAGGCGATGAGATCGAGTCGGGCTGCGTTTCGGCCGGATCCGGCGGGTCGATCGCGATCGGCTCAGGCTCGTGCATCAGCGACAGCCGCGTGTTCAAGGGCAATGGCGTCACCAACACCGGGGGTGACGAGGTCAATCCGATGGACGACAATCAGAAGTTCGGCATCCCGACCCTGGGCGAACTCGGCTTCCGGGACGCCAGCGACATCGGCCTGTTGTTCAACGCGATCGAGCCGGGCGGCGCCGCGAAGAACGACGTCAACATCAACGACGTGACGCTGAAATTCTACGATAACGGCGGCAATTTGCTCGCCGCAATCGACGGGCAGCAGAACTTCCCAACCACCGAGACCGGCAATGGCCGCGCCGGCAACGTCTTCGTCGTCGATGCCGAGCAGCAGGCGTTCCTGAACTCGACCATTTTCGGCCTGCCGAACTTCAGCGACATCCGCATCGCGCTGGAATCGACGATCTCGGCGGCGCAGGCTGGCCCGGAGAGCTTCACGGCGGTAAACCTCGGCCGCTCGACGCCGCCGGGCGGCTCGACCGGTGGGACCCCGGTTCCGGCACCGGCCGGCTTCGGCCTGTTCGCGCTCGCCGCGCTCGGCCTGATCGGCTCGCGCCGCAAGAAGACGGTCTGACCCTTCGAGGCCGGGCTCCCTTCCGGTCTCGATCCCCAGACGAGCGGGTGTCGCGCGGCAAGCGTGGCGCCCGCTTTTCGTTTGGGCAGGAACTGGACGGGGCACTGCGCCGTTTCGGACCCGGATCAACTGTCGCTCCCTGTGAAGCGACCAAGGAGAATGCTCGCTTATGCTGTCCAAGCGCTTGTTTGCAGCCCTGCTCGCGCCCGTGGCGATCGTCTCGACGGCCGGGTGCGGGGTCAACACCATCCCGACCGCCGAGGAGGAAGCCAAAAAGGCCTGGGCGGATGTGCAGAACCAGTATCAGCGTCGTGCCGATCTGATCCCCAACCTGGTCGAAAGCGTGAAGGGCGCCGCCGCGCAGGAGCGCAATACGCTGCGGGAAGTCACCGAAGCCCGCGCCCGTGCGACCCAGATCACGCTCAGCCCCGAACAGCTGCGCGATCCCGCCGCGATGCGCGCTTTTTCCGAAGCTCAAGGGCGGCTGTCGAGCGCGATCATTCCGCTGCGGCAGCTTCAGGAGGCCTATCCCGACCTCAAGACCAACGCCAATTTCCTGGCGCTGCAATCGCAGCTGGAAGGCACGGAGAACCGCATCACCATCGCCCGCGGCGATTACAACGAGTCGGTGCGCCGCTATAATACCACCATCCGCACCTTCCCGGCCGTGATCGGCGCCAAGGTGATCTACGGCGCCGAGCCGATGGTGCCGTTCGAAGCGACCACGCCGGGCGCGAATCAGGCGCCCAAGGTGAGCTTCGGGACTTAAGAGCGTGCGACTGGCACAAACCTTTTGCCCTTCCCTGCAAGGGAGGGGATCAAGCGGTGGGTGGCGACCGAGCCGGGTCGATCCCGGCGAGGACGCGAGGTGTGGCAAGCAAGAGGCTCGCGCTGAAGCGCTCGCCCCCACCCCCAACCCCTCCCTGAAATCAGGGAGGGGAGTTCTCTCGGTTCTATTCGCCGCGCTGCTTACTTTGCTGGCGACCGCCTCTCACGCGCAGACTTTCCCCAAATTCAGCGGCTTCGTCGTCGATGCCGCGAACGTGCTGTCGCCGGGCACGGAAGCGGAGCTTGCCGCCAAGCTCGATGCGTTGCAGCGCGACACCAAGCGTCAGTTCGTCGTCGCGACGGTTCCGGATACGCAAGGCTATCCGCTCGCCGACTACGGATATCGGCTGGGGCGGAGCTGGGGCGCAGGTCTGCGGGACGTGGATAACGGAGCGATCCTGTTTGTCGCGCCCGGTAATCCCACGGGCCAGCGTGGCCCGCGTCTCGAAGCCGGCACCGGCCTGGAGCCGGTCCTCACCGACGCGTTCGCGAGCGTCATGATCAATCGCGAAATGATGCCGAAGCTCCGCGAGGCGAACGATGTCGACGGCGCGATCCGGGCCGGTGCGGACGCGGTGGTCGCGCAATTGCGGGCTAGCCCGGAAGAAGCGCAGGCCAAGCTCGACGCCGCCATCGCGGAATATGACCGCACGCAACAGCGAGCGCCGGCCGGCGACAGCGCCGGGGGTTCGGTTTTCCCGCTGATCTTCTGGGTGCTGATCTTCCTGTTCGTGATCCTGCCGCTGCTGCGTCGCGGCCGCGGTCGCGGCCGTCGCTTTGGCGGCGGCGGATTTCCCGTCATTCTCTGGGGACCAGGGTTCGGCGGCGGCAGCGGCGGCTTCAGCAGTGGCGGCGGCTTTGGCGGCGGAGGCTTCGGCGGCGGTGGCGGCGGCTGGGGCGGCGGCGGCTTTACCGGCGGCGGCGGTGGCGGGTTCAGCGGCGGCGGGGCGTCTGGATCGTGGTGAGCTTCGCGCCGGAGGATCGCGCCCGCGTCAGCGCTGCGGTGACGGCCGCGGAGCGGGCCAGCAATGGCGAGATCGTGACGGTGCTGGCCGAGAAATCGGACAGCTATCATGATGTCGGGCTCCATTATGCGGTGCTCGCCATGCTGCTCGTCCCGGCCTTGCTCGCGGCGCTGCCGCAACGGTTGGTGGACCGCGCGCTCGGGCTCTTCGCCGCCTGGGACGAGACAATCACGCGCGGCGCGCTGATGGCGGCCTTGTTCGTCACGCTGGCGCTCGTCTTCCTGATCGTGCGCTACCTGCTCGCGCTGCCGGGGTTGCGAATGGCGCTGACGCCCGGCCGGACGAAAGAGCGGCGGGTGCGCCGCCGCGCGGTGGAACTGTTCCGCGCCGCCGCCGAACGGCGAACCACCGGTCGCACCGGTATCCTGCTCTACTTGTCCCTGCTCGAGCGCCGGGCAGAGATCGTCGCGGACGAGGGGATCCACGCCAAGGTCGCACCCGAACTCTGGGGCGAGGCGATGGCGGCCTTGCTCGAACAGGTTCGGGCCGGACGCCCGGCCGAGGGCATGGCCCGCGCGGTGGAGATGATCGGCGCCGTCCTGGCCGAGCATGTCCCGGTCACGCCCGGCGATGCCAACGAACTTCCGGACAGGCTGATCACCTTATGACCAATTCGCGGCCGCAGGGCAGCCCGCAGATCGTCTGGCAGGGCAAGTATATCCTGGTGAAGCAACTCGGCACCTGGGAGTTTGTCGGCCGCACGCGCGGCGTCAGCGCGGCCGTGATCCTGGCGGTCGATGACGAGGATCATGTGATCCTGGTCGAACAATATCGCGTGCCCGTCGGCGCCGTCTGCCTGGAGCTTCCGGCCGGCCTGGTCGGGGACGAGCAGGAAGGCGAGGCGGTCGAGACCGCGGCGGCGCGGGAACTCGAGGAGGAGACCGGTTACCGCCCGGCCCGCATCGTCAACCTGGGCCGCTTTCACGCGTCGCCCGGCATGTCCTCCGAAGGTTTCACCCTGCTGCGGGCGGAAGGATTGAAGCGAGTCGGCGAGGGCGGCGGCGTCGCCGGCGAGGAAATTGTCGTTCGGCGGGTGCCGTTGCCGCAAGTGGCCGATTTTATTGCCGAGCGGCGCGAAGCCGGGTTGCAGATGGATGCCAAGCTCTTGCTGTTGCTGGGCGCCAAGTTCTTCCCCTGAAAGGGGAGGAGGGCCGCACGAAGTGCGGTGACGGGATATCCGCGCTAGAATCGATTCTCAGCCGCTGACACCCTTCCGTCGCGCTTCGCGCGCCACCTCCCCCTCGAAGGGGAGGAAAGACGAGCCTATTTGAAATTGTCCGCATAGCTCTGGATGCGCAGCTTGCGCGTGGTCGGCGGCACGATGTGGTAGGCGAGACCTTCGCGCTCGGCATAAGCCTTGGCCTGCTCCAGCGTATCGAAGCTCAACGTGACCTGGGTCTGCGTATCGGTCCCGCCAGCCCATCCGGTCAGCGGGTCGGGCCGGGCGCGGCTGCCGGACTCGAATTCCAATACCCATTGCTCGCTGCGGGCGCTGCCCGACTGGTTGACCGCCCTGGATTGCTGAAAGATTCGCGCTGCCATGACTGAACTCCTTGGATGCCCACCTGCCCCGAGCGGCGCGGCGGATCAACCGCCTGGCGTTCGCGCCTGCGCTTTCTTGGTCCGCAATGTCGGATCGGCGCGGGCGGGATCGTCCGGCCAGGGATGCTTCGGATACCGCCCGCGCATCTCCTTGGCCACGGCGGCCCAGCTTCCCGCCCAGAAGCCCGGCAGGTCGCGCGTGGTCTGGATCGGCCGGCCGGCGGGGGACGTCAACCCCAGCACAAGCGGGACGGCGCCACCGGCGATGTGCGGATGATCTGAGAGACCGAACAGCGCCTGCACGCGCGCGGTCACGGTCGGGCCGGCCTCGGCTTCGTAGTCGATCGAGTGACTGCTTCCGGCCGGCGTTTCGAAGGTGGCCGGTGCGATCCGATCCACCGTCCGGCGGCCCTGGTAACCGAGCAGGGCATCCAGCGTGCCGCCGAGCGCGCCGGGGTCGATTTCGCCCAAGCGCCGCTTGCCCGCGAGCAGGAACGGCAGCCACTCGTCCAAATCGGCGAGGAGAGCCTCGTCCGACAGGTCCGGCAAATCGGGGTCGAACCGGCGCGCGAACGCCGCGCGACGGCGCAGCGCGCGGGCGGACTCGCTCCAGGGCAGAAGGTCGAGCCCGTGCGCGCGCACGCCGTCCAGCAACGCCCCTTCGATGTCCGCCGGAGCGGCCTCCTCGTCCCGGCCCTGGCTCAACGTGATCGCGCCAAGTCGCCGCCCCCGCCGCGCCTGGACGCGCCCGGTGGCGGGATCGAAGTGAATGTCGGCGCCGGTCCGGATCAGGTCCGCGAACAAGGCCTCGACCGCCGCCCCGTCGATCGCGGCGGCCGAAAGGATGCGAGCGCCGGCCGCGGTGCCGCCGACCTCCGCCACAGCCAGCCAATCGGCGCGCGCCAGCGGTGAAGCCGGATCGAGTCGGAACCCCCGCCCGCCCGCGCTGATCCAATGCTCGCCCGACGCATCGCGGCGCCTGGCGAGGCGATCGGGAAAAGCGAGGGCGATGCAGGGGCCCAAAACCCTCTCTCCTTCAGGGGAGAGGGTCGGCGCGAAGCGACGGGTAGAGGGGGCTGTAACAGCCGACTCCCCCTCTCCCTGCTCGGCTTCGCCTCGCTTCCCTCTCCCCTGAAGGGGAGAGGGTTTCAGCAGCCCGCTCCACCGCCGCGCCAGCCCTCGCGCCGCCTCCGCGCGCTTGCTCCGGTCGCCCCGCCAGCGGCCGAGCCTGCGTTCCAGATCGACGTCGTTGCCGCCCAGCCCGCGCTCGGAGATCAGCACCGCCACTTGCGCCGCGGTTTCGCCCCAGCCGCGCGCTTCCGCCTCGACCAGCATGTGAGCCAGGCGTGGGGGCAGCGGCAGCGCGGCGATGCGCTGTCCGTGCGGCGTCGGGCGCCCGTTGTCCTCGATCGCTCCCAGCGCAAGCAGCCGCCGCCGCGCTTCGTCGATCGCCGCAGCCGGCGGCGGATCGATCCAGCGCAAGGCTCGCGGATCGGCAACGCCCCACAAGGCGCAATCGAGCATCAGGGCGCTCAGATCGGCTTCCAGTATCTCGGGCGGATCGAAGCGGGGCAGGCTGGCGATCGCCGCTTCTTCCCACAATCGATACACGGTCCCTGGGCCCTGCCGCCCGGCGCGGCCGGCGCGCTGCGTCACCGACGCCTGGCTCGCCCGCTCGGTCACGAGGCGGGTAATGCCGGCGCCGCGATCGTAGCGGGGGCGCCGGGCGAGGCCGCTGTCGACCACGATTCGCACACCATCCAGCGTCAGGCTGGTCTCCGCGATCGACGTGGCGAGCACCACTTTGCGTCGTCCGACGGGTGCCGCCGCGATCGCGGCGCGCTGCGCCGATGGATCGAGCGTGCCGTGCAGCCGGTGCAGGTCGACATCGCCGGGAAGCGCGTCCAGCCGCTCGGCGGTGCGCTCGATCTCGGCCACTCCGGGCAGAAAGGCGAGCACGGAGCCGTCCGCCTCGACCAGCGCGCGCCGGATCGCGCTCGCTACCTCGTCCTCGATGCGCCGCTCCGCCGATCGGCCGAGGTGGATGAACTCGATCCGATAGCTCCGCCCCTGGCTTTCGATCACCGGGGCGTCATCCATCAGCCGGGCGAAGCGTGCCCCGTCCAAAGTCGCCGACATGGCGAGCAGGCGCAGATCGGGCCGCAGCGCCGCCTGCGCGTCCAGCGCCAGTGCCAGGCCGAAGTCGCTGTCCAGGCTGCGCTCGTGCACCTCGTCGAACAGCACGGCGGAAACCCCGGCCAGCTCCGGATCGGCCTGAATGCGGTTGCGGAAGATGCCTTCGGTCAGGACCAGAATGCGGGTGTGCGCCGAACGCTTGCTGTCGAGCCGGGTCAAATATCCGATCGTCTCCCCGACCCGTTCCCCCGCCATTTCCGCCATTCGCTCGGCGGCGGCGCGGGCGGCAAGCCTTCGCGGGGACAGAAGCAGGATCTCACCCGCGCACCATGGCTCCCCCAGCAACGCCGGCGCGACCGCCGTGGTCTTGCCGGCCCCGGGCGGCGCGACCAGCACGGCATTGGAGCGTGCGCGCACTGTGGCAAGAAGCCCCGGGAGAACGGCATCAATTGGCAGTGTCACGCCGCGAAGGGAGTCGACGCTCGGTTCACTCGGCAGCGTCGGCCAGGCCTTCGGCTTCATCCTGCGAATCGCGTCGCTCAGCGGACATCGCGGCAAGGGCATAGGTGAGGATGAAGATGCTCACGAACATGACCAGCAGACTAATCTCGACCATTGGAGCTCCTTCCGCAGTTCAACGCAATCCTGACCTGTTGCTCCCCGAGCCGTTGGTGAAGCTCGGCCTGGATGCGCGGATTCAACGTTTCGTCGCCAATATAGTTGAAGGCTCGCCGACATGCATCCAGCTGAGCTCGGACTGTAGTCGCTGAGTTTGGCGCTTCGATTCCAGAATGGCGCCGCCGGCCGCAGCTCGGGCACTTACGCCGGCCGTTACGATCGCGGCGAACACGAGTGGATTTCGCAACTCCGGCGTCCGTCTTCGTCTCGTCATCAATAAGCCCGGCTGATCGCGAACTCCACCGCTTCGACCAGCGCTGCCTTGGCCTTGCCACCGGGGAACGGACCCAGCGCATCGATCGCGCGCTGGCCGTAGTGGCGGGCGCGAGCCACGGCGTCGTCGATCGCACCGCTCTCGCGAAGCAATCGGGTGGCGTGGGCGAGATCCTCGTCGGACACCCGCCGGCCTTCCATCGCGTCGCGCCAGAATGCCCGGTCCGCCGCGCTGCCCCGCGCATGGGCGAGGATCACCGGCAATGTCACCTTCCCGTCGCGGAAATCGTCGCCGACGCCCTTGCCCATCGTCCGCGCGTCCGAGGCATAGTCGATCGCGTCGTCGATCAGTTGAAAGGCGATGCCGAGATTGCGGCCATAAGCGTCGAGCGCTTCCTCGACGCCTTCGTCGCGCTCGGCAACCACGGCGGCGATGCGGCAGGCGGCGGCGAACAGGGCAGCGGTCTTGGCGCTGATGATCGACAGGTAATGATCTTCGGTCGTCTCGACTCGGCGCTGGGCGGTGAGCTGGTCGACCTCGCCCTCCGCGATCACGGCGGACGCGCGCGACAGGATGCGCAGCACTTTGAGGCTGCCATCCTCCACCATCAGTTCGAAGCTGCGGCTGAACAGGAAATCGCCGACCAGAACGCTCGCCGGATTGCCCCAGATGATGTTGGCGGTGCGCCGGCCCCGGCGCAGCCCCGAGCCATCGACGACATCGTCGTGCAGCAGGGTGGCGGTGTGGATGAACTCCACCGCGGCGGCGAGCCGGTGATGACGCGCGCCCGGATAATCGAGCAACCTTGCGCAGGCCAATGTCAGCATCGGCCGCATCCGCTTGCCGCCGCCGGCAATCAGATGGCCCGCGAGCTCCGGGATCAGCGCCACCTCGCTCTGCATCCGATCCAGGATCACCGCATTGACCCGGTTCAGATCGGCCGCGACCAGCGCGACCATCGGATCGAGCGACGGTACGCGCTTGGGGCCGAGCTGGTGGATGGTGGCGGTCACGCAATCAGTTCGATGGAAACTGGAGCATCGGCTCCGGCCACGACCGTCAACTGCCTGTCGAACGTGCGGAACGCGGCGAGGTGTCGCGAGGCGATCAGATGCAGCATGTCGGCCAAGTCTGCCGATGCCTCATGTCGATCAAGGCACCACAGCAGTGCAGCCTCGTCGCCGACGCTCAATGTTTCGAGGGCGAGCAATTCGCGCAAAGCCGAATTTATCCGAGGTCGGCTCCATCTGTAATAGCTCCGCAGCACCCACTCTGTTTCCATCAGAACGCCCGCAGTGACGAACACCGGCTCACGGAGCGCTGTGACAGCCAAGTCGGTTTGAACAGGATCGTCGCGCGTGAGGAAGCGGACGACGACGTTGGTGTCTACCGCTTTCACCGACTGCGCGCTTCTTTCGCTCGCCAGCGTTCAGCCATTGCCTGGTCAATCGCCTGCTCCATGTCTTCCAGAGTGGCGGGCGGGCCAACATGCGGCGGCACGCGCCGTCGAAACTCTTCAATGGTAATTCGCTCACGGCTTGGCTGCACCGGCCGCAGCAGAACGCCGTCGGCGGTTTCGATGAGTTCAAGGTCTGCGCCTTCAGCCCAGCAGAGGCGGTCCCTGACCGGCTTTGGTATAACGATATGACCCTTGGCCGAGAGACGGGTGTGCGCATTCATTAAGGTAAGATAAGTCTTACCAGGACCCGGCGCAACTTCGGCTTGTCGTCAGCATTGCGACAATGGCCGGTGCGATACGCATTCGCAGCTCGGGCCGTTTTCGTTGACGCGGAAGGTGGACGGACAAGCCGGTTTTGAGCAAGTCTCGCGCGCCATGCCGCCTTTTGCACCAACCCGTCACGCTTATCGTGACGACCCGCATGTTCCGCCATTCGACGACCGTTTCGGAGTGGTGGTGTTCGACGGCGAATGCGTCCTGTGCTCGCGATCGATGCGCCTGCTGGTGCGATTGGACCGGAACCGCCGGTTTCGCCTGGCCACGGCGCAAGGGCCGATCGGGCAGGGGCTGTACCGCCATTGTGGTCTGTCGGCGGACGGTTTCGAAACCTATCTCGTGGTGATCGACGGGCGCGTGCTGACCAGATCGGACGCGGTGATCGCGCTCGTGCGAGCCTTGCCCTAACCGTGGCGGGCATTGGCGGCGATCCGGGTCGTACCCCGACCGTTTCGTGACGCTGCCTACGACTTACTGGCCCGCCATCGCTACCGTTTGTTCGGACGAGCCGACTATTGTGCGCTGGTCGGTCCGGATATGCGCGAACGCCTGATATGAAATCCGCGCTGATCATCGGCGGCTATGGCGGCTTCGGCGCGCGCGTTTCGCTGCTGCTCGCCCGCGCCGGCTGGACGGTGATCGTTGCCGGGCGGAGCGGTGCCAAGGCCGCTCATTTCTGCCGGTCGCACCATGGCCTTCCGCTCCGTCCAGCCGTGCTCGACCGAAACCGGCCACTCGCGCCGATCTTGCGCGACCTTCAGCCCTGGCTGGTGATCGACGCCGCCGGTCCCTTTCAGGACTGCGATTACCGCGTAGCCGAGGGCTGTATCGAGGCAGGCTGCCATTATCTCGATCTGGCGGATGCGCGGGCGTTCGTGATCGGCATCTCGCGCCTTGATGCACGGGCCAAAGCGGCCGGTCTTTGCCTGATTTCCGGTGCGAGCAGCGTTCCGGCGCTGACCGCCGCCGTTGCCGATCGGCTGGCGACCGGGCTCGACCGGGTCACCCTGATCGACATCGCGCTGAGCGCAAGCAATCGGGCGAGCGGGAGCCGATCGGTCACGGCGGCGATCCTGTCCTATCTGGGCAAGCCCATCCGGCTTTGGCGCGGTGGGCGTTGGGATGTCGGTCACGGCTGGCAGGAATTGTCGCGGCTGCGCTTCGAGGTTCCGGGCGAGCGGCCGATCCTTCGCCATGTCGCGCTCTGCGACGTGCCGGACCTCGATCTCCTGCCGGCGCGCTATCCGGGCCGACCGGCGGTCCGGTTTCGCGCGGGCTCGGAGCTGGCCGTGCAGAACATTGGTCTGTGGCTGCTGAGCTGGGCGGTCCGCTGGGGCTGGGTGCGCGGGCTGGCCGGGCTGACCGGACTGGCCGTGCGGGTCCAGATCGCACTGCGCCGGCTTGGCGGCGACCGTTCCGCGATGTCGGTGCAGGTCATGGGCTGGACGGGCGAGCGGGCCATCCAGCGGTGCTGGACGATCTACGCCAGCCGCGGCGACGGCCCCTGGATCCCTGCGCTCGCTTCACCCTTGATCGCAGACGAACTTGCGCGGGGATCGCTCGAGCCGGGTGCGTATCCAGCGGTCGGCTTGATCGATCTCGATCTCTTCGAACGCGCTTTTGCACCGTTCGCGATCCGCACAGCATCACAAAGCGAGGATGTGCAGCCGCTCTACCGCCGCATCATGGGCGCCGATTACGATGCCCTGGCGCCGGCGGTGCGCGCCATGCACGCCCTGACCGGTGACGCGGGCGCGTCGGGCGAGGCCGAGGTGACCAGCGGCGGCCAGGCCGGGCGCTTCATCGGCCGCTTGTTCGGTCTTCCCCCGCCGGGGCGCGACGTGCCGCTTCACCTGTGGATGCGCGAGGAGGGAGGCGTGGAGACTTGGACCCGGACCTTCGGCAATGCCAGCTTCTCGAGCCGGCTGTCGCGCCGAGGGTCTCTCCTGACCGAAAGTTTCGGCCCGTTCCGCTTCGCGATGGCCTTGCAGCGCGAGCCGGACGGCCTGTCGATGCATTTCCAGCGCTGGTGGATCGGGCCGATGCCGATGCCGGGCTGGCTCGGCCCGCGCATCCGCGGCACTGAAGCGGAGCGGAACGGGGTCTTCCACTTCGACGTCGAGATCGGTCTTCCGCTGATCGGCTTAGTGACGGGCTATCGCGGCTGGCTTACCCGCACAGCGGGAGCTTGAGCCGGGCCAACAGCCCGCCCAGATCCTCGCTTTCTTCAAGCGTGATCGAGCCGCCGTAGATCTCGGCGACATCGCGGACAATCGCGAGGCCGAGGCCGGTGCCGGGCTTTTCGGTGTCGATGCGGACGCCACGGTCGAAGATCGCGGCGCGCATCGCTTCCGGAATGCCGCGTCCGTCATCCTCGACGTCGATCTCCACGCATCCGGCCGTCGTCCGGACGGTGACGAACACGCGGCCGCCGCCATATTTGGCCGCATTCTCGATCAGATTGCCGGCCATTTCGTCAAGATCCTGCCGCTCGACGCGGACGGTGGCATTGCGGTCGCCGTCCAGGTCGATGGTCACTTCGTAGATCTTGGACACCGCGCGCTCGATCGCCTCCAGCGAGGGCCAGACATCCG
Organism: Allosphingosinicella sp.; assembly: GCA_036387855.1. Taxonomy (GTDB): domain Bacteria; phylum Pseudomonadota; class Alphaproteobacteria; order Sphingomonadales; family Sphingomonadaceae; genus Allosphingosinicella. The sequence continues at coordinate 10,044 of DASVSZ010000028.1, read as the reverse complement.
CCCGTGCCTGCGCGCTCGAACGCCGGCCGATCGCGCGGGCCCGGGCGAGGTGGTGATCGACCTGCCGCCGCATCGTCGCCGCTTCCCGGCACACCGTGTCGGCGAGATCGGGGCTGCCCGCGCTCGCCGCGTTGGTGATCACGGTCAGCGGCGTCTTGAGCGCGTGGGCCAGGTTGCCGGCATGGCGCCGCGCTTCCTCTGCCTGCACCTCGTTGTGAACGAGCAGGGCGTTCAGTTCCTGCGTCAGCGGCTCGATTTCGACCGGGAAGCGCTGATCGATCCGCGCCGTCGCGCCCGACCGGATCGACGCCAGCGCCTTGCGCACCCGGCGCAGCGGCCACAAACCGTAGAAAGCCTGCAACGCGGCCAGCATGATCAGCCCCAGGCCGAGCACTCCGAACGAGCGCACCAAAGTTCGCCGCAACACCTTGATCTGCTCGTCCAGCTCCTCGCGGTTCTGCGCCACCTGAAACCGCCAGCGCACCGGCGATCCGGGCAGCTTGACGTCGCGCTCGACCACGCGCAGCTCCTCCGCCTCGAACTCGCGGCTGTCGTAAGTGTGGACGTTCATGTCCTGGTGCGGCGGCCCGATCTTCAGCCGCTGGTCCCACAAGGATCGCGACGGGAAGGGCTCGACGTTGCCGCCGCTGATCTGGAAATACACCCCGGAATACGCCTCCAGGAACCGCTGGTCGGCCGGTGGGCGGTTGAGGAAGATCTCGCCGTCCGGGCCAACCTCGGACGAAGCGATCAATGCGGTGAGCACATAATCGAGCTGCGAGTCGAAATTGCGGGTGATCGCGCTCGCCAGGATGCGATCAAGCGCATAACCGCCCACGCCCAGCAGCACGACGATCCAGATCGCCGCGATGCCGATCATGCGCCGGGTCAGCGAGCCGGTGCCGCGACTGCGCGCGCCGGTCGCCGGCACCAGTTGGTCAGAGGCGAATGGCTTGTTCAATCCAGCCCTTCCATCGCCCCGAACGCCGTGTCAGGAGCCACGCCCCGCACAGATCGCGCCCGGGCCCGAATGCAAGCTGAACCGGGAACCGCGAGGCTTGCGCCGGCTCACGCCCGCGGCTCCTCCAGCGAATAGCCCAGGCCCCGGATGGTGGTGATCACGTCCTGGCCGAGCTTTTTGCGGATGCGCGTTACGAACACCTCGATCGTATTGGAATCGCGATCGAAATCCTGGTCGTAGATATGCTCGATCAGTTCGGTGCGGGAGACGACCTTGCCCTTGTGGTGCATCAGGTAGGACAGCAATTTATATTCCTGCGCGGTGAGCTTCACTGGCTCGCCGTTCAGCGTGACCTTGCCCGATCGGGTGTCCAGCCTCACGTCGCCTGCATTCATCTCGGTCGATGCGTTGCCGGACGCGCGGCGGATCAGCGCGCGAAGCCGGGCGATCAGCTCCTCGGTCTGAAACGGCTTGGCGAGATAATCGTCCGCGCCCGCATCGAGCCCCGCAACCTTGTCCGACCAGCTGTCGCGCGCGGTCAGCACCAGCACCGGCACCTTGATGCCCTCCTTGCGCCAGCGGTCCAGCACGGTCAGCCCGTCCACTTCCGGCAGCCCCAGATCAAGGATGATCGCATCGTAGCTCTCGGTGGAGCCCAGATAATGGCCGTCCTCGCCGTCGGTCGCGAGATCGACCGCATAGCCGGCGCCTTCCAGCGTGGCGCGCAGCTGCCGCCCGAGATTGGGTTCGTCCTCGACGATCAGGACCCGCATATCGACCTACTCTCCCTCGAAGCTTGACCGTTCAACCAGCGCCAACTGTGATGGTTTCATTGCGGCGGCGCAAGGAGGCCGGCGCCGGGCGAAGCCGGAGGAGGGGCGGGTGGCTCGGCCCGCCAGCGCGGTCAGCGCGATTGCCCGATCACCTGCCCGGTGCGCGCATCGACATCGACCCAGATCACCTGCCCGCCGCGCATGAACTTGAGCCGGTAGCGGCCCGCCCCCGCATCAAGCTCCGGCCCGAGATAATCGGCCCCGCCCATGCGCGGCACGATCATCGATTCGATCCGGCGCAGCGACAGGAACCGCCCTTCCTGCATGCCCCGCCACGCACTCTCCTGCTCCCGATCGCGCGGTCGCGATTCCGCCGGTAGGGGAATAAGAAGCGGGCCGAGGGCGGCCAGAATGAGGAGGAGACGGGAGAACATGTTGATACGCCTTGAGTTTCCGAACAGGCCCGTAACGGTTCCGCGTTGAATGCGCTATGAATGCGGGAGGCAGGTTTCCCTGGCAAGCTTTGGGCCTAGCCTGAGGCCAGCCAGCCAGCTTCCTCCATAACGGATCAGTTTCAGCCCATTTCGGAGCAGTCGCAAGGCTGCACTTCGGCGTCGCCGTTTTACTCTGTTTCAATGACTTGGGGGGTCAAACGATTCGCGGCGCTCTGGCTGCTCGTTGTGAGCGGAGCGTTCACACGCGCCGATGCGCAGCGCCCCGCGCCGATCTGCACCGATCCGCCCTCCGTGGGCCGGTCGGTCGCCACGCCAACTGGCACGATCCAGATCCTCGACTGGAAGGACACGATCTGCCTTGAACATGCGGACCGGGTTCGCCGTCTGGAGCGGCTGGCCGAAGTGCTGCCTCCCGAAGAGCGACCGGTCTTTCGCCAATATGTTCTGCCGCGCGATCAATTGCCGGCGGGGTTCGACAGCGGCATGCCGCTGCTGCGCATCATCTTTCCCGAGCGGTCCTTCTTCGACACGGCGAGCAGCCGCGTGAGGCCGGAAGCCCAAGCCGCGCTCGAACTCATCGCGGTATCGCTGCGAAACGAGGTCCCGGACGTCGCGATGTTCGTTGCTGGTCACGCTGACGACCGTGGCGGCGAGGATTATAACTACAATTTATCGGTCGAACGGGCGGACAGCGTCGCCCGGCGGCTGGTCGGACTGGGCGTCGGCGGAGTTGCGCTCTGGCGCGTCGGCTTCGGGGAAGCGGTTCCGATCGAATCCAATCACAGCGAAGCTGGGATGGCGTTCAACCGCCGCGTCGAGTTCGTAATCGGCGCACGCACGGAGCCGGTCGCATCCTGGCTGTCGCAACAAACGCCGCGCTTCTGCGCGGGTCGGGCCAGCGCGGTCGAGACCTGTGCCAAGCCGCTCAAGCGTCGGGAATTCGAGGCGGTCGCGCTGACCGAGCGAACCGGGCTGGTCGCGCCGCCGCCGCGGTCCCGCAAGCCCGTCGCCGCCCCGATACCAAGGCGCAAGCAGCTCAGCGTTGCCGGGCCGGCGGCCGTTCAAACCAAAGTAGCAATCGCGCAGAAAGCGCGACTCATCATTCCGCTCAGCAATCAGAAACGCCGCATCGCAGCCCCCTTGGGGTGAGCGGCACGACAAACGGGGGTATGTCATGGCTAGTATCGCAGAACAGGAAGCCGCCGCCCGCCGGGCGCGCGGCGAGCCGCCCCGGCCGGGCGACATACCTCCTGAAATCCTTGAATATCAGTCGATCGATCTCGGCCCGAACAGCGAAGCGGTCGCGTGGCTCGATGTCCGGTCCGACATGGAGGAACTGTCGGAGCACGGCGTCGTCCGGTTGACCGACGATCTCGACCAGGCCCCGGCCGGGCTCACTCCCAACATGAGCAGCTGGTACAGCCGCTTCATTGCGTCGCGTCGGCATGCTGCGATCGCTGCCGCCCGCAGTCGTTTCGAGGCTGACTCCGTGCGCAACGTGCCGTCCGTCCTGCTGGAATGCGAGGTGGATCAGGTCCGCCACAAGGCGGCGCGCGACAAGCATCGCCGGCTGAACGAATTCTATGTCAACCATGCTCCGCTCAAAGCCGAAGCCGAACAGCTGACGCAGGACTACGAGTTGATGCGGGCCGAACAGGGCGGCCGCAAGCCGCGCATGGTCAGCCCTTTGCTATACGGGGCGGGATTGACCGTCGTCGTGCTGCTCGAACTGTTCGTGAACTTCGAGAGCTTCATGTCCGTCCCCTATATCAGCTCGCCATTCCTGGCGACGGGGATCACCGGCCTGGTCGCGCTCGCCATCGGCTGGGCCGCGCACCTGCACGGCACCTTGCTTCGGCAGTGGGACTATTTCTTCGGCCCGCACGACCGCGTGTTGCGCCTCCAGGGCTGGCGCATGCTCGGAATCGGGACGGTGCTGCTTCTGATCGCGCTCGGCGCGGTGCTTGGCGCGCGATATTTCTACATCCTGCCGCGTATCAACAATGCGATCCTGCTCGGCTCCGAGCCGCCGAGCCTGCTCGGTTCCTTGTCGTTCATGATAGCTGGCAACGTTATCGTCTACCTGGTGGGCGCGGCATGGGCCTATGTCACGCACGACGAGATCCCGGATTATCCGAGCGTGAAGCGGCGTTCCGATGCCAAGCGCGCCGAATATGATCGCGCATTCCGCCGCGATGTCGCTGACGAAATCAATCGGCTCGACCAGAAAGCCGCGGCGGATGTGGAGCGGCTCGGCAAACGGGCGATCGCGCAGGAAGTGTCGCCCAACCACGTCGCCAATCGGCGGCTGTTCCAGCTGGTCCGCAACAAGGACGAGGAAGTAGCTGCAATCCTAAAGGACTATCGGGCGCGTTTGTCGCGCAATCATCCGAAAGTGAAGTATCTCTACCCGGACAGGGAGGTTTCGACGGAACAGCGCTTTGTCGAGATCAGCGCCGGTGAATGGGCCGCCAAGGACCTCCCGCTCAAGTACCATCTCGCATGATCCGGGACCATCGCATGACCCGGCCGGCATTGGCAGCCTCCCTCACCGCCTTGGCGTCGCTGACGGCCTGTGGCGGCGGTGACGAGGCGAAAGTCGCCGGTGGATCGCAGGCGCCGGTCAAGTTCGAAGCGGCCTGCGACGTCGAAGGGCTGACCCGGCCGCTGCGCCAGACCGCGATCGTGATCGACGAACAAAGCGTTGTGCGGGCGGAAGCTGCCGAATTCCGCACCAAGAACCCCGGGCTGATCGACTCGGTCGTTGCCGTGGCCGACCCGATCCAGGCGGTGGAACTCGGCTCGCTTGCCCCGCGCGAGCGCGTCTCGTTGTTTGTGACGCCGAGCGATGGATCGGCGCCGCGCCTGGTGTTCACTGGCTGCGCCCCTGCGGTCACGGCGGAGGAAGTGGCGCAGCTGACCAGCGGCGCCTCGACGGCCAAGCGCGCGTCCGATACTTTCTTCGCCTCCGGCAAGCCTAACGAGATCAAGACTCAAGCCGAAGCCTTCCAGGCCCAACTTCTAGGCGCCGTCCGCCGCGCCTCGCTGTCCGCGCCCGACAAGCCGGGCCGCGCGGCTGAGAGCTTCGAAGGCAGTTCGGCCGTCCGTTCGCTCAAAGCCGCCACCCGCCTGCTGGATTCGGCGGCGGGCGCGCCGCGACTGGTGCTCCTTGCTCCGGCCGCGCTCCGATCCATACCCGCCAGCGCCGACCCGGAGGCGTCGCGCCGGGCGGGTTTCGAAGCCGCGAAACGCGCCGATCTCGATCTTGGCATGGCCGAAGTCGCGGTCGCGCTCGTCGGCCCGGGCGCAAGCCGCGATTACATGGACGCCTTCCTGCTTGGCTCGCGGGGGCGGCTGACGAGCTGGTCGTCCGCCGCACCGACCAACCTGGCGCCCGCGCCGACGAGCGTCCGCAACTTCGCCGGCACGATCCAATATGGCGCGACCGACTTTCCGGTTCGAGCGCGGATCGCCGTCGATCGCAGTGGCCGGCTGACCAACAGCTGGATTGTCGTGATGAACGAGCAGGAGGCCGCGACGCCGCTCAACGGCAGCGCGGCCTGTGACGGAAACGGTGACTGCAAGATCACGGGGGACGGAAGCGGCTTCTCCCAATTGTGGTCCGCCAAGGCGGGAGGGGAGCCGGAGTTCGTCGCCGAACTGCCCTTCTCGGGCCTGCGCAATTTCGAGCTCGTGATCACGCGGGGGCGGGCCACCGGCCGCGTGTTCGACCCGCTGGTCGATCAGGTCGGCAACAGCAAGGATCTGAGATTTCAAATGGCCGAAGTGACCGGCTGAACTGGGGGATGTTGAAATGCCGAGACTGAGATGGTGGGCCACGATGCTGACGGCATTGGCCTTGATCACCGCGCCGGCGATCGCGGCAAAGGGACCCAAGCCGGCCAAGAGCGAAGTGTCCAAGGCGATCGGCAAATGCATCGGCGCGGTGCTCGGCGGCGCGCTGTTGGGCGCGCTGATCGGTGGGCGGCGCAATCGGGGCGAAGGCGCCGCGATCGGCGCCGGGGCTGGGGCTGCGGCCTGCGCGGTTCTGGTCGCGGCGGCCAAGCGGCAGGACCGCATCATCGAAGCTCAGCGCGCGGCGGCGGCGGCCGGCGATGGACAGGTCCATTGGGCCAGCTTCCGGGACGAGAATGGCAAGGAAATGCGCATCGCCAGCCAAGCCCAAGATATCAACGTGACGCAAAGCCTGGTTCCGGTCAGCTTTGAGGTGAATGGCGCGCAGCGGGTCTCACCCGATCTTGGAACGGCTCCACGCGTCTGCAGGCAGACCTCATCGGCGCTGTCGGGCGACTCCGGCAATGCGACGATCTCGGGCCAAATCTACTGTCGCACGGCCGATGGCTCTTACGAGCCCTACGCGCTCGGCAAGGCTTGATCACATCGTCGAGGGGAGACGCGCAATGCGACTGGCAGGCTTCACTTTCTCCGCCCTTGCGCTCGGCTTCGGTGCCGGACCGGCGAGCGCATCGCCGCGCTCGATCCGCAAGATGGACCCGGTCGCGATCCAGGCGGTTGCCGACGGTAAGCTGTGCATGGCGCTGGCGCACTATGTGTCGGTCCAGCAAAGCTACCCGTCGATCAACGATGAAGTGAAGCGGCGAGGGCTCAAATGCAGGGACGAGCTGGAACTCGTGATCAGCAACTGCTCGATGCTCCGGATCGTCGGCTCTCAAGACGTCGCGCCCGGTGCGATCGCCTACACGATCCGGAATGCGTCGCCCAAAATGAAGGCGTTTCGCATTCATCAGGGCGGGATGCTGTCCTCGCGCTTCACGATCGGCCCGGGCGAGCAGCGCGGCTATGGCGTTCAGTCCGATCCGCGCCTCGCGCGAATAAGCGGCATCGGTGCGCAGTGGAGAGGCGATGGTGGTGGCGCTGAATCAACGGAATGCCTGACCACGACCTGGTGAGACGACAAACCTCCGCCTTGCCCGGCGCCGCCGAACGGCTAACCTGCCCGAGCGGCTGCTTGGTGAGCCGCTGGAGAGCTTATGCGGTTGATCAGGATCCTGGCGGTAGCGGCGGCCGCATGTTCGCTGGCGCTTGGCTCCGGATTACCCGCCGCCGAGCCCGCGCCCGAAATGCGGCCGGTGCCGGACCGGCGGGCGGATGAGGGCGTGGGGCCTTACCGACGGCTTGTCATTCGCGGGGTCACCCTGATCGACGGCAGCGGTGCGCCGCCGCGCGGGCCGGTGGACATCGTGGTCGCGGGCAATCGGATCGCCGAGATACGCGGGGCCGGAACGCCGGGCTTGCCGCTCGCCGCTAACCGCGAGCCGCGCAACGTAGAGCGGGAGATCGACGCGACCGGCATGTTCGTGCTGCCCGGCTTTGTCGATACGCACGGCCATAATGGCGATCCGGGCAAGGCGGCTGATCCGAGTTACGGCTACAAGCTGTGGCTGGCCCATGGCGTCACCAGCGTGCGGGGCGTGTCGCTCTATTTCGGCCGGCCGAATGCGTCGCTGTCGGACAAGGCCCGCAGCGCCGCCAACAGCATCGTCGCGCCGCGCTTGTTCGCTTATGCCGTGCTCGGCGATGCCTGGAACGGCGGCGACGTCGATACGCCCGAGCAGGCCCGCGCCTGGGTGCGCTGGGCGGCCGAGGCGGGTTATGACGGGGTCAAGTTCTTCAACGACAAACCCGGCGCCGTCACCGCCGCCGCGATCGACGAAGCGCGCAAGCGGGGGCTCGGCACCGTTGCCCATCTCGGCCAGACCGGGGTTGCCGAAGTCAACGCCCGCATCGCCGGCGAGCTCGGGCTCGGCACCGTTACCCACTTCTACGGTCATTTCGAGAGCCTGCTGAAGGACGGTCGGCTGCCGCGCTACCCCGCCGATTACAATATGACCGACGAGCAGAGCCGCTTCGCCGAGATCGCCAACTTCACCGATCAGATCGTGGAGCCGGGCGGGCCGGAATGGCGGGCCTATCTGGAAGGCCAGCTTGCCCGCGGGGTGATCTTCGATCCGACGCTGAACATCTATTCCGCGTCCCGCGACCTGATGCGCGCCCGCAACGCCGATTGGCACGATCGTTACACCTTGCCGTCGCTCTACGATTTCTATCGGCCGAGCCGGGTCAATCACGGCAGCTATTGGTATGAATGGACGACCGCCAGGGAGGTCGCCTGGCGCCGCTTCTACGGCCCCTACATGCGGCTGATGAACGACTATAAGAATATGGGCGGGCGAGTCACGACCGGCTCGGACCCGGGGTACATCTACCAGACCTGGGGCTTCGCTTACGTCCAGGAACTGGAGATGCTGCAGGAGGCGGGCTTTTCGCCCTTGGAAGTGATCCAGGCGGCCACCACCAACGGCGCGCACGCGATCTACGATCCCAGGGGCGTGGAGCCGCCGATCGGGATCGTGCGGAAGGGAATGCTCGCCGATCTGGTGATCGTGCCGGAAAACCCGCTGCACAATTTCAAGACGCTGTACGGCACCGGCTTCGAGCGGCTCGGCGCGGACGGCAAGGTCGAGCGGGTCGGCGGCGTGCGCTACACGATTAAGGACGGGATCGTGTACGATGCGAAGGCGCTGCTGGCCGACGTCGCGGAGATGGTGGCGGCGCAGAAGCGCGAACGGGGCTCGCCGTCGGACTAACAGACTTCCGTCACGCCAGCGAAGGCTGGGGTCCAAGCGGAGTCAGCATGGATGCCAGCCTTCGCTGGCATGACGGGTGTGCTGGCATGACGGGAACTGCTGGCATGACGGGATGAGCTTGGGGACCGGCAGGTGGGTCATCCCCACCGCCCCTCGATGAAATGCCGGCGGCAGACCGCGACATAGCGTTCGTTGCCACCGATCTCCGTTTGCGCGCCGTCGCGCTCCGCATCGCCCGCGCCGTCCAGCCGCAGGTTCATCGTCGCCTTGCGGCCGCAGGCGCAGATCGCCTTGATCTCGGACAGGGTGTCGGCGAGCGCGAGCAGCCACTTGCTGCCTTCGAACAGGTTCGCCTGGAAGTCGGTGCGCAGGCCATAAGCGAGCACCGGGATGCGAAGATCGTCGCACACGGCGGCAAGCTGAAAGACCTGGTCGCGGCTCAGGAACTGCGCCTCGTCGATCAGCACGCAGGCGAGCGCCCCCCGGTCATGCTCCACCGCAACTTCGGCATGGAGGTCCGTGCCCGGTGCGAACAGGTGCGCTTGCGCTTCGAGCCCGATCCGCGACGCGATCCTGCCCCGGCCGTAGCGATCGTCGATCGCGGCGGTGAACAACATGGTCCGCATGCCGCGCTCGCGATAGTTGAAGTCCGCCTGGAGCAGCAGGGTCGATTTGCCGGCGTTCATCGACGCATAGTAGAAATAGAGCTTCGCCATGAGCGCCCCCTTCCATGGTGAAGCCCCGGCCACAATGCCTGCCCGTCGCGCCAGAGGAAGGTCTGGTCGCGGTGGCACGCGCCCGTCGATCCCTGACGACGCTCCGTCGAGCCCGGTTGGCGCGTGCTGGACATTGCCGGCAATGCGGAATCAAGTTAGATTCGCTCCAGGAGTTCCAATTTCATGCTGCCCTTGATCCCCCAGGATGGTGACGATCCGGCCCATGTCGCGCATGTGTTCGGCGACAGCCTGGATGGCGCGCAGGCCGGGCCTACCAAGGTCGAGCAGACCTGGACGCAACTGGAGTCGACCACGATCGAGGATTGGCAGGCACTGTTCGTCCGCGCCTATTCCGGAAGAAGCGGGGCGGCCTAGGCTCCGGACTCAATCAGCACCAGAAGGTGATGATGGCGGCGAGGAAGACGCCGGAATGGTAGTTGGCGGCGAGCTTGTCATAACGGGTTGCGATGCGCCGCCAATCCTTGAGCCGGCACCAGAGGCGCTCGACAA